>CAVSXG010000007.1:0-83240 GCA_963731865.1 uncultured Chloroflexia bacterium | reverse complement strand
CGGCGGGATGACGACCGACATTGCCGGTTACGCGCTCCAGTCCGTGGGGCTTCGAGCCCAGTGACGTCCGCCGCAAGACGCTGCTGCTGTACGGCGGGGCCGACCGGGTGTCCCGTCCGCGCCACGGACGCTGGTGGCAGAGGCTCCTGCCCGACGCTCGCCTGGAGCTGGTCCCCGGCGCCGGGCATCTCGTCGTCGTGCCGATGTGGGGCCGGGCGCTGTCGTTCCTGGGGGCGGGCCGGACCTGAAACCGCCTCAGGCCGGGGGATTGGCCAGGCCGTCGACGACCTCGGCGTTCGGGAGGGCGCGGAGGATCTGCCGGCGAGGCGAGCACCTTCCAGCTTCGGCTGCCGCCGCCCAGGACGATCCGTTCGCCGATCCATGACCGCGGCATCCACCCAGACGGGCAGGCCGCCGGCAGGCCGAATGGCGTCACGCCGCCGATCGCCATCCCGGTGAGCTCGCGCGTCTCGTCGGCGCCGGCAAACGACGCCTTGCGGGTGCCAAGGCGCGTCCTGACGACCCGATTGACGTCCAGCCGGTGGGGCGCAGGACGATGCAGGCCGCGTAGACTCGCGGATCGGCCTTGCCGACGACGACGATCGTGTTGGCCGAGTCGTCGAGGGCGAAGCCGTAGGCGGCACAGAACTTGGCCGTGTCGGCGAGGTCCGGGTCGCAGGCAAACAGCTCGTAGGCCACGCCGAGCGGATCCAGCGCCGACCGCAGGCGCGTCGCGTCCGGATCCGGCGGTCATTTCGGCGGCAGCGTCCGGGTGTGGGCGATTCGCGCGCTCGATCCAGGCGGCCACCGCGCCCTCGTCGGCCAGGACCGCCGGCGGCAGGGCCACGAAGTTCTTCATCGCCCGCCCGGGCATGACCTCGAAGGGGGTGGCACCGTCGCGGACCGCCGATTCCTGGTCGGCGGGGAGAGCCGGACCACCCAGTTCTGTTTGTGCAGGCTGGTGACCATGTTGCCGCCGACGAACGCGGCCGGATAGCCGAACATCTGCCGCTGCTTGGCGTCCGGGAATCGATCCATCATCCGTCCGAAGTGGCGACGAGCTCCTCGGGCGACTTCTCCAGGCCATGATCACTCCTGTCCGACGGCGTCAGTCGACGAGCGTCAGCCGGCTGCACAGCTTCCACGCCCCGCCCTCGACGGATCGCCTCGACACTCTCGTTGATCGGGATCGACTGCGTCATTGCTTGCAGCCCGGTGATCACCTGCTCGAGCCGGGCGTCGTCGATCGGCACGCCCTTCGCGCTGGGCGAGTTGCCGGAACAGCTCGCGAAGGCGCGAGGCGTCGATCGACAGGCCCATGGCACCCGCCAGCTGGACGGTTGCGGCGTCGCCCTGGATGCTGGTCGTGGTGACGGTCAGCCGTGACGTATCGATCGTCAGCGCCTCGAGCAGGGCCGAGAGGTCGAGCCCCATCGTCGCACCCAAGCCGGCGAACCCGAACTGCTCGCGCAGCGTCGCCTGCTGGGCCTGGCAGGCCAGGGCGAGCATGCCGTCGAGATCGCCCTGGTTGAGTTCGTCGAATACGAGCCGGACCGCCTGATCGGGCGACCCTGGAGCCTGCGTCCCGGTCCCGCAACCGCCTGCGGCGAGGACGACGGCGAGCAGCGCGACGAGGCGACGAACCGGTCGATGCATCCGGGTTCAGGGTACTCGGTGCCGGTCCCCGGCGGCTGGGGAGGAAGTCCTACTAGATTGGTATTGCTTGTCCCACATTGACCTGCCAGAATGCGGGCCAATGCACCACCTGTCGTCGCAGCGCCGCTGCCCGTGTCGCCACCTCCCCGAGCAGGGCTGGCGGTGTACGAGCGCGTGATCCGGACGGATCCGCGAACCGGACGACCAGACTCCTGCCGGAAGGGGTCTTTTTCTTTGCCCTCCGTCACGTCATCATGCAGCGAGGCAGGCCGATGAGCACGCTCCACGCCCTCTCGAGCGAGGCGACCGTCACGATCCAGACCGAAGAGCTCCGCGACCGGCTCGGCGACCCCGAGCTCGCCGTCGTCGACGTCCGGCCGCTCGCCGCCTACAACGGCTGGCGCCTCCGCGGCGAGGCGCGCGGCGGGCACATCCCGGGCGCCGTCGCCTTCCCGATGGCCTGGCTGCGAGCGTCGACGCCGCCGAGATCCGAGCGGCTCCTCGACGTCGAAGGGCGTCGCCGCCGAGCCGACGGTCGTCGTCTACGGCGACGGCGCGACGATGCGGCCGCGCCTCGCTCGACCGCGCTCGTCGAGCTCGGCCATCGCCGGCGTCCGCGTCCTATGACGGCGGCTGGCGGCGCCTGGGCGGCCGACGAGCGCACCTGCCGGTCGAGCGGCTGCCGAACCACCAGCAGCTCGTCCACATCGACTGGCTGCGCGAGCGTCCTCGACGGCGAGCCGGCCCGAGGCGCCGCCCGCGCCGCGCGTCGGCTGCTGTTCCACGTCAACTTCGGGGTCCCCGAGGAGTACGCGGAGGGCCACCTCCCGCGGCGCGCTCTACCTCGACACCAACTGGCTCGAGGATCCCGGCCGACTGGAACCGCCGCTCGCCGGAGGCGCTCGAGCACGGCGCTCCGCGCGCTGGGCATCACGCACGACACGACCGTGTCCTCTACGGCCGCGACACCGAGGGCGACGCGAACGAGAAGTGGCCGGGCCGGCGAGCCGGCCAGATCGCGGCGACGCGGGCGGCGATCGATCCTGCGCTACGCCGGGCGTGACGGACGTCCGCCTCCTCGACGGCGGCTACGACTGGTGGGTGCCGGCGGGCTACCCGCTCGAGACCGTCCCCCGCGAGCCGTCGCCGGTCGCGACCTTCGGCGTCAGATCCCGCAGCGGCCGGAGCTCATCGTCGACATCGACGAGGCCAAGCAGATCCTGGCCGATCCGGACGGCGCCGCGCTCGTCAGCGTCCGCACGTGGAAGGAGCACATCGGCGAGGTCAGCGGCTACAACTACATCGGCCCGGCCGGCCGGATCGCGGGCGACGTGTGGGGCAACTGCGGCACGGACGCCTACCACATGCAGCACTACCGGAACGTCGACAACACGATGCGGCCGTACCCGGAGATCGCGGCCAACTGGGCGGAGGCCGGGATCACGCGCGGACAAGTGGGTCGCGTTCTACTGCGGCACCGGCTGGCGGGCGAGCGAGACCTGGTTCTACGCGCTGGCTCATGGGCTGGGAGCGGATCGCGGTCTACGACGGCGGCTGGTTCGAGTGGAGCCAGGACCCGGTCAACAACCCGATCGAGATCGGCGAGCCCGCGCGGAGGACGAGGCCGCCGCCTAGCGTCTGATCGAGCGCGGCCGGCCTGCCCGGCGGGTACGATCCGCCGGTGAGAGCGTCGAGGGCACCGACCGACTCGATGCCGAGATCCGGCCCGTCGCGGAGCACGAGCTGCGCGCCTATATCGAGGCGCTCACGACCGGGTTCCTCGAGCGCCCGGACGTCGAGAAGCTCGGCCGGTCGTCCTGCGATCGCTGTGGGACTCTCGGTCGGACCTGGGCCGCGTTCGAGGGCGACCGGGTTGCCGGCACGTTCCGCTCGTGGCCGACCGAGCTCACGGTGCCCGGCTGGCGCGCGCCTTCCGGCTGCGGCGATCTCGTCCGTCACGGTCATGCCGACCCATCGCCGGCGCGGGATCCTGCGCGCGATGGTCGCCGCCGAGCATGCCGCGCTGCGGGAGCGGGGCGAGGCGGTCGCCCTCCTGTACTCCTCGGAGTACTCCGATCTACGGACGGTTCGGCTACGGCCCCGCCACGCGGGCGGCGACCTGGACGCTCGACACGATCGCCACGCGTTCCACGGCGATCCACGCGGGTCCGTCGAGATCGCGCAGCCGAACGAGCGCGACGCGCGAATTGATCAAGGGCGTGTTCGAGGCCTGGCGCCACCGGCAGCCCGGCGAGATCGGGCGGCGCGACTGGACGTGGGACTTCGACCTCGGCCTCCGCGAAGCGGTCTGGGATCCGCCATGGAAGGGCTTCGTCGCGGTCCATCGGGACGCGTCCGGCGGCGCCGACGGCTACGTCCGCTACCGCGCCGACGACAAGTGGGAGCGCCGCCAGCCGCGGAACACGCTGACGATCGACGACTCCATGCGCTCACCGGCGAGGCGTACGCCGCCCTGTGGCGGTTCCTCGGGGAGATCGACTGGTCGCGACGGTCAAGGCGGAGCGGCGCGTGGTCTCGGAGCGTCTGCCGTGGCTGCTGACCAACGCCCGCGCGCGAGCGTCTCGGACGTCGGCGACGGCCTCTGGGTCCGGTTGTTCGACGTCCCGCGCGCGCTGGCCGCACGGACCTACGAGCGGGCGACGCTCTGGTCCTCGAGGTCGTCGACGGGGAGGCGCCAGGCGGCCGGTGGCGGCTCCGCCTCGAGGCCGCGCCGGACGGCGTCGAGTGCAAGCACCGAGGAAGTCGCCGGACCTCACCCTCGACGTCGCCGCGCTCGGTGCGGCTATCTCGGTGGCGCGCGGCTGCGGGACGCCGTGCTCGCGACGGGCGTCGACGAGCACCAGCCGGGCGCCCTCCTCGAGGCGGACGCGCTGCTCCGGACGCTCGACGAGCCCTGGTGCTCGACGTTCTTCTAGCGACCGCGACGTCATGGCACCGACACGATCTCGGCGTACGATGCGGGCATGAGCGACACCGACACCACCACACCTACTCCGCGCACCGACGACGAATGGCGCGCGGCGCTCACCCCCCAGCAGTACCGCGTCCTGCGCGAGAAGGGAACCGAGCGGCCGTTCAGCGGCGAGCTCTGGGACGAGCACCGGTCGGGCACCTACCGCTGTGCCGGCTGCGGAACGCCGCTCTTCCGATCCGACACGAAGTTCGAGTCCGGCACCGGCTGGCCGAGCTTCTATGCCCCGGCGGACCGCCGCCGTCGCCACCGAGACCGACCGCTCGCTGTGCATGACGCGCACCGAGGCGATGTGCGCGCCTGCGGCGGCCATCTCGGCCACGTGTTCGATGACGGCCCGGCCCACCGGCCTCCGCTACTGCATCAACTCCGCGGCGCTGGAGCTCGACCCCCGGGACGCGTGACCGAGCCCGCGCCAGAACTGCGTCGGGCGGCCGCAGCCGACGCGGACCCGATCCGCGACCTGGTAGCCGCCGCGTACAGCGGCTACGCGACGCTCATCGGCCGGACGCCGATGCCGATGCTCGCCGACTACGCGATCGCCGTCCGCGAGCACGAGGTCTGGGTCCTCGACGCTGACAGCGAGGTCGTCGGCGTCCTTGAGCTGATCCAGAAGCCGGATCAGCTCTGGATCGAGAACGTCGCAGTCTCGCCGGCATGGCAGGGCAGGGGCCTGGGTCGCCGCCTGCTGCGGCACGCCGACGACGAGGCGCGCCGCCGGGGCGTCGGTCGCCTGGGCCTGCTGACCAACGAGCGATACCTCGACAACATCGCCATGTACGAGCGCTATGGCTACCGGGAGACGCATCGCCGGCCCCATCTCGGGACGGACCTCGTGTTCTTCCGCAAGCAGCTCGCCCGGGCTGACGGGAAGTGGCCGCGCCACGCGTCCTCACGACCCGTGAGCTCAACCGGGCACTCCTGGCGCGGCAGCTCCTGCTCGAGCGGTCGGACGCCTCGATCCCGGCGGCCCTGGAGCGGGTGGGCGGGCTGCAGACCCAGTACGCACCGTCCGGCTACATCGGCCTTTGGAGCCGCCTTCCGCCTTCCGGATCGCCGACCTTACCCGAGCGTTCGAGGATCGGGCCGCGGTTCAGGCGACGCTGATGCGGGTCACGATCCACACCGTCTCGGCCGCCGACTACTGGGGCTTCGCCATCGCCACGCGCCGCTCCCGGCAGGAGCTCCACCTGCGGGTCCGCCGGCAGGAGCTCGGCGGGGTCGACATGGAGAAGGCCGCGGACCGGTTGCGGACGTGGCTGGCGGGTGGCCCGAAGCGGCAGACCGGAGCTCGTTGCGGCTCGTCGAGGGGGCCGGCTATCCCCGCGCCGTGTGGGACGCCATCGGCCAGTGGGTCGATCTCGGTCCGCGTGCCACCGTCGGGCACCTGGCAGCGCCGTCGGGCGGACCTGTACGGCCTCGCCGCCGATTGGCTGCCACCGTCGGCCGTCAGCGAAGACGATGGCCTGCGGCTGCTCGTCCGCCGGTACCTCGGCGGGTTCGGACCGGCGACCCTGGCGGACCTCTCGAGCTGGGCCGGCGTCTCGGCAAGCGCCGTCCAGCCGATCGTGGCCGACCTCGACCTGCGCCGGTTCCGCGACGACGCGGACCGGGAACTGCTGGACCTTCCGGACGGACCACTCCCAGGAGAGGACACGCCGGTGCCCGTGCGGTTCCTTCCCACGTGGGACGCCAACCTGCTGGTCCACGCCCGCCGAACGCTGATCCTGCCGGAGCCATACCGGCCGCGGATCTTCCATACCAAGGCGCCCCAGTCGTTTCCGACGATCCTCGTCGACGGCGCGGTCGCGGGCACCTGGCGCTACGAGAACGGCGAGGTGGCCATCACCTGGTTCGAGACGCCGCCCGCCGCGATTGTCGACGAAGCCGAGGCCGAGGCCGCCCGGCTGGCGGCATTCCACGCCGACGATGCGTCGGCGTTGGACGCCGACGAGGCGTGATCAGGCGCTGACCGGCACCCGGAGCGAGACCGTGAACCCGGTGGTCGCGTCACCGCTGGCGGTGCCGAGCTGCTGTGCGCCGCCATCGTCGCCGAACACCATGTCCCCGGCGAGGCTGTTGCGGCCCAGGTTCTGAACGCTCTGCTCGTAGCCGGCGGCGGCGTACGCGGCGTCGCAGGCGTCCTCGGGGTCGCGATCTGCGACGTCGCGATCTTGTTCGCTCGTCGGTCGCCATGTCGAGGCTCGGGTAGACCTCGAAGTGGATGTGCGGCTAGCGGCTCGGCGTAGCAGCCGGGAAGATGCTGGTGAAGGTGACGACCCCGTCGTCGTCCGCCTCCTGGACGCCGCGCAGGTAGTTCTCGTCGGCGACCGCCCGAGTCGTACATCGAGTACTGGCCGTCGCGGTCGCAGTGCCACAGGTACACCGCCGCGCCGGCGAGCGGAGCGCAGTCGTCGGCGTCCTGGATCCGGAGCTGGATCGTCAACGGGATGCCCTCGGCCACCGTGCCTCGAGCTGCCAAAGCTGGAACGGATGTCCTGGCGGACGACGCCCTCTCGGTCCAGGATGTTCGGGACCGTTGGAGCCGTCGCCGGGGAAGGGCCGGCGGTCTCCTCGGGGATCACCGCGCATGTGCCCTCGTCCGACGGGAAGGCCGCGGACGTCGCACCGGGACTCGATGGGTTCGCGGAGGTGCCGGCGGACGAGCCGGCCGCACCGCAACCGATGATCGTGAACAGGCCGGCGCTGACGCCACCGAACCCGAGCAGCCTTGAGCACCTGCCGGCGGTTGAGCGTGACGAGGTCGAAGACCAGGCCGCGATGGTGCTCGTCGATGTGGTCGTAGGCCGGGTCGAGGCGAAGCGGCGTCGGCATCCTGTGGGCTCCCGTCGTCGAGGCTTGGGCTGATGGATCGAGGATGCGCCTGCGGCCTTAGGGTTTCATGAGAAGCTCATGGCATGAGCATGCAGTTCGCCGTCATCGAGCTCGTCGTCGCTGACACGGCCCGTTCGCTGGCCTTCTACCGACGGCTCGGGTTCGACCTGCCCGCCGGCGCCGACACCGAGGCCCACGTCGAGGTCCAACTGCCCGGCGGCCTCAAGATCGCCTGGGACACCATCGACACCGTTCGCTCGTTCGACCCGGGCTGGACGCCGCCGGCGGGCGGCCACCGGATCGCTCTGGCGTTCGCCTGCGATGGCCCCGCCAACGTCGACTCGACCTACGCCCGACTGATCGAGGCCGGCCACGAGGGCCATCTGCCGCCGTCGGACGCCTTCTGGGGCATGCGCTACGCCGTCGTCCACGACCCGGACGGCAACCCGGTCGACCTGTTCGCGGCCCTGCCAACTGGCTAGCCAGCGCGGGTTTCGTGGTCCGCGGGTAGGCTTGAACGGATTCACCCGGCCCACACGGCAAGGAGTTCCGGACATGCCCAAGCTCAACGGCAACGACGCATTCAGCGGCTTCGCGGTCCCCGACCTGGATGCCGCCAGGACGTTCTACGGCACCACCCTCGGTCTCGACGTGACCGACGAGATGGGTGGCGCGCTCGCGATCTCGATCGGCGGCGGCAAGCGGATCTACGTCTACCCTAAGCCCGACCACGAGCCTGCGACGTACACCATCCTCAACTTCGCCGTCCCGGACGTCGAAGCCGCGGTCGACGAGCTCATCGCGGCCGGCGTGCCGTTCGAGCACTACGACTGGGAAGACCTCAAGACCGACGAGAAGGGGATCATGCGCGGTAACGGAGGACCGGACATCGCGTGGTTCCGGGACCCGGCCGGCAACATCCTGTCGGTCCTCAAGACGGAGTAGCCGCCTCAGCAGGGATCGCTAATTCGTGAGATTGTTGCGTGCGCAACCGAACCTTGGAGACGCACGCCATGACCGACACCGAGACGATCTCGTTCGAAGAGCCAGATCATCGCCGAGATGCGAGCCCACGACGGGAAGATCACCACGGGGCCGCTCGCCGGTCACCCAATTCTCATCATGACCTCGAAGGGCGCCCGGAGCGGGCATGAGCGACGGGCGCTCCTGACCTTCTCGAGGGACAACGGCGACTACCTCGTCGCCGGCACGGCCGGCGGCTCGCCCACCGACCCCGCCTGGATGCACAACCTCCAGGCGGACCCACAAGTCAAGGTCGAGGTGGACAACCGCACCTTCGACGCGACGGCGACGATCGCTGAGGGCGAGGAGCGCAATCGGCTGTGGCGGCAGCACGTCGAAACGCTGCCCTGGTTCGCGGGTTATCCCGCCCAGACCGGGCGCGTCATCCCGATGTTCCGCCTGACCCCACGGCCGGACTGACCGGCGTTCCGTCGCGCCTCAGATGGCCTTGCGAACGAGGATCAGGCCTGCCAGCACGGCGATCGCCAGCAGGACGAGCATCTCCGGCGGCAGCGCCAGGACGTTGTCGATGGTGTTCGTCACGAAGCCGCTGACCTGATTGAACAGGTCCGTGCGACCGACCCCGTCGATGACCGAGTCGCCGCGCCCGGCAACCTCGCCGACCCCATTCCCGTATTCGACCATGCGCGCATCTTCGCACCCTCGCGCAAGTAGGGGGTTGACAGGGCGCACCTGAAGCGCTTCAATAACCACATTGTTCTATAACAAGGTGGTTATTGATGACGGGTGATCAGCTCAACGCCGTCTTCGGCGCCCTTGCGGATCCCACGAGGCGCGCCATCCTTGCCCGGCTCACCGATGGCGACCTGTCCGTCGCGCGAGCTGGCCGCCCCGTTCGCCGTCACCCAGCCGGCCATCTCGAGGCACCTCAAGGTGCTGGAGGGCGCCGGCCTGATCTCCCGCACGAGGCGGGCGACGGCCCGGCTCAGCCACCTCGCAGGCCCGCGCCGCTGCGCGATGCCACGGAGTGGCTGGTCGGCTATCGCGAGTATTGGGAGGAGAGCTTCGAGCGCCTCGATGCGCTGCTCGCCTCCCTCACAGCGCCACCCACGACCAGCGAAGGAGAAGGGACGAACTCGATGAACGACCACCGAGATCACCGTCCGAGCCGGGCGTCCCGTTCATCGACGTCGTCCGGGAGTTCGACGCCCCGCGCGACCTCGTCTTCCGCGCCCACACCGACCCGGAGCTCTCGTCCAGTGGCTGGGCCCGGCAAGTTCGAGATGATCGTCGAGCGAGTAGGACGTCCGCGACGGTGGTCGCCTGCCGCTACATCCACCGCGACGCCGACGGCAACGACTAGGGGTTCCACGGCGTCTTCCACGGCGCGCCGACGCCGGACTACATGGTCCAGACGTTCGAGTTCGAGGGCGCGCCCGGACACGTCTCGCTCGAATTCGCTCGCGGCTCGAGGAACGGGACGGTCGCACGATCGCCCGGGTGCACTCGGTGTTCCAGTCGGTCGAGGCCCGCGACGCCACGGTCGCGGGCGGCATGGCCGACGGGATCAGCGAGGGTTTCCGGCGGCTCGACGCGCTGATCGCCCGCCTGCGCGCCGGTGAACTGACCCGCGACAAACCAAGCAGCCCACCACGCAGCCAACGCAGGAGGAAGATCGATGGACTGGAAGCTCGAGCTCGTCGTCGTCCCCGTAACCGACATCGACCGGGCCAAGCAGCTTCTACGCCGAGCAGCTCGGCTTCAACGTCGACGTCGACCGATGCGCCGAACGAGCGACTTCCGCGTCGTCCAGCTGACGCCGCCCGGTTCGGGCTGCTCGATCGCGATCGGCAAGGGCCTGAGCGAGGCCGTGCCCGGGTCACTCCAGGGCATGCAGATCTCGGTCGGCGACATCGATGCCGCCCATGCCCAGCTCGTCGAGCGCGGCGTGGACGTGAGCCCCGATCCGGCACGTCGGCGAGAACGGCTGGTCGGACGGCAAGGGCGGCGACTACAACTCGTACGTGTTCTTCAAGGATCCCGACGGCAACGGCTGGGCCGTCCAGGAGAGCCCGCTCCTCAGCGCCGAGCTGCCGACGGCCGCCGCCACGGCTTGACGTCGGCGGTCACGGCGATCTCCCGGAGCGTACGATCGAGGGCGTGCGCGTCGTCGCCATCGTCCTCGGGCTCGTGGTCGTCGGTCTCGGCGTGATCGTGCTGCGGACGAACGTCTTCCAGCCGCCGCCGGCGGGTGAGCGACTGGCCGGCGTCCGCGTCGGGATCGCCGGCTACACGATCGACGCGCTTGGTGATGGCCGGCATCGGCTCAAGCTGACGGTGACCGTCGAGGCGGCCCAGGACCTCGACGAGTGCGTCGCCTTCACCCTCGACCAGCAGTTCGCGGGACGCCGTCTCGAACCGGTCGACGGCCAGTGCGTCCGGCCATCGGCGGGAAGGCGGACCGTGGCGCTCGCGTTCGACCAACTCACCGACGACGACCTGGCGTTTCCCTCGCACACGCTCGTCTGGGGTGTCGCCGGCGGCCGGTGCGGACCGATCCTCGAGGTGGTCGGGGTCTGCGTGGTCGACATGGCGGGCACCACGCCGCTGGAGCTCCCGTCAAGGTCGGTCCTGCCGTCGCTGGGCCCGATCGGCTCCTTCTTCCCGATCTTCCCGACCTTCTCCTTCTCGCCGTGAATCCCCCGGGCGGGTCAGGCTGGGCGGTCGTCGGCCGTCAGGGTCTCGATCAGGGGCGCGACGTCGGCGGGCAGGTGACCGGCCGCGAGGAAGCGGCGCAGGTGCTCACCGCTCCGGGGTTCGGCGCGTTGCGCTTCGGCGTACAGGCGCCGCGCCTCGTCCAGGCGGTCCCTGCCAGCCACGAAGAGCGCAGCCCACAGCGTGATCTGATCGTCCTCCGGCGCCAGCTCGCGCGCCAGCGCCATGGATGCTGCCCCGGCGTCGAGGTCGCCGGCCTCGACCGCATCGGTCGATCGCCCGAAGGCCTCGTACGCCCGGCCCAGCCGAAGGACGCGAGCCAGCTCGTCGAGCGGGGCGCGGTGATCCTCGACCCGAAGGTCGAATCGCTTGGCCCACCGCGGACCTTCGCCCGGCACGACGAGGATGGCCGCCGACTGGCGACCGCGAACGTCGCCGCCCTCCGCTTCCGCAGCCCGCAGTGCCGCCATGAGCCGATCGGCCAGGTCGCCCGTGGCCGAGGCGTAGGCGGCGGCCATGGCCGGCCAGACGGTTGGCCGCTCCATCATGTTGGCCTGGAACGTCGCCCCATCGAGCATCGTGTGACCGGATGCGAAGACGCATCGGGCGCCGGTGTGCGCGGCTGACCGGCCGGCCGCATCGACCATCCCCACCTGCCGGACCTCGCTGCCGAAATCGTCCGCCAGGAGCGCCGCAAGAGCATCCGCGGCAGAGGCACCGGCCCGCATCAGGTCCAGCCCAAGCGGCCCGTAGCTGGGTTCGACGAACGACTGGGTCGCCACCGCCCCGACGCCGGGCTCGGCCCAGCCGACGATCGAGCCGACGTTGAACCAGCGCGTCTGGACGGCGACGCCCAGCTCCCCGGTCTGTGGGTCGCGGGCAACGACGGAGTACGTCATCGGAGCCTCCTCTCAGAACGGGCACTGTACCTGCCGAGGGGAGGCTCCGGACGTCGCGCGGTCAGCGCTTGACGATGACCGCCTCGAGGTACTCGTTGGGGACGACCATCGTGCCGTCGGTCGCGCCGGTTGAAGCGGCCGATGAGCTCCACCATGTCCGCCTCGAGGGCTGCCTCGCCCGCCGTCGCCGACGGTCTCGAACGCCTTGAGCGTCGGACCGTAGTAGCGCCGCCAGTAGTCGACGAACGTCTCCGGCGAGCGGTCGCGGAAGACGTAGTGGCGCTTCTCGACGTGCAGCTCGGCGATCGCGTCGCCGAACAGCTCACGCAGTCGTTCCTCGGTGCCCCACTGGATCGGCGACCGGAGGCCGGCGGGCGGCGGGACGTGCTTGGCGTTGGTCTTGAAGAGCTGGCCGATGAAGCCCTCCGGCGTGTGGGCGACGAGGCCGATCCGGCCGCCGGACCGGGTCACGCGCGCCAGCTCGCTCGCGGTCCGCTCCTGGTTCGGGCGCGAACATCGCCCCGAAGACGGAGCTGACGACGTCGAAGCTGCCGTCGCCGAACGGGAGATCCTCGGCGTCGCCCTCGACGAACTCCACCTCGAGGCCTCGGCCTCGGTCCGCGCTGCCGGCGCGCTCGAGCAGCGCCGGGACGTAGTCCAGCCGACGACGCTGGCAGCCCCGTCGGGCCGCGGCCATGGCGGCGTTGCCGCTGCCGGTTGCGACGTCGAGGACGCGCTCGGTCGAGTGGATGTCGAGCGCCTCGATGAGGAGCTCGGACACGATGAGGATCTGCGTGCCGATCATGTGGTAGTCGCCGCTGGCCCAGGTCGCCTGCTGGCGCATCTTGATGGCGGCGAGATCCGGAGCGGGGGCGGGGCGGTTGTCGTCGCGGTCATGCGGTTCCTTTCCGTTCTCCCGAGACCTTGGTTGGTCGACGCCAAGTCTGGCCGGGCGACCGACGCGAGGCATCGGGAGACTTCAGTATTCCTGAGTTGCCGGCTCTTTATTTCCCCCGGCCGGCGATCGAGGGGTCCATGACGCGACAAGGTCGGCCGACTGCGGATCCCGGGCACCGGATCCGTATCGGGGTCCCCTGAGGGTGGGACGACCGACGGCCAACCCCCGACAGACGAAGCCGACCGGCGGTCGGTTCCATGCCCGAGGCGATCTAGGAGAAGTCGGTCTCCTTGACGACCTTGCCGGTGCGGTCGTAGGTCCGCCAGACCCCGACCTGCCTGCCGTGCTCGAAGGCGCCGCTGCGCATCAGCGATCCGTCGGTCCGGAAGAACTCCCAGTGTCCGTGCATATGGCCATCGAGGTTCGCCCCACGGAGCTTGACGTTGCCGTTGGCGTAGCGGGTCTCCTCGGACACGGGCTGCCCGGGCTTGGCCGTCACAGGTCCGCTGGGAGGGCGGCGATCCCGGCCTCGGAGATCCGTCCTTCGGAGAGCAGCCGCCTGGCGGTCTCGCGATTGCGGGCCGACCAGTTGGACCGGGGCCGGCGAGGCGTGAACCGGAGGGCGAACCGGTCCTCGTCGATCCGCTGGCCCTTGGTGTCGATCCAGCCATGGCACAGCGCCGCCTCGATCAGCTGGTCGACGGTCACGGTCTGCCTGCCGGACGACTTCTTGTAGAACTCGACGATCACGTCGGGCGCCGTGGAGCCGTGGTCGCGGAGCCAGGCGTCGAACTCGGCGCCGGTCGCGATCGGGACGGTCTGGTCGAGGTTGAGCGGGCTCATCGGCACTCCATGGTCCGACCATAGCGGACGTTGCCGTTCCCAGCAGCGCTTGTCCATGATCGCGACCTCCACTAGAACGGGCGTTCCATTCTGGCAGGTCCGACGCCATCGTGATAGCGTCCCGGTCATGTACCAGCCCGCCCATGGCCGGTTCGCCGTCGCCGAGCCGGCGCGGCTGCTCGCCGAACTGGCCGCCGTCGTCCCGGCGACGCTCGTGACCCACGGCGCCGATGGCCTTCGTGCCTCGATCCTGCCGATGCTGTTCGACGCGGCCGACGGGGAGCACGGGATGCTGCGGGGTCACCTTGCTCGTGGCAATCCCCATTGGCGTGCGATCGACCCACGCGTCGAGGCGCTGGCGATCTTCGATGGCCCCGACGCCTATGTGTCGCCGGCCTGGTACGAAGAGAAGCGCCGCACCGGCAAGGTGGTCCCGACGTGGAACTACACGACGGTCATCGTCCACGGCACGATCGACCTCCACCACGAGCCGGAGTGGCTGCTGCCGCACGTTCGCCGCCTGGTCGAACGACATGAAATCGGGCCGGGCCGACCCGTGGTCCCTCGACGACGTCCCCGATGGCTACGCTGAGATCCAGGTCAAGGCGATCGTCGGCCTGGAGTTTCGGATCCTGCAGATCGATGCCAAGCGCAAGCTCAGCCAGAACCGGAGCTCGGATGACATCGAGGGTGTCGTGGCCGGGCTGGCGGCGGGAACGCCGCGCGAGCGGGCCGTCGCCGCCGATATGCGCCGCGATGGCGATCCGTGACCGACGACCCGCCCGTCGCGATCCGCCGTGCGACCGCCGCGGACGCAGGTGCGATCGCCGAGGTCTGGCTGACGTCGTTCAAGGCGACGTACTCGTTCCCACCGTCACACCCGGACGACGACGTGCGGCGATGGGTGCGTGAAGAGGTGGTGCCCAGGAGAGAAACCTGGGTCGCGGTCGACCCGGACGGCACCGTCTGTGGCTTTATGGCCCTCCACGGCGACGACCTCGACCAGCTCTACCTCCGCCCGGACCGCACCGGCCGAGGCATCGGGTCGCGGCTGCGTGGACCTGGCGAAGGCCCGCCGGCCCACAGGGCTCGGCCTGTTCACGTTCCAGGTCAACCGGCGCGCTCGGGCGTTCTACGAACGGCACGGGTTCACGGTCGAGCACCTGGGTGACGGCACGGGCAATGAGGAGCGCCAGCCGGACGTCAGGTACGCCTGGCGGCCGTCGGTCGAGTAGGACAGCGCATGCCATCCGTTCAGCTCCGCGACATCGCGAGCGAGGCCGACCGGTCGGCGGTGCATGGGTCTCCGCCGCGCCCCGGCCAGGATCGCTACCTCGGGTCGATGGAGGATCATTTCGAGGATGCCGCGGCTGAGCCGCGTGCGAGGCCCCGGATGTGGTCGGTCCACGACGGCGACGCAGCTCGTCGGCTTCGTGATGATCAGCGACGGCATCGAGGAGCTCGACGACGATCTCGTCGGGCCGTACTACCTGTGGCGGCTGCTGATCGACGAGCGGTTCCAGGGCCGAGGCTATGGCCGGGCCACGATCGATGCCGTGGTGCGATATCTGGCCACCCGCCCCGGCGCCGAGGTCGCTGTACACGAGCTGCGCGGCCGGCGAGGGTCACCGCAGGGGTTCTACCTGCGCTACGGCTTCGAATTCGACCGGCGAGATCAAGTGGGGCGAGGACCTGCTCCGCCTCGACCTTCGGGATCGGCGGCCGGCGGGCTAGCGGAGCGGAATCAGGCCTCCGCCCGCGCCGGAGTCGCCGTCATGCCCGTGCCCCGCGGCCGTGTCGCCAGCATCGAGCCGACCAGCACGAGCCCGAAGCCGACGAGCATCGCCGGGGTGAGCGTCTCGCCCAGGACCAGCACGCCGAGCACGGCGGCGACGGCAGGATTGACGTAGGTGATGACCGTCGAGCGAACCGGGCCGATCTCGTCGATCAGCGCGGCGAACACGAGGAACGCCGCGGCGGTGCAGACGACCGCCAGGACGACGACCGCGACGATGACGTTGGGCGACGGGGCGACCGCCGGCCACTGGACGCGCCGCGATCGGGACGTAGAGGACGCGCGCACAGACGAGCGACAGTGCCATCACCCCGACCGACGACAGGCCGCCCAGCCGGCGCGCCAGGATCGCCGGGCCCGACGGCGTAGCCGACCACGACGACCAGGATCTGGAGCAGGGCGACGCGTGTCCTCGACCCGAAGTCGCCGCCGACGATCGCCACCACCCCGACGAGGCCGATCAGCAGCCCCACCAGCCGGTCCGGCCGAACCGGTCCGCGCCACCGGTCGCAGCGCGAACACCGTGCCCACCAGCGGCGAGCCGGCGATCAGGAGCCCGGCCAGCGAGCTCGAGAGGTGCTGCTCGGCGGAGCCCGAGCAGCGACCCACGGCATCGCGATCTCGATCGGCGGCGAAGGCCACCAGCCACGGCCAGCGGGCGAGGATCGGCGCGGAGGTCGACCCGGCCGAACACGATCGGCAGCAGGATCGCGGCCGCGAGCGCCGTCCGCGCGAACACGAGGATCGCCGGGATGATCTCCTCGACCGCGATCCGGATGAACAGGTAGGGGATGCCCCAGATGACCGACATCAGGGCGAACAGGACGAGCCCGCGCTGGGTCACCGGCCGCATGGATCCGTCGACGCGCCATGCCCCCGATCTTCGCAGAGATGGCCGATCCGGCCCTAGACTGCCGCGCAATGACAGGCGTGGTTCGGTCCCTCGCGCTCGCCTTGGCCGTTGTCCTCGGTCCTCGTCGGTTGCGGCCAGACTTCGTCACCTGCGCCGTCGGCGACGGCGAGCGTGCCGCCGTCCGACACGGCCGCGCCCACGCCGGCCGAGTCGGCACCAGTGGTGCTGGAGCTGACCGGCGGTTCGGAGCCGCTGGCCCCGGGTCGGTACACTCGGGCGTCGTTCCAGCCACGGATCGACTTCGAGCTGAATGAGGGCTGGTTCACGGGCACGCTGGCCAGCGGCTTCTTCGACGTCCAGCAGCAGCAGGACACGCCCGATGTCATCGCCGTCCAGTTCGGGAACGTCACCGGCGTCGTCCGCGGCACGGGCGAGCCGACCGCGCCGGGAACGGCCGAAGCCGTCGCCCAGGCGATCGCAGACAACCCGGCTATGACCGTGCTGGGCGAGAGCGAATCGCAGCTCGGTGGGCTGTCCGGCTACACCGTCGAGGTTGAGAACGCGGGCTCGGCCCATGCGCCGATCCTCGACGTGCCCGTGGGGCGCCTCGGCATCGATTCTGGCCGGCGCCTGTGGCTCTCGATCTTCGACACGAGCACCGGGGCCCTCGCGGTCATGGTCGGCGGATCTGCGGCCGACTGGGACCACGCCCTCGCCGTCGCGGAGCCCGTGCTGGAATCGATCGTCATCGGCGACTGAGGGTCGTCGCGACCGTCGGAGCCCGTCCTCCGACTGTGTCCGGAGCAGCCCACCTGGGGGCTTGACAGGGTGCGGTAGCTTATGGTTGAGTCGGTCGACCGACCGACATCGGTCGAGTGACCGACAACCAGGCGCGGTGGAGGACAGGCGATGGCATACGAGATCGAGGGCCGGCTGCTGGAGGTCTGCACCTGCAACGTGCTGTGCCCCTGCTGGGTCGGCGAGGACCCCGACCACAGGACCTGCGACTCGACGATCGCGCTGGCGCATCGAGAAGGGCAGATCGAGGGCATCAACGTCGACGGCCTGACGCTCGCCGTCTCGGCCCACATTCCCGAGAACATCCTGATCCCGAAGTCCTGGAAGGCGGCCGTGTTCGTCGACGAGCGGGCGACCGACGAGCAGGAGCAGGCGCTGCTCAAGGCTGTTCACCGGGCAGCTCGGCGGCGCGATCGCCGACCTCGCCGGCCTCATCGGCGAGGTCGTCGGCGTCGAGCGGGCGCCGATCACCTTCAGCGTCGAGCGGCGGCAAGGGCCGGCTCACGATCGGCGACGATCGTCGACGCCGAGATGATACCGTTCGTCGGCGCGACCGGCAATCCCGACCGACCCTCGCCGAGACCGTGTTCTGACGATCCCCGGATCGCCCGTCTACGCCGCGCAAGGCCGAGCACTTCACGCGCGACGGCAGCGACCACGGGATGCCCGAGCGTGGACCTCAAGGACAACAACGCCCTCCAGGGCCACTTCCGCTTCGCGGCCTGAGGGCCGGACCGCGACGATGCTCCTACTCCCGCGCCACGTTCCACGCCGCGACCGCGACCGGGCGATCCTCGCGGCCGCGCTGCTGCTGCTCGCCGCGACTCGCCCGCTCGCGATCCTGGCTGTGGCAGGCGTCACCCTACGGGCGCTACCTCCACCACGAGGCGGCGGTGCGTCGACTCGCCGCTCGAGGTCGGGCTCTTCGCCGCCGGCTGGCTGCTGATGGTCGTGGCGATGATGCTGCCGACGACGATCCCGCTGGTCGCGACGTTCGCGATGTTCGTCTCGCCGGCGGCCGCGGCCCGGGCGGCTGGTCGGCGCTCGCTGGTCGGCCGGCTACGTGGCGACCTGGTCGGCCTTCGGCGTGGCGGCCTTCCTGCCGACCGGCTGGTCCACGCGGCGGTGGCGGCGCGTGCCGTTGCTCGCGGCGCATCCCCAGCTCATCGCCGGCGCGACGCTCGCCGCTCGCCGGCGCCTGGCAGTTCAGCCCGCTCAAGTACCGCTGCCTCGACGAGTGCCGCTCGCCGCTGGGTTCGTGCATGAACCGCTGGCAGCGGCTCGCGCCCCGGCGCGAGGCCTTCCGCCTCGGGGTCGCCCACGGGCTGTTCTGCATCGGCTGCTGCTGGTCGATGATGCTCGTGATGTTCGGCCTCGGGCTGGGCAACCTTGCCTGGATGCTCGTCCTCGGTGGCGTCATGGCGATCGAGAAGAACGCGCCTGGGGTCGCCGGATCTGCGCGCCCGCTGGGCGTCGCTGCTCGTCGTCGCCGCCGTCTGGCGGTCGCAGGGTGAGGTCGCCGCTCGTATGCTGGACGGATGGCCGAGCCAACCGCCGACGACGCGACGGCAGCCGCGCCGAGCGCCGCGACCGGGCGACCGCGGAGACGCGGCGGCGATCTCGCCGCGGCGCGCGAGTGCCTCCTCGCCGACGGCTACGCGGCCCTGTCGACCCGCCGCGTCGCCGACATCGCCGAGGTCCCGCTCAGCCAGATCCACTACCACTTCGGGTCGAAGCGCCAGCTCATCCTGGCCGTCCTCGCGGCCGAGAACGAGCGGCTCCTGGAGCGCCAGCGCGAGATGTTCGACGAGCCCGAGCCGCTCTGGGTGCGCTGGGACCGGGCCTGCGACTTCCTCGAGGCCGACCTCGACTCGGGCTACGTCCGGATCCTCCAGGAGATGATCGCCGCCGGCTGGTCCGACGCGGAGGTCGCCGCGCTCGGTGCGCGACATGATCGGCGGCTGGTACCGGCTGCTCGCCGAGGTCGCCCGGACGCGAACAGGAGCGCGGCGCCGACCTCGGCCCGTTCACGCCGGACGAGGTCGCGGCGCTCATGGCGACGCCGTTCCTCGGCGCCGAGGAGCTGATCCTGCTGGGCGTCACCGAGTCCACGCTGCCGACCCGCTCGGCGCTGCGCAAGGTCGGCCGGCTGCTGCAGGCCATCGACGGACGGCAGGTGACGAAGGCATGACGATGACCGAGGCGTGGCAGGCGCCGCGCCACGCCGCCCGCCAGCGACGCGGACCTCGGCAGCGATCGAGGCGCGTCGTCCGCGACTACTACGAGGGTTGGTATACGCGGCTGATCGCGGATCGGATGGCGCGGGCCCTCCATCCAGCGCTCGCCAAGCGGTCCTTCGGGCAGGGCAGCGGATCGAGCGCCGCGACGCTCGACGACCTCGACGGCCGACGAGATGGTCGCCGCGACCAGGGCTGGGCTGGGCCGTGACTCGACGTCGGCGACGTCGACTCGACATCCGGTTCGCCGACGTCTGGCGGCGGGATCGCCAGCGTCAACGTCTTCGCCGGATCACTACGTCGATTACTGCACCTCGTGCGGCCACGCCAGACGGTGGCAGATCGTCAACACGCTCTGGCGGTGGGCCGATGGCCACGGTCCGTCGCGCCTGACCGTTCGGTCGAGGCGAACGAGCTGCGGCGGCGCCGGCCGAGCAGATCGCGGGCGCGGTACCCGGATCGCGACCGGCTTCGTCGAGCGCGAGGGCGGCCGGATCTCCTACGAGGTCTACGGCTCCGGCGAGCCGACCGATCGTGTTCGTGCCGACCTGGCCGATCATCCATTCGCGCGTCTGGAAGGCGCAGATCCCGTACTTCGCGCGGCGCCACCAGGTGGTCACCTTCGACAACCGCGGCAACGGCGCGCTCCGACCGGCCGTCGGATCCGGCCCTACGACGACGACCGTGGTCGCGCCGCGAACCTCGTGGCGGTCCTGGATGCGACCGGGGTCGAGCGCGGCGGTCCTCGTCTGTCGTCTCGTCGGGGCCGATGGTCGTCTTCGCTCGCCGCAGCATCCGGAACGCGTCGCCGGCCTCGTGTTCATCTGTCCCGCCGCTGCCGCTCGGCGACCCGCGGTCGCTCCGAAGTACGTCCGGTTCGAGGAGCGACTCGCCACGGACGACGGCTGGGCCAAGGTACAACAGCCACTTCTGGCGGCGCGACTACCGCGGCTTCCTCGAGTTCTTCTTCGGGCAGGCTTCTCCGAGCCGCACTCGACGAAGCAGATCGACGACGGCGTCGGTTGGGGCCTCGACACCGACCCGGAGACGCTGGTCCTGACCACGAAGCGCACGCCGCGAGCCTCGACACTCGAGGACGGTCGCGGCCATATGCGCGCCGATCCGCTGCCCGGTCGCTGGTCATCCAGGGCACCGAGGACCGGATCCGGGCGCGACCCAGGGCAGCCGGCCTGGCTGCGCGCGATCCCGGCGCGCCGCCTCGTAGCTCATCGAGGGCGGCGGCCACATCCCAACGTCCGCGACCCCGTCAAGGTCAACCTGCTCATCCGCGAGTTCGTCGCCTCGTCCGGGGGGCGCGTGATGACGCCGTCGCCGACGGGCACGACCTGGACCACGGGCCCTCGAGCGCCGGCGGCGGGCGCTGTACGTCTCGTCGCCGATCGGCCTGGGCCACGCCCAGCGCGACGTCGCCATCGCCGACGAGCTGCGGCAGCTCCAGCCCGACCTCGAGATCGACTGGCTCGCCCAGCATCCCGTCACGGCGGTCCTCGAATCGCGCGGCGAGCGGATCCATCCGATGAGCGCCGAGCTGGCGAGCGAATCGGCCCACATCACCGCCGAGTCGACCGACCACGACCTCAACGCCTTCCAGGCGATCCGCCGGATGGACGAGATCCTGGTCGCGAACTTCATGGTCTTCCACGACGCCGTCGAGGACGGCGAATACGACCTCGTCGTCGGCGACGAGGCCTGGGATGTCGACTACTACCTGCACGAGAACCCCGAGATCAAGCGGACGGCGTTCGCCTGGATGACCGACTTCGTCGGCTGGCTGCCGATGCCCGCCGGCGGCGAGCGCGAGGCCTACGTGACGGCCGACTACAACGCCGAGATGATCGAGCACGTCGAGCGCTTCCCGCGGGTCCGCGACCGCGCCGATCTTCGTCGGCGACCCGGACGACATCGTGCCCGACGACTTCGGGCCGGGCCTGCCCTGGATCCGCGACTGGACCGAGCGGCACTACGCGTTCAGCGGCTACGTGACGGGGTTCGATCCCGGCCCCGCTGCTCGAGCGGCGCGAGGAGCTGCGGCGGCGAGTTCGGGTACCGGCCCGACGAGCGGGTCGTCATCGTGACGGTCGGTGGATCGGGGTGGGCGAGGCGCTGCTGCGGCGGGTGATCGCGGCTACCCCGACGCCGCGCGCCGCGTCAACGGGCTGCGGATGATCGTCGTCGCCGGCCCGCGGATCGACCCGGCGTCGCTCGGCGCGCCGGCCGGCGTCGAGGTCCGCGGGTTCGTGCCCGACGCTGTACGAGCACCTCGCGGTATGCGACCTGGCCGTCGTCCAGGGCGGGCTGACGACGACGATGGAGCTCGCCGCGGCCCGCCGACCGTTCCTGTACTTCCCGCTGCGCAACCATTTCGAGCAGAACCGCCACGTCCGCCACCGGCTGGAGCGCTACGGCGCCGGTCGCTGCATGGACTACGAGACGTCCACCCCGGAACTCATCGCCGAGGCGATCGCCGCGGAGATCGATCGGCCGATCGACTACCGGCCGGTCGAGACGGACGGCGCCCCGCGCGGCCGAGCTGATCTCCCGGCTGATCTGACCCGGCGCTAGACTCGGCGGGTAGGCCCAGGGACGCCCAACCGCGGAGGACTCGCGTTCATGCTGTTCCACATCAAGCAGGCGCACGTACCGCAGGACTGCCCCTACGGGAAGGGCGGCTCCACGCTCGCTGTTCGACGGCGAGTCGACGGACGTCACGATCCACGGCTACTGGCTCGCGTTTCCGCAGCACACGACCTACCTCGTGGTCGAGACCGACGACATCGGCCACCTTCAGGCGTTCCTCAAGCCGGGGGCGGGCGTCACGACCGCCGAGATCACGCCCGTCAGCGACCGGCCGGTGCCCTGACCCGGCGGCCGGTCATTCCCAGGGGTCGGTGCTCAGGTACTTGAGCCCCGAATCGGCGAGGACGACCCCATCGTCCCGCCCCGTGCCGTCCGGCGAGCAGCTCGAGCGCCGCCGACAACCACCGCCCCCGACGAGATAGCCCGCGAAGCATGCTTTCCTCGCGGGCCAGCCGCCGCGCCGACCTCGATGGCCTCCTCATCGGTCACCCGTGACGTAGCCGTCGACCGGGACGCCGTCCAGCAGCTCCAGCTCCGGCATCGCGTAACCACCGCCCTGGATCCGGTGGTGCGGGTCCGTCACTTCGGCACCCGCTCAGCGGCGCCGCACCGGCCTGGCTCCACGCACGTACCCCTTGACCCCCCGGTCGCGATCCTTCAGCGCCACGGCCACACCGACGTCGGTCCTGCCCGTCCCCACGAATCGCACGAAGGCGTCGATCCGGCCATCGCCCTGCTGCCACAGCTCCGGCCCGGTGTGGCGCTCGTGTGCCCGAGCGGTTCGGACGCGGTTGACGAACTGGTCGCGCCCGGACGCGCCGTCGCTCGCGGTCAGTTCCTGTGCCCGGTCCTCCGACGCAGCGCCAGGTCCTCGCCACGTACACTTGCCGGGCTGCTCGACCGCCCGGCTGCCTGCGGACCAAGACGACCTCCGCGCCCAGAGCGCCGCATCATCCGTGGCTCGCTCCGCGCTGTTCCCTTCGGACATCACGGCCACGAAGGGGTGACCGCGGACGCCGCAGACGATCGCCAGGCCCGTGCCCGTGTTCCCGCTGGTCAGCTCCACGACTGGCTGGCCGGCGCGGAGGCGCCCGACCGGCGATCGCCTCGTCCACGCATCTCGCGGGCAATGCGGTCCTTCTTCGAGATGCCCGGGTTCAGGTATTCGAGCTTGGCGACGATCCGCCCGGCCAGGCCGGCCGTCGATCCTCGACAGCTCGATGGCGGGGGTGCGCTCCGATCGCCTCGACGACCGACGGCAGGACACCCAGCCCGCGTGCGTCCCCGGTTGGATCGGCTCCATCGCGGCATCGTAGCGTCGCGCGATGGACCCCCGGGACCGAAAGACGTCGGCCCCGGGGTCGGTGGGCCTAGCGGCGGAGCCGCAGGAGGCTTCAGCCGATGCGTCGGCGCATTCGAAGTGGCACCCGAAGGCAGATGCCGTTGCCGTGGCCCGGCCACCGAGGAACTTGCCGTTTCGCCGGTGATCACCGGGCTCCACCGCGTCGGCGTAGGCCCGCACGCGGCGCCCTCGGCGGACCCGAACCCGGAGATCGAGCACCCGACCGACCCGCTGCTCGAGGGCGACCGCCAGCTCGAAGAGCTGGAGGTTTGCTGAACAGGCGACGGTGCCGCTCACGGTCGCGGTACCCGCCGGCGTGAACGACGCCGCCGCGTCGATCGCCACGTCTATGATCAGCGGCGGCGGCGCAACATCGAGGTTGAGGACTGAGACTGCCGCCCGACGCTGCCGGCGAAACTGCCCACCATGATCAGGTACGTCGTTCCGGCGACTGGCGGCGAATTGCACGGCCGACTGCAGGCTTCCCGCGTCGTCGTTGCAGGCGAGGACGTTCATTCCACCGGCCCCATCCGGCGTCCCGAGGACCACGACGGTGTCGAAGTCGCTGCCGAATGTCTGGACCTGGAGCTGGCCGTCTGCTCCGGCGGTGTAGGAGAACCAGACCGTGGGGCCGCCGGCCCCGCAGTCGGCCGGGTCGGTCGGGCCGCTGGTCGCCTCGACCGTGGACTGGGTGGTCGTCGGAGGGGAGAGTAATGGCTGTCGGCGTAGCGATATCGTCGTTCGACGGGGCCGCCGCGGCCACCGGCCCGACGAGGGTGAGGGTGAGGGTGAGCGCCCCGACGATGGCCCCGAGCTGCAGCCGCGTCATCGTCCCAGCCTCACGGTGCCGGCAGTACCGCTGTCGGCGCACGACGTCTGCGAGCAGGCAAACGCCCTGATTTCGACGGAGATCTTGCCCCCGCCGAATTTGCCGTTCTGCGACGAGGCCTGAGCGTCCAGTAGGAGGGCGTCGGCCCACAGTCGGCCGTGGCCGATCGCGTTGCCGGTGAAGCTGAACCGGCCGACTGCCTGGCGCAGGAAGGCGCTGAGGTCAGCGAAGGTCGCCTGCTCGCTGCAGGTGATGGTCCCGTGGATGGTGACGTTACCCAACCGGTCAACGGTGCCGGTCGGCGCGAGGGTCAAGCTCGAGCTCCAACGGTGGCGGCGGCACGTCCAGGCTCACCGAGAGAGCGCCGCCGTTGATGGCGTCCATGTCGGTGTCGGCGAACATGAGGTAGTAGGTGGCGCCGCGCCTGCAGGGTCACGAGGCCCGGACCCTGGAAACAGGTGACCAGGTTCTCCTGGCCGGGGGAGTTGATGTAGACGTTGACGCCCACGAGATAGCTCGAGGCTGTTGGGTCGATCAGGACGTCGAAGCCGTCCGTCACGGCGATCGAGTACCAGACCGAGGCCTGGTCGACGCCGCCGGCGCCACACCCGAAGTCATCGGTGGTGACGGTTGCTTCGGTCGTGTCTGCGGTGACCGTCTGCGGCAGCGCGTCGCTCAGGGCGATGGCTCCGGTATGCAGGTCGTTGGACGGTGCGGCCGCCGCCGCGACCGTCGTGCTGAGCAGTGTCGCCAGCAGCGCGCCGGCGACCGCCAGGGTCAAGGTCCGCTTCATGTGCGGTATCCCTCGTTGGGCGAAGGGAGAAGCGCCGGACTGTCCCATGGACCTGCGCGCTGGTCGTCCGGGACCGGGCGTTCGTGGCCTCCGCGTGACCTGAGGACGGCCAGCCCGAGGCGTTGTGTCGCCCGTGTCAAATGGCGGACAGCGCCCGACACATCCGCGCGCGGCGCTTCGTCACAGGGCCACGATCCACGGGTTGCGATCCGCGGCCCGATGGCTCGAGAGGGAGATCAGATGATCACGCGCGACAACGTCACGCGGCTCGCACTCGCAGCGGCCCTGCTCGTCCTGGCGGGGATCATCGGCTGGGCCGGTTTGACTCGTCCGAACAACAATGCGCCGGCCGTCTGGCTCGGTGCGGCGCTCGTGCCGCTCGCCGCTGCCGCGCTGTTGCGAATCCGGCCGTCGGCCGGCGCGGTGCTCGCGGTCGTTGCCGCGTTGGTCGGGGCTGTCCTGGGGCTGCTGCTGCAGTTCTGCCTGTTCTGCCCGACGGTCCCGCCGTTGACCGCCGAGGCCATCGCCCTGTTTGCCGGTATCGGCCGTCGTGCTCGCCCTGTCGGTGATCGAGCTCCGCGCCCGTGGCCTGGCCTGGGTCGCGGTCGTCATCCTCGCCGCGGCCATGCTGCTGGCGAACAACTTCCTCGCGGCCGGGCTCATCGTCGCCGTTGCGATCGCCTTGTTCGTGATCCAGCGGCGGACGGGCGATCCCGTGACCCGCGGCCGTCGTGTTCGGGCCTGCGGTCCTCATCGTTGCGCTCGTCGTCGGCCGGCTGCACCGGGTCTCCGGCAAGCCAGCGGCCGTCGAATGCCCCATCGCTCCCGCCTGCCTTAAGCCCGAGCCCCGCGCCGAGCCCAGTCGTCGTTCCCGCGGCCTTCCCTCACCCCAGTCCCGTCGGCCTCGCCGCGACCTGTCGCCTGGGCGTCACCCCGACTCCTGTTCGGCGGAGCGTGTGGAGCTCCCGCGGCCACCATCGACGCCGGAGGTCGCCTGCACGTCGCCGCCAGTTGTGAGGGCGGGATCCGCTATCTCACGTCGGATGACGGTGTCGACTGGACAGCGACATCGATCGTCCCCGGGATCGACGTCCTCGAGGTCGATCCGGAGCTGGCGGTCGATGGCGACACCGTCCACCTGGCGTTCACCCGGCTGCGCCCGGACGGCGGCGACTGCGGTCCCGCCGAGGTCCGACTCGGCGTCATCCACCAGTCTCGTGCCCGTGGCCTCGGGCGATTGGTCCGAACAGGACCTGATCGGCGAGGAAGGCGACCGGCTCGAGTCGTTCGGTGTCGTCGACGGCGTCGTCCATGCCACCGTCAAGGTCGGACGACCGAACCTTCTACGTGTCGCAGGCCGGGACCACCGTCACGAGGATCGAGATCCCCGACGCGGGCCGGACGTCCCTCCGGGTTGGCGAAGACGGCAAGCCCACGCATCGCCTATTCGACCGGCAAGGAGCTCTTCCTCGGGCTCGTCGATGCCGGTTCGCTGGTGACCCTCAGCCTCGTGAAGACCGACGAGACGAACGTGCTGAACCCGCAGCTCGTGCTCGCGCCCGGCGACCATCCCTATCTCGCCTGGACGCAGTTCCAGGGTTCGCTCGAAGGTTGCATCACCATCGAGCCGGGGCCGCTCGACGGGACCTGGTTCGGCTCGGATCGCGGCGGCTCCTGGTCGAACTGAACGGATCACGAGCGCAGCCGCCCTCAGCGGAGCCCTCGCTGGCGCTCGATCCGGCGACCAGCCAGGTCCACCTGCTCGTCAATGACCAATCGCTGGAGTACTTCAGCTCCAATGCCGACGGAACGTGGACGTCATCGGAGGTTCCAGGCTCCGTCGGCTTGTCCACCACGGTCGTGATGGCCGATCCGGCGTCAGGCAGGCTCGCCATCGTCGGGACCGACGAAGCTGGCCCTCCAGATCATCGTCAGCCGGTAGGCCACGATGACGCTCCGCTCTCCATCGTCGCCATCGCCGGCATTGCTGCCGCCGGCATCCTCGTCGCGGCGGTCATCGCCATGTGGCCACCCTCGGAGCCGGCGGACGACGTCGTCGCCAGCTTCCCGCGTTCCTGGACCCATCGTCTACGCCCGCGACGTGGCCGGAGAAACCCAGCTCGTCGTCCTGATGCCGGATGGCGCCGAGGCCATCCTCCCCAACACCCAGGGCGCCCGTGGCGCCCGCTGGTCGCCGGACGCCACCATGCTGGCCTTCGGGCGGTTCGGCGAGGGGATCTTCGTCGTCGAACCAGGACGGGAGCGGGTTGCGACGGGTCGTCGCGGCTCCCGCCGGTGTGGGCTCCGGCCAGCCGATCTGGTCGCCCGACGGCCGCCGGTTGGCCTATACGGTCGGCGACGGCTCGATCGAGATCGTCGACCCGCAGACCGGGATTCGCAAGCGCCTGCCGACGCGGCTGGCCAGCGTCTGGGAGTGGCTCCCGGACGGCACGTTCCTGGGCTCCTCCGTCCGGCCCGCTGGTGCCGACTCGCAGGAGGAAGATTGCCGAGCACCGAACGGACGGTTCGTTCTCCTTCCTGACCAACACGGCGAACTACCAGGAGGGGCGTGCCCAGGCTGTCACCGGACGGGACATCGATCGTATTCCTGTCGAGCGACTGGTTGCTCGTTGACGGGACCCGCATCGTGGGCGAGGTCCGGATCGGGGTGATGCGCCGAGACGGCACGGACGCGTTCCGGATCACGACGACCAACGGTCAGGTGACCTGGCCGGCGTGGTCGCCGGATGGCCGGGAGATCGTCTACGGTCCGGTGCCAACCGCGATCCGTCCCGACGGCACCGGCAAGCGGGTCCTCAGCGGTGGCGGCCACGGCGAGGACGGCTTCGATTGGGCTCCGCTCGTGGGCGCCGGGACGCCCTGACCCGGCCTACGGCATCTCGATCCGCTGGCGCACTCGCGGGCCGTCGAATTGACGGCCCCGCCGACCGGCCGCGCGCATGGCCTCGACCATCGCGCTCCAGGCCTCGCCCGCCGCCGGCTGCCTCGTATGCGGCCTGCGGGTCGATCGCGTTCGGCTCGCCCCGGGCGAGCGCCAGCTTTGCCGCCGTCAGCGCCTCGTAGGCGACGAACACGCGGTCCATCTGTCGAATCACGTCCGCCCGAGGTTGCCAACCTGCGGCCACCGCCAGCGCCGCCCGCCCCGAATCGAGCTCTCGCGCCATCTCTGCCGCCGCGATCGCTGCCGCGCGCAGCGTTCCTCGTGGAGATCGCCGCATCGAGGCGCCCGGCTGAGATCCGAACCGCCGCCGGTGTCGGGATTGCCCACCGCCTTGAACAGGGAATCCCATGCCTCGCACCCGGCCGCCGCGTATTCGTCGTACGAGGTGGCCAGCGGGCGGCGCGGACGTCGGTGCGTTGCCAGTGCCACGCCCTGCGGCAACGGCGAGCGACATCGCCGCGAGCATGAGCCGAACCGATCGCATGATCATCGAGAAGGCCCTCTGACTCGACCACGGTACTCCCTCACCGGAATGCGCCTCGACGGCTGAGCGATCATCTGCGGGTGGACCCCAGCCCGCTCCGCGTCGTCATCGCCGAGGACTCGGCGCTCATCCGCGAGGGGATCGCTCGGCTGATCGAGGAATCCGGCGGCACCGTCGTCGCCAAGGTCGGCGACGGCCACGTCGTTCGTCGAGGCGGTCGTGGCGCACTCGCCGGACGTGTCCGTGGTCGACGTCCGGATGCCGCCCGACCAGCGCGACGAGGGCCTCCGGGCGGCGATCGAGGCCCGCCGGCGCGTTCCGGGCACGCCGATCCTGGTGCTCAGCCAGTACGTCGAGCGCCAGTACGCGACCGAGCTGCTGGCGGACCGGGCCGGCGGCGTCGGCTACCTGCTCAAGGACCGCGTCGGCGACATCCGCGAGTTCATGGACGCCCTGCGCCGGGTGGCCGCGCGGCGGAACGGCGCTCGACCCGGAGGTCGTCGCCCAGCTCATGGTCCGCAACCGCGCCGACGATCCGCTGTCCCGCCCTGACGCCGCGCGAGCGGGAGGTCCTGGCGGCGATGGCGGAGGGCCGGACCAACGTCGGGATCGCCACGCTGCTGAGCATCACCGAGGGCGCCACCGAGAAGCACATCGGCAACATCTTCGGCAAGCTCGAGCTGCCCGATTCGCAGAACGACCACCGACGGGTGCTGGCGGTGCTCGCCTACCTCGGTTCGTAGCCGTCGGCAGGGGGATCTCGGCGCGGACGATGGTCGGGCCGCCCGCCGGGCTGCTCACGGAGAACGTCCCGTCGACGCCCGCGATCCGGTTCGCCAGGCCGGCCAGCCCGCCGCTCGGGCTCGAGCCGTGCGCCACCGGCCCCGTCGTCCCAGACCTCGACGACGAGTCGCGATCGGTCCCGCCGCAGGCGGACCTCGCACTGCTTTGCGCCGCTGTGCTTGGCGACGTTGGCCAGGGCTTCCGTGACGACGAAGTAGGCCGCCCGCTCGACCGACGGCCGGCAGCCGCTCGCCCGGCGGCAGGTCGCTCCGAATGGCGGTCGGCACGGCGCCGCGCGCCGAGATCGAGTCGATGGCCGCCACCAGGCCGCGATCGAGCAGGATCGACGGCGCGATCCCGCGGACGAGGTCGCGGATCTCCGCCAGCGCCTGGCGGGCCTGGGCCTGCCCCTCCAGGATCAGCGTCCTCGCAGCCGCGGGATCGGATTCGACCCGTTCCTCGGCGAGGCCAAGATCGATGCTGAGCATCACCAGCCGTTGCTGGGCGCCATCGTGGAGGTCGCGCTCGATCCGGTGCAGCTCGCTGGCCTCGACGTCGAGAACCGCCGACCGGCTCTGTCGCAGTGACTCGACCTCGCGTCGGAGTTCCCGGCTCTCGGGCGTGCAGAGGAGGCCGGTGACCACGCCGCGATGGAGGACGATCACCAGCTGCGACAGCGAGCCCGCCACGCACACGAGCAGGGCTCCGGCCACCGCCCGTGTCAGCACGATCGGCGCGTCGTGGCCGCCGAGCGGGCCCAGGAACCAGCCCGGACTGGCGCCGGCTCATCGCGTCGAACCAGATCGGCGAGGTCACGAGCGAGAGCGCAGCCGTCCAGGCGGTCCCGACGACGAAGAGCTCGATGACCGATAGCGGCAGGTTGATCGCGACGTAGACGACGTCGCGCCAGCGGCTCTCGTCGGCGAACTCGGCGCGGAGGAGGTCGATCACGCCGCCGCGAAGGGGCCGGTATGGATGGGCCATCGGCTGGGCCGGCTCGCCGAGGAAGGTTCGCCGCCGCTCAATTCGGGCCACGACCCGCGAGATCTCGATGGCAACCGCGACCAGCACCAGCCCGACGCCGGCCAGCAGGACCGTGAGCCCCACGGACGCCGTCGAGGCCACGATCGCGAACCCGCTGACCCCCACGACCGCGCCCAGGAGGATGGCGGCGTTCGCGTACCACGTGGCGGGGTGGATCGGCGAGAGGGCGAACGCAACGACCGGGTTGGCGACCCGCGCCGGAACGCGAGCCGATGCCAACCCGGCCAGGAAGAGCAACAGCCCTGTCGCCAGGACTGCGCTGCCGATCACTGCCGCATGGGCTCACGCCGGATGGACGTCACGACGAGCACCGCGCCGATGGCGATCGCGATAGCCGGGACCACGTAGCGCTCCAGGTCCCAGGCGGGCAGGAGCTGATGCGACAGGGCCAGGCCGCCGAACAGGATCAGCAGGAACCCCACGAAGGTCGTCAGGCGGCCCTCGCCGCGGCGCGTGTGCTGATGACCGGCGGGCGCGATCGCCGCATCCGTGGCGGTCTCTGCGGAGATCGGCTCGATCGGCACGATGATCGCCATCCCGATGTACAGGAACAGGCCCACGCCACCCAGCAGGATCGACAGGAACCAGAGTACGCGGACCAGCGACGGGTCGAGGTCGAAATACTCGGCGACGCCGGAGGCGACGCCGGCGATGAGCCGATCCTCGCGGCAACGGGTGAGACGGCGGTTCATGAACATCCTCCAATTGGGTCGATGGCGATGGCAGCAAAGTTGACGTGGACGTCGAGGCTGGCGCGGACGGCCGCGAGCTCATAGCCCGGCTTGTTCCAGCTGGGCGCGTCCCATTCGACGCCACCCACGGTGACCTCCTCGCCGTTGCCCCTGACAGTGACGAACAGTCCGGCGCCCGGCGCACTGCAGAGCAGCAGGTTGCCGGCGCCGACACGGATCGATCCGGTCAGAACACCATGACCTGGGAGCTGGATCGCCAGCGAGCCGACATTGACCGTGGCCGACAGCTCGTCGAGCGAGGCGCCCGATGCGTCGACGATGATGTTCGAAGCATTCGCGGTCACCGCCAGCCGATCGAGCTCGGCCCCGGGCAAGGCGACGTGGCCATTGCCCGCATAGACGGCGATCGACAGCCTGCTGACCCGGTCCGCCGGCAGCGTGACGTCCCAGGCGTCGCGGCCAGCATCGAGGAGGTAGGCTCCGTCATCGGCCGGCCGGATCGCGAGGGACGTCGAGTCAGCCTCGACGATCGGTGCTCGTGCTCTGGTGTTCCTGGCGTCGAGCTGCCAGGCGTCGCCGGCTGCAGTGGACACGGCCAGCGACCCACAGCCGCTGCGAACGGTCACGCTGGCGCGGCCGCTGAACGTGCCGTCGGCAAGGGCGGCCGGCTGCGGTTCGCCGCGGGCGCCGCAATCCCCGCTGAACCTCGGGACGACCGCGAAGGCGGCCCCCAGGACGAGCCCCGGGACGAGCGCCCCGGCGAGGACGAGCGGCAGCCCAAGGCGCGTCTTGCGGAGGACGATGGCGAAGCCCAGCGCCAGGAGGGCCAGTGGCCAGAGGCGCACGAGGTCGGTCAGCAGCGCCGTGTCGACCGTGCGCAGGTCGGCCGCGACGAGGATGCCGCCGAGGGCAAGCAGGAAGACGCCCCAGGACAGCAATCGGCGGTTCAGCCGCATCGGGATCTGTGGTCCCTCCCAGTCATCCGGCGTGTCGCCGCGGGGCCATCCCGCGGTCCATTCACGCCGATCCTCACCCTATCGACCGCGTCCGCCATCTCCCAGCCGGGCAGCCGGTCAATGCACGGTAGGGCTAGCCGGGTTGCCGATGGTGGGGCCAGGCCGTTCAATGGTCGCGTCACGTCCCGTCCGGAGGAGGAACCATGAAGGCCGCCGTCCACGAGGCGTACGGCACGCTCGACGTCGTCCGGCTGGCGGAGGTCGAGCAGCCCGTCCCAACCGGCGACCAGGTCCTCGTCCGGGTCGAGGCAGCGTCCGTGAACCGCGGCGACCTGGACGGGCTGGGCCCGCGACCGGGATTCGCCCGCTTGTTCATGGGGATCCGCGCCCCGCGGGTCACGCGCATGGGTCTCGATGTCGCGGGCGTGGTCGAGGCCGTGGGGCCGTCCGTGACCCGGTTCCAGCCGGGTGATCGCGTGTTCGCGGACCTGTTCAGGTTCGGGGCCGGCGCCTTCGCCGAATACGTCTGCGCGTCCGAGCGAGCGTTCGCCCCGATTCCGCACGCCATGAGCTTCGAAGACGCGGCGACCCTGCCGCACTCCGCGATCCTGGCGGTCCAGGGGCTGCGGCTCCGCAACGGCCGGACGATCGGCGCGGGTGACCAGGTCCTGATCGCCGGCGCATCAGGCAACGTGGGTCCGTTCGCGGTCCAGATCGCCAAGGCCCGCGGAGCCGAGGTGACCGGCGTCTGCCGGACCGAGAAGGTCGACTTCGTCCGGTCGCTTGGCGCCGACCACGTCATCGACTACACCAAGGTCGATTACACGGCCGCCGACCTGCGCTACGACTGGATCGTCGACACCGATAGCCACCACTCGATCTTCCGGGTCCACCGCGCGCTCAAGCCGAATGGCGTGTACGTCACCCTCGGCGGTATATCCGCGAGGATCCTCGAGGCAATGCTCCTGGGTGGTGTCGTCTCCAAGGCCAGCGGCAAGCGCCTCGCGCTGCTGCTGTGGTGGAAGCCGTTCCACGCCGAGGACCTGGACACGGTCCTGGAGCTGATCCACGCCGGTAAGGTCAAGCCGGCCATCGACCGCCGGTTCCCGTTGACCGAGACCGTCGCCGCGCTGCGCTACGTCGACGAGGGGCACAACCTGGGCAAGGTGATCATCAGCGGTTGAGCTCCCCGGCGGCTGCCTCGCCGGCGAGGACGAGGATCCGCACCCCGAACGGCAAGCCGCCGTCGTAGGTCTCTTCACCAGCGGTCATGCCGGCCGTCGGGATCTCCAGGGCATCGATCACTGCATCGGTCAGGAGGGCGTACGGCACCACGCCCACCCAGTCGCGGGCGTGGTTCTTGAGCAGCCGGTGGGCGAGGTTGACATCCGGACCGAGGAGCTCCTCGTGGCCGGCGATCGGCTGGACGACGTACGAGCCGTGATGGACGACGAACTTCAGGTCGAGCAGCCCGATCCTGGCGCAGGCGTCGCAGGTGCAGGTCCAACTACTACCCGCCGCCGTGAGCCGGTTGCGAAACGCCGCGTAGCACCGGTGCACGGTCGCCAGGACGGCCTCGCCGTCCGGATCCGCACCGTCCGAGACGGCGAACACGGCGTCGCCCTCGAGCTTGACCAGCCGGAACGTCGGCGCGATCGCGGTGACGATCGTGTCGAGCAGCTGCGACATCGCGGCATATGCGGGCGGCGGTTCGTCGGCTTCGACGATCAGGGTCCGGTGGGCGTCGGCGACGCCCTGGAGGAACCCCGTGTACCCCGAGATGTCGGCGAGGAGGAGCACGCCCTGGCGGCGGGTCGCGTGCGTGGCGAGGGGGCCGGTCATGCGGGTCGTGGTTCGTCGGCTCGACTCAGCCGAAGAACCACAGCTCCTTGAACGGCGTCGTGACGTGCCAGGTCATCGCCAGGCCAGCCGGGAAGGAGACGATGTCGCCTGGTCCGAGCTCCAGGGGCGGCCCGTCTTCGAACTCGATCCGGACGCGGCCTTCGAGCACATGGGCGGTCTCCCGCTGCTCCGGCGTCCACGGGATAGGGCCGTCCACCTCGAGGATCCTTGTCAGGCCGGCCCACACGTTGCCGTCGTGGACCAGCTCGTGCATCTCCGTGCCCGGGACGTCCGGATCCTCGGTCCAGTCATTCGCCGAGACGCTCGACACGAACAGGCCCGGGATCGGTTCCACGCTCGCCACCTCCAGATCGGGCGCCCGCTCGCCCTGTCGACGCATGATACGGGTCGTCATCGGCGCGGCGCCCGAGACGTACCTGGCACGAGGACGGCATGATGCGGCAGATGCCCGGCTACCACCTCGCCCAGCTGAACATCGGCCGCTCGGTCGCCCCGATGGACGACGCCCGAATGGCCGGCTTCGCGGCTCGTCTCGACGAGATCAACGCCCTTGCCGAGCGTAGTCCGGGCTACGTCTGGCGGCTCCAGGGTGACAGCGGCAACGCCACCGAGCTCAAGTTCTTCGACGACCCGCTGGTCATCATCAACCTGACCATGTGGGAGACGGTGGACGACCTCTACGCCTTCACCTACCGCTCCGACCACAAGGGACTCTTTGCCCGCAGGTTCGACTGGTTCGAGCGATGGACGGGGCCGAGCATGGTCCTGTGGTGGCAGCGGGCCGGGACGATCCCCGACGCCGAAGAAGCGTTCCGCCGGCTCCGGCACCTGGCCGAGCACGGCCCCACGTCCGGGGCCTTCACGTTCAAGCAGCGCTACCCACCACCCGACGCCTTCGAGGCGTCGTCGCTGGATCAGGCGGTCGTGTAGCGCCGGTATTGCACGCCCGAAGCGAACTCGTGCTGCTCGACCTGGCGAAGGCGCAGCGGGGCGTCCAGGGGAGGGAAGAACGGCGTGCCGGCACCGAGCACCACCGGATGGACCACCAGCCGGTACTCGTCGACCAGGCCGCGCCGGATGAACTGGGCGGCGAGATTGGGTCCGCCGACGCCGAGGTCGCCATCGAACTCGGTCCGGAGGCCCGCCAGGACCTCCGCGACATCGCCACGGACGAGGCGGCTGTTCCAGTGGACCTCGTCGAGGGTCGACGAGAAGACGATCTTTGGCATCGCGTTCCAGATGCGGGCGAACTCGCGCATCGTGTCGTCGGACGCCGGATTGGATTCCCCGGTGGGCCAGTAGGCCGCCATCACCTCGTACAGGCGGCGGCCGTAGAGCGACGCGTCCAGCTCGCGGGTCTGGTCGTTGAAAAAGCTGTGCAACTCCTCGTCCACCTTGGTCCAGTCGAGCGAGTGGTCGGGCGTCTCGATGAAGCCGTCGAGCGAGACGTTGAAAAGGTAGATCAGCTTGCCCATGGCGAGATGCTACCCGCTCTTCGGGTCGAGGTAGGCCGCCAGCTCCGAGCCGACGTCCGCGACCCGAGCGGCCCGCCGGGTGTAGCGCCAGCCATGCACGCCGTCGTCGTGGATCGTGACCAGGCCGGCCGAACGGAGGATCCCCAGGTGATGGTGGAGGCTCGTCCGGTCGACGCCCAGGCGATCGGCAATCTCCGTGGCCGTCAACTCGTTCTCGCCGAGGGTCCTGAGGATTCGGAGGCGCAGCTCGTCGCCGATCGCAGCGGCGACCTTGACCAGCCGGCGCGGCGGCGCGGCGGGGTCGTCCTCGAACGCCTCGTCCCCGGCCGAGCACAGGAAGATCGCCGTCGTCTCGAACTCGGACGGGGCGAGGAACGGGCGCATCGCGACCGTGGGCACGACGACGATGTCCGTCGCCCAGCTCGCCGGCTCGACGTCGACCCCGTTGGTGGCGACCATCAGGGCATCGCGCGCGGGGCGGCTGCCAACAGGCGCTCCTTGGCGACGATATCGCGCCCGATCACGGCCATCGCGTCGGATGCGAACGACGGGAAGACGTCCGCACGACCACGCCTCGACGATCGAGGCGATGTCGGCCTGGACGTCGTCGGGAGACGCCGACAGCAGCCGGCCGATCGACTGGCGGCCCGCAGGGTTGAGGCCGAGTGCGGCACGGAGCTCGAGCCGTGCGGCCGGGTCGCCCGCCAATCCGCGATCGAACGCGCCATCGGAGACCATTGACCGATTCGGCACCGACTCCGCGCCCAGCAATCGTCGCCGCAGGACGTCCGCCGGGATCGCTCGCAGCCGTTCGACCAGCTGGCCCGGCTCGTGGGGCGGTCCGGTCTCCAGGGCGATCGAGGCGAGCTCGGTGTACAGGGCGAAGCCCCACCGTTCGACGCGACGGATCAGGTCAGGTCCGGCCAGCCGGCGGACTTCCCGGATCCACGGCTTGCCCGACTCGAGGGACGCCCTCGCGGGACCGCTGGCGAAGGCGGCAAGCTCGGCGATGACCTCGAACGCCGGTCCAGACACGAGCCGGACCGGCGGGAAGTCCTGGGAGCTGGGCCGGCGCTTCGGTGGACGCCGCGCAGCGGACCGGGTCGTCGGCATCGGTTCAGTATCGGTCGTTCGAAGTGGCCGGGCGGGCTCGGAGCGGCGTGCCCGGCCCGGGGAGGTCGGGCGAGCGCGTGGCAGCGAGGCCCGCCCGATGGTGCTGCGGCGGATGACCGGTGGACGACCACCCGCCGCAGCGTCGTGGGCCTACTCGAGCCCGACGCAGAGGGCCGGGAACGGCGTGCCGTCCTGGTGACCGGCGGTGAAATCGATCGACAGGAGCGCCCCGGTCGCGGTGTCGAGGGTGGCGGTGATGAGCCCGGTGTTGCCGACGATGAAGCCCATCCCCGGCGCCGTGTACCGCTGATCGTTGCCGGGGATGCGGAGGGTGGTCGTGCCATCACCGTTGTCGGTGTAGACGGCCGGCCCGGCGAGGACCGCCTGGAGCGTCTTGCCGTTGGCCGGGTTGAGGTAGCCGATCTTGCCGTTCTTGTAGCTGAAGGCCGTCCTGGTCAGCCCGTCGGCATCGGTGAAGGTCGTGGTGACGAGCGTGCCATCGATCGTCCGGATGACCTCGAACGCGCAGCGATCGCCGGCGGCGAATGTCCCGCTGATATGGACCTCTTCAACGGTCCGGGTCGGTGCGGCGGCGAGCGCAGCCGGCACGACGAGCCCGCCGATGGCGAGCGTCGCGACGGTGGCGACGGCGAGGCGGCGAAGGGGACGGAGCATCGATCGGTTCTCCCAGTGCGAAGACGACGCAGCGGACTGTAACGGAGTTGTTGAAAAAGTTCAACAGGAAACGGCGACGGCCGGGAACCTTTCGTCGCACGCCGACGCCATTGACGACTGAGCACGACCGAACGGGTTGGGCCAGCACTGGAGGCCACCGCCATGCAGCGCATCAATCGGGCCTTGGGCGCCTCGGCTGCCATCGCCCTCCTCCTCGCCGCAATCCCGGCCGCGATCCCGGCCGCGATCGCCGGAACGCCCGTTGATCCCGCGACACTCACTCCTCCGCCGCCACCCGGCGCAACGTGTCAGGCGGTCGGCGGCTCGACGGTGATCTGCCATACCGCGATCTCGTTTCCGACGGAAGGGGAGGCCCTCTTCGACATCCGCTGCGGAACCGTGTACCAGACTGCAACCGACGATCGTGTCGGCACTCGCTGGTACACCGACGGCCTCCTGGCCAAGCGCTTCTTCCGCGGCGCTCTCGACGGAACGTGGAGCCTGACGCCGGACGCCAGCGGCCCCGTCATCGAAATCACGGGCAACTGGACCGCGACCGCGTCCTGGACGGTCCCAGGTGACGACGACACGCTCGTGCAGACCGAGCACGGTCTGGAGTTCCACGGGACCGCGAAGGGACTCGGCGCATCCCTGATCCTCGCCGGCAAGATCGACCCGGACGGGACGCTCCACGGCGTGAACACCGTCGACGAGCCGATCGGCGAGATCAGTGCGGCTGCCATCGCAACGATCGAGTCGGTCCTGTGCCCCTGACCCCCCAGGTCGTAGGCTGATCACCGGCAGTCGTCGAACCGAGAAACCCGTGGCACAACGAGCGCTCGTCGAGCTCGCACGGAGTGGCGATCCGGAGGCCTTCGCGGGCCTGATCCGTGACGCCGCCGTGCGGCTCGACGGCGCCGCCCGCTTGATCCTCCGGGACCCGGAGCTGGCCCGCGATGCGGTCCAGGACGCGCTGATCCGGGCCTGGCGGGACCTCTCGGGCTGCGCGACCCCGACCGGTTCGATGCCTGGCTCCATCGATTGACCGTCAACGCCTGCCTTGACATCGCCCGCCGACGGCGACGTCGGGCGCAGGAGGTCGAGCTGACGGTGCTGCACATGCCGATGGTCCACGACGCAACCGGCGCCTTCGCCGACCGGGAGCTCCTGGCCGAAGCGCTGCGCCGGCTCAGCCCGGAGTGGCGAGCCGTCGTCGTGATGCACTACTACCTCGGCATGCCGCTGCCGGAGGTAGCCTCGTCACTGGGGATTCCAATCGGCACGGCAAAGTCGCGGCTCCACCGGGCGGTCGAGGACATGCGCTCGGTCGTGGTCGGGGACGAGGGATCGCCGATTGTTGTGGGAGGGAAGGCGTCATGACCGCCCACCGACCGTTCGAGCAGCACCTGCCGGACTCGCTCACGGACCTGGCCACCGCCCCGTACCCGGCGTACATCGAGGGCGCTATCGCGGTCGCCATTGAGACGCCGCGGCGGCCGGCGTGGCAGTTCCTCGGCCGCTGGCTGCCGGTGTGGCTCTCGACGCCGGCCGGGCTGCGACCGCTCGCGACGAGCCTGCGGCCTGCCTTGCTCCTGATCCTGGTCTCGCTACTCTTGTTTGCCCTGGTTGTGGGCTACGTAGGATCGCGGCCACGCCTGCCCGATCCGTTCGGGCCGGCCGGCAACGGCCTCATCGCGTACAGCGCCGACGGCGGCGCGTACCTCGCGGCGCCGGATGGGTCAACCCGTCTGCTGATCGATGGCCCGGGCGACGAGGTGGGGCTGACCTTCTCGCTCGACGGCACGCGGATCGCCTTCATCCGGTTGTTCGAGAACCCGACCGCGGAGTATCTGTGGGCAGCAAACGCCGATGGCAGCAACCCCATCCAGCTGCTGGATGCGCCGCTTCGAGACCCGAACGGTCTCCGTGGTCGCCCACAGGTGACGAGATCGCGATCGGCTACCGAATTGACGGTGTGCCGCGGATTGCGATCGTCCGCGCTGACGGGAGCGGGAGCCGGGTCCTCGACCTGGGTTTTCCGGCCACGGACCCGGCCTGGCGTCCGCCCGACGGCCGCGATCTCGTCGTGCGAGGCATCGAGAACGGCCGGGCCGGCCTGTATCTCGTCGCCGCCGATGGCTCGTCGGTTCGGGCGATCGGACCGCGGGGCCAGGCCCGGGTCGGTGGCGAGTTCGACATGCTTGGCGCCGCGTGGTCACCAGACGGGTCGATGATTGCCTACCACAGCGTCGACCCCGTCGAGCGTCCACCGGACGACCAGCCGCCGCCCGACACGGGGTTTCCCAACACCATCCAGTTCCGTGTCCACCTCCTGAACGCCAACGGGACCGGCGACCGGGTGCTCTCGCAGCAGGTGGAGGACATCCAGGAAGCCTGGCCAACGTGGTCGCCCGATGGAACGTTGATTGCCACCCAGCGCTGGCGCGAGGAAGGCAACGCCTGGCTGGGGATCGTCCCGGCCGATGGCAGCAGCGGTGGCCGGGACGTTGGTTCGCCGACGCGATTCCAGCCCTACGGGGGCTGGGCCACCACGTGGGCGCCCGATGGCTCCCGAATGATCGCCTTCTGGGACGTCGCCGTCGGTGCGGTCGTGATCGATCCGAGTACTGGTGACTACGAGCCGCTCGCCCTGCCAAATACTGATCGGCTGACTTGGCAGCGAGTCGCGCCCGACTCGAGGATCAGGCTACGGCAGACGCCCGCAGCCGCGGAACGGCGTTGAACAGCAGGGTGGCACCCAGCGCCGCATGCACCGCGGCGAGCCCCGCGGTCAGTGCCAGCGGTGTGCCGGCGGCCCTGGCGGCGGCGAAGTCATTCGGCAGGTTCAGCGTGCTGCCGGCGAGGAACGCGGTCCCGACGAGCGAAACGGCAGCCGCGCCGATACGACCGCGGGTGCCGGTCATTCGCGCGGCCGCCGCGCCGGCGAGGAGGACGACGGGCAGGAACAACGGCGGGGTCAGGGCCGTGCCGCGGAGGAACATGTCTGTCGGGCCACCCTCGGCTGATGCGCCGACGTCCCACTTCGCGGAGAGCGCCGCGCCGATGGCCGGGATCGGCAGGTAGGCGGCGGCGACCGGCAGGAGGTGGCGGGGCGAGGACTGCGGCATGACCCGGCCCTCAGACGTGGTCGGCCGGGAGTCGCTCGCCGGCCTCGATCCGAACCGCGAGGCGGTTCTCCGCCGGCGTCAGCGGGCACGAGAACTTCGGGTCGTAGACGCAGGACGGGTGGTAGGCCAGGTTGAAGTCGAGTGCGTACGTCCCGTCGGGCTCGGGCTCCAGGTCGAGATAGCGGCCGGCGCCGTAGGTTTCGGTCCCACTCGTCGCGTCGAGGAACGGCACGAACAGCGAACCGTCCTCGTGACCGGCGAAGGTGTATGCGGTCAGGCTTCCGTCGGCGCCCTCGAACGGCACGCGGAAGACGCCGGCTCGCTGCGCGGGCCGGAGCTTGCCGTCGGACGTGGGGATCTCGAAGCGAACCGGTTCGTCACCGGCATACGGCTCGGGGACGAGGCCCTCGAAGCGCAATGCCGGGTCGACCGGGTAGTAGGGGAGGCCGGCGAACGGCCCCGCGCTCCGCCGCGGGGATCGGGCTCTGCGGGTGTGAGCGGAAGAACTCGTCCTTGTCGCCGCGGAGCTGCTCCACGGCGTCCTCGTAGCTGATGGGCTCGTGGTGATGGTGTTCGTGCTCGTGGTGCTCGTGCGCGTGATGGTCGTGGGTCTCGGTCATGGCGCCATGATCCCATGGCCCTCCGGCCACGGTGACGGTGACCTAGCCTGCCGCGTTCAGACCAACCCGGGACGATCGACGACCTCGTCCGGCACCGACCCTCGCCGATGGTCTGCCCATCTCGTAGCCGCGCCGTGATCGCGGCCGATTCCGCCGGCCGCCCGAGGTAGTAGCCCTGGCCGAGGACGCACGCCGCGGCCGCAACCCGATCGGCCTGGCCGGCCTGCTCGATCCCCTCGGCCACCAGGTTCAGGCCCAGCGACCGGCCCAGCTGGACGATCCCGCTGAAGAGCGCCTCGCCATCGGGCGTTTCGACGTCCTGGGTGAACTCTCGGTCGATCTTGAGGATGTCGACGGCAAAGCGACGCAGGTAGCTGATCGACGAGTAGCCAGTGCCGAAGTCATCGATCGCCAGACGGACGCCCAGCGCCTTCAGGCGGAGCAGCGCCGCCTCGGCGGTGGGATCGGCCACCAGCACCGTCTCGGTCACCTCGAGGATGAGCGAGGACGGGTCGATGCCGCTCCGCTCGAGCGCGAAGTGGACCTCGGCGACGAGCCGCGGATCCTGGAGCTGGCGGCCCGACAGGTTGACCGAGACCGACAGCTCGGGCCGGCTGCGCTGCCACTCGCGGAGCTGCTGGCAGGCCGAGTTGAGCACCCAGGCACCGATATCGAAGATCGCGTCCATCTCCTCGGCCACGGCGATGAACGACGCCGGGCAGCAGGAGCCCGCGCTCCGGGTGCTGCCAGCGAACCAGCGCCTCGAGCGAGGTGATCGCGCCGTTCTGCAGGTCGACGATCGGCTGGTAGTGGACCCGCAGCTGGCCACCGGCGACCGCGCCCCGCAGGTCGGACTCGAGGCGAGCTCGCTCGTCGGCGACATGGCGCTCCGCGGCGTCGTACATCCGGTGGCGGCCCTTGCCGGCCTGCTTTGCGGCGTACATCGCGAAGTCGGCGTTGCGGATCAGATCTTCCGCGCCGTGAACCGACGCGGCGCCGAGCGCGAACCCGACGCTGACCGTCAGTCGGATCTGGCGATGGCCCACGTCCAGTGGCACCTGGAACGCCTCGACGACGCGGGCGGCCACGGCATCGGCCACCGGCGGGCGGAGCACGTCCTCGAGGAGGACGCCGAATTCGTCGCCGCTGAGCCGGGCGACGGTGTCGCCGTCGCGCATCAGGCTCTCGAGCCGCCGGGCGGCGGCCGTCAGGACCTGGTCGCCCACCTCGTGGCCCAGCGTGTCGTTGATGACCTTGAAGTCGTCCATGTCGACGAACAGGAGCGCGACCAGGTGGCCGGAGGTCCGGCGGCGGGCAAGGGCATGGGCGAGGCGGTCGCCGAACAGCGCGCGGTTCGGCAGGCCGGTGAGCGGATCGTGGAAGGCCTGGTGGCGCACCTCGGCGTAGAGGCGGGCGTTCTCGAGCATGATCCCGGCCTCGTTCGCCATCGTCTGGGCGAGCGTCGCCTGCCAGTCGTCGAGGTCGTGGCGCGACCTCGACAGCAGCTCGATCGTGCCGACCGCCCGGTCGCCGACGAGGATCGGCAGCTGGATCATCATCGTGCCGCCGAGGCTCGTCAGGAAGCGGACCTCGTTGACATCAGCCGTGGGATCGTCGGGCCGGGTCACCGACAGGCGCTGGGCATGGAGGACGCGACCCGTCTCCGGGTACTCGTCGAGCGAGTAGGTCCGATCGAGCAGGGCCCGCCGTTCGGTTGGGAAGTAGCCCGCCGTGATGACGGTGTTGCCGGGCCGATCCCACATGTAGATGCCGCATTCGTCGAACCCGGCGGCCTTGGCGATGTGCATCGCCATGACATCCGCAACGTCGTGGCTGTCGAGGGCGGTCGCGAGGTCGCGGCCCATGGCGAGCAGGCTCTCGAGCTCACGCGTCCGCTCGGCGATCGTGGCGTACAGCTCGCGCGTGGTCCGCTCGGCGATCTCCTCGGCCTCGAGGCGGGCGAGGCGTTCGCGCTCGTACCCGGCGTCGGAGCCGCGCCAGCTCGCGTTCGATCGACGGATCCACGGCGGTCACGGTTCAGGCGGCCGCGAGTGGCTCGAACGCGAGGACGAGGTCGCAGTGCGGTCGTCGCCCCGCAGCATGCAGCGGGGCTGAGCGATCGACACTCGTTCGCCGAAATGCGCAGCCGCGCCCTCGATGAGGCCCTCGGCGAAGGCGCACATCCTGCGGTGCGACGCGTAGCCCATCCGGAGCGTCGCCGTCGTCGGCTTCGTCGAAGTCGAACACCGGGACGTCGGCGCCCGGGTAGAGCTTCCGGACCTCCGGGTGGATGATGTCGTTGAGGGTCAGGACGAACGACCGGGTCTCGGTATGGCCGGTGAAGAACCCCGGATACGCCTGGGCGAGGGCCGGCAGCGCCTCGCGCCCGAACCAGCGGACGATGTCCTGTGGTGGCTGGCCCAGCTTCTCGGAGGCCGCCCCGACCAGCCTGCCGAGCTCCTCGTCGGCGATAGCTGCCAAGCGACGTGTAGGCACCGACCAGCCCGGCCGAGGCCAGCAGGTCGTCCCACGCCTCGTCGCCGTACTGGCGGGTGACGGCGGCCTCGAGCAGGTTGAAGACCACGCCCTTCACCGGCCGGAACCTGCCTTCTGCGCCGGAGGTGAGGAAGCGTCGGCTTGTCGGGACAGTTTCGTGGGCATGAGCCGATGATGGACGTCGGTCGTCCCACGGCTAGTGCACCGCTCTCCCACCCACCTGGCCAAATGGTCATGGGCCGATATCCGCCCGATGGGGATGACCGTCGCACGCCGGGACGCTCGCCGAGGGACATCGCGGCGACCTATGCTGGCGGCGTGACCGAGGCCGCCATCGACCGCGTGCTGACCGCGGCGCCGCCGACCTTCACCGAGGACGAGGCAGCGCACCTCGCCCGCGAGCTGTTCGGCGTGAGCGGCGCGGCCGTCGCGGTCGCGAGCGAGCGCGACCAGACGTTCCTCATCGACGGCGATCGGCCGGCCGTCCTGAAGATCTCGAACGCGGCCGAGGATCCGGCGCAGCTCGACCTGGAGGCGCTCGCCGCCCAGCGCGTCGCCCAGGTCGACCCGGAGCTGCCCGGTCGCGCTGCCGTGGCTCGTGCCGGGCGCGCCGCGCGCCACCGGACGACCCGGCCGCGTACCGGGCGCCGACCCAGGGACCGGATGGCACGCACCACGCCCGGCTGTACGACCGGCTGCCGGGTCGGGCGTCGGTGCGCGGCGCGAGCCTGAGCGACGAGGCCGTCCGCGACTGGGGGACGATGGCCGCGCGCGTCGGCCGGGCGCTGCGCGGCTTCTGGCACCCGTCGGCCGCGCGGGTGATGCTCTGGGACGCCCAGCACGCGCTCCGCCTGCGGCCGATGCTCGACGCGGTCCGCGACGCCGAGGTCCGCGGCGCTGGTCGCGGCGGCGCTCGACCGCTACGAGCGCGTCGTCACGCCGGTCTGGCCGAGCCTCCGCGCCCAGGTCATCCACACCGACCTGTGCGCCTCGAACGTCCTCGTCGACGACGACGGCCGGGTGACCGGGATCATCGACTTCGGCGACGCGAGCTGGTCGGCGCTCGTCGTCGACCTGGCCGCCGTGCTCGAGACGGTCGTCGACGGCCGCGAGGGCGACGAGTGTCTTCCGGGCTGCTCGCCTGGCGCTCGACGGCTACGAGAAGGTCACGCCGCTCGAGCCCGAGGAGCGGCGGATCCTCGGCGAGCTGCTCGCCGCGCGGATGTGCGCGGCGATCGTCGTGCCGGCGTCGCGCAGCCGCGCTCTACGACGACCCGGACGCGCTGATGCCGCGACCTCCGCGGGCAGGGCGTCACGGTCCTGCGGCTGCTTCGAGTCGGTCGGCTGGGACGAGGTCGCGCGCCGGCTCGGTGGTCGGGAGCCGGGGAAGGGCTGGACGGTCCCGGCGCTGGCGGAGCGCCGCGCGCGCGCGGTCGGACCCGCCATGACCGCGCCTCACCTATCGCGAGCCGCTGCACCTCGTGCGCGGCGACGGCGTCTGGCTGATCGATGCCGACGGCCGCCGCTACCTCGACGCCTACAACAACGTCCCGGTCGTCGGCCACGAGCATCCGCGGGTCGTCGAGGCCATCGTCCGCCAGGCGCGGCGGCTCAACACGAACATGCGCTACCTCCACGAGACCGCGCTCGAGGTCGCCGAGCGGCTGATCGCCTCGACCGGCGGCGCGCTCGACGTCGTGATGTTCGTCAACTCGGGCTCGGAGGCGAACGACCTCGCCTGGCGGATCGCGCGGGCCGTCGACCGGCGGCAGCGGCGGCATCGCGACCGACTTCGCCTACCACGGCATCACCGAGGCGATCACCGCGCTGACGCCGGAGGAGTGGGGGAGCCGCCCGCCGCCCGAGCACGTCCGCACGTGGCGGCCGCCCGACGCGCTGCGCGGCTTCGACGGCAGCGTCGAGGACTTCGACGCGGCGCTCCGCGAGCTGCAGGCAGGCCGGCCACCAGCCGGCGGCGGCGATCCTCGACGGCGTCCTGACGAGCGACGGGATCATCGACCTCGATCCGGCGCATCGCCGCCGAGCTCGTCCGCCGCACCCACGACGCCGGCGCGCTGTGGATCGCCGACGAGGTCCAGGGCGGCCACGGCCGAACCGGCGCCGCGATGTGGTCCTACCAGCGCCTGGGGATCGAGCCCGACATCGTCACGCTCGGCAAGCCGATGGGCAACGGCCACCCGGTCGCCGCGGTCATCACCCGCCGCGACCTCGCCGAGCGCTTCTCACCCGAGGGCGAGTTCTTCAGCACGTTCGGCGGCAACCCCGTCGCGATGGCCGCCGCGCTGGCCGTCCTCGAGGTCATCGACGACGAGCGGATCATCGAGCAACGCCGCGCGAGGTGGGGGAGTACCTGGCCGGTCGGCTGCGCGAGGTCGCGGCCCGCACGCCGCTGATCGGCGAGGTCCGCGGCATCGGCCTCGCGATCGGCGTCGAGATCGTTCGCCCCGGCACGACCGAGCCCGATCCGGCGACGACGAAGGAGATCGTCGAGGGCATGCGCCAGGACGGCGTCCTCATCGGCACGACCGGCCGCCACGGCAACACGCTCAAGATCCGCCCGCCGCTCGTCTTCCGGCGACAGCACGCCGATCAGCTCGTCGCCACGCTGGAGGACGTCCTCGAGCGCACGACCGCGTCGGGGGAGAAACGGCCTCCTAGCGTCCGCCCACGATCGAGAACGACAACGGGATGCGGCCGCGCTCGTCTGGCCGAGCGTCATCGTGCCCGCCCCACCAATCGGTGGGGTGCTCCTGGACCTGCTCGATCCTGAGCCCGGCACCAAGGAGGGAGGTGACGACCTCGCCCAGCGTCCAGGCTCGGGCGAACTTCCAGCTCTGGTCGGCGTCCGGGATCGAGAGATGGTCGATGAACCCGGGTGACCAGCCCTTGGACGCCTCCGGACCGGCGAAATAGTCGTAGTCGGTGGCGGTCCACCGGCCGTCGGGACCGACGTCGAACAGCCACTCCGCCGGATGTCCCTCGAACAGGACAAACCGGCCGCCCGGAGCCAGGAGACGGACGACCGTGGCCGCCCACGCGTCGAGGTCCTGGAGCCAGATGATCGCGCCCCGACCGGTGTAGACCAGGTCGCCGGTGCCATCGAGCTCCGGCGGCGCATCGAGCACGTCCGCCAGGATCCACCGGGCAGGGGCGCCGGTCGGCGGCGGTGAGCCGGCCGGCGAGGTCGAGCATGCGCCGGCTGAAGTCGACGCCGACGACCTCGTCCGCGCCAAGCGTCCACAGGGCGAGGGTGTCGCGGCCGGCGGCGCACTGGAGGTGGATCGCCCTGTGGCAGCGGCCGTGCAGGTCGCCGATGAGCGCGCGTTCGACAGGGAACAGGTTGCTCCCGCCACCCCGGATTTCGGCGACGGATTCCTCGAACCAGCCTTCGTACCGTTCCGCCGCCTCATCCCAGGCCGCCCGATTCGCGTCGTGCATGCGCGCGCACGTCGGCCAGCTCGGCGGCGGAGGGCAGTCGGATCAATCCGTCATCCACCGTCAGTCCGTGCAGGATCGGGCCGCGGAGGACGATTCGTCCGGGCGCTTCCCGGTATCCCAGGCTGGCGTTGAGCCGGCGGATCGGTTCGTTGCGCATCTCGTTGGCCGTCACCAGCCGCTCGTAGCCCTGCGCTTTCGCCCACCGGATCTGGGCGCGCTTGAGGGCACCCGCCACGCCGCGGCCGCGCCAGGTGCGTTTCACGCCGGTCATGTCGTGGAAGGCGACCGTTGGTTGGGCGGAAGTCAGGCTCAACTTCGCGTAGCCGACGACCTCGGCGCCGGCTAGTGCCACGAACGTGGCCTCCGGCCGGTCGCCCGAGCCCTGCATGTCGTGGGCCAGCCAGTCCTCGTAGGGTTCCATCTCCTCGTGCTCGGACCCCGGGACGTCTCGATAGGCCTCGCTCGCCACCTCGTAGATCCCCCGCGACACGTCCGGGCCGATCCGCCCAGGTCACGATCTCGACTCCCGCCGGAGCCGGCACATCCGGAACCCCGGCCCCGGCGAGGTCGAGCTCCATGCCACCGTTGCGCTCGATCTCGGTGAATCCCCGATGGAGGGCGAACTCGAGGCCCGCGTCATCACCCTCCATGACCCGTGCCTCGATGGTGTCGAGGCCCTGCGAGGCGCACCACGCGGACACGGCGCGGTAGAGCGCGCTCCCCGCGCCGTGACGGCGATGCGGAGGCAGGACCGTGACCAGGGCAAACCCGACGGCGGGCCGCTGGGGCATGATCGCGATGTTCGCCGACCCTACGGCCGACCCGTCGATCAGGCACAGATGGTCCCCGTAGGCGAGGGTGCTGCGCTTGAACGACTCGACCTCGTCCATCGACACCGCCGCGCGGGGCCAGACCTCGTTGTAGATCGAGAGCGACAGTTCCTCGTCGTCGCGGCTGACGGCAGGGCGAACGACCACTTCCACGGACGGATGGTAGCGTCGCCATGATGTCCATCGAACCGGACCGCCGCGAACGGAGCGACTGGCGCCGGGTCGTCGCCGTCTTCTGGATCACGTCGCTGATCGAGAGCCTCGGGGTCAGCCAGATCTTCGCCCTGGTGCCGTCGTACCTGCGGGAGATGGGCGTCCCGGAAGCGGATCGGCTGCCGTTCGTGGGCCTGTTCGGGGCACTGCTCTTCGTCGTCGGCATGCCGTTGGTGCCGTTGTGGGGTGTCTGGGCCGACAAGTACTCGCGCAAGGCCGTCATTGCCCGGAGCGCCGCCGTCGAGGCCGTCGTGTTCGCCTGCGTGGCCCTGTCACGCGAGCCGTGGCAACTGGCGGGCTCCATCCTGCTGATCGGATTCCAGCTCGGCAACACGGGGGTGATGCTGGCCGGCATCCGGGACGTCACGCCACGTCACCGGCTGGGCACGACGATCGCCCTGTTCGGTGCGTCCGGACCCATCGGTTTCGCGGTCGGGCCGGCGCTGGCGGGGCTCCTGATCGACGGCGCGGGGTGGTCGATCTCCGGAGTGTTCTGGCTGTCGGCAGCGCTGTCGGTGGGCACGGGCCTGCTGGTCTGGTTCGGATCGCGGGAGATCCGGCCCGAGGTGGTGCCCACGGGCGGCGTCATCGCGCTGGCGTTCGGTGCGCTCCGAGGCGTGCTGGCCGACCGGACCGTCCGGCGCATCTTCACGATCTACGGGGTGGCGTTCCTGGCGAGCCAGATGAGCCGGCCATACCTGCCGGTGCTGGTCGAAGACATCGTCGGCATCGGTCCGGGGCTGGCGAGTGCGATCGCCCTGGTCGCGGGCACCGCCTCGCTGGTCGGCGCGCTGGTCTCGCCGCTGGGCGGCACGCTGGGCGACCGGATCGGCTTCAGGCCGGTGCTGATCGGAGCCCTGGTGCTGGGCGGCGTGGCCCTGGTGCTCATGCCGTTTGCCCCGAATGTCGGGGTTCTGGCGGTCGCGGCCCTGCTGCTGGCCGCGGCCGCGGCCGCCGTTGGTGCGATGGTGTTCGGCCTGCTGGCGACGGAGATCCCGCCCGTGCGCCGGTCGGCGACGCTCAACCTCGTCTATCTGCCGCTCTACGCCGCGGGCATCGTGGGGCCGGCAACGGGTGCCTTTGTCGTGGCCACCGCCGGCCTTGCCGCACCGTTCCTCACCGGGGCGGCGGTATTCATCCTGGGCGCGATCGTGCTGGGCCTCCGCCGTGGCCGCGGCCCGAACGACATCGAGCGATGACTTCGGGCACGATGGCGGGTCTAAGAGAGCAAGGAGGTTCCACCATGCCGAAGCTCGTCGCCAACCTGTGGTTCGACAAGGAGGCCGAGGAGGCCGCCGAGTTCTACGTCAAGATCTTTCCGAACAGCCGTATCGACCGGGTCTCGCCGGCCGCGTCCGATTCTCCCGGCGGGAAGAAGGGCGACATCCTGACGGTCGACTTCACCCTCGACGGCCAGCCGTTCACGGGCCTGAACGGCGGTCCCGAGTTCACCTTCGACGAGGCGATCTCGTTCGTGATCGACTGCGCCGACCAGGCGGAGGTCGACCACTACTGGGAGGCGCTGACCGAGGGAGGCGGCGAGCCCGGTCCGTGCGGCTGGCTCAAGGACCGCTACGGGCTGTCGTGGCAGGTCGTCCCGCACCGGCTGGAGGAGATGATCAACGGCTCCGACCGCGATGGCGCTGAGCGGGCGATGGAAGCGTTGCTCAAGATGGGGAAGCTGGACGTCGCCGAGCTCGAGGCGGCATTCGAGGGCCGCACGACCGCGAGTGCGTCGCGCTGATCTAGGTCCTCGCGTGGCGGGCTCGCTGTGCGGCGAGGCGGTCGTGCGCTTCGGCGAGAAGCGGCTTCACGACCGCCTCCCAGGATTCGGCACTCGGGTTCAGGATCGATAGCCACAGCTGCCTGGCGTACACCGGGTGGGGGAAGACGATGTCGAGCGCCTTGTGGTCGGGCGCCTCGCCGGCGGCCGCCGCGAGGCGTTCGAACGTTGGCCGGTTGACGCCGATGTTGAGCCGGAAGACGCCGGGCCGCGAGAGGTTCGAAGCATCGTCGTGGTCGTCGGTCGTGACGATCGTGGCGAAGTTCGGAAAGTGCTTCTCGTCGAGCGAGTAGAACGTCGCCTCCATTGCGCTGGCGACCTGGACGCCCGGGAACGTGTCGACGATGTGGCGGTGGATGGTCTCCGGGTCTGGCCCGGACGGCTCGGTTTCGTTCATGTCCTGATCGTAAGACGTGCATGTCAAGCCCTCTGCGGGCAGCCACGCCGCGGCGGGATTCCGCGACATCTGGCACCGCAAATTGGTCCCGCCCATTGACGCTGTCGCCCGCATGCGGTACGAACCGGGCGACCGGGGCAGGGGGTTCGAGGGGTTCGGCGCGGCGGTTGCGTCTGGGAGGTTTCATGACCACGGGCGAGCAGCGGCAACGCCGCCGACCCACGCGCGGGCGGCGGATTGCCACGGCGCTGGCGACCGTCACCCTGCTGCTCATCGGGACCGTCCCGCTGGCCCCCGTGGCGCGGGGCGCGGTGATCCTGCTCGTAGAGACGACCTCCGACGCCGAGTTCCCGGCCGATGGCCTGTGCTCGCTCCGGGCCGCGATCATCGCCGCGAACAGCGGTGGATTCGCCGGCTATTGCTTCGCGGGGAGCAACGAAGAGGACAGCATCCGGTTCTCATTGGGCGCCGGTGTGCCGGTCATCAACGTGGGCGCGAATCTGCCAACGATCACCCAAGGTGTGTCGATCATCGGCAACACCGGAGGGGCAACCAGAGTCCGCATCCACGGGCCCGGCACTGGCAATGGAACGGGCCTGATCATCAGCGGGGCGGGCACGTACATTCGGAACCTCGAGATCGACGCCTTTGGCATAGGAATCTCGAACTCCGGGGTCAACGTGACGATCTCGGGCAGCGTCATCGGGCCCAACACGCTCTACGGAGTCACGTCGTCCGCTGGGGGCCTCACGCTGGGTGGCACAACTGGCGTAACCCCCGGCGGACCGTGCACCGGTAGTTGCAACGTGATCGGCGGCCACGGCTTCGGCGGCGTCTCAGTCACGGGTGGCGGGACCGTCCAGGGCAACTTCATCGGCACCGATGCCGCCGGCACCGGAGTCAAAGTGAACGGCTACGGTCTCTTCGTCGGCGGGGGGACATGGACGGTCGGCGGGACTGCTCCCGGCGCGGGCAACGTCATCAGCGGCAACGGCCAGGGGATGGCCGTCACCTCCACATGCGTCGCCTGTGTCGTCGAGGGCAACCGGATCGGGACCAATGCGGCCGGCACGGCCGCCATCCCAAACCACAACTACGGCCTGGCGGTCTCAGGACCGGGTGCCCGCGTCGGTGGCACCGCAGCAGGTGCGGGCAACATCATCTCGGGCAATGACTTGATGGGGATCAGGGTCGAGAACACCGACGGAACCGTGATCCAGGGCAACCGGATCGGCGTAGGCGCGTTCGGCAATGCGCTCGGCAACGCCTCCCATGGCATCGCGATCGGCGGCGGGGGCGAGGGGGTGGACGGGGTCCTGGTTGGATCGGGGACCGACCCGGCGGGAGCCAACATCATCGCCCACAACGGGGGAGCCGGGATCGGGGTGTTTCCGTCGCCCTATCCGTTCACCACGTCGAGGCCCGCGGCAACTCGATCTATGCCAATGGAGGAGCCGCGATCCTGCTCGACGACGGGACGGTCAATGACGGTATCGACCCACCGGTGGTCACCGGGCTCGGACCGGTCACCGGCACCTCCTGTGCGAACTGCACCATCGAGGTGTACTCGGACGACCTCGACGAGGGCCGGATCTACGAAGGCTCGGTCACGGCCGACCTCGGGGGCAACTGGACGTACTTGAAGCCGGTCGTCGGGCCGAACGTCAAGGCGAGCGCGACCGACGGCGCCCACAACACCTCGGCGCTGGCGGCTCCGATGGCCATGTCCTCGCCGTTCACCGACATCGCCACGTCGGGCTTCGAGGACGAGATCGAGTGGCTGTATGCCAACGGCATCACGACGGGATGTTCGGCGACGAAGTACTGCCCCAGTGGCACGGTGACCCGCGAGCAGATGGCCTCGTTCCTGGTCCGGATGTTCCGGCTTCCGACGACCGCCACCGACTTCTTCACCGACGACGAGTCGTCGTCCCACGAGGCCAATATCAACCGGCTCGCAGCGTCGGGGATCACCACCGGGTGCGGAGCGACGACATTCTGTCCCAAGGGCCTTGTCAGCCGCGAGCAGATGGCCTCGTTCATTGCCCGCGCTGCGGAGCTCACCGTGGGCGCCGGACGGGACTATTTCAACGACGACGATGCCAGCAGCCATGAGCCCAACATCGACCGGATCGCGACTGCCGGGATCACGACCGGGTGCGGAACCTTCAAGTACTGTCCATCCAACTCGGTCACTCGTGAGCAGATGGCCGCCTTCCTGTACAGGATCCTCGTCCCGGCCGATTCGCCGCCCTATCCCGCCCCATGACACTCGTGGGACAGCCGGCGTGAGCCGGACGAGAAGACTCCACGTGCGTGTCGCGGCGGCGTTCGCAATGCTGGTCGCAATCCTTGGCTCGCTCGGCCCGCTGGTCCCTGGTGCGCGGGGCGCGGTGATCCTGCTCGTTACTACGACCTCCGACGCCGAGTTTCCGGCCGACGGCCTGTGCTCGCTCCGGGCGGCAATCCTCGCCGCCAACAGCGGTGGGATTGCCGGCTATTGCGGGGCGGGCAGCAACGACCAGGACAGCATTCGGTTCTCGCTCGGCACGGGTGTACCGGTGATCGACGTCGGTGCGAACATGCCGACGATCACGCAGGGAGTGACGATCAACGGCAACACCGGTGGGGCGACCAGAGTGCGGATCCACGGGGCCAGCGGCGGCAGCGGCCTCACCATCGCCGGGGCGGGCACGAACATCCGGAACCTGGTGATCGACGATTCACCAACGGAAATCAGCAATAGCGCATCGAACGTGACGATTGCGGGCAACGTGATCGGCCCGAACTATCAGTACGGTGTGCAGTCCCAGGGCGAAGGTCTGACCCTCGGTGGCACCACCGGCGTGACGCCCGGTGGACCCTGCACTGGAGCCTGCAACGTGATCTCCGGCCACACTCAGCAGGCACTCGCGATCAACGGCAGCGGATCGATTCGAGGCAACTTCATCGGCCTCAATGCGGCCGGCACGGCCGCGGAGCCGAACCAGCACGCCGGCAGCGTCGCCGGCAGCTGGACGATCGGGGGCACCGAACCCGGGGCGGGCAATGTCATCAGCGGCAACACCCAGAACGGACTGTTCGTCTCCAGCTGCACCAACTGCGTCGTCGAAGGCAATCGGTTCGGGACGAATGCCGCGGGCATCGCCGCGGTGCCGAATGGAACGGTGGGGCTCTTCATCCTTGCGAGCAACGGCGCGCGCGTCGGGGGATCCGCACCCGGTTCGGGCAATCTGATCTCCGGCAACGGTGGCATCCGGCTCGAAATCGCCCAGGGGTCTGGGGCGATCGTCCAGGGCAACTGGGTAGGGTTGTCCGCGACCGGTGGTGCACTCGGCAATGGCTCGGCTGGGATCTCGGTCGGCGGCGGAAACCTTCCGCTCGATGGCGCGCTGATTGGATCAGCGACCGATCCCGCCGCGGCGAACGTCGTTGCCCACAACGGGGAAGCCGGCATCCTCGTCACCGGTCCGGCGAACGAGGGTCCCGTCCACCACGTCGAGATCCGTGGCAACTCGATCTACTCGAATGCCGGGCCCGGGATCGACCACGAAGGCACAGTCAACGACGGCATCGGCGCTCCTGCGATCGCGTCGATGGGTCCCTTGTCGGGAACCGCCTGCGCCAACTGCATCGTCGACGTGTACTCCGACGACCTCGAGGAGGGCAGGATCTACGACGGGTCGGTGACGGCCGATCTGGGCGGCCACTGGACGTTCAGCGAGCTCTTCGTCGGCCCGAACGTCACGGCGACGGTGACCGACGGCGCCCACAACACGTCAGCCATGTCGGCTTCGTTCGCGATCTCGTCGCCGTTCACCGACATCGCCACCTCGGGCTTCGATGACGAGATCGAGTGGCTGTATGCCAACGGCATCACGACCGGCTGCAGCGCCACCAAGTTCTGTCCGAGGGGAAGCGTCACCAGGGAGCAGATGGCCTCGTTCCTCGCTCGGATGTTCCGGCTTCCGACGACCGCCACCGACTTCTTCACCGACGACGAAACGTCGTCGCACGAGGCCAATATCAATCGTCTCGCCGCCGCAGGGATCACAACGGGATGCGGACCGACCACCTTCTGTCCAAAGGGCCTCGTCAGCCGCGAGCAGATGGCCTCGTTCATTGCCCGCGCTGCGGAGCTCACCGTGGGCGCCGGACGGGACTATTTCAACGACGACGATGCCAGCAGCCATGAGCCCAACATCGACCGGATCGCAGCCTGCCGGGATCACGACCGGGTGCGGAACCTTCAAGTACTGTCCATCCAACTCGGTCACTCGTGACAGATGGCCGCCTTCCTGTACCGGATCCTCGTCCCCGCGGACTCCCCGCCGTATCCGGCTCCAGGCTGACGCCTCAGGCGGAGTCGGAAGCGTTTGACACCGTCGCGGCCGAGTCGACGCTCGTCAGGATCCAGGCCTCGACCGGCTGCCGCTTGCCCTTCACCGAGATCGAGCCGAGCGACACGCCGTCATGCGGTGCGCGCAGCGCGGCCCACGTGGATCCGGCGACAACAACCTGACCCGCCTCCGCGGCCGACAACAGCCTGGCGGCGACATTGGTCGTATCGCCGATCACCGCAAACGAGTGGCGCTCCTCCGAGCCGACGTTTCCCACGACCGCCGAACCCGTATTGACACCGACGCGAAATAGCGGCCAGCCCGGGTGGGCGCCGACCACGCGTCGCGCAGCCTCGGTGATCGCGAGTGCCGTCCGCGGCGGCTCGCTCGGCGTGATCGGGTTGGTCGCCGGCAGTGTTGAAGATCGCCATGACGCCGTCGCCGGCGAAGTGCTCCACGACGCCGCCCGCCTGGTCGATCGCGGGGACGATCTCCGCCCAGAACGAATTCAGCATCGAGATCACCTCTGTGGGCGAACGGGTCTCGCTGAAGGTCGTGAAGCCGGCCAGGTCCGCGAACAGTACGGTCACGTCGCGCTCCCGGCCGCCGAGCTGCGAGACCGCAGGCTCACTGCGGATGCGATCGGCGACGACCGTCGGCAGATACGGCCGGAACAGCGTGTCGAGCCGGTGGAGCTCGCCCGCGACGCGCTCCAGGAGCGCCAGCTCGTCGGCGGTCGCGCCTTCTCGCCGGAGCTGCGACAGTACCTCGGTGGTGGAGGCGCCGCGGTCCTCCGCCTTTGCCACTGCGGCGATGGCCCGGCCGTGCCAGCGGTCGATCCGAGCCAGTGTCGCGTCGAGGTACAGCCCCCCGAACGCGGCGCTCAGCGAGCCACTTCGTCGGTACTCCTCGCGTGCGCCGGCCGCGATCGCGAGGAACGCGAGCGCCATCAGGACGTGCCATTCCCACCACGACAGCCGCCAGTTGCGGCTCACCGCGACCGCCATCGCCGCTTCGCCAAGGAGGACCAGGGCGACGCCGATCGCGAGCGCCAGTACGCCGCCCCTCGCCCGATACGCCTTCAACGTGTGCCACGCCGAGAAGGCGTAGAGCACGGTGGCGACGACCGCGAGGAAGCTCAGCAGACCAACCGCCTCGGTGGCAGGAGGCGGGTTGCCGAGTGGCGGCAGCCCGGCGAGCGACACGACGCCCCACGCCGCCATGGCCGCGACGAGCAATCCGAAGAGCGGTCGCCGCGCGCGGAGCACCTGCCGGCCGCGAGCGCCGCCCAGGTACAGGACCGAGGCCGCCGCGAACAGCGAGGCGACGAATAGTCCCACCGACGTCGCGGTCGCGAACCCTGTGTTCGGCCGAGGGAGCAGGACACCGGGTGTAGCGAGGGCGTGGAGGCCGAGAAATCCGGCGCTGGCGAGGAACGACATCGAGATCAACACGAGCCGGGCGTCGCGGTGGCGGCCAGAGATCAGGTTCGTGAGATAGGCGAGGGCGACGTTGATTGCCGCCGTCGAGAGCACGAGCCAGAAGTGGCTCGGGTGGTGCTCCCAATGGAGGTCCATCTGGGGCCGGGCGAGGAGCAGCCCAAGGCCGGCCACGGGCAGGACCAGGAGGACCGCCCACAGCGGGCTCACGGACCACCCCGCATCGCGCTGCCGTTCGAGGCCAGACACGCCAGCCAGTCTACGGTCGACCGTGCCCGAGCGGCACTCCCGCTACCCTTGTCCGCATGCCCGCCGAGTTCATCTACACGACCTACAAGCTGGCCCGGCACTACCCGCCGGACCGGACCGTGCTCGAGGACATCTCGATCTCGTTCTACCCGGGCGCCAAGATCGGCGTCATCGGGCCGAACGGCGCCGGCAAGTCCAGCCTCCTGCGGATCATGGCCGGGCTCGACGACGGGTTCGTCGGCGAGGCGCGGCTGACGCCCGGGCTTCACCGTCGGCTACCTGGCGCAGGAGCCGCAGCTCGACCCGGCCAAGGACGTCAAGGGCAACGTCCTCGACGGCGTCGCGCGAGGTCCAGGACCTGATCGACCACTACAACGCGGTCATGGCCAAGTGGTCCGAGCCCGACGCCGACTACGAGGCGATCGGCGCCGAGCAGGCGGCGCTCGAGGACCGGATCAACGCGGCCGACGCCTGGAACGTCGAGCGCAACGTCGAGATCGCGATGGACGCGCTGCGCTGCCCGCCCGACGACGCCGACGTCACGACCCTGTCCGGCGGCGAGAAGCGGCGCGTGGCGCTCTGCCCGGCTCCTGCTCCAGCACCCGGACCTGCTGCTCCTCGACGAGCCGACCAACCACCTCGACGCCGAGTCGGTCGAGTGGCTGGAGCGGTTCCTCGACGAGTACGCGGGCACCGTCGTCGCCGTCACCCACGACCGCTACTTCCTCGACAACGTCGCCAAGTGGATCCTCGAGCTCGACCGCGGCCGGGGCATGCCGTTCTCCGGCAACTACTCGGGCTGGCTCGAGCAGAAGCTCGAGCGCCTGTCGCGCGAGCAGAAGCACGGCCGACGCGCGCCAGCGCACGCTCGCCCGCGAGCTCGAGTGGGTCCGGATGGGCGCCAAGGCGCGCCAGGCGAAGGGCAAGGCGCGGCTGTCGGCCTACGAGCAGCTCCTCGCCGAGGCGAACGACGCGAAGGACACGACCCGCGAGCTCGAGATCGCGATCCCGCCGGGCCCGCGGCTCGGCGACCAGGTCATCGAGGTCGCAGGACCTGCGCAAGGGCTACGGCGACCGGCTGCTGATCGAGGACCTGACGTTCTCGCTGCCGCGGTCGGGGATCGTCGGGATCATCGGCCCCAACGGCGCCGGCAAGACGACGCTGTTCCGGATGCTCGTCGGCCAGGAGCCGCCCGACGCCGGGTCGATCACGATCGGCGACACCGTCCAGATGAGCTACGTCGACCAGTGCACGCGACGACCTGCGCGGCCGACAAGACGGTGTTCCAGGAGATCACCGAGGGCGTCGAGGTCATCAAGGTCGGCAACCGCGAGGTCCCGGCGCGCGCCTACGTGTCGTCGTTCAACTTCCGCGGCACGGACCAGCAGAAGCTCGTCGGCCAGCTGTCGGGCGGCGAGCGGAACCGCGTCCACCTGGCCAAGCTGCTCCAGTCGGGCGGCAACGTCCTGCTCCTCGACGAGCCGACCAACGACCTCGACGTCGACACGCTGCGGGCGCTGGAGGCCGGCCTCGAGTCGTTCCCGGGCTGCGTCGTCGTCATCAGCCACGACCGCTGGTTCCTGGACCGGATCGCGACCCACATCCTGGCCTTCGAGGGCGACAGCCAGGTCCGCTTCTTCGAGGGCAACGTCAGCGACTACGAGGCGTTCCGCCACAAGGAGCTCGGCACGGCCGCCGACCAGCCGCACCGGATCCGGTACAAGCGGCTGGTCGCCTAGACCTATCATCTGTGGGTGGATGCATCCACCGACCGACCTAGCCTGAGCCGCAGACGACACTCGATCGTCAGTCGGATCGCCGTCTGCGCCGTCGCCGCCGCGCTCCTCACCGGCCGGACTGCCGCTTCGCGGCGCGCGCCGTCGGGGTGATCATCCTGGTGAACACGACCTCCGACGCCGCAGACCCGGGCGACGGCACGTGCTCGTTCCGCGGCGCCATCCTCGCCTCCAACGGCGGGAACTTCGGTGGCTGTTCCGGCACCGCCGAGACGGACAGCATCCGGTTCGCGCTGGGCGGCGGCACGCCGGTGATCACCATCGGCGCCGGCCTTGCCCATCGATCACCCAGCAGGTCACGATCGCCGGCAACACCGGCGGCGCTACCCGAATTCGTCTCGACGGGCCTGGCGGAGGCGTCGGGCTGAACGTCAATGCCGTCGGAACCACGATCCGCAACCTGGTCATCGACGGCTTCGGCGCGGGCATCGACATCCATACCCAGAACGTGACCGTGACGGGCAGCATCATCGGCCCCAACCTCGAGATGGGCATCTATGTCCGGGCAGGCGGCGACGGTCATCGGTGGAACCTCCGGGGTCACGCCCGGCGGCCCGTGCACCGGGGTCTGCAACCAGGTCATCGGCAACGACGACCAGGGACTGCGACTCGCCGGCAGCTCCGGGAGAGTGGAAGGCAACTTCATCGGCACCTCCGACGGGATGCTGCCGATCGGCAACGGCGTGGGCATCCTGATCGACGCGGGGAGCTGGGCGATCGGTGGCAGCTCGGTCGGCGCCGGCAACGTGATCAGCGGCAACGTCTCAGCATGGCGTCTGGATCGGCCAGTCCGGCTTGCAACGCCTGCTCCGTCCACGGCAATCGGGTCGGCGCATCGGCCAACGGCGCCGCCCCGCTCGGGAACGGCGCGAGTGGGATCCTCGTCGATGGCGCGGCGGGCCTCCAGTTATCGGCGGCACCGGCTCCGGGGCCGGCAACCTGATCTCGGCGAACGTCGGGAACGGCATCTGGCTTGGCCAGGCTTGTCGCAGCAGACAACGATCCATGGCAATCGGATTGGCACGACCGTCGCCGGCGGCCGCTCGGCAACGGTGGCGACGGTGTCCGAGATGTCCGGTCAGGATTGGTGACGGAACCAACTCGGCTTGGTGGCCGATCCGGCGGCGGCCAACGTCATCGCCCACAACGCCGGCGCCGGCATCCGCATCGACCTGAGGCAGCAGGCACTCTCGTTCGACGAGAACGAGATCCGGGGCAACGCGATCTCCAACAACGGCGGCTCCGGGATCGTCCTCGACAACCTCGCGAACGGCAGCATCGCTGCTCCGAACGTTACCGGCCTGCGACCGGTCCGCGGAGGCGGGGCCTGCCCGAACTGCGAGGTCGACGTCTACTCCGACGACGCCGACGAGGGCCGGGTCTACGAGGGCACGGCCATTGCCGATGGGTCCGGGGCATGGCAGCTGCCCGGCCTGTTCAGCGGCCCGAACGTGACCGCGACGGTGACCAACACTTCCGGGAGCACGTCCGAGTTCTCCGCGGCGCTCGTGCCGACGACGCCGTTCACCGACATCGGCGGCTCGTCGTTCACCGCGGACATCACCTGGCTGTACGCCAACGGCATCACCACCGGCTGCTCGGCGACGACTTTACTGCCCCCTGGCGCACCGTGACCCGGGAGCAGATGGCGTCGTTCCTGGTCCGGATGTTCGAGTTGCCACTCACCGGGACCGACTTCTTCAGCGACGACGAGACCAGTCACCCACGAGGCCAACATCAACCGCCTCGCCGCGGCCGGCATCACCACCGGCTGCGGGGCCGGCCGTTCTGCCCCAAGGCCCACGTCTTGCGGGACCAGATGGCCTCGTTCCTGGCCCGGGCGGCCGGACTGACGGTCGGTGGCGGGCGGGACTACTTCAACGACGACGACGGCAACAGCCACGAGCCCAACATCGACCGAACGCCGCGGCCGGCATCACCACCGGCTGCGCGACCTAGACCTACTGCCCGTCGGCAGACGGTGACTCGCCAGCAGATGGCGGCCTTCCTGCATCGGATCCTGGCCCGCGGTCACGCCGCCGTCTATCCGGCGGCCGACTGACTTCGCAACCGGGCCATACTCGCCGGGTGAAGGACGAGGACGGCTACTTCGGCGAGGCCGTCGCTGCCACCTACGACGAACCCACCGACGGCATGTTCGACCCGGACGTCATCCGCCGAACGGTCGACTTCCTCGCCGAGCTCGCCGGCGACGGGCGAGCCTCGAGCTGGGGATCGGCACCGGCCGGATCGCCCTGCCGCTCGCGGCGCGCGGCGTCGAGGTCCACGGCATCGACCTGTCGCGGGCGATGGTCGCCGGACTGCGTGCCAAGCCCGGCGGGGAGGAGATCGGCGTCACCATCGGCGACTTCGCGACGGCGCGCGTCGACGGGCCGTTCCGGCTCGCCTACCTCGTCTACAACACGATCATGAACCTCACCACCCAGGCCGCCCAGGTCGCCTGCTTCCGCAACGTCGCCGCCGCACCTCGAGCCCGGCGGCCGGTTCGTGATCGAGGTCGGCGTGCCGGGACCTCCAGCGCCTGCCGCCGGGCGAGCGTACGTGGTCTTCGACGCCAGCGCGACGCACTGGGGGTTCGACGAGTACGACGTCGCGAACCAGGGGCTCGTCTCGCACCACTTCGCGTTGCGCGACGGCCGGATCGAGAAGTCGTCGGGGCCGTTCCGCTACGTCTGGCCCTCGGAGCTCGACCTGATGGCGGAGCTCGCCGGCATGGAGCTCGCTGGCCGCTGGTCGGGTTGGGGCGCGAGCCGTTCACGAGCGAAAGCCGGCAGCACGTGTCGGCGTGGCGGAAGCCCGCCTGAGGGCGCGCCCGCGGCGCGATTGCTAGACGGTTGCGACGGTTCGGCCGCGTTCGGCTCCTGCGGGGTGGCATGCCACCGGGAATCCTGTGCACGAAATTTCCCCAGGAGGACCCGATGGCCAACACTGAATGGCGACCCGAAGCGACCCGCGAGATCGCCCGACTGCTCAAAGAGATCGACATCTGCATGTTGGTGACACGCTCGAACGGCAGCGTCCGCGGACGGCCGATGTCGAACAACGGCAACGTCGAGTTCGACGGGGACACATGGTTCTTCAGCTTCCGCGACAGCCCCAAGGTCGCCGAGATCGTGCGCGATCCAAGTGTCGAGCTGGCCTACGTCGCAACCGAGCGCGGCACCTGGGTCTCGGTCGAGGGCACGGCCGAGATGGTCGACGACGAAGAGCTGAAGCGCGAGCTGTGGCACGAAGACCTCGAGGGCTGGTTCAAGGAAGGACCGGATGACACCGACGTCGTCCTCATCAAGGTCGGCGCCGACCGGATCCACGCCTGGGCCAACGGCGAGGAGCTGGTCGCCGAGCCGGGTTCGGACCTCAAGCGCATCGCCAGCTAAGGGGCACGCGTCTAACCCACGCATGGGTCGCTTGGACCTCTCGAAAGCGACGAGCCCCGGTTTCCGCCGGGGATCTCGCGCGCCGGCCGTGACGCTCCCGAGACGGACGAGAGGCATCGTCACCTCGCAGCGCAGTTTGCGTGGGCTGTCATCGGCCTGGAAGGGGCGACATGGTGGACGAGCCACGAGTCCGGGAGCTGATCGCCGATCACTTCGTTGTGGCCGGCCGCGATGAGGTGGCCGCCGCGGAGATCTTCGCCGACGACGCGATCCTCGAGTGGCCGCAGAGCGGCGAACGGATCCGGGGCAAGGCGAGCATCGTGGCAATGCACGAGGCAGCGCCCGTCCGGATCGACTTCGACGTCCGTCGGACCATCGGTTGCGGCGACCTGTGGGTGACCGAGGCGACGATCCGCTACAACGGCGCCCGGCCAACGAGCGCCGTCTTCATCATGGAGTTCCGCGACGGCAAGGTCGTCCGCGAGACCGACTACTTTGGGGACCCGTTCGACCCGCCGGCGTATCGCGCAGCATGGGTCGAGTCAATAGCCGAGCCGTCGGGCAGCTAGACGCTCACGACGCCGCGGGCCGACCAGGCAGACCGCCGTCAGGCTGAACGCGCCCGATGGCAGCATCGCCCGACATCGCTCGCGGAGGCGCGATCCGGTCGTCTGGCCCGCCCGTCCAGTTACGTAGACACCGGCCGGCCCGACGCCCCCAGTGAACGGCTCCCACCACGCCCTCGACGTCCACGAAGTCCCGGCTCACCGCCAGGGACCCCTGCTCAACCCTAACTGGAGCCCGGCATCGCCGAACAACTCGACGAGGTGACCTTCTCGGGCGCCGGCCAGCAACGACTCCCGTCGACGACCCCGCCGGGTCCAGCTCCCGCGCCGCTTCCCAGAACGGCCCCAGCGGTCCGCGGCCACCGGCGTAGTCCCAGACGCATGCCGCGACCGTGCCTGCCGGGCGGGTGACCCGGGCATCTCCCGCAGCCCGGCCACCGGATCGGTCATGAAGTGGACGACGAGCTGGGCGAGCGCTGCGTCGAACGACGTCGGGGACGGCAGCTGCTCCGCGCTTGCCTGCGCACGTCGACGCCGGGTGCCGGTCGCGGGCGGCGGCGACGAACGGTGCCGAGGGGTCGACGGCGGAAACCGCTTCGGCGCCGAGCCGCGCGACCAGCTCGGCGGTGAGGGCGCCGGGGCCGCAGCCGACATCGAGCACCCGCTGCCGGGCCGGACCCGGCCAGCTCGGCGAGTCTGGGCCGACAGCAGCCGCGATAGCGGCCCATGAACCGGTCGTACGCCTTGGCGGCGACTTCAAAGCTCATGCCCGCCAATCTAGCGGATGCCGTACCCGGCCAGCGCGGCCGTCGTAGGATGCGGCGGATGAAGGCTGCCGTCCGCGATCGCTACGGCCCCGCCGGAGGTGGTCCGGATCGAGGAGGTGGAGCGGCCGGTCCCCATCGGGGACCAGGTCCTGGTCCGGGTCCAGCGGCGTCGGTCAACCGCGCCGATCTCGACAGCCTGGATCCGCGCTGGCGTTCCGCGCCTGTTCCTGGGCTTCGTCGCCCGCGGAACCGAGCGCTCGGCGGCGACGTCGCCGGGGTGGTCGAGGCCGTCGGGGCGGAGGCGACCGGTTCCAGCCTGGGGATCGGGTCTTCGCTGACCTGTTCCCCGTGGGCGGGGCGCGTTCGCCGAGTACGCCGGCGCCCGAGCGGCGTTCGAGCCATCCCGGAGACCTGTCTTCGAGGATGCCGCGACCCTGCCGCACTCGGCGATCCTCGCCCTCCAGGGGCTGCGCCTTGGCAACGGCGGACGAAAGGCGGGCGACCCGTCCTCGTCGACGGCGCGTCGGGCAACGTTGGGCCGTTCGCCGTCCAGATCGCCAAGTCGTTCGGCGCAGAAGTCACCGGCATCTGCCGGGCAGCCAAGCTGGACTACGTCCGGTCGCTCGGCGCGGACCACGTGATCGACTACCGACGACCGACTACACGACGACCGGGGAGCGGTACGACTGGATCCTCGACGCCGACGCCCACCACTCCATGGTCGATGCCCGGGCGAGCGGTGAAGCGAGGGGGCGTGTACCTGACCCTCGGCGGATCCGGGGCGCGAATCCTCGCCGCGCTGTTCGGCGGGCCGGTCTTCTCGCTCGCGGCCCGCGGGAGGATGGGCCTGATGATTCGGCCTGGAAGCCGTTCCATCCACCCGACGTGGCGACGATTCTCGCTCATCGAGGCCGGCAAGGTCCGGCCCTCGATCGATCGCGTCTATTCCCTCGACCAGGTCGTCGTCTCGAAGGCGATCCGCCTGGTCGACGATGGCCTCGCCCGGGGCAAGGTCGTCGTCGTACCGGACCACGGTCAGGACGGGCTGCGCTAGGCGATCGTCAGGACCAGCTTTCCCCGGGTGCCGGCACCGAAGGCTTCAACAGCGTGGGCGGCCTCCTCGAGCTGGAACGTTCGCTGGATCGGAACCTGGAGCGTGCCCTAGGCGGCCCGCTCGGGCGAGCGAAGCGAGGATCTCGCGGGTCGGCGCGCCCATGACGTTGGTGGCTCGGACGTCGCGAGCCGCAAGCGCCTCGACATCGGCGGCGCCGAGGTCGTCGCGGCGCGGCCACCACTCCTCAGCAGGGCCGCCAGCGGCATGAACGCCTCACCGCGGCTCACGCCATCGATCAGGCCGGCAAGGCCTTCGGGCACCAGGCGCCGGACGGTGTCGCCGAGGCCCGACTGCGTGTAGTCGATCGTCTCCGCCGCCCCGAGTGAGCGGACGAACGCGTCGTCGTCGCCGAGGCTTTGCGGACGCGATCACGCGGGCGCCGCGTTGGGCAGAGCTGGATGGCAACGTGGGCCAACGCCGCCCGTGGCCCCCATGATCAGGACGGTATCGCCGGGCCCCGGATCGACCGCATCGACGGCCGCGAGCGCGGTGGAAGGCGGCCAGGCCGATCGCGGCCCGCAGCGTTCCAGTCGAGACCGGCCGGCTTCGGGGCGAGGACGAGGTCGTCACCGCCGGCCACGAACTCCGCCCACGTCCCGTTGTGGAGTGGGGGAGTGCTCTTCACGAAGCCGAGCACCTCCTCGCCCACGGCGATATCGGTCCGCGCCGGGCCGACCGCCACGACCACGCCGGCCATGTCGCGGCCGATCACCGTCGGCAGCTCGTGCGGCATCATCGTCATGAGGCCACCACCGAATTGGAACTGGTCGAAGCCGTTGACGCTGGCGGCGTGGACCTGGACGAGGGCACCGTCAAGGCCGGGATCGGGATCTGGGAGGTCGATCAAGGCGGCCGGTTGGCCGGCTTCGGTCAGGGCAAAGGCCTTCATGCGTCCTCGAATGGTGGCTGGTTGTTGCTACCGCAACGATACGCCGTTCGCGAGGACCGAGCATCGACTATCGTCTGCGCCATGACCATTGCAACGGTCGCTGCCCTGGTTTTCGCGGTCGCGATTGCCGGCGTCATCTGTTTCCAGATCGGTCTCGCCCTCGGCGCGCCGTGGGGTGAGTTCGCGATGGGTGGCAGGTTTCGGACGTTCCCGCCACGGATGCGTGTTGCCGCCCTCGTCCAGGCCGTCGTGCTGGCGCTCGTCGCCGTCGTCGTCCTGTCGGCCGCCAACGTCGTCGTTCCGGCCCTGACAGAAGGTCGCTCGTGGCTGGCCTGGGTGCCCGTGGTCATCTCGGCCGTCAGCCTCGTGCTGAACCTGGTCACCCCGAGCGCGGCTGAGCGCCGAATCTGGGCCCCGGTCGGCGGCGATGCTCGTTTCCAGCCTGATCGTTGCCTGGAACGCCGGCTGAGCCAACCGGCTGGCGGCATCATGCCGGTACGCATGGACCTTGCCGATCGACTCCGCGCCCTGGCCGACCTCGTGCCGATCCTCGAGGCGCCCGACGCCGACTTCGGCCACTGGGAGCTGCCGCCGCCGCGCGACGGGATCCACAGCATGGGTTGGTTCGAGTTCGGTCCCACGGCCGAGGCGTGGCGAGCCGGCGTCGCCCGGGGAAACTGGATCGTCGTCGGCTTCGACTGGCGGACCTGGCTCGCCACCGAACGGGGCCGGGCGCTCCGCGATGATCCGGACGCGATGGACGCGGCGACACCGGACGAGCTCGGCTGGCTGCTGACGGCAATCGTCCGTTCGAATCGTTTCGTGGAGGGCTCGATCGAGGGCGCCTTCGAATCCGGGCTCCTCGCCCGGATTGCTCGTCGCGCCGAGGCGCTGCTCTGACCCGGCCATCCGCCGAAATCCGTTCTTGTTTTTCGGGCCGTCGCGCGCATACTCCCGGACGGGGAAGCAAAGGTTCCGGCGGCAGCGCAGCACCCGTCATCCTCGGCTGCGCGCCACCCTTGCCCAGGGGCAATCCGGGACGGCACGGAATGAGAGGACCGTCACCGTGTTGAAGAACATTGGCGTCGTGATCATCGTGCTCGGGGCAATCCTGATCTGGCAGATCCCGCTATTGGGATGGTTCGTCGGCGGGATGTTGGTGTTCATCGGCATCAGCCTGATCGCGATCAGCCGGACCAGGAAGGTGATCAAGACCTTCCTCCCATCGAGCGTGAAGGTCTGCCCGGACTGCAAGTCGCCCATTCCGGGTGATGCCAAGGTCTGCCTGCACTGCGGCTATCGGTACACGGCCGAGGTCCCAGGCCAGGCCGGCTGATCCCGCGTCCCGCGACGAATTGCGGGGGCCTACTGACCCAGCTCCGAACGCCCGGCTGAGGCAACGCCTTCGGCCGGGCGACATCCCGAAAATCAACCACCGCGGGCCGGGCGGCGTCCTGTACTACGTGAGCACCATCGAGCCCGCGGCTGCGACACTGCATCGTGCAGCGATGACGGCCGGCGATCCGTCCGAGCGAGGCCTGGTCGAACGGGCGCGATCCGGTGATCATGATGCGTTCGGCAGACTGGTCGACGCCCGACTGCCCTCCACCCTCCGGACGGTAGCGGCGATCCTGGGCGACGAGTCGGACGCCCGGGATGCAACCCAGGCCATCTTCGTCCACGCCTGGCGCAACCTGCCCACGCTTCGGGATCCCGAGGCGTTCCCCGCATGGTTCGGCCGGATCGTGGTCAACACGGCGCGATCCGCGATGCGCAGCCGCCGTCGAAGGACGGTCCGCGAAGTTCCCGTGAGTGTCTTCCCCGACGACACGGCTCCCGTGGCGTTTCCGGACGTCGGACACGAAGGGCGGACCGCCGACCTCGATCGGCTTGAGCGCGCCCTCGACCGACTGGCACCCGCCGATCGGACGGTCCTGTGGCTCCACCACTACGAGGACCTGTCGCTCGCGGAGATCGGCGCTCGCGTTGGTGTACCCGCCAAGACCGTCAAGTCCCGTCTCTTCACGGCGCGCCGAGCCCTGGAGCGCGCGTTGCAGGTGGAAGACCGATGAACGCGAACTACGACGTGTCCGACGAGCTGATCCGGGCGGTCTTCGATCGGCGCGCGCGCCGAGCCGATCCCGACGGTCTCGAGGTTTCGATCCTCGCTGCAACCGCAGCCGTTCCTCAGCGTCACGCCGGCCTCCGCAGGCTTCGCGACGTCCAGGCGGCGCTCGGCACCCTCGGCGCCCTCCGGGCGATGGATCGACGCGCCGCGGTGCGGCTGGTGCTCGTCGCGCTCCTTGTGGCAGCGGCGGCGGCCGTCGCCGTGGGGGCGCTCCGCCGGCAGGATCCGGCGCCGCCATTGGGCCAGAACGGCGCGATCGTGGTCACGATCCAGGGGAATGACCGCAGCGGGACCGTTACCTACCAGCTCACGGCCACCGGGACCGATCCCACCCAGACGACCGCGACGTCGTGCCGGGTGTACTCACGCGATGGCAGCACGTTCGGGACGCAGAGCGGCGGCGAGCTAGGGAACCTCGTCGAGGTGTACCCAGCTGACGGCAGCACTTCGCGCCTCGTCCCGATCGAGCCGGTCTATCGCGGCCTTGACCAGCCGGGCTTCGACCTCTCGCCTGACGGGTCGCGCGTCGCCTGGGTCGAAGTCGAGTCGGACCCAGGTGGAGCCGGATGGGCCACCGTACGAAATCTGGATCACGTCGATGGCGACCGATATTCCTCCGTTGCTGGCCGCACGGTCCGAGGCGGCGGACGTGATGTACGACGTTCCCGTGTGGTCACCCGACGGCCGCTCGATCGCGTTCGGGGCCTGGACCCGTGACCCTCTCACCGACACGTGGCCCCGCTCTGCCATCTACGTCGCCCTGGCCGACGGCTCGAACCTGCGGCGGCTCACCGACCGACCATCGACGACCGAGGGCCAGATCGCCTGGTCAGCGGACGGGCGGTTCCTGGCCTACCTCGGCATCCCCGACGGCGCGTCGCTGCCGTCGACCAATCCGAACTCGCCCTTCACCGACGCTCGCCATGACGTTTTCGTCATCGGGGCCGACGGGAGCGGAGACCAGAACGTCACAAGCTCGTCGTCGTTCGAGGGTTCGCCATCGTGGTCGCCAGACGGTAGCGCGTTGGCCTTCAGCTTCTCCACTGATGGCGAGCGATACCGGCTCGCGACGGTCGAGGTGGATGGCTCGGGGCGATTCCTGTCTACGGCGCGGGGCCCGGATGCCGGCTACCTCGTGTGGTCACCGGACGCCACCGCACTGCTCCTGACGGGGTCGGCTGATGGCGGAGCGACCGTCAGCATCGTCGGTCGCGACCTCGAGCCGCGCGCGCCGGCGGCCCAATTCGACGGCTCGATTCTCTGCCGGCCCACCTGGCTGCCGGTCGACCACTGAGAGGGATGACAATGAAGGCACTCACCATCGCTGCGATCGCGATCCTCGTGGTCGCCGGCTGTGGCAGTCCGCCACCGGCGGCCTCGACCAACACCCAGGCACCGCCGTCCGCGCGCGCCTCGGCCGTCGAACCGACGCCGAGCCCGAGCAGCTCGGCGGCGCCCTCGGCCATCCCGGATGCCGTCGATCTCCCGACCGTCGGGACACTCGTCTTCCATCGATACGATGATGCCGACCGGGCGCACCTGTGGACCTCTTGTCCGGATCTCACGAACCTGCGCGAGGTGCCCGGCCGCGACGGGTACAGCGCCGGCTGGCCGGTCTGGTCGCCGGACGGCTCGCGGATCGCATTCAATGCCAACTACGAGGACCCGGATCCCAAGGGCGTCGACGACAGATCGGCCTGGGACATCTACACCATGGACCGGGATGGTGGCGACGTTCGCAAACTGACCTCCGCGGTCGGGCTCCTTGGTGATCCCGACTACTCACCCGACGGAAAGCTCATCGCCTACACGTCCGACGAGCCGGGCGACGAGGGCGTCTGGGTGATGAACGCCGCGGACGGATCGGACCCACGCCGCGTGACCGCGCGGCCCCCGGACGCGCGGGTGGACTACGCCGCCAGGTTCTCTCCCGACGGCTCCCACCTCGTGTTCACCCGCGAGGTCAGCGACACGGAGGCGGCGCTGTGGCTCGTCGGTGTCGACGGAACCGGCCTCGAGCGCCTGACACCAGCGACGCAGTACCCCGAGAAGGGGGACTGGGCGCCCGACGGGACGCGAATTGCCTTCGTCTCAGTCATCGAAGGCGTCGACCTCGGGACGATCTGGACCATCGAACCGGATGGCACGAACCTGACGAACATCACGGGTGCGCCTAGTGCTCCCGGCGCCAGGGATGGCTACTCCCATGCGGTCTGGTCTCCGGACGGCTCGCTCATCCTCTCGGTGCACGGCCTGCATCCCGGTCCATCGCGACTCGGCTTCGCCGTCACCCGACCCGATGGCACGGGTCATCGGTGGATCTCCGACGGTGCACCCAAGTTCGAGAAGGTGCCCGACTGGACCGCCGCCGCCTGCTGACAAGCCGAGACCGCTGCCCGGTACGCTACCGGCGTGACCAGGAAGGGCATGCCGCCGTTCATCCCGCCGATGCTGGCGACCCTCGTCGCGGCACCGTTCGACAACCCCGATTGGCAGTTCGAGATCAAGTGGGACGGCTTCCGGGTGGAAACCGTGGTCGACGGCGGCGAGGTCCGGATGTGGACCCGAGGCCAGCAGGACGCCGCGCGGTACTTCGGCCCTTTCCTGGAGCCGCCAACCTGGATCGCCGCCCGCCAGGCGATCGTCGACGGCGAGGTGATCGCGCTCGACGACCGCGGCGAGCCCGACTTCGCCCTGCTCCAGGCACGGATCAAGGGTCAGCGGAGCGGCGGCGCGGTCAACCCGTTCCTGTACGAGATCTTCGACCTGCTCTACCTCGACGGTCGGTCGCTGCTCGACGAGCCGCTGCAGGCACGCCGGCGCGAGCTCGGGTCGGTCCTGCGAACAGATCCCCGGGTTCGGCTCAGCGAAGACGTGGCCGGGGACGGGATCGCGTTCTTCGAAGCCGCCAAGGTTCGAGGCCTCGAGGGGATCATGGCCAAGGACGGGCAATCGCGCTACGAGCCCGGCCGCCGATCGATGGCCTGGCAGAAGGTCAAGATCCGGCCGGAGCAGGAGCTCGTCGTCGGTGGCTGGGCAGTTGGTACCGGCAAGGCGATCGAGCTCGGGGCGCTGCTCGTCGGGGTGTACGAGGGCGGCGAGCTTCGGTACGCGGGCAAGATCGGGGCCGGGTTCACGGATGGCAACCGGGCCGACCTCCTCGCCGCGATGGCGCCGCTGGCCGCCGACGCGTCCGCCGTTCGACGGGCCTGTCCCGAAGGCGGTGATGAAGAACGCGAACTGGTTGCGCCCGGAGCTGGTCATCCGCGCCGAGTTCGCCGGCTGGACCGGCGACGGTCTCGTCCGGCAGGCGGCCTACAAGGGCTTCGACCTCGGCAAGGACCCGCGCGCCGTTCGCAGGGAAGCACCCCCGGCGTAGGATTCGGCGACACCAGCGGGAGGAGTGCCTTGGACCCCGACGCCATCCGCGAACGCGCCACGGCGCTGTGCGACGCCCTCGTCGCCGGCGACGTCGAGCGCGCCAGCCAGGAGTTCAGCCCGGAACTGCAGCGGAACCTGGGCGAGGTCGTCTCGTTGCTGCCACTGCCCGTGAGCGAGGCGACCGTCGACTCGGTCGAGCGCGGCGGCTCGAGCTTCGTGGTGGTCCTGCGCCTGGTCGGCGAGACCGACGAGGTCATGATCCAGACGCGTTGGAAGGACCGCGATGGTCAGCCGACGGTCGTCGAGGCAAGTCACCTCAGCCAGTCCGTCCTGGCGGCCGAAGAAGACGCCGCGGCGGCCGTCGAGTCTGGCGATGAGGACGCGGGAGCCTGACTCAGCGATCCGCGTCGAGTAACCCAGCGTCGTCCGGACCGGACGAGTATCCCGCCCGGCGCCAGACCGCGTAATCGGTCACGAGGCCGTCGTCATCGACCGTCAGCTCCGCCTCGAACGTGCCACTCGAGTAGCGGTACGTGAATTCGTCGAGGCGGCGATACGTCTGGGACGCCTTGACGAGGCTCAGTTCCGGAAACCGGAGCCACGCTGCCTTGATCGTCTCTGCCTTGCCAATCCCGAGCCGTAACCGCCGGACCGGCAAGGTGTTGGTCGATGGGCTGCAACCGAGATCGATGTCGGTGCATCCCCTGAGCTCCTTGGCCGGCGTGCCGTCGACCGTCCAGGCGCCCTTGGCGTCGCGCTCGACAGTGATCGTCCGCGTATCAAACCCGCGCAGGTCGCGAACGTGGGCGGCGGTCGTGACGCCGGCGCGGTCGGCGAGGACGCGGTACTCGATCCGGACGGGCAGACCCAGCTCCGAGCCGATGATGGTGCCGACAAGCGACAGGCCGTTGTCGCGGACGGCCAACGTGCAGAGTTCGTCGGTCTCGACCTCGTCGGACCGGCGCCAGGCCACGCGTCTCGTCGTCATCGGTGCACAGCGTATGCCGTGAAGGGCGATGACCGCCGGGCGTTGCTCCTACTTGGCGGCCGCGAGGCTGCCCTCCGTCACCTCACCCTTGTGGGCCGCAAACGCTGCCAGGACCTCTGTCTTCTCGCGCTCGGGGATCTTGAAGGCATCGAGCGTGCGACCGAGTTCGGCCGCGACCTCGTCGAACTCCTGCGGGGCGATTCGAAGGTCTCGATGCGCCGCTTCCAGGCCGAGCGCGGTGCTTCCCGGCCGCGTGGCGGTGTACTCGAACGGCCCGCCCGCGACGTTGCAGACCCAAAGCGTCCGCATGAACTTCAGGCCGGGCAGCCGGGCGAGGTTCTCGGTGTGCCACTCCCGCAGCGCCGGGTTGGCCGATCGCTCGCCAACGATCGGGTTCTGCACCAGCGCGTCGCTGAATTGGTCGATCACGGCGGCGATCGCAAAGGCGCCACCGAGCCGGTCGTAGAGCGATTTCTCCATCCGTCGTCCCACCTTCTCCGGGGCTCCCCGGGTCGGGCCCAGGCCAGAAGCCGGCGCATCTGATGTCGGGGCTCACTGGGCGGTACGTCGCATGGTGCCGATCAGATTGCGGGCGAGCGCGTGATGGATGGTTCCTGCCCGCCGACCGCTCGCGGCTTCAAGGGGAGGCGTCCCGGTCCTCCATCTCCCAGCCGTGGTCCATGACGTGCTGGGCGGTCCGGCGGATCAGGAACTGGATCGGCCACGTCCTTGCGGGCTTGCCCTGGGCGTTCCAGGCGCGGATCGCATCCAGGTACGCCTTCCGGTGCGAGGCCAGACCGGCCTCGGAAAGCGACTTCGTCGAGCGGGGTCCTGACCTCGACCTTGCGGGAGTACTGCTCGGGTTCGTTGAAGTACACGTGACGGACGATCTGCTCGCGGCTGCGTCCACCGCTGCGACCGGTCGGACGGAGCTCCCGGGACACCCGCGCAGCGACGTCGTCGAACCAGGCCCAGCAGGCCTGCAGGAGATCGAGTCGGCGATCAAGGTCAGCCGCTGAGAGCACCGTGGCCTCGATGTGGGAGGGAATGTGGGCGACGCCCCAGAAGTCGGTCGAACTCGAACCGGCGACGCGCTCGACGACATCCACATCTCGAGCACGGGCGTAGGCCCTCCCGAGGCCGGCCCGATCGGCGACTGCCTCGTAGCGCGGCAGGTACGCCGCCAGCCTCTCGAGGGCCTTGTCTTCGGACGTGCCCCAGCGGTCGAGGCCGGGCCAGTCCATGGCCCCTGCAGCGACCCTCCGCTTCCTTCCAATCTCGAGGATGACGCGCAGCCGGTCGGTCATGCGGGAAGGCTACCCGTCGAAGGTTCGTGCGTTTCGATGCGGCGAGCGTAGGATGGTGGAGGGGGTCGCAAAATAGCGGTAGGGCTGCGATGTCGGCTGATAACGACTTGTCCGCCCTTCGCGATCGGGCCGACCGTGGTGACGCCGACGCGGTCGACGAGCTCATCGAGTTGGCCGGCGAACTGGGCAACATGGACGAGCTCCGGCGGCTGGCCGACGCCGGCAACACGACGGCGGCCGACCAGCTGATCGAACTCGCGACGGAGCGCGGCGACCTCGACGAGCTCCGCCGCCTGGCTGCGGCTGGGAACAGGACGGCCGCGGACCAGCTCCTCGAGATCGAAAGCGAGTAGATCTAGTTCAGCGATGCCTCGAACAGCTCCCACTGGCCCGACACGCCCCGAAGGCTGACCTCACCGAGCGGCGAGAAGACCAGGTCCGTGCCGGTCGCAAGGTCGCGGACGGTTCGCGTCACGACCACACCGTTGGGGCTTGCGGAGCCCAGCAACCGAGCGGCGATGTGGATGGCGATCCCGCCGATCCCGGTCTCGCGGCGCTCGACTTCCCCGGTGTGGAGCCCGGCGCGGATCTCGACATCGATGCTGCGCGCCGCCTCGACCAGGCCGAAGGCGCAGCGGAGGGCCCGGGTCGGAGCGTCGAAGATCGCCATGACGCCGTCGCCGGTGAACTCGACGTTCTCACCGTTCCAGCGCTCGATCTCCGTCCGTACCAGCCGATGGTGATGGTCGAGCAGCTTCCGCCAGGCACGATCGCCCATGGCGGTGGCGCGCCCCGTCGAGTCGACGATGTCGGCAAACAGGACGGTGGCCAGCGTTCGGTCGAAGTCCTCGGCTGCCTGCAGTGATCGGACCTGCTCGCCGGTCCAGCGGTACTCGTCGACGAAGCGGCTCGTCGGAACCTCTGGGTCCGGGACGTAGGAGAGCAGGACCACGCCCGAGCCGAAGGTCCGGGAGCTCGCCAGCCGCAGGTGGTAGGTGTCGATCCGATCGCGGAACAGGTGCTTGCCGCTCCCCAGGATGACCGGGTAGATCAGCAGCCGGTACTCGTCCACCAGGTCGTGCCGGAGAAGCTCATCGACCAGGTCCGGGCTGCCGTACACCAGCAACTCGCCACCCGGTTGCGCCTTCACCTCCGCGACCTGCCGCCGCGATGTCGCCCGACAGGATCGTCGTGTTGTTCCAGTCGGCTCGCTTGAGGGTGTTCGAGACGACGTACTTCGGGATCGTGTTCATCGCGCGCGCGAGCTCGAGATCGCCGGTGGCCGTCGGCCAGAACGCGGCCCAGATCTGCCACGTCCGACGGCCCAGGAGCAACGCATCGGCCGACATCGCCAGCGCCTTGTTGTAGACCTGGTCCTCGTCGGCCTGGACGCGCAGGGCCCAGGCGTTCCGGCCGCTCCGATGCTCGTCGAACCCGGGCGCCTCGACGATGCCATCGAGCGTCATGAACGCGGTCACGACGAGCTTCATGGCCCAAGACTAGCGCCGCCGCGGCATGGCGCCGGGAACGATCCCCCAGGTTTGTTGCGCTCAGCAAGGAGCGTGCTGGTATCGAGCGAACTTGGGCTCGGACGGCTCCGAATCGGGGGTTGGCCGCCGTCGCCACGCTCGCGCCGACTCCCCCACGGCCGGACAGGGATGCCAACGACGACTCAGGACCACGCCACGTGCTAGGCGAAACGACCTTTCAGCTCTGGGCTCCTACTGCCCGCTGCGTGCCGGCTTGAAGGTGGGATCGAGCCGCCACGCTCTGCCGTGGCGAGTGACTCGCGCGATCGGCAGGTCTCCCTGTGGGACGTCCTCGACCACGGCGATCGTGGCGGACTCCTCGATCCGAGACGCCTCATCGTGGGTCGTCGTCGCCACCTCTCGCTCCGCGAATTGCAGCACGACGTGGAGCGGAGGCTTGCCGTTGCGCACCGGGATCGGGCGTGCATCGCACACGACGAGCTCCTCGCCGTCCGGCGCGATCGCGACGCCCGGAGACACGACCACGACCGAGCCTTGCCCCGGCGGCCCCTCGACGCCGACCTCGAGGCCCCGAACGATCCCTATCCCGTGCAGCTCGACGTTGTGGCGCCGCCGGCTGCCCCGGTGGTATGCCTGCTCCTCCCGGAGGTCCTCCGCCGTAACCAATTGCCGATCGAAGTAGCGGACCCGAGTCAGCGTTCCATCCGGACACGGCTCGGCGTCGCCTCCGTCGAGCCGGGCCAGGACGTCCCGAAGCCGGGTCCGAACCCGGGACGACCGTTCGGGCTCACCGAGCAGGTTCTCGGCCAGGAACCCGAACAGCTCGACGATCGTGATGCCGGGGTCGGTGTCGGTCCGGTCAGTCCATTCGGGCGCGAAGGCGGCGACCCGCTCCGACAGGTCGCGTGCGAGCTTCGGCCAATCGGGATCCGTCGGTGGTGGCATGACGTCACCTCAGCTCCAGAAACCACGGCATCAGTCGCCTGCTTCGCGCTCGGCGATCCGGGCGAACTTCTCGAGCTCGCCGCGAAAGCTGCCCTCGTACGAGCCGCGCGAGAACACCCACGACGCGATCGCCGAGATCCGGCCGACTGTCTCGAACTCCTGGCTGACCCGCGTCCCGTCGCCTTCAGGTTCGAACGTTGCGCTCGACCGGCCGCGAAGGAGCCAGTTGCCGAACCGGGTCGCGAATTGCCTCGGCGGATCGACCTCGAGGATCTCGGTGGGGCTCTTCATCGGCCCGAAGTGGACGACGTATGTCGTGCCTACCCGATCGACCGGCCCCGACACATCGGTCACGCCGGTGACCCCGCCGACCCATTCGGCCATCCGGTCGAGGTTCGTCCACAGGGCGAAGACCCGCTCGGGCGGCGCCGCGACGTGGGTCGAGAGGGTGTGGCGAGCCATGGCACGCATTCTGCACCGGCCGGGCCCCACCGGGTCTCACGTACGTTCCGCCGCCCATTTCTGGACATCTGTCGCACTCCAACGGACCCCCAGTTTCCGTCTACTGGTCGAGGCGGTGAACCGACCGCCCGAGTGAACGGAGTCCATCACCATGTCGCGCCTCGCCCTCGTCCTTTCGATCCTCGTCATCACCCTCGTCGCGTGCACCGCGCCCGCGGCTCCGGGATCGCCGTCGCCGTCCGTACCGCCGAGCGGCGCTCCCAGCCCAAGCGCTCCTGCCACGCCAACGCCGAGCGGTCCGGTGTCGCCGCCACCCTCGGCGGCACCAAGCCCGACGCCCGTGCCATCCGCCCCGATCGCCTGGTCCCGGCGAATCGCCATCGACACCGTCGACTGCGTCGGACTTGCCGCGACCATCGATTCGCGCGGCACCTTCCACGTCGTAGCCCACTGCGATGACCACATCTCGTACGCCATGTCCACCGACGGCATCACCTGGTTCTCCGAGTCGATCGTCCCCCCGATCGACGTGATCGAGGCCGAGCCGCAGGTCGTCGTGGATGGCGATCGCGTCTACGTCGCCTTCAACCGCTACGTCCCGCTCGACGAGGGCTGCGGCGGCCTGGACCTCCGCCACGTCGGCGCCTTCGTTCAGTTCCCGATGGTCGATGGCGGATGGTCGACGCCACGCCGGATCGGTTCGGACAACGATGTCCTCGTCGCGCTCCGAATCGTCGACGGCGTGATCCACGCCCTCGTCCGCAACGAAGCCTTGTTCTATCTGCGGATCGACGGCGACGAGACGACCCGCCTCGAGGTCGCCAATGTCGGGACCGGCTCGCTTCGCATCGGCGACGACGGCGTGCCGCGCGTCGCGTTCGTCGCCAACGACGCGATCCGATACGCCGAGATCAGGAACGGAGCGGTCACGAGCAAGGTCGTGGCGAGCGTCGACTTCTCGGCCGGCTCGCCGGAGCTGATCCTCGGCCCGGGCAATCGGCCGTTCATCGCCTGGACCCAGGACAGCGACATCGGCGGTTGCACCACGCCGGGCCCGCGGCCGTCGGACGGCACATACGTCGCCACGCTGGGAACCGATGGCTGGACGACCAAGCGGGTGACGAGCGCGGTCGGCGGCAGCTCGCTGACGCTCGACGTCGCAACTGGTGATCTTCATCTCGCCGTGGCGTCGGACGTGATCCGGCACTTCGTCTCGTCGAACGACGGCGGGGCCTGGACCGGAACGGTCGTGCCCAACTCATCCGACGCGTACGCGCCGGTCATCCGAATCGATCCGGACAGCGGCCATGTCGGAATCGCTGCCATCGGCGAGGGTGGAATTGCCTTCTTCCTCGCCAGCTAGGCCGTCCAACAGCCAGCCCGCCGGGACCGTCGAATCGGCCCGGCGGGCTTCTCGTTGCCCTTGATCCGCGGAGGTCGGGGACAATACGGGCATCACCTCGCTGACTCGCAGGAGGACGGCCCACATGCCCGAAACGCTCGTTCGCGACGTCGATCAGCTGCGCCGATCCGTCGACGGCGACATCATCACGCCCGGCGACGGAACGTACGACGACGCCCGACGCCTCTGGAACGGGATCCACAATCGGCGGCCGAGCGTCATCGTCCGGCCGACCAGCGCGGCCGGCGTCGCCACCGCGATCGCCTTCGGCCGCGACCGCGGCCTCGACATCGCGGTCAGGGCAGGTGGTCATAGCGCCGCCGGGATCGCGGGTGGTGACGGTGGCCTGGTGGTCGACCTCTCCGCGATGCGTGGCGTCGAGGTTGACCCGGGGCGGCGGATCGCCCGAGCCAACGGCGGGGCACTCCTCGGCGAGCTCGACGTCGCCGCCCAGGCGCATGGCCTGGTCTGCCCGGTCGGCGTGGTCGGCCACACCGGGGTTGGCGGGCTGACGCTCGGCGGTGGCACGGGCCGGCTGCAGCGGCGGTTCGGGTTGACGATCGACAACGTGACAGCCGTCGAGCTCGTCACGGCCGACGGCCGGCACGTCCGCGCCAGCGAAACCGAGGAGCCGGACCTGTTCTGGGGGATGCGTGGCGCCGGCTGGAACTTCGGGATCGTGACCGCTTTCGAGTTTCGGCTCCATCCGTTCGGTCCGAGCCTCAACCGTGGCGTGCTGCTCTTCCCGGCGGACCAGGTTCAGGACGCATGGTCGGCCTTCCGGGAGTACGCCCTGCGGGCCCCGGAGACCGTGTCGGTCATCTTCGGCATCGACCGAGCAGCGACGGACGGCAGCGCGCCAGACAGCATCGCCGGCAAGCCCAGCGCCTATATCGCCTACAACCACAGCGGCGCGGCGGATGCCCTCGAGCGCGACACCGCCGGGCTCGATGCCGGCCCGAAGCCCGTCAGCGCGACCATCGGGTCTGCGCCCTACCTAGAGGTCCAGACGGCCCATGACCTCGTGCTGGGGTGGGGGAGCCGGTCGTTCATCCTCGGGTTCAACGCGGATGACGTCCAACCGGAAGCGCTCGACGAGCTCGTCGAGCTGGTCGGCGCGGCGCCCGGCGAGGGGACGTTTTCGATCACGGCCCTGGGCGGTGCGATCGGCCGAGTGGCGGAGGATGCCACCGCTTACGCCGGACGGGCGGCCAGGTTCGACCTCAGCGCAGATTCGTCCTGGACTGACGCTACCCTCGACGACGCGAACCGCGACTGGGTCCGCCGGGCGATGACGGTGGTCGAGCCCCACGCGACGTTGGGCCGATACGCCAACGAGAACGCGGACGCTGGTCCCGAGCAGACGCGCCTGATCTATGGCGACGCGAAGCTTCGCCCGCTGGCCGAGCTCAAGCGAGCCTGGGACCCGGAGAACGTGTTCCACCTGAACCACAACGTCGCGCCCGCACCGGGGTGACCATGCGCGTGCTCGACTGGTTCGGGTGACTGATCAGCGCCAGTCCGGGATGCCGCCGAGGGGCAGGTCGATGCCGTCGGCACGCAGCTCGAGACGGCCCGTGCCATCGGGCCGGAGGACGTACAGGGCACGACCAGACACGAGCAGATGCCGGCCATCGGGGACCAGGCCACGAACTGGCCCATCTCCGTCGTGACGCGCCGCTGGTTGATGCCGTCGGCGTTCATGAGCCAGACGTCGCGGTATTGATCGTCTGGCTCGCCGGTTCGCCAGCACTCCTGGTCCGAGGGCAGGAACGGCAGTCGTCGCGTTCCGAGGTGAAGGCGATCGTCGAGCCGTCGGGCGACCAGACCGGCCAGCCGTCGCCGCCCGGGTTGTCGGTGAGCTGCTGGGTCTCGCCGGTGGCCATGTCGGCGACGTAGACCTCGTAGTCGCCGGCGGCGTGGCCCTCGTACACGATCCTCGTCCCGTCCGGCGAGAACGACGGGTACTCCACCCAGCCCTCGATGTCGAGCGGGCGCACGTTCGAGCCATCGGGATCCATGAGGTAGCCGCGGAGCGGGCCGCCATCGCGGTCCGAGTTGAAGACGATCGTCGAGCCGTCCGGCGACCAGTCCGGGCCCCAGTCGTTGGCCGGGTCGTTGGTGATGTTCCGCCGCTCCGAGCCGTCGGCCGCGGCCACGAAGATCTCGTCGTCCTCGTTGATGCCCCGCGTCGAGTCGCGGTAGACGATCCACTTGCCGTCGGGCGACCAGGCACCGTCGAACTCCGCGCCGGGTTGGGCGGCCACCTCGACGACGTTGGTGCCGTCGACGTCCATGACGAGCACGTCCTCGAAGTCGTCGAACACGATCCGGCCCGACAGCTCGGTCGATCTGGATCGGCTCGCCGGTCGCGACCGCGACATAGCCCGTGTGGACCATCCGCGAGGGCAGGGGAGTGGAGGTCGGGCGGATGGTCGCGCTGACCGGCGGGCTGACCGGCGGGCTCGCCGTGACGGCCGGTCCGGCACACGACCCGAGCAGGTTCGCAGCAGCGAGGAACGCGGGGAGCGTCGAGCGCTTCACGGCGTCTCTACCATCGCCGCGGCAAACTCGTTCCCGAGACAGCGATTCAGCCGGCTAGGCCGGCACCAGCGCGACGACCAACGCGGTGACGGCGAGGACTGCCGCCGATGGCGCCAGGACGCGGCGGCCGGCGCGACCCGGATCCTCGGCCAGGAGCAGGCCGGTGACAATGATCGAGACGACCACCCCGCTCGCCCCGAGCACCGCGATCGGAACCATGAGGGCCCAGCTCGACCGGATGCATCGCCAACTCGACAGCAGACCGAAGCGAACGACCGCGGCATCCGCTCGACGGCCATCCGGGGGCAGCGGTACGAGCCGCCGGCAAGCGGCCAGGGCGCGACGCTTGAGCGGCGACAGCTGATAGGCGGCGGCGAGCAGGAATTCCTCCGGCGAGGGCCGCTCGACGGTCCACCGGCAGCCCGGCCGCGATCGCGGCGAGCACCAGGCCTGCCAGGATCACCGGCCCGAGGAAACTGAAGACGTAGAGGAGCATCGCCCGCAGCCGGCGACGGCGCAGGCTGTTCAATGCCACGTGGCGGACCGCCGGCAGGACGATCGGGAGCATCATCGCCAGGCTCATCGCCGCGGTCTCCGTCGGGTCCGGTCCCGTGGTTCTCGGAGATGGCACGAGGCAGACGAGGATCAACGCCTGTCCCGTTCGGAACGCCCCGGCGCCCGCGGCCGGGAGGAGCGCGGCCACGTCGGTGAGCGCATGGCCGGCCGCCACGATCCAGCCGGCGGCGATCGGGACGACCAGCCACCACTCGGGCGCCCAGACCCGGTATCGAGCGAAGCGCTCGAGGGTCGCGCCAGGCGCCAGGACGGTCACCCGATGAACAGGCTGACCCGGCCGATCGAGATCGGTTCGACGGGACCCGGTTCGACGAGTGACTGGACGCCCTCAGGCAATCCCGACCCAACCGGCTCGAACGAGACCGACAGTCCGGCCGCGTTCCAGAGGTCCGCGCTTGCCAGGGCTTCCACGATCGGGGTGATGTCGAACGTGTGGCGGAGGCCGGGTGGCTCGGCGTGGACACCCGATTCATCGCCCTGCATCGGCAGGCCGAAGAACGTGACGTTGCCCACGAAATTGTGGGTCGGCTTGCCGCCCCCGGCAGGCAGGACGTCGAGGAAGACCTCGTAGACGATGCCGGGGTCGATCGTGCCGGCGATGTCCTCGACCGTCAGCTGGATCGACGGCACGCCTGCCAACAGGTTGTTCAGCTGGCCGATGATGTCGTCAGGCACCGAGATCGGCACGCTCGCCGTCTCGCCGACCAGCTGCAGCGGCGAAACGCTCGCGCCGCCAAGCTGCGGCGGCTGCGGCGGGGTCGGAACAGGGTTCAACGGCGGACTCACCGGGGCGGTCTGGTCGTCGTAGATGTACTGCAGCTGGTTGACGCTGTCCACCACCTGCGAGCAGGCCAGCGTGAACGCGTTCCCGCTTGGGTCGTTGAACTGGAAGGACTGTCCCAACCAGGCGGCGTCACCTGGATTCGCCGACCGCCACCAAGGTCGATCCAGCGGTTCCAGAGCCGATCAATGTTGGCGTGGTGCAACCAGAAGATCGGGTCGAGCGCGGCGCAGCGGGGGTCGGTCATCAGGCCCCCGGCGCAGGGATCGACCTGCCGACCGCCGACCTGTGGATGGACCGGGTTGTGCGGCGTCGACTCGAGCGCCCCGAACGCGCCGTTGAACTGGGTCGGCGTCGAACGCGGGCCGCCGAAGCCGGTCGCCGGCGGTCCCGAGAAGGTGAGGTGGGCCATCGCGGCGGCGGACGAAGCCTGGTTCGGGAGGATCCGCCGGCCGATGTCCCAGTCCGGGATGCCGGCCGGGCGGACCGACCCGGAGGCGGGTTCGGCGTCCCGTCCGGCAGCGTCGCGAGCAGGAACGGGACCGGCATCGTGTCGCGGGCGAAGGCTGGCTCGTAGTTCCAGTACGGCAATGCGAAGTCTGCCGGCCCACCCTGGCTGACGACGATCTGGCGGACGATGGTTTCGAAAGCGAAGAGGTACATCCGGTGCCACGGCAGGAAGAACCAGCTGGCGTGCTGGCAGTCGTTCCAGCGGGCGCCGGGCGGTGACGGGGCTGAAGCTGCCGTGGACCGCGCCCTGGAACTGCCAGCTGGTCGGGTCGCTGATCGGCCTGCTCTGCATGACCTGGACCGCTTTCGCGTAGGCGAGGACGATGGGGTTCCAGTTCGCGTCGGTCTGGAGCGTCCAGATGTCGCGGCGGACGAACGTCGTTGTCGGGGGCGGCGTCGGCGGGGGCGGGGGCGGAACGGGCTGTTCCGCCGCGGCCTGGATTTCGTCGAGCCGGATCACGGTCCGCGGCCCAACGTCGTCGATGACCTCGGCTTCGGGCACGCCCAGCTCGTTGATCTTGAACTCTCTGACCGCCGCGGCGCTCTCATTGCCGTAGCTGCCGTCAGCCCCGAACTGTGGCAGCGCCCCGGGGTTCCGTAGCAGGAGGACTTGCTGAACCTTGCGGACGTGCTCGCCCTTCCGGTTCTGCGTCCGCGAGATGCGGTCCTGGTCGGCCGCGACGGCCTCCAGGATCGGGTCACCTGCGAAGAGCTGGGAGGTGAGCATCGGCCGTCTCCATCCTGTCGGTGTGACACGAACGGCGGCACCCTAGCGCGGCGGCGTCTCCCGGGCATCTCGCCCGCGTGATCCTCGCGCCAAGCGGGATCTTGGAGGGACTCGTATGATCGAGACCATGGACGCCGACAGTGCCGCCACGCTCCTCGCGGCCGCCCTCGAGGGCCGCGCCCAGATGCGGCGCGGGGAGGACGCCTCCGCGGTCGAGGGAATTGAGCGGCAGTACGCGGAGATGCGGGAAGCCATGGCCTGGTTCCTCGACCAGGGACGGTTGGACGAGGCTGATCGGTTCGGGACCGCGCTCGTACCGTTCTGGATGGCGACCAAGCGGATCGACGACGGCGACTGGTTGGTTCTGGCGCGCCGCCGCCCGGATAATGGACCTACGCGAAGCCCGTCGGGCCAGGGCCGTCTACGACCACGGCTACCTGGTCTTCTGGGCGGGCCGTTATGAGCTGGTCGAGGAGCGGGTTTTGGTGGAGGCGCGCCGCTCGCCGAAGGAGCGGCGACCGCGATATCGATCGCCCTTGCCTCGCGGGTCCGCACGGGTCGCGCTGAACGAGGATCAGTCGGCGGGCCGTCGACCTCCTCGGGGAGCCATGGACCTGACGGCGGACCTGCCGACAGCGAGGGCCGTTCCAGCGCGGAGCATGTGCTGGGCCCGGCGCTCCAGATGGCGGGCGACTTCGCCGGCGCCGGAAAGGTGATGTGAGCCCGACTCGAGCTTGCCCGAACGGCCGGCAACGACTACGTCGTGGCCATTGAGTCGGCCAATCTGAGCATGGTCGAGCGCCAGCTCGGCAACCTCGATCGGGCGGAGGCGCTGTCGCGGGATGCGCTCCGGATCGTTGCCGCGAAACGGGACGAGATGACGATCCCCTGGGTGATCAATGGCCTGGCCGCGGTGACCGCAGTCCAGCGCCGGCAGAGCGGGCCGCGACCCTGGTTGGCGTCGCCGAATCGCCCTTGCGAAGGCGGGCGGGGATGGCCGCCCGACGAGCGCGAACAGTTCGAGGGCACGCTCGCGACGCTGACGGCCGGCCCTGACGCCAGCAGCGCTCTCCGAAGCGCGAGCCGCCGGCGCCGCGCTGGGGCTCCGACGGCGGCCTGGCATTCGCCATGGGGGCGGACTGATGGCCGAGGCCGACTACGCCAGGGATCCGCGCGTCGACGCCTACATCGGCGCGCTCCCCGGAGTGGCAACAGGCGCTCTGCCAGCAGGTCCGCGACCTCATCCATGCGGCCGACCCGGAGGTAGTCGAGACGATCAAGCGCACCGGTCCAGCCCTATTTCGTCCTGGAGGGCAACGTCGTGGCGCTGCTCGCGGCGAAGGACCACCTCACCGTCTTCCTGTACGACGGCGGGCTCGCACCGGACCCCGAGGGCATCA
>CAVSXG010000006.1:0-401507 GCA_963731865.1 uncultured Chloroflexia bacterium | reverse complement strand
CAGCTATCTCCGAGTTCGATTGGCATTTCACCTCTATCCACAGCTCATCCCCTAGCTTTTCAACGCTAGTGAGTTCGGTCCTCCACGAGACATTACTCTCGCTTCAACCTGGCCATGGATAGGTCACTCGGTTTCGGGTCTACGGCGTGCGACTCGTGCCCTATTCAGACTCGCTTTCGCTCCGGCTCCGTCCTTCGCGGACTTAACCTCGCCACACGCTAGTAACTCGTCGGCTCATTCTTCAAAAGGCACGCCATCAGGCTACCGGCGAACCGGCAACACCCTCTGACTGCTTGTAGGCACGTGGTTTCAGGTACTATTTCACTCCCCTTCCGGGGTGCTTTTCACCTTTCCCTCACGGTACTAGTTCACTATCGGTCGCCGAGAGTATTTAGCCTTGGACGGTGGTCCGCCCAGGTTCCCACATGAGAGACCTTCCACGTGGTACTCAGGTGGCCGATCACGGAGGCCGCTCGCTTTCGCCTACGGGGCTGTCACCCTCTATGGCCTGCCATTCCAGGACAGTTCGACTAGCGATCGACTTGGTAACTCCGCCGGGACCTTGCCGGGTCCCGAAGATCGGCTCCTACAACCCCCACTCAGAAACGGCGGCAACTTATCGCGCTGAGTGAGTTTGGGCTGTTCCCTTTTCGCTCGCCACTACTCAGGGAATCATCTCTTTTCCTCCAGCTACTGAGATGTTTCAGTTCGCTGGCTTACCTCTACCCGGTCTATTTAATTCAACCGGGAGTGAACTGGGCATGACCCCAGCCGGGTTTCCCCATTCGGATATCTCCGGATCAAAGTCTGCTCGCGACTCCCCGGAGCTTTTCGCAGCCTGCCACGTCCTTCATCGGCTCTTGGCGCCAAGGCATCCACCCCGTGCCCTTTGTAGCTTGACCCCCTCCAGCCTCTGACCAGGCGGCCAGTGACGGATGGGATCGATCGGGATCATTTCCTTGACTACTCGGCGAAATCGAAGATCTTCAATCTGCCGAAACATTCCAGTTGTTAAGGTGCCACCCACTCCTGAGAGCGAGTTTCCGGCGGTCCGGCTCACGCCGATCCGCCGCCCAGCGATCCGCTGGTCTGTGACCTGCCCTTGCGGGAAGATCACGGATCAGGGGTTCGTTGCGCGGCTGTCCCCGACTGTTGCTGGTCTCGGGGATGGACCCGAACTGTTCGATTGCGATTGACACGACGGCGCGATCAGGTGGTGGAGACGAGGAGACTCGAACTCCTGACCCTCTCCTTGCAAAGGAGATGCTCTGCCAGCTGAGCTACGTCCCCGGCGTCGGGGCGGGTGATGGTGGGCGTTTCTGGACTCGAACCAGAGACCTCTGCCTTATCAGGGCAGTGCTCTAACCAGCTGAGCTAAACGCCCGCCGCGGGTGGCGGCCAAGCCCTTGTTCGACGACTCGGTCGTCGCCCGCGGACGGCGAGGAGTGCACCTTGACCCTTGAAGAGTGACAGGAAATACCGCATCCGGGATGTTCGAATGGGTTCGGTGTTCTTTCCAGGTCGCGTATCGGCCTCCGGGGTCAGTTCTTGCGGACCGTTTCCGGCGAGCTCCACCTGGCGGGGAGACTCGAGCGACCGTGCGATCAACCCTAGGAGCCATCAACGCCTCGACCCCACCAAAAGGTCGAGACTCGGATCTCCCTAGAAAGGAGGTGATCCAGCCGCACCTTCCGGTACGGCTACCTTGTTACGACTTCGTCCCAATCACCAACCCCACCTTCGACGGCTGCCTCCTTGCGGTTGGCCCACCGGCTTCGGGTGTTGCCAGCTTTCATGACGTGACGGGCGGTGTGTACAAGGCCCGGGAACATATTCACCGCCGTATGCTGACCGGCGGTTACTAGCAACTCCGGCTTCATGTAGGCGAGTTGCAGCCTACAATCCGAACTGAGACCGGCTTTAAGGGATTCGCTCCACCTCGCGGTTTCGCCGCCCGTTGTACCGGCCATTGTAGCGTGGGTGTAGCCCAGGACGTAAGGGCCATGCTGACTTGACGTCATCCCCACCTTCCTCCGAGTTTCTCTCGGCAGTCCCGTGTGAGTGATACAACACACAGTAGGGGTTGCGCTCGTTGCGGGACTTAACCCAACATCTCACGACACGAGCTGACGACAGCCATGCAACACCTGTGGCCAGGCCCCTTGCGGGGAACCGACGTTTCCGCCGGGATCCTGGTCATGTCAAGCCCTGGTAAGGTTCTTCGCGTTGCGTCGAATTAAACCCCACGCTCCGCTGCTTGTGCGGGCCCCCGTCAATTCCTTTGAGTTTTAGCCTTGCGGCCGTACTCCCCAGGCGGGACACTTAATGCGTTAGCTTCGGCACTGGCGGGGTTGATACCACCAACACCTAGTGTCCATCGTTTACGGCTAGGACTACCGGGGTATCTAATCCCGTTTGCTCCCCTAGCTTTCGCGCCTCAGCGTCAAGAACAGGCCAGGTAGTCGCCTTCGCCACTGGTGTTCCTCCCGATATCTACGCATTTCACCACTACACCGGGAATTCCACTACCCTCTCCTGCCTTCGAGTCGATCAGTATCGAATGACCCTCCCCAGTTGAGCCGGGGGCTTTCACACTCGACTTGAACGACCGCCTGCGCGCTCTTTACGCCCAGTAAATCCGGACAACGCTTGTCACCTACGTATTACCGCGGCTGCTGGCACGTAGTTAGCCGTGACTTATTCATCAGGTACCGTCATTATCTTCCCTGATAAAAGAGGTTTACAACCCGAAGGCCTTCATCCCTCACGCGGCGTTGCTGCGTCAGACTTTCGTCCATTGCGCAAAATTCCCGACTGCTGCCTCCCGTAGGAGTCTGGGCCGTGTCTCAGTCCCAGTCTGGGTGATCGTCCTCTCAGACCACCTACCGATCGTCGCCTTGGTGAGCCGTTACCCCACCAACGAGCTAATCGGACGCAGGCCCCTCCCGAAGCGCCTTGCGGCTTTACTGGTGTGAATGAACACACCACCACATGCGGTATTAGCCACCCTTTCGGGCAGTTATTCCCCACTTCGGGGCAGGTCACCTACGCGTTACTCAGCCGTCCGCCACTAACGATCGAAGCAAGCCTCGATCGTCCGTTCGACTTGCATGTCTCATGCACGCCGCCAGCGTTTATCCTGAGCCAGGATCAAACTCTCCAAAAAGTTGCACGACCTTGCGGTCGCGACTTCTGTCCGAGGGTTTGACCACTCGCACATCCTTATCACGGATTTCCTGTCACTCTTCAGTTGTTAAGGTGCAGCGCCCGGGTCTTGCGCGGCCGAGGCGCGACGGCCCGCGGCGCAGACGACGAATGATGGGGCTTCGCGGTCGAGGTGTCAAACCTGCGACCCGACGACTCCGGGCTTCCGGAACCACCCATGCGACCTCCCCGGAGGCGGCACGACGGCGAATGGTATGGACGTGCTGCCGGGCTGTCAAACGAGGGCCCGAACGGCGCGGCGACGGGCCGGCGCCGGCGCGAATCAGGACGCTGGATCGGGCCCGATTCCACGAGCAGGAGGGAACGACGGCCGCGGATACGACCGGCGGCGGCCAACGGCCCGCCATGCCGTTCGATCAGGCTTGCATGCGGGCAGCGACGCGTCGCATGAATTCAAATCGGCTCATCCGCGCATCTCTATGGCATGGTGGAGGCCGTGCGAGCCCAGGTCGGCGACCTCGTCAGGGCGGCTGTCACCGGAGACGAGGCGGCCTTCACCGAACTCGTCGCTCGCTATCACCGCGACTTGCTGCGCGTCGCGTACGTGGTCTGCCGCGATCGGGCGCTCGCCGAGGACGCCGCGCAGGCGGCCTGGTCCGCGGCGTGGCGCCGAATGGGCGACATCCGAGATCCCGAACTCGTCCGCGGCTGGCTCGTCACCGTGGCGGCGAACGAGGCTCGCCGGATCATGCGCGCTCGGCGGCACGGCGTGATCGAGATCTCGGTCGCCGACCCCGCCCTGGAGGCGACGGTCGACGTCCGGGCGGACGGGCTTGCGGACGGAATCAGTCGCGCCGACCTGAGGCGAGCGCTCGCGGGGCTCGAGCCCACGGATCGTGCCCTCATCGCGCTGCGATTCATCGGAGAGCTCAGCTCCGAGGAGATCGGGGCGGCGCTGGGCCTTTCGCCCTCTGGTGCCCGTGGACGCCTTTCGCGCCTGCTTCTGCGACTCCGGGGAGACCTCCACGATGACTGAGTTCGACCGGTTCGATGGGCGCCTCACGGCGGCCCTCGTTCATGACGCTGACGCGTCGTTCGACGACTTCATCGACGTCGATCCGGCATCGATTGCGAGTGCGGTGGTGAGCCGCGATCCAGCCCGCCCGGGTTGGCTCCGCGGGGGCATCAAGCAGGTCGGCAGGCTCGGGCTTGCGATGGCGGCTGGCATCGCGATCGTCATCCTGGTCGCAGGTGCCATCCTCCTTCGCCAGTCCAGCACGTCCGTCGGCGCACCGACCGTTCGACCGAGCCCGAATCCGACGCCCGCCCAGAGCCGCACCACGCCGCTGTATCCGGCTGGCGTGTGGACGCCGGGACCGAGCATGTCCGTCGCCCGCGACGGTGGCCACACAGTGACAACCCTCCTCGACGGGCGCATCCTCGTGTCGGGGGGAGATGACGCCTCCACGTCCGCCGAGCTCTTCGACCCCGCGACGGCGACGTGGTCGCCGACCGGAAGCAAGCTCATGCGCCAGCTCTGGGCTACGGCGACGCGTCTGGTGGACGGCCGAGTGCTCGTGGTCGGCGGATTCGACAGTCGTGAGGCCTTTGCGCCCACGCTCGCATCCGCAGAGGTGTATGACCCGTTGACCGGGACGTGGACGACGACGGGAACACTGGCCGTGCCTCGAGCCGGGCACAGCGCGACCCTGCTCCCTGATGGACGGGTGCTGGTGGCAGGGAGCACCGGGCCCACGGGCCGTGCCGACGACTCATTGGCCTCCACGGAGGTGTTTGACCCCGCAACCGGGTCGTGGACGCCCGGTGCTCCGATGTTCGAGGCGCGCAGTGGGCACACGGCGACGCTGCTCCCAGACGGGATGGTGCTCGTCGCCGGGGGAAGCCTGGTCGACGCCGAGCTCTTTGACCCGACGACCGGTTCGTGGATGAAGGCGGCGGCGAGCCCGGAAGGGTTCTATGGAGCGGCGGGAACGCAGCTGGCCGATGGACGGCTTCTCCTGGCCGGGGGCGACGCTCCAAGTGGACCGGGTGCGCGGGGCTGGCCACACGCCGCGCTCTACGACCCTGCTTCCGACACGTGGTCCAAGGCTCCGGACATGACCCGCGGCCGTCTGGGGCACGCGGCGGTGCAGCTTCGCGACGGACGCGTCCTCGTATCCGGAGGGATGGCCTACGGTGGTCCATCCGCTGAGCATTTCGCGGACACGGAGATCTACGACCCGCAGGCCGGGACTTGGACGGCCGGACCCGACATGCTCCAGCCGCGCGCCTCACACGGGGCCGTCCTTCTGCCGGATGGCAGCGTGCTGGTGATCGGTGGATGGGTCGGGGCGGACGGGGCAACCGAATCCACTGAGCTGTTCGACCCGCTCGCCACGCCGTGATCGGCCCAACCCTCGTATCAGGCGGCCGTCTTAGTGATGACTTGCGCCGACACTGGGGAGGTCCTTCGCGTCCAGCATCCCGGACCCACCCGAACCGCCTCCTCGGAGGCGACACGACGGCCAGGAGGCCACGATCCATGTCGACCCGGGTCTAGCCCTCGATCTGCTCCGACTTTGCCCGTCCCTCGCCGTCACGTTCGACAATGCTCGCAGCGCGGACGTCGCGATCGGCCACTGAACGGCTCGCATTGCTGCTGCTCGCAAACCGCGGCTGGTCGTCGATGACGCCATGCCGATCATCCGACGCTCCGAGCTCGGTCAATTCATGGGTACGAGCCGCGAGATGTCAGATCGAATCCTTCATGATTTCGAGAAGAGTGGGCTCGTCCAGCGGGTGGGTCATTCCGGCCTGATCGAGTCCGATCCTGATGCGCTGCGCGCGGCGCCCGTCGAGCGGACATGATCACTGAGCGCGGTCTGGAACCTCAAATCGGACTCGACTCGACAAGCAGTACAAAGGCAGCGCCGCTCAGCCAGGAAAGCAGCGCGAGCTCGACCGAGCCAGACGCGCCGATCGGCCCGACCAGGACCAGATAGATGACGACCCCGAGGACAGCCGCTGCCCCGGCCTTGGCCAGGCGGAGCAGGATCTCGGAGACGAGGTTGCCCACGCGACGCTAGACCGCCCGCCGGCCCTGGAGCGCGCGGATCAAGGTGACTTCGTCCGCGTACTCGAGATCGCCTCCGACCGGCAGGCCGCGCGCGATCCGGCTGACCGTGCCGACCACCGCGTCGAGTCGCTCGGCAAGGTACATCGCGGTCGCCTCGCCTTCGAGCGTCGGGTTGGTGGCCATGATCACCTCGGTGATGGCGTGCCGTCGCGGGCGGCGGCGTCCGCCCGCTCGAGGAGCTCGCGGATCTTGAGACGCTCCGGGCCGATCCCGTCGATGGGCGAGATGGCACCATGCAGGACGTGGTAGAGGCCCTTGAACTCACCCGTGCGCTCGATGCCAGCACGTCCAGGGGTTCCTCGACGACGCACAGTCGCGTTTCGTCGCGCCCGGTGTCACGGCAGATCGGGCAGAGGGGCTGGTCCGAGATGTTGAAGCAGCGATCGCAGAACACGACCTTGTCGCGGACGGCGACGAGCGCCGCGGCCAGCGTTCGCGCCTCGGCGTCGGGGGCACGCAGCAAATGGAACGTGAGCCGCTGGGCGGTCTTTGGGCCGATGCCCGGAAGGCGCGCGAACGCTTCGATCAGGCGCGCGACGGGCTCGATGACAGGGCTGACCACGTGGCGGGCGACCTACATGCCCGGAAGACGCAGGCCACCCGTCACCGCGGCCAGTTTCTGTTCGGCGAGCTCCTTGGAGGCCCGCAGCGCGTCATTGACGGCGGCCACCACGAGGTCCTGGAGCATCTCGACATCGGACGGATCGACCGCGGACGGATCGATGGTGATGCTGACCAGTTCCTGCTTGCCGGTCACGGTTGCACTGACCACGCCCCCGCCGGCCGACCCATCGACCGTCGCCAATTCGAGCTCGGTCTGGACCCGCAGCATGTCCTGCTGCATCTGTTGCGCCATTCGCTGCAGGTTGGCCATCCCCATCGAGGTCTCCTCTCGTCGCTGCCGGTGCCGTCCAGTCTGGCGCACCGGCCTGCCGGCGCAGCGCCCGGATCGGTCAGCTGACCTCGCCAACATCCACGATGTCGTCGGCGAAGATTCGCCTTGCCTCGGCGAGCACGTATGCGGCGTCGGTTGGCGCGACCTCGATGTTGGCCGCCACGCAACGGACGTTGACCGCTCGGCCCAGGAATGCGCCCACGGCGGTGTCGAGCTCCTTCGCCTTTCGTTCGGCGACATCCTTGAGGAAGCCCTTTGCTTCTGGGAAGCCGAGGGTCACCACATTGCCGTCGACCGACAACGGCCGGCATTCGTTGATGACGGCACGGGTCGCCGGACCGACGGATGCGACAACCTCCGACCAGCTGCGGACGAGGCGGTCCAGGTCGTCGTTCGAAGCAGGCGCCGCCGAGCGAGGCGGCGATGCCGCCGGCCCCGGCCGGGCGTGATATCGCGTTAGGGTCGGCTGGCTCAACGGTCCTGGCGGCGACCGCAGGACTGGTCCCTGCCGGGGGCCCTGCCTCGGCGGCCGGTGTCTCGGCCGGCGGTGTCTCGGCCTTGGTGGCACCAGCCTTGGTGGCACCGGCCTGGCCGTGGGTTGAGGCGCGACCGGCACTGGGCTTGGTCGTTGAACCCGCTCGGTGACAGCGCCCGACGATGCCGACGCCGGCACGTCCCCGGCGGATCGGAAGAGCGCCAGCTCGAGTTGGAACCGGAGACCCCCGATCCCGGCTCGGTTGGGATCGATGGCGGCGATCCGGCGACCGGCCGCGGCGAGCGCAGCGGGATCGTGTCGGGCGGTCGCCGGATCGGCGAGTCCGGCCACCAGCTCGAGCCGGATCGCATCGACGACCTGATCCAGCAACGCCCGGACATCGCGTCCTCGCTCATCGAGTGCGTCGAGGATGGCCACCCCTTCGGCGGCGTCGCCGCGCACCAGGACGTCGACGAAGCGCTCGATCACCTCGGCGTCGGCCAGACCGAGGAGGTCGCGGACGTGTGCTTCGTCGATCCGCTCGGGCGCCGCCGACAACAGCTGGTCGAGCATCGACTCGGCGTCACGCATGCCCCCGGCGGCCAGTCGGGCGATGAGCCGGACCGCGCCCTCATCGGCTTGCCGGCCGTCGGCGGCGAGGATCCGCGTCAACTTGCCCTCGATCTCGGGGACCGTCAGACGCCGGACGTCGTACCGCTGGAGCCGCGACAGGATGGCCGGTGGAAACCCCGAGGGCTCGGTCGAGGCGAACATGAAGACCACGAAATCCGGCGGCTCCTCGAGCGACTTGAGCAGGGCATTCCAGGCGTCGCGGGTGATCTGGTGGGCCTCGTCGAGGATGTACACCTTCTTCTTGAGTTGACCGGGCGGGTACGGCAGGCGTTCTCGCAGACCGCGGACGTCGTCGATCCCCCGGTTGCTCGCGGCGTCGATCTCGATCAGGTCGAGCGTCGTGCCCTCCCGGATCGAGACGCACGAGGGGCACGCGTCGCAGGCATCGCCATCGCGGAGGTCGGTGCAGTTGACCGCCTTGGCCAGGATCCGGGCGAGCGATGTCTTGCCGGTGCCACGGGGTCCGACGAACAGCATCGCGTGGCCGACGCGATCGGCGCGGACGGCGTTGCGGAGCGTCTCGACGACCGCCTCCTGGCCGACGATCTCCGAGAACGTCTGGGCGCGCCAGCGTCGGTAGAGGGCCTGGTGCGGGACGGTCGAGGTCACGACCTCCTCCGATCGATGGCGAGCGGAAAGAATTTGCCGTGCACCCTCCGTCGACCTGGGAACTCCCGTGCCCACCATGACAAGCGGCTCGGACCAGGCCGTTCCGCGGCACCCGACGATGATCGCTTAGTGCTGCTTCCTTCCGGACCTGACACGGTTCGCGGTTCGCCGCTGCGCGGGACCCGGTCCTCAACGTCGCGTCGTCGGGCGGCGTTCGAGAGAAGAGACCTCGAGAGGGAATTCAGCCCTGCTGGAGCGGATTGCAGGTACAGGGCACCGCTAGTTCCCCGCCTAGCACGGCATGCGAAGGATACCCCGGCTGGCGTCGCGGAGTGGATGGCCGTGCCGGACCGCATCGGCTGGCGAGGGTCAATCACACGGTCCAGGCGTTCGGGTCGTGGCCGAAGCGGACAACGTCGACGCGGCCGTGGGCCAATCCACGGGCGAGGCGGTGGCGGAGAGGGCGGGATTCGAACCCGCGACGGGTTGCCCCGAACCGCATTTCCAGTGCGGCGCCATAGTCCACTAGGCGACCTCTCCCCGAAACGGCGAACCGGCCGGGCAGGACCCGACCGGCGAATGATGGCCCAACGCCCGCCGCCGCGCTAACCAGGACGCGACACCCACCGCCGCGATAGGCGGGCGGTGCGGGCATGTGGCCTAGCGCCGCGCTGGGCGCGCGGTGCGGACACGTGACCTGAGGCTGGGCTGGCACAGCCCCGGCATCGAGGGCGTCCAAGGCGAAGGCGCCGCCGAACCGCGTAAACCCCGCCGCGCGGTGGACGTCCGAGGCGAAGGCGCCGGAGAGGACCGGAGCGCGCGCACTGCAAAGTGCGTAAGCGAGGACCGGAGCCGGCAACGAACGCATCGGGCGTTCACCGTGGGGCGGATGGCGGAGAGGGCGGGATTCGAACCCGCGGTGCTTTCGCACACCGCTTTTCGAGAGCGGCACCATCAACCACTCGGACACCTCTCCGCGGGAGAGGATACCAAAGGATCCCGGTCGGCCCGGGTGACGGCGCCGGCCGCGGTCGGTCAGCGAGCGAGGACCGGGGCGAAGAGGCGCTCCGCCTCCTCCCGCCGGATGCCGCTCACGATCTTGATCCGTCGCGGCAGATCGGGGTGCTGGGCGAGCTGGACTACCGTCCCGGCGGCGCCATACCGCTCGTTCGCCGCCGCGTAGACGAGCGCATCGATGTCGCTCGCCAGGAGCGCCCCAACGCACATCGGGCAGGGCTCCTGGGTCGAGAAGATCGTGGCGTCGGCCAGGCGGATGGACCCGAGCTTTCGGGCGGTCTCGCGCAAAGCCACGACAACGGCGTGGGCCGTCGGGTCGTTCGTCGCCTCGACGCGATCATGCGCGCGGACAACCATCGCGTCGTCGACGACCGCCACCGCCGCCACGGGGCGTTCCCCGCGCGACATGGCCAGCTTCGCCTCCTCGAGCGCTTCGCCCATGAACAGCTCGTAGTTCATGGGGGGATGCTAGCAGACGGTTCCCGCCGTTCCCGAACCGCAACCGACCCGGCGCCTCGCGGAGGCGTAGCATTTCGCGCGCCATGACGAAACGAATTGGGATCCTGACCGGCGGCGGTGACGTGCCGGGTCTCAACGCGGTCATCAAGAGCGTCGTGTACCGAGCGACCGAAGCCGGGTATGAGGTCCTCGGGATCCGCCGAGGCTGGGAGGGGCTGACCCATGTCCGCCCCGGCGCCGACGCCGACCCCCAGTACCTGCGACCGCTCGATCGGACCAATACGCGGACCATCGAACGGACCGGCGGGACGATCCTCCATACCTCGCGGACCAACCCGCGAAAGATGCGGGAAGCTGGCTTGCCGTCCTGGATGGACGACGCGGCGCGAGCGTCGTACGCCGTGGGGGAGGGTCTCTACGATCTCACGCCCAGGGTGCTCGACAACCTGACCACCCTGGGGATCGACCTCCTGGTCACGATCGGTGGCGACGACACGCTCTCGTACTCGCAGGTCCTGGTCAATGCGGGCGTTCCCCTCGTGGCGATCCCCAAGACGATGGACAACGATGTCCAGGGCACGGAGTACTGCATCGGATTTTCGACGGCGATCACTCGGGCCAAGGAGGCCATCAACCGGCAGCGAACGACGCTCGGCAGCCATGAGCGGATCGGGGTCTTCCGGATCTTCGGCCGTGATGCCGGGTTCTCGGCGCTCTACACCGCGTATGTCACCTCGGCTCGCTGTGTCATCCCCGAGGCGCCATACGACCTCGAAGCGCTGTCGGCGCTCCTGGCCGCCGATCACGAAGCCAACCCGAGTCACTACGCCTTCGTCATCACCGCGGAAGGGGCGATCTGGACCGGGGCCCAGGTGAGCGATATCGGCGACGCCGACATGTTCGGCCACCGTCACAAGGCCAACGTTGGCGAGGCACTGGCGTATGAGCTGCGCGCCAGGACCGGGATCGAGACGCTCGCGTCCGAGCTGACCTACGACCTGCGCAGCGGCGAGCCGGACTCGATCGACTCGATGGTTGCGACGACGTTCGCCAACGTGGCGATGGATCTCGTCGAGGGCGGGATCACCGGGAGGATGGTCGCGATCCAGGACGGGAAGTACGCGCACACCGTCCTCCCCGATCCAACCCTTGGACCGCGCAAGGTGGATGTCCCGGTGATGTACAACGTGGCGCGGTTCCGGCCACGGTATGACGGAAAGCTGGGCGACCCGATGCTGCTCGTGGGTCTCGACTGAAGGTCAGCTCTCGAGGGCGGACAGCCCCCGGATCGTCCTGGCGACGGCGGAAATGTCGTCATCGCCGTGTCCCGCGGCGATCAGCCCCGATTCGAACTGCGCCGCGAGCGCGCTGACCGGGAGGACCGCGCCGAGCTGGTTGGCAAGCTCGAGGGCGATCCCGAGATCCTTGCGATGGAGCGCGACCTTGAACCCGAGCGGGTAGTCGTTGTCGATCATGCGGCCGGCTCGGTTGGCAAGGACCCAGCTCTGTGCCGCGCCGCCACCGAGCGCGTCCACGACCTGCTCGACGTCGAGGCCTGCCTTCATCGCGAGGACGATCCCCTCCGCGACGCCGAGGTAGGCGCCGGCAAGGATCACCTGGTTGACCGCCTTCACCGCCTGCCCGGCCCCGATCGGTCCGACGTGGGTGATGGTGCGGCCGAGCGCGGTCAGGATCGGACGAGCACGCTCGAAATCGGCTTCGTCGCCACCGACAAAGATCGTGAGGGTCGCGTTCCTCGCGCCCTCGCTGCCGCCGGACACCGGAGCGTCGACCATCGAAAGCCCGTGGTCCTTGAGCCTGGCGGCGAAGTCCCAGCTGCCCGAGGGAGCGATCGTCGAGCAGTCGATGACAAGAGACCCGGCCCGCGCGCCACCGACCACGCCGTCCTGGCCAAACAGCACGGCCTCGACGTCGGGCGTATCGGAAACGCAGATGACGACGATGTCCGCCCTGGCGGCCGCCTCCGCGGGATTGCGGGCGATCTCGACCCCGAGGTCGGACAGTTCAGGAGCGCGGCCGGCCGTCCGGTTCCAGGCCGTCACTGCGAACCCGGCCCGTGCCAGGTTGGCGGCCATGGCGGCGCCCATGGTGCCAAGACCAATGAAGGCGACGCGCTGGGTCGGTTCGGTCATGGCTCGATCGTAGTCGATCGAAGATGGCCGATGCGACGAGCGTGGCATGGCGCGACGCGCGCTCTGGCCCGGCGCGACCCGGGACGTATGGCCCTGCCGCGGCGGGCCGCTTGGCACGCAGTTGGGTCCCTTCGGCAGCGTGTATTGCGAGGGCGAGGGGGCCACAGTCAGGGCAAGTTCATTTACAAGAGAACGCAGGAAGGGAATACGTCATGAACACACGATTGCGGAAGTTGGGCCTCGTCCTCGCCGCCTTTGGCCTCGTTTTCGTGGCCGCTGGTGGGTTTGCCGCCTACAAGGCCCAGGAAGGGTACCGATCGCTGCAGGCGTTCAGTGCGGCGCAGAACGTCACCCTCTCATATAACGAAGAGGGCCAGCTCGTCGATCGCGGCGAGACCGCGGGCGCGGCGAAGATCATGGCGCTGCTGACCGAGGACTGGGCGTATCCCGTCAACACGGGCGACCTCAATCCCAATGATCCGCTCGTGAACACGCCGACTGAGTACATGTACCAGATGGCCACGATCTCCTATCACACGCTCCACGGCACGACGACAGTCGTCCTTCCCGAGGACGTCACGGCAGCCGACGGCACCGTAACCAAGGCTGGCGAGTACGAGTTCTCGACCGACGGCCGCTACTGGACCGGCTTCAACCGGGCCAACCCGATCGAGGCTGCCGCTCGCGAGAAGGTCTGGACCGGCACGGCCCATGCGCTGATCGCCAACCTGGGCGTCGGCACCGTTACCGGCTCCGCCCTGCTCCTGGGCCTCGGGCTCGCAGGCCTCTTCGCCGGAGTCGGCTTCCTTGCCCTGGTGAGCGGTCTGGGCCTCGTGTGGGCCACCCGCGCACAGGAAACAAGAGTCCCGGTGGCCCTCGGCCGACCGGCAGCCATCCCGGCCTGACCCCGGACATCCCACGCCGGTCGTGCCGGCTGACCCGACCAAACGAAACTCGACTCTTCGGAGTCGAGTTTCGTGTTTTCGGGGCCACCCGCACGAGCAGTTGTCGGCGCGATGGCTCCGTCCGATGCGTCAACCGTCCCCGACGAGACCCGAGTGCAGCATCTCGATCGCCGCTCCGAGCCCGTCGGCGGCGCGCGGCGGCGGCGGTAGCTTCTGCAAGACGGCTCGAACGGACGAGGACGCGTGGCCCATGGCCCAGGCGAGTTCATTCGCGGCCGCAGATGGGTCATCGGGTGCGGCCAGGCCGGCGGCAATCGAGGCGTAGGCGGGGACCCCGCGCGCGTGTGCTGCCATATGGGCGGTCGCGACCGCGTGACCACTGGCACGTGCCGCTGCCGTTGCTGAAGGACTCGCGACGTCGCGAGCTGCGGCGTGTGCGGAGACGGAAAGGGCGCGGGCCGGTCCGATCCTGAGCTCGCCACGCGCGAATGCCCTGAGACCGTCAACTGCAGCCCGTGGACGGGGATCGGTCGGGGCCGCGACCTCGAACAACGGCAGGACCCGTTCGGCGCAGTCCGCGGCCCAGACCGCCAGCACACGGCGGTCGTCCTCGCTCAGGGTCAGGGCGCCAGGCTGACGTTTCATTCCCGTGTGTGGCTCCTCCTCGTCGTCGTGCCCGGGTGAGTCTGCGGGTCAGCCAAGTCTGCACCGCTCGGAAGCGCAAGGATCCGGCGGAGGTCTGCTTCGGCGTGGGTTTGCGTCCCACTCCTCTTCGAGCGCGTGCCGAAATTGCGAGTTTGGAGATGTTTGCTGCAGCCGTCGGCGACGCCGATATAGCGGGGCCTGGCCGCCGCCGGCCTGCACGATCCGGTCAGCCGATGGGAGGAGCCACCGCCATGGAGTGCCGAGGTGGGCCGGTTGACCGTGAGCGCACGGCTCCGCTCGAGCCTGGCGCACTACACCGATCAGGCTGAACCTGCCGGCGGCAATGTTCGCCGATATGCCGCCTGTCGTTCGATCGCGCGCCTGAGGCGCCCGCAGGATCAGGCTGCGCCGTGCTCGACTCGGACGGCCAGATCGGGCCTCGATAGGACCGTTGCGTTGCGGCCTGCTGTCTTGGCCGCGTAGAGAGCTTCGTCGGATCGGCCGATGAGCGCGTCGATCTCCTCCGCACCGTCCCACTCGGCGACACCGGCCGAACACGTCTGGCCGTTCGGCATGGCGAACCGAAGACGATCTGAGACGACAACTGCAGCCTGACCGGTCGTCCCCGGGAGGAGGGCGAGAAACTCTTCCCCGCCATGGCGCGCGATCGCGTCGCGAGGCCGCAGCTCGGCCCGGAATGCATCGGCGACCCGAACAAGCAGCGCATCACCCGCGGCATGACCGAACTGGTCGTTGAGCAGCTTGAAACGGTCGAGGTCGAGCATGACGACCGATACCGGTCGGCCTCCGCGGCGGGCCTCGGCCAGCTCGCGGTCGATCACCTCGGCCATCCCCCGTCGGTTCAGGAGGCCGGTGAGCGGGTCGCGCCGCGCCTGCTCATTGAGCAGACGGCTGGCCGCGTCGGCGTTTCGAGCATAGTGCCGAACGGCCCCGGTCAGCGACAGGAGGATCCAGCTGCCGAGCGCAAAGGTCGCCACGAGCACGACGAGCCCCGGATACTCCGTTGAAGGGTAGAGAGGGCCACCGACCGCCACAATCGGGACCACCAGGCTCACAGCGATCGCCCCGAGGACGATGGCGACCTCGCGAGGGGTGCCGAAGAGCGCGACCCACAGCACGACCACCCCCGACAAGACGGTGAGGCTCGAATCGTGCCCGCCCGTCGCATAACGGAACAGGGCAATCGCGACGACGGCAACGACCGGAGGTACAACCTCCGCGGTTCGCGGCAACCGTCCCCAGGGCAAGACGAGGGCGAGGAGGACGGAGAGCCCGGCCGTGGCCGCCCCGACCGCCATTGTCGCGGCATCCGTCGGCCCGCTGCCCGCAAGGACCCCGGCCATCATGACAAAACCGCTGAGTGCGAACGGCAGTATCCGGTGCGGTAGCCCCGCCCGATCGAACATCGGCGCGTCGCGGAGCCACTCCGCGCGAAAGAGAACAAATGGCTCTACGTTCACCAGGTCAGCCTGGGGATCGGCACGCGGGCGCAATATCGATCGATAGTCCGTCGGCTGGCCATCAATAGGTAGGGCCACTCGCGCGGTCGATGTCAGCCAACCCGTCGGCGATGGCCCGCTCGGTCACGGCGTTGTTGCACTCGCCGCCCGATGGCTGCGACACGTCTGGGTCGAACGGTCGAAGCTGGTCTACCGGGAACGCGGCGAAGACATGGATCGAACGAACCGCGAAAGCAGCTCGCGACATCGATCAGTTTGGAATGCTGGCGCGCCCGGCGAGACTCGAACTCACGACCTTTAGGTCCGCAACCTAACGCTCTATCCACTGAGCTACGGGCGCCCGCGACGCTGCGGCGGCTGGCGGAGAGGGAGGGATTCGAACCCTCGATGCAGGTTACCCCACATGGCGGTTTAGCAAACCGCTGCACTAGACCTCTATGCGACCTCTCCGTCGCGACAGCGGGCGACATGCTATCACGAGGGTCGGCCCGGCCCGGGATCGGGTAGGCTGCCGCGCCATGACGCAGAGAGAGCAGCGCGACGTGCCGCCCAACCGACCGCCGAGCGTGCAGGCGCGCAGCGAGGAGGCGATGCGCGCGGTGACGATCGGTGAGCTTGTGGTCCACGCCGGGCCGGTCAAGCTGGTCGACTACGACCCGGCCTGGCCCGTCCTGTTCGAGCACGAGGCGGCGCGGATCCGCGGGGCGCTCGGCGATCGGGTCCGGCTCCTCGAGCACGCCGGATCGACGTCCGTTCCCGGGCTGTCCGCCAAGCCGGTCATCGACATCGTGCTTGGTGTCCCGGACTCCGCCGACGAGACGACGTATGTGCCGCAGATGGAGGCGGCGGGGTACGCGCTCCGCATTCGCGAGCCCGAATGGCACGAGCATCGCATGATCAGGGGCGAGAAACCTTCGGCGAACATCCACGTGTTTACCGAGGGCATTGCTGAAATCGATCGGATGCTCGCGTTCCGGGACTGGCTACGGGACCACGATGACGAACGGCGCCTGTATGAGGGGACCAAGCGCGAGCTCGCCGCCCGCGAGTGGAAATACGTCCAGCACTACGCGGACGCCAAGAGCGAGGTCGTCGAAGGGATCATTGCGCGCGCCCTGGCCAGCCGTGCTCGTTGACATCGAGCGAGGCAGTGGCTACCGTCCACCCACGCACATGAACCACTCTTTCTACTTTCGATGCCCGGCATGATCGTTTTCGGTCGCTAGACCGAAGGCACGGGTCGTGTCGGGCAAACGAAGCAGAGGTCGGACCTCTGCTTTTTTGTTTGGCCACACGACCAACTGCACCTGATTGAGGGAGATACGAGCAGATGTTCGTCGTGATGGCCGTCGTCGCCAGCGAGGCCGAGATCCTTGGCGTCAAGAGCCAGATCCTGGCCGAGGGGATGACGCCATTCGAGCACGTCTCAAACGCCCACACGATGATCGCCGTGGTTGGCGAGATGGGTGGCCGTCGCTCGGTGCTCAATGAACGGCTGGCCGCGATGCCGGGCGTCGAGGCGGTCACCCCGATCAGCCGACCGTTCAAGTTGACGTCGCGAGAGTTCCACCCGGAGGACACGGTCATCCGCGTGCTGGACGCCGCGATCGGCGACGGATCGTTGACGGTCATGGCCGGCCCGTGCTCGGTCGAGAGCCGCGAGCAGCTGTTCGAGACAGCCGATGCGGTCAAGGCGGCCGGAGCCACCATCCTGCGCGGTGGCGCGTTCAAGCCCCGGACCAGTCCGTATGCCTTCCAGGGGCTCGGCGTCCAGGCGCTGCGCTACCTCGCCGAAGCGCGCGAGCGAACCGGCTTGCCGGTGATCACGGAAGTCATGGAGCCGAGCCAGGTCGACGTCGTCGCGGAGTACGCCGACATCCTCCAGATCGGCACCCGCAACATGCAGAACTACTCCCTCCTCCGCGACGTCGGACGCGTCGCTCGACCCGTGATGCTCAAGCGCGGGTACGGCGCCACGGTCGAGGAATGGCTGATGGCCGCCGAATACATCGTCAGCTCCGGCAACCCGAACGTGATCCTCTGCGAGCGCGGCATCCGGACCTTCGAGACGTACACGCGGAACACGATGGATCTGGCCGCCGTCCCACTCGCACACCACCTGACCCATCTGCCGGTCATCGTCGATCCGTCGCATGCGACCGGCAAACGCTGGCTGGTCAAGCCACTCGCCATCGGCGGCGTGGCGGTTGGCGCGGATGGGGTCATGGTCGAGGTCCATCCACGCCCCGACGAGGCGCTGTCCGATGCCGAGCAGCAGCTCACCCTCGACCAGTTCCGCGACATGATGGCCGCGCTCGTCCCGGTTCACGAGCACGTGCGATCGCTTCACGGCGACCCGATGGTGACGGGAGCGGCGCTTGGCATCGGCGGCGATGGCGGCAACGGCGGGCTGGCCCGACATTGAGCACCCTGCCAGCGCCCGCTTCGGCGTCGGCGTCCACGGACGTCGCCCACATCCGCGGGGCGGGGCGTCTGCGCGGCGAGTTGCGCCTGCCCGGCGACAAGTCGATCAGCCATCGCGCCCTGATGCTGGCGGCGCTTGCCACGGGCGACAGCCTGATCGAGGGGGCCGGGGATGGCGCTGACGTCCGCTCGACGGCGAGTATCATCGCGGCCCTTGGCGCGACCGTCGAACGCGTCGCCGACGATGGGCGGACCGTCACCTACCGGGTCGTGTCACCCGGAGCGGACGGCCTGCGCGAGCCTGCAGGCGTTCTCGATTGTGGCAACTCCGGCACCAGTCTGCGGCTGCTGACCGGGCTGCTGGCGGGGCTGCCGATGACCTGCATCCTCGACGGCGATGCCTCGTTGCGCCGTCGTCCGGTCGCTCGTATCATCGAGCCACTGCGCTCGATGGGCGCGGTGCTCCATGCCCGACGGAACGACTCCCTCCCTCCCCTGACCGTGGTCGGCCATACGCCGCTCCGGTCGATCGACATCGCCACCCCGGTGCCGAGCGCGCAGGTGAAGTCGGCGATCCTGCTGGCCGGGCTGCGAGCCAACGGTCGAACGACGGTCCGCGAAGCGGTCGCCACGCGCGACCACACGGAGCGCATGCTCAGGGCCAGGGGCGTGCCGGTTGAGCGCGAGGATGCCCCGGACGGGCGGGTCGCCTGGACGGTGCAAGGAGGGATCTCGGTGCAGACGGTCGATGAGCGAGTCCCGGGCGATGTCTCGGCGGCTGCCTTCTGGCTGGTCGCCGGCGCAACGCACCCGGACGCCGAGTTGACCCTCCGCGATGTCGGGATCAATCCGACCCGGCGAGCCGTCATCGACCTTCTCCGCTCGATGGGCGCAGACATCGAGGAACGCCCGGGCAACGCGGCGCCTGACGACGGCGTCGGCGAGCCGACCGCGGACCTCGTTGTTCGATCATCGGCGTTGCGGGCGATCGAGCTTGGTCCGGCCGATGTGGCCGCGGCGATCGACGAGATCCCGGTGCTCTGCCTCGCGGCAACAGCGGCGAACGGGACCACGGTGATCCGTGGCGCTGGCGAGCTCCGGCACAAGGAGTCGGACCGGATCACCGGCGTAGCCGAGGGTCTGCGCGCGATGGGTGCCCGGATCGCGATCGATGGTGACGATCTTCGGATCGACGGCGGGACTGCCCTCCATGGCGCCCCGACCGACAGCCTCGACGACCACCGCCTCGCGATGACCTTCGCAATCGCGGGTCTGCTCGCCTCGGGTAACACGAGCGTCGCGCGACCCGGCTCGGCCGCGATCTCCTACCCAGGCTTCTTTGACGATCTCGAAAGGGTGCGAGCATGACCAAGCGCGTCGTCCTGATCGGCCACCCCGTGGCCCATTCCCTGTCCGGCGCGATGCAGCAGGCGGCCTTCGATTCGCTCGGCATCGACGCGACCTACGAGCTGTGGGATCGCGCCCCGATCGAGCTGGCGGACGCCGTTGCCGAGCTCCGAACGGACGCCTTCCTCGGCGCCAACGTCACGATCCCCCACAAGGAGCGGGTCGTCCCGATGGTCGACCGCCTGACGGAGGAGGCGCATGCCACCGGTGCCGTGAACACGATCACGCGCGAGGGCAAGCGCCTCATCGGGCACAACACGGACGTTCCAGGGTTCAAGGTGGCGCTGGACCGCCTTGTGGGCAAGCAGAAGATGCCGCGCCACGCGGTGGTGCTTGGTGCCGGAGGTGGCGCCCGGGCCGTTGTCTATGGCCTGATCACCGAGGGGTTCCAGCGGATCATCGTGTTCAACCGCCACCTCCACCGCGCCGAAGCCATGGTCAAGCACTTCGGGCGGAGCGCGGCGCACATGGAGCTGCGGGCGATGCCCTGGCACGAGTCGATCATCGAGGCGGAGCTAGCCAAGGCCAAGGTGCTCGTAAACGCGACGTCGATCGGCTTGTCGAGCGACGCGAGCCCGATCCCGGCGGAAGCGCTCAACCCGGAGCTCATGGTGCTCGACCTCATCTATGCGCGCACGCGACTCCTGCGAGACGCAGCCACTGCGGGTTGCACGGTGGCCGACGGCGAGCTGATGCTCCTCCACCAGGGCGCCGCGGCGTTCACGCTGTGGACCGGCCAGCCGGCACCGCTCGAGCTCATGCAGGAGAAGCTGGCGGAAGCACGCGCAGGTGGACTCAAGTCCGCCGAGGGCGAGCCGACCGGGGAGAAGACCGACGCCCCGAGCGAGGCCGCAACGGCCGGCGCGGCCGACTGACGGCCGAGCGACGACGAACAGGCGACGCGGATCATGGGCGCCCTCCGATACCTGACCGCGGGTGAATCCCACGGCCCGTCGCTGGGCGTCACAATCGAGGGGATCCCGGCGGGCCTGGCGATCACGGCTGACGACCTCGCCATCGACCTGGCGCGGCGCCAACGGGGCTACGGTCGCGGGGCTCGCCAAGCGATCGAACAGGACCGCGCCGAGATCCTGGGCGGGATCCGCCATGGCCTGACCCTCGGCTCCCCGATCCTGCTCCTGGTCCGCAACCGCGATTGGGAGAACTGGACGCAGGTGATGTCGGTCGAGCCGCTCGACCTGGAAGCCGCCGATGCCCTGTTCACCGCCGCCGCCGAGGGCAACAAGAAGGCGACGCCGGTGACGCGCGTGCGGCCGGGGCACGCGGATCTCGCAGGTGCCCTCAAGTACGGCTTCAACGACGTCCGGAACGTTCTCGAGCGGGCGTCCGCCCGAGAAACAGCGGCGCGCGTGGCCGCCGGCAGCGTGGCCCGGCTGTTCCTTCGCGAGCTCGGGATCGAGACGTGGTCGTTCACGGCCGAGGTCGGCGGCGTCGCCGTGGACCCCGCCGCCTGCACCCGGTCGCGCGAGGAGGCCGACGAGTCACCGCTCCGCTGCCCGGATCCAGCGGCCGAGGAGCGGATGATCGCCCGGATCGACGAGGCGCGATCCGCTGGGGACACGGTCGGTGGGGTCTTCGAGGTGGTCGTGCACGGATTGCCGGTGGGGCTCGGCTCCTACGTCCACTGGGATCGCCGCCTGGATGCCGCGCTGGCTGCGGCGGTCATGAGCATCAACATCGTGAAGGGCGTCGAGTTCGGCCTGGGGTTCGAGCAGACACGGCTGTTCGGATCGGCGGTCCACGACGTGATCGAGGGTCGGACGGACGACGGGCGCTGGGTCCATCGCACGAACAACGCGGGTGGACTCACCGGTGGTGTCACGAACGGTGAGCCGCTCGTCGTCCGGGGTGCCGTGAAGCCGATTTCGACCCTCGCCCGACCGCTACCGTCCGCCGATCTCGTGACGGGCGAGGCGGTCGACAAGGCCCACTACGAACGGAGCGACATCAGCGTCGTGCCTGCGGCCGGTGTCGTGGCCGAGGCGATGGTGATGCTGACGCTGGCCTCCTTCGTCCTCGAGAAGTTCGGCGGCGACACGATCGGTGACGTGCGTGACGGGCTGGATCGCTACCTCGCCCGGATCGCCGCGACGCCCGAGGCCCCGGTCGCCGGCGGCCGCCGCGACCCGGATGCCGGGTCCGACGGTCGGACCGGCGCGACCGAGCTCGCGACGCCACACGGCCTGACCGGCACGGACGAAGCCGGGTCCGGCGGGGACGACTGAGCCGACGATGGACGTCGTGATGGTCGGGCTGCCCGGGAGCGGCAAGAGCGTCATCGGCAAGCGGCTTGCCCATCGTCATGCCGCGTCCTTTATCGACCTTGACGAGCGCATCGAACGCTCGACCGGCCGGACGATCCCCGAGATCTTTGCGGAGGATGGGGAGCCGGTCTTCCGCGCGCTGGAGCGTTCGGCAATCGAGGACCTGGGCCCGGCGGACGCCGAACCCGACGTCCGTCGCGTGATCGCCACGGGTGGTGGCGCGGTCGTCGATCCCAGGAACCGCTGGGCCCTCTATCGCGACCGGTTGCCGGTATGGCTGGATGGACGACCCGAGGTGCTTGCCCAACGCCTGCGGCGCTCGCCGCACGTGCGACCGCTCGTCACCGGCCGCGACCCGATCGGGACGATCCGTGACCTCGCGGGCCGCCGCGAGCGGTTCTACGCCGCGGCGACGATCCACCAGTCAGGCGTGGCCGAGGTTGGCGGCGTCGTCGACGCCATCGAGCGCCGCCTCTCCGGCCTGGTTGGTGTCACGAGCGACGGCACAGTGCTGCTCCGGGCGACGACTCCGATCGGGCGGATCGTCATCGGCGAAGGGATTCTCGTGGATGCCCTGGCCGCCGAGCTAGCGCAGTTGAATGCGCCGCGCGCGGTCGTCGTCAGCGAACCGGGTGCCTGGGAGGCCGTCGGCGAACGAACGGCCGCGGGGCTCCGCGAGCGTGGCGTCGAGGTCGTCCGGGTCCTGCTCCCGCAGGGCGAGGCCGCCAAGCGGCTGGCTGTCGTCGAGGCGGCGGCCAGCGAGCTCGCGTCGCTCAAGGTGGAGCGGGCAGAGCCGCTGGTGGCGATCGGAGGCGGGGCGCTCGGCGACACAGCGGGTTTCCTCGCCGCAACATATCTGCGGGGCGTCAGGTTCATCCAGGTCCCGACCACGCTGGTTGCCCAGATCGACTCCGCGATCGGCGGCAAGACCGGCGTCGACCTCCCGGAGGGCAAGAACCTCGTCGGGGCGTTCCACCAGCCGACGGCCATCGTGATCGACGTATCGGTGCTCCGAACCCTCCCGGCCCGCCAGGTTCGCGCCGCGCTCGGCGAAGCGGTCAAGATGGCGGTGCTCGGCGACGAACGCCTGTTTGCGTTGCTCGAAACGGACGGTGAGGCGATCGCCGCCGGCGATCCCGGCCCCTTCGGTTCTGGCGCCATCGCCGAGATGGTCGAGCGCGCCGCCTGGGCCAAGGTTGAGGTGGTGATGGCGGATGAGCGCGAGCGAACCGGGAACGGCCGGATCACCCTGAACCTCGGGCACTCGCTCGGCCACGCCGTCGAGGCAGCAGCCGGGTTTGGCGGGCTGCTGCACGGGGAAGCCGTCGCCTACGGGTTGCGCGCGGCAGCGCACATCGGCGCGGAGGTCGGCGTCACCCCGGTGGCCCGGTTCGATCGAATCACCCGCCTGCTCGACCGCCTCGGGCTGGCGATGGAGCTGCTCCCCTACTCGCCCGACACCGTCCTAGGCCATCTCGCCATGGACAAGAAGCACGCGGAGGGACGGCTTCGCTGGGTGTTGCCGACCGCGGACGGCGTGATCGTCCGCGACGACATCGAGCCGGACATCGTCGAACGAGCCGCTTCGTCCATGCTGGCCGCGGCGAGTCGTCGGTGACCACCGTCCTCGTGCTCCAGGGACCGAACCTCAACCTGGTCGGCACGCGCGAGCCCGAGATCTACGGCCATGAGTCGCTCGAGGCGATCCACGCCGGGATCGCGGCGCGCGCGGCGGAGCTCGGCCTCGGCGTCGCCTTCTTCCAATCCAACCACGAAGGGGCATTGATCGATCGGCTCCACAAGCGCGATTTCGACGTCGCGATCGTCAACGCCGGCGGCCTGACCCATACGAGCGTGGCCCTCCGCGACGCGCTGCTCGGCGTCCAGCGGCCGTTCATCGAGGTGCACCTGTCGGATCCGTCGAAACGCGAGCCGTTCCGACACGTCAACTTCCTGCACGACATTGCGCTCGAATCGATCGTCGGGCTCGGAGCACAGGGCTATCACGTGGCGCTCCAGTCCATCGCCCGACGGTTCGGAGGCGCGGCGTGACGAAACCCGAGCCGGAGACCGGCGAGCTGCGCCGGCTGCGGCAGCGCATCAACGCCCTGGACCGGCGGATCGTCGCGCTCCTCAATGAGCGCGCCGAGCTGGCGCGTGACGTCGGGCGGACAAAGACCGCACTCGGTTGGCGGGCAATCCGCGACGGCGACCGCGAGCGCGAGGTCCTCCTGCGGGTGACGATGGCCAACCAGGGCCCCCTCGCGCAGGCCGACCTGCTGGCGCTCTACCGACGGCTCATGGCGGCGACAAGAGCGCTCGAGGCGCGCGACCGCGAACGCACGGCGGCGAGGACGGACGACGTCGACTGAGCCCGGTTGGACCCGCTTTGCGCCGGCACCAACCGGATTCCTCCACCTTGGGCACGTTGCCAACGCGATCTGGGTCTGGGGCCTCGCCGGGTTGACCGGATCGCGCGTCCTGCTCCGGATCGAAGACCACGATCGCGAACGGAGCCGGCCCGCGTTCGATGCTGCGATCCTCGAGGACCTCGACTGGCTTGGCTTCCAGCCGGACGCCGGGCCGGTCCGTCAGCGAGAGAACGCCGAGCCGTATCAGAGCGCCCTCGGTCGCCTCCGCACGCAGGGGATCGTGTATTCCTGCGATTGCACGCGAGCAACCTTCGCCGCGTGGGCGACCGCGCACGGTGGGTCATGGCGCGGTCCTGGCTGCCCTGGCGGATGTCGGACTCGGGGGCTTCCGGAGAGTGACGACCTCACACTCCGGGTGGCCATCGGGCCGGGGCTCGAACGGTGGCGGGATCGGATCCTTGGCCCGTCCGCCGGCGATTCGACCGCGTCCGGCGATCCGGCGGTCCGCGATCGACATGGCAACTGGACCTACGGGTTTGCGGTGGTCGTCGACGATCTTCGACAGTCGATCACGCTTGTCGTTCGAGGCGAGGATCTTGCTGAAGCCACGGCTTCGCAGATTCGGCTGGGGCGCCTTCTCGGCCGTGCCGAGCCACCGGTCTTCGCGCACCACCCCCTGATCCGAAAGTCGGGTGGCGCCAAGCTCTCGAAGGCAGACGGCGACACCGGCGTCCGAGACCTCCGAGCTGCCGGCTGGACCGCTGACCGGGTGATCGGCGCCGCCGCGGGGGCGGTCGGGCTGGCTGCCGATTCAGCACCGGTCGCACCCGCCGCGGTCGTGGAGCTGGTCGACCGGGCGATCCGGTCTCGCACCTGACTCGGCCCGCACTAGGCTGGCGCCCTGATGAAGGACCACCGAAAGCGGATCGTCGCGAATGGCTATGACGCCATCGCCGATCCATACCTCGAGTGGGCCGCGCAGATCGAAGCCGATCCGCGCGACCGGATGCTCGTCGAGTTCTCGGCACGCCTCAAGCCCGGGGCTCGCGTCCTCGACATCGGATGCGGCGCGGGTGTCCCGGCCACCAAGTCACTCGCCGCCAGGTTCGTGGTGACGGGGCTGGACATTTCGGGCGAGCAAATTGCTCGTGCCAGGCGCAATGTCCCGGGGGCCACCTTTGTCGTTGGCGACGTCGGGGCGGTCGACTTCCCGGATCGCTCGTTTGACGGCGTCGTCGCCCCGCGAGTTGCTCGGCACGGCCGGGTTCGAGATCGTGATCGACGAGGTCCTCGACACGAACGAACCGGACGGCCCGGTGCCGTTTCTGTGGGTGCTCGCCCGCAAGGCCAAATCAGCCCGCTCAACGCTGTCGCACGCTCGGTGCGCCCGCGACGATGCCGCGCGCGACGGAATGGCGGTTATTCCGGCTCCGAGCGGTCCTCCATCTCCCAGGCATGATCGAGGGCGTGCCACGCGATCCGGCTCGCGGCGTAGCGGGCGGTCCACTTCCGATCAGCCAGGGGCGACCCGTCGGACGGCGTGCCAAGGAGTCAAGGATGGCCGCGCGCATGGCCTCGACCGTTGCGCGCTGGGCGGGGTCCGGCGGCTTCAGCCGAAGGCCGATCTCCCGAGCGTAGGCACCGTCGGCCTCCATCACGTGCCCGATCATCTTGTCGCGGTCGCGGCCACCGCCCCTGGGTCCCTTGCGCAACTCGGCTGGAGCTGACGCAGCTACGCGATCGAATACGGTCCAGGCGGCTGCCACCAGCCGCCGCAATCGGTCGGCCTCCTTCGCGGTCGTTCGCCGTCGATCGGCGTCGGTCACGTGGCTCGGGACGCCGAAATCGGTGCCGCCGCCGCCTTCGCTCTCCTCGATGACATCCAGATCGGCGGCGGCCACCTGGTCCAGGAACGTCTCCCCGGCCTCCGCGGCCACGATGGCGTACCGCGGCGCGTAGGCGGCGAGCGCCTCGAGCGCGAGCTCCGAGGTCTTGCCGGATCGAGACCATCCAGGCCAGTCGACTGCGGTCGCGAACGTCTTCTTGGGCGCGGTCTCAAGGGCCACCGCGATCCGACGACTCACGGAATGGACCCCCTCGTGACCATGCCGATCAGGGTACGGGCGCCGGCGCCTCGTTCAGCGCGCAGTAGCGCCATGCAGCGTCCCGACGAGCCTGGCCATCGCGTCCACGTCGTGGCCGTCCGGACCGAGCGCGTCGACCAGGGCGGAGGCCACGATGACCCCGTCCGCTCCGGCCCTGGCGATAGCGCGGACGTGCGTCGGTCGGCTCACGCCAAACCCGACCGCGACCGGGACCGGCGATACGGCTCGAACCTCGCGGATCAGCCGCCCGACGGTCGAGGGCAGCGACGTCCGGGCGCCAGTGACGCCAACGAGGGAGACGCAGTAGAGGAACCCGCCGCTTCGCGCGGCGATCCTGGCCATTCGAGCTGCCGGCGTCGTGGGCGCCACGAGATAGACCACGGCGAGTCCAACACGGCGAGCGACCGCTTCGAAGGCCGCCCCCTCGTCGGGCGTCAGGTCGGCGACGATCACGCCGGCCGCGCCCGCACCCGCCAATCGTTTCGCAACCGCCTCGCCGTCTCCTGCACCGAGCACCTGGTTGGCGTACGCCATCGGGACGAGCGGCAGGTTCGGCCTGGCGGCGCCGATCCGTTCGAGCAAGCGGAGCGATCCCTCGAAGGTGGCCCCGGCGGCGAGCGCGACGCCCGATGCCCGCTGCAGGGTCGCGCCATCGGCCAGCGGATCCGAATACGGGAGGCCAACTTCGAGGATGTCGGCGCCGGCGTCCGCCGCCGCCAGCGCCGCGGCAAGACTCGTGTCGGCGTCCGGGTAGCCAGCGACGACATACGGGATCAGCGCCGCACGGTTGCTCGCCCGCGCACGCGCGAATGCCTCGGCGATGCGGCGAGCGCCCGCGGTGTCGTTCGTACCGGCCTCGGCCGGCGTGGGTGGCTCCGTGGCAAGCAACGTCATCGGTCGCTCTTCCACGGCTGAACGTCGGCAAACCGTTCGAGGGCCGCGAGGTCCTTGTCGCCACGGCCCGAGAAGCCGAGGAGCACCAGCAGATCGGCGGGCCATCCGTCGCCGCGCGAACCACCGTCGGCGAGCAACTTTGGCAACGCGGCAATGGCATGGGCCGTTTCGAGCGCCGGGAGGATCCCCTCGGTCCGCGTCGTCGTGCGCATGGCGGCGACCGCCTCGCGGTCGGTCGCAGGGGTGACCGAGATCCGGCCGGCCTCGGCGAGGGCCGCCAGCTGCGGGCCGATCCCCGGATAGTCGAGGCCGGCCGAGGCGGAGTGCGCCTCGATCACCTGGCCATCGGCGTCCTGGAGCATCAACGACCGCGAGCCGTGGAGGATGCCCGGTGTGCCGCCGAGGATGGCCGCGGCGTGCCGCCCGGTCTCGATCCCGTCACCGGCCGCTTCCGCCACCGCCAGCCGGACGCCTGGTTCGCCGATGAACCGGGCGAGGAGACCGATCGCGTTCGAGCCACCGCCCACGCAGGCGATGGCGAGATCCGGCAGACGCCCGGCGATGGTTTCGAGCTGAGCGGCGGCCTCGTCCCCGATTCGACGCTGGAGGTCGCGGACGATCGTGGGGTACGGATGCGGGCCCATCGCCGAGCCGAGCACGTAATGGGTGGTCTGGACGTTTGTCACCCAATCGCGCATCGCTTCGTTGACCGCATCCTTGAGCGTCGCCGTGCCCGAGGTGACGGAGCGGACCTCGGCCCCCAGGGCATGCATCCGGAGCACGTTTGGGCCTTGCCGCTCGATATCCTCGGCGCCCATGTACACGACGCACGGAAGGTCCAGGAGCGCACAGGCCGTCGCGGTGGCGACGCCGTGTTGTCCGGCGCCGGTCTCGGCGATCACCCGCGTCTTGCCGAGCCGACGAGTGAGGAGCGCCTGACCCAGCGCGTTGTTCAGCTTGTGGGCGCCGGTGTGGGCGAGGTCTTCTCGCTTGAGATAGAGGCGCAGCGACCCGACGGGCTGGCCGCCCGGAGCGGCCAGCCGGGCCGCCTCCTCGAGCACCGCGCCGGCGAGGCGATCCGCCCGGTAGATCGGTGTGGGCCGGCCGCCGAACCGGGCCAGGAGCTCACGCAGCTCGGCCCAGAACACCGGATCGTGGCGGAGGCCGGCATAGGCTACCTCGAGCTGTTCGAGCGCCGCCATCAGCGTTTCCGGGACAAAACGCCCCCCAAAGTCGCGTTCCATGCCCCAGCGACCCGCCCCGTCGGCATCGAGAAGACCGGCGTGGACGGGCGTCGGCGCGAACGGCAGGTTGGGCCGATCGTCGCGGGCGCTGCGGGCGCGCTTGGTGAAGAGCGCGACCCGGAATGCGTCCTTGGTCGGACGGAGACCGGGAACCCGTGGCCGCTCCACGCCCGAGGCCACGTCGACCCCGACGAGTGGAAGCGGCGCGCACCGCGTCCGCAACATTGGCCGGCGTCAGTCCGCCTGCTAGCAGGACGGGCAACTCTCGAGCAACCGCCGTCGCGAGGGCCGTGGCGACGCGCAGCGCCGGTCCCACCAGGGTGTGGCCCGCCGGCGGTGTCGAGGAGGAGCCGTTCGACACCGCCGGCGAGGTAGGCATGCCCCCGCGCGACCAGGTCCGCGACACCGGGCCGCTGGTCGGTCGGTTCGGCGGGCAGGTGGAGGACCTTCCACGTGCGCCGGGCGATCTTCGCGGCATCGCGCACGGACTCCGTCCCGCTCAGCTGGACGACGTCAGGATCGATCGCGGCATCGATCGCGGCGAGCAGATCACGGGACGCGTCGGCCGTCACGGCAACGATCAGGGGCCGGGCGCCGGCTCCCGTGGCCGACCGGATCAACCGGGCGAGCGCGGCCGCCTCGATGAGGCTGAGCGCACGCGGCGTCCCGGCCACGATGTTGAGCCCGATCGCATCGGCACCCGCGCGGACCGCGGCGAGGGCACCGTCCGCGTCGGTCACGCCGCAGATCTTGACGAACGGGCGGCGGCCGAGGTTGGCCGGATCGCCCGGCGCGCGACCCGCCGACACGAATGCTGCGACCGCGGCGGCCGGGTGCGGATCGCGCATGAGCGCCTCGCCGACCAGCGCCCCATCAAAGCCGAGCGCGCGCCATCGGCCAACCTGGGCCGGATCGCGAACGCCCGACTCGGCGATGACCAGGCGATCGTCCGGCACCTGGGGACGGAGCCTGCCGGCGCGCTCGACGTCGACCTCGAGCGTTCGCAGGTCCCGGTTGTTGAGCCCGATCAGCCGGGCATCGGTCGCGAGCGCTCGTTCCAGCTCGCGCGCGTCGTGCACCTCGACGAAGGGCTCCATCCCGAGGTCGAGCGCCATCCTGACGAGCCGGGCCAGGCGCCGGGCGGGATGGAGGACGGCCAGGAGCAGGACGAGATCGGCGCCGGCGGCGCGAAGGAGCTGGAGCTGCGCCGGTTCGACGACGAAGTCCTTGGCGAGGACGGGCACCGTGACCGCGTCGCGAATGCGTCGCAGATCCTCGACCGCGCCCCCGAACCAGTGTGGCTCGCAAAGGACCGAGATCGCCGCCGCCCCGCCGGCCTCGTAGGCGCGGGCTCGCGCGACGATGTCATCGTCGGCCGAGGCGATCTGGCCGGCCGATGGCGAGGCTCGCTTGACCTCCGCGATCAGGTGGAGACCGGGGGCCGCCAGGCGCTCGGCGACAGGTCGAGCGGTGGGCGCCGCGGCGACGGCATCCCTGAGCGTGGCCAGCCCGATCCGATCGAGCTCCTCCCGGACATCGGTCCGCCGGCGTTCGGCGATCCGCTCGACGACGTTTGGTCGGGTTGGCGCTCGTCCGGGGGTCGCCGGGCGCGGCGCAGCGACGGTCATGCTGGCGCCCCGGCGCCCGTCGCAGATCCCGGCGGGGCCGCAGTCGCGGTGGCGGTCGCCGCGGCCTCTGCCGTTCGTCGCTCGGCTCGCAATCGCTCGAGCAGCTCCGCCCCCAGCCCGGCGTCGATGGTCAGCGCCGCCCGCTCGATCCCGTCCTCCATCTGTTCGACGACACCGGCCACCAGTAATGCGGCGCCCGCATTGAGCAGGACGACGTCGCGCCGACTCCCCGGCTCACCGCGAAGGATGGCCTCCGTCATCCGGGCGTTCTCTTCGGGCGAGCCGCCGGACAACCGGTTGGTCGCGACCCGCTTGAACCCGAGCGCCGCGGCGTCGATCGGGTGCCGCTCGACGACGTCGCCGGCCACGATGTAGGCCACGCCGCTGCCGTCGAGTGGCAGCTCGTCAACACCGTCGCCGTGGATCACGAATGTCCGCTCGGTGCCGAGGACGCGCACCACCTCGGCCATCCGTGCCGCGGCGGCCGGATCGCCGACCCCCAGGAGCTGGCGCCTGGTCCCGGCCGGGTTCGTCAACGGGCCGAGCATGTTGAACGCGGTGCGGACACCGATCTCGCGTCGGGTCGGCCCGGCATGTTTCATCGCCGGGTGGAAGTTGGGGGCGAACAGGAAGGCGAACCCGGCGTCTCGAAGCGCCGCGCCGGCCGACGCCGCGTCATGGTCGATCCGGATCCCGAGCGCATCGAGCACGTCCGCCGAGCCCGCCCGCGACGTGATCGCGCGGTTCCCGTGCTTGGCGACCGGGACGCCGGCAGCCGCGGCCACGAGCGCAGCGGTCGTCGAGATGTTGAACGTGCCGCTCCCGTCGCCGCCGGTCCCGACAACGTCGATCGCGCCATCGGGCGCGTCGACCCGGACGACGCGTTCACGCATCGCGGTCGCGAACCCGGCCAGCTCGTCCACGGTCTCGCCGCGCATCCGGAGTCCCATGAGGAGCGCGGCGAGCTGGGATGCCGTCGCCTCGCCGTCCATCACCGAGCCCATCGCGACACGCGCATCCTCGAATGAGAGCGTGCCGCCCGCGACGATGGCCGCCAGGGCGGCTCGAACGTGGTCGCTCATCGTTGGTCGCGCCGGATTCCGGCGCGGCCCCCCGCGGGGATCCCCCGGGCGTCCGCCGGCGTGGGTTCGACGGATTCGGCCATCCCGCCGGTCGCGAACGATCCGCTCACGGCGTCGAGACGCGACGCCTCACCCTCACCGGCCTGGCGGAGGAAGTTGGCCAACAGGTGCGGGCCGTAGGGCGTGAGCACCGATTCCGGGTGGAACTGGACACCCTCGAGCGGCAGGGCGACGTGGCGGATGCCCATGACGACGCGATCGACCTCGCTCATCGCGGTGACCCGGAGCTCGGGCGGCAGGGTTGCCGGGTCGACCGCAAGCGAGTGGTAGCGCGCCGCCATGAACGAGGGTGGCATGCCCTCTAGCAGACCCGCGCCGTCGTGCGTGACCTCGGTGGCTTCCCCGTGAACCAGCGTGGGCGCCCGAACGATCGTCGCGCCAAACGCCGCAGCCATGGACTGCATTCCCAGGCAGACCCCGAGCAGCGGGATCCCGCGCTCCGCGGCAATCCGGACCGACTCGACCGACACCCCCGCGTCATCTGGGTCTCCGGGACCCGGCGAGATGACGATCCCGCGAAGCTCCGAGACGCGGTCGTCGGCCAGCGTGCGGATCTCATCGCCGCTCATGGCGTCGTTGCGGACGACCCGAACCTCGGCGCCCGATGCCTGGAGCGCCTGGACAAGGTTGAACGTGAAACTGTCGTAGTTGTCGATGACGAGGATCACGACGCACCGCCCTGCGGGGTGGCGCCGGAGGCCTGGGCGGCAGCGGCCGCGAGCGCCTCCTCGGCTTCGGCCGGCGCGGGCTCGACGACGCCGGACGCCATGTCGATCGCCCGGCGGAGGGCTGCCGCCTTGTGCTCGGTCTCCTCGAATTCGCGCTCGGGGACGGACCCGGCGACGATCCCGGCGCCGGTGTGGACGTGTGCCTGGCCATCCTTGAGGACGGCGCTCCGGATCGTGATCGCGGTATCGAGGTTGCCGTCGTAGCCCAGGTACCCAACGGCGCCACCGTAGAGACCGCGTCGCTCGCCTTCGGCCGCGGCGATCAGCTGCATCGCCCGGATCTTGGGCGCGCCCGACAGGGTGCCGGCCGGGAACACCGAACGGAGCGCGTCGAGGGCATCTAGCTCGGGCTTGAGGCGACCCTCGACGTGGCTGACCAGGTGCAGGACGTGGCTGTATCGCTCCACCTCCATGTACTTGCTGACGGTGACCGTGCCCGGTCGGGAGACGCGACCGAGGTCGTTGCGCCCGAGGTCGACGAGCATCACGTGCTCGGCGCGTTCCTTGGGGTCCCGCTGGAGCTCCTCCGCGAGCAGGGCATCCTCGCGGGCATCTGCGCCACGCGGTCGCGTGCCGGCGATGGGATGGGTGGTCAGTCGATCGCCCTCCGCCTGGAGGAGCAGCTCCGGTGAGGCTCCCACCACCTCGAACGTCGGCGTACGGACGAAGAAAAGGTACGGGCTCGGGTTGATCCGACGGAGGGCGCGGTACAGGCCGACCCCCTCGAGGGTGGCGCCCGTGGACGGGTCGAGTGGCAGATCGAAGGACTGGCGGCGGGCGAGCACGACCTGGATCGCCTCCCCGGCCGCGATCGCGTCCTTGGCCACCTCGACCGCGTGGACGTACTCCTCGCGTCCCAGGCTGGTCTCGACCGGGCGGCCCGGCTCCGCCGCCTGACCGGACCTGCCATCGGGCGACCGCCCCGTGGCCCCGTTGAGCTCTGAAGCGCTCGGGCGCGAGGTTCGTTCGAGGGCCCCGAAGATGGCAGCTTCCGCGATCCGGTAGCGCGCCTCGAGGTTGGGCGTCTCGGTATGGAGCGACGCGATCGCAGACAACGTGTGCGTCAGGTGATCGAAGACGAGCACGAGGTCGGTCTCGATGAAGGCGGCCAGCGGCACGCCGACCGGGTCGCGGTGCGGGAGTGGGACGCTCGACTCAAAGCTGGAAATCGCGTCGTAGGCGATCGCGCCGACCGCCCCACCAGTGAAGCGCGGCATGCCCTCGGTCGGCTGGACCCGGCGGCGAGGCACGAACGCGCGGATCGCCGCGAGCGGGTCGCTGACCACCGCCGTCTCGAACGGGAGATTCGGATCGTAGACGGGCTCGGTCACCGGCCGGGTCTGGATCCGGGCCTGGTCGCCATTGACCTCGAGGAGCCGCCGGGGGCCCACGCCCAGGAAGGAATAGCGACCCAGGCGCTCGCCGCCTTCGACCGATTCGAGCAGGTAGGCCGGGCCGCCATCGTCGAGGCGCAGGAACGCCCCGATGGGTGTCTCCAGATCGGCCGGACGCGTGGCGCGCAGCAGGATCGTGTCGGCATTGGCAGCCAGGCGCTGGGTCTGCGCCAGGCTGATCGGGTCTGCTGTGGTCATGCGTTCGGCCTCGGGAATCAAGAACGACCTTCGTCTCCCGGGACGAAAGGTCGTGCCTTCCGCGGTGCCACCCTCATTCGGCGATGCCGCACTCTCGTGACCGACGGGGCGTCCCGCATCCGCGGCGACCGATCGGCGCTGCCCTGTATCGCTGGCGCTCTGCGCCGGAGCCTACTGGCGTCTGCGGCAATGCCGCGTGGCGTTCGGTCCGGAGGCTCCCGGGTCCATTCCCTGTCGTCGTCGTTCCGGCTCGCACCAGCCGCCGGATCTCTGGGTCGACGTGCGACGGGTACTCGTCCCGTTCACAGCCCAATTCTTCGCGATGTCCGCGGAGTATGGGTCGGTCGGTCTGGACCGTCAACTCCTGCCATGCCCCAGGCGTCCGGGGTGGCGGGCGGATCGGCGCGGGGTATCGTAGCCCGCGACCGTAGACCGAGCCGGGGTGTCCCTTGACCGTCACCCGCGTTCCAGCCACCAGCGACTCCCAGTGGGGGCGATTGTGGGCGGGCATCGCCATGCTGGTGCTCACCGCGATCGGCCTCCTCGCGATCCTCTACTTCAGCCTGCAGGTCGAGACCGGGGTGCGCGCCTTCGTTGGCGGTGAAGGGTTGTACAGCAAGGGACAGAAGGACGCCGTCTTCCATCTGATCCGCTATGCCGGAGCGCACGAAGAAGCCGAGTACGAGGCGTATCTCGATGCGATCGCCATCCCGCTGGGCGACAAGATCGCGCGCGTCGAGCTCGAGAAGCCCGACCCGGACCTCCAGATTGCCTACGGCGGGTTCGCACAGGGACTCAATCACCCCGCTGACATCCCGACCCTGATCAACACGTTCCGGGTCTTCCGGCGAGTGAGCTACATCGACCAGGCGATCGCGATCTGGACCGAGGGCGACGGCTTGATCGATCAGCTCGTCACCGATGGGACCCGCCTCCACGATGAGATCGCGGCCGGAAACCCGGATCCTGCGGCCGTCGAGGCGATCGTGGCCGATATCGGGCTGCTGAACGAACGCCTCACCCGTCTCGAAGACCGTTTCTCCGCCGTCCTTGGCGAGGGCGCCCGATGGGTCAGGGACCTGCTGTTCATCATCGCCTCCGCGGCCACCGCGTTGCTCCTTGCAATCGCCGGCACCGTGTTCATCTGGTTCGTTCGGCGGATCCGTCGGTCGGAGGGCCGCTACCGGTTGCTCCTCGAGGCGGCGCCTGATGCGATCGTGGTCACCGACCGCAACGATCGCGTGGTCATGTTCAACGAAGCCGCGGAACGGATCGTCGGGTCCATGTCGGATGACGTCATCGGACAGCCCGTGTCGGCCGTGATCGAGCTCGATCGCGCTCGGGCCAATACGGGGCCTCGTCCGGTTGACGACCCGGGAGCCGGTGTCGGTGCGGACAGCCGCCGCCCGGTCGAGCTGGAGGCTCGTCGAGCGGATGGCAGCACGTTCTGGGCCGAATCCACGGTCGCCGACCTCGGGCTGGGAACCGAACCCGGCACCACCGTCATCTTCCGTGACGTCAGCGAGCGCCACGCCGCCGAGGATGCGCTGCGGGAGAGCCAGGAACAGCTGGCCTTCGCGCTCGAAGCCGGTCGGATGGGCACCTGGGACTGGCAGATGACGGCGGGCACCATCCGATGGTCGGAGAGCCTGGAGATGATCGTCGGGATCCCGAAGGGGTCCTTTGGCGGGACCTACGAGGCGCTCGTGGAGCTGGTCCATCCCGACGACCGCCAGACCCTCCGGCAAGCGCTCGAACGGGCGACCGCCACCGACGGCGAGTACGTGGCTGAATGCCGGATGGGACCGCCCGGCGCCCAGACCGTGCAGCTGGTCACGCAGGGCCGCGTCGTGCGCGATGCATTCGGTGAGCCGGTCCGGCTCGTCGGCGTAGCACTGGACGTGACGGCACGACGCGAGCTCGAGAGCCAGCTTCGCCACGCGCAGAAGATGGAGAGCGTCGGGCGGCTGGCCGGTGGGATCGCCCACGACTTCAACAACCTGCTGACCGCGATCACCGGGCACGGCGAGCTCCTGGCGCAGACCTTCGACGCGGACGATCCCCTCCAGGTCGACATCGCCGCGATCAACGCGGCGGCGGCGCGGGCGGCGACGCTTACCCGGCAGCTGCTCGCGTACGGGCGACAGAGCCTGATGCAACCGGAGCCGGTCGACCTCAACGCGGTCGTGTCCGACATCGAGCCAATGCTTCGACGGCTGATCGGCGAGGACATCGAGCTGCGCACCGAGCTAGCGCCCGATCTAGGCTGGGTCCAGGCCGACGTCGGCCAGCTCGACCAGGTCATCCTCAATCTCGTCGTGAACGCACGCGACGCGCTCGAAAGTGGCGGCTCGATCGTCCTCTCGACAGCCAACGTGACGCTCGATGGCAACGACCTCGCCGACCGTCCGGAGGGGCGCGAGGGCCGCTACGTCTCCATCTCGGTCAGCGACACCGGGGTCGGTATCGATGCGGCCACGCTCGGGCGGATCTTCGAGCCGTATTTCACGACAAAGGAACGCGGGCGAGGCACCGGTCTCGGCCTCGCCACGGTCCTCGGCATCGTCGAGCAATCCGGCGGCCATGTCGATGTGAAGAGCACGGTCGGCGAAGGAACCACGTTCCAGGCATTCCTGCCACGCCAGGCCGATCCGCACGCGGACGCGGTGCCAGACGCGAGCTCAACCGGAGCGCCCGAAGGCGGACACGAGACCGTCATGCTGGCTGAGGACGAAGAGTCGGTCCGTCGCCTCACGGCCATGCTGCTCGAGCGAGCCGGCTATCGCGTCATCGCGGCAGCGGACGGCAAGGCGGCCCTGGACGCCGCGGCCGCCCACGAAGCGCGGATCGATCTCCTGTTGACCGATGTGATCATGCCGGGCCTCAACGGTCGACAACTCGCCGACCGATTCGCCACGATCCACCCGGAAACGCGTGTCCTGTTCATGTCCGGCTACGCCGGCGAGGCATTGTCGGCACAGGGCGTCCTCGATTCGAGCGTCGCGTTCCTGGCCAAGCCATTCCTGCCGTCGGACCTCGCCCGAAAGGTCCGCGAGGTGCTCGATGGGCCCGCCCCCGACTGATCGCGCTCAGCCGGATTCCTCGAGGCGCTCAAACCCCGGACACCTGAGCACCGGCAACACCGGGTACCGCGGAAACGCCGGGTCGGTGTCGGACCGCATGCACCGTCGGAACACCGAGCCGCTACGCGTTTCCACTCGCCGGGAGAACCGGCACCCGCCACACAACCCAGGCGGAACAGCTGGCGGCGGCCCATCGGTCCTTGTTGGATCGCGGCTCATCCCAAAGACGCCCGCATTGGGCGTCGACGGCCGCCGCGAGTGGCGGAGAGGGTGGGATTCGAACCCACGAAGTCTTTCAACTCTGCGCTTTTCAAGAGCGCCGCCTTCAACCGCTCGGCCACCTCTCCAGGCGCTGAGGATATACCGACGTGGAGCGCATTCGCCGGCGGGACAACCCTGCATGCGCATCCGCCAGGGATCCGGTCGCGGCCATAAGACCATGGGATGGGAATCTGGCGCGAAATGGTTCGCCGAGCGGCCGAATTCCCATGGCCGGGTCCTTGGGCCTGGGATCGCACGCTCGAAACACCTCGATGAGGTCCGGTCACGCTCGTGATCGCGATCAGATCGGGTCGCGAGGGTCTGGAACGAGACCTAATGACCCACTGGTGGGAATCTGGCAATGTCCGGCCAGCGCGAGCCCGAGGCACACTGCCCGGGGTGTTGCCGCCGTCAGGCCGTGATCGCGTCGCGCCCCAGGTATGACCGCAGGACGTCGGGCACGGTCACCGAACCGTCCGGCTGCTGGTACGTCTCGAGCAGCGCTGCAACGATCCTGGCCAGGGCCAGCCCCGAGCCGTTGAGGGTGTGGACGAGCTCCGCCTTCGCGCCGGGCTCGGGGCGGTAGCGGATCGCCATCCGACGCGCCTGAAAGTCCCGGAAGTTGGAGCAGGAGCTGACCTCGAGCCAGCGTTCCACCCCTGGCGCCCAGACCTCGAGGTCGTACTTCCGCGCCTGCGTGAAGCCCATCTCCCGCGTGCTCATCAGCAGGACGCGGTATGCGAGCCCCAGGCGCTGAAGCAGGATCTCCGCCCGTTCGGTCATCCATTCGAGCGCGGCTGCGGACGCGTCGGGGCGCTCGAAGAGGACCATTTCGACCTTGTCGAACTGGTGGACGCGCAGGATGCCGCGAGTGTCCTTGCCAGCAGCGCCAGCCTCACGCCGGAAACACGGCGAGTAGGCGGCGTAGCGAATCGGCAGCTGGTCGGCTTCGAAGATCTCATCGCGGTGAAGGTTGGTCACCGGGACTTCAGCCGTCGGAACGAGATAGAGCTCATCGCGCGTCACGACGTACATCTGGTCTTCCTTGTCCGGGATCTGACCGGTGCCACGCGCAGAATCGGCGTTGACGACGGCCGGTGGCCAGACCTCGGTCATCCCGTTCTCGCGGGTGTGGACATCGAGGAACCAGTTGATCAATCCACGCTGGAGCGCGGACCCCGCGCCCTTGTACACCGGAAACCCGGAGCCCGCGATCTTGGCTCCACGGGCGTTGTCCAGGATGCCGAGGGCGTCCCCGAGCTCCCAGTGCGGCCGGCGAGTCCAGGCGACGCCGCCGACCGGCGCGTCGGCGCCGGTCTCACCGCTGACCGGCTGCTCATGGGGCAGCAGCTCGCCCCACGTCCGCACCGTCACGTTGGCTTCTTCTCCACCGACCGGGATGTCCGGGTCGGGTGGGTTGGGGATCCGCAGGAGCAGATCCTCCAGCGCCGTTTCGGTCTCGGCGAGGGTCGCGTCGAGGGTCTTGATCCGGTCACCCGCCGCCGTCGAACGCGCCTTGAGGTCCGCCACCTCCGGACCGTCGGGTGCCGCACCACCCTTGATCGCCTCGCCAATCTCTTTCGAAGCGGCGTTCCGCTCGGCCTTGAGCGCCTCGGTCTCCGCCAGGAGCCGGCGTCGCTCGGCATCGAGCTCGACCGCCCGGTCGATCAGGGCAGGGTCTTCGCCTTTGTCGATCGCTCCCCGCCGAATGACGTCGGGCTCGTCACGCAGTCGTTGCACCCCGACGCTCATTGGACGAGCTCCGGTTGCCTGGGCGGCCCCGCTTCGGTCCAGCCAGACGCTGCCCAGGTTCGTTCGTACACGAAATCGCGATCCAGGCTCGCCAGGAGCCAGCCCGCGCGCGGTCCGTTGGGGCGGCCAAGGAAGGCCAGGTAGATCGCCTCGAACGCGCGGCGCGGGGGAAGGTCGTCCATCTTGGCGACCGAAAAGATCATCGATTGCCACGCATCTCCGCCGTCGGGCGTTTCGCGACCCGCCAGGTTCGACAGCTGGGCCAGGAATTGACGCTGATCGGCGTCGAGCACAGCCGCGGCCTCCGGCACGGCGTCGCGACGGACGGCGATCCGTGCCGAATCCGGCGCATAGGCCTCGAGCCAGGCTTGGGCGGCGGCGACTCGCTCGTGGAGGATGGCGACCTCGCGCACGTCAAGCGCACTGCCTTTCTCCCGATCGATTCTTGCGTGGACATCCACGCCCGGGATCTGGAGGAGCAGGGCGAGGTGCGAAAAGGCCGGGCGAAAGGCGGCCGCCTCGGCCGCGACATCGGCGTCCGGGTCCAGGAGCGAATACCGGAACGTCGCGTCGTACCCCGGCGGTATCTCGCCCTTGACCTCGTGACCGGCCGTGGCCGCGGCGAAGCGGTCGAATTCGTCGAAGAGACGCGGGATGGCGTCTGTCCCGTCGGGGTCGAACTCGATCGCCTGGTTCGGACGCGGTCGCAGGAACAGGAAGCGGAGCTGTTCAGCCGGGACCACCTCGGCCATCGTGTGCGCGGCGGCGCCCCGACCCTTGGACGTCGACATCTTCTTGCCGCCGATGTTGAGGAACTCGTATGGCACGTTGAGGGGCGGTTCCCGTTCGAACACTTCACGGGCGATCGCGTCACTCCGATCGCGCGACCCACCCGCCGTGGCAAGGTCCTTGCCGCACGGCTCGATCGTGACCCCGAAATGCGACCACTGGGCCGCCCATTCGAGGTTCCAGGGCAGCTTCGCCGCACCACCGAACGGGCTGATCCAGCCCGATGCGCCGCAGCCACGCGCCCACTCGACGAGGTTCTCACGGCATTCGAAGAAGACCTTGTCGCCGTCCCAAGCGGTCACGATCGTCGTGCCGATCCTGCCGCATGTGGGGCAGATCACCGATAGCGGGTGCCACGAGTCCGGGTGCTGGACGTTGGCCACGCGGCGGTAGATCTCGCGGACGAGGGCCGCCCGGTCCAGCGCGATGCGGATGTACTCGTCGAGTGCACCTGTCGGGTAGATGTCGCTCATCCAGTAATACCGATCGGGGTGGATCCCGAGACCGGCAAACGTGTCGATGAACATGCCCGCGAAATGCCGTGCATAGCTCGCGTGACAATCTCCGACGGGGTCCGGGACGTGCGCAAGCGGGCGGCCCATCTCTCGCTCGATGGCGTCGGGCGTCAGGAGCGCCTGGGCGTCCATCGGGTCGAGGTCATCGACACCGTAGAGCAGCGTCGTTTCGACGCCGTTCGCGCGAAGTGCGCGGGTGATGACGTCGAGGATCACCGGGCCGCGAAGGCTCCCGACGTGCACCGTCCCCGACGGCGTCTTGGAGTCATTGACGACCTGCGGCCCGCCATCGCGAACCCCGACCGCGAGTTCGTCCGCCCAGTCCATGGCGACGCCCGCGGAACTAGGTGATGCCGACGATCTTGTAGGTGAAGTCGCCGGCCGGGACGCGAACGACGACCTTCTCGCCCTTCTTCTTCCCAAGCAGGGCGCGACCGACCGGGCTCTCGTTGGAGATCCGGCCCTCGGCGGGCTTCGCCTCGGCGGAGCCGACGATCGTGAACCGCTCCTGGCCGTCGCCGCTCTCGACCGACACGGTCGAGCCGATCTGGACGTGGTCGGTCGAGTGGTTCTCGTCGATGATCGTGGCGTTCTTGATCAGGGCTTCCAACGTCTGGATTCGACCCTCGACAAACGCCTGCTCGTTCTTGGCGTCCTCGTATTCGGCGTTCTCGGACAGGTCGCCGTGTTCCTTGGCGTCATGGATGCGATTGGCGACCTCGGGCCGCTTGACCGACACCATCTCGTCGAGCTCCGCACGGAGCTTCTCGAGACCGTCCTTTGAGAGATACGTTGGTCTGTTGTTCACGGCCACAGGTCCCCGCGGTGCAGGTATCGCTGATGTGGGCAAAACCGCCGCGGCGGTCTTCGTAAAGGAAAGAACTCCAGGCGACTCGCGTTCGTCCCGCGCGCCTGAAGTTCCGAACTGGACGCGAATGGTAGTCCCGCCACGTGAGGGTGTCAAAGCGTCGCGCCCTGCCCGCGTCGGTGGTCAGCCCGGCTCAGTCAGACGTAGCAACCGCCGCTTGATCCGCTGGAGAGAACCGCGGTCCGGAAAGGCAACGAACAGCGTGTCGTCGCCGGCGATGGAGCCCGCAACCTCGGGCCAGCGGGCCCGATCGAGGGCCGCGGCGATTGCGTGCGCCGAGCCCGGCAGCGTGCGAAGCACGAGGAGCAGTCCGGCTTCATGCAACTCCACGGGAAGGTCGGAGAGGAGCTTGCGCAGCCGGTCCTCGCCTGACGTCTCCGCCTCGATGAGGCGCGGCGGGAGGGCATATGCGGCCGTTCCCTCGCGGCTGACCTTGATCAACCCGAGCTCCGCGACGTCGCGGCTGATCGTCGCCTGCGTCGTCCGGAACCCCCGTTCGCGGAGCGCGGCGGCAAGCTCCTGCTGGGTCCGAATGGGTCGCTGCTCGACGAGGTCGCGGATCGCCCGCTGTCGGATCTGCTTCATCACTTCCATTGCCGTGTCCCTACGACAGCCAGACGATCAGGATGACCGCGGCCAGGCCGACGCGATACCAGACGAAGACATTGAGCGAGCGTGTCCGCAAGAATTGCAGCAGCCCGTGGATGGCGATGATCCCCGAGATCAGGGCCGCCAGCATCCCGGCGGCGAGCGGCGCCAACGAAAGCTCGACCCCGGCCTCGCCGTTCACGAGCTTCCATGCCTCGTACAGTCCCGCCGCGGCAGTGATCGGGGTCGCCATGAGGAAGCTGAAGCGGGCGGCCGACTCGCGATCGAGCCCGGCGAATTGACCGGCAGAGATGGAGATCCCAGAGCGGCTGATGCCCGGAACGAGGGCGAGGGCCTGCGCCGCGCCGATCGCGACCGCAATGGGAAAGGTGAGCCCCGCGATCGTCCGCCGCTGCCCGCTCCAGCGATCGGCCAGCCAGAGGATCGCCGCGCCGATCAGCAGGGTCACGGCCACGAGCCCGACGTGGCGGAATGTCGTCTCGATGGCGTCCTCGAACAACAGGGCGGCTATTCCGCCGGGAATGGTCGAAACGGCCAGGAGCCAGGCCAGGCGCCGATCCTGGTCGCCGCGGAACGAGCGATCGCGCGCCGCGGCGAGCCCGGCCGGGATCAGCCGGAACCAGTCCCGCCAGAAGTAACCGAGCAGCGCGAACACGGTGCCAACGTGCAGCATCACGCTGAAGGCGAGGGAATTGAGGAACACGTCGTCGACGCCGAGGAGGAACGGAACGACGATCAGGTGCCCCGACGACGAGATCGGCAGGAACTCGGTCAGGCCTTGGACCACCCCCATCACCAACGCCTGTAGGACCGTGTCCATCTCAGCAGCCGTCGATCTGGCTGCCGCGCCTGGCGGCCGATGCGTTCGTTGCCGGCTCCGCGCCGTCGCTCACGCACATCGAAGTGCGCTCGCTCTGGTGCTCACCGGCGCCTTCGCCTCGACCGTCATGCGCGCCGATCGCGGACTGAGGTTCGCAGCTTCGCGTGCCGGTTACCGAATGAAGAGCGGTGCGAGGACGAGGGTGATCGTTGCGAGAAGCTTGACAAGGACGTGGAGCGATGGGCCGGCAGTGTCCTTGAACGGGTCGCCAACGGTGTCGCCGACAACCGCCGCAGCGTGGGCATCGGAGCCCTTGCCGAGCACGTTGCCGTCGTCGTCCTTGAGGTGGCCAGACTCGATGTACTTCTTGGCGTTGTCCCACGCGCCACCGCCATTGTTGAGGACGGTCGCGAGCATCACGCCGGCGATCGTGCCGACCATGAGCATGCCGGCGACGGCCTCCGCACCGAGGAGCAGCCCGACGATGATCGGCGTCGCGACCGCGACGACACCCGGGGCGATCATCTCCTTCAGGGCAGCCTTCGTGGTGATGTCGACGACCCGCGCGTAGTCCGGGCGCTGGCTGTAGTCCATGATCCCGGGCATCTCGCGGAACTGGCGACGCACCTCGACGATGATCGCCTGCGCGGTCGTGCCGACCGCTCGGATGGCCAGTGAGCTGAAGAAGTAGACGAGCATCGCGCCGATCAGGGCGGCGACGAACACCTCGACGTTGGCCAGGTTGACCGATTTCGAGGATCTCCTCGCCGCGGCGGACGAGGATCAGGTTGACCTTGTCGATGTAGGCGGAGAACAGCAGGAACGCGGCGAGCGAGGCGGAAGCGATCGCGTACCCCTTGGTCAGAGCTTTCGTGGTGTTGCCGACGGCGTCGAGCCGGTCGGTGATCTCGCGGGCGCCAGCCTCTGCCCGGCTGAACTCGGCGATGCCACCGGCGTTGTCCGTGATCGGGCCGAACGTGTCCATGGCCAGGATGTAGGCGGTCGTCATGAGCATCGCCATCGTCGCCACGGCGGTCCCAAAGATCCCGCCGACGTCCCGGCCCTCGGCGTTTGTGAGGCCGGCCTGCGTCCCGAGCCAGTGGCTCGAGATCAGCGCGATGCCGATCGTGATGGCGGTCACGAACGTGGTTTCGAAGCCGACGGCCGTGCCGGAGATGATGTTGGTCGCAGGACCGGTCTTGGATGCCTCGGCGATCTCGCGAACCGGGCGGAACGAGCCCGCCGTGTAGAACTGGGTGATGTAGACGAAGGCGACGCTCGTCGCGAGGCCGACGACACCCGCCCCGAAAAAGTACAGCCAGACGGGCAACCCTGACGGGGCGTTGCCGTTGGTCTGGAGCATGACGTTCGTGGTCAGCAGCAGCGCTCCGACCGACAGGATGGTGGTGACCCAGTACCCGCGGTTGAGGATGTTCATCGGGTTCTCCGTCTCTTTTCCGCGGACGAAGAAGATCGCGACGATCGTCGACAGCAGGCCGAACGCGCGCACGACGAGCGGGAAGAAGATCCAGGCCTGGGGGTTTGGCCAACCCGCATTGAGGGCAATCGTGAAGACGCCCACGCCGAGGATCATCGCGCCGATGTTCTCGGCGGCCGTGCTCTCGAACAGGTCCGCCCCACGGCCGGCGCAGTCGCCGACGTTGTCGCCAACGAGATCCGCAACGACGCCGGCGTTACGCGGATCGTCCTCGGGGATGCCCTTCTCGACCTTCCCGACTAGGTCGGAGCCAACGTCGGCGGCCTTGGTGTAGATGCCGCCGCCGAGCTGGGCGAAGAGCGCAACGAACGATGCGCCGAAGCCAAAGCCGACGATCAGGAATGGCGCGTCATGCGTGGCCTGGCCACCGGACAGACCCCCAAAGAGCGTGAAGATGCCGTACACGCCGAGCAGCGACAGCGCCACGACGAGGAAGCCGGAGACGGCGCCGCCACGCATCGCGACCTGGACGGCCTCGACGAGGCTGCGCCGGGCGGCCGCCGCGGTTCGCACGTTGGCCTTCACGCTGATGTACATGCCGATGATCCCGGATGCCATCGAGCAGGCGGCACCGACGATGAAGGCGAGTCCCGTTCGCCACCCGAGGTCGAGCCCGAACGTGTCGGTGTCGGCAACCTCGGCGGTTTCGAAGACCGTGATCACGATGCCGATGACAACGGCGCCGACGACGGCCAGGATCCCGATGGTCGTGTACTGGCGCCGGATGAATGCGACCGCACCTTCGAAAATGGTGCCGGCCACGTCCTCCATCTCCTTTGTCCCGGTGTCCCGCGACAGGACGTCCCGAGCGAGGTAGATCGCGAACAGCACCGCGATGATGCCCGCCGGCAAGATGATCAGCTGGAGCGCACTCGCATCCATCAGGGTTTTCGGCTCCTCCACGACAGGGTTGATGACCGCGATTCGGCCCGGGCGCGGGGGGCGCGCCACGCAGGGTTGGTCTCCGGGGAGATGTTGGCTTGGGTCCCTGGGCATGCACGTTGGGATGGGACCTTGCAGGCCGTCGGCGAGTGTAACAAGGCGGCGGAAGCCGGGTCAAACTCGCTGGCGGGCGACGATATGCAACCACGATTCGGGCGGCGGCGCTGTTCGAGTCGCGGCCCCTATACTGCGCGTCTTGTGACCCGACGACCCATGCTCGGGTGTCTCTTCGAGATCGTCGAGACACTCGTCCTCACCCTGATCATCTTCCTGGTCATCCAGAATTTCGTTGCCCAGCCGTACAAGGTCCAGCAGCAGTCGATGGAGCACACGCTGGAGCCCGATCAGTACGTCCTGGTCGACAAGCTGACGCCACGCCTCGATGTCTACAAGCGCGGGGACATCGTGGTCTTCACCCCGCCCCACGACTGGGCAACGGCCGACGAGACGCCGTTCATCAAGCGGGTGATCGGGATTGGCGGTGACGAGGTCGAGATCCGTGAGGGATTCGTCTACGTCAACGACACCCTGCTCGACGAGCCGTACATCTACGCCGATCAGCCGGGCGACGCGCCCCAGCCGACAACCGCCGCCCAGGACCGCTGGGTGGTCCCCACGGGCGAGTTGTTTCTGATGGGCGACCATCGGGCGAACTCCGCCGATTCGCGCTCGTTTGGTCCGGTGCCGGTGGCCAACATCATCGGCCGGGCGTGGCTGCGCTACTGGCCGGTGAATGTCTTCGGCATCCTGCCGACACCGACCCACCCGGAGCTGGACACCGCCAGTCCATGAGCGCCAGGCCGTGAATCCGGCCCTCGCGGGGGTCGCGCTCGCGGTTCTGCTCGGCGCGGTCGTTGCCGCATCCGCCCGCACCGCCCGGACCGCTCTCCTCGGCCTGGTCGTGGCCTTGCTCGGCGCGTCATTCCTCGCCGACCCGCTCCCCGAATCGCGCGGGTTGGCCGTCCGGCTCGTTGGCGCGGTGCTGGCCGGGTACCTCCTGTGGATCGCGGGCCGCGACCCGGGCACACGGACGGGCGGGTCCAGGCTCGGCTGGCCGGCCGAGCTGCTGATCGCGACGGCCGCTGCGGTCGTGGGCTACGGGAGCCACGGCCTCGGGGCTCCAGCTGGCGGCCCGGCGCTCGCGCAGGCCGCCGGATTCGCGCTTGCGGCCCTAGCCGTCGCGCCCCTGTTCAACGGTCGCGACGTCCTGCGCATCGGTCTTGGCGCGATCCTGCTCACGATCGGCGGGATCCTGGTCCGGGTGGGCCTCGGTGGGACGCCCGGGAATCTTCGAGCAGGTCGCGACCGCCGGACTCGTGGCGGTTGTCGGTGGCGTCGTGGCGGCAATCGCCGTGGCCGCCCGGACCGACGGGGAAGCCGGTTTTGACCTGGCCCCGGATGCCGGCGAACGTGTCGGCCGACCACCGGACGCTCATCCCCTCGATCCCCGATGAGCCTGGCGACCTACCTCATCGTTGCCTTTGGGTTCGCGGCAATCGCGTGGGCCACCCGCGGCAGCGGATCCGTGGGCCCGCTCGTCGGGATCGGCGGCCTGCTTGCGGCGACCGTCGCCGCCGTGGCGCTTCAGCCAACCGACGCACTGCTCGTGGGTGACGGAGGCCTCATGGCATCGTCGTATTTGCGTCTGTTTCTCGTGATGGGGTCGCTCGTCGGGCTCGGGCTCGCGATCAGCGGCCTGGCGTCGCGCGTGCAGCGCGATCTGGCGGCGGTGACCCTGGTGACGCTCGGGGTCGCCGCCGTGACCCTGTCATTGACTGATGCGCGGGCGGCCGTGATCGCTGCTACGGCCGGCGGCTTGTGCGGTGCGCTGCTGGCGCTGGTGCCAGGTGGCGATCGGATCGGGGCCAGCATCGCCGTCCGCGACCTCAGGGCGGTGGCGATCGCGGGAGCCATGGCCGTCGCGGCCACGGCCTGGATTGGCCGCGACCTTGGACAGCTCGACGCACCCCCGGTCGTCTTCGGATTGGCATTCCTCGCAATTGCGCTCGCCGTCGCTATCCGCTTTGGGGCGATCCCGTTCCACCTGTGGATCGCGCGCCTGACGGACGCCGTCCCGGAGGCCGGGTTGCCGATCGTCACGGTTCTCGCGGCGGCGCCGCTGGCCATCGTCGGGCTCGGCTGGACGGACGCTTCCATCGCGCCATTGCTGGTCGACCTCGGCACCGAGCGCGGTGTGGTGCTCGCGATCGCCGTGGCATCGATCGTCCTCGCCGCGATCGCCGCGCTCATCCAGGACGATCTCGAACACGTCGTCGGGTACTCGATCGTGGGGGATGCCGGCGTCGCGCTGCTGGGGTTCGTCGCTCTCGATCCGGAGGCGTCGGGCGCCGGGCGGCTGTGGATCCTGGCACTCGTCGTCACGCGCAGTGCATTCGCGGCCTGGGCAGCGGGCCTTCGCCTGGCCTTCGGAACCGGCAGGATCTTCGAGCTGCGAGGCTGGGTGACCCGATCACCCATGCTCGCCGTGGCGTTCGGATTGATCGTCATCGCGAGCATCGGGTTCCCGGGACTGGCGGCGTTCGAGGCGCGGAGCACGCTCGTGGCTGGCGCCGTCGACGATCCCCTCGCGATGCTCGTGGTCCTGGGCGTCCTTGCTCCGCTTGTCTACTACGGGCGGCTGCTATCGATCGGTCTTGCCCGAGCGGACGGCCCACCGGTGCCGCCCGCCTGGCGGCCTCTCGTCACCCGCATCGACCTGACCGCGCCCGGAACCTGGTGGCAGACGACGTGGGACTCGAACCGGGCCTTCAGTGCGGCCCTGGTCGCCGCGTTGCTTGCGCTCCTGGCCGTGGCCACGGCGAGCGGTGCGTTTGGCGTCTCGGCGGCCGCCGCGGATACCCCGCAAGGTGCGTTCGTGCCGCGGGACTACTCGTCCGCGAGCACCCAGCGGTCGATCTCGCGTTCGTAGTCGAGCAGCTCGGCCGGGCTGAACCAGAGCGCCAGCTCGGTCGTCGCCGCCTCGGGGCCGTCGGACGCGTGGACGATGTTCTGGGCGGTCTCGAGCGCGAAGTCGCCACGGATGGTGCCTGGTGCGGCCTCGTGTGGTCGCGTCGCGCCGTTGATCCCGCGGACCACCGAGATGGCGTTCGGGCCGTCGAGGGCAACGGCCACGAGTGGCGCAGAGGTGATGAACGCCACCAACCCGGCAAAGAACGGCTTTTCGCGATGGGCGTCGTAGTGGCGTTCCGCGAGGTCGCGATCAACCCGCACCAGCTTGAGCCCCGCGACCTTCAGCCCGCGCGCCTCATACCGGGCGAGAATCCGGCCGATGAGCTGCCGCTGCACGCCGTCGGGCTTGATGAGGACGAGGGTTCGTTCGGTTCCTGGCATGTCGACCTTGGGTACGGGGATCTGGACGGTCGCGGGATTGTATCGGATCGCCGGGCGAGATCAGGCCTCGGGAGAGTCCGGCGATCCGTCCGCCGGGACGACCGAAGGAGCGGGGGCCACGTCGGTCTGCCTTGCGGGTTTTGGCGCGGCCGCGCGGCGGGTCGTCGCACCTGGCTTCCTGCCGCGACGGTCGCGAGCGCCTGACCAGGCCGCGGCCGCATAGGCGCGGGTGGCCTCGGTCTCGAGCCCGACCAGCCGATAGGCATCGCCACGGACGACGTTGATGGCCGGACCGGCCAAGCCCGCCGTGGCTTCGAGGATTGCCGGCGCCAGCGCCGGAGCGAGCCGCAGGACCAGCGCGAACCGCAGGACGGCCTCGTCCTTCGACCCGCTGCGCAGCGCCGTGCGGGCCGCCTCGAGCTCGCTCCCCGGATCCGGCAGGGCGGTCGGCGTCACGCCGCTGCCGCGGTCGGCGTCCCAGAACCCAAGGGTCAGGCGGGAGGCTGCCGACGGCTCGTCGCCGTCCCCTGGCACGCTTGCGCGCGCGGCAGCAACCTCCGGGTCGACGTCACCGGAACGCCGGTTCGGCGCGGGACCGGGTTCATGGTGGAAGAGGGTGCCCGCGGTCGGAGGCGGCTCCGACGCGTCGGCCGGCCAGACCGCGGATCGGGGCATGCCCGCAAAGAGGGAATTGATCGGGCCGTCCACGCAGGCAATGGCCCGGTTCGCCAGTCGGCGAGCCTCGTTCGGGCGACCGAGAGCCGCAGCCGCCTCGGCCGCAATTGCGAGCGCCATCGGGGCCTCATCCCCGCCATCGAGCGCAACCGTCGCGGCCGCGCCGGCTGCCGCGAGATCGCCGGTCCGCCATCGGACTTCGGCGAGATCGACCTGTCCGGCTCGATCGAGCCGGCCTCGATGCGACAGGAGCTCGAGCTCGGCGCGAGCCAGGGCCAGGGAGCCGAGCCGCAGGTGCACCCTGGCCAGCACGAGCTCGACTGGGCGCTCCGGCTCGCGATCGACCGTTGCCGGCTGCGGGCTCGGGGCTTCGGCCTTCGTCGTCATGCCGGAAGACGGAGCTGGGCTTCCAGGCCCTTGAGATATCGGCCGGGCGCCACCGCCGCGAGACGGAGCGCGTCATCGCGGAAGAGCCGCGCGGCCAGGCGCTGGATGCTCGCCGAGTCGACCCGCTCGATCGCGGCCAGCGCCTCGTCGAGCGTCAGCACGCGATCGTGGAGGGCCTCCTGCCCACCGATCCACGATGCGACGTGCCGGGTATCGTCCATCCGCAGCTCGAGGCCGCCCGACAGGTACCGCTTCGCCTTGTCGAGCTCATCGGCCGGGACAAGGTCGTCCCGGAGCCGCACGAGCTCAATCATGATCGCCGCCATCGCGGCGGGCATGGCCGCGGGATCGACGCCGGCGGAAACCTCCAGCGCCCCGGCGTCCGCGTAATCGACGATCCCCGAGGACACGTCGTAGGCAAGGCCAAGCTCCTCGCGGACCGACAGGAAGAGCCGGCTGCTCATGCCGTCGCCGAGAACGGCGTTGAGGACGGCCAGCGTCCAGCTGTCCGGGTGATCGCGATGGAGGGCCGGAACGCCGATGCACAGCTGGGCCTGGCTGGTGGCCCGCTTGCCGACCATGACCCGGGGCCCGGCGGGTAAGACGGGTGACGGCGCGTACCCCGGGATGTGCCCGTTTCCGGTCCCAAATGCGGAGGCGGCGAGCTCGGTTGCCTCGGCGTGCCCCAGGTCACCGACGATGGACACGACGGTGTTGGCGGGCCGATACGTCGTCGCCCAAAAGTCGCGGATGGCGGTGTCGGCGAGGCCGCGCACGTCGGCTTCCTCGCCGCAGATCTCGCGACCAAGGGGGCCGGATCCGAACATCGCGGTTTGAAACAGGATCTGGCAATACTCGGACGGGTCATCGAGGTACGAGCGGATCTCCTCGACGATCACGGTCCGTTCGCTCTCGATGTCCCGGTCCGTCAGCCGGGGGCGGACGATCAGCTCGCCGACCACCTCCATCGCACGGGCTGCCTCACGGAGCGGAACGCGGACCCAATAGACCGTGGATTCGCGGTCGGTGGCCGCGTTGAACGAACCACCCACGCCCTCGACGGCCTCGCTGATCGACCTCGTGCTCGGAAACGCCGTTGTGCCCTTGAAGGTGAGGTGCTCCATGAAATGGGCGACCCCGATCTGGCCGGGCACCTCGAGCCGAGAGCCGGCAAGGACGTAGGCGGCGACGGAGACCGAGCGCGCCGCTGGGAGCCGAGCGCTGATCACCCGCGGTCCGGCTGGCAGCTCGGTCCGTTCGAACATCCGGCCGATGGTACAGGAATTGATACGGCGCCCCGCCCAGCCGGGCGGGGCGCCGCGGACTCGCGAAAGCGCTACTTGGGCAGGACCGAGTTGATCCAGGTCTGACCGAAGTAGATGACGAAGGCGACCGCGACCGCCCACAGGAGCGGATGGATCTCGGTGATCTTGCCGCGCACCACCTTGATCACGACGTGCGTGATGAACGCCGCGCCGATCCCGACCGTGATGCTGAACGTCAACGGCATGAGGATCAGCCCGAGCAGCGCCGGCAGGCCCTCCTCGACATCGCTGAAGTCGATGTCCTTGATCAGGCTGACCATCAGGAAGCCAACGAAGATGAGCACCGGCGACGTGGCCACGTAGGGCACCAGCAATGCGAGCGGGGTCAGGAGAATGGCCACGAGGAACAGGACGCCGGTCACGACCGACGTGAACCCGGTGCGTCCGCCTTCGGCAACTCCCGCCGCGCTCTCGATATAGCTCGTGTTCGAGCTGATGCCCGCCGCGCCGCCGACCGCCGCCGCGACCGAGTCGACGAGCAGGATCCGGCCGACGTTCTCTGGGCTGACCTTCCGCATCCACGAGCCCGGCCTGCTCGCTGATGGCCGTGGCGGTACCCATCGTGTCGAAGAAGTCGGTCAGCATGAAGCTGAAGATCGTCAGGAGCGCGGCCAGGAGACCGAGCTGCGAGAAGACGTTCGTCAGGTCGAACGCGCCGATCGTGCTGAAGTCAGGCGTCGCCGTGAAGCTCGTGGGCATTGGCTGGACACCGGTCGCGAGGGCGACGACGGTGGTCACGAGGATGCTGATCAGCAGTGCGGCCGGGACCTTGCGCGCCCACAGCAGCATCGTCAGCACCAGGCCGAACCAGAAGACGAAGTGGGCGACGGTCGTCGGGAACACGAACAGGACGGGCACCGGGTTCTCGGCCGAGGTGCCACCGGTCTTGACGATGATCCCGGCGTCGATGAAGCCGATGAACAGGATGAACAGGCCGATCCCCACGCCGATCGCCCGCTTGAGCGAGAGCGGCACCGCGCGCATCACGGCTTCGCGCAGACCGACAAGGACGAGGATCGTCACGAGGATGCCCTCGAGGACGATGACGCCCATCGCGCCGGCAGGTGTCAGCCCGTTGGTCAGAACGAGCCCGAAGGCGACCGCGCCGTTGATGCCGAGGCCCGCGGCCAGGGCGATCGGGGCGTTCGCGAAGACGCCCATGGCAATGGTCACCACGCCGGCGACGAGCGCCGTCGCAGCGGCGGCGGCCGGGACCGGGATCCCCGCGTTCGAAAGGATCAATGGGTTCACGAACAGGATGTAGGCCATGACCATGAACGTGGTCAGCCCGGCCTTGGCCTCCGTGACCATGTCCGTGCCACGTTCGGCGAACTTGAAGTACTCCGCGATCGCGCCTCCACGACCGGAGGCCGGTGTTGCGCTCGACGTCACCTGGGTCCCTCTCCTTGCCCTCGACCAGCGCGCCGGGCTCCTGGGCGAACTCGGACCGCGCCATGACCGCCAGGCGATCGCCCCCATCCCGATCGCCCGTTTCCCTCCGAAAAAGCTGCCAACGGCAGCCCTCCCTCCTGATCTGCTACTCGTCCTCGTGGGCTTCGAGGCCGAGCAACTCCATCTGGACGTATTCACCCGTCTCGAATTCGAGCTGGCGCGGGGCGAAGGGTGACCGATCCTCGCCGGCCGGTCCGATTGGCGCGAATTCGACGACGACTCGCTCGTCTCCCTGGACGAGCGTGTAGACGAGCAATTGATCGGGACGCGTCTCGAACTCGAGATGTTCGAAGGAATTGATATTCAGGGTGATCGCGAGGGGCGTGAAGTAGGTCGAGATGTCGTCGGCATCGACCACGATCCGTTCGACCCAGCCCGTCCCATGCGCGATGACGTCGCGTCCGCGCACGTAGCGGTAGCCAACCGTCTGTTTCAGCAGCGGGCGGAGGAGATGGAGCATGTCCGCCCGGCTCGAAACGACGCCCTGGTTCACGAAGAACTTGGCCGCCGGCTGGCTCGACACTCGGGCGTCTCCTCAGGGCACGGAGGGTGGACGGTCGGACGGATGGTACCGCACGGCGCACGCCGCGACGACCCGATTTGGACGACGCCCCGCGTATGATCGACCGCATGCTCCTCGCCATCGACGTCGGCAACAGCAATCTGACGATCGGCCTGTTTCGTGCCGGGGCCCTCCTGGGCACCCGCCGGGCACGGACGGATCCACGCGCCACCCCGGATGAAGTCGAGCAGCTCCTCGGCGGGCTCCTCGGGCTCGACGGGATCGCCCTCGCCGATATCGACGCCATCTCACTGGCCTCGGTCGTGCCGTCTTTGACCGTCGGCGTTGAAGCGGTGGCGGAGCGTCGTGGCGCGCAGCTCCTCGTCGCCTCGGCCGGGAGCATCCCGATCGCAGTGCGGGTGGACCGACCCGATGAGGTCGGCGCTGACCGGCTCGTCAACGTCCTCGCCGCCGCGCGGCTGTACGGCACGCCGGCGGTGGTCATGGATCTCGGCACGGCGACGACGCTCGAATGCGCGGCGGCCGACGGCGCCTACGTCGGCGGGGCCATTGCGCCTGGGCTCGAGCTCGGCATGAACGCCCTCGCAACACACACGGCCAAGCTCCCCAGGATCGAGCTGCGAGCGCCAGACCGCGCGATCGGGCGGAACACGGTCCAGGCGATGCAATCGGGCACCATCTTCGGGTACCAGGCCCTGGCCAATGGGCTCCTCGAGCGGGTCCGCATCGAGCTAGCCGAGGCGAGTGGCGTCCCGGCATCCGAGGTCAAGGCGATCCTGACCGGCGGGTTGTCATCGGCGCCGTGGGCTCGTGCAATCCGCGGGGTGGATGCGATCGATCCCGAGCTCACGCTCAAGGGCCTCGCGATCCTCCATGCGGAGGTCGGCGGCGGCGAGCCGCTCGAGCTCGGCCTCACGTGAGCGGCCGCCTGGCCGGACGGCTGGTCGGCCTCGGCGTGACCGGCTCGATATCGGCCTACAAGGCCATCGAGCTGCTTCGCCTGTTGCGGGCCGAAGACGCCGACGTGGCCGTGATGCTCACGCCGTCGGCTACCCGGTTCGTGGGTCCACTCTCGTTTGCCGCCCTGTCGCGACATCCCGTGGAAACCGACGTCCTGGACCTGACGGACGACAACCGGATCGGCCATATCGTCGTGGCCGACGCGGCAGACGCGATCGTGGTCGCGCCGGCGACGGCGCACTTCCTGGGAGCCATGGCCAACGGCCTGGCCGGCGACGTGGTGACGGCGACGTGCCTGGCGACGAGTGCGCCGGTGATCGTGGCGCCCGCGATGGACGGTGAGATGTGGTCCCACGCGGCCACCGTGGCAAACGTGACGAGGCTTCGTGACGGCTTCGGCTACACGATCGTCGAGCCCGAGGTCGGCGCGCTTGCGTCTGGCCAGACCGGTAAGGGACGTCTCGCCGATCTCGGCCGGATCGTGGATGCGGTGATCGCGGCCATCGGCGATCGTCCGATCCGTGCCCCGGACCCGGCAGCGAGACCGCCACTCATGGATGGCGGCCGCGACGCGGACCTCACGAACCGGCACATCGTCGTCACCGTTGGCGGCACGCGGGAAGCCATCGATCCCGTGCGCTTCATCGGCAATCGCTCGACCGGCCGGATGGGCGTCGCCATTGCCGAGGCCGCGCTTGCCCGCGGCGCGGCGGTGACCGTGATCGCCGGGAGCGTCGAGGTCGGCCTGCCCGTCGGTGCAACGGTGATCAGGGTGGAATCGACGGCCGACCTGCGCGCCGCGTTGCTGCGGGCGACGCAACGCGCGGACGGTTCGGCCGGTTTCGACGCCCTGATCATGGCCGCCGCGGTCGCCGACTTCCGACCGACAGCGCCCGCCATCCGCAAGCTCGAGCGTGGCAGCAGCCTGCGGCTGGAGCTCGAGCCGACACCGGACATCCTCGCCGAGGTCGGGCGGATCACCCATGGGCTCGACAGCGAGGGAAAGGCGACGCGGGAGCCGGTTCGCCCGGTGCCGCTGATCGTGGGGTTTGCCGCCGAAACAGGATCGCTCGACCGGGCCGCGGAGAAACTGCGGCGAAAGGGCGCGGACCTCCTCGTCGCCAACGATGTGGCGGAACCGGGCTCGGGGTTTGGCACCGAGACGAACCGGGTGTCGATCCTGGCCGCCGACGGATCGCGCGACGACCTCCCGCTCCTCTCCAAGCGCGACGTCGCCGATCGGCTGCTCGATCGCGTCGCACGGGCGCTGGACGATCGCGATGCGGGGATCCAGACTGGGCGCATCACGGAACCGAGCCCGGAGCCAGCATGAGCGCCACCCCCGAGACACCTCGACGCCTGACGATCGTCGACATCGCGAAGCTCTACGCCGATGGGACGCGGATCCCGATGCTCACCGCGTACGACTTCCCGACCGCCCAGCTCCTCGACCAGGCCGGGATCCCGATCCTGCTGGTCGGCGACTCGGTCGGCCAGGTGATGCTCGGCTACGAGACCACGGTGCGCGTGACGATGGCCGAGATGGTCCATCACACGAAGGCGGTCGTCCGTGGCAGTGCCCGGGCGATGGTCGTCGCGGACATGCCGTTCCTCAGCTACTCGTCACCCGATGAGGCGATCGAGCACGCCGGCACCTTCCTGCGCGAGGCCGGCGCCCAGGCCGTCAAGGTCGAGGGCGGGGTCCGGACGTCGAGGGTGATCGAGGCACTCGTGCGTGCGGGCATCCCGGTGATGGGCCACATCGGCCTCACGCCCCAGACGATCAACACGATCGGCAAGGTCCGCGTCCAGGGCAAGACCCTGGACCAGGCGCGCTCGCTCATCGCCGACGCGTACGCGGTCCAGGAGGCCGGGGCATTCAGCATGGTCCTCGAGCTCGTCCCGGAGCAACTTGCGGCGGCCATCACCGAGCGGATGCGGATCCCGACGATCGGCATCGGGGCGGGCGCCGGGTGCAGCGGCCAGGTCCAGGTCATCACCGACCTGATCGGTCTCGGCGATTTCGTCCCCCGCCACGCCCGGCCGTACGCGCATATCCGCGAGTCCATCCTCGAGGCGGCCAGTGCATATGGCGCCGACGTCGTGGCCGGCACGTTCCCGGGCCCTGCCGAAACCGTCCGCATGGACGATGACGTCCTCGCCGACGTCCTCGGGCGCGGGACATCGGATCGGGCAGACGACACGATGCCGGTCGGTGGCATTCCGCTCGACCGCGATCTCTGATCGACCGCCCGCCCGCTTGACCCGGATCGTCCGAACCCGCGCGGAGTTGCGTGACGCCCTCGACGGTGCCGACCGGCCGATCGGCCTCATCCCCACGATGGGCTGGCTCCATGACGGGCACCGCGCGCTGATCCGTCAGGCCCGGTCAGCAGATCGGACGACCGTTGTCACGATCTTCGTCAACCCGCGCCAGTTCAACGTCCCGCAGGATTACACCAAGTACCCGCGCGACGAGCCGCGGGACCTGGCGATCTGCCAGGCCGAAGGCGTCGACATCGTCTTCGCGCCGGATCCGAGCGAGGTCTATCCGCCGGGATTCGACACCATCGTGACCGTGGGTGCGGTCGCCCGACCACTGGAGGGTGCCGCGAGGCCCGGTCACTTTGACGGCGTCGCGACGGTCGTGGCCATCCTGTTCGGGCTGGTCGGCGCCGAGCACGCCTACTTCGGGCAGAAGGACGCTCAGCAGGTGATGGTGATCCGCCAGATGGCGCGCGACCTGGCGATCCCGACGGAGGTGATCGCTTGCCCGACCGTCCGCGAGCTCGATGGGCTCGCCCTCTCGTCACGGAACGTCCACCTCTCCCCCGCTGAGCGAGCCGCGGCGGCGGTCCTGCGCCAGGCGCTGCTGGCGGCTCGCGATCGATGGGCGGCAGGCGAACGATCGGGGGAGCGGCTTCGCGACGCGATGTGGGAGCGATTGAACGCCGAGCCACTCGCGGACGTCGAATACGTCTCAGTCGCGGACGGCAGGACGCTCGTCGAGTTGGACGATGTCGGGGGACCGGCGCTCCTCTCCCTGGCGGTCACGTTTGGCAACACCCGACTGATCGACAACGAACCGCTGGGCGACCGCCCCGCGACCACCTGAGCGCCGCCCGTGGCAGCCGGTCGGCGGATCTTCCTCGCATACCTCGTCTACTTCGGCGCCATTGGCGCGGCCTATCCATACCTGCCCGTCTTCTATCGCGATCTGGGTCTCTCGTTCGAGGCGATCGGGATCCTGACCGCGATCCAGGCCGCGACGCAGCTGGTCCTGGGCCCGGTCTGGGGTGGCCTGGTCGACCGGTTTCCGCGGGTCGGCCTGACGTTGCCGCTTGCCGCGGCGGTCGCGGCGGCGGGTGGATTCATCCTCTTTCTGGCCACCGATTTCGCGAGCAGCCTCGCCGGATCGATGCTGCTCTTTGCCGGCCTGGCGGGCATCGGTCCGACGCTCGACGCGCGAACACTCGAGACGCTAGGCCCGGAGGGTCGCGACCGATACGGACAGGTGCGAGCCTTTGGCTCGCTCGCCTTCGTGGTCGTCGCCCTGCTGGTCGGGTTGCTGCTCGAGGCGCAGGGCGCGCGGTCGCTGTTCTGGGTCTACCTGCCATGCCTCATCGGGACCGTCCTGGTTACGGCCACCATCCGGCGACGCGGCACGACCCGTTCGATCAGCATGCTCCGGGGTGCCGGCCAGATCCTGGGTGCGCCCGGAATGCTGGTCTTCTTTGCCGGCTTCACGATCGTCTGGAGCTCGCTCACCGCCGTGAACGCGTTCTACTCGATCCAGGTGGTTGCCCTTGGCGGGAGTACGACACTGGTCGGGATCACCTGGGCGTTCGGGGCGATCATCGAGGTGCCGCTGATGTACGCCTTTCCTCGTCTTGGCGCGAAGTTCGGGACGGAGCGGCTCCTGGTCTTCGGAGCGCTGGTGTTCGCGCTCCGCTGCGTGCTCGCCGCGATCGCCACCGATCCGCTGGCGCTCGTGTTGATCGCACCGCTCGAAGGGCTTGGGTTCGCCTGCGCGTTCGTGGGCGGCGTGACCGTTCTCGCGGCACGGCTCCCGGCGTCGCTTGGCGGAACCGCGCAGGGGCTCTTCTCGGCGAGTGCCGGTCTGGCCACGATCATCGGCTCGATCGTGGGCGGCACGATCGCCGGCGCGATCGGGATCGGGGGGATGTTCGCTGCGAGCGCGGCGGTTGGCCTGGTGGGCACGATCGTGGTCGGATACGCGATCCTTGGCGGGCGCGCACGAATTGGACCCGCCCTGGTCGATCCGGGAACCAACCGTGACGCGGTGGTGTAGGAAGGGTATCGATCACCGCTACGGAGACGTCCGATGCCTGTGCGCCGGATCCCGACCGCCATTGCCCTGGCAACCTTGCTGGCCATCGCTGGCACCCTGACGGCAGTGGCCAAGGACAACGCGATCGTCACGCTCGATGCGACGCTGCCCGGCGACGCCGAACCGGGCAGTGAGATCACGGTCGGCTGGACGGTGGAGACCCCTGGCGAGAACGGCCAGACGTCGCCGTTCAACGCCGAGGGCATGTTCATCCGGCTGATCCCGACGACGGGCGACCCGGTGGAAGCCGTGGGGCGGCAGGGGCCGATCGGCCATTACGTCGCAACCATCTCCGTGCCCGCTGGAGGGATCCGCGAGGTCGAGGCCGGTCTCCGTGGCGAGTCATGCACTGGTGGCACGTGCCAGCGATCGGACCTCATGTTCACGATCGACGAATTGACGGTCCCGGCGGTCGCGCCGGCGAACGTGGCCGGCCCGAACACCGCCCCGCAGGCGCCCGTCGACACGACCCCACCCGTCAGCATCGCAACCGATCCCGAGCCGTTGGGCTTGGCGGTCCTGGGCTTGGCGGCCCTGGCGATTGCGCTCGGCCTGGTGTTCCTGCGGTTCCGTGGTCGGTCCCTGACCCCGGGTTCGAGCCGGTCCTGACCCGGCTCACCCGCCGGCTTCGGCGGCCACCCCGAGCACGCGATCGATGAACAGGTATTCCCAGACAAGCGCCTTGATCTCGGCGATCTTTCCCGCGTCGGAGACATGGGTCTTGACCAGGAGATCGTGGACCTCCGAGGCGACGACATAGGTGTCCTCGGGGACGATCGTGGCGAAGAGGTCCACGGCCCGGATGGCGTCGATGACCGCCGGATCGGGTCGGTAGCCACCGGTCAGGACGATCCCGAGGGGTCCGTCGTCGTCGGGCTGCCCGTCCTTTCGCGCGCCCACGAGCGCGAGGATCACGTCCGTCCGGTCACCGGGCACGATGACCAGGCTGCGTGGCCCGATCCGCTGGAGCATGTGCTCGGGCTCCATCGCGCCGATCGCGACGCCACCGATGACCTGGTCGAGGTCCGGACCCGGGCACAGGGTCTCGCCGTGGACGCCCTCGAGAACCATCGCGAGGGTCGGGTTCGAGAGCAACGGCCGGTAGGGCAGGACACCGAGCAACGGGATGCCGTGACGCGCCAGCCCACGCTCCAGCGTTCGAGCGAGCCCCGGCTTGGCGTCGAGATCGACCTTGTTGACGATGGCCCCGGCAACCTGGACGCCATGCCGCTCGAAGAGCGCGGCGTTGAGGACGATCTCGTCGATCGGACGGCCGACGCCACCCTCCGAGACGATGACGGCTGGCGCGCCGAGCATGGCCGCCACGACGGCGTTCGAGAGATCGATGACCGCGCCGACACCCGCGTGACCGGTCCCCTCGATCAACAGGATGTCGTTGTGTGCCGCGAATGCGGCATGGGCTGCCCGGATGCGGGCCGGCAGGTCGTCGACCGATCCGCCGTCGATGTACGTCTGGGTGAACCCGCGCGGGATATGGACCGGGCTCATCTGGGTCAACGACTCGGGCAGGTCGAAGACCTGGCGCATCAATACGGCGTCTTCGTCGGCCGGCACCCCGTCCTCGATCACAGTGCGCTGGCCGACGGGCTTCATGAACCCGGTCGACAGGCCCCGCCGGCGGAACCCGTCGAGCACCCCGAGGCTGACCGTGGTCTTGCCGCGGTTCTGGCCCGTGGCGGCCAAATAGACGTGGCGCACGCCGCTGTCAGCTGCGGCTTGCGGTCTTGCGCTCGATCAGCTGGATCGCGTCACGCAGGCGGGCGAGCGTTTCTGCCTCCACCGCGTCGGGTTCGAGATACGGGCCGAGGCGCTCCATGATGTCGGCCACCAGCCCGAGGAAGACGCTGGCGTCGGCCATGAAGAACTGCGGCTCGTTGTTGTAGCGGACCAGGGTCAACCGGCCCTGCAGGACGCGACGGTCTTCCACGTGCGCGATCTGGGTCGCGAAGTTGTGGCCCTGGATGCCGTCCGGGTTGTTGAGGAAGTTGAGCGCGTTGTCGATGGCAAGGCCAAAGCGGGCACGCCACGCCACGAGCCGCTCGTGCAGCTCCGACGGGATGCGAACCTCCGCCACCTCGTCGAAGACTTCCGGGGCAACCGTCAGGAGGCCGACGAGTGTCGTTCCGGCACGTGGACCGAGCATCACCTGGAGGCTCCGTTCGAGGGTGAAGACCTCGGAGTCAAAGCGCGGGCTGGTGATGACGTCGGTCAGAAGATCCTCGACGTTGTCGAGGACACCTGGCTCGGCAACGGCATTGGCCAGGTGGAGGATCTCCTCCTTGAACAGGAACTTTTCTTCGTGATCGAGCATGCGCCGGATGGTAGCACCGGCTACGCTCCGCACCGAACGCCCCAACGAAGGGCGGTTGGTGCGGCGGAAGGCCCGAGTTCGCGCCGTCCGCGCTGGCGACGGTTGGAAGGACCGCTGCCAGTTTCGCGACGAACCCGGGGTGCGCCCGCGCGATGCTTTCCTGTCAGATATCGGTCACATGACCGTTGGGCGTGGTCTTGATCGATGGGGGCGGGCCACCGGCGACGAACAGGCAACGTTCGAGCGTGGCTCCGGATCAATCCCTGGGCCCAACTATCGCGTTTGGGCCATCAAGGCGGCCGAACGCACGCTACGGCGACATTTGGCAGAAAAGCGTTGCCCTAGGGGGCCACGTCCGCGCGAGGACCTCGGCCGGTCCAAGCAGCACGGAGGGAGTGGGTCCAGGAAGCGCGGCCCACGGCGGGGATCATGCACGAAGCCCGGGACATGCCCGGGCTTCCTGAATTCCGAACAGCTCTCTCGGAGCGAGCCGCTTACGGGTACAGGCCGCGCATGGACATCGCGTTTGCGACCCGGTCGACCGCGAGCAGGTACGCCGCGGTGCGCATGTCGCAGTTTTCGCGCTTGGCGATCTCGAGCGTTTCGCTGAAGGCCTGGACCATGATCCCGCGGAGCTTCTCGTTGACCACCGGCTCGCTCCAGTGGTCGCGGTTGAGGTCCTGGACCCACTCGAAGTAGCTGACGGTCACGCCGCCGGCGTTGCACAGGATGTCCGGGATCATGAACACGCCGTTGCGCGCCAGGATCTGGTCCGCATCGGGTGTCGTCGGGCCGTTCGCGGCCTCGGCGACGAGCTTTGCCTTGATCTTGCCGGCATTGCGATGGGTGATCTGGTTCTCGAGCGCAGCCGGGATCAGGATGTCGCAGTCAACCTCGAGGAGCTGCGCGTTGCTGATGTCCGTGGCGCCCGGGAAGCCCTGCACGGTGCCGTGCTCGTTCTTCCAGTTGACGACGCGGCCGATGTCGATCCCGTCAGGATTGTGGATGCCGCCGGTCGAGTCGGACACGGCGACGACTGTCGATCCGAGCTTCTCGATCAGGCGAGCCGCGATCGAGCCGGCATTGCCGAAGCCCTGGACCGCAACCCGGGCCTTCTCGAGGTCGATGTCGAGGTGTCGGGCCGCCTCGATGATCGTGTAGACGCAACCGCGGCCAGTGGCTTCATTGCGGCCTTCCGACCCGCCCAGGCTGATCGGCTTGCCGGTGACGACGCCGGGGACCGTGTAGCCCTGGTGCATCGAATAGGTGTCCATGATCCAGGCCATGACCTGGGCATTGGTGTTGACGTCCGGGGCGGGAATGTCGCGCTCGGGGCCGATCAGGACCTCGATCTCCGTCGCGAACCGACGGGTCAGACCCTCGAGCTCCTTCATGCTGAGCTTCTTGGGGTCGACGATGACGCCGCCCTTGCCGCCGCCGTAGGGGATGCCCACCACTGCGCACTTCCAGGTCATCCACATGGCGAGGGCCTTGACCTCGTCGAGGCTCACGTCCTGGTGGTAGCGCAGGCCGCCCTTGGCCGGGCCACGACCAAGGTTGTGCTGGACGCGGTAGCCGGTGAAGACCTGGACTTCCCCATCGTCCATGGTCACCGGGAAATGGACGGTCAGCTCACGACGCGGTTCTCGCAGGACGCGACGCATGCCCTGGTCCATGCCCAGGCGTTCGGCGGCGAGATCAAACTGTCGCTGAGCGACCTGCCACGCATTGATCGAGGCAGCAATCGGCTCGGTTGTCATCGGAGGAAGGACCTCTGTGTCGGGCGGTCAAACGCCGCCGCATCGGTTTGGGTCGTCTCCCGGACGACCCCACGGGACGCACCGCCTTGGCTCAGAGTTTCGAGCTCAACGAACGGCGCGCAACGCATGTCTGACCCGAGTATAGCCGTGGAAGCGTTACGAACACCCTGCCAAAGGTACCGGCCCGCAATGCGACGGCAACCTTTTCGCAATGTCCATTGGCCCCGGGCAGGGCGGGCTCAGCTCCGATACAGGGCCACCGCGCCGACGCACCCCGGTCCGAGATGGGGACCAACGGACGGCCCGACGAGGGCGATCGGAACGTCGGCCGCGGCCGGGGCGTTGGGGACCCGGGCAAGGAGCTCGTCGCGGAATGCCTCGATGTCCGGGCTGACCGTATGCAGGATCGCCAGCCGTTCGACGGGTCGCTCGATGACCATCTCGATCAGCCGTTCCCGCGCCTTGGACCGGGTCCGGACGCGGTCGCCGGTCTCGACCACGCCGTGCTTGACCACGATGATCGGCTTGACGGAGAGCAGCGTGCCGATGGCGGCCTGCGCGCCACTGATCCGACCGCCCTTGCGCAGGTACTCGAGCGTCTCCAGCGCGACGTACATGACCATGTCGGGCGCCCGTGCCTCGACAAGCTCGGCGATCTCGGCCGCGCTGCGGCCCTCGGCGGCGAGCTCGAGCGCCATGTGGGCCAGGATCCCCTGGGCCATCGACGCACCGAGCGAATCGACGACGTGGATCTCCCGGTCCGGCAACATGTCGCGAGCGATCTGCGCGCTCTTGATCGTGCCCGACAACGTCCCGGCGACATGGATCGACACGATCGAATCGGCGCCGCTGGCGAACGCGGCCTCATAGGCCTCCTTGAATTCGCCGGGTGACGAGGCCGCGGTCGTTGGAAACGGGGCATCGGGCGCGACCATGCGAGCCCAGAAGTCGGCGGTCGAGAGGTCGACGCCCGCCTTGAAGCTCTGGCTCCCGAAGTTGACGAGGAGCGGGACGATCCCGATGCCGGCGGAGGCCGCCTCCGCCGGGTCCAGGTCTGACGCGGAATCCGTGAAGATCGCGACGCGGGTCAAGTCGGGCCCTCCTGACAGCCGGCCTGGACGTTGCGGGCATGATACGGGTCGGGTCCAGCCCCAGAGCGGCCCTCGTGCGGCCGTGAGCCGCTAGGATTCCGCGGTGGAACGATCCCTGACCGCGGTCCTGGCCGGGACCTTCACCCTCCGCTTCAGCACCGGGTTGACCGGTGCCATGCTCGCCGCCTACCTGGCCAAGCTCCCCGAACATGGTGGGCAGGAGGTTGCGGCCTCCACCCTTGCCCTTCTTCACGCCGCGTTCTACCTCGCGGAGCTGTGCCTGTCGCCCCTCTTCGGTGTGATCTCCGATCGCCTCGGCCACCATCGGGTGATGCTCTTTGGCCCCGCGTTTGGTGCGGTCGCAGTGGTCATGACGGGGCTTACGACCAACCTGCCGATCCTCGGTGGCACGAGGCTGCTCGAGGGGGCGTCGACGGCGGCCAGTGTGCCGTCAATTCTCGGCTACATCGCCGCGGTCACGGCTGGCAACGAGCTGCTCCGCGGCAAGGCCGCCGCGCGCTTCGAGGGCGTGACGTTGGCCGGGATCGGTGCGGCGTTTGCCGTGGCGCCGCTCCTGTTCTCGGCGCTTGGTCCCGCCGCGTTCTTCCTCAATGCGGCCTTCTATGGCGTGTCGTATCTGATCTACCGCTATGGCGTGGCCGACCATGACGCCGAGGAACGAGCGGCCCTTCGAGCCTCGACCACGAAGCGGGTGAACTTCGAGCGCTACCGGGTCCTGCTGCGCACCTCCCACGTCTGGCTCCTCGCGCCGACCTGGATCGCGGTCAACGCCTCCATCGGGCTGTGGTTCAGCCAGTCAATCTTCCAGTTCTCGAAGGCGGACCCACGATTCCCGGACCAGTTCCTCCTCCAGGGGTTCAGCCCGATCCAGATCTCGCTCGCGGCCGTCGTGATCGGGATCATCTTTGCGGTCGGGCTCGTGTATTGGGGCAATCGGTTCGGGCGGTTGCGACGGACCACGATCATCTTCTACGGGATCCTTGGCGGTGGCGTGCTGGTCCTTGGTGGCATGGCCGTGAACCACGGGGCGGATCTCTCGCCGGTGATCCCGCTGATCGGGATCCTGGCCGCGTTGGTTGGCCTGTTCGTGCTGGCCGGCGCCACACCGGCGGCTCTTGGATTGCTCGCCGACATCTCCGAACGATTTCCGTCCGATCGCGGCGCGATCATGGGTCTGTATGGCGTGTTCCTGGCCGTTGGCCAGATCGCGGGCGCGCTGATCGGAGGGCTGGCGGCAGACCTTCGCGGGATCGATGGGTTGCTGGTCGCGACGATGGGGCTGCTGCTCATCGCCCTCCTGCCGCTGGCGCAATTGCGTCGCCACGAGCACTACGTGGGCGGTCCGGGCGCACCGGCGGTGCTCGACGGGGAGGGCTCATGAGCCTCGGGCGCACGCGCGCGCCTGTCGGAGAGGGCCGTTCGTCGGCGACTGTCGGGGACGGGCGGCCGTGGGCGCCCGTCCCTCTTGTCCGGGGATCGCGCGGCGCGGTCGTCGCCCCGCATCATCTTGCCAGCAGTGCCGGGATCGCGATCCTTCGAGCGGGTGGGACGGCGGTCGACGCGGCGATCGCAACGAACGCCGTCCTGGGCGTGGTCGCGCCCAGTAGCTGCGGTCTCGGTGGCGATGCGTTCTGGTTGATCTGGGACGAGGCCAGCGGCAAACAGCTCGCGCTGAACGGATCGGGCCGAGCGCCCATCGCGGCGGACCCCGAGGCGCTCCGACGAGCGGGCAACGCCACGATGCCGCTCCGCGGGCCGCTCTCGATCACCGTTCCTGGTGCCGTCCGGTCGTGGGCCGACGCCCATCGGCGATTTGGCCTGCTTTCCGTGGCAGAGGTGTTAGCGCCGGCCATCCAGCTGGCACGCGATGGTTTCCCGGCCTGGGACGGCTTCATCGAGGCGGTCGAGGCCACGGCTCCGCTGGTTGCCGAGGCGATCGGGCCGAATGGCGGCTTCCCGGTCGTCTACCGACCGAATGGGCGGTCGTGGCTTCCGGGTGAGCGCGTCGGGCTGCCAGCCCTGGCTGCCACGCTCGAGACGCTCGGGCGCGAGGGGTTCGACGCGTTCTATGACGGCGATCTGGGGACCCGCCTGGCCCGAGGGCTCGCGGCCGCGGGCTCCCCGATCACGAAGGCCGACCTCACCGCGCACCGGTCCGACTGGGGCGATCCGATCTCGATCGACTATCGGGGCATCCGGGCGACGACCCATCCGCCGAACAGCTCGGGGATCGTCGCGCTCGAGCTCCTGGCGATCCTGGCGCGGTTCGAGCCCCCGACGGCTGCGTCGTTCGGGGCCGATGGGGTCACGGATCCAGCCTGGATCCACCTCGGGATCGAAGCCGCGAAGCTCGCCATGGCCGATCGCGACGCCTACCTCACGGACCCGGCCCGGCGGCCGGTGCCCGTCGACGAGCTCCTCGACCCTGCGCACGCCCAGCGAGTCGCCGACCGGATCGATCCCCGTCGTGCGGCTGTACCAGCGCCCGCCACCAACCCCCGCGGCGGAGGGACTGCGTACATGGCCGCCGTCGACGGCCAGGGCAATGCCGTCAGCCTGATCGAGTCCAACTACCTCGGGTTCGGGTCGGGCGTCGTCGATCCCGCGACCGGGGTCCACTACCAGAACCGTGGCAGCTATTTCAGCCTGGACCCGGCACACCCCAACGTCCTCGAGCCCGGCAAGCGAACGCTCCACACGCTCCTTCCCGCGATGCTGTTTCGCCCGGGGGTTCCCGGACCGTGGATCGTGGCCGGCTCGATGGGCGGCGACGCCCAGCCACAGGTCCATGCCCAGCTTGTCTCGGCGCTCGTGGACGGCGGCGTCGATATTCGCACCGCCGTGACGGCGCCGCGCTGGTACGTCGAACCGGCCGAACACTTCGCGCCGCCAGTCGACGTCCAGCTCGAGGCCCGCCACGGACCGGGGATCGCCGCCGCGCTCGAGTCACTGGGCCATCCGGTAACGATCGCTGCCCCATTCGACTCGAACCTCGGACATGAGCACGCGATCGAGCTCGTCGACGGTGGACCCTCGGCCGGAGGATCGCTCGCAGCCGCCACGGACCCACGGAGCGCGGGGCTCCCGGCGGTCTTCTGACGGCCGGTTCGCGGCCCGTGCGATACTCGACACTCGACACGCGCAGGGAGGGGCCCGTGACATCCAACGTCAGCCAGAGCTATCCGTACACGAGCGAGTCCGAGGCCGAACGCGCCAGCCAGATCGCGTCCCTGGTCGCGTCCAAGGACGATCTCGCGGCGAAGCTCGCGGCCGAGACCACGCCGCTCGATGCCAACGAGCGCTGGTGGGTCTGGAAATGCCCCACGAAGGGCTGCGCTGGATTGCTCCACGTCGCCGGATATGCGGCCGAGAAACACGCGATCTACGTCGTCTGCGACGGAACGTGCGGCAAGACGTACCTGCGCTAGGCACCGCACGCGGACGGCGTGCCCGGCCCTGACTGGATGACTGACGAGGCGACCGTTCGTGGGAGCCGCCGCGAGCTGGCCGTCGGTGCGCTGGGCATTGGCCTCTCCGCGGTCGGGTTCGGGTTCGTCTACGGCCTTGCCGCCCGCGATGCCGGGTTCTCGCCGATCGAAGCGATGGCCATGAGCGTGATCGTCTTCGGCGGGGCGGCCCAGTTCGCCGCCGTTGGCTACGTGGCGAGCGGCCTGGCTTGGCCTGGAGTGATCCTGTTGACGGCGTTTCTCAACGCCCGACACCTGCTCTATTCGGCGGCGCTCTCACCGTGGCTTCGGGACACGCCACGTGTCAGGCGCGCGCTCATGGCCCATCTCCTGACGGACGAGGCATTCGCGCTGTCGATCGCACATTTCCAACGTCTCGGCAGGGCCGACGAACGAGGATATTGGATCGCCGCGGTCGTCTCGACGTTTATCCCGTGGAACATCGCCACGTTTGTCGGCGTGACGGTCGGCGGCCAGATTCCGGACCCGACACGGTTCGGACTCGACGTCGTGTTCCCCGCGGCCATGGTTGGGCTTGCGGTGGGCCTGATCACCGCCCGGCGGGAGCTCGTCGCCGCGCTGGCCGGAGCGATCCTGGGAGTGACGGTCGGACTCGTGGCCGGGCCCGGTATCGGCGTCATCGTCGGCGGGATCGGCGGTCCGCTCGTCGGCCTGGCTGTTCCGCGGACCACCGCCGAGGAAGCAACGGCACTCGGGACCCCGGGATCCGCGGAGCGATATGCCATGCCGGGCGCCCACTTCGTGCGACCAACCGAACGTGACCGTCCCGGGCCGGCCTTGCCGCCCGATGGCGACGAGGGCATTCCGTGAGCATCGAGCTCGTCGGACTGGCCGTCCTGATGGGGCTCGTGACCTACCCGTCCCGGGCGCTGCCGCTCCTGGCCCCGGGCATCGAGCGCCTCCCGGCTATCGCGCTCGAATACCTGCGCCTGGTGGGGCCGGCCGTGCTCGCCGCCTTGGCGGCCGTCGCTGTCATGGTCACGACCGACGAAGGCGGCGCGCCATCCTTCCACATCGGGATCGAATGGGCCGCCGTGGTCGTCTGCGCGGCGCTGACCGCGTGGCGCCGGAACCTCCTGATCGGACTGGTCGGGGCCGTCGTCCTGGTCGCGGTGGCCAGGGCCGTCGGGATCGCCGTGCTACCCGGCTGACCGCCCGCTACCCGCGAACGGCGTCCGCCTCGATCTCGATCAGGAGGCTGGGATCGATCAGGGCGCTGACCTCGACAAGCGTGGCAGCTGGCCGGATGGCTGCGAACAGGGCCGACTGAACGGCCATGACCTCGGCCGAGCGACTCATGTCGGTCACGAACATCCGGATCCTGACCACGTCGCCCATCGCGAACCCGGCCTCGGCGAGCGCGGCCTCGATGATCGCCAGCGTTGCCGCCGCCTGGGCGCCGATGTCGCCAGGGTGCGTCGACCGGCCCTCGGGGCCCGCATCGGTCGTGCCGGCAACCCAGCAGGTGTCGCCGACCACGACCGCTCGGCTGTAGCCCGCGGTCGCCTCCCAGGGCCCGCCGGACGAGATCAGGCGGCGGGTCACGAGGGTTGGCCGCGCCAGGCGATCACCTCGGGATCGGCCGCGATCGCGAGCAGCAACCCGGCCAGCATCGTGGCCCGCGGCACGATCGAATCGACGTCGAGATACTCCGTCGCGGAGTGGTCATTGCCACCGATCGGACCGAGCCCGTCCAGGCTCGCCACCCCCATGCCCGAGGTGGTATTCGCGTCCGAGGCTCCGCCCGTCGCCGCGTCCCGGACCTCGAACCCGAGAGCGAGGGCAACCGCCTGGGCGTGCTCCACGAGGCGGGCGCTGTGGGCGAGCTTCTCCATCGGCCACCATCGGGCCATCGCCTCGAACTCGACGGTCGTGTCCTCGACCTCGGTCGCCTCTGCGATGGCGCGGATCTCCGCCTCCGCCGCCTCGAGTGCCTCGCGTGTCGTCGCACGGACATCGACCTCGAGGGAGCATTGCTCGGGAACGACGTTTGGCCTCGTACCGCCGCCGATCACCCCGACGTTGACCGTGACCCCGGGCCACCGTCCGTTGAGTGCATGGAGATCGCGCACGATCCGGGCCGCCTCGAGGATCGCGCTGCGCCCCTTTTCGGGTTCGACGCCAGCGTGCGCGGCTCGACCCTGGACATGGATACGCGTATCGAGGATCCCCTTGCGAGAGGAAACGATGTCGCCATTGGCGCGCGCGCACTCGAGCACGAGCGCGACATCAATGTCGGCGGCGAGCTCGCGGATATGCGGGGTCGAGGTGGGCGACCCGATCTCCTCGTCCGGGTTGGCGACAAAGACCAGGCGCTCGAACGGCAACCCGCCTCGTTCTCCGATCATCGCCTTGAGCGCATAGAGCCCAGCCAACAGGCCGGACTTCATGTCCGTGACGCCAGGACCATGGGCGACGCCGTCGTCGAGCCGGAAGGGACGCAGGGCCGCCGTCCCGGGGTCGAACACGGTGTCGAGGTGGCCGATCAGCAACACCCGCGCGCCACCGGGCTGACCCGCAAAGGTTGCCACGACGGTGTCGCCGAGCTTCCCGGCCGGATCCGGCCGGTACTCGACCGTGGCGCCAAGGTCGTCGAGGAACTCCCCGGTCCATCGGCCGACCTCGTTGACACCCACCGGCGTGTAGCTCCCGCAGTCGATGTTGACGAGTCGCTCGAGGTTGGCGAGATACGCGGGGAGGTCCGCGGCGATCGCCGTTCGGAGCCCGTCTAGCTCGACGATCGATGGCGATCCGGCCAGGGTCGTCGCGGCGTCCATCGCCGCAGTCTAGCGACGCGAGCGCTTGGTTTCGAGCCGCAGGCGGTTTTCGAGCCGCAGGCGGTATCCTGCCCGGACCGTGCGACTGGTCGAGACCCGTCTCCTGGAGGGACCCAACGTCTACCGGCTGGAGCCGGTGGTCAAGCTGGAGCTTGCCGTCGGCAAGCGACGGACGTTCTACGGCCAGCGCGACCCGGCGCGGCACGCGCTCGTCTGGCTCGGCGCAGCCGTCCCGGCACGATCCTGGCCCGCCGAGATCGCCGGGGTCGTTGCCTGGGTCCGCCGCCTTCGAGTGACCCTCGGGGAGGGCCGCGGCGGCGTCGCGGTCCACCAGTCCTCCGACCCCGGACACTGGATCGTGACATTCCCCTGGACCGGTGCGGAGCGCGCCCAGACCATCGCGGAAGCGGCGGTCGCCCTCGCCGGCCGTGGCGCTCCGGCCTCTCCGGCCGCGGAGCTGACCACCGGTCAGCGTCGGATGCTCACCCGCTGGGCGGCGCGCCTGGCCGAGGCCCGGACGACCTCGCCGGCATGGATCCGCGATGCCGAGCGGAACGTGCCGATCGTGTCCGTCTCGGGGACCAACGGCAAGAGCACCGTGACCCGCCTGATCACCCACATCCTCGTGCGCGCCGGCCGTCGCGTCGGCACCACGACGTCCGATGGCGTGCTGGTCGACGAACGAATGGTCGAGCCCGGCGATTGGACCGGACCCGGTGGCGCCCAGCAGATCCTCGCCAGACATGACGTGGAGGTGGCGGTCCTCGAGACGGCGCGTGGTGGGATCGTGCTGCGGGGCGTCGGCTACGAATTCAACGATGTCAGCATCCTGACCAACGTCTCGTCCGACCATCTCGACCTCCAGGGAATCCACACCCTGCCCGAGCTGGCCGAGGTCAAGTCGACGATCTGCCGGATCACGAAGCCCGATGGCTGGGTGATCCTCAACGCCGACGATGCCCACGTGGCAGCCGTTGCACGACGGGTGCGCGGCCACGTGGCGTTCTTCACCCTGGGCGGCCGGGGCTCGCGGATCGTCGCGCGACATCGGGCCAGGGGCGGTCGCGCCTACCTCGTTAACGGCGGCACGATGATTGAAGCCAACGGGAGCGACGAGACCAGGATCGTCGACGTCGCCCGGATCCCGCTCACGATCGGCGGGCTGGCACCGCACAACGTGGCCAACGCATTGGCCGCCGCGGGTGGCGCGCGCGGGCTGGGCGCCACGATTGCCCAGGTTCGCGACGGGTTGGTCGATTTCGCACCGACCGCCGAACGCTCCCCCGGTCGCCTCAATCTGTACCGGCTCGGGTCGCGCGTGATCATCGTCGACTTTGCCCACAACGAGGCCGGCGTGGCCGCGATCCTCGACGTCGCGGAGGGCATCGCCGCGGGATCGGCCGCACGAGCCGCCCCGATCACCGCGATCATCGGGACCGCGGGCGATCGGCCGGACGACACGCTTCGCGGCATCGGCCGGATCGCGGCAAGCCGTGCGCAGCGCGTGGTCATCAAGGAGACGCTCAAGTACCTGCGCGGCCGGACCGCCCAGTCGGTCGTAGGAGAATTGCTGGCCGGGGTCAGGGCCGCGGGCGTGCCCGTCGCCAACGTGACGGTCTATCCCTCCGAGACGGCGGCGCTCCAGGCCGAGCTCAACGGGTCCGCCGCGGCTGCTGCCACCGGGACGAGGCCGGACGCACCACGGGTCATCGTGTTGATGTGTCACGAGGAGCGCGAGGCGGTCTTCGACCTCCTGGCGAAGCTGGGCGCCCGGCCGGTTGACGTCGCCACCGAGCTCACGGAGCTGATCCCGAGGCTCCAGGCCCGCCCCCGGCGGAGCTGATCGCGATGGCGACCGGATCCTGACCGCGTGAGGCGCGGCGTCGACGTCCTCGGTGTCCCGTTCAACTCCGCTGGCACGACCGATGGCGTGGCTCGTGCGCCGGCGGCGCTCCGCGGGGCCCGACTGGTGGAGGCACTCCGAGCGATCGGCGTGGACGTTCGGGATCGGGGCGATCTCCGACTCGGGCCGACGGCCCCCGATCGAGATCGGTTATCCCGGGTGATCGCACCGTCGGCACTGACGACAATGATCGGGGCGGTCCGAGACGAGGTCGACGCGATCGTTCGAGACGGGCGGTTCCCGCTCACGGTCCGGCGACCTTCGTGGAGGAGTCGATCCGTGGAGACCGCCATCGGGGTCCTGCTCATCGTGATCTCGGCGATCGAGATCGCGTGGATCGTTCGCACGGTGCAGGCGAACATGCCGCGCGCCTGAGGCGCGTGCCAGGAGCCGGCAGAGCCGGGCCGGCCCAGCCGGACGCCGGTCCACCCGGTCAGCCCGACGCCGGTCGCCGGCCCAGCCGGCCCGGTCAGCCCTCGGGCACCTCGAGCTCGCCTGGATCGGTGAAGGCCGTGCCACCGCGTGACGCCCCGGACGCGCTCATTGCTTCCCGGTAGACCGCGATCGCGTCATCGACGCAGCACACGACGAGGTCGCCAGGGACTGCACGGCGGAGGGCGGTCCGCACCGCGCTCATCTCCTCGAGCACCTTGTCGTACCGCGTCGTTCGGGCGGCGCCCTCTCCCCGGGCGGTCCGGATCCCGTCGATCACGTTGCCCGCCGTCTCACCCGGCTGGCGACCCCGCAGGTTCTTGTCCTCGCGCACGATGATCTCGTCAAAGGCACCGGACGCGATCGCGCCGTATTCGCGCTGGTCGTCATCGCGCCGGTCGCCGGGGATCCCGAGAACGCCGATTGCCCGGCCGGTCCGGGTGCCCCCCTTTGGGCCACCGATCCGCCCCGCCTTGGTCTGCGACTCGACCATCATCCGATTGACGAAGTCGGCAAGCTGGCGCATCCCGTCCACGTTGTGGCAGTAGTCGATGACGACCCGCACCCCGGCGACGTCGAGCAGGTTGAGCCGGCCCGGGGCCTGGAAGAATGACGTGGAGAACGTTCGCAGGCCCTGCCGAATGTCGTGGAGGTGTGCGCCGGTGGCCCACGCCGCGGCGGCCGCCGCAAGCGCGTTTGCCACGTTCATCCTCGCCCGCCCGCCAAACGTCGCCGGGATCAGGTGCGTGTAGAGGACCGGCATCGTCCGCGACCCGAGGCGGAGCACGATCAGCTCGCCCTCCGTCGAGGGTTCCAGGCAGAACGCGGCCCCGCCACGGCTCGTGTGCCCGTCGACTCGGTCGAACCCGTCCTCGCCCTTCGTCGTGGCCATGCTGAAGAGGACGACGCGGCCGGCGCAATGCCGGCCCATCCGGTAGACGTGGCTGTCATCGGCATTGAGGACCGCGGTCCCGGAGCGGGGTACCGCGTCGACGACCACGCCCTTGACGTTGGCCAGCTGGCCGATCGAGTCGATCCCGCCGAGGCCGAGGTGGTCGCCAGTGACGTTGGTCACGACGGCGACGTCATTGCGGTCGTAGCCCAGGCCCTCGCGCAGGATGCCACCCCGGGCGACCTCGAAGACGGCGGTATCCACGGTCGGGTTCTGGAGCACCATCTGGGCCGACTTCGGGCCGGACATGTCGCCCTTCCGGATCAGCCGGCCATCGACCACGATGCCGTCCGTCGAGGTCATGCCGACCCGCCGGCCCATCAGCTTGAGGATGTGCGCGATCATCCGGACGGTGGTCGTCTTCCCGTTGGTGCCGGTCACGGCGATGATCGGGATCCGCGCCCCCGAACCCGACGGGAAGAGCAGGTCGATCACGGGTCGAGCGACGTACTGCGGCTCGCCTTCGGTCGGGTGCGTGTGCATCCGGAACCCGGGCGCCGCGTTGACCTCGACGATCGCGCCGCCGGTCTCGCGCACGGGCGTGGCGATGTCCGGGCAGATGAAGTCGATGCCGGCGACGTCGAGCCCCACGATCTGGGCCGCGGTTTCGGCGATTTCCACGTTGTCGGGGTGGGCCTCGATGGTCCGGTCGATCGACGTGCCACCGGTCGACATGTTGCCGGTCAACGCGAGCTTGACCCAGGTCCCCGTTGGCAGGACCTCGTCCACCTCGTGACCCTGGGCGCGGACCAGCTCCTCGGCCGCCTCGTCGAGCTTGATCCGGGTCAGCACCTTTTCGTGCCCAATGCCACGCCGCGGGTCCGAATTGGCAATGTCGACGAGCTGGCGGACCGTGTGCTCGCCATCCCCGGTGACCGAGGCCGGGACGCGCTCGGCGATCGCGGCGACCTTGCCCCCGATCACGAGACACCGGTAGTCGTTGCCAGCCACATACGTTTCCACGATCACGTCGCCGGAGCGGCTCTCCCGCAGGGCACCGACGAACGCCCCCTTGACCGCGTCCTCGGAACGCAGGTCGAGATGGACGCCGCGGCCGTGGTTGCCGTCAAGCGGCTTGAGGACGCACGGGAAACCGAGGCGGCGCGCAGCCGTGAGGGCCTCCGCTTCCGTCGTGACGACCTGGGCGCGCGGCACGGGCAGACCGGCCGAATTGAGGAGCTGGTTGGTGAGGCTCTTGTCGGATGCGACGTCGACCCCGATGGCCGATGTCAGCGAGGTCATGGTCGCGCGGATCCGCTGCTGGTGGAGACCGTGGCCGAATTGCACGAGCGAGTGCCGGTCGAGGCGGATGAACGGGATGTCGCGACTGACAGCCTCGTCGATGAGCGCCTGGGTGGACGGCCCGAATGCCTGGCGCTCGGCGATCCGGATGAGGCGCTCGAGCTCGGGCGCGAAGTCGAAGAAGACCTCCGGATCGTCCGGCGCGACGAGGTGATTGACCAGCCCGACGGCCATCTTGCCGGCCTCGAGACCAACCTGCTCTTCCTTGTACTCGTAGATGCAGTTGTACTGGCCGACCGCCCCGGCCCCACGGGTCTTGCCGTGACGCACTTCGGTCCCGGCGAGGATCTGGAACTCGAGGGCGATGTGTTCCGCGACGTGCCCTGCCCACGTCCCATCCCGCAGGCGCGTGATGAACCCGCCACGGCGACCCAGCGAGCAGGCATGGTCCTCGAGGGTCGGGAGAAGCGCGACCAGCGCGTCGTTGAAGCCCGGGATCTTGTCCGACGGGAACTGTTCGAGCACGCCCAGGTCGACGAGCATCCGGACGACCGGCTCGCGGGCCCAGTAGTTGGGGCCGCGAAGCACCCGGGTTTCCAGGATCCGCAGGGTCGGCGCCGGCCCGCTTGGCACGGCCTTCTCCCGGGGTCCGTTGCGACTGGTGCGGGCGGCGGGAGCGGTCTGGGCCACTTGACTCTCCTGTGCGCGGCGAACTCGCCGGCCGATGCCTAGCTCGAAGCGGCCTCGCCGCCCGGGAGCGCGTGCAGCGTGGGTGTCGCGACGCGTTCGCGCCGGCGCACGTCGAAGCGATAGCCCGCGGGCAACGAATGGAGCACGACGCCGCTGATCATGAGCGGTCGATGGCCGTGGATCTCCCAGGCATCGGTCTCGGACTGCGATCCGTCGACCACGGTGATCGACCCGCGACCGATGACTTCCATGACGTGATCGGGACCGACGACGCCCGCGGTGTCCTCGTCGACCCCAAGACCGAGGAGGCTCGGGTTCTGGGCGATCAGGCTGAGCAGCCGGCCGAGCCTGTTCCGCTGCTGGAAATGCTGGTCGATGATCACCCCGGGCAGGACCCCCAGACCGGCCGCGATCTGGGCCATCCGGTGCTTCGGCGTGGCGCCCGATGCGCCAAAGGCGATCATGTGGCTCGACATCGCCGATGCCCCGGCGGACGTGCCGGCGACGACGGCGCCATCCTGGAACCGGTCGAGGATCGAGTCGGCCAGGCGCGTCCCGCCGATCGTCGAAGACAGGCGGAGCTGGTTCCCGCCAGTCAGAAAGATGCCGGTGGCATCCCGAACCGCCATGGCCGCCTTCTCGTCATTGGCCTGCGGGCGCGTGATCGCGTGGAGCGGCCGGACCTTCTTTACGCCGAGCTCGCCAAAAACGGCGCGGTAGCGCTCGCCGGCCTCGAGACCAAGCGACGAGGCCGTGCTGATCACCGCGATCGTCGCGTCCCGACCACCGGCCAGGCTGACAAAGCGGCTCAGGATGACGCGGTCGCGGACCTTGTCTTCCGCGCCGCCGATGATGATGACGGTTCCATCGGCCACAGGCTGTGAAGCTCCCTCGTGGATGCTTCGGCAGAGGATAGCCGACGACCTCGTGACCCGGAGCGCGGAGGAGCGAAATCGAGTGCGTGCTATCGTGTGCCACGGTCCGCCCCCAACGTCCAGGGCACCGGCGCCGCGACAAGACCAGACCGATGAACGACCAACGTCGCCCCTTCGACCCCGATCAGACGCTTTCGGACGCCGATCAGGTCGCCGCCAATTCCGATCAGCTGTTGTCGAATTCCGCCCAGGCCGCCGATGACGCGGACCAGGCAAGCGCGGATAGCGACCAGCAGGCGTCGGACCGGGACCAGGCGATGGCGGACCGGGACCACGACGCCAGCGAGGCCTCCCCCGAGGCCGAGCGCGCCTACCAGGCGGCGCGCGCACAGCGAAAGCGGGATGCCGCGGAGCGAACAGCCAGCAAGATCGAGCGCGAGCGCACGGCCAGGGAGCGCGGGACCATCGCAGACCAGCGAGGTCAGATCGCCGGCGAGCGAGACGCCAGGGGACGTGCACGGGACTACAGCGCGGCGAAGCGGCGCACCCCGAAGAAGGACCCACCGGACGGCTCCCCGACCGGCTGAGGGCTGAGCGCGAACAGTCGGCCCGGCTTCGCCACCGTGCGAGAATTCGCGCGCGATGGACGATCCTCCGCCCCCTGAACTACGTCCCGTCCCCGGGAGCGCACGCGGTCGCGGCCGGATCATCGTCGACCTGGGCGAGATGGTGGACCGGGGCACGCGCCGGCGGGCCGGGGTCTTCCGGCGGGCGCTGCGGCGCGAGGTCTCGCGCCTCCATGACCGGCGCCGGATCTTCGCGATCGTGCTGCTCAGCCTGACGTTCGCCTTCGTGCTGTCCGGCATGATCGCCCGCGGGGACGCGGGCGGCGCCGACGCCCGGGCGTATTGGGCCGGCGTCCGGATCTGGATCAACGGCGGCGATCCGTACCACCCGACTGGTCCGTTCCTGCCGTACGTCTACGCGCCGTGGATGCTGCCGCTCTTCACGCCCTGGGCCGCATTGCCGTGGGATGTCGCGTGGTTCGTATGGCGGGTCGGGACGATCCTGCTGCTGCTGTGGACCATCGACTGGGCGTATCGCCGCCACCCGCTGACCACCGCGGTGAGCGTCGCCCTCCTCGGGTTCCCGTTCGGGGCGAACCTGGACACGGGCAACATCAACCTGCAGCTGACCCTCATGTTGTGGGCGGCGCAATTCACGGGCCCACGACTCGGCGGGCTGCTTTGGGCCATGGCCACCTGGATGAAGTGGATCCCGGTGATCCACTGGTTGATCCTCGGACCGCGCACCCGGGCGTGGGGTCTCGTCTGGCTCGCCGTGTCGATCGCCCTGAGCTTGATCACGCTGCCCCTCACGATCATCCAGCTCCAGACGCTGTTCGGGTTCGGGGCGCGCCCGATCCGCCTCGACTACCTCGTATACCTGTGGGCGTTCATCCCGTGGCTGTACCGGGCATCGGATCCGCTCGCCGCCATTCGGCCGGACACCTGGCGGCGCACGATGGGCGGCCTGCGCGCCTGGGTGACCCGCCCGTCGCTGTAGCCGACGTCAGCCGGCGGTCAACCGGCGTCGGCCGGAGCCACGTCGGCGATGCCAGCGGAGAACCGGACCGGCTCCTCGGTGTCAAGCGATGGTGGAGCATCCTCGCGACGCCGTTCGTCGACCGGTCGGAGGAGCAGGGCACCAACGCCGAACAGGACGACGGCCAGCCACAGCGCGGCGCGCGGACCAGCTCCTCCGCCGACGACATCCATCAGCGTGCCGCCGATCGCGACCGCCAGGACGCCGGACGACGCTGTCGCGACGTTGGAGAGGCCCATGTACCGACCGGACGAGGCTTTCGGGATGATGTCCGTCATGAGTGCCCAGTCCACGGCCAGGAAGATCCCGGTCGAAAGGCCGAACACCATGGTCCCGAGCAGGGCGACCGGGAACGTCGGTGCGATGGCCACCACCGCGAGCCCGATGGCACCCACCAGACAGCTCACGTAGATCACCTTCTTGCGCCCGACCCGATCCGATGCCCGGGCAGCCGGGACGACGGCAATGACCGTTCCGAGCGCGACCAGGCCGACGAGCGGGATGAACGCCGCGCCCGTTTCTTCCTGGTTCATGCCCAGCGATCGAGACAGGTAGAACACGGCGAGGTTGACCAGCACGCCGCCGGCCATTAGCACCGCGAGACGCGAGGCAACGAGCCAGAGGAAGCTGTGTTCGCGGAGGATGTCCGTGCCCCACGCCTCGCCCGCGATCGCGGCCCACGATCGGCCGTCGCGAGATTTGGGCGCCGTACCCTCGCGGACCCGGACGACGACCGACACCATCGTCAGGAGCTCGAGCACGCCAAGCGCGATCAGCCCAAGCGCGAACTGGTCCAGGGCCACCGCGATCGCCCCGATCAGGTTGCCCGCGACATTGCCCAGGATCTGCATCATGCCTACCAGGGCGCTGGCAAAGCCGACCTGCGGGGCCGGCACGAGATCCGGGATGTAGCCCTGGAATGGCCCCTGCGCGAAGTTCGAGCTGAACTGCAGCAATGCGACGAACGCCGCGATCGCCAGGAGGTCCGCGCTGAAGGCGATCCCGGCGAGGAACACGACGTCGAGCAGGGAGCCGATCAGGATGTACGGCTTCCGACGGCCCCAGCGGGAGATCGTGTAGTCCGAGATCGTGCCGATCGTTGGCTGCACGATGACGGCGATCAGGGCGCCGGCGATCGTGAGCAGGAACAGGGTTCGTCCAGCCTCGGACTTGTCGGGCACCAGCGCGTCGAACTCGAGCCTGGCGCCGAGGATGAATGTCAGCCCGGCAAAAATCGAGCTGAGGCCGAGCCAGTAGAGGGAGATCCGGAACAACTCCCGCTTTGGGAGCATCGTCATCGGGCGTCCGTCGCTCGCCGGCGTCACGTTCGAGTCGTCCATCGCCCCTGCCCTTCCGCGTGGCCGGGATGGCCGCGTCTGTGCCTCATGGACGCCCAGCCGGTCGAAGCGTTACCGGCATCCTGCGCCACGGAGCTTGCCGCACCTCGGGGATCGAGCTCGATGATCGAGCCTGTCCGGACCAGGCGGCGATTGGTCGCGCCCGGGGCGACCAGTCGGAAGAGCGATCGGTCGAGCGAGTAGATCCCCGTCGACGCGATGCCGATTCGGCCTTGGCCGAAGGCAAAGAGCGGGTTCTCCGTGTTGCCGGCGTAGTGATGCGCCGTCCCGTCCGCCGCGAGCACCGCCAGGTTGGCCTGCCCTCCGAACCGCTCGTGCAGCGCGGTCAGAACAGACCCGGCCGGGGCGTCCGCCTGCCACGTGTCCTCGAGCCACCGCGCCGCGACTTCGGTGTCCGCGCGACCGTGGATCCGGCCGTCGGCCCGGTAGCGAGCGCGCAGGGTCCGGTAGTCGCGCAGGTCCCCGTTGTGGCTGAAGGCATAGCGGCCGGCGGGATCGTCGAATGGCTGGGTGTCCGGCAGCGTCAGCGTCGACAGCTTCGATGGACGACGCAGGTGCACGAGCACGGCGGTCGTCTCGGTCGCGCCAACGAGGTCGCGACCCGGGTCATCCCGGAACGCACGGAGGTCGCGGTAGGACGCCAGGCCGCCTTCCGGACCGAGCCACGCCGCGCCCCAACCAAACCCCGCGATCCCGAACCGCTCGAGTCGTTCGGTGAACGGCCAAAGCGTGTCGAGGCGGAACGGCTCCGCAGACCGGGCGATGAACTGCTCGCACATGTCGGTGGATGCTAGCGCGCGGGACCCTGGCAGGTCGGGCACCAATACGTCGTTCGCGGGACGTCGATGCCCTGTGGCGCGCTGGCGATCGGCGTCCGGCAACGACGGCAGGGACGAGCCGTTCGGCCGTACACCCGGGTCTCGCTCGTCCCACGACGGTCCCGGTCCGCCGAGGCGCGCCCATTGCCGGTCCCGCGAGCGCTGGCGTTCAGGAGTCGGCGTGCGGTGGCAATCAGCCGGCCGAGGGTTTCGTCGTCAAGGTCCCCCACCCGGCCGAACGGCGAGACCCGCTCCTCCCAGAGCGTCTCGTTCTTCCAGATATTGCCGATGCCCGCCATCGCGCGCTGGTCGAGCAGGGCCACGCCGATCTCGACCGACGCGCGCTCGGGGGCGCGCAATCGCCGCATGGCCTCGCCCGCGTCGAAGGCCGGTGACAGCAGGTCGGGCCCGAGCCGCGACAGCGAAGGATGAACCGCTTCGGTCCGTGTCTCGAACAGCTCCACGACCGGGGCATCGAAGCAGACCGCAACGGCACCGGGGACCTCGAGCACGAGACGTGCCCTTCCCGGCGGTCGGCGCCACCGCTCACCGGGGCGGTACCGGTGCCACGTCCCGTTCATTCGCAGGTGGGTCCGGATCTCGAGCCCGTTTTCGAACCGGATCAGCAGGTTCTTGCCGAGCGACTCGACTGCGCTGATCTGCTGCCCGATGACGCGGTGAACCTGCGGGACGGGGCCAGGACCGGCCGCGCGTGCGGCCGTGACCCGCCGACCGACGAGGTGCGGCCGCAGCCCGACGGCCGTCCGGTAGAGCGTGTCGCCTTCGGGCACGGGTCGGGTATCAGCGAGCGGACGAGGTGGAGGTGGCCCGGGCACTCCCCGGGCGATCGCCACGGAGCAGCAACCCGCGGTAGCCAGCCACGAACCCCGCCTCGAGCAGCGTCGGCCGGAACGGGGAGACGGCCACGTCCTCGCCATCGACCTTGCGGATGACGAGCTCTCGCACCCGGCCATCGAGCACGAGGGTCCGCAACGACCGCGCGGCCACGATCGCCACATCGGGCTCGTCGGCGGCGGGCAGCACCTGGATCGACGATCCGCCCCGGTCCACGTAGAGCGCCGCGATCCCATCCACGAGCACCACGTACGCGCCCGCGGCCCGCTGATACGGCCGCCGGTCCGACTCGCCCCGCCGCGGCCAGGACAGCGCTGCGCCGTACGGGTTCGCAGGATCCGCGGCCGCGAGCAGGACGACGGATCCTTCGGCCGGCGGATCCGATCCCTCGCGGACGGCCCGCAACCGGTCCAGCGCGCCGCTCATCGCGAACTGCGCGGCGCCAAGACCGTCCACGAAGTAGCCGCGACGGATCCGTCCGGCATCCTCCATCGCCCGCAGCACCGGGTAGACCGCGCTGAACCCGCCGTCCACGCCCTCCGACGCGACGGCCTCCCGGGTCAGGACACCGTGCCGCTCGAGCAGCGCCAGGCTGAGGGCGTGGAGTCGTTCCGTGGGCGTGCCCGTCGCGTCGGACGGTACGAGCGACCAGCGTCCGGCCGCTTCGGGCGGTCCGAGTGCGGTGAGACGTCCGGGGCGACCGGGTCGTCGGGCGCCGTTGCCACCGCCACTGCCGGTCCGTTTCCAGCGGAGCGCCCGGAGCGGCGCGAAGGTGTCGTTCGTCACCTCGCCCGCCCAGACCAGGTCCCACAGGGCATCGAGCACGTCGCGATCCCGCCCGCCACCCGCCGCGGCATAGACCTCGCGGTAGAACGACGCGCCGCGCTGCGCAAGGTGCGCCCGGATCGCCTCGTGTCGTTCGCCGGCCGGCCGTTCCGTGCCGTCGGGGACGCCGGTCGGCCGCAGGACCTCGCGGCCGGGCCGGATCAGCGCGATCCGGCCGTCATCGCGACCCAGACCGCCACGCCCGACCCAGGCCACCTCACCGAGCGCGCCAAGCTCGTCGAGCAGCCGCGGCTGGTAACCCGGGATCCGGGCGGGCAGCACGTCGCGCTCGAGGACGGATGCCGGGATCGGTTGCCCGGCGAGCTGGTCGACGACCTCGGCCAGGCGCTCGAGCGCGGCCGAGCCACGGAATACTGCCGGCGCCGTGCCGAGCGGCGCGATCCCGTGCCATTCGGGCAGGAATCGGGCAAGGGCAGCCGGATCGACCGGCTCCACCTCTCGCCGGAGTCGGGCGAGCGACCGACGGCGTAGCAACCGGAGCACTTCCGGGTCGCACCATTCGCGCTCGGCGCCACCCGGCCGGAACTCGCCAAGCAGGAGCGAACCGCCGGCGGCCAGTCGTTCGAGCGCCTCCGCGACGATCCCGACCGGGAGCCCCCATCGGTGGGCGGGCTCGACCGTCAGGAACGGGCCGTGCGTCCGCGCCCACCGCGCGAGGAGCCCCTCGAGCGCTCCGACTGTCGGGCCGAGGAACGCGGCGGGCACGCCGACCGGCGCCGAGATCCCGACACCATCGCGATATCGCGCCACGTCCTCGATCGCGATCCAGCGCTCGCTGTTGGCGATCCGGGTCCGAACGGCCCGCCGCGCGGCGACGAGCTCGTCGAGCCACGGCGCCGAGACGGCGGCGCCACCGGCCGTCCGGGCTGCCACCTCGTCGGCGCCGAGGTCGCCCAGCCGTCGCAGCAGGTCGTGGACGCCGTCGAGCGTGGTCGCCCCCCGGTCCTCGGTGAGGGCCTGGAGGCCCAGCTCGAGATCGGCCAGCGCGTCCGGGTCGAGCAGCTCGCGCAGCTCCTCCTGGCCGAGGAGCTCGCGGAGGAGCTCGCGATCGAGGGTGAGGGCGCCCGCCCGGCGTTCGGCCAGCGGCGTGTCACCGTCGTACATGTAGGCGGCGACGTAGTCGAACATCAGGCTGCTCGCGAATGGCGAGGCCGCCGCGGTCTCGACCGAATGGACCGCGATCTCACGTCGCGTCACGCCGGCGAGGATCTCCCGCAGCGCCGGCAGGTCGAACGCGTCCGAGAGGCATTCGCGATAGGTCTCGACAAGGATCGGGAAGCTGCCATAGCGCGAGGCGACCGCGAGCAGGTCCGCGGCCCGCTGGCGCTGTTGCCAGAGCGGCGTCCGGATCCCGGGCCGTCGGCGCGGCAGGAGGAGCGCCCGGGCGGCGTTCTCGCGAAACCGGCTCGCGAACAAGGCGGAATTTGCAAGCTGGCCGACCACGAGGTCTTCGAGCTCGTCCGGCTCGGGGAAGAGCAACGCCTCGATGCCGTCGAGCGGCGCATCGCCCTCGGGCAGCCGGATCGCGATCCCGTCATCCGACCAGATCGTCTGGACGTTGAAGCCGAGCCGCTCGGTGATGCGCGCCTCGATCGCCAGCGACCACGGCGCATGCACGCGACCCCCGAACGGGGTGAGCAGGCACAGCCGCCAGTCACCCAGTTCGTCGCGGAACCGCTCCACGACGACCCGCCGATCCGTCGGCAGGACGCCCGTGACCTCACGCTCGTCCTCGAGATACGCGAGCAGGTTCTCGGCAGCGCGTTTGTCGAGGTCGTGGTGGTCGCGCAGCCTCGTCGCGGCTGCGGTTCGGCCCTTTTCGCCGCGCGCCAGATCGCCTTCGAGCTCACCGACAAAAGCACCGATCGCCCGCCCGAGCTCGATCGGCCGGCCAAGTGCGTCGCCTTTCCAGAACGGGAGCTTGCCGGGCACACCGGGCGCCGGGCTGACCGTGACCCGATCGTGGCCGATCTCCTCGACCCGCCAGGAGCTGGCCCCGAGCACGATCACGTCGCCATGCATCCCGGCGCGCAGCTCGTAGACCATCTCCTCGTCGAGCTCGCCAACGCGGCGCCCAGGCGTCCCCGCCTCGCCGACCATGAACACGCCGTACAGACCGCGGTCGGGGATCGTCCCGCCGCTCGTCACGGCGACGACGCGTGCGTCGCGACGGCCCTCGACCACGTCGGTGACCCGATCCCAGACGACACGCGGCTTGAGCTCCGCGAACTCGTCCGACGGGTAGGCGCCCGCGAGCATGCCGAGGACGCCTTCGAGCACCTCGCGGGTCAGGGTTTCGTACGGGGCGGCCCGAGTCACCGCGTCGAGCAGGTCGCCGACCGGCCAGGGATCCATCACGGTCATTGCGACGATCTGCTGCGCGAGGACGTCGAGCGGCGTTCGCGGGATCTCGGTCGTCTCGATCGCGCCTTCGTGCATTCGCCGCGTGACCACGGCACATTCGAGCAGGTCGCCACGGTACTTGGGGAAGATCACGCCCTTGCTCGGCGCCCCGACCTGGTGGCCGGCACGGCCGACGCGCTGGAGACCGCGGGCGACGCTCGTCGGGCTCTCGACCTGGATGACCAGGTCGACCGCGCCCATGTCGATCCCGAGCTCGAGCGAGCTCGTGGCCACGAGCGCGGGGAGGCGACCGGACTTGAGCTCCTCCTCGATGGCCAGGCGCTGCTCGCGCGCGATGCTGCCGTGGTGGGCTCGGACCAGCTCCTCGCCCGCGAGGTCGTTGAGCCGCTGCGCCAGTCGCTCCGCCAGCCGCCGGCTGTTGACAAAGACGATGGTGCTGCGATGCGCCCGGATCAGCTCGAGGATGGCGGGATGGATGGACGGCCAGATGCTGTTCGCGCGCATCAGGACTGTTGACCGGGCCACCCGGCTGCTGGTCGGGCGGCAGGATCTGGCCCATGTTGGCCATGTCGTCGACCGGGACGACCACCTGGAGGTCGAGGGGCTTGCGCGCCCCGGCGTCCACGATCCGGACCTCGCGTCCCGGACCCACGCCGGCCATGAACCGGCCGATCGCATCGAGCGGGCGCTGCGTCGCCGACAGCCCGATCCGCTGCGGCGGTCTGCGCATCGGGCGCACGGAGGCGCTCGAGCCGCTCGAGGCTCAGCGCGAGGTGGGCACCCCGCTTGGTGCCGGCGATCGCGTGGACCTCGTCGATGATCACGTGCTCCACGCCGCGGAGGACCTCGCGGGCAGCGCTCGTCAGCATCAGGTAGAGCGACTCGGGGGTGGTGATCAGGATGTCCGGCGGGTGCCGGGCGATCTGGCGACGGTCATCCGCGGGCGTGTCACCGGTCCGCGACGCGACGGTGATCGAGGGCTGCGGCTTCGCCCAGTCGATTGGCCGCCAGGCCGATCCCGGTCAGCGGCGCCCGAAGGTTGCGCTCGACGTCATAGGTGAGGGCCTTGAGCGGGGAGACGTACAGGACGCGGACCTGGCCGGTCTGGCCCCGCTGGGGTGGCGTGCTCGGCTCCCGGGTCAGCCGGTCCAGGCACCACAGGAAGGCGGCCAGCGTCTTGCCGCTGCCGGTCGGGGCGTGGATCAGGGTGTGATGGCCCGCGGAGATCGCGGCCCAGCCTTCGGCCTGCGCCTGGGTGGGTGCCTCGAAGCTCGACGCGAACCAGTCGCGGACGGCCGGCGCGAAGCGCTCGAGCGGGTCGACGGCGTGACCGTTTCCCTCGCCTCCGGCGGCGAGCCTTCGTGCGGGACGACGGGTCCGGGTGGAGGTTGCCACGGAACGACCAAGTATATGCCGAACCGCCGGATTAGATCAGATGTTCTATGTTCCTGGTTCGCTGAACTGGCGCACCAGGGCCCGCACCCGCTCGACGGTCGTGGCCTCCACGGCCGCCGTGGCAAGCGCTCGGCAGGCCGCGACATCCAGTCCCTGCAGCCGAGCCCGTACCGCTCCGATGGAGCTCGGAGCCACGCTCAGCTCGTCGACGCCCAGCCCAACGAGCAAGGGCGTCATCTGCGGGTCTCCAGCCGCCTCGCCACACACCGCCACGTGCCGCCCGGACGCCCGCGCCGCCGAGGCGACGCCCGCCAGCAGGCGGAGGACGGCCGGTTGGAGCGGCGTGGCAAGCTCGGCCAGCGACGGGTTGAGGCGGTCCACCGCGAGCGTGTACTGGACGAGGTCATTCGTCCCGATGCTGAAGAAGTCGGCGACTTCCGCGAGACCATCCGCCACGAGCGCGGCGGCCGGGATCTCGATCATCACGCCGAGGTGCACCGCGGCTGGGGATGGGTCCGACGTCGCGACGATCTTGTCGAGCATGGCCCGCACCGCAACCACCTCACCGACGGTCGAGACCATCGGGAGCATGACCCGCAGCTCGCCCCCGGCTGCCGCCTCGACGAGGGCACGGAGCTGGTCGTCGAGGAGCTCGGATCGCGCGAGACCCAGGCGCACCCCGCGGACGCCCAGCGCGGGGTTGGGCTCGGCCTCGACCGCCTGCCAGACGGCAGGCTTGTCGCCACCGATATCCAGCGTCCTGAACACGATCGGTCGATCGCCGACGGACCGGCGGATCCGTGCGTAGGTGACGCGTTGTTCCGCCATCGACGGCGGCGTCGTCCGACCGAGGAACAGCAGTTCCGTCCGAACCAGGCCGATGCCGTCGGCGCCTGCACCGATCGCCGCGTCCGCCTCGAGCGCGGATCCGACGTTGGCCGTGACCGTGACCTCGGGCCCCCCGCGAGCAGGATGCATGGGCCGGATGCCCCGGAGCGGCGCGTGTCGCGATCGCCGCGCACGATCGTCCTCGAGATCGTCCGCGTCGGGTTCCACGATGAGCCGGCCTTCAGGCGTTCCGCGGCCGTCGACGAGGCCGTCGGCAGCATCGGTGAGGGCTTCGGTCGCCGCCCCGAGACCGAGCACCAGGGGGATCCCGAGGCCACGCGCGACGATCGCCGCGTGCCCGGTCGGCGTACCTCCGGCCAGCGCGATCCCGGCCACAAGCTCGGGTCGAAGCGTGGCGACGGCAGACGGGTCCAGGTCATCGGCCACGATCACCGCCGGGCGTCCGTCGGCATGCCACAGGTCGGGGCGAGCGGATCCCCGCAGCAAGTCGGCCACTCGACGACCGACGTCTCGCAGATCCGCCGCCCGAGCGCGGAAGTACTCGTCGTCGACGATGGCCAGGCGCTCGGCCTGCTCGTCGGTGCTGCGAAGGATCGCGTCGTCGGCCCGTGCGCCGGCCTCGATCGCACGCATCGCCGGGTCCACGATGCCCGGATCCCTGGCGAACAACGCCTGGGCCTCGAATATGGCGCCGATGTCGGCACCGGCCCTGACCGCGATCGAGCCGGCCAGTCCTTCGAGATCCGTCTGTGCCGTCCGGAGCGCCGCTTCGAGTCGAGCCCGCTCGCTCGCCGGATCGCCCGGGTTCGCATGCACGGCGGGCGTACCAGGATCATGACCGTTCGTGGCCAACTCGAACGTTGAGCAACCGGCCCACCCCGACACCGGGGGAGCCCGTTCGACCCGCGAGCACGATGCGAGTCATTGCGACCGGCCTCCTCAGCGTCCGGCTCAGCCGGCCGCGATGGCGTCGGCGAGCGCCCGCAGGAGGAGCGCCGAGGAGGTCGCTCCTGGGTCCTGGTGGCCGATGCTCCGCTCGCCCAGGTACGACGCCCGACCCTTGGTTGCGAGCATCGGGACGGTCGACGTGGCGCCGGCCTCGGCGGCGTCGGCAACGGTCCTGGCCACCACCGCGTCGTCCGCGCCGTCACGACGCGCGTTCTGCCCGGCCTCGAGGGCCGGCACGAGCGCATCGAGCATGGTCTTCTCCCCCATCCTCGCCTTGCCGAGTCCGGCAATTCCGCCGATCGCGGCTTCAAGCGCGGCCAGCAGCACGTCGGAAGGCGGCAGCGCGGGTTCGGCGGTGGCGACGGCGTTGCCGGCGCGGACGAACGCCGTGCCGTACAGCGGTCCGGCCGCCCCTCCGACCGTGCTGATCAGGGTCCGACCGGCGTTGCGCAGCACGGCCGCCTCGAGTGCGCGGTCGTCGTCAGCCTCCGGACGTCCAGCGTCGAGTTGCGCGACGATCGCGGTGAACCCACGGTCGAGGTTGATCCCGTGATCGCCGTCACCGATCGCCTGGTCCAGCGCCGTCAGGGCCGGCGCCTGATCGTGGATTCGCTCCGCGCTCAAGCGGAGCCATCTTTCGAGCACATCGAACATCGTTGATCACCTCGGCGAACGATCGCCACCGGAGTCTAGTTGGGCCGCCGCGTCGGTGAGGGTGCAGACACGGCGGCCACGGGGATTGCCGGCTCAGACGCCAGCGCGCAGCGCGGCGGTATGGACAGGCGCATCCCACCAGCGGGTGAGCGAGTCGTCCAATCGCAGCAACGAGACCGAGAACCCGGCCATCTCGAGGCTGGTGATGTAGTTCCCGACGAGGGATCGCTCGATGGTGATCCCGCGCTCGTCGAGGAGCTTGGCGACGCTGTTGAAGGCGACGTAGAGCTCGATCAGCGGCGTGCCGCCCATCCCGTTGACGAAGGCGAGCACGCGCTCGCCCCGCTCCAGACCAAGATCGCCGACGATCGGGTCGACGAGCATCCGGGCGATGTCATCGACGGTCGTGAGCTTCTCGCGACGGCGCCCGGGCTCCCCGTGGATCCCGATGCCGATCTCGATCTCGTCGTCCGGCAGGTCGAAGGTGGGCGTCCCGGCAGCGGGCACGATGCAGCTTGTCAGGGCCATCCCCATCGACCGCACGTTGTCATTGACCTTGACGGCCGTGGCGGTGACGTCGGCGAGCGATCCGCCGGCCTCCGCATGGGCGCCGGCCATCTTCTCGACCAGTACCGTCCCACCGACCCCGCGGCGACCGGCCGTGTACAGCGAATCCTGGACGGCGACGTCGTCGTTGGTGACGACCGTGGCGACCTCGACCTCGCCAGCCACGAGCTCGGCCGCCATCTGGAAGTTCAGGACATCGCCGGTGTAGTTCTTGACGATGTGGAGGACACCGGCCCCGCCGTCGACGGCCCGGGTGGCTGCCTCCATCTGGTCCGGAACGGGCGACGTGAACACGTGGCCGGCACAGGCGGCGTCGAGCATCCCCAGGCCGACGAACCCGCCGTGGAGCGGCTCATGACCGGATCCGCCGCCCGAGACGAGGGCCACCTTGCCGGGCTTCGCTCCCCCGGCTCGCAGCACGACGAGATTGGCCGCGTCGATCTTGACGATGTCGGGATGGGCCCGGCCCAGCCCGGCCAGGCTCTCAGGGACGAGGTTGGCAACGTCATTGACGAGCTTCTTCATTCGGCTGGGTGCATTGGTCGCCATCGGGTCTCTCCTCTCGGGTCGTCAGGGTCGGTTTCGGGTTGCGCAAGTCAGGCGTCGGCGTGGGCGGCCTCGGCGATCGCCGGGCCAGGCACGGTCGCCGTCTGGTGGTGGCCGATGTACTGGTAGAGGAAGGCGCCGATCAGGCCGCCGACGATCGGGCCGACGATGTACACCGCGAGCTGATCCCAGTTGGTGGCCTTGCCGATGGCCTGTTCGACGAGATTCGGGCCGAACTGGCGGGCCGGGTTCAGGGCGGCGCCCGTGATCGGGCCGACGAGGATGATGATCCCGTAGACGATGAACCCGATGATCACCCCGGCAAAGCCTGCCGGGGCGCGGCCGTCCACCGCGGCACCAAAGACCGTGAACACAAGGATCGCGGTCCCAATGATCTCGGCGGCCAACGCGATCCCGATGCCGCTCGTCTCTGCGTTGTAGCTGACGGCGCCAAGACCGAGCGTGACCGGGTCGTTGCCGATGAGGATGACGTAGGTGAGGATCGCGCCGATGATCGCGCCGACGACCTGGGCAGCGATGTAGACGCCGGCGGTCGTCGCGTCGATCTTGCGCGTTGCCAGCAAGGCGATCGTCACGGCGGGATTGATGTGGGCGCCGCTGATGTGGCCGACCGCATAGACGGCGGCGAAGATCCCGAATGCGAAGCAGAACGAGATCGTCGACAGCTCCGCGCTGCCAAAGGGATTCGCGCCGGTCAGGAACACCGTAAGCGGGACCGAGCCCGCCCCGATGAAGACAAGGATCGCGGTGCCAATCACCTCGGCGGTGAATTTCTGGGCGAGGGTTGGAGACGACATTTGATTCCTCCTCTCAGGTAGATGAGCTCGGCACGCCGAGAAATGGGGCGAGTTCCGTGGCAAGTGCGGCGATCGCCGCGTCGGCGTCGGGGCCTTCCGCCGCCAGGACGATCTCCGATGACGGGCGGATCGCGAGGCCGAGCAACGCGATCAGGCTCTTGGCATCCGCCTCGTGACCCCCGTGGCGGATCACGATCCGGCTCTCGAAGCGGGAGGCGGCCTGGACGAAGCGGGCCGCGGGCCGGGCGTGGAGCCCGGCTGGGTCGGCGACGATGAGGATCAATTCGGGCATCGCTCAGTCTCGCGGGAGCTTGGCCATCGTGGCTGCCGCTGCCGCAGCGGCCTCCACCTCGGCAAGGGACGCGCCGACGCTGGCTTGAACGGCCGCCAGGACGGCACCCTCGACGAGTGGCGCCTCGCTGACGTGGACCCGCGCTCGATCGGCCGACTCGAGCTCCTCGAGGGCGAGGTCCAGGCTGAGCGCCGCGCTGCCCAGATCGAGCAGGACGAGGACTCCGTCCGGACTGGCGGCCAACGCGGCCTGGAGCGCGATGCGCGATTCGTGGCGCACTCGTGCCGAGCCGACCGTCATCGGTCCCGCCCGCGATCTCCACGGCGACCGCCTCGCCGGCGACCTGCGCGACCATGTCACGCAACCCCTCGACGAGTGACCGACTGTGCGAGATCAGGACCAGGCCAACCAATCGGATATGCCTCCTTTCGCGCGAAGGGAATGGATGGCCAGATGTTCTCGCGCAACTTGTCAAGAAGCCAGCAAGGACCCATACGGAGATGCGCTGAAGTGACGGGCACGTGTCGTTCAGCGGCATCGCCAACCGTTGCTGGACGGGTTCGCCCGCGCCTACACTCGGTCACGCCCCACAGGCTGATCGAGGGATGACGTGCCGCTGCCAGGTGCCATCGGAGTCATGGAGCCCGACCACCCGATCCGTCGATTCGGTCGTCATGCGCGACGGCCTCGCCCGATGCAACCGCATCGTCGAGCGCCATGCCCGCCACCTTACCCGCCTCGACGGCATCCTGGGAGACGGCGACCATGGCGACAACCTGGTCATCGGCCTCCGGGCGGTCCAGGACCTGCTCGCCGAGTTGCCCGCCGACACACCGCCCGGTGAGCTCCTGCGAGCGGTTGGGCATCGACTCGTCGCGGCGGTCGGCGGCGCCTCCGGGCCGCTCTATGGCACCGCTTGCATCGAGGCCGGCTTCCGTGCGGGCCCGGCGACGATCCTGGACGGTCCGCTCCTGGCATCCATGTTGCAGGCCGCGGCGGATGGCCTGGCGAGGCGTGGTCGATGCGTCGTCGGCGACAAGACGATCCTGGATACGCTGGCGCCGGCAGCCGCGGCGTTTGGCCACGCCATTGACGGCGGCGCGAGCGTTCCTGAGGCCTATGCCGCGGCGATGCGAGCCGCGATCCGCGGGATGCGTTCGACCCGCGGTCTGGTCGCGCGGCGCGGCCTCGGCCTGCGCCTGGGCGATCGCTCCATCGGCCACCGCGACCCAGGCGCCGTCTCATGCCTGCTCCTGTTGGCCGCCCTGGGAGTCCGGTGACCGATCGTTCGGACCTCCTGGCACGGATCGAGGCGCTCGAACACGCAAACGGCGCGTCGTTCCTGGCGGCCCAACGCGAGGCCGATGCCCTCTTTGCGCAATACCAGCTGAGCCAGCTCGTGGCGTCGGGCGGGACCGTACCGGAGCTCGCTCGATCCGTGGCGCTCGAAGCCGTGCGGCTTGGCGCGATGGACGGCGGCGCGCTGTGGCTTGGGGATGCTGCCGCGGACGGACGGAGCCTGGTTCTGGTGGCGTCGGTCGGTTCGCTGGTCCCCGCCTGGAATCGCGGGGCCGCCGCCGGCGCTCGCCGACCTCGACGAGGGTCGACGCTGGTGCTCGACATTGCCCGGTGGCCGAGCCGTCGTCCTCGCCGACGATCCGCCGTTGATCCTCCTCGGGCTATGGGCCGCGGACGGGCGCGATGCCGATCCGGACGGGGTCCGGGTTGCGCAGCTGGCTCGGCATGAGCTCGCCGTGGCGTTCCGGGGCGCCAGGCTTCGCGAGGCACTGGAACGCGAACGAAGCGAGCTGACGGCCGTCGTGGACGGCACCACCGACCTGATCGTGCAGGTCGACGAGGACCTGCGGGTCATCCGCCTCAACCCGGCGGGCGAGCGCCTCCTCGGGATCTCGGCGTCGGAGGCCGTGGGCCGGCGGTGTGGCGAGGTGCTGGGTTGCGACGTCGCCGGTGGTCACGAACCGGCGGTCTGCCCACTCGCGGAGGTCATGGCCACCGGCCAGCCGGTCGCCTACCGCGAGACGGTGGTTCGGGGGGCCGATGGCACGCCGGTCCGGGTCGCCGGCGGCTATTCGGCGGTGGTGGCGACGCCGGCCGGCTCGGCAAGCCTCCAGGGTCGGGCGCGGGCAACCGCGATCATCCGCGACATCAGCGTCCTGGCCGCCCTGGAGGAGCTCCGTGAGGGATTCGTGGCGACGGTCAGCCACGAGCTCCGAACACCGCTCTCCCTTGTCAGAGGCTACGCCCAGACGCTCCTCCATCTCGAGCTGGATCCCGCCGCCCGGCACGAGTACCTCGAGCGCATCGATGAGCTGACCGACCGGCTGTCGGCGCTGGTCGGCCAGATCCTGGACGTCACCCATCTCCAGGCCGACCCCCTCATCCTCGAACGTGTCCCGATCTCGTTCGCGGCACTCGTGACCCGGCTGCGCGGCGATCTCGAGGGGTCGGGCCGAGTCGATCGCCTCCGAGTGAACATCCCGCCAGACCTGCCGCCGCTCGAGGCCGACGGTGCGCGCGTCGGCCAGATCCTCGAGAACCTGGTCGAGAACGCCTTCAAGTACGGACCGCCAGCGGGACTGGTCGATATCTCGGCGGCTGCCAACGGCGGGTGGCTCGCGGTGGCGATCGATGACGAGGGCGTTGGGATCCCGCTGCCTGAACGCCCGTTGGTCACCGAGCCCTTCCACCGTGCCTGGAACGTCCGTGAGTCGAGGATCCCGGGCACGGGTCTGGGTCTGTACATTTGCCGCCGCCTCGTCGAAGCCCACGGCGGACGGCTCCGCGTCGAGGATCGGCCCGACGGGCGACCGGGAACGCGGGTCGCCTTCACTTTGCCGCTGGCGCCTGGTCGCCGCTCCACTGAACCACGCACGCGAGTGCCGCACAAGGCGAAGATGTCAGAGGTCAAGCGTGCCTGACACGATCCTCATCGTGGAGGACGAGCCGGACTTCGCGGGCCTCGTCGAGCTGTGGATGAGCCGGTCGGGCTATCGGACGGTCCTGGCCCGGACCGGGCCTGACGCGCTCCGTGGGTTCTACGAGGATCATCCCGACCTGGTCATCCTCGATGTCGCGCTACCCGGGTTGGACGGCTGGCAGATCATCGAGCGGATCCGCGAATTCAGCCGGATCCCGATCCTGATGGTCAGCGCGCGGAGCTCGGAGGCGGACAAGATCCGCGGCCTGAAACTCGGAGCGGACGATTACATCACCAAGCCACTCAGCTTTCCTGAGCTGACCGCCAGAGTCGAAGCGGCCCTCCGCCGTGCTTCGACCGCGACGCCCGACCGGCCTCGACGACTCCGGCATCGGGACCTGGTCCTGGACCTCGACGAACACCGCGCCCATGTCGCTGGCAATGAGGTCCGCCTGACGCCGACCGAATTCCGTCTGCTCTCCTACCTTCTCGAGCATGCTGGCCAGCTGGTGACGCACCGGCAGGTCCTTGGGACAGTCTGGGGTTCCGGGTACGACGTGGACGTGCACCTCCTTCGGATGACCATCCGGAACCTGCGCCTCAAGCTGGATGCCGTTGCCCCTGGCGAGTCGTACATCGCCACGGAGTACGGCCTGGGCTACCGGCTGACCGGACCCGCGCCATCCGCCGACGTCACGAGCTGACGGGGCCGGGTAGGGCGCCTCGGAGCCCGCGGATTGCGGTGGGATCCGCTGCCCCGATGGCACCACCCGGGGAGGAGAGGGCAAACCCGGCGCCGGTCAGCAACCGGCGCGCGATCGTCACGCGCGTGGCGACGTCCAGCGGTTCGAGCGGATCGCGCTCACCAACCGTGATCAGTGCCTCGTGATCCATGTCCCCGGGCCGCGACAACTCGAGCCGTGTGGCAAGCAGTCGGGTCGCGAGGCCCTGGCGCCGCCAGTCCGGTGCAACGCCGAGCGCGAGGAGATCGCTTCGCGGGGCGTCGTCGGCGTGTCGCGTGATGACCAGCCCGATCACCGTGGTCCCTTCGAGCGCCGCAGTTACCGCCGCCCCGTCGCGGATCGCGTGAAGGACGATCGCGTGAGCGACCTCCGGGTCGAACGGCGAAATCACCCGTGGGGCGAGCGTCAGCCGCGCCCAGACATCGGCTTCGACCTGGGGCAGGATCGACGGGCGCCCGACACCGGGCGTGGGCGCGTCGGGCATCCGGATCGCGGGATCGTCGAGTTGTCCCATCCAGTCCCGGTCGACGGCCTCGTGCAGCAGTCGCGGTACGACCAGGCGACGGACCAGCTGTGCAGTCGCCCGCGAGCGGTCCTCGGCGGCCAGCTGGGTGGCGTCGAGGGCGAGCCCCGCATTGGCGCGGTCGTCGAAGGTTTGGGGCAACGGTGCCTGCCCATAGCGCTCGGCCTCGGTCGCCCACCGCTCGCGCCATGCCGGGGCGGTCTGCGCCGGGACGTCGCGATGCGCACCGGCCAGCCAGACGAGGCTCCACGCGCGAGGAACGACGCGATAAACGTCATAGCCGCCACCGCCGGTCGCCAGCCAGCGCCCCCCGGCGTACCGATGCGCGAGCGCGTCCACCAGCCGCGCGGCCGCGCCCATCGCCGTGGTCGTCACGCGCAGGTGCGCCAACGGGTCCCAGGCATGCGTATCGCAGCCGTGCTGCGATACGATCAGGTCTGGGCCGAAGGCAGCCGCGAGCTCGGGAAGCAGCGTGCGGACCGCCTCGAGCCAGGCCGTCTCGCCGGTGCCCGGCTCCAGCGGCACGTTGACGGCAGTCCCGGCTGCCACGCCCTCGCCGAGCTCCCCCACCCCACCGGTCCCCGGGAAGAGATACCGCCCGGTCTCGTGGAACGAGACGGTCAGGACTCCGGGATCGTCCCAGTGGATGGCCTGGACACCGTCGCCGTGGTGGACGTCGAGGTCCACGTACAGGACTCGCAGCCCATCGCGTCGCGCCCGGGCGATGGCGAGCGCCGGGTCGTTGTAGATGCAGAAGCCCGACGCTCGACCGGCCATCGCGTGATGGAGCCCGCCGCCCGGGTGGAAGGCGTGTTCCACGTCACCGCGGAGGATCGCCTCCATCGCCCGCAGCGAGCCGCCCGCCACCATCGCGCCGGCCTCGTGCATTCCGGCGAACGGCGGATCGTCGCCACCTTCCCCGATCCCGGCGGACCCGTCGGTGCCGAACGGGTTGGCCGAAAACCGCTTGACGGCCTTCGAGGTACCCCTCCGTGTGACACAGGCGCAGGTCCTCGTCGGGTGCCGGTTCCGGGGCGAGGCCCGGCTCGGCACCGACCGTGCGCAGCAGATCGATGCCCGGCCCGAACCGGCGTGGGGTGAGCGGATGTCCGGGACCGAAGTCGTATGTCCCCGAGCGCGACCCGTAGACAAGGAGCATGCGTGGCACGATACCGGGATGGAGCGCGTGTCCACCAAACCGCTGCTCGACAAGCTCGGCATCCGGCCGGGCATGCGCGTGGCGATGATCGGGATCGACGACGAGACGATCCGATCTCCGCTCGGCGAGCGGACGTCCGACATCACCGAAGGCTGGCCCGAGCCGGAGACGGACGTCGTGCTGCTCGGCGCCGATTCAACCGATGCCCTGGAGCCGCTCGAGACGCTGGCTGGGCGGATCCGCCCGAACGGCGCGATCTGGGTCGTGTCGCGCAAGGGCAAGGCCGCCACATTGCGCGACATCGACGTGATCGACGCGGCAAAGGCCGCCGGGCTGGTGGACAACAAGGTCGTGTCGTTCTCGCCGACGCACACCTCGCTCCGGCTCGTGATCCCGCTCGCTCGCCGCCCTCGGTAATCGTGCAGCGAGGTCGGTTGGGCGCTGTACCATCCATGCATGCCGGACCTCCTCCTCATCCTGCTCGTCATCCTCGTGCTCGTGGTCATGTGGCGGGGACCCAAGACGCTGCCCAAGCTCGGCGAAGCACTCGGTCGCGGCGTGCGCGAGGCCAGGACAGAGGCGGCCAAGGCCCAGGACGAGATCCAGGCGCGAGTGAGCGGCCTTGACGAGCCGCCGGCGGGCGGCGGAGACCGGCCCGGCTGACCGTCGCGTTCGCCCCATACCCGCGTTGACACCCGACGAACTCGAGGCGCTGACCCGCCGGCCTGAGCCGGGTCCGCATCGTGCGCGCGTCGTGGTCAACGGAGCGACGACGGAGACGCTCGCCGACCTTCCCCCGCTCCGCGATCGCCTGCTGTTCGTGGGGCTCAACCCGTCGCCGGTCAGCGTGGAGGCGGGTCACTACCACCAGGGACGGCTGGGCCGGACCTTCTGGCGCCGCCTCATGATCGCCACGCTGTTGCCACCGGCGACCCCGATCGAGACCGCCGATGACGCGCTCGTCGCGGCCGGGCATGGGATCACCGATCTCCGCAAGGCGCCGACGGCACGCGACGACGCGACGGACGCCGAGTTGACCGCGGGCGTCGGACCGCTCTGGCAGAAGATCGCGGTGTGGCGTCCGGCGGCGGTCGTGTTCGTCTACAAGCGCGCCGCGGTGATCTGCGCCGGACGCCCGCTCAGCGAACCCTGGGGCCAGCTTGAGGGCGTCGCGCTCGCGGGACGACCGTGTTTCCTGATGCCGGGGCCATACGCGCCGGTGGCCGACGTGGACGCCGGGTTGAACTTCCTGCGCAACCTCGCTGCGGCGCTTCCCGGGGACCGGCCCTAGGCCGGCGCGACGCCCGCGTCTCGGTCGCGCAAGCGTCCGTCAAGCGTCCACATCCCCCACTGGGTGACCGGCCAGCCAGACCGCCGCCGGCGCGAGCGCGCGGAGCCGATCGCGGGACCGCGTCGATGCCGCTTCATCGGTTGGCGCGACGATCGTCCTCGCGCCGTGGCGACCGTCGAGGTCGCCGACCAGGACGACTGTGTCCGGCGCAGTCTCGCCGTCGACAACGAACGCAAGATGATCCGGGCGCGGCCCAGGCGTATGGACCACGCGGAGTGGCACATCCCCGAGATCGACGACCACACCATCGGCAAGCTCACGAACCGCATGCGGCAGGAACCGCCCGGAACCCGGCCCGCCAAGCACCGGCGCACCGGTGATCTCGGCCATCGCCTCCGCCCCGCCCGTGTGATCGGGGTCGGCATGGGTAAGGGCGATCGCCACAATCGAGCCACCGCGCTCCGCCACGAGCGCAAGCACGCGTTCGAGCGCGGGTCCGGTCGGGTCGCCAGGATCGACGAGTACGAAGCGTCGCCGCCCAACGAGATAGGCACAGACGGGCTGGCCGGATACGCCGCCGCCAGCAGGCATGACGATCCGCTGCACCTCCGGTGTCATCGTGTCGACGCCGATGGCTCCGAGCGGACCCTGCGCCAGGTGCTTGCGGATGTCGTCGATGGAACGCGCATGCTCGATCTGCTGGAGCGTGGCGCTCGTGGGCAGCCACATACCGATCTCGCCGTCGGCCATCGCGTGCAGGGCGGCCTCAGGCGTTCGCCAGGTATGCCCGGCGACCTCGTCGCCCTCGAACGAGACACGGTTCCCGGACGGCAGCTCGGCCGCGAAGAACCGGGCGTCGAAGCGCCGCGGGAGCGTCGGTGGCGTAACCCATCGCGACAAGGCCACGAGCCGATCGGTCCGGAGCCGCAGGTCGAGGTCTACCGCGAGCTGCCCGAACGTGATCTCGCCACCGACGAGCGCGGATCTTGCCTGCCCGAGGGCTCGGGATGGCACGGGATCGTCATCCGATCGGTCGGCGAGCAATACCCCGGCCTCTTCGAAGAGCTCGCGGATGGCCGCGACGTGGGCCGCCAGCGCAAGGCCCGGCGCCAGGTCGCCTCCGAGAGCCGCCGCTGCCTTGCCCGCGTCCACGACTGATCGCCGAGCCAGCGAGGCGTCGGCGTCGCCAACGTCGACCCTGCCTCCGGGGAATACGTCCATGTCCGGGGCAAACGCCATCGACGCCGGGCGTCGCGTCAGCAGCACCTCGGGACCCGCGCGACCGGGTCGAAGGAGGACGACGGTGGCGGCGAGCCTCGGCTCGACCGGGGTGGCCGGTGGACCGGTCACGATCCGTCCGGCGGGTCCGAGGTGGTCTCGACGACCGTCTCGACGACGGTCCCGAGCTCGGCCCTGAGGGCCTCGACGGTTGTCACGGGCAACCGGCACACGAACCCACGACAGACGTACGCCGTTGGACGGCCATCGATCGCGATCCGGTCGTGGAGCAGGGGGATCTCCGAAGCCGCGGGATCGGCAGCCACCGCGAGAACCTGGCCCGGACGGTAGCCGAGTCGCGTCTCGGCCACGAGTGCCCTGGTCTCGGTCGCGACGGGCGGTCCGGCGATCGCGATCTCGATGATCGGCTGGAGCCCGAGATCCATGGCCACGAGCCACTGGGCAAACCCGGTCGGGTACCGCCCGACGAAGGGCACGACCGTGCGGATTGCGTGCTCTGCCGCCGTCCGGTAGCGAGCGTCGCCGGTCCAGGCATGCAAACGAAGCAGGACAAGGGCGGCCATGGCGTTTCCGGATGGAACCGCGTTGTCCTGCACGTCCTTCGGCCGGGTCACGAGCCGCTCGTGGCGATCGGACGTATCGAAGAACCCACCGGCCGGATCGACGAACCGCTCGAGCACGTAGTCCATCAGTGCCCGCGCGGTCGTGAACCAGCGCTCGTCAAAGGTCGCCTCGTAGAGCGCCAGCAGGCCGTCCGCGAGGTGGGTGTAGTCCTCGAGGACGCCGGTCCCCGATGCGCGGCCGTCCTTCCACGACCGGCCGAGCGCGCCGTCGGCGCCCAGGAGGCCCGAAAGGATCGTTTCCGCGGCGCGGACCGCGCCGGCGCGGTAGGACGTCGCCCGCCCCGTGCCAGCGTTCCCCGGCGCCTTCTCGGCTCCCTCGAGCGCGACGGCCGCGTCGGCCAAAGCCGCGATCGCGAGCCCGTTCCAGGCCGCGAGGGCCTTGTCGTCGCGGGCCGGTTGCGGACGCTCGCGGCGGCGGGCGAGCAGGCGCTCGCGCGCGGTCGCCAGGCGTGCGGCGACATCGCCGGGTTCGATCGATTCGCGCGCCGCGAGCTCGCCGTCGGTGATGCGGCGTCGCAGGATGGTGACGCCTTCCCAGTTGCCCGCGTCCGTCACGTCGTACGCCGCCGAGAACAGGTCGGCGTCGTCGCCCAGCACCTCGCCGATCTCGGTCGCTCGCCAGACGAACGTGAGCCCTTCCTCGCCGTTCGTATCGGCATCCTGGCTCGCGGCAAAGGCGCCGTCCTGGGTCCGGAGCTCGCGGAGGATGTAGTCGAGCGTCCCGCTCGCGACGTCCAGGTAGCCCGGGTCGTTCGTGACCTGCCAGGCGTGCACATAGACCCGCGCCAGCTGGGCGTTGTCGTAGAGCATCTGCTCGAAATGCGGAACGAGCCACTCGGCGTCGGTCGAATAGCGATGGAAGCCGCCACCGAGCTGATCGTGGATCCCCCCGTCGGCCATCGCGTCGAGTGATCGTCGCGCGATCGACAACGGCCGTTCGTCGCCGGTTGCGACGTGTCGACGGAGCAGGAATTCGATCGTCATCGGCTGCGGAAACTTGGGCGCGCGGCCCCAACCGCCGTTGACCGGATCGAAGGACGACGCCACGGCCGAGGTCGCCGTATCGAGCAGGTCCGCGGTTGGTGCGTCGCTGCCGGCCCGGATCTGGCCTTGCTCGATGAGGCCCTGCACGAGCCGGCCGCCGGCGGCCTCCACCTGGGCCCGTTCCTGCCGCCAAGCTCGATCGACGCCTTCCAGCACCTGCCGAAATGAGGGCATCCCGTGGCGCGGCTCGTCGGGGAAGTACGTGCCGCCATAGAACGGCTGACCATCGGGAGTCAGGAACACCGACATCGGCCAGCCACCTGCACCGGTCATGGCCTGCACCGCCGCCATGTAGACCTGGTCGAGATCCGGCCGCTCCTCCCGATCGACCTTGATCGACACGAAGTGATCGTTGAGGTACCGCGCCGTGACCTCGTCCTCGAACGATTCGCGCTCCATGACGTGGCACCAGTGACATGCCGCGTAGCCGATGCTCAGGAAGATCGGACGATCGAGGAGCCTGGCGCGGGCCAGCGCGTCGGGACCCCACGGGAACCAGTCAACGGGGTTGTGGGCATGCTGGAGGAGGTACGGACTGGTCTCGCCCGCGAGGCGATTGGGCATATCAGGATGGTACGCGCGGGCCTGGCTACAATGCCGCGATGCCCCTCGACCGTCTCCTGCGGCTTGCTGCCGCGGGCCTGCTGGTAGCCGCCTGTGGCGGCCCCGTCCCGAGCGCCACCACGCCCGGCTCGATCGGCCCGAGCCCGTCGTCGGTTGCCGCCACGAGGAGCGAACCACCGGGCAGTCCAGCCGCCGCGCCGACGGTCGCCGCCACCGCGAGCCCATCCCCCGTGACGCCCTCCGCGGAGGCACCCGGCGCGACCCAGGGCCCGGCCCAATCCCCGTCGCCGACGAAGCAACCGACACCTGCCCCGACGCGGACGACCGCCCCGACCCCGGGGCCGACCGCCAAACCCACCGCCGCGCCGACCGTGAGACCAACCGCCGCACCGACGGCGCGGCCCACCGCCGCACCGACCGTCAAGCCCACGGCGCCGCCAACACCCAGGCCCGTCGTGATCGCCATCGAGGCACGCGACTTCCTGTTCGCTCCGGCGTCGCTCACGGCTCCGGCGGACGTCCCGTTCGGGATCGCCTTCACGAACGCGGATTCCGCGATCCCGCACAACGTCGCGATCGCCACCCAGGGCGGCGCGTCCCAGTTCTCGGGCACGATCGTCACCGGTGCGGCGTCGGTCACCTACATGGTCCCCGCGCTCGCGCCGGGCACGTACCGCGTCTCTTGCGTCGTCCACCCCGCCATGACTGCCACGCTCGCCGCCGGCTGACCTGCCTGCCGGACATGGAACGGCCGGGCGGACGAGACGTCCACCCGGCCGATCGTTCGCGCGGGGGTCAGCGGCGCCGGAGCGCCACCGTTCCGCCAGCGAGGACCACCGCCAGCGCCATCAGCAACGCGATCGCGAGCCACGGCGGCCCTTCGCTCGGTGGTGCCGTTGTCAAGGCGCCCACGTCCGTAGCCGGTGGCGTGACCACCGGTGCCGCGGCAACCTCGATCACGCCGGTCTGTCCGAGGAAGATATGGAGCGCGCAGATGTAGTTGAACGACCCGGCATCCGGGAAGGTCAACTCGTACGTGTTCGGCGCGCCGGGGGCCGGGATGCCCAGCAGGCCGGAGTGGTAGAGGCTCGTCCCGTCATACGTGCTGCCCCCCGCCGGCGGGGTCGTGAACGGATTCACGGACGATGGGTCAGTGCCGGCCGCGAGGAATGTCACGGTATGCACAGGTGTCGCCGTCCATTTGACGGTGTCGCCTTCCTCGATCTGGAGGGATGACGGGATGAACCGCAGGAGCTCGAGGTAGCCGGTGCCGCCACCGGGCTGCGGCCCGACCGGCCCCGCCGAGGCCGTGAAGATGCTCCACAGGCTCGTCCCGTCCGACCGCTCGGTCTCGGTCACGGCGGCTTCCGCGGCCGCCTGGAGACCGGCCACGGCGCCATTCATCGCGTTGCGGGTCTGGGTGGCCTTGGCATCCGCTTCGGCCTGGGTCGTTGTCGTTCCGGACGCGACGACATTGACCGTGCCGGACATGCCTGGATGGATGACGCAGATGTACGGCAGCGACCCGGCCGCCGTGAACTGGACGGTGGCGGTCGAGTCGGGCCAGAGCAGACCGGTGTTGAGGAACCCGGTTCCACCATAGGTGCCGGTGAGGTTCGCGACGCCCGGGGGCGGCGGAACCGTCCCGGTCAGGCCGGTGACGGGCCATTCGTCAGGCGGGACGCCTGCCGGCCCGTTGCCGAAGGTGATGCTGTGCGGCTCGTCGGACTCGATCGTCCATTTGAGGCTGTCGCCGACGAGGATCGTCAGGTCACCGGGGAGATACGTGTTGCCCGATACCGTTCCCGATCCAACGCCAACGCCGACGTTGATCGTGGTGGCCGCCTGCACCGTTCCAGCGAAGCTGACGCTGAGCAGGAGCCCGAGGATGAGACTCGCCGCCAGCAAGGCCCTGAGCCGAGCAACGGTTGGCCGCACGGCGGCGGCATGGTGAACCATCGATGATCGCTCCCTTCCCTACCCTGCCGGCTGGGAACCGGCACCTCCAAGGAGGCGCATTGTAGTTGCCGCTCGAGCCTCGGCGAGCAGTCAATCGGCACGGTACGCTGGTCGCCATGACCGAATCGAAGGTCGTCGGTACGTTCATGCCGAGTGTCAACGGCTTGCATTTCGCCAATCGCTTCCCGTCCGGGCCAACGGTCCGGATTGGCCCGTTTGCCCCGCCGCGGCCGTTTGGCATCGGCGACGCGGCCAGCGGCCTGTGCGGCGGGATGGCCTGGTACGTCAAGGAACGCTTCGAGGCGAACCAGCCGGTTCCATCCGACGTGGGCCCACCGGCCAATGGTTCGCCGCTGTTCAAGGCACTCGTGCGTCGGCAGGTCCAGTCCCTCGAGCTGGGGCGCACGCCCCTCGGGTTCTGGCGGATGGGCGCCGGGGGTGACCGAATCGGGCGACGAACACTCGACCGTGAGTGGCCGCGGATACGCCGCGAGATCGACGCCGATCGCCTGGCCATGCTCGGCCTGGTCCGCAGCAAGGGAATCAACCCGTTCAACCTGACCAGGAACCACCAGGTCCTGTGTTACGGCTACGAGACCTCGAACGGGACCATCCGCCTGCGGATCTACGACCCGAACTGGCCGAACAAGGACGACGTGACCATCGCCATCGAACCCGGTCGGATCACGCAGTCAACCGGAGAGGGGCTTCACGGGGTCCTGTCGCTCGACTGACGGCCCGCTCAGAACATCGTCGAGTTCGTTGGCATCGTCGGGGTCGCGAACAGCGCGTCGGTGTCTGCTAGTCCACCCGACCGGCACTCGCGCACTCGACCGGCGCGAACCAGGTCGGAAATGCGGTAGGCGCCGAGATAGAGCGCCGCGATGTCGCTGATGTCGAGCGAGATGTCTGGGGGTGTCGAATCGGTCACCCTGGTCACCGACGTGCATCCGACAGCACCGTCGCCTTCGACCGAGAGCAGCCACCGGCCGGCATTCCACGGGCAGAACGCGTCCGTCACATCCATGACGAGGCGGCCAGCATCGCGGTAGGAGCGTGCCTCGAGTGCCTCTGGCAGGTCGAGGATGCGCAGCCACAACCCGTCACTGAGTGCGGCTGAGAGCCGCCTGGGTTCGGTGACCATGAGCTGGAGCGGATGCGGGGCGGGGCCGCGCCACGAACGGACGGTGGCAATCAGGTCGATACCGGCGAGCCACTGCCAGATCGCCTGCTCGGTGGTCGGATCGAGCGCGCAGACCTCGAGCACGGTGACCACGCCCTTGGGGCCCTGGTGGTCCCAATCGCCACGGCTGCGATAGACCACATAGCCGTTGGCCGCTCCGTCGACTTCGAAGACCGCCAGCACCTTGTTGCCGTTGCCATATCGATTCCACTCGGCATCGAGGAGGATCTCGTGGCGCCAGCGGGCCTCGGACCGGGTGACGGCGCCCGGCGTCGATCGGCGGACCGCGTCGTAGATCGGCGGAAAGCAGGTCGCCGCTTCGTCGGGATCGACGATCCGCATCTGCCCGGGCGGATCGACCGGTCGCGCGAACCGAACCTTGTCTCGCGGCACGTCGATGTTGGTCTGGACGGTGCCGGGCCCATACCCAAACCGCTGGTAGATCGCGGCCTCGGATGCCCACAGGATCGCGACGGGCTCGCGGCGATCGCGTGCCTGCTCGGCCAGCCACGTCATCATCTCGCGGAGGATCCCCCGGCGCCGATGACTCGGCAGGACCCCGACCGCGGTGATGCCCGCGGCCCCGACCTCGCCGCCGGGCACCGTCAGGCGGAAGGTGTAGGCGCCAGCGCAGCCGACCACGGCGTCACCATCGAGCGCCCCAATGAATCGATCGAGCTCGATCGTGTGACGGTCGTTCTCGATGGCCGCCTCGGTCATCTCCGTGTTGAACGCGATCGAAAGCGGGGCAATGAACCGGGGGAATTCCGCCTCGGTCGGCTGTCGCAAGACGATCGGCTCGGTCATCGACGCCATGGTGCCATCCCGCATCAGACCGCGGGCAACTCCTGCGCATCGGTCTGTGCGGCGGCGAAGAGGTCCCCACGCTCGGCAACGCGATCGAGGATGTTGCGGATCGTCCACCGATCCGGTCGCAGTTCCGGATCGTCAAGCTCCTCCCACGCGATCGGGGCAGAAACGGGGGCGCCGGGCGCGGGTCGAACCGAATACGGCGCCACGAGCGTCTTGATCGAGGCGTTCTGCGTGTAGTCGAGCCTCGCTCGACCCTTGCGAGCGCCCTTCGCCCACTCCCACGACACGAGGTCGGGCACCATCGCCCCGACGGCCTTTGACACGCGCTCGACCCAGGCGCTGGTGTCGGCAAACGTGTACCTGGGCACGATCGGGATCCAGACCTGGATCCCCCGCTTGCCCGTGGTCTTTGGGTAGCCGCGGACATCGAGGTGTTCGAGCGCCGTCCGGAAGAGCCGCGCAAGGGTCACGGTCTCGTCCCAGGTGGTCTTGTCGCCGGGGTCGATGTCGATGAGGGCGAATGCCGGCTGCCACGGGTCGGGCAGCCTGCCCGTCCAGGCGTGGATCTCGAAGCTCGCCTGGTTGCCGAGCCAGGCGAGCGTCGCGACGCGATCGGCGATCAGGTGGTCGTTGGCGTCGCGGTCCTCTCGTCCGTCGACGCCGGTCTCGTGCCATCGATGGAGCCAGGTCGGGGCGGTGGTCGGGATGTCCTTCTGCCAGAAGCCGGGAGCGCCCGCGCCGTTGGGGAATCGCTGGAGATTGAGCGGCCGACCGTCCAGGTGCGGCAGCATCGTCGGTGCGATCCGGGCGAAATAGCCGATCAGCTCGCGTTTCGTGATCGGTGGATCGCCGTCGAACAGCGGCTTGTCGAGGTTGGTCAGCTTGAGGTCGTGACCACCGACCCGCCAGACGCCCTCCTTGCCGAGGGTCTCGAGTGCTTCGAGCTCGGCGTCGGTGGCCGCCTGGGGGTGGCCGGTCGTCTTTGTCTTCGGCATGGCGGCGGTTCTCCCCTTGGTTGCCCTGGAATCATCGTCCGGATCGGACGGTTCGGCTGGTTCGGCCAATTCGGCGGTTCGCACCGCCTCTGCCGTGGCAACCGGGTCTTCGCGGTGCACGGTGGTCGGGTCTCGGTCGTCGTCGAAGCCCTTGAACGCGGTCTGACGGACGATGCCATCACGCGACCAACCGCCGAGCTCGGCACGGATGACGAGTTCGGGTCGGACCCAGCGGACCTCGCGAAGGTCCCCACCCCACCGGCCTCGGTAGTCCGTGGGCGGCGGCGGGTCGAACGGCGGCTCGTCCGTCTCGAGCGACGCGAGCCGTTGGCGGATCAGCTTCCGCGTCCGTCCGTCGAACCCGGAGCCAACCTTGCCTGCGAATCGAAGGGCCTCGCCCTCATAGACGCCGACCACCACGGCTCCGAGATCACGAGCGTTGCCTTCGCCGGGCGTCCAGCCACCGACCACGAGCTCCTGTTCCGGGCGGATCTTGAGCTTGAGCCAGGCCGAGGTCCGGCGACCCGGTTCGTAGCGCGACCGCCGGAGCTTGGCGATGATTCCCTCCAGGCGCTGCGCCTTCGCGGCCTCGTAGAAGGCCAGCCCCTCCCCGACGATGTGGGCCGCGAAGCGGACTCGCGGGTGCGGCCGGAGCACGCTCTGGAGGAGTCGCTTGCGGTCCTCGAGCGGGACATTGAGTAGTGACCGCCCGTCGAGATAGAGCAGGTCAAAGGCCTGGTAGACAAGTCCCGGCGCGGTCGCGTCGCCGAGTCGCTCCTGGAGGAGGCTGAATTCGGGACGGCCGGCGTCGTCGAGCGCCACGACCTCGCCATCGACGATCGCCTGGCTCGCGTCGATCCACGACGGAGGTGTGAGGAGCCGAGGGAAATAGGTTGCCGCGTCCTTGAGGTTGCGGGTCCAGGTCTTGACCTTGCGGTCGGCGATGACGGCCTGCACGCGAAACCCGTCCCATTTGATCTCGTACAACCAGTCGTCGTCACTGAACGGCTTTGTCGCCAACGTCGCGAGCATCGGCTCGATGTTCGCCGGCATTGGCGCATCGACCGCGCCGGACAGGTCGATCTCCGCCGCGGCTGCGGGCGACTGCCCATTCCACAGGGCGTCGCGATCCGCCTTGACGTCGTCATTGGTCCGACCGGTCTTGACGCTGTGCGGGTGGTCCTCGGCGTCCCAGCCCGGCGACGGACGTAGGCCCGCGCTTGTGGATGAGCAGCCACTGGTCGCCCGCATCGTCCTCGAACGCCCGGGCGGATGGATCGTCGCCCTTCTTCCTGCGCCGACCACCCGTGCGAACGATCGTGAAGCGGCCCTTGAGCTTCTCGCCCTTGAGCTCGAACTTGAGCTCGCCCGCTTCGACGGCTCGGGCGGCGTCGAGGGTCGGTGCTTCGCCCTCCCACGTGCCCCAGTCCCAGACGATCACGTCGCCGGCGCCATACTGCTTCGCCGGGATGACACCCTCGAAGTCGAAGTATTCGATCGGGTGGTCCTCGACATGCACTGCCATCCGACGCTGGAGGTTGTCGAGGGTTGGCCCGCGTGGGACGGCCCACGACACGAGGACGCCGTCGACCTCGAGCCGGAAGTCGTAATGGAGCCGTGTCGCGCGGTGTCGCTGGACGACGAACCGTCCCGAGCGCGACCCACCGGCCGCCGCCACCGTGCCTGCGGCGGGCTCGGGTGTCTTCGCGAAGTCACGCTTGCGGCGATATTCCTCGAGCGGCATCTAGCTGAGTGTGCCGCAAAGCGCCGGTTTGACGCCGGCCGGGGTCAGGCGGTCTTGCGCTTCCTTGCCGGCTTGGCGGGCGCTTCCTCGTCAGCGTCGCTGCGGCTGGCGGTCTTGCGCCGCGTCGTCTTCTCGTCCGCGGCCTTGGCCTCCTTGGCGGCCTTGGCTTCGGTCACCGAGACCGGCTTCTTGTCGCCGGTCTCGCGAGCCGCCTTGGCGGCGCTGACCGACGCCTCGAGGGCGGCCATCAGGTCGATAAGCTTGCCGGTCTCCTCGGGTGCCTCGACCACGACGGTCTCCTTGCCGTCGACCTTGGCCTCGATCACGGCCTCGAGTGCCTCGCGGTACTCGTCCTTGTAGCGCGCCGGGTCGAACTCGCCGGTCATCGCGGACACCAGCTGATTGGCCATGGCGAGCTCGGCCGGCTTGAAGTCGTACTTCTCGTCACCGAGATCGAGCTCATTCGTGGAGCGGATCTCGTCCGGCCAGTGAAGCGTGGTCATGAGCATCGTGTCGCCGAACGGATCGAGCGCCGCGAGCGCCTCGCGGTCCTTGATCACGACCTTGCAGATCGCGGTCAGGCCCTCCTCCTCGAGCACGGTCTTGAGCAGGTGGAATGCCTTGCGGCCGACCTTGTCGGGCTCCAGGTAGTAGGCGCTCTTGACGAACCGGACCGCAGCGTCGTCCCGCTGCGCCTTGGTGAACTGCTCGATCTCGATCGAGCGCACGGTCTTGAGCGGGACGTTCTCGAGGTCCTCGTCGGTCACGACCACGTATTCGCCGGGTGAATACTCGTAGCCCTTGACCGTGTCGGAGCGCGAGATGACCTCGTCCTCGACCGGGCAGAAGATCTTCATCTGGATCCGCGACAGGTCGTCCTTGTGGAGCATGTTGAAGCTGATGCCCTTGGACTCCGTCGCGAGATAGAGCTTGACCGGGATGGTGACCAGCCCGAACTGGACGGCCCCCTTCCACATTGCACGCGCCATGTTGATCCTCGTCGTGGCGTACGACCCATGGGGAACCCGGCCCCGGGTCGTCGGCGGTCACGATAGCGCAAGAACGCAAGCGACTACGGGCGGATCTCGGCCTCGGCTTCGGTCACGCGGGCGAGGATGTTCGAGCGCATCTGGTCGAGGCCCGACCAGACCGCCTTGGTCGCGTTCGAGATCGAGGTCAGCTGCGCCTTGAGACCACTGGACCACGTCGAGCTGCTCGCGGATCGCGTTGAGCGCGGTGCCGATCGCCGCGGCGTCCACCTCGACCTCGTGCTCGACCAGTGAGGCCAGTGCGAGCAGCCGCGCCAGGCGGATGGCGGCCTCCAGGTTGGCCGGCTCGGGCGCCTCGGGATCGATGACGCAGTAGACGTCATCGCCGACGAGGGTGAACGGCGCAACGCCGCTCGGCGCGTGGGCCGGGGTGAACACGACGACCGCGACCGCCGCCCCGCGGTTCTCCCTGGCCTCGCGCAGCTCCTCGCGGATGGCGCGCATGGACATCGGACGGTCCTTCGCCTCGATGACCACGCGCAGATCACTCCCGCGCGCCACCCGCGCGTCCACGGTCAGGACGAAATCGCCCTTCTTGGACTTGAGCAGGGTCCCGGCCTCCGTGGCCGTCCGGTCGAGCAGGTCGCCGGCTCCGCGGGCCAGGTCGGCCAGCATGCCCTCGAGCAGGTCCTCGAAATCGCCGCCCTTGGCGGCCGAGCGGGCACGCTCGGCGCCGCGGGCGGCAGCGGCCGCCTCGATCGCGACCAGGCGCTCCTCGAGCCCCTTGAAGCCCGCCGTGATCTCCTGGCGGAACTGGTGCATCGGGGAGTTGAGCCTGGTCGGATCCAGGAGGACCGCGAGCTTCGACGCGTCACCGTCGAAGTAGCGCTCGAGCATCCTGCCGATCCGGCCGATGGCGCTGTCGCGCTTCGTCTCGTCGAACAGCTCCTCGACCATCCCGCGGAGGGCGCCGCGGTCGCCCAGGAACTTCTCGAGTGTGCGGGGCAGGCGACCGTCGCCGTCGGCGAAGTTGGTCCGCAGCGTCTGCTCGAGCGTCTGGGCGGCCTTCTCGTTGACCGATTCGGCCTGGCGGACGAGCTTCTCGAACTCCGCGCGGACGACGTCCACGTTGACCGTCACGCCGGCGTCCTGGAGGGCGAGGAGGCCGATCCGCGTCGGCGCGCTCGACGAGGTCCGCGCGATCGGCGGACGGTCGCTCGCCGACGAACGCCGGCGAGCGTCAGGTCGCGGATGACGAGCCGTTCGACCACGATCCGGTCGCCTTCGACGCGAACGCGGGTCGGCGGAACGGCCTCGGGATCGGCGTGAACGACGGTGAGCGGGGGGTGCGTCGCGGCTTCCATGACCCGAACCTTCAGGCAGCCCCGTGTCACCTAGCGTGTCACGACGCTGGGCGCTCTCTGGAGGATTTGGGTCTTTCTCTGCAGATGCAACTCGAATGCATCATGACGGCGGACGTGGTTGCCGCCGACGGGCGGCCATCACCTGCGAACAAGGCACCGCGGGAGGATGAAATGGTCGAGGCCAGTCTGTGGGCGGTCGCGTTCGGCGCACTGCTTGCGATCGCAACCGGCATTCGACGATTTCCGTGGCGGTACTGCGCCGGCGTCGGCCTGGGCTTCGGGATCGTCGTCTGGGCGCTCCGGCTGGCGACCTTGTCCATCGACACCCCATTCGCGGACCCCGGCACGCTCGTTCTGATCGGTGCGCTCGGTGGCGGTTTCACGCAATTCGCCTTCGATCGCGGAGAACGCGCGCAGCAGCGACGGACGGCCGCGATCCTGGGCTCGCCGCGCGGTTGACCTCTCGCGCCCATCCGCCTTGTGATGCATTCGAGTTGCATCACCCGGGGAACGTCTGTTTGCCCGCGTCGACCTACGTGCGGCCCGTCAGCTCCCGCGATACGTCGACAGCGAGAACGGTGCAAGCAACAACGGCACGTGGTAACTCCGTGACACGTCACTGACTGCGAGGTCGACGGAGATCCGTCGGAAGAATCGATCGCTGTCGCCTTCGACTGCGTCCGCGGCCGGGCTGAGGTCGAACTCGAGCCGGTATCCACCGACGACGAGCGGTCGCTCGAGCAGGTCGCGGACGCGACCGTCGCTGTCGGTCAGTGCCTGGGTCAGGCGGAGCGGCCGACCGTCGTCGGCGAGGCGGTAGAGGATGACCGCGACACCTGCGGCTGGCTTGCCAAGTCCGGTGTCAAGCACGTGCGTGGAGATCGTCGGAGCCGGCTGCGTTGCGCCGTGCGTCACGGTGATCCTCCAAATGATGGGTTTCCGTTTGCGCGAAATCGATCGTAGCGCGATCAGCCGCGGGCAGCCCGGCTCAACGCCCCACGGTGCGTGGCGATCCACGCATCATCCGCGGCCGCACGTTCGTCACCGCCGGTCTCTACCCAGTTGCGTATCCATGATTCGTTGCCCGCGGCGATCTCGGCCCGGATGTTGGCCACCGAGTGGGCTCGCTCCTCGACGACGACCCCGACGAGCTCGTCCGCCCGATCTGGCTCTAGCCCGTAACCGCGCGCGAGGACGCCCAGGCGGTGGACGCCATCGACACCACCCGGATGCTGATCGCGCCACGCTGGATCTCCGAGCGACCCCACACCTCGGCCGCGATCGCGACGTCCCACAGCGGCCGCCCTGGAGCGGCCATCGCGAAATCGATCAGGGCGACGGGCCGACCATCTCGGAACACCACATTCTCGAAGAGGTCGTTGTGGCAGATCACGAATGCGGGAGAATGCCACCGGCCGCGGCCGTCGGGTCCGCCCGTCGGCCGCCCAGTCGACGTGCTCGGGCGGGATGAAGCCAAGCGTTGCGTCGTGGAGCCGTCGCATGAGTGCACCGAGGTCGGAGAGCGCGACGTCAGTCATCGCCCAGGCCGGGTACGGCGGGAGCGGCACGTCGCCCTCGATGTACGACACGACCTCCCGTCCAAGTTCGTCTACGCCGAGGTAGCGAGGCGACCCGTCGAAGCCGACCGCATCGAGGTGAACGAGCAGCGCCCGGACCGCGGCGCTGGACGGAACTCGCCGCACTGTCTTGCCGACCCGAACCGGCGCAAGCCGCGGGTCCATGCTTCCGATCAGCGGCACCTCACTCGTCACCACACCATGGTGACGCAGTCATTGCGGCGATACGATGGCGCCATGGGAAACCTGCGGATCACGGTCGGCGACCTCGAGTGCCGTGCCGGCTGGGAGCCGGCGGCGCCCCGCACGATCGAGGCCATCCGGCGTATGCTCCCGATCGAATTCGAAGCTGATCCACTGCCGCTGGACCGGCGAGTCGACCTGGATCCCGTTTGGCGACTTCCGGCCGGGTCTCGAGTACGAGAACCACACCTCGCATCCCGCCCCAGGACAGCTCGCGATCTATCCCGGCGGGATCAGCGAATGCGAGATCTTCTTCCCGTACGGTGGTTGTTCGACGGCGTCCAAGGTCGGGCCCCTCGCCGCCAACCACTTCGCCACCGTGGTCCCGGATGAGGGCTGGCAGGATCTCCTCCGCGAGATCGGCCGGCGATGCCTGTGGGAAGGCGCGCAGGACATCCGGATCGTCGAGACGGAGACCTGAGGAATGGCAGCGCTGACCAGCCTCCTGGTTCGTGGCGGAACGATCGTCACCGCGACCGGGTCGCGACGGGCCGATGTCATGGCGGACGACGGTCGAATCAGCGCGATCGAACCCGAGCTCCAGGCGGACGTCGCCGACGAGGTGATCGATGCCAGCGGACTCCTGGTCCTCCCAGGGGCGGTCGATGTCCACACCCACACGCGCGTCGCTACCGACGCCGAGCCGGACCGATTCTTCCAGGACTCGGTGGCCGCGGCGTTTGGCGGTACGACCACGTTCCTCGCGTTCAACAACCCGGGCACCGGGCTCAACCCCCGAGGCCGAGCGCTCGCTCGTCGCGGGGCTGCGCGAGTGGCGAACGACGACCGAATCGGACAGCGCGATCGACTACGGCGTGAGCCTCGCCATCAGCGGCCGGATGGACGACCCGGTCGCCGAGCTGCCGGCGGTCATCGACGTCGGCGTGCCCACGTGCAAGGCGTTCATGGTCTTCGACTTCCGGCTCGACGATGTCCGCCTGTTCGAGGCGACCCGAGTCATGGGCCAACGGAACGGGATGCTGCAGGTCCATTGCGAGGACCCAGTCCTCCTGGACGCCGCCGTTGGCGCCGCCTTGCGACGTGGCCACGTCCTGCCGCGGTATCACGCGACCACGCGACCGAGCTACGTCGAGGCGGTCGCGACCGCCCGGGCGCTGGCGTTTGCGCGGATGGCCGATGCACCCGTCCATGTCGTCCACCTGTCGTCGGCGGCCGCGCTCCACGAGGTCCGCGAGGCGAAGGCCGCCGGCGTTGCGGTCTCGGCCGAGACATGCCCGCACTACCTCGTCCTGACGGACGAGCGGTACGACGATCCAGATCCAGCGTCATGCGCCCGGTTCGTCATCTCGCCACCACTCCGGACGCCAATCGACCGCGATGCGTTGTGGGCTGGTCTCGCGGATGGATCGCTCGACCTCGTGGCGACGGACCACGTTCCCGATCGCATGTCGGTCGAGAAGGCCGAAGCCGCCCGCGGCGTGCCGTTCAACGAGATCAGCAACGGCGCGCCCGGGATCGAGACGCTCCTTGCCCTGCTCTACTCGGAGGGCGTCGTTCGCGGCCGATTGACGCTCGAACGGCTGGTCGACCTCCTCTCGACGACGCCGGCGCGACGGTTCGGGCTCGGGCGGAAGGGCGCGATCGAAGTCGGACGCGACGCCGACCTCGTGCTGTTCGATCCGTCGGCGCGGCGGTCTATCCGGGCCGCCGACCTCCACCACACGAGCGACTACACCCCGTACGAGGGTCTGGAGGTCACGGGCGCGGTCCGGGATGTCCTGGTCCGGGGGCGGCCGGTGATCCGCGACGGTCAATTCGTGGGGCAGCGCGGGGCTGGGCAGTTCGTGGAGCGCGAGATCTCGACTTAGCCGGGCAGCCTGGCGAGCACCCGGCGCCGGCGTCCGCCACCGCGGCCGGATCGACCATCAGTCGAGCAGCGAGTACGCGCGCAGGGTGAGGAACGCGGCGAACGCATCGTCGAGGACGAGCCGATCGAGAAGGTCGGCCGCTTCGGCGAGGCGACCCGCCTCGGGGCCGCCGAGCCTGGCCAGCTCCGCGTCGCGGATCTCCTCGTAGAGCCCGCGATCCATGATCCGCCCATCGGCGAGCCGCACTGCGCGGGTCCGCCAGTGCCAGAGCTCCGACCGCGCGATCTCGGCCGTGGCCGCGTCCTCCATCAGGTTGTCGATCGCGGCCGCCCCGTTGCCGCGCAACCAGTTGTCGAGATAGGCGAGCGCCACGCGGACGTTGGCGCGCACCCCGGCCTCCGTGACGGCGCCGCCCGGCACCGCGCAGGTCGAGGAGCTGGGCCGGCGAAACCGAGACCTCGTCCCGACGACGATCCTTCTGGTTGGGACGGTCGCCGAGCACGCGATCGAAGACCTCGGCCGCGATCGGGACGAGATCGGGATGGGCGACCCACGTGCCATCGAACCCGTCGCTCGACTCACGTTCCTTGTCCTCGCGGACGCGGGCCAACGCGACCTCGGTGACCGCGGGATCGCGGCGGTTCGGGATGAACGCCGCCATGCCGCCGATGGCGTGCGCACCGCGCCGATGGCAGGTCTGGACCAGCAGCTCCGTGTAGGCGCGCATGAACGGCACGGTCATGGTCAGCTGCGAGCGGTCGGGCACCGCCAGCTCCGGCCATGTCCTGAGCTTCTTGATCCCGCTGAAGAGGTAGTCCCAGCGACCGGCATTGAGCCCCGCAGCGTGCTCGCGGAGCTCGTACAGGATCTCGTCCATCTCGAATGCGGCGAGGATCGTCTCGATCAGGACCGTCGCCCGGATCGAGCCACGCGGGATGCCGAGGGCCTCCTGACCGTAGATGAACACGTCGTTCCAGAGGCGGGCCTCGGCATGGCTTTCGAGCTTTGGCAGGTAGAGGTACGGCCCACTTCCCCGACGCAGTGACTCCGCGCCGTTGTGGAACAGGAACAGCCCGAAGTCGAACAGGCTGGCCGACACGGGGACGTCGTCGACGAGTACCCCGGATTCGACGAGGTGCCAGCCTCTCGGGCGCACAAGGAGCGTCGCAATCTGTTCGTTGAGCCGGTAGGCCTTGCCTTCCGGCGACTCGAAGGTCAGCTCGCGCCGGACCGCGTCGATCAGGGCGGCCTGGCCGCCGACGACGTTCGCCCAGGTTGGCGACAACGCATCCTCGAGGTCGGCCATGAAGACCCGCGCGCCGGAATTGAGGGCGTTGATCATCATCTTGGGCTCGGCGGGTCCGGTGATCTCGACCCGCCGATCGTCGAGATCGGCCGGGGCCGGCGCCACGGTCCAATCGGCCTCGCGGATCTCGCGGGTCGCCCGCAGGAACGTCGGACGAACACCCGAGTCCAGGTCGATCTGGCGCTCCTCGCGCTGGCGCAACAGCTCGATCCGAACGTGACCGAACCGTCGCTGGAGATCCGCGACGAACGCGAGCGCCGGGTCGGTGAGGACGCGCTCCGAGCCCGGGACCGCCGGGCGGCGAAGCTCGATACCGGCCGGCATCAGGCGGTGTCGCTGCGGCGCACGGTTGCCTCGATCAGCCCGTGCGGCTCGGTCGTGGAGATGTAGACCTCGCCATCGTTGGCAAGACCAAACGGCTCGAGGTCGACCAGCCAGTGATGCAGGTTCGGGAGCACCATGCGGACTTCCTCGACCGCCTCATGCCGTTCGAGGATCGCTCGGGCCATGATCCAGATCGAGGTCTGCACCGATGGGCTGTCATGGTCGGCAAAGACCTCGAGCAGGGTGGTGCGGACCGCGGCAAACGTCGCGTCGAAGTCCACATCGGGCGAACCATAGCGCCAGATCGCGGTGATCTTCGTCGCCATCAGCCGGTCGTCGGCCTCCTTCAGCGTCGTGAACCCATCGCGTGGGAATCCCTTGAACGCGGATCGCGTCGTCTTCATGGCCACGAGATCCTCGACACCCGACTCCATCGTCGTCGCCCCGCGGGCCGCGGATGCCGTGGCGATCCGGATGCCCTCGCCACCGCGTACGAACGCGTCGGGCGACGGTTGTCCGGCGACCTCGATCGGGCGCCATTCGTGGCCGCGGACGTTGACGGTCGCGCGGTCGACCTGCTCGAATTCGAGGAAGTGTTCGGCGAGCGCGCGAGCGTACTCGTCGATCGCGCCGCCCAGGTGGTCCTTGGCAAACGCGAAAGCGGTGTTCTTCATCGTGTCCGTCGTCACGACGAGCGTGTTGTCGCCGTCGGTGTGCGCGGTGTCGAAGTCGCCCTCGAGCGCCACGGCCGCGACCACGTCCCGCACCCGGTGCCCCGCGGGGTCGCGCACGACGCGGACGACGTGGATGGCCGCCTTCCCGTAGCGATTGCGCCCGAGCTCGATCACCCGCCCGCTCCTGTCTCCACGCCGAGCCGCGACGCCCGATCAACGGCGATGTCCACGACGGCGTCGATCGCCCTGGACATCTCGGCAACGCGATCCGCCTCGAGCGCATCGTGCAGCCCGGCCAGCAGCGCCGAGCGCGGCCGCCCGGCCACGAAGACGCAGTAGCGGAACCCGAACCGCTCCTCGTAGGCCGTGTTGAGCCGGTCGAGCTCGGCCGCGACCCTGGCCCGGTCCAGTTCGGCCTCATGGGCGGCCACCTCCGCGGCGTCATGGGAGTAGCCCTGCTCCTCGAATGACATCGCCGACACGCTCGCGGGCGGCGCTCCGAGCCGCGGGTGCGCGTCGATCAGCTCGAGCTGTTCGGCGATCGGCATCGCGTGGGCGATCCGGCGGGCGCTGGCGAACAGGTCGTCGAGCGTTCCGAACGGCCGCGCCACGGCGAGCCGTCCGAGGAACCGCGGCGCACCCTCGAACAGCGGTGCCATGGTCGCGGCAAAGATCCCCGCCGAGATGTGATCCAGCACCTCCATTGGAGGGAGCGGCCGCAGCGCGGCTCCGGGGTGCACGTCGATCACCACTTGCCCGCGTCGCGGATGAGCCGGTGCAGGATCCGCGCGGCCACGAGCCGCCGGTACTCCGCGGTCGAGCGGACGTCGTCGATGGGCTCGAGCTCACCGGCAACGGTCTCCGCGGCCAGGTCGGCAGTCTCCGGCGTGGGGGCGCGACCCTCGAGGATCTTCTCCGTCGCCGTGGCGCGGATCGGCGTCGGCGCGACCGACCCGAGCGCGAGGCGGACATCCGTCCACGGCCGATCGGAGCCATCGTCACGCCAGCTCAGCGCCATCACGACCTTGCTGATCGATTGCGCGCGGCGCGTTCCCACCTTGCGGAACCGCGTCTCGCGCCCGGCGGCAAGCGGAACCCGGATCCTGACCAGCAGCTCGTCGGGAGCGAGGGCAGTCTGGCGGTACGCGGGCCAGAAGGCATCGGCCGCGACCGTGCGCTCCCCGCGCGATGAGCCGCAGACGAACGAGGCGTCGAGCGCCAGGAGCACCGGGAGCGTGTCTCCGGCCGGGGATGCGTTGGCCACGTTCCCCCCGAGCGTGCCGCGGTTCTGGATCTGAGCGGCGCCGATCGTCGCGGCCGCCTCGACCAGCGCCGGCAAGTGCTCGCGACACAGGGCTGAGCGCCGGATCTCCGTGTACGTCGTGAGCGCTCCGAGCACGATTGCGTCACCGTCGAGCGCGACACCGCGCAGCTCGTCGAGCCGCCACAGGTCAAGAACGCGTGCCGGCGGATCGCCGAGCTCGCCGGCGAGGGCCACCATCAGGTCCGTTCCCCCAGCGACGGGGCGGGTCGGCGACTCGGCGAGGGCCGTGTAGGCGTCGGGCAGTGTCCGCGGGCTCGTGACCGGCGGCTCGATGGACATCGTCAGCGCCGACCGCGTCGCCGGAATTGCCGGGCGGCGAGCAGGACGAGCGAGGCGACGATCCCGAAGCCGACCGCGATCTGGGTGGGCGTGAAGCCAACCTTGAGCTCGTCCGACGGCTCATCGTCGTCCGCTGGCGGGGGTTCGGGTTCGGCGACCGGGTGCGGTCCCTTGCCGTTCGTCGGCACCGGGATCTGGTCGAGGTCGTTGGTCATGCGTTAACTCCAGTGCCGCGTGACGCAGCAAGCGCGATCGCTTCCACGATCTTGGTATAGCCGGTACATCGGCAGAGGTTGCCCGCGATCGAGTCGCGGATCGCATCCTCATCGACACCGCCATCGGCATCGAGGTACGCCCGGGCGGCCATCAACATCCCGGGTGTGCAGATGCCGCACTGGGCTCCACCGGTCTCGAGGAAGGCGGCCTGGAGCGGGTCGAGCCCGCCGTGGGGCGCCAACCCCTCCACGGTCCGGACGGTGCTCCCTTCGACCTGGCAAACCGGAACGAGACAGGCGTCCACGGGGACCCCGTCCAGCAGCACCGTGCAGGCCCCGCATTCGCCCTCGCCGCAGCCTTCCTTGGTGCCGGTCAGGGCGAGGTCCTCGCGCACGACATCGAGCAGTCGCCGCATCCCGGGCACGTCGAGCTCGACCGCGTCGCCGTTGACGGTGAACCGATACGTCGTCACCGGGCGACCTCGGAGGCGCCGGGCGGGAGCGGGGCAACCGCAGCGATCCCCGAAAGGGCCGCGAGGATGCGCTCCGGGCTCGCCGGCAACTCGCTGATCCAGGCACCGGTGGCATCGGCGATGGCGGCGATCACGGCTGGCGCCCCCACGTCCATGGGCAGCTCGCCGACCCCCTTGGCGCCATGAGGCGCACCGGCGAATGGTGCCTCGACCAGGATCGTCGTGATCCGCGGAGCATCGAGCGACGTCGGGATGATGTACGTGGCCAGCCGGTCGTTGAGATATCGCCCGTCGCGCAGCTTGATCTCCTCGATCGTGGCGTACCCGATCGCCTGGAGCGTGCCGCCCTCCACCTGGCCCTCGGCGAGCACTGGGTGGATGACGTGCCCGATGTCGTCCACGGCCACGACGTCTCGCATCCGGACTTCGCCCGTATCGAGATCGACGTCGACCTGTGCCACGCAGGCCGCCCAGCCAAACGCCGGATACGCATCGCCCCGATAGGTCGCGTCATCAAAGTCGACGCCCGGGTATGGCTCGAACCGCTGGTCGATCCGGCGCGCGCCGTGGGCGCGGGCGAAGTCGGGGTACGTGCTCGCGAAGGTGCCACCGGTCGTCGTCTCGACCTCGCTCCGAAGCCGCTGGGCCGCCTTGATCAGCAACCCGCCGACGACCATCGCCGTCCGCGACGCGACCGTCGGCCCGGAATCAGGGACGAATGCCGTGTCCTGGGGCGCGATCTCGACCGCGTCGATCGGCACGCCGAGTGCCTCGGCGACGAGCTGCGGGAAGATCGTCTTGGTGCCCTGGCCCATCTCCGTGGAGGCGGTGAGGATCCGGATCTCGCCTTCACCCGTCAGTTCGATCGAGGCAACCGACGCCAGCTTGACCTCGCCGGACCCGGTGAACCCGGCGCCATGCCACGCGAGGGCGAGACCGATGCCACTCGCCATCCGGTCGGTCCCGGTCCGCGTCGGGGCCTCCGGGACGATCCCGGCCCCGGCACGCTGGGAACGCGACGCGTCGTTTCGCGCACGGAGGCGTTCGAACTCGCCGGCCTCGGCCGCGCGCTCGAGGACCTCCTCGCCGGCGACGCTGTCGTGCAGCACCTGACCCGTCGGCGTGGTGTCCCCCACGACGTAGACGTTCCGTCGCCGGATCTCGAGCGGGCTCAGATCGAGCATCTCGGCGATCCGGTTCAGCTGGGTCTCGGCCGCGAACTCGACCTGCGGCGCCCCAAAACCGCGAAACGCGCCGTTGGGCGGGGTGTTGGTCCTGGCCGCGCGCGCCCGGATCCGGACATTCGGACAGCGGTACGGCCCCCCGGCATGGATCGCGCCACGCGACAGGACGACCGGGGTCAGCGTGCAGTACGCGCCGCCGTCCATCACGACCTCGATGTCCTGTGCGATCAGGCGCCCGTCGTGGGTGACGCCCGTCCGGTGCCGCACGATCGCCGGGTGGCGTTTCGTGGTCGCGGCGATGTCCTCGTGGCGGTCGTAGATCATCCGCACGGGCCGGCTGGCCTTGCCCGCGAGGAGCGCCGCGTGCAGCGCGATCATCGACGGGTACTCCTCCTTGCCGCCAAACCCGCCCCCGGTTTCGGCCTGGATCACCCGGGCGCGTGCATCGTCCAGCGCAAGCCCACGCTTGAGCGCCGTGTGCACGTAGTAGGGGCACTGGAGCGAGCCGTGGATGATCACCCCGCCATCGTCCTGGGGTACGGCGATCATCGCGTTGTTCTCGATATAGAGCTGCTCCTGGTGACCGACCCGGTACTCCCCTTCGACGACGAGATCGGCGGCAGCAAAGGCCGCGTCGGGTTCCCCGGTGCTGAGCTCGTACGCCGCAAACAGGTGGTCTGACGCGAGCGGATCGAAGACCGCGGGCAGCTTCTCCGTGCGGGCCTTGGCGGCGTGTCGGGCGGCCCGGAGCGTGGCGCGATCCGGCGCGGCCAGGAGCGCCAGCGGCTCGGCGTGGTGCTGGATCTCGCCGCCGATCGGAACCAGGATCGGCTGGTCGGACTTGATCGAGCTGACGATGTTGTCGCCCGGGATATCCGACGCGGTCACCACAACCACCTTCGACCAATCGAAGGCCGGGTCGAGATCGAGGGCGACGAACCGCGCGTGGGCGTCAGTCGATCGGATCGTCGCGCCATACCACGCGCCCGGGAACACGAGGTCGTCCGCGTACTTGGCCGCGCCGGTGAGCTTGGCTGGCCCTTCGCGCCGGAGCGGGGCCGCACCCCGGGCCAGCCCGGGTGCGATCACGCCGTGCTCGATGACGATGGGCGCGGGTGACGCGGTCCGGGTCGTCATCGCTGGCACGGACCCTCCTCCATGGCGAGTGACTCTATCACCGGGCGGCCGCCGGTCGTGGCCGACGCGGCGGCCGGTCGTGGCCGTCGCGGCCGCCGGCTGTGGTCAGTCCTGGCCGTGACGCAGGGCCCTGCCGGGCGTGGCCCCCGTGTGCTCGCCGGTATCGACGACGAGCGTCCCGGCAACGATGACGTGCTCGATCCCGACCGGGTACGAGCGAGGCTCGTCGTAGGTCGCGGTCGAGCGAACCGTCGCTGGATCGAACACGACAAGATCGGCAACGGCGCCCTCGCGGACGACGCCCCGATCCCGCAACCCGAGGCGCGCGGCCGGTGCCGAGGTCATCTTGCGAACCGCCTCCTCCAGGCTGAGGAGTGCCTCGTCACGGACGAACTGGCCGAGAATCCGCGGGAAACTGCCCCAGGTGCGCGGGCTTGGCTTGTCGCCAAGGAACGTGCTGTCGGTGCCAACCATGCCGACCGGGTGCTTGACGAACAGGCGGAGCGTCTCCGCCCACGGCCCGCTCGTGACCTGCCCTACGCCAAGGTCCTCGCTCAGCAGCAGGTCGCAGATGACGTCGAGGGCATCGTGTCCCGTGTCGGTCATGACGTCGGCGATCGTCTTCGACTCCCAGCGCAGGTTCTCGGGTTGGTGGAACGCGGCCAGGCGGACGTCCGCCCAACCAGCAGGGCTGGCGTAGGCCGCGCCACGCGCCCGGAATTCGTCCCGGAGCCGGTCCCGGGCCGCACGATCGGCGAGCCGTTCCTTGAGCGGCCCCGGGCCACCGGCCTGGATCCACTGCGGGAGCTGGATCAGGAGACGCGTCGCCGCCCATTCGGACGGGTACGAATCGAACGTGACGTCGAGCCCTTCCGCGCGCGCATCGTCGACGAGCGCCAGCATCGGCTCCGGACCGCCGGGGTGCGTCTGGCGATGGTAGAAGTGCGTGATGTGCGCCGGTGCGCCGGCTCGCCGCCCGATCTCGATCGCCTCGCGGAACGGGTCCAGGTACCGATCGCCAAGCGGGTACCGCACGTGCGAGTGGTAGAAGCCGCCGCGCCGACCGGCCGCCTCGGTCAACGCCACGAGCTCGTCCGTCGTGGCGTAGCTGCCCGGCGGGTAATCGAGACCGGTGCTCAACCCGAACGCGCCCTCGGCAATGCCGTCGCTGATGAGGCCGCGCATCCGGTCGATGGCTCGAGCGTCCGCGGGCTCGTCCTCCCAGCCGACTGCCGCGATTCGGAGCGGCGAGTTGCCGATCAGCGTCGCGACGTTGAGGCTGACCCGGCCGTCGTACCGGTCGAGATAGCTCCCGACCGAGGTCCAGTCATAGTCGATGTCGGGACGCCCGTCGAGCCCCGCGTCGAGATGGACGAACGCCTCGAGATCGTGTCGGCGAAGGAACGGCGCAAACCCGTTGCCATCGACGCCGACCACCTCGGTGGTCACACCCTGGCGGACCTTTGGCTCGTGCCGACCATCCACCAGGATCACCAGCCCGCCGTGGCTGTGGAGATCGATGAACCCGGGTGCCACGACCTTGCCGGCGGCGTCGATGGTCCGGGCGGCGCGGGGCGGGGCGGCAGCATCCGCCGGGAGCACGATCCGTCCATCGACAACGGCCACGGTGCCCGGTCGAGCGGGCGCACCCGTCCCGTCGACGATCACGCCGCCGGTGATCAGGAGATCGACCTGGTCCGGGATGCCCGATCCCGACGAAATCATGCGTCGACCTTACCCGACCGCGCGGTCGACGGGCGGTCAGAACGGACCAAACGGCAAGGCACTAGGCTTGCCCCCGTGGGCGAGTTCGAGTCACAAGGAATCGCGCACCGCGCCGGTGTCGACGTCGCGTATGTGCGGCGTCTCGCGGAGCTCGGATTGTTGCGGCCAGGCCAGGACGGGCGGTTCGCCGAACCAGACGTTCGCCGAATCCAGGTCCTCCAGGTCCTCGACCGTGGCGGCGTGTCACTCGACGCCGTCGCATCCCTCGTCGGCCAGGACGGGCTGACGCTCGAGTTCCTCGATGCCGCCACCTACCAGGCATTCTCGCCGTTGTCGCTCGAGACCTTCACCGAGGTGAGCGAACGCACGAAGGTTCCAGTTGACCTGTTGCTCACCCTGCGGGAGGCGGTCGGCGGCACCAGCGCAGGACCGCACGACCTCGTCCGCGAGGACGAACTGTCGATCATCCCGTTGGTCGAGTTCCAGCTCGAGCTGGGCTTCCGACCAAATGCCATCGAACGGGGCCTGCGGGTCTACGGCGACAGCCTCCGGCGCATCGCCGAGGCCGAAGGCGAGTGGTGGCGAAGCGAGATCTCCGAACCGATGATGGCCGCCGGCCTCACCGAGGGAGATCTCAGCAAGCGCGCCGCCGAGATCACGCCACGTCTGTCCGAAGTCACGGTCGAGGCGCTGCTGGCGATCTATCGGGCCCAGCAACGCCATGCCTGGACAACGAACATCGTGAACGGGATCGCGTCGGCCCTCGACCGGGCCGGGCTCCAACAACGCCACGAGCGGATGCCGGCGATGTGCTTTCTCGACATCACGGGCTACACGCGCCTTACGAGCGAGCGTGGCGATGCCGTTGCCGCCCAGCTGGCCGAGGACCTGTCACGGATGGTCCAGCGCACGGCGAGGGAGCATGGCGGGCGACCCGTCAAGTGGCTCGGCGATGGCGTGATGATCTTCTTCCCGGATCCGGGGCCCGGGGTCGTAGCGGCCCTCGACATGGTCGACGGTGTGGCGGCGGCCGGGCTTCCGCCGGCCCATGTGGGCCTGCACGCCGGATCGGTGTTGCTCCAGCAGGGTGACTACTACGGTCAAACGGTAAACGTCGCCTCCCGGATCGGTGAGTACGCGCGCCCCGGCGAGGTCCTGGTCAGCCAGGCCGTGGTCGACGCGTGCACGGATGTACCCGTTTCGTTCCGCGCGATCGGACCGGTGGAATTCAAGGGCGCCCAGGAAGCCATCGATCTGTACGTCGCCGCCCGCCCATAGCGAGGCTCCTGGCACCCGGCAGTGGTGCGTTGAGGAACCGCATCTGGTGCAATCGCACTGTTCCCCGTGGCCCGAGGTTGGCTACAGTACGGGCGATCGCGGCCCTCGCATGAGGCCCGATCGTGCACTCATCTGAGGGTCATCGTGTCATCTGGTCGACCGTCGCGCGGTCGCGGGCGTGATCGCCTCGCGACCCTCGTCATCGCGCTTGCTATCGCCGTCCCCGTCTCCACCGGGACCGCGTCCGCGAGCGGCGTGTTCGCGCCGGTCCAGTGGTACCCGGTCGGATCGAACCCTGCAGCGGTCGCGATCGGCGACGTCACGGGTGATGGACGAAACGATGTCGTGATGACCACGAGTTACTACTTCGACCCTGCCAACGATTTCCGGCTATGGGTCTTCGCCCAGCGAGCCGATGGCCACCTCGCCAGCCCGGTTTCGTACGCCACCGCTGCGACGTACTCGGGCCGACCAAATTCCGTGTCCATCGGCGACATGACGGGCGATGGTCGCGGCGACGTCGTGCTCGGGCTTGCCGGACTCGGCATCCAGCTGTTCCCGCAGCTGGAGACCGGCGTCCTCGGGACGCCGACGATGACGTCGACCACGGACAGCCGTCAGATCCGGCTCGGTCACCTGGATGCGGATGGCGATCTGGACGTGGCGGGCGTCGGCTGGGGCTCCGACACCGTCACCGTGCTGCGCAACGACGGCCTCGGCGGCCTCGCGGATTCAACCGTCTACCCAGCCATCCACGACGGCTATGACGACCTCGAGGTCGCGGACGTCACCGGCGATGGGCTCGACGACCTCGTCGTGATGTCCGGGCAGGGGTTCGTGCCCAATCTCAGCATCCTGGCGCAGCTCCCGTCTGGCGGGTTCGGGTCGGCCGCCGAGTACGCCATCGGCGACCACATCCTGAGCCACGGCATCGCCGTCGGCGACGTCAACGGCGATGGGTTCAACGACGTCGTCGCAAGCCATGGCGGCAACAAGCCAGACTCGTGGCTTGCGGTGTTCCAGGGAAACGAGTCCGGCACGCTCGAACCCGCGATCAGCTACCCGAGCTACGACATCCCCGAGCCCGTCGAGGTCGCCGATCTCGATCTTGACGGCGACGCCGACATCGTGACCCTGCACGGCGGTTGGAGCCAGGCCGGGATCTACCGGCAGCAACCGGGGGGTTCGATGGGGTACGAGGAGCTGTCCCCGATCCCGTATGCCTCGCACTACGAGCCCCATGGCCTGGCGGTCGGGGACATCAGCGGCGATGGGTCGCCGGACGTGGTGTTCGCCGACTACAACCACGGCCTCGTCGTGTTGCGAAACAACCTTCCGTCACCGCCCACGCCCACGCTCCCGGGCGCCCCGCAGCTCAACTCGGCGAGTCGCCTCAACGGCCGGATCAGCCTGGGCTGGTTCGCGCCTGGCGCGGACGGCTACGCCTCGATCAGCGGCTACAAGGTCTATCGCGGCACGTCGAGCGGTGCCTTGAGCCTGCTCGCGACGGTTGGGGCTGTCGGCAATTACAACGACTACGCCGTCGTCAACGGGACCACGTACTACTACCAGGTGCGGGCGGTGAACGCGGTCGGCGAGGGCTCGCCATCCGCCGAGAAGTCGGCGACGGCGGCGTCCGTGCCTGGCGCTCCAACCCTCGTCTCCGCGACCCCGGGCGATACGACGGTCAGCCTGGCCTGGACGCCGCCGGCGAGCGACGGCGCGTCACCGATCATCGAGTACACGGCGACCACCAGCCCCGGCGGTGCGACGTGCCGAACGGCTACAACCGGATGCACCGTCACCGGCCTGACAAATGGCACGAGCTACTCATTCACCGTGAAGGCCCTGAACCAGCTCGGCTATGGCCCGGCGTCGAATCCGCTCAGCGCAACGCCACGGGTTCCGGGCAATCCCCCATCCGCTCCGCTGAACGTCGCCACATCGCCAAACGTCGCCGAAGGGATACGGGTGACCTGGACGGCGCCGGCGTCAGCCGGCACATCGCCGATCACGGGGTATCGAATCTATCGAGGGACCGTCAGTGGCGGCGCAACGTTGCTCGCGACCGTCGGCAACGTGCTCAGCTTCGTTGACACCGCGGTCACGAACGGCGGCCGCTACTACTACCAGGTCAGCGCAGTCAACGTGCCGGGCGAGGGTCCGCGGTCCAGCGAGGTCGTCGCCCAGCGCGGGACCGCACCGACCGCGCCACGGAGCCTGAGTGCGAGCGCGAAGCCAGCGGGCGTCACGCTCAACTGGTCCGCCCCGTCGTCCAACGGCGGGTCGGCCGTCACCGGGTATCGCGTCTATCGCGGCACGGTCAGCGGCGGCGAGACCCATCTCGTCAGCGTTGCGGCAAGCGCCACCACGTACACGGACAAAACCGCGATCAAGGGGACCCGGTACTTCTACTGGGTCTCGGCCGTCAACGTGCTGGGTATCGGACCGGCATCGAACGAGGTCAACGTCGTCGGCCGCTGAGCGACCCCGCGATCCTCAGCCGCGGGCACCGGGACCCGCCAGGGAGCGGCCGCGAACCCACGCCGCGCGAACCATGTCCGGGTGCGCCCGGAAGATCAGCCGGCTCATGAGGTCCTCCGGGTCGTCATCGGCGTCGTCGGACACGGACGCAACGTACGCCGGATCGACGGCGATCAGGTCGGCGTCCTTCCCGGTCTCTAGCGAGCCGATCCGGTCGTTCAGACCGAGCGCCAACGCCCCTTCGAACGTCCCAAGCCGGAGCCAGTCGAGCGGCCCGAGAACCGCTCGATCGTCGTCCGTCAACGACCGCCGTGCCATCTGGGCATAGGCGCCCGCGCGCATGACCGAGAACATTGATGCGTCCGGTCCACCCGAGACGTCGGACCCGAGTCCCACGGACAGGTCGGCCTCGAGATAGCGGGCTAGCGGCATGACCCCAGCGCCGATGAAGAGGTTGGAGGCGGGGCAGTGCGAGACATTGGTGCCGCTTTCGATCAGCCGGCCAAGCTCCCGATCCGAGAGATGGATGGCGTGGGCAAGCACCGTCTTGTCGCCCAGACCGCCGGCCCGGTCATAGACGTCGACGTAGTCGATCGCTTCGGGGAACAGACGGCGAACTTCGGCAATCTCGAACGGATCCTCGGACACGTGTGTCTGCCACCAGGTCCCCGTCGAACGAGCAAGCGCGGCCGATTCGCGGAGCATGTCCCCGCTGCACGAGATCGCAAACCGCGGCGTGACCGCATACCCGAGCCGACCGTCATCAGCGCCGTGCCATCGCGCGATCAGATCGGCAGTCTCGCGAAGCGATCGATCGAGGATGGTCGACGGCTCGATGGTCGGATCGTAGGTCTCCCGATCCATCATGACCTTGCCCAGGATGGCCCGGATCCCGTGCGCCTCCGCCGCCCGGAATGACGCCTCCATCGCGTCCTCGTAGACAACGCCATAGGCCAGGACAGTGGTCGTGCCGGCCGCGGCGAAGGCCGCGAAGATCTCCGGTGCGAGCGATTCGGCCACCGCTGGATCCGACCACGATCGTTCCGTCGGGAAGGTGATCCGGTCGAGCCACCGCAATAGGTCGAGGGCGAACCCAAGACCCGCATTCGGGAGCTGCGGCAGGTGCGCGTGGGTATCGACCATCCCGGGCAGGAGTACCCAGGGGCGCAGATCGACCGCGGTGGCGGCGTCGGCCCGTCGGTCGCTGGCGGGCCCGACGAACTCGAGTCGACCGGCGGCGTCGACGAGAATCAGGCCGTCTGCTTCGTGGCGCGTCCTACCCGTGGCCAAAGGGGTCAGCAGGCGCGCGCGCAACCCAAATGGTGGTTGGGCTGGAGGTCGTGCCGAGGTCACGAGGGGCGATGCTAGCACGCGTCCGAGCGACCGCCGCCCACCGATGTCATCGAGCACGCCCGCGGCTGACGACGGTTCGAATTGGGGTTAGGGTCGGGGCGGACGGTCAGCCAAGCACGTGATCGCGCCACCGCTGGGGCGTTCGAGCCGAAGGCGCGAGCGCGAAAGCCCGCCGCGCCGCTGGGACGGTGCAGGCGAAGGCGCCCGGCGAGAAGGTGCGAGCGCACTTCGATGTGCGTGAGCGACCGTCGCGCCGGGCAACGCACGCATGCGCCGCCCCGGCGGTGCGGCTATCGCTTTTTGCCGCGAACCTCGAAGAGGTGGGCCGTCCACTCGCTGCCGCCGCGATCGAGGGTCGCCGAGCTGCCGTGCCAGCCGCAGGTGCAGGTGATCGTCTGCGCCTGGTGCTTGTACTCGTCGATGACGTGCTTGAACGGCTCGACCGTCGTCGTGGGCTTGACCGGGGGGCGACTGTTCACGGGGACTCCTGCACGACGGAATAGGCGGCACGCAAGCTGCGGCGCTGGGGGACACCAATAGTACTCGATTCGGGGGTTTTGCGCTGGTACGCGTCCCTGGGACCCACTAGCCGAGCCGGCTCCGGTGCCGATCCTTGCGGGGTCGGCAAGCTGGGCACCGTGCCTTGCGGCCTCAGCAAGCAAACGGCCGGCAAGGTCCGCATTCGCATCGCGATCGCCCAAATCTTGCTACCAAGGCAAGCTCCAGCACCACAAGGGCGCGGACTCTCACGATGCTTGCGGGGCGAGCAACAAATGCGGCCGTTACGCCAGGCAGAGCGGTCCCTATCGACGGTTGTTTGCTCGTCCGGCAAGGCGCGCTTCAAGGCGTCGCACAACGCGTGCGGTCCGCGTAGTCGGCCTCGCCCGCCTATTCCGGACCCAGGTGGTAGCCGAGGCGACGGGGCATCCGGCTGAGCTCGCGAAGCACCCTCGAGCCGGGTTCGCCACGCTCCTCCGCGAGCTCGGTTCGGACGATCGCCTCGCGAACGACGCGTGCTCCGACATACCGGAACGGCTCCGGCGGGAAGGCGCGTGGCAGGGCGCCGACGAGCGGCAATGACAGGGCCGGATCGTCGGCCCGCTCGAGCGCTAGCGCCGCCAGGATCCGGCCGGCCACGAGCGAGGGCGCCACGCCGTTCCCCGAGTAGCCATGTGCGTAATGGATCGGGCGCCCGGGCACGGTCGCGAAGATCGGCAGGTGGTCGGAGGTGATGTCGATCGGCCCGCCCCACGCGTCATCGATCCGGACGTCACGAAGGGAGGGCAGGAGCCGTCGAAGACCGGCAACGGCCCGCTGGACGGACACCGCGTCGTCGGTGAACACGGCGCCGATCCGCCCACCGAAACCGGCGCGTCCGCCACCCCCACCGAGGGCGATCCGACCGTCGGGCGTCGTGCGAAGGTAATGGAGCGTGAACCGCCCGTCCGCCACACCCTCGCCGCCCGTCCAGCCCAACGCCGCGAGCCGATCCGGGATCGGTTCGGTGAGGACGATATAGCTCGACCAGGTCACCAGCCGTCGGCCAAAGGACGGCCAGGCGGCGGCCCACGCGTTCAACGCGACGACCGCCGACCGAGCGAGCACCTCTCCATCGCCAAGGGCGGACGTGGTCAGAACCCGGACCGGCCGACCGCCCCGGCCCGCGCTCGCCCGGCGACCAGCTGCCCCAATTCGCCCGAACATCCCGGGACGCTCGCCGTCGAGCTCAGTCGCGGTCGTCCCCTCGTGGATCGTCACGCCGCGCTCGAGCAGCACGCCGACGAAGGCCCCGAGCGAGCGCGGCTGGTTGGACCGTGGCTGCACCGCGCATGAAGACGCCGCCACGGAACACCGGGGACGCGACGCGCGCCCGGACCTCGTCGGCCGTCAACGACACGAACTCGTCGCCCACGCCCAGCGCCCGGCAGGCGTCGACCGCTTCCCGACCCAGGCCATCCTGCGCCGGTGCTGCGCTGACCGACAGCGAGCCGGCCTTCGTGTACCAGGCGTCCACGTCGTTGGCCGCGCACCACAGGCCGATCTCGTCGACGGCACGGTCGATCGCCCGCGCGATCGCGAGCGCGCCGTCGGGACCGTGCCGCTCGACCAGCGTCGGCAGCTCGTCCCACCAGCCGGTGGCGAACCCGCCGTTCCGCCCGGACGGGCCGCCGCCGCAGATGTCCGCCTCGATGACGACGATCCGCGCCGTCGGGTCGAGTTCGGTCATTCGCCAGGCGGTCCACAGCCCGGTGTACCCGCCGCCGAGGATCACGACGTCGGCGGTCATGCTCCCGCGAAGCGGTGGGCTGGCGCCGGCCAGGTCCGCCGTCTCGGCGGCAAGGGTCTGTCGCAGCCACCACGACCGGCGGGCGCCGCTCGGTCGGACCGCGCCAAGCACGCTAGTAGTCGCCGCGCGGACAACCCGGTCTCGACCAGGTCGTCGACGGTGACCGGGTTGGGAACGAGCCCGAGGGAGGTCAGGAACTCGATCGAGGCGGCCCAGCCTGCCTCGTCGATCGCGCCAAGCCCATCGGACACCTGGGCCGCTCCGGACCACGACTCGATCGTGGCTTCGAGGATCGCGAGCTGGGCATCTCGTGCGCTCGCCAGCTCGGGAACGGCAACGATGGCCGCATCAAGCCCGACGGACGGATCGGCCGTGATCGCGTCCATCGCGCGCAGGGTCGTCGCGACGAACGCCTCGATCGCCACGCGTTTCGACTCGAGCGTGCTCGAGCCCGCGATCAGTCCGGGACCCGGGAGTGGCGTGATGTCGTCGATCCGCAGTAGCACCACCGGCTCGCCGGCAAGCTCGAGCTGGACCGGCTCGTTGTTGGCGAACCCCGTCGCGGCATCAACGGCTCCCTGCTCGACGGCGGCACGCTGCGTGAAGTCCGGGTATTCGACGATCTCGACGTCCTCGGGCGCAAGACCCGCCGATCCCAGGAGCGCCTGGAGCATGACCCAGCCCGATCCGTAGCGTCCCGGCGTGCCGATCTTCCGTCCGGCGAGATCGGCGGCCGTCGTGATCCCTGACGACGCCTTGGCGAACACGACGTTCGGGAACTGGCCGTAGATCGTCGCGACGTACTGAACCGGGATGCCCTGGCTGACCGCGGGGATCACGCTCGTCCCATCGCCGATCCCGATATCGATCGCACCCTGCCCGACGAGCGTGATGAGATCGGGATCGATCTTGTTCTGGAACTCCACCTCGAGACCGGCCTCCGCGTACCAGCCCTCCTGCTGGGCGAGGTAGAACGGCGCGAACTGGACACTCGGGATGTAGCCAAGACCGACGGTCAGCTTGACGGGCTCACCCATCAGGCTCGGCACGACCGACGGCGACGCCTCGCTCGAGGCATCAGCCGAGGCCGACGGCGCGGAGGAAGACGGGGTTGGCGACCGATGCCCCGCCGCTGCACGCGGCAACTAGGAACAAGGCAACGAGACCGAGGAGCGCGAACTGGGAACGGAATGGCGACACGAGGACCTCCGGATACATGGACTGGTTCATCGCACGCCGACCATCCGGCGCTCGACGGCAACGACGACGAGATAGAGCACGATCCCGACGATGGCGATCGTGAGGAGCGTGGCGAACATCAGCGGGGTATCGAACAGGGAGCCACGCGCCAGGTTGATCAGGACGCCGAGCCCGCGATCGGCGCCGGCCCACTCCCCGACGATCGCGCCGACCACGGCGAGGGTCACGCCGACCCGCATCCCGCCGAGGATGTTCGGCAACGCGGCCGGGATCTCGAGGGTCGTCAGGACCTGTCGCCGAGTCGCGCGCAGGCTGCGCCCGAGCTCGAGCAGCCGCGCATCGACCGAACGGATCCCGACCATCGTGGCCACGGCCACCGGGAAGAAGACGATCAGCGCGCAGATCACGACCTTGCCCAGCAGCCCGGAGCCAAACCACAGCGCGAACAGCGGCGCCAGGGCAAGGATCGGGGTCGCCTGCGCGGCCACGAGGTACGGCGACAGCAGACGCTCGACGACGGCGCTGCGCGCCAGCGCGTAGCCCGACGATGAGGGCGAGCCCGGCCCCGACGAGGAAGCCGAGGGCCACTTCGACGAGCGTTGTCGCGAGGTGCGGCGCGATCGTTCCGTCCGCGATCGCGGTGACGAACCGGGCGGCCACGGTCTCCGGCGGCGGGAGGATGAACGGCCGCAACCCGGTCACGACCACGATCCCCTTCCAGGCGAGCAGGAAGACGCCAAACACCGCGACAACGGAGAGCCACGCGCCGCGCGTCACGACGCGACTCCGGTGGCCATGCCCGGGTCGCCAAGGTGGGCGCGGATCTCGCGCGCCGTTCGTCGACACGATCGGCCCGGTCGAGGTCCGCGATGGTCCGCGGTCGCGGCAGGTCGACCGCGACGTCCGCGACGATCCGTCCGGGGCGCGGCGACATGACCACCACGCGGTCGGCCACCAGGATCGCCTCGGGGATGCTGTGGGTGACCATCACGATCGTCGTCGCGGCGCGCTCCCATAGCCGAAGCAGCTCGAGATCGAAGCGTTCGCGAGTGAGCGCATCGAGGGCGCTGAACGGCTCGTCGAGGAGCAGCACCTCCGGCTCGAGCGCCAGCGCCCGCGCGAGGGCGACCCGCTGGCTCGTGCCGCCGGACAGCTCGCCCGGGCGGGACGCGGCGACGGCCGGGTCGAGACCGACCCGCTCGCGTCAGGACTGCCAGCCGTTCGGCCCGCCGCTCGAGGGACCAGCCGGCAAGCTCGAGCGGGTAGGTGATGTTGTCGGCGGCGGATCGCCACGGCAGGAGCCGTGGCTCCTGGAAGACGAGCCCGATCCGCGGGTCCGGGCCGTGCGATCGGGACGCCGTCGAGCCGTGCCTCGCCGGCGACCGGCGCGAGCAGGCCGGCGATCACGCGCAGGAGCGTGGACTTGCCACAGCCGTTGGGTCCGATCAGTGCGACGATCCCGCCCCTCGGGGATCGCCAGGTCGATCCCGTCGAGGACCGGGAATGGCCCGCCGGATACGGGTCGGAAATGCGAAGTCGAGTCCAGCGGATCGTCCAGGCCCCCGTGGGTCGCGACGGCTTCGACGATCGGTGCTCGCGGCGGTCACGAGCCGCTCCCGTCGAGCCGGCGCAGGATCGGCGCGGTCGCTGGGTAGAGCGCCAGGTACGCGTCGAAGAGTCGCGCGTAGAGCGGGGCCAGCTCGGCACGTGGCTCGATCCGGGCGTCGATCCGGGTCATGGCCGCGATCGCCTCGGGCAACGACCCGTGGATCCCGACGCCGACCGCGGCCAGGATGGCAGAGCCCAGCACGGCCGTTTCGAGCACGGCGGGAACCGCCACACGAAATCCCGTGACGTCCGCCTTGACCTGGTTCCAGAAGGCACTCCGTGCCGGTCCGCCGCAGACGCGCATCTCGGTCACCCGGACGCCCGCAGCAAGCATCGGCTGGGCGACATGGCGGATCGCCAGGGCAGACGCCTCGACGATCGCCCGGGCCACGTGCCCGCGACCGTGGGCCAGGGTCAGACCGGCAAGCACGCCACGGGCCTCCGGATCCCAGATCGGCGACCGTTCACCCGCGAGGTACGGGAGGAAGACGAGGCCATCGGCGCCGGGCGGCGTGGCCGCTGCCTCGTCCAGCAAGGCGGACGTCGTGAGGGTGTCGCCCAGGATCCGATCGCGATACCAGTCGAGCGCACGACCCGTCGCCGCCATCGCCGCACCGACGCTGAACAACCCGGCGAGTGGCGCGGGCGTGACAAACCCGCCGGCCACCTCGATCTGCTTGTCCCAGTACACGCCGAACCCACCCGCGGCGCCACCGGGATCGTAGGCGTCGCCGGGTTTGAGGAGGCCGGCGCCGAGGTAGCTCGCGAAGGCGTCCACCGTTCCACCAACGACCGGGATCCCGGCGCGGAGGCCCAGGGCGTCCGCCGCAGTCCCGGTCAGGGCACCCACGACATCGCCGGTTCGCGACGGGCGATGGCAGTCGGTCCGCGGGCACGCCCGCGGCTTCGACGAGTGTCCGGTCCGGGACGAGCTGGTCGGGTACGAGCGGGCTGGCGGCGACGCCGGTCAGCCGGAGGGCCAGCCACTCCCAGGTCGCCAGGTACCAGCGGGTCTCCGCGGCGACGAGCGGCTCGTGCCGCTCCAGCCAGAGCGCCGCGGGGAGCCCGCCGAGCCCCCAGCCGCGCACGCCGGTCGCTGCCTCCAGCTCTTCCGCTTCGCCGCCCGCGCGCGTATCGAGGAACGTGATGGCCGGTCGCGTCGCCTCGCCGCGCGCATCGACGGCGACAAGGGTCGGCCCGTGGCCGTCCACGCCGATCGCCGCGATGTCCGTCGCGTCGGTCAGGTGCAACCCGCGGACGGCGGCGATGACCGCCGACCACCAGGCACCTGGATCCTGCTCCGACCAGCCACGTTCGTCGCGCGAGTCCTGCCGGTAGCCAGCCCTGGCGAGCGCCACAAGCCGGCCATCCGCTGCCGCAACCAGTCCCGCCTTGACCTCGGTCGTCCCGAGGTCCAGACCGAGGACCATGCGGTCGGCCGTCATCGTGGCCGCCCGCCATGCGGCGAGTGCGTGGCCTCATCGAGGGCTACCACCGCCTCCGCCGTCGCCACGTCGGTCACCAGGGTCCGGACGATCCCCGCCCGGAGCGCCCCCAGGATCGGGCGAACCTTGCCGTCGCCGGCAGCGACGCCGACCGCCGAAGGGACACGTCCGAGACGGCGCGCATCGAACGCGATCACACGATCGCGCAAGGCCGGACAGATGAACTGGCCATCGAGATCGAAGGGCGCGACGAGCACTTCGCCGACAGCGTCCACGGCGTCCAGCTCTCGTTCGATGGTTTCGCCCACGAGGGAGACGCTCCATGCCGGCCCGCCGATCCCAAACAGCGCGACATCGAGCCGATCCCACAATTCGGCGATCGCACGGACCCCGGCGTGCCCCACGAGTGCCGTCCGCGTCGCGGCGTCATCCACGAGCCCGGGCGCCATGAGCCCCCTGACCAGCCCGCCGAGCGCTTCACCAACCAGCCGGTACGGCTCCCGTTCCTGACCCGTCGTCCAGAACCCGCCGCACAATGGGACGACGGTGATCGCAACGGGTGTGGCGCTCTCCTCGAGAGCATCGGCGGTTGCGGACACGTACGCCCCGTCCCCGATGCCGACCGTCGCCCCGGGCTGCACAACTGCGCGCAGCACGTCCGCGGCCAACCGGCCGACCATCCGGCGGGTCAGATCCTCGGGACCGACGATCGTCGGCGCCAGGTGGATGGCGTCGAGCCCGTACCTTCGCCGAAGCGCGTCGCCGGCCGGGCTCTCGACCGCTGTCGAGTCGACGATCCGGATCTCGACGATCCCCTCCGCCCGTGCCCGCTTGAGCAGCCGCGACACCCGCGGTCTCGTGACCCCGAGCTGCTCCGCGATCGTATTCTGGGTCTCGCCAAGCTCGTAATAGAGCCGGCTGGCCCGCACGAGCTGCTCGAAGTCACTCATTCGCTGATGGCAGGAGCGTGCCGCGCCGCGGTGGCACTTTTGTACTTAACAGATGTGCATCCACGAGACTCAGATCATCCGAGTCTCGGAGCTTGTTGTCAACCGGCTCGGGCACTAGGCCCCCGTCCTTTGACGATCAGCCTCCGCCGCTGCATATGGACGTCACGTCACCGCCGGGCGCGCCGCAGGCATGCCAGATCGGCGCATGCGAACTCATGACTTAGGTCAGAGGATCCGGAGTCGAGCTAGCCAATTGATCCTCAACTTCCTGACCGTCTAGGTCATCCAGCAATTGCCACGACTCTGCAATTGGATGCTCGCGGCATCTCGTCGCGATGAAGAGGTTCCTAATGGAATGCTCTGGCGGTTCGAAAGAGTCCGCAACAGGCAAGGCCGGAATGTCCCCTGAAGCCCCGACCATCCTGTCCGCGCCCCCAACGAGCGAGGAGTTGCTCGCTCTGGCCGGCCACAATGACACGACCGCGTTCGACCTGCTCTACGTGCGACACGCGTCCGCTGCGATGAGCGTCGCACTCGCGACGACGCGTAATCGATTGGAAGCAGAGGACGCCGTTCAGGAGGCATTTCTCGTCCTTTGGCGGTCCTCGAGAAGCTACGACCCGCAGCGAGCGCCGGTCGCCGCGTGGCTCGCCTTGATCGTCCGTCGTCGCGCGATCGATCAACTCCGGCGCCGACGCCCAACAACCGGACTCCCGGAAGACAATGCACTACCCTCGGCGCTGGCTACCCAGGATGTCTGGACGGACGTCGCGCGGAAGCTCGACAGAACCCAGTTGCTAGCGGCCATGGCTGATCTCCCGCCGAGGCAACGCGATCCACTGCAGCTCGCATTCTTCGGTGAACTCACCCATGTCGAGGTCGCAGACTACCTCGGCACGCCACTGGGAACGACCAAGGGCCGGATCCGGGCGGGGCTGCGCGCGCTCCGAGGCGCCATTCCGGCAGATTCGGCCGGATAGTCTCTGGCCTGCGACGGACGGAGCCGTCCAACCCCCGAACATGGCGAGCCCCGGGTCGCGGCGACCCGGGGCTCGAGTTCGATGCGCCTGGATCAGGGCATCGGGTTCATGCCACGCTGATGGTGCGTGTGCTCGTATCCCGCGTGGGGTGTGCCCTCGTACGGGAAGGAGGCGAGGAATGGCATGTCATTCACGTCCACGCCATCGCCGATCAGGTTGTTCGGTGTGCGGTTTTGGACACCGAGGACCGCGTTGAGTGTTGGGCCATAGCCCTCGAGGACGGCGCGGAGCTCGATGTCCGTAACGTCGTCGAGCAGCCGTCGGCCGTTCGGGAAGCCGCAGAGGTCACCCTCCAGCGCACCCAGCCGGCTTGGCGTGCCACCACCGTCGACCCCGAAGACGCAGGCGCCTGCGGCATTCGGCTTGATCCCGGTGTTGACCCGGAGCATGTCGGCCATCGTGCTGCCGGTCCGCGTGAACTGCAGCCCGCCGGGCACGATGTCGGATGCAGGGATGTTGAGGCCGGTGAGCAGGATCGCGACGAGATCGCCGCGATTGGTCGCCGCCGGCGTGTCGAGGGCGTCGTACAGGATGTCGGCGACCGGGGCGAGCTCGGGCGCGAGGTAGTACTTGGCGAACTGCGCGTCTCCAGCGGGCGCCTGGTTGTTCCAGTAGTCCTTGGCGACACGCGGGATGATCACCTCATTGACGAGCGGGTTGCCAAGGCGCGAAACCTGGACCCACTTGCCGGACGACGACATCGAGCCGTCGTCATTCAGGGTGCGGTGCTTCTGCCGGCTGGCGGCAGCCCACACGCCGAGGACGGCGTCCGGGTCGTTTGGTCCACTCGGCAGGGCGTGATCCCTGGTCAGCTGCTCGATCGGGATCTGCAGCGCGATCGCGTTGGTGTTGAAGCCGCCGACGCCGTCCACGCCGGTTTCGACGGGGAGCGGGATGGCATGAAGCGAGTTGAATGGCCGCAACCCGGCCAGGTCAAAGATCGAGCCGAGATCAACGAAGAACGCATCATCGCGCTGACCCGCGAAGACCTTGGTGCCGTCCCCCAGCATGTTGACGGCCGCCGTTGCCAGGTCGGCGTAGGCGGGGGTCGAGCGCGGGCCGATGTTGGCCGGTGGCGTCGGCAGGTTGCTCGCGATCCGGGCGCCGTTGCGCTCGACGTCGTATGTCTGCGGGGTCAGCCAGTTCGAATCATCGAGGCTCGTGATCGGCCCGTCGTTGTAGAGGAAGGTCGGGATCCCGGCGAAGTTCACCGGGTTCGGGCGGGACTTGAACCGGAAGGTGTACGACGTGTCCGAGCGGCCGTCGCCGTTGTTGTCGATGTGGATCTCGTAGCGGACGGCGTCGTCAAACGGGAAGAAGTTCGGGCCGCCGGCCGGCTCCTGGAGGGGTACGTAGTTGGCGATGATCGTGAGACTTTCCGGATCGTCTGGGCTCACGAACGCATAGAGGTCTGTGTTGTCGGCCGAGGGGTCCAGGCTGATCAACGGCGCCTCGCGGTGGCTGGATGCGAACGCGCCGGTGACCGACGAGGCCGCAATGAGGATGGCAGCGGTGAGACTCGCTGCCTTGACGCGTTTGGACACGGATGCTCTCCTCGAAATGTGCTGGGCGAGCCAAACCAGGGACTCGCTCGGGGGACGCCGGCGCCGTGGGTCGCGACCACCACTGGGACCGACACCGTTGGTTCGTTCGAGCAGGCCAATCGGATCACCGCCACGTCACGAACCGCCTGACCGGATCGCCGGAATCGGAACGGCCCGGGCTTGCGCCCGGGCCGTCGTTCGTCACCGTGGGTGACGGGTCATGGCATCGGGTTCGGGCCCTTCTTGTGGTGCGTGTGCTCGTAACCCTGATGTGGGGTCGACGCGTACGGGAAGGTCGAAAGGAACGGCATGTCGTTCTCGTCAACGCCGTCGCCGAGCGCGTTGTTCGGGCTCCGGTTGGGGACGCCAAGGACCGCGTTCAGCGTCGGGCCATAGCCCTCGACAAGGGCGCGGACCTCGATGTCGGTCACATCGTCGAGAAGGCGACGGCCGTTCGGGAAGCCGCACAGGTCCGCGTCGATGGCGCCGAGCCGCTTGGGGGTGCCGCCGCCCGTCACGCCGAAGACGCAAGCACCGGACGCGTTCGGCTTGATGCCGGTGTTCACCCGGAGCATGTCGGCCTGCACCGTGCCGGTGGACGTGAACTGGAGGCCGGTCGGGACGGTCTCGCTCTTCGGGATGTTGATCCCGGTCAGCAGGATCGCGACCAGGTCGGCACGATTGGAGGTGGCCGGTGTCTCAAGCGCGTCGTACAGGACGTTGGCGACCGCAGTAACCTCGGGCGCCAGGTAGTACTTGGCGAACTGGGAATCCTGGTATGGCTGGTGCGTGTTCCAGTAGTCCTTCTTGGCCCGTGGAATGATCACCTCGTTGATGAGCGGATTGCCAATTCGGGAGACCTGTTGCCACTTGCCGGAGGTGCTCACCGTGCCGTTGGCGTTGAACGTGCGGTGCTTCTGCCGGCTCGAGGCGGCCCAGATGCCAAGGACGGCATCCGGATCGTTCGCGTCGGTCGGCAACGCGCGGTCCTTAGTCAGCAGCGCAAGTGGAACCTGGATCGCGATCGAGTTGACGTTGAAGCCGCCGACGCCATCAACGCCGGCCTCGGCCGCAAGGGGAGCGGCGTGTAGCGTATTGAAAGGCCGCAGGCCGGCGAGGTCGAAGATTGAGCCGAGGTCGACAAAGAACGGATCGTCGCGCTGGCCGGCGAAGATCTTGGTGCCATCCCCAAGTGTCTTGACCGCGCTGGCGGCCAGCGTGGGGTAGTTGGGCGTGGAACGTGGTCCGACATTTGCCGGCGGGGTGAGCACGTTGCTGGCGACACGGCTGCCATTCCGGTCGACGTTGTACGTCTGCGGGACCAGCCAGTTGGGATCGGTCAGGCTCTCAATGGTCCCGTCGTTGTAGAGGAACGTCGGAATGCCGGCGAAGTTGTTGACCACCGGTCGCGTCTTGAACCTGAAGTCGTACCGGATGTCGCTCTTGCCGTTGCCATTGTTGTCAATGTGGATCTCGTACCGAACGGTGTCGTCGAACGGGAAGAAGTTCGGGCCGCCAGCCGGTTCCTGAAACGGGATGTAATTGGCGATGATCGTGAGGCTGTTGGGGTCATCGGGGCTCACGAACGCGTATAGGTCCGTGTTATCTGCGTTGGGGTCGCCGCTGATGATTGGAGCCTCCCGGTGGCTGGCCGCAAAAACACCAGTGATCGACGTTGCCGCGATGGCGACCGCGCCAAGAATGGCGGCCGCGCGGGACCGTGTAGACATGGGCAACTCTCCTGTATGGGTGGTCAGGGCTTCGTTGTCTCCGAGGCCCCGTTGTCGGCTTGTCCAGCCGAGCGGGTCGCTACCAACGCTTGGGCTGTCAGCTATCTCTTCGCGCCCACAGGCGGATTGGATGAACGGCTACTCGGCATAGTTCGCGACAATCCGCCGCGCCTCGAGGGCACCGGTCGCCGAGAACCCAGGGTCGGTGGCCAAGGCAAGCTGCAGGTCACGCTTTGCGGCGGACGTGTCGCCGAGCGCGGCGGCGACAGCGCCTGCGTGGTACCGGAGCAGTGGATCACGGGACCCGGTACGCAGGGCTTCATCGACGTACGGCCTGGCCTCGCTGTCGCGGCCGAGGCGATGGAGGGCCCAGGCCATGGCGTCCGCGGCTCGGATCGTGGGGGCCGTCTCGTAGGCTTCCTGAGCGAGGTGGAGCGCCCTTGCCGGGTCGCCATGGTCCGCTTCAAAGAGCGAGAAGTCGAGGTCGACGACGACACCACTGGCCTCGAACAGCTGGATCTCCGCACGGGCAAGGGCAAAGCTTTGGGCGGCTTTGTCGCTCTGGCCCGCGGCCGCCTGGGTGTCGCCGAGCGCGATGACGTACTCGGGGAGCGGCACGATCTTCGACGCTCGCTCGTAGAGCGTGATCGCCTCGTCGAGGTCGCCGGCCCCGATTGCGAGGCGTGCCTGCCCCGCCAGGGACGGCGCGTGCGTCGGAACAAGACCGAGGGCCGTTCGGTACGCGGCTGCGGCGCCGGTCGGGTCGCCCGAATACACGAGCAGGTTCGCCAGCAGCGCCTGAACGTACGCGGTGTTCTCCGGTGCAAGGCCTGGTGACTCCGCGGCCATCCGCATCGCGCTGAGCGCCACGTCGAGGTTCCCTCGTATCTCGGCGAGGTACGACACGCGGGCAAGGGTCGACAGGTCGTCGCTCAGGGCGAACATTTCGGCGGCTTCTTCATCGGCTTCGTCATACAGTCCGAGCTCGACCAGGGCATCGACTATGACCGCACGGGCCGAGGCCATGCTCGGCGAAAGAGCGGCGGCCGCACGCCCCGTTTCTAGGGCCCCCGCGAAATCGTGTTTGCCGAGCTGGAGACTCCCGATCCCGACGAGCACCTGAGCGTCCTCGGGAGCGAGCCGCCGCGCCGACTCGAACGCCATCGCTGCCGGCTCGTAGAGGGACGGATCTGCCGTCTCGCGCACACGCTGCAGCAGGGCGAAACCAAGGTCGCGCTGCGCCTCGGCGTCGTCGGGGTTGGTGGCGATCGATGCCCGTAGTCGCTCGACCTCGGCCTGGGTTGGCGAGGGCGGTTGAGGCGAGGCGGGCGGCTCGGACGACGACGGCGCGCCGAGTGTCGGCATCGGCGTGAGGGCCAGGGTCGGAACGGCATCGTTGGGCGCGCACGCGCCGACCATGACGATGAGGGCGAGCAGGCGGAAACGGCGTGGGTCGACAGACGGCTTCACGAAACAGGGTTCGCTGCCGGACAGCGCCCGGATGAGATGCACCTCAGATCACGCGCCCCGGATTGAGGATGCCCAGCGGGTCGAGCGCCGTCTTGATCGCGCGCATGAACCGCACCGAATCGGGGCCGCGCTGGACCTCGAGCCACTCGCGGCGAGCCATGCCGATGCCATGCTCGCCGGTGACCGTGCCACCGAGCGCCAGCGCGGCCCGGTACAGGTCGGCCTGGACGAGCTTGGTCATCGCCTCGGCGCGTGGATCGCCACGTTCGAACACGAGATCGGGGTGGAGGTTGCCGTCACCGGCATGCCCAAACGTCCCGATCCGGACCTCGTGCTTGGCTGCGATCGCCTCGATCGCGCGGAGCATGTCCGGGACGCGCGCTCGCGGTACCCCGACATCTTCCATGCGCACCTCGCCGATCCGCTCGAGCGCGTAGTGCGCCGCCCGACGAGCCTGGCGCAGCCAATCGGCCTCCTGCGCGTCGGCCGCGCGGACCACGTCCGTCGCACCGGCGGCGCGGCAGGCGGTCTCGGCCCGCTCGAGCTCGTCCGTGGCGGCGGCGCCCGGCATGTCCGATTCGACCATGAGCATCGCCGCGGCCGTCCGGTCGAGCCCAAGTTGGTGCATCTCGTCAACCGCGCCGATCGTGAACCGATCGAGGAGCTCGAGGGTCACCGGCGACAACCCGGCCGCCGCGATCCCGGCAACCGCGTCACCGGCGCTCTCGAGCGTCGGGAAGAACGCCAGCATCGTCGAGCGTGGTGGTGGCGCCGGTCGCAGGCGCAGCGTCGCCTCGGTGATGATCCCGAGCGTGCCCTGGCTGCCCACGATCAGGTGGGTCAGGGAGTAGCCGGCCACGTCCTTGATGTTCCGGCCACCCGTCCGGATCACCGTGCCATCGGCCATCACGACTTCGAGCGACAGCACCGAATTGCGGGTCTGGCCGTACTTGACGCAACACAGCCCGCCGGCGTTGGTGCCCAGGTTGCCCCCGATCGTGCACATCTCGAAGCTCGCGGGATCGGGCGGGTAGAACAGGCCGACCTCGGCAACCGCGGCCTTGAGCGCCGCGTTGATCACCCCTGGCTGGACGACGGCGACGAGGTTCTCCCGGTCGATCTCGAGGATCCGGTCCATCGCCGTGAACGCGATCGTCAGGGCACCGTCGATGCCGGCCGCGCCACCGGACAGCCCGCTGCCCGCGCCGCGCGGCACGATCGGCACCCGCAGCTCGCCGCAGATCCGGACCAGCTCGGCCACCTCGGCGGTCGTCGTGGGCAGCGCCGACGGCCGCCGGCAGGCCGGCGTGGAGGTAGGGCGTCTCGTCGGACCGATACCCCTCGCGATCGATCTCCTCGGTCAGCAGGCGGAGCCCGGGGAGGCGGGCGCGGATCGCCTCGACGAGCGGTCCGGCGCCGGTGGCTGCCTCGGTCGATGTGGTCACCGCCAGAGTCTACGCGGCCGTCTCTTTCGCTCGCGCGGGGTAGGATGGCCGGGATGGCCCGCGTCCCCCGCCTCCCGGCCGCCGTCGCTGCCGTGGTCCTGGCGGTCACCACGGCTGCCGCCCCAACTCCCCTGGCGCCGGTGGCCCTTGCTGCCTCCCCGGTCGGCGTCGGCCAGATCGTGGCGGGCTCGGTCCGTCGCTCCAGCCTCGCGCTCGACGCCGTCTATCGGTCGACACTCAAGCTGACCTGGTCGACCCGGGCGATCTGGGTCGACTCGACGGCGATCATCACCAACACGTCGGGCGCCGAGATCGACCGGGTCGAGCTCAATACGATCGCGGCACGGCTCGGCAACATCCGCCTCAGACCGGTCACCGTCGATGGCGTGGCGGTGCCGGCGACCGTGACCGGCCAGACGATCATCGTGCCGCTTGGCGGCGTCCTCCCGATCGATGCGACGACGAAGGTCCGCGTGCGCTTCTCGGCCCGCCTCAACAACGATCTCGCGAACTCGCACTGGCTCTTCACCCAGACAGGCGGCATCGCCGACATCTACCGGTGGTTGCCGTGGGTCAGCCGGCGCGTCACCTTCGAGCGACCGAGCCATGCCGACCCGTTCGTGACGCCGACGAGCCGCGACGTCCGGGTCACGATCACGTCCGACCGCCGGCTCGACCTCGCAACTACCGGCGAGCTCGTTTCGGCGAGCTCGGATGGCCGGACCAAGACGTTCCAGGCCACGAACGTTCGCGACTTCACCGTGACCGCGTCGACCAACTTCGAGTGGCGCGAACGTCGCGTCGGCGACACCACGATCCGCGTCTGGTACCGACCCGGGACGCGCGGGTCGGCCTGGCTCGACGCGGCGGCCGACGCGTTCGCCGCCCTGGAGTCGCGCCTGGGGCCATACGGCTATCCGACGTTCGACGTGGTCCAGTCGGCCGGCGGCTCGGGGATGGAATCACCGGGCCTCATCTGGATCCCGACCGGCACGGCCGCCTCGAACCTGCGCTACCTGGCCGCGCACGAAACCGCCCACCTGTGGTTCTACGGGATCGTCGGAAGCGACCAGGTCCGCGAACCATTCACCGACGAAGCGATGGCGGACTTCGTCGCCCGGTCGATCCTCGGCATCCATCGATCGAGCCACTGCCCGACGCGCCCGCTCGATCGGTCGATCTACGACTACACGGCCCGCTGCTACTACGAGATCGTCTACATCCAGGGTGGCAACCTGCTCGACGATGCCCGCCGGGCGATGGGATCCGACCTGTTCTGGTCGACCATCCGCGGATACGTGGAGGCGAACCGCCACAAGCTGGTCGCGACGTCCACGCTGCTGCGGACGCTGGACGACGCGACGCCGCTCGACCTCGCGGGCCTCCTCTTCGCGGCGAGGTTTCCGCGGATCTATTGAGGAGCCGCGCAGAACGGGCCCAGATTCTCGGGCGAGTCGGCGCCTAGGCTCGATCGGCCGTTCGCCGATCAGCGGCGAGGGCCTGCGGCATCTGACGGAGTGACGCCGGCAGCCACGGACGCCAGGCACGCCACGAGGCGATGAGCCACCCGGACACGAGTCGCTCGCGGACAGTCCAGGGCATCCCGTAATCGGCGCGAACGGACGCCGGCAGCAGCCCGATCGAGGGCCACAGGGTCCAGGCGTAGAGCTCGACCGGGATCCGCTCCAGCCACGGCCCGACGCCAGCGCCGCCCGGCAGCCAACTCGCGAGGGGCGCAAGCGGTGGCTGGAGGACCGCGGTCGCGAGCTCCCGTGCGACGGACGACACCTTGACTGGACCATCCGGTCCGAGCATCGACTCGACGTACGTCTCGAACGCCTCGAGATTCGCCGGCAACAACCGATCGGGCACGCCAAACGCCCGACCGATCGGACGGGTCTCGTCGTAATACGCCGCGCGTCGCTCACGGGGCAACGGCTCGATCCACGCATCGAACGCCGCGATCGTCGAATCGACGAGCGTGGCGTGGACCCACAGCGAGAGCTCCGGGTCCCGTGCCGTGTACCCGGGTCCGGTGATCCCCCGGTGGAAGGCGTTGAGCCGGCGGATCTCTGAGCGAGCGGCCGCGCTCGTCCCGTAGACGATCGTCAGGTAACTGCGGAGCGTCGCTGCCAGCCGCCGCCATGGATCCGCCCGGAAGTCGGAGTGCTCATCGACCCCGGCCGCGACCGCCGGGTGGGCGATCTGGAGCAGGAGGGCACGTGGCCCGGCGCCGAGGAGCAACATCGCCTCTCGGTTCAGCCGCCACGCCTCGGAGTTCGGGCCATAGAGGCCGCCATCGGACGCAGCCGGCGCCCCATCGCCCGCCGCTTCGCCCATCCGGACCGCTTCCAGCCGCGTACCCACCCGGGCAAGATATCTGACGACACCCAACCGGACGCGCAATCGACGTCGACCGAGCTGGAGGGACGCCGGGGATGGCCGCTGGATCACGGTGGGGAAGGGACTTCGACCCCGACGAGCTCGCCAGGCTCGAGACGCGGATGTGGAAGGCCTACTACCGCCGCCAGCCGGCCCGGCTGTTCGTGCTCCTCGTCCAGGCACTCCATGCCCAGGCCCAGGTGTCATGGCTCCGCGCGCTGCAGGCAAGCCTGCTGCTGACGCGCGCCGCGGCCGGGTTTGCCCGATCGACGGGCGCCTACGAGCGGTTCGCCGCGGACATCGGGCACGCCTACCGGACGCTCGGGTTGCCGGACCACGTCGACGTCGAGGCGGTCGCCCGCCACGAGCTGCGCTGGTGGGTGGTTCGTCGCGAGCTCGGGCTGGCGGCCGGCGAGGCGGCCGGCGATGCCTTGACCGACCTGTACGCCGCCCTCTACGACGTGCCTCGCGAACACGTCGCCGAGGCTGGGCGGTTGCGCGGTCTGGCGGCGGAGGTCCGCGATCGCGGCGCGAATGACGACCCTGACGGGCCGCGCGCTGCCGGCTCGGCGTACTGGCCCGAAGTCGCGCGGCTGCTGCGTGATTCGTATCGGAGCCTGCGGGCCGCGCTCAACGCGGCACCGACGAGCTTCGATCTAGCGCGCCGCGTTGGCCGTGGTCACCCGCTTCGCGGCCCGCCGAGCAACGTAGCGGCGCATCTTCTCGGCCGTACGCGTACCTGATTCTTGGGTGATTGCCAGGTCGGAGTGGTCGCATTCGGCTGCCCCGCCCTGCCGAGATTGAAGGTTGAACCTTGGACGCATTGCCCGTGGTCCTAGAGTAAGAAGCTGGTCACGCGATCGGCCACTACGGCGGCGCAGATGCGAACAGATCTCGTCGAGCGGGCACGGAGCGGGGATCGGGAAGCGTTCGGGCAGCTCGCCGCGGGCGAGGTAGATCGCCTGCTTGCGGTAGCCCGGCTGATCCTGCGCGACTTCGATCACGCCGAGGATGCCGTCCAGGAGACGCTCGTGCGGTGCTGGCGGCAGCTACCCAAACTTCGTGAAGTCGAACGCTTCGACGGCTGGCTGTACCGCATCCTGGTGAATGCCGCAGCCACCGAGTCAAAACGCCGACGAAGGTTCGAGGCTGCGGAGACGTCCGTCGATGCTGAGCCGGCGATCGGCGACGACGTGCAGAGGGTCGTCGATCGGGACGAGCTTGAGCGTGGCTTCCGGCGCCTGTCGATCGACCACCGCGCGGTGGTCGTCCTTCATCACTACATGGGTCTACCCCTGGCCGAGGTCGCCTTGACACTCGGGATTCCCAGCGGGACGGCGAAGTCTCGCTACCACTACGCGATGTCCTCGCTGCGCGCGGCCATCGAAGCCGAGGGCAGGCTCGCCGCGGGAACGGAGGTTCCGGCATGAACGCTCGACCTGATATCGAGCCCATGGTCAGCGATTGGCTCCATGCCGTTGCGACTACGGAAGGGTCCGACCGAGTCCTGGCCTCCGCCCTTGTTCGGGTTGCTCGGGTCGAGCAGACGGGCAGCGGGCGCCCGTTCTCGTTCTCCAACCTGAGCTGGGTCAAGCGTCTGACCGCCGTGGCCACGGCAGCGGCGTTGCTGGCCGTCGCGGTTGTCGGAATCAATCCGTCATCCAACTCGGCGAGTGCGAGGATCGACGGCGTCTGGCCGAGCGAACCCGACGTAGCCTTTACGGTCGAACTGCCGGCCGATGCCCCCGGTGACATCTACTGGCGCGGGGCGATGTTCGATCAGTGGTCTGGGTCGGGGAGATCCTGGCGCTCGAGTGATCAGACACGAACGTCGGTCGCGGCTGGCACCTCGGTCCTCGAGGTGGCCAGCGAGTCAATCGCGGACCGGGCGCTGATCGAAATCCCGGTCACGATTGCTCTCGCTGACCCTCGTGTGGAAGCAGTCACCCCAGGGATCCCCTTGACGGTTGATCAGCGAATTGAGATCGCGACTACGGGTTCTGGAGGAGCGCTCGCAGGAATCACCCTCTCGCGTCCAGGCGAGCCATACAGAGTCACCGGTGTCCAGTTGGCCGTGGAGTCGGAGACGACGCCTGACGGAGTCTCGGCTGCGAAGCTGGCGGCCGCCGGGACGGACTATCCGCCCGAGATCCTGGCCCAATTCGCCATCCCGCCGGAGGCTGGCGAGCTGGGTGACGAGTCGCTGGAATTCATCCGCGACATCCGAGCCGCCGTCGGAGACAACGCCTACCGGATTGCGGCCCTCATCGAGGAGCAGTTCCGATCCCCCGGATTCACGTATCAGACCGACATGCGCAACGTCGATTGCGCGGGGCGGGGCTTCACCGAGTGCTTGATACACGTGAAACATGGCTACTGCATGTACTACGCAACGGGAATGATCATGCTCTTGCGTCAGCAGGGGATTCCCGCCCGCATCGTCATGGGGTATCTGCCTGGCGAGCGAGTCGGCGTGATGGAGACGGTTCGGGTCCAGTCTGCGCATGCCTGGGTCGAGGTCTTCTTCCCGGGGTGGGGCTGGTGGACCTTCGACCCGACCCCTAGAGGCAACCCCCGTATGACCCCGCTGCATTGAGAACGGCGGCGCGACCTAGCGGTCGTCCGGCCTCCGCCCTACGACCCACCACGCAAAGGGGAACAGCACGGCCGCCAGGAGCAGCTTGAGCGCATCGCCGAGCAGGAACGGTGTCAGCCCAAGGGCGATGGTCTCCGCCGCCGACGACGACGTCACGACGCCGAGCCACGGCAGGCCGATCGCATAGATCACGACGCTGCCAAGCAGCATCGCCCCAACCGCGCCACCGAGCTTGCGATCCCACCCGAGCTCGGCCAGCCGGCCGACGAGTGCTCCCGCGACCACGAACCCGATCAGGTAACCACCCGTCGCGCCCCAGATGACCGAGATCCCGCCCTTGCCCTCGGCGAAGAACGGCAACCCGATGACGCCGAGCAGGACGTACAGCGCAACCCCGACGAGACCCCGGCGGAAGCCAAGCGCGCCACCGACAAGGAGCACACCAAACGTCTGGCCGGTGATCGGGACGGGCGAGCCCGGGACGAGGAAGACGATTCGAGCCGTCAGGTAGATCAGCAGCGCGCCGGCCACGACCAGCGAAATGTCCCGGACCCGGGCGTTGACCCGTTCGCCCAGGCGGATCGGGACCAGGAAGTCGGCGATCGTAAGGCCGCGTTCCTCGACCGTCGACCGGTCAAGTCTCGGGATGGCGAGCGTCATCGGGACTCCGCGTTGGAGGTCACCCCAGTGGTGACCGGCCGCAGCGAGTCTAGCATTCGGTCATTCGAACTGGACGGCCTGGACGATCGGCAGGCGGGCCGCGAGCCGGGCCGGATACGCGGCCGCGAGCATCGCCACGCTGACCCCGAGCACGACGGTCAGGCCGACGACCTGCCAGGGAATCCCCGCCGCGACGTCGAGCCGACCGCCGGGCAGGATCACCATCACGGCACCCACGACTAGACCGAGCACGATGCCCAGGATCGCGCCCGCCAGGCCCAGGATGCCGGCCTCGACCACGACCGAGCGCCACACCTGGCGACGGGTCATGCCGGCGGCGCGCAGGATCCCGATCTCGCGCACGCGTTCGACCACGTTCATGGTCAGCGTGTTGACGATCCCGAGCGCGGCGATCACCACGGCGACCGCCGCCAGGGCATCGAAGAGCCCGAAAATCCGGCCGAGTGCGTCGTCGACGGCGCCCTGGATCCGATCAAGCGTCACGAAATCGAGCGCGTACGCCGTAGCGACGTCGCGAAGCGTGTCCCGAGCTCCGGCCGGGGCGTCTGGCGCGAACCGGACGGCGAACGCGTCAGCGCCGGCGACGCCCAAGGTCGTCGCGTCGGTCCAGCCAACGAGCAGCGCCTCCCCGCTCGAACCCGGGATGGACCGATCGACGATGCCCACAACTCGCAGGTCGAGCGCCTCGCCCGTCGCGGTCGGCACCGTCAGGACCTGGTCCACGGTCACATCAAGTCGCTCGGCCAGGCCCGCCGGCAGGATCGTCGCCCCGCCAGCATCGATCGCGGCGAGCCCGGCCGCCCGATCGCCGGCGGTGAAGTGCAGCCGTCCGTCCGCCGCGAGATCGGCGCCCACGACTGCCGCCGCATCGGTCCTCGCCCCATTAACCGCGATATCGAAGGTCGCGATCGGGCTGATCCGCGCAATGCCTGGCACGGTCGCCAGGATCTCGGGCTCGATCCCCTCGTCGGCCGAGATGGGACGGATCGAGGTCAGCAGGAGCTCGCCCGGCATCACGTCCGCGATCCACGCGCCGGCGGCGGCCCGGGCGTGCTGGCCAACCCCGCCAAGCGCGACGATCATCCCGAGCCCGATCGTGAGTGCCCCGAGGGTCAGAGCCGTGCGGCTCGGATCGCGCACGACCGAGCCACGGGCAAGGCGTTCCTCCAGGCGCAGGAGCATGGCGAACGGCATACCGGCCACCCGCGCGACGGCCGGCAGCATGACCGGGATCAGCAACGTGCCCACCAGCAGGATCGCGTAGACGATCACGAGCTGGATGACCCCGGCTCCACGAGGAGCGACGAGCAGGCCCACGATCGACACGACCACGAAGACGCCGGCCAGCCAGCGGAGCCGGGCGCGACGAGCGGTCGGCAGGTCGAGCCGTGCCTTCAGGGCCTCGACTGGCTGGATCCGGCCCGCCCGGCGGGCGGGTTCCAGCGCGGCGGCGATCGTGACGCCGAGGCCCACCAGGAACGCGATCAGCAGGGCATCGGGCGGGATGGGCGGGCGCTCGAGGGTGACCGACCCGATGGTCCGCACGTACGCCACCATTCCGGCCGCGAGCAGCACCCCCAGGCCAACCCCGACGAGGGACCCGAGCACGCCGAGGACGGCCGCCTGGGTGAGCATGAACCCGGTGACCTGTCGGCGAGTCGCGCCTGCCGCCCGGAGGAGCCCAACGCTTCGGACCTGCTCGACGACGGTCATGGACAACGTGTTGAACACGAGGAACGCGCCCGCGAACAGGGCGATCGCTGCGATGAGCGAGGTCGTGGCCTGGAACTCCGACGTGGATCCGCGCAGGGTTGCCGCGATGTCCTGCGGGGTCGACAGGACATAGGGCTCGAGGCGAAGGCGATCCTCGAGCGTGCTGGCGACCGTTTCCGGATCGACGCCCGGCTCGAGGCCGATATCGACCCGATTCACGGCGGGTGCATCGAAGACGGCCTGCGCCACGCGCAGCGGGACCACGGCGATGCGCCCGTACAGGCCGTTGACGGGCCCGTCGCCGGCAAGGATGGCGATCACCCGGAATGTCTGACGATCGCCCGAGCCCTGCATCGTGATCGGCGAACCGAGCGTCAGGCCATCCTCATCGGCAAGCTGTTCGGTGATCATCGCGCTGGGTTCCGTCGGCTCACGGAGCATCGATCCGGTGACGATGTGGAGCTGATGGAGCTGTGGCTCCGCGACCGGGTCCACCCCGATCACGGTCACCGGCGGCGGCAGGGCCTCGCCCGCCTCGATGTCGGGGCCGAGATAGGTGCGCAGCTGGATCGCGGGTGCGGTGATCCGGACACCGGGTGTCTCGGCGATCGTGTCCTGGGTCTCGGGGCTCAGACCCGCCTCGCCGAATGCGCCGACGCGCAGTTGCGATCGTCCGACGAGGTCGCCGACGGTGCTGTCGATCGATGCCTCGATCGCGGCGTTCGTCGCGAGCCCGGCAAACAGGACGGCGACACCGAGCGCGACGCCGAGCGCGCTCAGCAGCGTCCGCAGGGGCCGCGCCCGGAGGCTGCGCCAGGCCAGCCGGGTCAGGGACATGGTCGCCGCCTAGAGTCCCAGTTGGGCAAGTCGGGAGATGAGCGGGGTCGCGTCGTGCGTGTCGCGGCGGCCGAGCTCGATCGTCTCGCGGATCTGGCCATCGCCCACGACAAGGACGCGATCGGCATAGGCGGCCGCCTTCGAGTCATGGGTCACGAGAACGATGGTCTGGCCGCGCTCCACGCACGAGCGCCAGAGCGCATCGAGGATCTCCGTCCCGGTCGTGTAGTCGAGGTTGCCGGTGGGCTCATCCGCGAGGAGAAGGGCCGGACGAGTGACGAGCGCGCGAGCCACGGCGACGCGCTGCTGCTCCCCGGCCGAGAGCTGGTCGGGCTTGTGCCGTTCCTTGCCGGTCAGGTCGACGAGGGCGATCACCTCGGCGATCCGTTGCTTGAGCTCGCCACGGTTCGGGTCGCCGCCGGCGATGGTGAACGGCAGGGCGACGTTCTCGACCACGGTCAGGAGTGGGATCAGGTTGAACGACTGGAAGACGAACCCGGTCCGGTCGCGTCGAAGGCGAGTCGCCTGGTCATCGGAGAGGTCGCTCAGGTCCTGGCCTTCGAGCCAGACCTCGCCCGACGTCGGTCGGTCGAGGCCGCCGAGCACCTGCAGCAGTGTCGATTTGCCGGAGCCGGACGGGCCCATGAGGGCGACGAACTCGCCCGCCTCGACGGAAAGCGACACGCCCCGCAGCGCGTCGACGGAGGTCGAGCCGAGCGGGTAGGTCCGCGTGAGGTGGTGGGCCTCGAGGATGACCGTCATCGTTGGCGCGAGTGTACCCGGCGCAGGATCACGCTCCGAAGAAGAAGCCAGTCACGCCGGTGACGATCATGTCGATCAGGCTCATGGATCCGCTGCGTTCGACGACGCGAAGACCGATCGAGGGTGGTGGTGGCGTCGGCACGGGTGTTGGCTCAGGGGTCGGGGTTGGTTCGGGGGCGTGGGGGTTGGCGTGGGGGTCGGTGTTGGCGTCGGGGTGGGTTCGGGTGTCGGCGTGGGCTCCGGCGTTGGCGTGGGTGTCGGGCTCCGGCGTCGGTGTCGGGGCGGCCGTCGGCTCAGGCGGTCGGCCGTGGCGGTGGTCTTGGTGTCGGCCGGGGCGTCGGCTTCGGGGTGGGTTTCGGGGTTGGTTTGGGTGTCGGCTTCGGTGTCGGAGTCGGAGTCGCACCACATTTGTTGGCAAAGAGGACCGTCCACATCTTCTTGTCGCCCGCGCCCATGTAGGCGCCGACGCCGATCGCGTCCCAGTCGTCGCCGAGGATGTTGGCGCGATGCCCGGACGAGTCCATGAACATCTGGTGGATCGCGGCGGTGGCCTGGTCGCCCGGGTACGTGTTCCAGCCGATGTTCTCGCCGGCGAGGGTGTAGCAGTAGCCCTCCTCGTCGAGCTTGTTGAACACCTTGCCGTAGCCCGGGATCGTGTGGCTGAAGTAGTCGCGCTCGATCATGTCCCTGCTGCGCCAGCGGGCGATCGACGTCAGCTGCGAGTCGACCTTGAGCGTCTTGAGCCCGGCGTTGGCACGGCTGCGGTTGGTCAGCGCGATCAGCTCGGCCTCGGAGGACGGCGTCGTAGGCGTTGGGCTCGAAGGCGAGGCTCGGGCGGGCGCGGCGAACGCGGCGAGCGACGTGAACGCAAACAGGGCAGCGACCGCCAGGGGCAGGCGACGTGGGCGATGGGCGGCGATTTCGTTCGCGCCGAGCGACATGCGATCCGGGACCTCTGTGCGCAGCCGGCAGGGTTCCGGTGCTCTCGTCACCGTAGGTCGCGAGGGCCTCGAAATCCTCCGTGCGAAGGTCCGGGTTGGGCGGGGTTCGCTGGTACCGGCCAGTTGGGTCCCGTGGTGGGACCTTTAGGGTCATCCAGTGTGTTGTGCGGCACTCATGTCGGAACGTTCGGCGAAGCCAGGAGGTTCGGACATCGGCGGGTCGTGGTGTCCGGTCGTGACATCTGGCACTGCGCAAGCGGCCGGTCGGCACTCATCAGCGTCTGCGCATATGTCGATAGTCATTGGCATGGACGAGATCACGATCCTCCAGGCCGAGGTCCTCAAGACGCTTGCCAGCCCGCGCCGGCTCGAGATCCTGCACGCGCTCGCGCGTGGACCCATGGAGGTTGGACGCCTTGCCGGGTTGATCGGCGCCACGCAACCCAACGTCTCCCAGCACCTCTCCGTCCTGCGTGCGGCCGGGGTTGTGGAAGCCGAACGCGACGGCCGCGAGGTGCGCTATCGCTTGGCCGACCCGGACGTCATGGTCGCCTGTGGCGTGATGCGCGGCGTGCTTGAACGGCGCCTCACCCGATTGGGCGAGATGGCCGCCGGCGCCATTGCCGCTCCTACTGAAGAGCCCCTCAAATCCCCTGTCGCAACGAGGTGAACGCCGTGGACCAACCCCTGAACCTGGTCCTCTTCTCCGGCACGGACGACAAGCTCAACGCGGCCGCCGTCCTCGCCGCCGGCGCGGCTGCGCTCGGCAAGCCGGTCAACGTCTTCCTGCAGTACTGGGCGCTCGACGCCTTCCGCGCCGACCGCATCGCCGCCGACCACGGCCTCGCACCCGAGGCCGGCACCGCCGGCCGCAAGGCAGTCGATGGGCTGCGTGCCGCGGGCCAGGCCAGCTGGGCGGACACGTTCCGCCAGGCCAAGGAGCTCGGCGGGATCGACATCGAGGCCTGCTCGCTGTCGATGGACCTGCTGCATCTCGAACCAACCGATCTCGACCCGCTCGTCGACGGCGTGGAGGGTGTCACTGCCTTCTATCTCAACGCTGGCGAGGGCCAGGTCGTCTTCATCTGACCCGTCAGCGGAAGGAGTCACCACCGTGACCGTTCTCGAAATCAGCCAGCGCGTCGACGCGCGCGGCCTTTCCTGCCCGATGCCGATCGTCAAGACCGCCCAGGCGATCAGGACCGTTGCGTTCGGCGCCCTGCTCGAGGTGCTCGCGACCGATGCGGGCTCGGTCAAGGACTTCGCCGCCTGGTCGCCGTACGACCGGCAACGAGCTCGTCGAGCAGTCGGTGGACGGCGGCGTCTACCGCTTCGTCATCCGTCGGAAGTGAGGCGAACGCCATGACCACCGAGACGCTCGCTGCCCGTCGATCCGATCGCCCAGGCGATCGCGGTCGCCGACCGTGGACCGAACCCGAGCCCGAGACGCTCGCGGCTCCCGAGCCGGCCGCCGCCAGGGAATTCCTGATCATCAACTACAGCGGTGACCTCGAGAAGGTCTGGGCCACGCTGATCCTTGCCTCGACCTCCGGCGCGATGGGCGTTCGCACCCGCGTCTTCGTGACCTTCTGGGGCCTCCAGGTGTTCGTCAAGGATTCGAAGCGGATCACCGGCGAGAACTGGATGCAGAAGATGCTCTCGGTCATGCAGCGACCCGGCGTCTCGCACCGGAAGCTCTCGAAGATGAACTTCCTGGGCATGGGCCCCTGGATGATGGGCAAGCTGGCCAAGCGCTATGGCGTGGCGAGCCCCAGGGAGCTGCTCGAGGCCGCCCAGGAGATGGGCGTCGAGTTCATCCCGTGCCAGATGACGATGGACATGTTCGGGCTAAAGCGCGAGGACATGATCGACGGCCTGGGCGAACCGGTTGGCGCCGCCACGGTCATCGGCCTGATCACGAGAACTCCGTGCCGATCTTCATCTAGAGCCCTCCCCGCCCTCACCACAAGGACCAATCCGATGACAGACACCCTGATCCAGCCAGCCGCCAAACGGATCGTGGACGCCCGGGGCAGCTTCTGCCCCGGCCCGCTCATGGAGCTGATCCGGGCCATCCGCGAGAGCGAGCCCGGCCAGGTGATCGCCGTCTACAGCTCCGACACCGGCAGCAAGATCGACATCCCCAAGTGGGTCGAGAAGGCGGGTCACCGCCTGATCGAGGTCGCGCGCCGCGATGACTTCGACGAGATCATCGTCGAGAAGACCCACTGAGCCGGCCATGAAGCGGATCCTCATCCTGGGCGGCGGAGTCGGCGGGACGCTCACCGCGAACCTGCTGATCAAGAAGCTCCGCCGCCAGGTCAAGGCGGGCGAGGTGACGATCACCGTCGTCGACCAGACCGGCCAACACACGTATCAGCCGGGGTTCATGTACATCGCGATGGGCGGCGAACGAGCCGAGAAGCTCGCAGCGCCCTGAGCGCAGGCTGCTCGACTCGCATATCACCTCGTCGTGGGCGAGGTCGCGCGGATCGACGTGGAGGCCCGGACCGTGCATCTGGCCGACGGCCTGCCGTTGGACTACGACTTCCTCGTCCTGGCCACCGGCTCGCGGATCGTGCCCGAAGCAATCGAGCACTTCGACACCGAGGCGCAGCACTTCTACACGGCCGAAGCCGCGCTCGAGCTTCGCAAGGCGCTCGACGCGTTCAAGGGCGGCCGGATCGTGGTCGCCATCGCGGGGATGCCCTACAAGTGCCCGCCGGCCCCGCTCGAGGTCTCCTTCCTCATCGAAAGCGAACTCCGCGACCGCGGGCTCCGCGGAAAGAGCGAAGTCCATTTCTGCTCGCCAATCGGTCGTGCGTTCACGATCGAGAGCGTGTCGGAGATGGCGACCCCGATCTTCGAGGAGAAGGGCATCGAGGTCCACACCTTCTTCAATGTCGAGGGGATCGATCCACAGCGGCACGTCGTCCAGAGCCTCGAAGGTGAGGAGCTGCCCTACGACCTGCTGATCCTGGTCCCGCCCCACAAGGGCCAGCAGTTCCTGATCGACTCCGGCCTCGCGCCGGCGCCGGGCGGCTGGTTGCCGACCGACCGAGCCACGCTCCAGGTCGGCGGACGACCGAACGTCTTCGCGCTCGGCGACGCGACCGATCTCCCGCTCTCGAAGGCCGGCTCGACCGCGCATTTCGAAGCACCCGTTGTCACGGAGCGAATCGTCGCTGCGATCGAGGGCCGCCAGGTGGACCCCAAGCACGGTGACTATCTCGGCAAGGTCATGTGCTTCTTCGAGGTCGGGGACGGCAAGGGGACCCTCCTCCAATTCGACTACGAGCACCCGCCGCGCCCGCCAAAGCCGAACCAGCTCTGGCACCTGGGCAAGATCGTCTTCAACAAGACCTACTGGCACACCGTCCCCAAGGGCCGGGTCTGACCACACAAGCCGCCGCGGGGTCCGGGTCCCTTCCCCCGGGCCTCGCGACCGGCCGTTACGGAACCCTCCGGATGCGGAGATCCAGCGTCATCCCGGTCGCCTGATCGGGCGTACCCTTCCGGCCATGGATGCCTGCGGTTGCGACGAGTTCGCCGCGGTCTTTGATCGCCGGACCGCCGAACATGACCTGAAGCAGTACCGGACACAGGGTCCGGACCGGACGACCCGGATGCTGCTCGACATGGTCCGTCCAGCCCTGGTCACCGGCGCGACGGTCCTCGACATCGGCGGCGGAATCGGCGTTCTCGATCACGAGCTCCTTGGCGCCGGCGCGGGCCACGCCACACTCGTCGACGCTTCGGCCGCGTACCTGACGGCCGCCCGGCAGGAGGCGAACCGCAGGCACCTGCTCGACCGGCTCGAGTTCATTGAGGGAGACTTCGTTCGGCATGCGCCGGGGATCGACGCCGCGGACATCGTCACGCTGCACCGCGTCGTCTGCTGCTACGGGGACGCGACGTCGCTCGTTGGCCTCTCGGCGGCTCGGGCACGAAGCATGTACGGCCTGGTCCTGCCCCGCGACGGCTGGCTGATCCGCATGGGCATTGCGCTGATCAACCTCGGGTACCGGATCCGCCGCAAGGACTTTCGGGCGCACGCTCACCCCAACGCCACGATCGATCGCCTGGTCGCCGACCAGGGGTTGCAGCCACGGCACGAGCGATCGACCTGGTTCTGGCGGGTCGTGGTGTACGAGCGTCGGTAGCGTCCACCGCTTCCGGGTACACTCCCGTTCGGCCCGCTGGTCATTCGCGCCTCGAGCGCCCGACCGAGGGACCCCGGTGGTGGCCTTAGCTCAATGGCAGAGCATCGGATTGTGGCTCCGAAGGTTACGGGTTCGAGCCCCGTAGGCCACCCCACCACCCGAGCATCGCTTGGACGTTCTGCCGGGTTGTCGGCGACGCTCCCCTACATACGGCTTCGACCGGTCGGCACATGTCATAAGGTCGCGGTCCCGACGTCGAACGGAACCGCCCGCGTTTGCTCCCACAAGATAGCGACGTCCCGTGGAATCAGGACTCGCGGCGCCCGGAATGGCGCGGCTCCTCGAGATCAGTGCTGCTGACGAACCAGGCCACGATCGTCCCCACCCCGACGAGCAGGGCTGGCCCGATCGTCGGCGACTGCGACCGGTCGGTACCTCGGGTTCCGCTTGACAGGACTGATTTAGTGCTAAATACTCTTGGAGTCGAGCTAGCCCAATCCCACCCCGAGGATGGCCAGTGTTGCCCGGGCCCCACCCTCGTCTCATGAAGGACTCCACGTTGATTGCCACCGACCAGGTCATGCTCACGCCGACGGTCAAGCTCCCAGGTTCTCGGGTTGCCTCCCTGCGGCGCTGGAACATCGGGCTCGGCTTCGTCCATGCCGTCCAGGCCGTCGCCATCCTGGCGCTCGCGACCGCTTTCGCGCTGCCGGTGACGGCGACGTTCATGGAGGGACCGCCCGGTACTGCGGCCGGCGCGCCGACGACCCTGTTCGATGTCTCCGTAGCGTGGGGCGTCGCACTGTTCCTTCTGCTGTCGGCAGTCTTCCATTGGCTGGTGGTGCTGCCCGGCGTCTTCGCGCGCTACACCTCCGGTCTCGTCGCGGAGCACAACTACTTTCGCTGGGCCGAGTACTCGCTCTCATCGTCAGTGATGATCGTCCTCATCGCGATGCTCACCGGGATCAGCGATGTCGCGGCGCTGATCGGCATCTTCGCGGCCAATGCGGCGATGATCTTCTTCGGAGCGGTCCAGGAACGGTACGAGCGACCGGGCGGCTCGCTGTGGCCGTTCTGGCTCGGGTGTGTCGTGGGCATCGCCCCGTGGCTGGCCGTGGCCGTCTACCTTTGGTCGCCCGGTAGTACCGCCGAGCCGCCCGCCTTCGTCTACGCGATCTTCGTCTCCCTCTTCATCTTCTTCAACATCTTCGCGCTCAACATGTGGCTCCAGTACCGACGCGTCGGTCGCTGGAAGTCGTACGTGTTCGGCGAGAGGGCCTATTTGGTGCTCAGCCTGGTCGCAAAGTCGGCGCTCGCCTGGCAGGTGTTCGCGGGGACGCTGGCCGGCTGATGGTGTCGGACCCGATACGCCATCTCAGCCTGGACGAGGTGGCTGATCTTCTCGGGGTCCACTACATGACGATCTACCGTCGGGTCCGGCTGGGGATCCTGCCGGCCCGCAAGATCGGCGGCACGTGGTTGGTCGATCCTGTCGATCTCGAGCGGGCGACGACAACGCCCGACCGCGGTCGCCGCCGCCGCGGGGGTAGCGAACCGCGGGTATCGATCTGGCAGGAGCGCCTGCAGACGCGGATGCTCGGCGGTGACGTCGCCGGTAGCTGGCAGGTCATCGAGGCTGCGATGGCCTCGGGCTTCGAGCCTGGCGAGATCTACGTCCGCCTCCTCGCGCCGTCGCTGCACGCCATCGGGGCGTCTTGGCAATCGGGTCGCGTCTCGATCGACCAGGAGCATCTCGCGAGCAACGTGGCCACAGCGGTGATCGGACGTCTGGGCCCCCGGTTCGTGCGCCCGGGTCGCAAGAAGGGCGTCGTCATCGTCGTGATGCCGCCCGGTGAGCGTCACGGACTCGGGGTGGCGATGCTCGCCGACATCCTGGCCGACGCCGGATACGAGGTCCTCAACCTGGGCCCAGACACGCCGACGGCGTCCTTCGTCGCCGCCATGCGCGCTGCGGGATCACTAACGGCGGCGATCGTGAGTGTCGTCGACATCGCGCGTCGTCCGGCAGCCAGACGCCTGGTGGCTGCCGCGCGTCGGGAACGGCCGTCGGTTCCTCTCCTGGTGGGCGGTAACGCGATCCCGGACGAGCGTGTGGCTCTCGATCTCGGTGCGGACGGGTGGGTCGCCGACCCACGAGAGCTTGGCGACCTGATTGAACTGCTGCGCGCACGAGCGTGATGATCCCCTACGCCCTCCCGTAGCGGGTGGCCCGTTTGACGTCGAGACCGCCGCCGGCCGGGTCGCCGGCTACCGGTCGGGCGAAGGACGGACCGTCCTGCGCGTGCACAGCTCCACCACGCCGGTGCGGAATCGAGCTCGCACCGTCGGCGAGGCGGGCGGGCGAGCATCGACGGGTCGTCCTCGTCGACTGGCTCGGGTTCGGGACACGGGATCGACCCGACGCGCCCTACGGCTGGGGGCTCAACGGCGAGCAGCTCGAGCGCATCCGCCTGCCGCTCGAGGCCGTCGGCGACTGCCGGCGACCTCGATGACTCCGGTGTCTCTGATGGCCCGCGTCAGTCAGGCGCTCGCCTGTGCGTCGCGGAGCGTGGATTCCAGAAGGCCCGTTGGGAGGCTTGGTGCCAGGCTTCGCCATGAGGGACCTGATCGCCCCGGCCAGACAAGGGCGCGATCGTGAGCGAGCGCCACGAACGGCTTGCCTGTGCGCGCGCGACATCCGCCTCCGTTCAGAAGCTGCAGAACTGCCCTGGAGCGGGAAGTTCCTGGCGGAATGGGGCTCCCACGGGCGCCATGATCACGCTGATATCGGCGGCTGGCTGGCCAGTCTCATTTCGACCGATGTGGCCCTGACCGGACGGGGCCGAGCGATTCCTGGATTCGGCGGCACTGCCGTGCCTGGCAGGCGTCGCGGATCTGCGCGGCGCGCAGCCCGTCGGACCGTGCGCGACATTCCCTGGTGAGGACAGCCGCGCCGCCGCCCCCTTCAAGGAAGGGATCGTCCTGATCGGCGATGCGGCCGGCTACGACAATCCCGTCAACGGGCAGGGCCTGTCGATGACGTTGCAGGACGTCCTCGATGTGTCTCAGGCGCTGCGCTCCGCGTCCCCGAGTGCCGCGGCCTTTCACGCGTATGCCGACGCCCGCTCCGCGCGTCAGCATCTGGCGAACCTGGCAGTCGCGCAGGAGGTGTGGGCCAACGAAGGCTTCCGCGCCCAGGACCCGGCAGAACGGGCCTCGCGCTACGCGCGCATCCGCGGCAACGACGTCCTCGCTGGTCTCGAGAACAGCTTCTGGAGAGGGTTCGATTCGCTCCCGACGGACATCACGGCCCGGGAGGTCGCCGCCCTCATCCAATCGTCAGCCTGACGCGGCTCGGCCAAGTCGGCGGCGACCGCGGGACGATAAGGACGATCGAAGCGAAGAGGGTGCCCGAGCAACCGTCGTCGTATGCGTGACCTGCGCTCGTGGCGGCTTCCCGAGCTGTTACGGGTTCGAGCCCCGTAGGCCACCACAACACCTGAGCACGAATGGACCCTCACGTCGCTGGTACTATTCACCGTGTTGACAGTCGACAAAGGTTGGCTCGCCAGTAAGGCGGTGAGCGGCTGGTGCGGATTGGCCGGGGTGTCAAGGAGCGGTGCGTGACGGATCCGAAGCCACTCGAATTCGGAGTGAACCTCAACAATCGCGAGCCGCTCATCGCGCCCGGTTACGGCATCACCGAGCTGCTCGACCTGGGCGAAGCCGTTGAAGGCATCGGGTTCGACTCCGTGTGGGTCGGTGACTCCCTCTTCTCGAAGCCGCGCTACGAGGCGATCGCGCTGCTCTCGGCCATCTCCCAGCGGACGAGGCGGGTCAAGCTCGGGACAGCATGCCTGGTGAGCTCGCCGCGGAACCCGCTCTATCTCGCGATGGAGTGGGCGACCCTGGACATCCTGTCCGGCGGCCGGACGATCTTCGGCTGCTGTGCGGGCAATCCGGAGGTTGGCGTACGCCGTGAATTCGAGGCGCTCGGGCTCGATTTCGATCGGCGCTTCTCGATCTTCGAGGAGGGGCTGGAGGTGCTTCGGGCCCTCTGGACCGACGGCAAGGTCACCCATCACGGTGAGCACTACACCTACGACGACGTCGAGTTCTTCTCGGGCACCGAGATGGGGCCGCTCATGCCAATCCAGAAGCCGCCACCGTTCTGGGTCGTGTCAAACCCGCGGCTCGTGACCGAAGCGTCCGACGACAGGATGGTGCGCACGATGAAGAACGCCTGTCGGAGGATCCTCAAGTACGGCGAGGGCTGGATGACCTGTTGCCGGGCCGAGCATCCGGAGGAGCTGACCGAACAGCTGGGATACCTGGCCGAGGTTGCGGCCGAGAGCGGCGACGATGCCGGTCGACTCGTCGTGTCCTACCAGGTGACGCTCAATCTGGCCGACACCGAGAGCGCGGCACGCTCCGCCTTCGGGGACTACATCTCCAGGTACTACCCGGAGCTCAGCAAGGCGATGAACCTCTCGAACTGGGGTCCGGTCGGGACACCCGATCAGATCATCGATTGGTTCCGGACGTTCGCGAGCGCGGGCGTCGACCATTTCATCTGCCGCTTCGGCTCGCTCGACCAGTTCGGGCAGGTCGAGCGGTTTGCCCGCGACGTGCTGCCGGCTCTCCGGTCGGACGTCAGGATCGCAGCGAGGTAGGACGATGGGAACCGAGAGCAAGATGCGGCAGCACGCCGAGCTGATCGTGGACACCTGCTTCACGGTCGAACAGGGCGATATCGTCACGATCATCACGGATGACAAGCACGCGCACATGGCAGCCGTCGTGGCCGACGTCGCCGCCGAGCGCGGCGCATCCCCGGTGGTCATGAACAACGAGGCGCAGGTCGCGCGAGCGCTGGCCGACACGAGCTTCCCGATGGCGCCCCCGAAGAACCTGCACGACGCGATGCTGGCCGCGGACGAGATCATCATCATGACCAACCTCGAGTGGGCGAACCGGTTCGCGCATGTCTCGGCCGTCAAGGAGTCCTGCGCCAACAACGTCAAGATCGCCTCCGTGGAGCCGGGCATGGGCGAGTGGGACCTCGGGCTCGAGGACATCCTCGCCTCGACGGACCGGGCGGTGGCCGCCATCGCGAAGCTGAAGGGCGTCAAGGAATGCCGCGTCTGGTCCCCCAACGGGACCGACGTGACGGTCTCGATCGAGGAGCGACCGGCGCTCCAGGTGACCCCGATCCGGCAGCGCGGCTGGATGATGGGACCGCTGCCGCTCTGGGCGGAGGTCGCCTACGCGGCGGTCGAAACGAAGACGAACGGCGTGATCGCCATCGACGGCAACATGCTGGGCATCGGCGTGGACGTTGTCAGCAGCCCGATCTACTGGCAGGTCAAGGACGGCAAGTGCGTCGGGATCGAGGGCGGCGAGGACGCGAAGCGACTGGCTCGGGTCATCGAGGGCGTCCCGAATGTCGACGTCGTGGCCGAGTTCGCCTTCGGAACGAGCGACAAGTCACCGCTTGGCAGCCCTTCCGAGAAGGGCCGCATCGGCAACGTCCACTTTGCGCTGGGCGACAACAAGAACGCCTATCCCGGCGGTCAGAACTCGTGTCGACTCCACCTCGACGGGGTCATCCGCAACGCAACGCTCGAGATCATCGACACCGGCGGCTTCATCTTCCGGGATGGCAAATGGGACGTCTGACCGGCGTCCGGGTCGTCCCCCTCGACGATGTCCCGCCGATCGAGCTGCCAGGTGGCAGCTGGAGCCGGGTCCTGCTGACCGGGGAGCGTGTCGCCTCGACCACCGCCCTCGGGTTCTCCAGCTTTGCCGCAGGCACCTCCACGGCGATGCTCTCGCATGCGACGGAAGAGCTGGCCTACGTGCTGACCGGCCGGGGAGAGCTCCGCCTCGACGAGGAGATCGTTCCCTACCGGGCCGGTTCGGCCCTGTTCATCCCGGCCGGCGTCTGGCATGCCGTTGCCAACACGGGCGACGAGGCGGTGACGATGGTCTTCGCCTTCCCGCACCCGGACTACCCGCCGACCGAGCGGAGGCCGGCGGCAGGGCCGGAGACCGCCTGATGACCCCGGACCTCCTGCGTGAACGGGTCGCCACGGCCTGCCGGGTGATCGCCCTGGAGGGGTACGTCGACCTCACGCTCGGACACGTGAGCGCCAGGAACCCGGGCGACCGGACGATCTGGATCAAGCGCAAGGGGGTCGCCCTCGACGAAGTCGAGCCGGCCGACGTGATCGCCCTCGACATCGATGATGACGATGCCCTTGACAGTGCCGACTATCACCTCGAGTCGGTCATGCACACCGAGGTCTACCGGGCACGTGCAGACGTCGGCTCGGTCATCCACGGCCACCCGGTCTACGGGACGGCGCTCGGTTCGACCGACGGCCGGCTCGAGCTGCTCACCCACGACGCGGTCCTCTTCGCCGGCGGGATCGGCGACTACGACGACGGTCCGGCGCTGATCACGAATCGTGCGCAGGGCCGACGCGTGGCATCGGCCCTCGGACCCCGGCGGGCAGCGCTCCTGCGCAACCATGGCGTGGTCATCGCCGGCGAGGACGTCCGCTGGGCCGTGCTGGCCGCCGTCACCCTTGAACGGGCGATCCGGTTCCAGGCCATCGCAGCGACACTGGGGCGACCCAGGCCGATCAGCCAGGACGGCGCGGAGCAGCTGAGCCCACAGAAGTACCAGGACGGCTTCCTCGACGAATACTGGGCGGCCTGGGTCCGGCGGATCCGCGGGCGGGGCGCCGACGAAGGCGCGGCAGTCAGCCGATGACACGGATCGAGCTCGAGCTCAACGGCGCCCGGAGCACGCTGGAGGTCGAGCCGCAGGCATTCCTGCTGGACGTGCTGCGAGACGACCTGGGTCTGACCGGCGCCAAGCTGTCGTGCGACAGCCAGGTCTGCGGCGCGTGCACGGTCCTGGTGGATGGTGCGCCGGTCAGCGCCTGCTCCTACCTGGCCGTCGAGACCGATGGGCGTACGGTCACGACGATCGAGGGGTTCCGCGAGACGCCAGCCTTCGAGCCGATCGCGGCGGCGTTCACCCGTCACGCAGCCCTCCAGTGCGGGTTCTGCACGCCGGGCATGGTCCTGACCGTTCATGCCCTGCTCGAGGACGGCGAGCTCACGGACGAGGCCTCGATCCGGCACGGCCTGGCGGGCAACCTGTGTCGCTGCACCGGCTACCGCGCGATCCTGAATGCCGTCAGCGACGTGGCCGCCGAGCGCGCCGTCCGATGACCACGATCGCACCACCCATCGCCCGTCCGCGCAGCGCGCCCCAGGTGGGCCGTTCCATGGCCCGCGCAGACGCCGGCGAGAAGCTGCGTGGCGACGCGCAGTACGTGGGTGACCTCGTCCTCCCGAGGATGCTTTACGGGCAGGTCCTGCGCAGCACCAGCGCCCACGCGCGGATCGCGTCGATCGACACCTCGGCCGCGGACGCGATGCCCGGGGTCGTGGCAACCCTGACGTCCGCGGACCTGCTCGATCTCGATCCGTACTACGGTCACGCGATCCGGGATCGTCCCATCGTTGCGATCGACCGGGTCCGCTTTGCCGGCGAACCGGTCGTCGCTGTGGCCGCCACGGACCAGGCAACCGCCGAGGCCGCGGTCAGGGCGATCGTGGTCGAGTACGAGGACCTGCCGGTCGTCGGGACGATGGAGGAGGCGCTGGCGCCGGGTGCGACCCTGGTCCACGACCAGCCCCTCCGACCGGGCGCCTTCCACGGCCTGGGAACGCTGGCCGAGCGCGACGGCAACATCTGCTACCGCTATGCCATTGATCGCGGCGACGTCGACGCGGTCTTCGCCACGGCCGACATCGTGGTCGAGGACGACTATCGCTTCCCGAGCGTCTACCAGTACGCGATGGAGACCCACAGCGTGGTCGCCCAGGTGGACAGCGACGGGATCAGGATCTGGGCGACCTGCCAGCACCCGTTCCTGGTCCGCGCGGAGATCGCCACCCTGTTCGACGAACCGCTCGGGCGCGTCCGCGTGATCGTTCCCTACCTCGGCGGGGGTTTTGGCAGCAAGTCCTACACGAAGATGGAGCCGATCGCGGTCGCCCTCGCGCGCAAGGCCGGACGCCCGGTGCGAATCGTCAACCGCGTGGACGAATTCGATGGTGACCACCCGGCGCCACAACATGACGGCCCGGGTGCGCACGGCGGCCAGCGCCGACGGCCGCCTCCTGGCACGCGACGTCCAGGCGTGGTTCGACACGGGCGCCTATGCCGACAACGGGCCCCGGGTGACCGCGACCGGAGGTGACGCCGCCCCGGGCCCGTACCGCTGGTCCGCCGTCCGTGTCGATGCCGCCTGCGTCCACACGAACACGGCACCATCCGGCTCCTATCGCGCGTTCGGGGCCTCGCATCTGCAGTGGGCCGGCGAACTGCAGGTGGACGAGGTCGCGCGCCGGGCCGGGATCGACCCGATCGAAATCCGGCGGCGCAACCTTCTTCGGCCCGGTGAGCTGGTTCGTCCGGGGGGCAAGCCCCTCGACGCCGACCTGGTCGGTGACGTCGAGAAGGTGGCCGAAGCCCTGGGTTGGACGCGCCCGCGGGTGGCGGGATCGGGCCGGGGCGTCTCCGTCGGACTGCTCGCGGCCGGAGCGCATCCCGTCTCGAGCGCCGTGGTGCGGATGGAGGCGGATGGCACGGCCGTCGTCCTGGTCGGCTCGACCGAGGTCGGCCAGGGTCAACGGACGGCCTTCGCCCAGATCGCCGGCGAGGTGCTGGCCATGCCGGCCGAGCGGATCACCTGCCAGGGAACCGACACGCAGTTCACCCCGTACGACCGTTCGACCGGCGCAAGCCGCTCGACCACGCTCGCCGGACTTGCCGTGCAACGCGCTGCCACCGCGGTGCGGGCCGACCTGCTGGAGATCGCCGCCACCGTGTGGCCGGGTGCTGCGGCGACCATCGACCTCCGGGACGGGGCAGCCTGGCACGGCGACGAATCCAGGACGTTTCCACAGCTCATCGCGAAGCGCTTCGGCCTGAGTGGCGGCCAACTGATCGGGGAAGGCGGCGTCCACCCCGAGGGCAGCGGTTCGTACGCCGAGGGACCCGTCTTCTGGGAGGTCTGCATCGGTGCCGCAGAGGTGACCGTCGACCGCGAGACGGGCGTGGTGGAGGTGCTCCGAACCGCCACCATCGCCGATGTCGGTACGGCCATCAACCCGCAGCTCGTGGAACGGCAGGACGAGGGTGCGACGATGCAGGGCATCGGCAACGCGCTCTTCGAGGAGATGGTGTTCGGCGACGGGGTGCTGCTCAACGACAATCTTCTCGAGTACCGCGTTCCATCCCTGGCGGACCTGCCTGCTGAATTGACCTGCGTGATCGTCGAGAATGCCGACGGCCCCGGGCCGTTCGGTGCGAAGGGCTGCGGCGAAGGGGCCCTGGCCGGAATCGTGGCTGCCATCGCGACCGCGGTCGCCGACGCCGGAGTGCCGGTCACGGAGCTTCCGCTCACGCCAGAGCGTGTCTGGCGTGCCATCCAGGTGCAGGACAAGCCAGGCAACAGGCAGGAGGAACCGGCATGAGCAGATTCGGTCGCGTCGCCGTGATGGGTACCGGAACGATGGGACCCGGCATGGGTGCCGTCCTCGCCCGAGCGGGAATGCAGGTGACCATGTACGACACCAGCGCGGAGGCCCTGGAGCGAGCAAAGGCCGGCTATGACCTGGCCTGGGGCGTCCTCGATCGACTGGAGACGCCGTCGGTCGACGGCGGCTCGGCGACGTACGTAAGCTCGGTGGCGGAGGCCCTGGACGGCGCCGAATTCGTGGTCGAAGCCGTCCCCGAAAAGCTCGAGCTCAAGCAGCAGGTCTACGCGGAGTACGAACAGCTGGTCGGACCGGAGGTGATCATCGCCTCCAACACATCGGGCATCCCGGCAACGAAGATCGCCGCGAACCTCGCCCATCCCGAGCGGGTCGTCGTGATGCACTGGTCCAATCCGCCGCACCTCATCCCGATGATCGAGGTAGTGCCCGGCGAAAGGACCTCGCAGGCGACCATCGACGGGACGATCGCGGTCATCGAGGACGTCGGCTACTACCCCTGTCTCCTCAAGAAGGAGGTCCCGGGATTCGTGGAGAACCGGGTCCTCTACGCGATCATGCGCGAATGCCTGGCGCTGGTGGACGAGGGCGTCATCGGCCGGGAGGAACTCGACCTCAACGTCAAGTGGGGCATCGGCTACAAGCTCGCGGTCATTCCGCCGATGCAGCTCCTGGACATGGCCGGCATGGACATCTACACGAGCGTGGCCGGGTATCTCAACCCGGACCTGTCGAACGCAGCCGAGGTCTCCCCGACCATTCGTGGTCTGGTGGAGCAGGGTCGCCTGGGCATGAAGACCAAGGGCGGGCTGTTCGACTACACGGACGAGCAGGTCGGCCAGCTCCGGGCGCAACGCGGCGCCAAGCTCGTTGCGGTGCGCAAGGCGCTCGGCTAGACCGGAGGAGGGTGACCGTCATGAAGATCTACCTGCTCGACCTCGGCTCGCTGGTGATCGACCGATCCGACGTGCTGTGGCACATCGACGTCGGGACCGCCGTCCGTTTCCCGGTCTACGGGGTCTACATCGACCATCCGGAGGGCAAGTTCATCTTCGACACCGGATACGACCTGGACCACGTCAACGCGGTGCTGCCGTTCGAACTTCCGGAGCAGACACCCGAGCAGACGGTGCCGGCCCAGCTCGCGAAGATCGGCGTGAAGCCCGAAGAGATCGACTACGTCATCAACAGCCATTTCCATTTCGACCACGTGGGCGGCAACAAGTACCTGACCAACGCGACCTTGCTGACCAGCAAGCTCGAGCTCCGCTCGTGCCTTGTGCCGGAGCCGTTCGAGCGCCTTGGCTACTCCGACCTGAGCTTCTACTCACCTACCCTGAAGCGCGAGTACCTCGAGGGCGACGTCGAGGTCGCCCGCGGGCTCACCCTGTTCCAGACAGCCGGCCACACGATCGGACACCTTTCGCTCCTGGCCGAACCGGAGGGGCGGCGGCCGATGATCTTTCCGGGCGACGCCGCGTACACCCACGAGACGCTCGAACGGATGATCGTCGGCGGGTTCCACCTGGACCCGGTCGACTCGATCACGGCGCTCAAGCGGATCAAGACGATGGCCAGGAAGCACGACGCCGAGATCTTCCCGTCACATGACATGGACCCTTGGCTGACCTGGAAGCACGCCCCCGACTTCTACGGCGCCTGAGCGGCAAGGAGGACGCAGGATGAAGCTCAAGGATCGCGTCGCGATCGTGACCGGCGGGGCCCAGGGGATCGGCCGAGCCATTGTCGACAAGTTCGCCGAGGAAGGCGCCGCCGTTGTCGTCGCGGACATCAACGAGGAGGGTGCCAGGGCCACAGCGGCGGCGGTGCCCCGGGCGATCGGGATGGCCGTCGACGTGTCGGACCCGGCGGCGGTCCAGGCAATGGTCAAGGCGGCGGTCGATGGTTTCGGTGGCCTGGACATCCTCGTCAACAACGCGGCCATCGTGCCGTACACCGCCTGGGACGACGTCGACTTCGCCGAGTGGCGACGGATCATGGCCGTCAACCTGGACGGTGTCTTCCTGGCCTGCCGGGCCGCGTCCGACGAGATGCGCCGGAAGGGCTACGGTCGGATCGTCAACATCGCGTCGAACACGGTCGTCGCGGGAACCCCCAACATGGCCGCCTATGTCGCCGCCAAGGGCGGCGTCTTCGGGTTCACCCGGGCATTGGCCACTGAACTCGGCAAGTACGGCATCACGGTCAACACGGTCGCGCCGGGCCTGACCGAGACGGAGGGCGTGATGGCCAGCCCGCACGCCGACGCGTTCGATTTCGTGCAACTGCTCCAGGCCATTCCACGCCATGGCGTCGCCGCCGACATCGCCCCGACCGTCGCGTTCCTCGCCTCCGAAGAGGCGGCCTGGGTCACCGGCCAGATGGTCGTCGTCGACGGCGGCCACACGCGCCACTAGGCTCCGGCGATGGCCACGTTCGCGGTGCAGCGGGTCGGCTGCATCCTGGCGGTGAGGGATGTCGGGCAATCCGTCGCCTTCTATACGGGTCACCTCGGCTTCGTCGTCGACGCCCTGTATGACGATCCGCCCTACGCCACCCTGACCCGGGACGGGGTGCGCCTCTCGCTAGCCGAGGAGGGCCACCCGGCCCCCGACCGGCCGGGCATCGCGATGGCCGTGCCGGCGGACGTGACCCGCCTGCCGGTCGTCCTGGTGCTCGAGGTGGGCGACGCGCGGGCCCTGCATGCGCAGCTCGCGGCCGAAGGTGTTTCGTTCCTCGCCGAACCGTGGGAGGCGCCGTGGGGCGGATGCCGCTTCTTCGTGGTGGACCCGGACGGGTACCTCGTGGAGCTGGAACAGCCAGGCTAACGTCGCTCGTCCGGGGGCCCCGGTCTGGGGCGTCGTCCCCTCCACCCGAGCACGCCGGCGGCGACGCCGGCCACCAGCGCCGCCTGGGCCACTGCCCAGGCCCCGAGCTCGACCGCGTCGCGGCTGGCGATGCCGCCCCAGTGGCCGCCGGCGTCGAAGAAGAGCCGCACCGACGTGGGACCAGGCATCGCCAGGGCGTCGAACGTGACGGTGGCCCGATGGCCGAACTGGTCCGGCCGCGCAGCCGGTCCGGGCTCCGCAGTCGCCCCCAGCAGCAGCGGGTGGAGGCCGGGCATGCCCTTGCGCAATGCCGCGTCGATCGTCTCGAGACAGACCTCGTGAGACAGCGCCGGGTCACAGGTCTGCCCGAGCGGGCGGATGGCCGTCCCGACCATGATCCAGGCGGCACCCACGAGCAGGACGATGACGACGGGCCAGGGCCAGCGCACGCCCGACGTCAGTCCGGTGCCATCAGGCGCTCGGACGCCAGCGCCAGCACGGTCGCCACGTCCAGGGCTGCCTCGAGGCCGGCCTCGGAGGCGAACTGGACCGCCCCTTCGGGCGTATGGAAGGCCCACCCGCCAGGACGCCCCAGCCCGATGAGCGCCGAGGGCACGCGCCGGGTGATGGCCCCGAAATCGGTGGCGAACGGCAGGGCAATGGGCGGCTCGACGTAGTCCCGGCCGGCAGCCCGGTGAGCGGCCGCGGCGACCTCGCGAACCCGCGGATCCGGAGCAATGCCGGGGACCGGGTCGCCGCTCTCCCAATCGGCCGCGATCGCCGCGCGAAGCCCGGCGGCCAGCTCGTCGATGCCGGCCTCGTCGGGTGCCCAGAGGAGGAAGCGTGCCAGCACGGCCAGGCCGGTTCCTTCCTCGACATCGCCGTCGAGCTGGAGCGTCTCGAGCATGACCTGCGCCGCGGGCGCGGCGGTCGCCGCGGAAACCAGCGCGCCCACCTCGGCGAGCACGGATTGCGGGGTCCCATCGACCAGCGTCCGCCGACCGTACAGGCGGGCCGTGTCACGACGCATCCAGGCGGATTCCGCCCATGCCGTGTCGAGGAATTCCGGGTGTGCATAGAGCGCAGCGTCGACGCCATCCCAGGCCCCGGCCGCTGCGCTGATCGCCTTGCCGCCGCCCCGGGCGACGGTCCCCGGAGCGTGGATCTCATCGGCCGGGCAACCGATCACCATGACCGTGCCCTGCAGGCGGTCGCGGTCCGCCGCGAGGGCGGCCAGGGCGCCCACGACCCCGGCGGCGATGGGACCGTGGCCGCACGCGTGGATCGGCGCCGGACCACCGCTGGCGGGTACCGATGGAACCGCGTCGTAGTTGGCCACCAGGCCGACCGTCCGGCCCGGCAGGCCGCCGCGCAGGGTGGCCCGGAACGCGGTGGACATCCCGGCGATGGCGGGCTCGACGATCAGGCCAAGGTCGCCGAGCACCCGTTCGAGGTAGGCGGCACTCTCGTGTTCCGCATGGGCAAGCTCGGGATGGGCGTGGATGAAGGACAGCACGTCGCGAACGAGCGGTTCTCGCGCCGCGATCGCCCCCCGGATGGCGGCGTCTCGTTCGTCGCTCACCCTGCTCTCCCGGCATCCGCAATTGCGGCTCGGATCGCGCGTCCGACCAGCACCCCCACCAGGTGGCGCTTGTAGTCCGCTGATCCGTTCGAGTCGGCGACGGGGTCGCTGGCATCCGCAGCTGCCTGCCCGGCCGCCGCGAGGACGGACGGGTCGGGGTGCGCCGTCTCCAGGTCGACCAGGACGGCCTCGCTGTCGGGCGCGCGGATGGCCGACAGCCCAACGGAACCGACCGCCACGCGCGCCGCCGCGATGCGCTCGCCGGCGACCTCGACCAGGCAGCTCACCGTGACTGCCGGCCGCTCGTGGAAGGCGAAACGCAGGTGGGCCATCCCGGAGTGGACCGGCAACGGGGGCACCTCGATCGCGACCACCAGCTCACCCGGTTCGAGGGCCGTCGTGTAGGGACCCAGCACGAACGCCGCGAGGGGCAGGCGCCGGCGCTCGTCTCCGCGACCCAGGACCAGCCGGGCCTCTGCCACCAGCAGGAATGACGCAGGGTCGGAATGCGGATCCGCGAAGGCCAGGTTGCCGCCAAGGCTGCCGGAGGTCCGGACGCGCACGTTCGCCACGCGCCGCTCCATCGCCACCAGCTGCGGCCACCCGCCGGCGACGACCGCCGAACGCTCGATCGCGCGATGCGTCACCGCAGCGCCGATGCGCAGGATGTCGTCCTGGACCGCGATCCCCGACAACTCGACGATCGGCTTGACGTCCACGAGGTGCCCATAGGCCGCAAAGCCGAGCTTCATCAGCAACAACAGCTCGGTCCCGCCGCAATAGATCGCGGCGTCGTCGCCGTTCTCGCCAAGGAGCGCCGTGGCCTCCGCGACCGAGCCGGCCCGGTGGAGTTCGAACGGTGCGAGTCTCGTCATCGATCGCTTGCCTGCCCGCTCGCTGACAGGGAGGCAAGCGCCGCGTCGAGGCCTGCCCCGATGTCGACCGGGGCACCCAGGTCCGCCAGCGTCCGGCCGATCGCGGCCAGTCCGGCGACCATCAGCATCGGTCGAGCCGTCGCCCCCATGTGGCCGAGCCGAATGATGTTGCCCGCGCCCTGGCCGGCCGAAAGCTGCACACCATACCTGGCCCGGGCATGGTCGCGGACGGCGGTGTCGGTCAGGCCATCGGGGACCCGGATCGCGGTCACGCACGCGGCCGCGATCTCGCGACGCAGCGGCCACGGCCGGAGGCCCATCGCCTCCACCCCGCTCCAGGCGGCGGCGGCCACCCGGGCGTGCCTCGCCTGGCTGGCCTCCAGCCCTTCGGCGAGGAGCGCATCCGCGGCGGCGAGGACGCCGTGGAGATCCGAGACGGACGGGGTGTACGGGAAGCGGCCGTGGCCGTGCCACTGGTCGCGCCAATCGAGCATGGACAGGAACGAGCCTCTCGGTGCGTCCGGGTTCCGGTCGATCGCAGCCCAGGCGTGCTCGCTGACCGCCATCAGTGACATTCCGGGAGGTCCGCCAAGGCACTTCTGGGGGCCCGCGACCAACAGGTCCAGCTGCCATGCATCCGCCTCCAACTCGATCCCGCCCAGGGACGAGACGACGTCGACGATCGTGACGGCATCGTGGGCTCGCGCGATGGGCCCCAGCTCGCGGACCGGGTTGAGCGTCCCCGACGGGGTCTCGGAATGGACGACGGAGACCATCCGGATCGCCGGATGGGCGTCCAGGTAGGCAGCCACCGCGGCGGGCTCGATCGCTTCGTCGTAGCCAACTTCGATCTCGTGCAACTCGGCCCCGATCCCGGTCAGCCAGTAGCCGAAACCCTTGCCGAAGACGCCGCTCACGAGGTTGAGACAGGCCATCCCCGGCGAAACGACGGCGCGGGCGGCAGCCTCCAGGCCCAGGACGGCCTCGCCCTGCATCAGGACGATCTCGTGGCTGGTCGTGCGAAAGATCCGCGCGATCCGCTCCTCCGCCGCCCGGAACCGCTCCTGGAACAGCGGGTCGTAGTGGTAGAGGATGGGCGACCCAAGGGCCGCCAGCACGTCCGCCGACAGGTCGTTTGGCCCGGCGCTCAGGGTCAGGTCAGGGCGTTCCATCATCCGCTCCTTCGGTCGTCGGGGGGCTGCTGTCGGGCGGGTCGTTGCCGTGGCCGCCCAGGCTCGAGGCGATCCCCCGCATCCGGGAGCCGACCACCGATGCCACGAGGGAGATGCCACCGACGGGTCCGGCCGAAGGCAGGGACTGGGCATCGGCACCGTCCCCGGCCGCCAGGCGTGTCTCGATGCAGGCCGCCGCCTGGCTCACCAGCCGGCGACTCACGTCGGCGATGACGCCCTGGCCCATCTGCGCGGCGCGCCCCCGGATCTCGAGGTCCGTCGTGATCCGGACGCGCGACCCATCGCCCTCGGCAACGACCTCCATCGTCGTCCGTACCTTCGCGCTGTCGGCGCCGCCGGACGCCCGGCCCTCGCCTTCGATCACGGCGGTGCGCAGGGTGTCATCCCGGTCGGCAATGCGCACCCGGCCGGCATACACGAACTTCATCGGCCCGAGCTTCACCGAGACCCGACCCGGGTGGAAGCCCGCGCCGTCCGGTGGGTCGATCTCGCCGCCCGGAACGCACGGGGCGATGCGCTCGAGGTCCAGCAGCATCGCGTACGCAGCGTCCGGGGCCGTGCTGATCGCGAACTCGTCGGTCAGGCGCATCAACGGCTTCCCCGCAGGTACGGCAGCCCCAGGGCGGACGGGAGGCGAGCGTCCCGCGCGAAGATGACGAGCACGGCGATCACCGACACGAATGGCAGCATCTGGACCACGTCGACCGGCACGTCGATGCCCACCAGCTGCAGGGCGGTCGTCACCGACAGTGACATCCCGAACAGGAACGCCCCGGCGACGGACCACCAGGCGCGGCCTCGCGCCAGCATCGCGATCACGATCGCGATGAAGCCCATGCCGTTGGTGACGAACGGCACGAACGTTCCCGCGCCGACAATCGAAAGGTAGGCTCCGGCAAGGCCGGCCAGCCCGCCGCAGATCAGCTCCGCGATCGTTCGGGTGCGGACCACGCTCACGCCTGCGGCATCGAGCGAGGCGGGGCGTTCGCCGGCTGCGCGGACGTGGAGACCCGCGCTCGTCCCGCGCAGGACCCACGCCACGACCCCGACCAGGATGAACCCCAGGTACACGACGAGCGGCTGGCTGAACAGGCTGCCGCCGAGGATCGGGACGTCCGACAGGACCGGGATCGCAAACCGCGGCGCGGCATCAAGCCGGGGATACGAGTCACCGTACAGGGAGCTGTGGAGCACCGACGTCACTCCTTCCGCAGTGAGCACGATGGCCACCCCGACCACGATCTGGTCGAGACCCAGGCGGATGCAGAAGAGCACCATGAGCAGCGAGACCAGCAGCCCGGCGAATGCGCCGGATGCGAGGCCCAGCCAGGGGTCGCCGAAGGTCAATGCGGCCAGGAAGCCCACGAAGGCCCCGGCCAGCATCATGCCCTCCAGCCCGACGTTCAGCACGCCGGCCTCCTCGGCGATGATCTCCCCGAGGCTCGCGAACAGCAGCGGCACCCCGGCAACCAGCCCCCCACCGATGAGCGCGGTCAGGAAGCCCGTCGTCAGCAGTTCAGGCACGGGCATGCCCCAGGCGTCGGCGCGGCAGGATCCGCTCGCCTCGTTCACGCTTGTCGCTGAGGAAGTGGGTCACGACCATGAACAGCAGGACCAGGCCAATCACCAGGAGCAGGAAATCGCTGGGCAGGTTCGCCCGGCGCGCGGCATATTCCCCGCCGATCGAGAGGAGGCTGAAGAAGGCTGCGAAGGGAATGACCGCGAGCGCGTTGAGGCGCGCGAGGAAGACCAGCGGAACCACCTTCAGGCCGTACGCCGGGTTCCAGTCGGCCCGCATATAGCCGAATATTCCAAGCATGTCCACGGCCGCGGCGAGCCCGATCAGCGCACCGCTCAACAGGAACGTGACGATGATCAGCCGCGGCACGCCGATCCCCAGGTGCTCCGCCGCGCGGGGGTTGGCGCCCATCACGTCGATGCGCATGCCAAACGAGGTCCGGGCGAACAGGCCATGGATGGCGACCATCGCCAGGAGGGCCACGATGACCCCGATGTGGATGCGCGTGCCGGGCAGGTCCATGAGGGTCAGCGACGGGTCCACGACGGCGGTCTGCGGCACGGTGGACGGCCCATCGAACGGTCCCTTGACCAGCAGGTTGGCCAGGCCGGAACCGACGAACGTCATCATCAGGGTGGTCACGATCTCGTTGAGGCCGTAGCGGGCCCGCAGCCACGCCGGGATGATCGTCCACGCCGCCCCGACCGCCATCCCGAGCAGACCGAGCACGAGCCAGCCGAGCGGCGGGGGCACGGCCGACAGCAGCGCAGGTGCCGTCCCCGCGACCAGGGCCGCGGCCAGCAGGTACTGGCCATCGGACCCCAGGTTCCAGAGTGCCGCCCGGAACGCCACGATGAGCCCGGCCGCCACCAGGAGAATGGGCGCCATGCGGGTGATGGTGTCCTGGAGCCCGGACGACCGGAGTACGCCGGCCTGGAGCGTGTCCGCGTAAAACGCGACCGGGTCGCGCCCGATGACCGCGAGCAGGAGGCCACAGGTGATGAGGGCGAGCACGATTGGCCCGACGCTCCGGATCAGCACGTCGACGATCGCGCCTCCTCGAGACGGCGCGGGCGTTGGTTCGAGAACCGTCTCGGCGCTGGTCATCGGACCAGTCACACCGCGGCCGGCGAGGCCACGGCGCCGATGATGAGCTCGCCGATCCGGGCCTCGGCGCCAGGACCGGCGGGCACGATCCCGGTGATGCGTCCGGCATCGAGGACGGCCACCCGGTCCGAAAGGTCGAGGAGTTCATCCAGGTCGTTCGAGATGACCATGATCGCGACGCCACCCCTGGCCAGGTCCCGGATCCGCTGGCGGACGGCGACGATCGTGCGCACGTCGAGGCCATGGGTCGGCTTGTTGAAGACCACCACGCGCGGCTCGAACGACAGCTCCCTCGCCAGGAGTGCCTTCTGGATGTTGCCGCCGCTCAGCTTGCCGATCCGCGTGTCGGCTGACGGGGTGCGAATGTCATACGACCCGATGGCTTCCAGGGCGGACTCGTGGATCGCGCGCCGGTTGATTCGTCCGCTGCGCCAGAAGGGAGGCTGCCCGATCCGCTTCAGCACCAGGTTGAGGCCGACGGCGTAGGACGATACGACGCCCTCCCCGAGGCGGTCGTCCGTCACGTAGCGCAGGCCCAGTTGCTGTCGCGCGGAGACCGAGGTCCGGTCGATCGACTCGCCTCCCAGCCGGATCTCGCCAGAAACGTGTCGGCGCTGGCCCGCGATGACCTCCGCCATCGCGCGCTGGCCACTGCCGTCGACACCGGCCACGCCCAGGATCTCGCCGCCACGCACGCTCAACGACAGGTCGTGGATTCCGTGCTGGCCCCGAGGCCCATCCGCGGAGACGTCGACGAGCTCAAGGACCGGCTCGGCGGACCGTTCGCGGAAGGCCACCTTGGCACCGGTGACTTCGCGCAATTCGGCGATGTCCGCATCGGCAAGCTGCAAATCGCCGAACATCATGGCCACGACACGTTGCTGGAGATCGTGCGGCGTGGTGCCTGTCAGGTCGTCCGGGCCCAGGGTACCGACAACTCGCCCCGCCTTCAGGATGGCAATTCGATCCCCGATCGCAATCGCCTCGTGGAGCTTGTGGGTGATGAAGATGATCGCAAGGCCACCCTGCTTGAGGCCACGGAGCACGGTCTGAAGCTCGGCGATCCCCTGCGGTGTCAGCATCGATGTCGGCTCGTCCAGGATCAGCACCCTGGAGCCCTTCCAGAGCGCCTTGACGATCTCCACCTGTTGCTGCTGGCCCAGCGCGAGCGTTCCGGCGCGCGCGTCCGGATCCACACTGATCCCGAGCGTCGATGACAGTTCGCGCAGTCGGGCAAGCGCTCCTGCCCGATCGAGGGTCAGCCCCCGGTTGGTGCCCATCATCAGGTTCTCCAGCACCGTGAGCGTCGGGATGAGGCTGAGGTGCTGATAGACCATGCCGATGCCGAGGTCCCGCCCATGGCGTGGGGAATCGATCGTCACGGGACGTCCGTCGACCTCGATGCGTCCCCCGTCGGGCCGATAGATCCCCGACAGGATGTTCATCAGTGTCGACTTGCCGGCGCCGTTCTCGCCAAGGAGACAAAGAACCTCCCCGGACATGGCCGCCAGGCTGATGTGATCGTTGGCGACGACGCCCGGGAAGGTCTTGCTGATGCCGATGAGTTCGACCGCGGGGGTCCCGGCCCCGGTCGCGCCGCGCTGCGCAGCCACGCCCGGATCGGTTGCCCCCGCGGTCATGCGGAGCTAGTTGGCCGCGATCAGCGCGTCGACGTCGGCCTGGGTGGTGGTCACCGGGACGGCGATGGAGCCGTCCGCAATGCCTGCCTTGGCGGTCGCGACGGCAGCCGAGGCATCTGCCGTGATGTGGGGCGTCTCCAGCAGCGCGATGCCACCATTGCCCACATCCTGGACGTAGCCCTTGTTGCCGAAGGTGCCCGCATTGATGTCCGCGATCGCCTGCTCGAACGTTCCGGCGAAGTCCCACAGGACCGAGGACAGGAGCACACCCTTCGTGTCGATGGAGGTCTTGTCACCGATGACGTCGATGAACCAGACCTTGTCGGCACCGGCCGGCGGCGTGGCCGTTTCCACGGCCTGGAGCATCCCGAAGGACGCCCCATCGCCCTGGCCGAACACGATGTCCGCGCCGCCGGCGATCACCGTTTCGGTGACGCGCTTGCCGCCCTCGGCGTCGGCGTACCCGGCAGGGCCGATCTGCGCCTGGAGGAACTTGATCTGTGGATTGACCGACTTGGCGCCGGCAACGAATCCGCCGTTTGCCTTGTGCCAGCTGGGGGTGTCTGCGGAGATGACCATGCCCAGGGTTCCGGTCTTGCTCATCGTGGCAGCCAGCACGCCAGCGAGGTAGGCGCCTTCCTGGGCATTGGTGAGGACGTCTGCCACAAGGCCGGCCTTGGTCGCATCAGGAGCGTCGTAGACGATGACCGGAATGCCGGTCTCCGCCGCGAATTGGGGCGCCGCGGTGTTGTACCCGCTGGCCTGGGCAACGATGAACTGTGCGCCGCCATCGGCGAGTTGCCGCAGAATCGGGCCCGGGTCATCGTAGCCCGCGCCGTCGGCGACCTCGATGGTGGCCCCGACCGAATCGGCAGCGGCCTTGGCGCCGTCGACACCCTGCTGGTTCCATCCAAAGTCATTGCCCTTTTCGGGGGCGATGACCGCCATCCTGGTGACCTTGTTGGCCTCGGATGGGGCGGCGGTCGGCGCGGCGGATGCCTCGACCGATGGGGCAGCGGTCGGCGCGGCGGACGCAGGGCTGGCCGCCGGGGTGCCGCCAGACGAGCAGGCCCCCACGATGACGGCCAGGGCTGCGAGACTCGCGGCCCAGGCCGTAAGCCGCGAATGGGTCTGTCGCGTACGCACGTGCGCTCCTCCTCTGTCCATCGGTCCTGCTGGCCTGGAATCTGTCAACCCGGGCCCCCGGGTTCGGCATGATGCCTGGGGCCCGGCATCACGACGGGCGCTCCTCCACGGTTCGGCGTAGTATGGGCGGCGTGATGTTGACAGTCAACACGTCCCACGAGCGCCCGTCACGACGATGCCCGGTGCCGGCCGATTGAGCCCATCGAAAGGCTGAGGAGGGCGGGCCCGATGGGCAAATTCGACAACAAGACCTTGAGGGAACGCGTCTACGCGCACTTGAAGGAAGAGATCCTGGCCAATCGGATCGGTCCTGGTTCGGTCCTCCAGGAGGTGCGACTGGCCGAATCGCTGGGCGTGAGCCGCGGCCCACTTCGCGAAGCCCTCGGCAGCCTCGCGGCGGAAGGACTGGTCACGATCACCCCTCGTCGGGGTGCGGTGGTCACGGCGCTGAGCAAGCAGGACTTCCTGGAGGCCTACCAGGTCCGCGAAGTCCTCGAGGCGTTGGCGGTCCGGCTCGCCGTCCCCCGGATGTCCGATGATGAGCTCGACTTCCTCGAGGTCCGGATCGAGGAGATGGTGCGCCACCTGGCCGGTGGCGACGACACCGGCTTCTTTGACGCCAACGCGGCCTTTCACGAGGCATTTGTCGTCGCGTCGGAGAATAGCAAGCTGGTCGACGTCTATCGCCGACTCATCGGGCAGATGGGGCCGTACCGGCGACCATCCGCGCTGCTGCGAGGCAGCCTGGACCGGTCGATCGCCGAGCACCGTGAAATCATGGTCGCGGCACGAGCCCGCGACAGCGAACGCGCGGTCGAGTTGGTCCTCAACCATATCCGCGTGCCGCAGCGCCGTCTTGACAGCCTGTCGGACGAGCAGTTTGCCGAGGAGAACCGGCTCAAGACCGAGCAGGCCATCGATCTCTGAGCGATTGACCGACCGACACGGCTGCGGATCTGACCGTCGCCTCCGCGCGCCACCCGCGCCCGATTCGCGACGGATGGAAGGTCCGTGGCACCTGGTAGGTTAGGACGACGAGCACGGCCAGCCTCGAGGTGGCCGCGGTCCTGACAGACCGTGACCTTCGGCACTGGGTGGGCGCTTCGCCGACGCCCAGGATGACGTCCTAGCCGTCCTCGAGCGGCAGCCAATCCTTGCCTTCCTGCCCCTCGATCGGAGACCCGATGCGCCCTGCCATCCTCGCACTCGTCGTTCCCGCCGCCATGCTCGTTACGGCCTGCTCCAGCACGACGCCTGCCGCGCCAGGGATGCCCGCCCCGAGCACGACCATCAGTTCGCCGACGCCGGCCGACAGCGTGCCCGCAGCGAGCGCGCTCCCGCCACCAAGTGTCGCGCCGTCCGAGGTCGCCCTGACGGAAGTCGAGGTCACCATGACCGACGCCATGCGCTTTGCCCCTGACCCGATCACCGTGAAGGCTGGTGAACCGATCACGTTCAACGTCAGGAACGCCGGCCTCATCGTCCACGAGTTCGTTGTCGGTACCGAAGCTGAGCAGGCAGACCATGCCGCGGCAATGGCGAACGGGGAGATGACCCACCGACACGACAACGCCATCAGCGTGGAACCGGGCAAGGTCAGCTCCCTGACCATGACGTTTGCGGAGGCCGGATCTCTCCTGGTCGGCTGCCATGAGCCTGGCCACTACGACGCGGGCATGAAGACCTCGCTCGAGATCGTCGGCTGAGCGACGGGCTGTCGCCGGCACGGGAGATTCCGAATGACCTGGATTTGCTCGACGGAATCGGGACGCCAAAGACCCGGGCGATCTGGAACGCCCGGAACGTGACTCACAACCGATCGGCCCTCTTTGATTCCTTCGCTGCGCTCCAGTCCGCCTTCGGCCCATCGAACTGACGTAGCCAATCGCTGACGATGTCGCTGAAGCGCTCTGGCTGCTCGTAGTGGGGCATGTGACCGGCGGCCGCGATCTCCACGTATCGCGCCATCGGGATCGCCTTTGCGAGCTCCCGGTTCCAGACCGGACCGCAGATGAAGTCGTGCTCGCCGGCGATGATCAGGCTCGGGCAGGCCACGCGGCGTGCGAGGTCACGCCGGTCAATCGCCTCATGGTGTTCATTCCATTCCCGCTCGACGTCCACGTTCAGCCTGAGCTCGCGCGCCAAGCGCTCCACATGCGCGCGGCTCGTGTGCCGGTCCGGATCGGCGAAGTAGAGCGGCCAAGCGGGCGCGAAGGTGTCGACGTCTTCCTGCTCGGAGGCTGCCTCGAGCGCGAAGTTCGCCTCGAGCGCCTCGTATGCGGCCGGAAACCAGGCCCGGTCCCTGACCCTCGCGAACGAGCGTTCGCGCTCCGCGGCGGCATCCTCCCCGGTGACCGATCCACCTCCGGCGTACCCGTCGATGACGATGAGCCGCCGAACATGGGCCGGCCTCATCGCCGCATATGCCATGGCCACGAGACCACCCCAGGAATGTCCGACTAGGGTCCACGCGTCGATTCCAAGGGCACGTCGGACAGCGTCGAAGAAGTCGACGTGGCCGGCAAGGTCGTAGTCCTCGAGCCGGACCGGTGGTGATGATCGCCCGCACCCCGGAGCATTCACCAGGTGTGCCGTGAACCAACGCGCGAACAGGGCCACGTCGGGCCGTCCGAGGTGCGCCGGCAGGCCGGGGCCACCCTCGATCCAGAGCAACGGTTCGCCCTCGCCAACCGACTCCCACTCGAATCGCCGGCCGCCAGGCAACTCGCCCAGGCGTGCCAACTCGATGTTGAGCAGCTCGACCATGCCGACCCTCCGACAAGTCCTCCTAGATCCTTGCTTCCGGCTCGGTGTACCCAAAGACGTCGTCGAGGGGTACGCCAAAGACCCGCGCGATCTGGAACGCCATCTCGAGCGACGGCGAGTAGCGCCCCCCCTCGATCGCGATGATCGTCTGGCGGGTGACGCCAATCCGGTCGGCCAGATCGGCCTGCGTCATCTCGTCGTTCGCGAACCTGAGGCGCCGGATCTCGTTGGTGACCCGGGTCGGCTTGACCATGGTCAGAGGCCCCGACGGTAGGCAACGATCTTGACGATCGACCCGGCGATCGTGGACAGCAGAAGGGCCAGGTAGATCGTGTTGGCGATCCAGAAATGGTCGGCCTTGGCCAACGCGAGGACGAACGGGACCACCACGGCGACGCCCAGAACCAGTCCACCGACATACTCGCCATAACGATTGATGTCCTTGTCGCGCTGGTCTCGCTTGCCAGCGTCCTCGGGCGACAGGATCGAGACCACGATGTACGCCGCGATCGTCAACCCGATGGCCACGCCGATCGTGGCAAGCATCGGCACCTGGAACTCGATGTCGCTGGTGGCCGCCTGCGGGAGCTGCCCAAGGACGACGGCGAAATACACGACCGACAACGCGACCGCGATCACCACATATGCACAGACGCCCTTCTCTTCGATTGACATGTCCGCTCCACTCCCAGGGATGACGTTCGCACGCGAAATGTAAAGCAGTAGTGACATAGTGTCAATCATTATTGACATGCTGTTGACTTTGCCATACAGTCCGGGATGTCAACAACCTTTGACATTGGAGAACAGATGTCGACGAACGCGAGGGATGCAGACAACGACACCGCGCCGAGGTCTCCGTGGCTGCCGCCGCGGTGGGTCGTCAGAACGGCGTGGGCAGCGCACCGCCTCATCTATCGATTGACCGGCGGCCGTCGCGGGCTGTGGCGACCACGGGTCGGCCGCTGGGGAGCGCTACGCCTGACGACGATCGGTCGCCGCACCGGCAAGGAACGGAGCGCGATCCTCGGGTATTACGAGGATGGCGAGAACCTCGTGACGATGGCCATGAACGGCTGGGCCAAACCCGAACCGGCCTGGTGGCTCAACCTCCAGGCGCAGCCGGATGCGACCGTCGAGCTCAAAGGTCAGCGCCTCTCGGTTCGCGGCCGAGCAGCCGTCGGCGATGAACGAACGCGGTTGTGGAAGCGGTGGGACGAGATGGGCGACGACGTCGACGGGTACGCGACCCGCAGGCCAGCCGGGACGGCGATCGTCGTCCTCGAGCCGCGCTAGGCACTACGGGCGCGGCGCGATCTCGGGCATCGACCCAGCGCCGCCCTCGCGCACGATCTCGAGCTTGGCCCATCCGCTTCGCCGGTTCCAGGTCGGCAGCGCTCGCGCGAGCCTGGATGGACCGTCCACTGCGATATCGCCCGCAACGAGGCCAGCGCTCCATTCGATCCGACCCAGGTGCCAGTCCGCAATACTTCGTGACTTCGCCGTCACGACGAGGTCTTCGTCAAATCCCGGGTTCGTTCGACAGACCTCCGTGCGTTCGCCGTCGAAAACCATCCAGAGCTGACCGCCTTTTCGAGTCAGGTCCGGAAACTCAAACCGAACCACCACCCTCCGCTCAGGCAGCAGGTCCGAAGCCAGGTACCAGCGAACCCACGAATCGAGGACGACACCTGGGTCGAGGTGCTGCGGCGCGAGCTCGAGCCAGCGCTCGCCCCAAAGCCCCATGGCCAGCATGACGCCGTGCAGGTCCGACCCGGCCTTGGTGAGGCCATAGATCGAACCGCGACCGCGCGGGTTCGGCGTCGTCGCGACGATGCCAGCGTCTTCGAGCTCCTTGAGCCGATAGGCAAGAAGGGTCCTCGATATGCCGGGCGCGCCATCCGCAATCTCCCCGAACGTGGTCGCCCCGAGGAGGAGGTTGCGAAGGATGATCGGCGTCCAGCGCTCGGCGAGGATCTCCGCGGCTCGAGCGATTGGACAATACTGGCCGTACGTCTTCACGTTGCCCAGTTTCGCGGGTCGGCCGGTCGGGGGCTAGTCCAAAACTTGGTCTTCCAGTGTGCCCAGGCGCATCGGAGGATCGGCGCACCAGCGAAAGGAGCAGCGACATGACAGCGGCTGTGCGCACCAGCGAGACGACCATGGATGCTCGGACCCAGCGGTATCGCGATGCAGAGCGGGCACTTTGGACCGAGCACGGCCTCGATCCCGTCGAGCAATTCGTGCAGCTTCGCGATCCACACATGCGTGTCCGCGTGGTCGAGATCGGCACCGGCGACCCGGTTGTGTTCATTCCCGGAACGGGCGGCACCGGACCGTATTGGGCGCCGCTGGTCCGCGAAATGACCGGGTTCCGGTGCTTGTTGGTCGACCGGCCCGGGTGGGGATTGTCGGACCCGATCGACTGGCAGAACCGCGACTACGGCGCGACAGCCGCGGCGATCATCCGCGGAACGCTGGACGACCTCAGCGTCGATCGCGCCCACCTTGTTGGTGCGTCGGTCGGCAACCTTTGGGCGCTCCACCTCGCCCACCACGATCCAGGTCGCGTTGGTCGGATTGCGCTCGTTGGAGCCCACCCCGCCGACGAGGTCCCGGTCCCCAAGTTCATCCGGCTGCTGCGGTCACCGATCGGCGCCTTGATCGTGCGAGCGCCACTGACGGCGGGGGCGTTGCGCTCGCAGCTGCAGGCGATCGGGCATGCCAAGAGCCTTGAGGCCGGGAAGCTGGCTGGTTTCTTCGAATGGCGCCTCGCGTTCGCGAAGCAGACCCCTTCGATGCGCCACGAGCGGGCGTTCGTCCAGGCGGTTCTGGGTCCCGATGGGTGGCGCAATGGCTTCATCCCTGCCAACGCCGACCTCGCCGGCATCAAGCATCCCACGCGGATGCTATTGGGAAGTGACGACCCATCAGGGCCTGTCGATACCTACCGCACGTTCATCGACCGGCTCCCGAATTCCGAGTTCCAGGTCATCGATGGAGCCGGCCACATGCCGTGGTGGGACGAACCCCAGATGGTCGGGCGATCCGTGGCGGCATTTCTCGGTTCGGATCAGGAGGTTGGCGGGACAGATCGTGGGGCGGGGCGCTAGGCCGTTTCGCCTGAGCGTCAGACCTCGACGGGGACCGGGTAGACCTCGGTCGCCGGGTGCCCGGTGCGCTCGTGAATACGCCTCACGGCGTCCGCGTTCGGCGCCTCGGAGACACACCAGACCATGCCCGACTCCGGATCGCCCCAGGCGCGCTGAAAGTCCACGTCTTCGTCACCCTGGATATCCAGATCGGCCTGGTGAGCGGCCTGCAGGGCTTCCGGGGTGATCCCGTGCATGCCGTGATGAACATCCATGAACTTTGGCATCCGTACGCACCTCCATGGCGTTTCGCGGTTCCGGCGGACACTGAGGATAGTCCTTTGACCCGCTGAGCCGGGCGCCCAAATCCCGCGAACGTCGGCTCACCGGCGTCAGTCGTCCGGCATCGTGCGGCGATCACCGACGGGGCCCGCTATGCCGGGAAAGGCCAATGTCCCGGCGGCCACCCACCACTCGAACACGTCGTAGGCCAGACGCCCGACCTGGACAAGCGGGTCGAGATCGCTCAGGCGTATGGCCTCGTCGAGATCGCACGAAAAGATGGACAGGCCTCGAAGCCGCACGTCCGATTGCTCGTCGAACGGTCCGTTGGCGACGACCAGGCCGTCGTCTCGCAGCTTCGCTCTGTAGGCAAGGTGCTGTGCCTGGAGGGCGTCGAGCTCGTCCTCCGACATCTCGGGTGCGTCCACCGGCCGGCGGAGGAGCACCAGGGTGTAGACGTCAAACGCGTCGGGGATGTTCGGATCTCGCGGCATTGCCGAACGATAGTCGGTCAGCCAACGATGGCCAGCGGCCCAAGCCCGGAGAGCGGACCGTCCTGCCTCGGCGTCGGCAGGTCGGGCTCCATGCCGCCGCTCGATCCACGAGCGGCGAGGGCAGCATCGAGCTGGGCGATGAGACTGGGAACCCCCGACAGCAGCGCTTCCCCATAGGCCGGCGCGATGATGTCCATGAGCGCTCTCTCGCGTCGGGTCTTCGCCTGCCCGTAGCGGAGATGGATCGTGGTACCCGCCGTGCCTGGTTCGAACTCCATCGTGTGGAGGACCTTCACCGGTCCGCTGGGGGTGGCGAGCACGGTCCGATCGGTGACGTAGTCGAACGGGCGCCAGTCGAGGATTTCCTCGATAACCGCGTCCTTGCCATGCATGCAATGGTTCGCTGAACCGGGGCCCCGGCGTCCGCCGGTTGCCCCCTTGATCGTGACCTCCGTCACCCATGGCTGCCAGGTCATCCGCTGTCCGGGCTTGGTGAGGAATTCCCAAGCCACCTGCGGTGGCACGCCCGTGGGCACCGACACGATCAGGATGGACTCCTCCGGAGATACGAAGACACGCGCGCGAGCCTCTTCCTCCTGCCAGCGACGCCCCAGGTCGTGCACCCAGACCGGGACGTCGCCAATGCGGTCGTAGCGTTCGGTGTGCGGGACCATCCCGAGGGCGGCCGGGTCGATGTCGGTGGCATCGATGCCCTGCTGGCTGATCACGGCGTAGGCGTCGATACCAAGCGTCTCGACCACCTCGTTCTTGAGCAGTCGGTGGACGAGGATCACATCGGAGCCCAGCAGCTCCCGGCGCCCGGCCACCATCTGGTGGATCGCAGCACCGTGGTGAACCACGAACTTGAGATCGAGGTCCGGGATGCGGGCGCAGGCATTGCATTCGCACGATGTCGCCTGGAGAACGTCGCGGCGGCGTCGGCGGAACCCGAAGTAGCAGCGCTCGAGCGTGTCGAGGAGCATCGTCCCGTCGACCTTGTCGGCCGTCATGAACGTGAACGCGGCGTCGCCTTCGAGCTTGGCCAGCCGGAAGTTCGGCCGCAGCGCCGTGACGACGGCGCCGATCAGGTCAGCCAGGATGTCCTGGGCGTGCTCCAATTCCACGTCGGCCAGGTAGCCCGTGTACCCGGAGATGTCGGCGATCAGGAAGCACGTGGGTTGCGCGGTCGAAAGCAAAGGGGTCCTCACCGGCGGCAGCTCGTTGCGCTCATCGTATAAGCGGCGACGATCTCGGGCGGTTCGTTGACCCAGGGATCCCGGCGCGTTCGCGCCCCCATCACGTGCGTAAGGGTTGGTATGTCGTTGTCACGGCTTGGGCGGTGGTCAGAGCATCTGCCGAGGACCTTCACGCGATGATCCGATCAATGGACTTGAGGTCTCACCGATGATCGATCGAACCGAGATGATTGCCGCCACCCGCCGGTTGCGTGCCGCCTCAAGCGAGCTCGCGGATCCTCGAGCGGCGGCGGAAGCCGGTGCCCGCATGGGCTACCTCTGGGCATGGAGCGTCCGCTGTGGTGGTGTCCTCGACGAGGGCGACCTCGAAGCCGCCATCTGGTCCTTCTTCATCGAGTACCCGGACGGCGTGATGTCGACTGGCGAGGGCGCCTGATCGCGATCGGTCGCGCCGTCAGGCGATGCGCTATCGCTTGACCTGGGCGTGATAGGCGCGGGCGTACTCGTCCCGGAGGCGATCGATATCGGCCCGTGCCGACTCCCATCCTGCCGTCGCCGGCTTCTCGTCCTCGAGCCGCCGCTCGGCCGCGCGCCACTCGGAAAGGACCACGTTCAGGGCTCGTGGCGGCGTCGTGGAAATCGGTTGGGTGTCGGGATCGACATCGGCGGCCACCGACTCTGCGAGATCGGTCTGTCGCGTGGCCCATTCGAGGATCTCCCGGGTGAGCAACTCGACCTCGCGGGCGAGCTCGGCGGTCTCCGCAGGCGGCAACTCGCGCTTCTGCTCCTCGAGCGCGTGGAGGCGCTCGACGCGGGTCAGGAAGTTGTCTGACGCGACCCTGAGGTCTGCTTCATCCATCGATCGCGAACGGTAGAGCAAGGATACCGCCGATCACGTCACAGCGGCGCGGCCGCGGCATTACGGGATGAAGACAAAGGTCCCCTCCGCGAGCAGCTCGTCGCCGCGCATGTAGCGCAACCGGTAGGTGCCTTCGCCGCCGTGGACGTAGATGGAGAGATCGGCCCCGGCTACCAACTGCCGCGCCCCGGGATCCGCGAGCGGGATCTCCTGGCGCCAGTGTTCGAATTCGCGACCATCGGGGAGGACGGCAACGATCACCAGGAGGATCGTCGGGACGTCTGGTGGCTCGACGAAGTCGGCGATCCAGACCGCGGACTCCCCTTCCGCGAACGTGTCTGCCGGCGTCACGATGGCACCGTCGAGTCCGAGGCTCGTCCCGAACCGAACGACACCCGGCATCGAGACGGACGACGGGCCGCTCGGCAATGACGCTCCCGGCAAGGTCGATGGAGACGCCCCCGCATCAACGATTTCCTCGGCGGCGTGGTTGCCTTCGCCGTGCCCGTCGGCGCCGGCCGCCGCGAAGGCGGCAGACGTCGACACGACGATCAGCAATAGCCCCGAGCCCACGATTGCCATGGCCGAGGTGGCCGGCAGCGCCGGCCTGAGCCTGAGCCGGGCGCCGGCGAGGTTCCACAGCAGCAACCCGATCAGCGCAATTTCCATGGCGGTGGCGACGAGGTCAAGCGGTCCGACCGGCTCCAGTTCGCCCGGTTCCGGCCCGATCGGCAGCCCGACCGTCCGCGAGAGCGCCCACACGACCACGGCGCCGCCGTTGATCGCAGCGCCAAAGGCTGCCGCTGGCGTCGAGGGTGCCTCGAGGTACGCGATCGCCCAGCCAACCTGGAACCACGCGAGTGCGGCAAAGGCGACGCCGTACGGCGCGTACTCCGCGAAGTGGTCACCGATCACGGCGAAGTGGATCGCGGCCGCCCCAAGCGACAGCCCAGCCGCGAGAACGGCCGTCCATCGTCCGAACGGCACTGCAGCCTTCGTCTTCATCCCGTGACGGTCCATGATGACGGTTGCGGCGAGGAGCATGCCGAGGCCCAGGAGCAGGATCGCGACCAGTGCGCCTTCGTCCGTCGGGACGGACGGCATCGAGACATGGGCGATCAAGACACCACCATGATTGCGCCTGCGGCGAGGCGCGTACTCGGATCTACGTATGGTGACGCCTGCCCGGATGCGCGGTGAGCCGCCACCGCTCGATCGGTGGCGGCTCCCTCTGCGTTTGGCTATTCGCAGACGAGTGGCTGTGCGGGGTACTCCGAGACCGCGTGCACGTGACCGGACGGTGTCACCGTGTAATGGACGCTCGAGGCGAGGACGTCGAGACCGGCCCTGTAGAACCAGTAGTCCGAGAACCACATGCATGGCGGCACCGAGTGAACGAACGCCTGGCTCGGCGGCTCGCCCTGGAAGGCCGGGATCATGACCGGGCGGTCACTCAGCTGGCAGTCCTGGATCTCGGTTGCCGATCCGTCCGGCCGCTCGATCCGGATCAGGCCTGAGCAATCGACGCGCATGAGCGAGGCGACAGGAAAGTCCTCGGGCATCGCCACCGCGAGGACGCTCTCGAAACGCTCCAATCGATCGACCTTGGCACCGCCGGCAGCGACCGGGCTCGCGGCGGCAGACGCGAGCATCCCGAGCAACGCGATCATCGAAACACGCTTCCACATCTCTCCCACTCCTTCGTGAAGGGTTGATGGGACGAAGATGCGGTCTGGAGGGTCGTCCTCGGACCCTTAGTTTGGCGGTGTCGATCCCCCATCTTTGAGATCGAGGCGTTCGGCCTCGCGCCTCGCGGCGTCTCGGTCCCGGACACCCAGTTTCCGAAGGACCGCGGAGACGTGGTGGTCGACGGTCTTTGGGGAGAGCACGAGTCGGTCGGCGATCTCGGCGTTGCGGGCGCCTTCTCGAATGAGCGCCAGCACCTCAAGCTCGCGGCGTGACAAGCCCGCCGGGTTGGCCCTCGTGCTTGGGCGGGGGCCACGCGGGATTCGTTGCAGCCCCGAGATCCCGGAGTCGCTGGGCGACCTCGCCGGCAAGGGCACCCGCACCGAGCGCCTGGAGGATCTCGAGCGATTCGCGCAAGTCGGCCTCCTCGTCGGCTGTCAGCCAGCGCCTCCGCCTGCTGGTACGGGCAACCGATGCTCGACCAGCGCATCGAGCGCCGCGCGGTACTCGCCCGCCGCCTGGAGGACGTATGCCTCGTCGGTCCCTTCTGGCAGGTGCTCGAGCCGCCCGGTGCGCCAGGCCCAGAAGCTGAGCTCGCTGTACCAGAATGGCGCACCAGACCCGACGGCAAGCGCGTAGCCCTTCTCGGCCTCGTCGCCGGCTGTCCGCCGATCACCAAGCAGCCATGCTGCTTCGGCTCGTGCTGCGTGGAGCGGGCAGATCTCCTGGAACTCGCCCGGCCCGGCAGTCGTCATCGCCTCATCCAGGATCGCCCATGCTTCGGGCTGTCCCCGTCGCGCCGCGAGACGGCCCAGCACCTCGAGTGCGTGCACCTGGACCTGGCTCGACCGGGTGCTCCCGGCGCGCAGGCTGCGAGCCTCTGTCTCGGCGACGTCCCAGCGTCCTCGCGACAAGGCGAGCTGGGCGATCCGACTACTCAGGTAGTGGCGGTAAAACTCGAACTCGTGTTCGCCGAGGAAGGCCACCGCTTCGTTTGCGTAGCGTTCGGCGATATCGAAACGGAGCATGTCGCGCCCGGTTTCGACGAGGTTGATGAGGATCCGGATGGTGTCTTCGGAGAGGTTCGCCGCCTTGGCTCGACGCAGCGCCTCCTCGAGCGTGCCCACTCCGCCTGGTTCCTCCGGATAGATATCCGCGAGCGCCAGCGTCGTCAGCGCGTGGACTGCGACCCCCTCGTCGCCGATCGCTTCGGCGAGCTCCAGGGCGAGGGTCGCCCACCGCTGGCTCGCTGCGTCGTCCTGTGCAGAGTTGAGGATCAGCTGGGCGAGCTTGGCGTAGGCCTGGGCAAGCTCAAGTGCCGCGAGGCTCGATCAGCTCGAGCATGGCGACAGCCGATCTGGCGACCTCGCGCGCGCGATCTCCCTCGCCACCGACCCACATGAAGTGCGCGAGGGCGCGCAAGCCATTGCCTTCACGTCGTCGATCGCCGAGGCGACGCCAGATGGCGAGGGCCGCCTCCTCGCCTGAACGAGCAGCCGCGATCCGATCCGAGACCGAACACTCGTACGCGTACGCCTCGAGCAGCTCGCCTCGCCGTCGATTGTCAACCGCCTCCGGGAACGAGATGGCGACAGCGAGATAATCGGCCGCCTCGCCGTGGGCGCCGAGCCTGGCGGCCTGCTCGGCTGCGTGCGGGGCAAGTTCGACGATTGAGGGGCCGTCGCCGGCCTCGATGGCGTGCTGGGCCAAGCGCACCGCGTCGGCAGGCGCGACGCCCGAGCGGAGAGCGCCGAGTGCCCGCCCGTGCAGACGACTCCGTTCCGCTGCCGGCATGGCATCGAGCACGGACCGCCGGGCGAGTTCGTGGCGAAAGCTCACCAATCCTTCTTTATCCTCGAGAATCTCCCGTGCGAGGCATTCGCGAAGACCGGCCGTCCCGCCTTCCCCCTCGGCCACCGCCGCGATGAGGCCGCGCTCCACACGCGTTCCCAGGACCGCTGCCGCTCGCAGCACACCCCTAGCTTCCGGTGACAGGCGGCCGACGCGCGAGCGCACGGCTTCACGGACGGTGGTGGGCACCGCCTGCCCGCCGGCGGCGATGACCTCCGTCACGAAGAATGGGTTCCCGCCGGTGGCCCTATGGACGTCCGCGGGGTCGATGCCCGTCCCCGCCGCGAGCGCTCCGACGGCCGCAAGCGACAAGGGTGGCACCCGCAGGTCCGTGACCAACGTCGGTGGGATCTCGCCGAGCGCCAATCGCAGCGGATGTTCCTCGTCCATATCCTGCCCGCGAACCGTTCCGATGATCAGGACGGGCGTGGTCGAAAGTCGCCGTCCGGCAACCCGCAGGAGATCGAGCGTGGCGCTGTCAGCCCAGTGGAGGTCCTCGAAGACGACGACGCTGCCCGAGCCCAACGCACGCAGGACGTCCAGGAACCGGTTGATGACCCGATCGCGGTCTTCGCTCGCGAGCGCCGCCCGAAGGCCATCCCTGAGTTGCTCAGCCATGTCAGTGACCGGCGCGAACGGTCGCGCCGGGACAACTGGGTCGCAGGCGCCACGCAACCAACGGGTGCCGCGCGGCAACCGTCCGATAAAGGCATCGACGAGCGCGGTCTTGCCGATACCGGCCTCGCCCGACACGGTCACCAGGCGACCGCCGCCCCTGCGCGTCTCCGCCAGGCGATCCTGGAGATCCGCGATGAGATCGTCCCGCTCGAGGAGGCGCATTTCGCAATGCTAGCGATGCCGGTTGTGGTGTCGTTACGGGGTTGCGCGGGGGTAGCGGCGGGCCTACGATGCGGTGACCCCGCGCAGCCCTCGTACGGGGCCCGTTCACGTCCGCTTCGGCGGCTGAATGCAAGGGCCCGCGAAGGACGGCCGGGACTGGAGGAGGTCGCGATGGCGACTGTGACGTTCGAGAACGTCAACAAGATGTACGGCGATTTCCAGGCGGTGAAAGACCTCAACCTGGAGATCGGCGACGGCGAGTTCATGGTCCTCGTCGGACCATCGGGCTGCGGCAAGACGACGAGCCTGCGGATGATCGCCGGTCTCGAGGAGATCACGAGCGGCACGTTGCGGATCGGCGATCGGGTCGTCAACGACGTCCCGCCCAAGGATCGCGACATCGCGATGGTCTTCCAGAGCTACGCGCTCTACCCGCACATGTCGGTCCGCGAGAACCTCGCGTTCGGGCTGAAGCTGCGCAAGGTCCCCAAGGCCGAGATCGAGCGTCGGGTCAACGAGACCGCCGAGACGATCCAGCTCGGCAAGCTCCTCGATCGCAAGCCAAAGGAGCTGTCCGGCGGCCAGCGCCAGCGCGTCGCGCTCGGTCGCGCGATCGTCCGAGAGCCGGCCGTGTTCCTGATGGACGAGCCACTCTCCAACCTCGACGCCAAGCTCCGCGTCCAGACCCGCGCCGAGATCGCGCGGCTCCACCAGCGGCTCAAGACGACCATCGTCTACGTCACCCACGACCAGGTCGAGGCGATGACGATGGGCTCGCGGATCGCCGTCATGAACGACGGCCTGATGCAGCAGGTCGGCACCCCGCAGGTGCTGTACGACACCCCGATCAACCGCTTCGTGGCCGGGTTCATCGGCAGCCCGTCGATGAACTTCACCGAGGTCCACATGGAGGGCTCCGGAGACGGCGCCACGCTCGCGGGCACGGCCGACTGGTCGATCCCGCTGCCGTCGCGCTACCGCGAGACCGCCAAGCCCGTCGCCGGCAAGACGCTTGATCGCCGGCTTCCGGCCGGAGCACCTCGACATCGGCGAGGCCGGCTCGGGTGCCGGCTCGTTCCGCGCCCGCGCGGACGTCGTCGAGTACCTCGGCAACGAGGAGCTGCTCCACGTCAACGCGGCCGGCCAGGACATCGTGGCGATCGTCGACTCGGAGCATCGCGTGCGACCCGGCGACATCGTCAACCTGGTGCTGCCGCTCGACAAGCTGCACCTGTTCGATGGCGAGATCGGGCCTGACCCTCGCCCCGGACGTGGCGGTCGTCGCCTGAGCGACGCTCGCGACCCAGCAAGCCCACGGCCCCGGAGGATCCCTCCGGGGCCGATCTCGTCGAGCGTGTCGTCGAGTCGAGGGTCCTCCATCGCGGCCGCTACCTGACGTTCCGGATCGACACGATCGAACGTGCGGACGGCTCGCGCTGGCACCCGCGACATCGCCGGCCACCCGGGCGCGGTCGCCATCCTGGCGATCGATGCCGAGGATCGGGTGCTCCTCGTCCGCCAGTACCGCGTCGCCGTCGGCGAGCTGCTGCTCGAGATCCCGGCCGGCACGCTCGACATCGCCGACGACGGGGCGATCGAGGATCCCGACCTCGCGGCTCGGCGGGAGCTCGAGGAGGAGACCGGCATGCGCGCCGGCTCCGTGGCGCAAGGTCGCCCGGTTCTACACCGCGCCCGGGTTCACCTCCGAGCTGATGCACCTCTACCTCGCGACCGAGCTGACCGCCGCCGATGTCGATCGCCTCGGGCCGGACGAGGACGAGCACCTGCTGCTCGAGCGGATGCCCGGCCGACGAGGCGCATCGCGGCCGCCGAGCGCGGCGAGTTCGCCGATGCGAAGACGCTGGTGGGCCTGCTCTGGCTCGCTCGGGAGCGGAGCATCCGGCCCGGTGGCGCCTAGTTCGACCCTAGGCGCCGGTCTCCGCGATCGTCGGGCGGCGGCTCGCTGGCCGGATCCGGCGGGCAACCGCGCCAGCGCCGCGGCGTACAGCTCGTTCTGCGGCGCCAGCGCCACCGCGAGACCGCAGGTGGGTCCGCGCCCGGTCCGGTCGGCCCAGCCGCTTGAGGCTCTGGCCGATCGCGTAATGGGCGTAGTGCGATGACGGCTCGATCTCGAGCAGCGCTTCGAACGTCGCGCGCGCACGCTCGGCCTGGCCCGAGTTGAAGTAGGCGCGTCCGAGCGCCTCCAGGATCGAGCCCTTTGCCGGCTCCTGGCGATCGGCCCGCTCGAGCACGATCGCGGCCTGCGCGAAGTGCCGCCGCTCGAGCAACGCCTGGCCTCGCTGCAGCAGGTCGTAGGCCGTTTCGCGGTCGTCGCCGCCGGATTCGGTGTCGGCGCGCCTCCCGCTCCTCGTCCATGCCCCGATGGTGGCACGGAAGCGTGGACCGTGTCGCGCGCCGCAGCTGGCGATCTTCCGCGGCACCGATGAACGTCCGAGCGCAGACGACCTCCTGACCGCTAGATGTACGTCGAATGGCATCAAGCGTAGTGGGCTAGACGTGTCGCAGCCGACCCTGGCTGGACCCGACGCGACGCGACTCGGCCTCGCCGCGCCGATGATGCATTCGAGTTGCATCACGCCGGGAAGGTCCGTCTGGAACGCGAACCGCGGAACGCACTACCCCTCGCGGAAGGCTGGACAGGTCCACCGGCTGGAGACGGGGCGAGTCGGTCAAGCCCGGGATCCGCCCGCGCTTGGCGATCGGGCGCCCGTCGATCTCCTTGATGTCGCCGGTGAAGTCGATCGGCGTCGCGCCGCTGATGTACGAGCCCACCGCGTACGAATCGACCGGGGCGCCGTGCTCCTTGAAGAAGGCGATCCGCTCCGGGGTCAGGCCGCCCGAGACGGTGATCTTCACGTGCCCGAAGCCGGCCTGGTCGAGCCGCGCCCGGACCTCGTGGACGAGGTCCGGCGTCACCCGCCCGCGCTCGGACGGCGTGTCCAGACGAACCCCGTACAGCCGGTCGCCAAGGGCGTGCGCCACCCGCAATGCCTCCTCGGCCTCGTCCTTGAACGTGTCGACGAGCACGATCCGGGGCACATCCGGCTGCCACGTGGCGATCGAACGCCATCGCCGCGTCGACGGTGTCGCCAAAGATCAGCACGAGCGAATGCGGCATCGTCCCGGTTGGGGCCAGACCCGGCGAGGCGGGCGCCGGCTGGCGTGGATGCACCGACGCAGCCGCCGACGATCGCGGCGTAATCGAGGACGTCGGCGATGTCCGGATGGATGTGTCGCGCACCGAAGCTGATGACCGGATCGGGCGCCGCGACGTTCACGCAGGCGCGCGCCGCGGTCGCCCAGCCGGTCGACTGGGCGAGCATCCCAAGAAACGCGGTCTCGTACAGGCCGAACTGGCGATATCGGGCGCGGATCCGCAGCACGATCTCCTTGGGTTCGATCACGTCGCCGTCCTGGAGGGCCTCCAGCGTGGCTTCGCCTGACGCGGCCTTGGCCAGGACGTGGCCCAGGAGATTGCGAGCCTCGTCGACGCCGCACAGGACGCCGCCATGGCGGCTGAACACCTCCATGGTCACGAGCGGATCGAGGCCTTCCTTGGCCAGGATCGTCTCGGCGCGCTGGAAGTAGACGTCGGCCGAATCGCCCGACAGGATCTCGTGCGAGGGCCGCGTCCGGGTGAGCCCCATCAGTCCCGATCCGCTCCTCTCTTGCCTTCGTCCCCGACCACGGCCGGCGGCGGATCCAGGGTGGCGGCGAGTGTAGCGTACGGGTCGCGGCCCACCCAGCGTGCCGCGAACCGCCGCCGCCGGCGGCGCCGGGCGCGCACCCAGCCCACGAACAGGACGACGGCCAGCAGCACGGCGAGGGTCAGGGCCACGATGCTGACGAGCCGGCCGCGCCCAACGTCCTCGGCGCTTGACCAGACGATGGCCGCGGTCTCGGCCGCGATCGTTCGCGCCGCGGAGGTCCCCGGCCGCGAACAGGTCGCTGGCCTCATCCAGGGTGACATCCGGCGTCTCGCCCCACAAGCCAAGCGACCTGGAGCGGGCTCGGTTCGGCCGGGCGGGTCGAGGCGGCTGCGTCGTACCGCTCGATCGACGTCGAGCTCGGCGATCGCTTCCTGCCCCGCCGTCGTGAACCCGTCGGGGCAGCTCGAATGCGGTCTGCGAGGGTGTCGGGCGGCGTCGAGCCCGGCCGACGCCGCGGCCGCCTCGATCGCGTCGCGTTGCTCGAGGATCGCCGTCGCGTCGTCAAGGAGCGTCGAGTCGCGGTCTCGAATTGCCACGCCCGCAGCGCTTCGCGGACGGGCACGGGCAGCGCCCAGTCCGCCGCCTCGCTCAACGACCTGGTCGTAGCGTGCGCGGGCGGCCCGTCGCTCCTCGATCAAGCGGCCGGTCGGTGTCGCGAACGACCCACGTGCGTCCAGAGGTCATCGTAGGCATCGGTGTCGTGGGCCTCGAGCAGATCCAGCAGACCGCGCCAGTCCGGCGGGCCGTCGACGGCCTCGGGGACCTCGGACGTGGCCGCGGACCCGCTCGAACCCGCGCCGGCCGGCTCGGCGGCTGATACGCTCCGATCCCACCGGCGGCGTCGGCCCAGACATGTTGCAGCACCTCGGGTCCGGCCCGACGCGCGATCGCCTTGGCCAGGTCGAGCGTCGCCGCGTAGGCGTAGTCCTCGGTCGCCGTCGACTCGCGACCGATCGGGCCCCAGGCATTGAGCGGGATCTTGCCGGCCTCGATCAGCTCGGGCGTCAGCGTCTCCTCGTCGGCTTCGCAGGCCGAGCGCCTCCGCGACCTCCAGCCCGTAGTACGAGGCGAACGCCTCGTTCGCCCAGCGATCCGCCAGCAACCCGCCGTTGAACCAGGCATGGGCCGCCTCGTGGAGAACGACGAAATCCTCCGCGTAATAGGCGACCTCGATCGAGCCCCTCGGCTGGGTCAAACAGCCCGGCATAGCCGCCGGTCGAGCGGCTCGCCGCCTCGCTGCACTTGCAGACCGTCGTCGCGCGGCCACTCGAGACCGATCTCGCGCGCGAGGACCGGCAGCGCGCGTGACCAGATCACCAACCCGGGCCGACCACTCCGGATCATCCGGCCACGAGCGGATCGTGAGCGTGACCGGCGCGCCATCGACCACGATGTGCTCGCTCCGCTCGGCATAGGCGCCCGGTCGGTCGCCGACGAGGTATGCGAAGAACGTCAGCGGCTTGTCGAGCTCTTCGGTCTGGAAGATGACCTGCCCATCCGCGTTCGTGATGGGCGCCGGGATCTCGCCTGCCTCGACGTCAACCTCGAAGCCGGACGGGAAGACCACCTTGACCGAGCCGCCTGGAGTCGAGTCGGTGGCGAACGCCCAGACCGGGAACGAGACCAACGTCTCGCCGACACGGACGTCGCGAGTCGGTTCCCCGCCCGGATCGACCATGTCGAACCGCAGGTTGTAGGTCGCCGATTTGCCGCTGAAGATGCGTTGGCCGAGGTCGAGACGCAGGAGCGTGTAGTCGGACGTCTTCTTGGAGACGTGGACTTCCGGCGTCCCACTGCCTTCCCACGTGAACTTGAACCCCGAGGTATTCGGAAGCACCGCCAGGAAGGCCTGGTCGAAGAAGTACCGCTTGGTGACGGTGTCCTTGAGGTGGTTGGTGAGGACGAGCTTGAGGTTGACGCGGACGCGGTGTTGCTCCGGCTGGACGTCGTAGCGAGCGTCCGTGACGATCGTCAGGTCGGGCGCGGCGGCCTCGACCTCGGGCACCGTCGGAGGCGCGGCGACGAGACCGACCGCCAACGCCAAGGCAAGACCGAGCCCACCGAGCCGGCGCGATGACGACCCCGGTCATCCCTCCGCGACGTCCGTCAGTTCGGCGAGACGCTCGGCAAATCGGTCGAGAAGCGCGGCGTTGGCCGAAGCCCGATCGCCCGTGCTCCGGGACGCGACCGCCCAGCCAGATCCAGTCCTTCGATTCCTCCAGGAGACGATCGGCGATGCCGAGGATCCGCGCGATCGCCAGCCCGAGCTGGTCCGCCGATCGCGGCCTCGATGGGCAGCTCGACCGCGATCACCGGGCGCTCGTCCTCGCTGACCGAGAACTTGGCAAACGGGAACTCGTCGTTCCAGCGCAGCAGCTTGCGGTACGACTTGCGGAACATGTCGCTGATCGGCGGCGCGAAATGCGCCCAGCAGATCAGTCCGAGGGCCGGTTCGAGGATCACCGTGACGCGCAGGTCGAAGCGGCGGCGCCCGTCGAGCATGAGGTCCCAGCTGGCGATCCCGTCGCGATCGGCGCGCTCGCGCGGCTCGACGCCCAGGTCGCGGAACCAGTCCTCGACATCGGCCGGGCTGACCACCCGGGGTCACGGCGGCTGAGCCAGCGGCCCGCGGAGTCTAGCGTGCTAGCCGGCTGAGCTGCGGCTTGCCTCCGCGTGCCGCGGCCACCGACCGCGGCCTCGGCTGACGCGATCGGCTGGACGCTCGCGGTTCGCTTTGCGCCCGACCGTCGCTTGCCCGACCCGGCGTCGACGGACTCGCCGCTCCGGATCACCCGGCCGGCGAAGTCAGATGTACGGACGTCCGCGGCGACCTTGACGTTGCGGCCGATGCGCACGCCGCGCGGGATGATCGCGCGTTTGCCGACGACGGTGATGCCGGTGTTGAGCCGGCCCGGCTCCCGCTTGTTCGGTCGGTCGTCATGCGGCCCTTCGCCGACGATGGCGCCCTGGCCCGACCACGACCTCCTTGTCGAGGATTGCCCGATCGACCACCGCGCCCGAGCGGATGACCGAGTCGAACATGACGATCGAATCGCGCACGACCGCGCCGACGTCGACGCGGACGCCGGGCGACAGCACCGAATTGACGACGGTCCCGGCGATCTCGCACCCGTGGCTGATCAGGCTCCGATGCACCTGGGCGGTCGGCCCGACCCGCGCCGGCGCGCGCTCCTCGGACCGGGTATGGATGACCCATTCCTTGTCGGACAGATCGAGCTCCGGGTCGTCGTCGAGGAGGGCCATGTTGGCCTCCCAGAACGACTGGATCGTGCCGACGTCCTGCCAGTAGCCGTTGTAGCGATAGCCGTAGACGCGCGCTCCGGCTTCCAGCATGGCCGGGATCACGTTGCGCGCCAAAGTCGACGCGATCCTCCGACAGCCAGCGTTGCAGCGACTTCTTCGAGAAGACGTAGACGCCCATCGACGCGAGGTCGCTCTTGGGCTGCTTTGGCTTCTCCTGCCAGTCGATGACCCGGTTCTGCTCGTCGAGGGCGAGGATCCCCATCCGCGACGCCTCGGCGAGGGGCACGCGGCGGACCGCGATGGTGACGTCGGCACGGTGGCGGCGATGGGCCGCAACGAACGGCTGGTAGTCCATCTTGTAGATGTGGTCACCCGCCAGCACGAGCACCGTGTCGCCGTCGCGCATGCTCGACGACGTTGAGATTGCGCAGGACCGCGTCCGCCGTGCCGCGGTACCACTCCGCGAGCCGACCTCGTGCGATGTACGGCTGCAGCAGCTTGACGCCACCACGGTTGCGGTCCAGGTCCCATGGCCGACCCAGCCCGATGTGGTCGTTGAGCGAGCGTGGGTTGTACTGCGTCAGGACGACGACGTCGTTGATCCCGGAGTTGACGCAGTTGGACAGGGTGAAGTCGATGATCCGGTACTTCCCGCCGAACGGAACCGCTGGTTTTGCGCGTTCCTGGGAGAGGATCGACAGGCGCTCACCCTCACCGCCGGCGAGGATGACCGCCATCGTCCGCTTCACGTCGGCATGCTAGCACGCCGGTTGCGCGCCTTCGTGAACGGCGCCGGTTACCGGGTCGGTGACGCCTGACCCGGCGCGGCCGCCCCTACAGGAACAGGCGCGGGTTGGCGAAGCTGCCCCGTGAACATCACGGCCCAGTGGAGATGGGCCCCGGTCGAATGGCCGGTGTTGCCCTCGTAGCCGATGATCTGGCCGGCCCTGATCTTGCTCCCCGATCGGATGCCGTTCGGGTGGCGCGGCAGCATGTGGGCATACCAGGTCTGGAGCGACGTGGCTGTGGGCGATGACCACGATCCAGGCCGGGTCGTAGCCGTCCGCGTAGTTCCAGCCGATGTAGAGCGACGGTCCCCGCGCCGGACGCCCGCACCGGCGTGCCCTCGGCGCGACGATGTCGATGCCCCGGTGGAAATGCGGCGCACCGGCCCACCCGCGGGTTCCAGCCAAACCCGGTGCAACCGAAGTTCTGGGTCACCGTGCCGCCCATCGGCCAGCGCAAGCGAGCCGTTGTAGACGGATGGGATCCGGCCCTGCGCCGAGCGCCGCCGGACGAGCTCGGCGATCCGGTCCTGGAGGCGTTTCTGCGATGCCTGCGCCTTGGCCAGCGCCTTGCGTGCCGCCGCCTTGTCCTTCGATGCGTTCTCGAAGACCGCCTTCTGCCTGGCCAGCTCGGCCCGGGTCTTTTCCTCGATCGCCTCGAGCTCGGCCTTGGCGTCCTGCAGGCTCGCGAGACTGCGGTCGAGTTTGCGTTTCTGGACGGCCGTCTCCTGGCGAAGCTCGTTGGTCTGGGTCCGTGTGTCCTCGACCGTCTGGTGGATCTCGGCCAGCAGCTCCTGGTCCCCGGCGATCCCATCGGCGAGGGCCTGGTCCTGCTCGCCGACGTCGATGAAATAGCTCATCTCGGCGAGCACATCCGTAAAGGTCCCGCCGGACAGGAACGATTCGAGCAGCGACGTGCGATCGGTGTCGTAGGCGTCCGGATCCGCTCTGCGAGCAGCGCCTTGCGTTCCGCGAGCTCGGCCTTCTTGGCCGCCTCCCTCGCCTCCAGATCGACCAGCTGGGCATCCATGGCAGCCGAGCTCGGCCGACGAGGGAGTCGTACGCGGCCTGGACGGTCACGATCTGCGTTGGCGATGCTGGTGATCTTCTTGCTGAGCGCGCCCTGGTCCGCGTTGAGCGCCGGATCGCCTTGGCGGTGGCCTGGATGTCGTCGCGCGAGGTCGGTCTGGAGCGCCTGCAGCCGGCGACCTGCGCCCGCTGCGCCTCGACGTCCTTCGCGGATCCGTGCCTGGCGAGCCCGAGCCTCGCTCAGCTCGTCGCCGTGGACGGCCGGAGCCGATCCGGGCGCGCCGACGATCCCGAAGACGAGAGGGAGGAGAAGGAGAAGTGGTCCGATTCGGCGACCGAGCGGTCGGTGCCGGGTCTTGGGTCCGGCGCCAAAGGCCCAGCCGCTCATGGGCGAATTGGCCGATGAGGTCCGTCTGGCGTTGCTCCTTGGCGATGTCATCGTGCGAGCGGACTCCGTGTGTCGGACCAGGTCTGGTGGCCTGGTCCGTCTGACGGCGTGGCCCGCCGGTGGATCGCCGTCCAGAGTGGGCACAGACTCGGACGACACCGGCTTCCGGCGCATTCTACCCGCCGAAGTCCAGCCCGTCCCGAGCCGCCTGACGTCGCCGCGACGGACCAGGACGGCCCAGCAGCGCGCCCGAGGATGAAGAACGGGCCGAACGGGACGTAGGTCCGCCGGCCGATCCGCCGCGCGGCCAGCAACACGACCAGGACGACGCCGGAGACCAGCAGCGCGAAGAACGCCGCCGAGCGCGCGGCTCCCGCCGACCAGCAGCCCCACCCCCGACGAGGAGCTTGACGTCGCCGATCCCGAACGCTCCTGCCCCGAACGGGATCGACGGCAGGTACAGGACGGCCGGGATGGCCACCGCCGCGACGACCGCGGGGAGCAGCTCCGTGCCGACGAGCGGATTGGCGCCACTCAACGCGTAGACCAGGGCCACCGGGATGACGGGCAGCGTCAGGATGTCGGGCAACAGCCGCTGGTCGAGATCGGTTGCGAGGCCGACCACGAGCGTGACGAACCACGCCCCGAACAGCACGAGCGCCAGGGGATCGCCAGCAAAGCGGATCGGCAGGAGCCCGAACGCGAGCGCCGCCGACGAGGGCCGTGAGGGCGGTCCGCCAGTCGACAGCACGACCGGGCGGATGCTCCTCGTCGTGCTCCGGCCAGCGGGTCGCGAGACGGTCGGCCAGCAGCCCGAGCGCGAACCCGGCCGCCCCGAGCAGGCACGCTCAGCGGCTCCATCGGCGCCTCGGGATCAATCGGCGCAGCACGCGCGGGACGCTGACGGGCCGCGAGTCGGCTACCCGACGTGCGGGCGCCGGCCAGCGCCAGCTCGACGAGCGTCGCGTGCGAGGCGCCCGTCGCCCCGCGCGGGGCGTATGGCACGGCCTTGCGGTAGTAGCCGGTACCGGCGATGTCGAGGTGGACCCAGGGCCGGGTCACGAACTCGCGCAGGAAGAGCCCGCTCTTGACCAGCGAGCCGTCGGGCGAGCCCGCGTTCTGGAGGTCGCCGTACCAGCTCTCCATCTCGGGCACGTAATCCTCGATCAGGGGCAGCTGCCAGAGCCGCTCGCCCGCCCGCTCCGACGCCGCCAAGACCTCGTCGTAGAACGGCTGCGACGACCCGAACGCTCCGGCGACCTGGTTGCCAAGCGCCCGAGCGACCGCGCCGGTCAGCGTCGCGATGTCGACGAGGTGGGTCGCCCCGAGTCGCTCGGCGTAGGTCAACGCGTCGCCCAGGATCAGGCGACCTTCGGCGTCGGTGTTGGTGATGTCCACCTTCTTGCCGTTCAACGCCGTGACGATGTCGCCCGGTCGGGTCGAATGCGGTCCGGGCATGTTCTCCACGGCTGGCGCCACGGCAAGCAGCGGCGTGCCGGGCGCGAGCCGAGCGACGGTGGCGATGGCCGCGATCACCGTGCACGCCCCGGTCTTGTCCATCTTCATCTCTTCCATCCGCTCGGATGGCTTGATGCTGATCCCGCCCGAGTCGAAGCAGACGCCCTTGCCCACGATCGCGAGATGGCGATCGAGCGCGTCCCGCTCCCCTTCCTCACCCGAGCGGAGCAGGATCATCCGCGGCGGGTTGTCGCTGCCGCGCCCGACCGCCATGAACATGCCCATGCCGAGCTTGGTGGCTCGGTCGGGCTCGATGACGTCGATCCAGAGGTCGTGCCGCTTGGCGATCGCCCGGGCCTCCTCGGCGAGGACCTCGGGGCTCACGTCGTTGGATGCCCGGTTGGAGAGGTTCCGGGCGAGGCTCGATCCCTCGGCGATGACCACCCCGCGCTCGGCCTCGCCTGGTCAGGGCCGCGGCATCGCTACCTGGCGCGACGAGGATCAGCTCGTCGATGACCGGTGGCGACGCCTCGACCTCGTCGCGGTAGATGGTTCGCGGGTCGTAGCCGCCCTCGAGGATCCCGCGCGCGACGAGCCCGGCCACAGCGGCCGCCCCGCCGTCGAGCACGTCGGCGAGCGGCGACAGCCAGACGGCAAGCCGCTTGACCGAGCGACCGCCCAGGCGTCGTTCCGCGGTCGCCGCGATGCGGACGACGATCTCGCGGTTGAGCTTGGCGGGGTCGCCCATCGACACGACCAGGAGCCGTCCGCTGGCCAGCTCGCCTCCCGAAGCGAGCGCCGTCGCATAGCGCTTGCCGGTCAGCTCGCCAAATGCGGTCAGTGACTGAAGCTCGCCGCCGGCGCGTCGATCGAGCTCGCCGAGCGGGCCATCGAACGCGGGTTCCGGCGTGACCGGAACGACGAGGACGTCTGCGGCGACATCCCAGGGCTGGTCGGTGACGACGCGAACTTGCACGGGTTCAAGGCCTCCGAAAAGGACCGCCGCTGACGCCCGTGGGCTGCGGTCGTACGAGTGGTGCGGCCAAGTGTAGCGGTGCTACCCCGGTCAGGGGTGGCATTCCGAGACAGACTCGGGAGGGCGGGGCGGGGGCGACGGGCGGCGGTTACGAGCGGAGGTTACCGGCTGGTGGCTATCCCGGCGGCCTCGATTGCTGCCGACAGGCGTCCCCGGGCCTGCTCGATCGCGATGACCGCGCCGTTCATTCCGCCGCGCCCGATCTCCGCCATGATCACGACCATCCCGCGGGTGTCGGCAGGCAGCGCACGACGGGCGGCGGCTTCGGCCTCCAGTGCCTCCCGGAGCTCGTCCGTGACCCGGTTGCCGACGCGTGCGTATGCGACGTACAGCCCGCGGAGTGCCACGTCGTAGTTCGCATTCCGATCGAGCCAGGCGTCGAGCACGGTCACGTCGACAGTGTTGGCGAGCTGATTGCGCATCGAACGCGCATCGAGGATCGTCGCGTCCGCATCGTCGAGGCGAGCGACCGCGTCCTCGTAGCGGGCCGCTCGACCGAGCGCCGCCGCGTCCGTGACTTCCTCATCGTGCCGGGCAAGCAGCGTGCTCAGCCGGACCGCGGCCACCGACCCCGTCGTCAGACGCACCCATGCCCCCTGGAGCCCATCGGTTGCGTCGAGCGCCGCGACGAGCGCCGCGTGGCGTGTCACCAGCGCATCCGACACGTACAGCCCCGGGTTCGGCGTCGCGACGTACGGGATCGTCACGAGCTCGCCTCGGATCGCCGAGGTCCGCGTGAGCATGCCGTCGAGCAGCCGGCTGCCCTCGGCGATCGCCGCGTCCACGGTCGAGGTATCGGTCCCGTTGAGCGCGGCCAGGGCACCTCGCGCCTGCACGCCAAGCGCCGCGACCTGATCGACGAGCCCTTCAAGGTCGCGCGTGGCGGCATCGAGCGCGACCTTCGTCTCGGCGTCGCGGGCATACGTCAACTCTGGTCGCGCCGCCGTCCCCGGCTGATGATCGGCACCGCTCACGAGCCCTGCCGCCCCCAGGGCGATGGCAACCACGATGCCGAGCCAGACCAGCGCCGTGACGACGCGTCGGACGACCTCCCTCACGAGGCCACGGGGATCCCAAACACGGTGGCAGGGTAGCATCGCGGCCATGGGCGACCCCGAACGCGAAATCGACCGCGGCCCTGATGACGTCCCCACCGGCAGCCCGCTGACCGGCCAGCCCCTGCGGCGGCTGATCGACGCGATGCCCAAGACCGAGCTGCACCTCCACCTCGACGGCTCGCTCCGGGTCGACACGGCGCTCGATCTCGCGCGCACGCGCGGGATCGATGCACCCCGAACCTGGGCAGGGATGTCAGCGGCGTTGATCGCGCCGATGCCGTGCGCCAGCCAGGCCGAGCTGCTTCAGGCGTTCGACCTGCCGATCGCGCTGATGCAGGACGCAGAAGCGCTCGAGCGGATCACCGCGGAACTCGTCGAGACCAAGGCCGCGGACGGCGTGCGTTACCTGGAGATCCGTTGGGGCCCGCTCCTCCATGTGGCCCGCGGGCTGTCGCTCGCCGATGGCATCGCGGCCGTCTGCCGGGGCGCTCGAGATGCGGCAAGCCGGACCGGGGTGGTCGTCCGGTTGATCTCAACGGCGCTGCGCTCGCACGACCCGGCTGCGAACCTCGAATTGGCACGCACCGCGGCCCGGTATGGCGACGAAGGGTTGACCGGCTGGGACCTGGCCGGACCCGAGGCCGCGTTTCCCGATCCCCTGACGCACGCCGAGGCGTTCGAAGCCGCTCGCGCCGAGGGCCTGCGGATCACCACGCACGCCGGGGAATGGGGCGGTGCGGCGCAGGTTCGGCGCGCGCTCGCCGTCAACCCGGAGCGGATCGCACACGGCCCGGGCGCCGCGGACGATCAGGGGCTCTGCGAGGAGCTGATCGCGCGTGGCGTCACCCTCGATCTCTGTCCCACCTCCAACTGGCAGGCCGGGATCGTGTCCTCGGTGGCGGAGCACCCCCTGGCGCGGCTCCACCGTGCCGGCGTTCCGGTGACGCTCAACACCGACGACACGACGGTCTCCGACATCACGCTCTCGGAGGAATACGTTCGCGCCATTGAGGCGATCGGCTTGACCCTTCCAGAGCTCTGGGCGATCAACCGTCGGGCCCTCGAGGTGGCGTTCGCAGACGAGAGCGCACTTGCGCCGCTGCGCTTCGAATTCGATGCCTGGGCCGCCGGCATTCCCGAGGTGCAGACAACCGCATCCGGTCAGTAGGGTGCGGTCAGGGCGAACCGGGGCTCAGTCCCTCCAGGATCGCCGCGAGTTCGGCGGCGTCCGCGGCAATCGCCATGGGCTGTTCGTCCGCCGGTAGTGCCTCGACCTGGGCGCGGGTTGTCACGCCCGTCAGCATGAGGACGCAACGGGCCCCGACGGCTCGGGCGGCGGCCAGGTCCGTGCCGATCCCGTCGCCGATCATGATCGCCTCGGACGGCTCGCGACCAACGACGTGCGCGGCCGCTTCCAGCAGGTACGGGGCCGGCTTGCCGATGGATACGGGCACGACCCCCGTCGCGGCCTCCACCGCGGCGACGAGCGAGCCCGCACCCGGTTGGAGCCCGCGCTCGGTCGGATAGACCGGGTCGCGGTTCGTGGCGATGAAGTGGGCGCCGGCACGGATGCAATCCGCCACCACGGCAAGCCGAACGTAGGTCAGGTTGGGGTCCAGGCCGACGACCACCGCGTCGGGATGACCGGCCGCGGCATACCCGTCAATCCCTTCCTGGCTGACCCTGGTCGCGGCATACCCGGTGTTGACCACGTCGTAGCCGGCGTCGCGGAGCTCGCGCTCGAGTCCCCCGGCCCCGAACACCAGCACGCGACGGATCTCCGGATCGTGCTCGCGGAGGTACAGGGCCGTAGCTCGGGCGGACGAAACGACCGTCTCGGGTGTCACCGGCGCCCCCATCGCCGCCAGACGGGTCTGGTACTCGGCGCCGTAATGCATCGAGTTGTTGGTGACGTAGACGATGTCGTCACCACGTGCCGCTCGATCGGCGAGCACCGCCGCGACACCCGGCACGGGGTCAGCGCCGCGGTACACGACCCCGTCAAGGTCGACCAGGAGCAGGAGGCTCATCGAGTCGGGCTCACGGGCTCGATCGTAGCCGGGCGCCCTTCCCCGCGTACGATGGACGCAAATGCCCGCCCCCGACCGCAACCCGCTCGCGAACACCCGGCGTCTATTGATCGATGGCACGAACCTGCTCCACAGCATTCAGCGGTCGGCCGGAGCGGCACCCGCCGCGACGTTGATCGGTCGCCTTCGGGCCGTCGTCCCGGCACCGGTCGCCATCGAGCTCGTGTTCGACGGTCCGCCCGAGCGCGGTCTTCGTGGGGAGCGGATCGCGGCCGGGACGTCGGTTCGGTACAGCGGGCCGCGCACGGCCGACGCCGTGATCGTGTCGCTCGTCGACGAGGTCCGGCTCGTCGATGGCCCGGACGGAACGGCGGGTCTGCTGGTCGTAACCGACGACCGCGACCTGAAGTACGACGCCCGGATGCGCGGCGCCCGGACGGCGGGCTCCGCATGGCTGCTCGGTCGGCTCAGCAGCGGTCGGTTGTCCGCATCGTCGATCGGAAATCCGCGACCGCCGCGCCCGGTGGCATCGACCTCGGCCGCCTCGCAGTCGGACGGTGACCCCGCCGAAACGGACCGCGTCGGCTGGTCACCGGGGCGTGGCGCGACCACCAAACGAGGCAACCCGCGACGGGCTCCCCGGACCGGTGGGACTGGTAGGATGCGGCCGTGAATCTTGTCGACGTTCTCAACGGGATCTGGACCCAGATCATCGACATCCTGTCCCTGTTCGTGTTGCCCGACTGGGGCGGCTTGATCGCGATGTTGCCGGTCCTTGTCGTGCTCGGGCTGGTCGCACCGTTCCTGACGTTTCTGGCGCTCGGCATCTTCATCTACCTGGTTCGCAAGCCTCGTGTCCGCGTCGACTTCGTGGAGGGTGCGCGGGTGGCCGAGATCGGGCCGGGCGGCGAACCCGTCTTCCCGGTCGGGCTCCCGTACTGCCGCCGCGACGGCCTGATCTATGCGTCCGGCACGCGTCGCTGCGACCAATGCCGCGACCAGTTGGCGGTCATCTGCCCGATGTGCGCGTTGGGGCGTTCCGCGCTCGTTGATACGTGCTCGAACTGCGGGCTGGTCCTGAAGGTCAAGACGCGGGCCGCGGTCGTGCCCGCATCTCGGGGTCCCAAGCCCGGCGGCGCGGCCGCGGCCTGACCAATCGAATGACCACGCGACGTCTCCGCCCTCGCACCGCAACTCCGACCGCGTCCGGCGCGTCTCGGAGGGCATGACGCTGGAAGCCGTTTCGTCCGGACTGTTCTCGCTGGGCGTGGTGTTCATCGCGCTCGGGTTCGCGGCGCACATCGGTCACGCGGTGATGCTGGCGAACGGCCGCCGAACGGTATCGGTCGTCGTCCCGGGTCGGCAGCCGGCCTATGCCGGCGTGGTCACGGGATCGTTCGTCAACGCCCAGGTGCGGTCCGCCACCAGCGGCCCGTCCACGGCTGCCTCATCGACCCCGCTGTCGCGCGCGGCCCTCGGGTTGAGCCTTGCGGGCTGGCTACTGCTCGGTGTGTCACTGATCCTTCGCGCGGTCATCGTTGGGCGCGGACCGTGGGGCAACATGTTCGAGTTCAGCGTCGCGTTCGCGTTCTCGATGGTCGGCGGCTACCTCTATCTGCAGCGTCGATATTCGATCCGATCGATCGGCTTCCTGCCACTTGGGGCGGCGCTTGCGCTGTTGCTCTACGCGGCGAGCCTGCCCTCGGAGATCAAGCCGCTGGTGCCGGCCCTCCAGAACGCGCCGCTCCTGACGATCCATGTCGGGATGGCGGTGCTCAGCTACGGGATCTTCGCCACGAGCTTCGCGGCCGGCGTCGGGTATCTCATCCAGGGTCAGAACGATCGGTTCAACTGGCTGCCCACGCACAAGGTGCTCGACGAGGCGGCCTATCGGGCGGTGATCATCGGGTTCCCGATCTTCGCGACGATGATCATCCTGGGTTCGTGGTGGGCGTCGATCGCGTGGTCGCGGTACTGGGGCTGGGATCCCAAGGAAACAGCGGCGCTCGTCACGTGGCTGATTTACGCGGTCTACCTGCACGCCCGGAACGTGCGCTCCTGGGCCGGTCGTCCGGCGGCGCTGCTGCTGGTCGTGGGCTTCGGGATGGTGCTGGTGACGTACTCCGGCTCGCTCTGGTTCAGCGGTCTGCACGCCTACAGCGGGCTGTAGCCCGGGCCTGCTCGCCCGGCCATGCCCCGTTCCGGCCGCCTGGCCTTGCCCAGGAGTCCCAATCCGCGGCCACTCTCCGGCCAGATTCTCGTCCCGTGCACGTTTGTCACGAATTGGCGCGGATCGTGGTCAGACTTTCGCCGGTGGACTCTTAGGCCGAACTCGACCGCGATCCGGCCAGCAATTCGGCCGATTTCACGCTGAAGCACGCTCGACTCGACCGTTGAGCGGTCCTCCTGGAGCCCGAAACGCGGCCTAAGAGTCCAGGGGTGGAAGTTTGGCCGGATCCGGAGCCGCGGCAGGGCCTCGACCAAGCGGGCAGGTCCAAGGCCAACATCGAGCCGCCCGAGGCCGGTCCCGAGAACCGCTTCCGGCCGATCGCCGTACCCTCGAATCGATGGCACTCCACGACTACCTCGCGACCGAGGTCGGCGAGGATTGGGCAGACGGGATCATCACGCCGACGCGAAGCCCTTGCGACGGCTCGCCCTCCTCGGTCTGTCGGCCGCGGCTGCGGTCACGCTGCTCGAGGCGTGCGCTCCGGCGAGCGGCTCTGCAAGCCCGGGCCTGACGACGCTCCCGACCGGTTCGGCAGAACCTCCCGCGACGGCCGGCCCGGCCGCGTCGCCACCGGCGAGCCCGCCGCGTCCGCCGCCATCGACGGCGAGGCGATCACCTTCCCGGGCCCGACCGTCGACGTCCAGCGGGTTCTTCGCTGCGGCCACCACGCCCAAGGGCGCAATGCTCGTCGTTCCACGAGAACCGTGGTCTCAACGACCACATCCGCTCGGTCGCGTCCCGCCTCGCCGCCGACGGCTACTCCGCCCTCGCCGTCGACCTCCTGTCCGAGGAAGGCGGCAGCGAAACGCTCGCCCAGGGCGATGTCCAGGCCGCCCTCTCGCAACGCCTCCACCGAGCGCCTCGTCGGCGACATGAAGGCCGGTCTCGACGAGCTCGAACGCCGCGCCCCGGGCGCCAAGCTCGGAGCGATCGGCTTCTGCTTTGGTGGCGGCATGGTCTGGGCCCTGCTCGATGCGGGCGACGAACGACTCGCGGCGGCCATCCCGTTCTATGGCCCGGCTCCCTCCACGCCGGACTTCTCCGGCAACACCGCGGCGGTCCTCGGCGTATACGCCGAGCAGGACGCCAGAGTCAACGCCTCGCGCGACACTGCCGAAGCCGCGCTCGACGGCCGCCGGCCTCGAGCACGACCTCAAGACCTACCCGGGCGTCGACCACGCCTTCTTCAACGACACCGGCCAGCGCTACAACGCCGAGCAGGCGGCTGCGGCCTACGCCGACGTCCTCGATTGGCTCGGTCGCTACCTGGGCTGACTGAGTCTCCCGGACTCGGCCTTGGCGGAGGCTCCCGTGCCGAGATAGGCCAGCACCGCGCGTACGCGCCGATGGTAGCCATCGCTCTCGGACAGCCCGAGCTTGCCCATGATGCTGCTGATGTGCGCCTCCACCGTTCGCTCAGTCAGCCATAGGCGCCGGGCGATCGTCGCATTCGAGAGCCCTTCGGCGACGTGCGCCAGCACTTCCCGCTCCCGTGCCGTCAATCCCGCCATCGCTTCGTCACGGTCATTCGGTGCCAGGAGCCGCGCGACGACTTCAGTGTCGAGGGCAGAACCGCCCTCCGCAACGCGTCGGAGAGCATCGAGGAAGTCGTCCACATCAAACGCCCGGTCCTTCAACAGGTAGCCGAACCTGCCGCCGGCGACCAATTCCACCGAATGGCGAGTCTCGAGATGCTGCGACAGAAGGACGATGCCAAGCGTCGGATAGAGGCGGCGAAGCTCACGAGCGGCCCGCGCGCCGTCATCGGTCCCGTCCGGTGGCATCCGGATGTCGATGATTGCCAGGTCCGGTTGGTTGGCCACCACGGCGGCGATGAGGTCTGTTGCGTCGGCCGGCTCGCGCAACGATCTCGTGACCCGCGTCGGCTAACAGGCGAGCGAGCCCTTCGCGAAAGAGCGCCGAGTCGTCTCCAATCACGATGCGCATGGAAGCACCGCCTCGACAATCGTTCCATTCCCGAGCTCGCTCTGGAGGCGGAGCGAACCACCAAGCGCCTCGACCCGGTCTGCCAGTCCGGCCAGGCCAGCCCCATCTCGTCTTGTCGCGCCGCCGCGGCCATCATCGACCACGCGGACGTGCAACAGGCCGCCGGCGCGCGCCACAGACACATCGATCGCCCGCGGGTCCGCGTGCTTGATGGCGTTCGCGACCGCTTCGCTCGCCACGTAATAGGCCGTGGTTGCAAGCTCGTCGGACACGTCGTTCGCATCAACGTCGATCCGGACGGGCACCGGGGCGCCCTGGGTCAGGGTGATGAGGGCCTCCCGAAGTCCATCGTCAAGACCCACCGGACGGACGCCATGTGCGAGCCGTCGGAGCTCGGCGACCGCCGTCCCGAGCTCCGCGACGGCCTGATCGAGCAGCCCGTGAACGTCGACCGTCCCATCCCCAAGGTGGCGCTGGGCCACGCGGATGGCCATGCCAAGCGAGACGAGTCGCTGCTGCGCACCGTCGTGGAGGTCGCGTTCCAGGCGTCGTCGTTCCTCGAGCGCCGCCTGGACCAGACGTGTCCGGCTGTTCTCTGACGTCGCGCAACGCGCCGCTCAGCTCCAGTCGGAGCCGTACAACCTCCACCAGGACCGCGGCGTCGGCCGCCACTTCGGCCACGGGTGATGCGCCAGACGGCTCAGACCCGGGAACCAGCACGCCGATCTGCGCACCGCCCAGCACGACCCGGATGCCTCCGTCGCCGTCGACCACGGTGCCATTCGCGTCGACGAAACCGGGCGTCCCCGGGAGCCGATACCCAACTCGCAGCGCCGGGTCGCGAAGGGCGTCGCGGAGCACGGTTTCGAGCTCCTCTGGTCGAGCTCTGCCCGCGTGGGTGCGCCGGGCAAGATCATCGATCGCTTGTCGTGCCGCCCTGCCGAAGCGGGTAGAGGCGTCGATCCACGATCCGACGAATAAGCGTCAGCACCGGCATCAGTGCGATCGCACAGATCGCAGTCGCTGCGGCCGCCGTGGCCGCGGAGCCTGGCCCCAGGAACAGCCCTCCCGGCAAACGAGGCCGACGCATAGATCGCTAGCAGCGCGCCCGAAGCGGCGCCGTAGACGACGATCCCAGCAATGGCCTTGTCGACGTCGTACAGGTCGTGGCGCAGGATCGCGATCGCCATCGCCGCTGGGACGCCGGCGATGATGATCAGCAACGCGATGAGGCTGAACCACTCCGGTTTCCCCAGGATGATGAATTCGACCAGGCATCCAAGAAGGGCGGCCGGCAGGGCAATGCCCGCCAGTGACAACCACTTGAGCTGTGCCCGTTCCAGGGCGCTGACGCTGCGCCGGAACTTCGCGACGAGCGCAGTGGCCGTCAAGACGGTCACCGCCAGGAGCCCGATCAACCCGCCCAGGCTCGCGACGTCGAAGAGCAGCGGAGCCGAACCGCCGAGGGGGCTGGGGAGATCCTGGAGTGGCTGAGGAAACGGTGCCGGATCCAGCAACCCGCTGAGCTGGAACGCCACCCCCACGAACACGATGGTCGGAGGCAACAATCTCCATCGCGGGCCCGGGACTCGCCCGTTCGGGAAGAGCACCAGGAGCAACGCGACCGCGGCGTAAAGCCAGACGGCGCTTTCGCGCAGGAACGCGACCGCCAGACCGTTGAGTGGTAACGCACCTTGACTGGCGGCGCCGTAGTACAGATCGCGGGTCACGAACGCCACGACGTTGAAGCCGTGCCACGCGAGCAGAACGGCGACGATGTTTCTCGGTTCCCCACGGGCAACAAGCAAGCCGAGGGCGATGGCTAGCCCGCCAACAACGGCGCCAGCGATCAGCAGCACGATCCGTTCGGGGTTTGGCATGACGGCAACCGCGATCACGGCGACCATCGCCACGAGGATCGCGAGGAGGGCAATGACCTGGGCGAACCGCTGCATCCCCATCGGTCGCATATTGGCAGAGCCGTACCGCGCGTCCGCATCCGTGCTGCCACGGAAACGAAGTCTCGTGCCCGCCACGACGACGCCGGCTGTGCCCGGCCCTACGTTCGATTGGCAGCTTCTCTCCACGAGGAGCCACCAAGGAGGCCGAACATGGGTCAACGAATCCGCGCTCGCTGGGTCTGGCGCTCAGCCTTGTTTTCGGTGATGGCCGGAGTCGCGTCGGCGCACGAATGCTTCAACAACTCGCGGTCCGACAAGGGCAACATCGCGGTCCAACACTCCACGAATTGGGTGTCCATCGGCACCCTCACCGAGTTGTTCTCCACCCCACCTGAGCCTGGTGCGCCGGCCTTGACTGCGTCGCAGGTCGAGTGGGCGGTCGCCGAGGCGAAGGCGCAGGGAGTCCCGGACCAGATCGTGATCTTTGTCGGGCATACCCTCGCCGACGGGACGCCGGCCAAGGACCGGCACGGAGCAGACGGCCAAGGCATCGACTATTTCATGGACTGGCTACCGGCACTCCTCGATATCTACGTCCAGGCCCTTCAGGGCTGACCGTCAGGCAGCCATCCGAATTCTGAGTAGTTGGAGGACAAGACGATGCCGATGCTCTGTCGAGGAGGCCTTTGCGCCTGGGACGATCAAGACGTGACCGGGCACGCCCTCGAGGATGAGCCCGCCTTCACGATTGGACACGCCGACGATCCCGCCAATGGGCTGATCGTTCGCATTCGGTTCGAAGATCCCCGAGCAGAGGAAGCGTTCATCGAACGATTGGAGCGGGAGGCCCAGGTAGCGGCGGGCTAGATCTTCCCTCACGCTCTCATCACGGCCCCCGGCTGCGAAGCGCGACCGGGGGCCAGACCATGTCTCGCCAGCCGGTGCAGAATCCGGTTCTCGGCAAGACTGGGCTAGATCCCACTTGATCCGTGGAGGTTTCCTTGCGTCCCTGGTTCGGCCTGCACATGCCCAACTACACCTTCCCCGACACGCCCACCGAGCGCGTCTTCGATCGCATAGTCGAGGACGTCCACATCGCGGAGGAGGCCGGCTTCAGCCTCGTCACCGTGATGGACCACCTGTACCAGATCCAGGGCGTCGGGCCCGTCACTGACCCGATGCTCGAAGGGTGGTCGACGTTGGCCGCGCTCGCCCGCGAGACGAAGCGGGTTCGGCTGGCGACCCTCGTGACCGGCGTCACGTATCGCAACCCGGCGCTTCTCGCCAAGACGGTCACCACGCTCGATGCCATCTCGGGTGGTCGCGCAATCCTGGGCCTGGGCGCCGCCTGGAACGAGGAGGAGCACGCCGGGTATGGCTTCGATTTCCCGCCGATCCGTGAGCGGATGGACCGACTCGACGAGGCGCTCACGATCATTCGCGCGATGTTCACCGATGATCGACCGAGCTTCGACGGCCAGCACTACCGGATCCACGAGGCACTCAACGTGCCGCGCCCGGTCCAGCCGGGCGGTCCGCCGATCCTTGTCGGTGGTGGCGGTGAGCAGCGGACTCTCCGGATCGCGGCGAAACACGCGGACATGACCCACTGGTTCGCGCTCGGCCTCGAGATGCTCCAGCACAAGAAGGAAGTCCTCGAGGGGTATTGCGAGGCGCTCGGGCGCGACCCCTCGACGATCGAGCTCACGATGCAGGCACCGGTCGTCGTCGCGGCGACTGAACGAGAGGCCGAGTCTCTCCTGGTCCACGTGCCGGCCGATCGCCGCCCCCACGTCACCGCGGGCACGTCAGAACAGGCCGCCGAGGCGCTCCAGCCGTACCTGGCCGCCGGTTTCACGGGCTTCACGTTCAACAACACGATCTATCGCACGCCAGATGCGATCGCGCGCGTCGGCGAGCTGCTGCGGCTCGTCGAGGGCTGATCCCAGGGATCAGGTCGTTCGGGTCACCTTCAGGAGATTGCGCGGCCGTTCCTCATCGAGGCCCCTGGCACGGGTCAGATGCATGGCGTGCAGCTGCCCCGGGACGATCGAAACGATTGGACCGAGCCACTCCGGCGTTCCTTCCGGCAGCACGACGGGCCACGTCGCGACCGACAACGCCTCGACGCGATCCGACACGACCATCAGCTCGGCGTCCAGATCCCCGCGAAGACGGCGGAGCAGGGCGACCAGGTCCGCCTCGGGCGCGCCCTCCCGGACGACGGCCAGCACCGGGACACCCGGCTCGACAAGCGCGAGCGGACCATGCTGGAAATCGGCCGAGGAGTACGGATCCGCGAAGACCCGGGCGAGCTCCTTGAGCTTCAACGCCCATTCACGCGCGGTGGCGTATTCGTACCCGCGGGCGATCAGGATGGCCCGGGTGGAGCCGGCCTGGTCGCGGGCGATCCGCTCGATATCGGGTTCGACCTCCAGGGCAGTGGCCAGGGTTCCGGGCAGCGCCGCAAGCGCCTGGCGATCGGCCCCCTCGCCGCCAAGCGCGGCCGACAACATCGCGATCGCGAGGAGCTCGCTCGTGTAGGTCTTGGTCGCCGCCACCGCCCGCTCGGCGCCGGCCCCGAGGTCGATCGTCCGGTCCGCCGCCTCCGACAGCGCCGAACCGGGTTCATTGGTGATGGCGACGGTGGGCGCACCCTGCGCTCTGGCAGCGGCAAGGACGGCCACGATATCCGGCGAGGCGCCCGACTGGCTGATCCCGATGACCAGCGTATCGGCGAGGTCCGGCGCGACGCCATAGAGCGACACGATGGACGGCGTCCCGAGCGCCACCGAGAGGCGATGACGGATCCCCAGGACGTACTGCGCGTACAACGCCGCATGGTCGGACGTTCCGCGAGCCGCGATGACGACATGCCTGATCCCTCGATCGCGAACGGACGCGGCGATCGCCTCGATTGGGCCGGCCTGCGTCTCCAGGAACCGCGCCGCTACGGAAGGCTGTTCGAGGATTTCGTCTCGGAGGGTCACCCTCGCACTATCGCCGATCCGATGATTGCGCCGCGCGGAGTCCGGGTACCGCCGTCGGGAGGCGGCCGCTGAACAGGATCGCGCCAATCAGCGCCGCCGCCAGGGCGTCGAGCGAGTCGGGCAGGATCGAGTAGGTGCAGACCGCCGGAACCCCGGGCGGGTAGTCCGCGACGTCCCACGGTGTCCGGAGCGCCACCGCCACGACCGGTGTTGCCGTGGCGGCCAGGGCTCGAACCAGTTCGAATTGCCCGGGATGGCGGATCGCGTCGATCGTCCCGACGACCACGGCTGCGAACCCGCCATCGTCCACACGCTGACGGACGCCGGCGATCTCGGACTCGGTCGGGCCAATCCCGACAACGACCTCCGCCACGGAGTCGAACCGCCCTCGCAACGCGCGACCCAGACCTGGCGCGATCGTGGACGAGGTATCGGCCGGGGTCAGGTCGGTCGGCTGGGGCATGATCGCGAGGATGCGCGCGTCCGCGGGCAGGATCGGGTTGCCCCGGACAAGCGTGATCGATCGCTCGGCAAGCTCGCGGGACAGTGCTCGGTGCTCGGCGGACCCGACCACCGAGAGATCCGGCGCGGGGCCGGCCGACCCGAGCCAGGCGCGCAGCTCCAGCCACGCGACGGCCCGATGCGGCGAGCTCGCCGGCGTCGAAGCCGCCGCGCGCCTCCGCCCCGAGAAGCGCCGCTTCGATCCGCCCGAGCGCGTCGCGATCGGCCGCGCAGAGCAGCAGGTCCACGCCCGCCCGGACGGCGGCCTCGATCTGCGCGGCCTGATCGGCACCCTGGGCGAGGGCACGCATGTCGAGCGCATCGCTGATCGTCACGCCCTGGAAGCCGAGCTCGTCCCGGAGCAGCCCGGTCATCACCGCGCGAGACAGGGTCGCGGGCAGGGTCGCGTCGCCGGTCAGGGCCGGCACGGCGATGTGGGCGGACATGGCGAGCCGGGCGCCCGCCGCGATGGCCGCCCGGAACGGCACGAGCGTCGTCGCGTCGAGTGTCGCTCGGTCGGCATCGACGGATCCCGAGCCCGTAGTGGGTGTCCTCGCGAACCGCGCCGAGCCCCGGAAAGTGCTTGACCGTGGCCGCCACGCCCGCACTCTGGAGCCCGCGGATCATGGCCGCGCCCAGGCGCGCAACGGCAGTCGGATCGTCGCCGAACGAGCGAACCCCGAGCGCCGTATTGGCCGGTTCGGACGCGAGGTCCAGGACCGGCGCGTAGACGACGTTGACGCCCATCGCTCGCGCCTCACGGCCGATCGCCGATCCCCACCCGCTCGGCGAGATCGTCGTCGCCGACCGCGCCCGAGCGCCATGTTCCCGGCGAACGCAGTGGTCTCGTCGCCGAGCGCCTGGAGCTGGCCGCCTTCCTGGTCCGCAGCGACGAGCAGCGGGGCCGCCGCCGAACCGCCCGGACTCGCGGCCGCGCCACCCGCGCCTGCGCCGGCCCGCTGGAACGCCTCGGTCAGCTCGCGAACCTGTCCCGGCGACCGAACGTTGTGGTGCCGGAACACGGTCATCCCGGCAACCGGGGCCGCCGCCAGGCGCGCTGCGACCCAGTCCGGGCAGCGTCTCCCCCTCGAACGCGAGCATGACCCGTCCCAGGATCGCGTCGCGCGAGCGCGGCTCCGACGTCACCCCTTGACCGCGCCCGCCAGCCCGCGGACGAAGTAGCGCTGGACGACGATGAAGAAGATCAGGATCGGGATGACCGTCATCGTCGACGCCGGCGGCGATCGACGCGGAAGTCGGAGCTGAAGAAGCCCTGCAGCGCGGCCAGCCCGACCGGCAGCGTCATGCCCGTCCGCGTGTGGAGCATCAGCGACGGCCACAGGAAGTCGTTCCACGACGTGACGAACGTGAAGATCGCGACCGCCGCGAGCGACGGCCGGACGATCGGCAGCAGGATCGCGCCACCAGATCCGCAACTCGCCGGCGCCGTCGATGCGGGCCGCATCGATCAGGTCGTTGCGGCACGCCCCGGAACGCCTGGCGCAGCAGGAAGATGTTGAAGGCGCTCACGAGGTTCGGGAAGATCAGCGCCGGCAGCGTGTCGTAGTAGTGGAAGACGTTGACCGCCAGGACGAAGCTCGGGATGTAGGTCAGCTGGGCCGGCACGATGAGCGTCGCGAGCAGCAGGTAGAAGATCGCGTCGCGGCCGCGGAACCGCATCTTGGCCAGCGGGTAGGCGGCCAGCGCGGCGACCAGCACGTTCAGCAGCCGTCGACGGCGACCGCGACGATCAGGCTGTTGAGGAAGAAGCGTCGGGATCGGCAGCGGTCCGAGGACCTTGCTCGTAGTTCGCGAGCGTCGGGTCGTTCGGGAGGAACTGCGGCGGCACCGAGTTGATCGGGTCGATCGGGCCCTTGAGCGACGTCAGCAGCATCCAGAAGAACGGGAAGACCGTGATGACGCGCGATCGCCGATCAGCACGACGTACCAGCAGCGCCGCTCGAGGCGACCGGCGCGCGCCGCGGCGGCGCGCGGCGACGGGCGATCGGCCGACGCTCGGCGACCGGGCCATCGGTGGCACGCCATCAGTCCGCTCGCCTCGCCGCGCTCGAGGATGCGGACGTTGACGATCGAGAAGACCAGCGTGACGGCCAGCAGCACGATCGCGATCGCCGACGCGTAGCCCGGCGTGGCTGCAGCCGGAACGCCTGCTGCCAGAGGTAGAAGACCATCGTGACGCCGCTGTCGAGGATGCCGCCGGTCCGGTTCGGTCAGGACGTAGATCTCGTCGAACACCTTGAGCGCGGCCAGGCTCGAGATGACCGCCACGAACACGATCTGCGGCCGCAGCCCGGGCAGGCTGACGTGCCAGTGCTTCTGGAAGTCGTTGCAGCCGTCGATGCGGGCGGCGTCGTACAGCTCCTCGGGGATGTTCTGGAGGCCGGCCAGGAAGATCACCGAGTAGTAGCCGACGCCCGCCCAGATCGTGAGCAGCATCGCGATCGGCAGGACGAGGGCCGGCGTCGGCCAGCCACTGGACCGGCTCGTCGATGACGCCCGACGACAGGAGCACGCTGTTGATGAGCCCGTTGCGGTCGAACAGCCAGCGCCAGGACGATGCCGATGGCGATGCTGCCGCTGACCGCCGGGACGAAGTACAGCGCCCGGAAGATGTGGATCCCGCGCAGCTGCCGGTTGACGACGATCGCCAGCACGATCGACAGGACGATGAGGATCGGCGTCACGAGCAGGTAGACGAACGAGTGCGTCGAGCGCCAGCCAGAACGTCGGGTCGTCGAGCAGCTGCTCGGTAGTTCTCGAGCCCGATCCAGACCGGCGGCGGACGATGTCGTAGTCGGTGAAGCTGTAGTAGACGACCGCGACGATCGGGTACAGCGACGAAGATCGCCGAGCAGCACGAGCGCCGGCGCGAGGAACAGGTAGGGCGTGGCCGTGAACCTTGCTGGTCATGGTCCGTCCGATGGTGCCGGCCCGTTCGCCGGCTGGCGCGCGGACGGGCCAGGCGGTGTCCGAGCCGGGGAGGCCCGGGGGATCTCGCTAGCGGTTGAGCTACTGGATCAGCGCGTTGGCCGTCGGCGACGGCGTCGGTCGAGCGCCTGCTGCGCGGCGACGCCGTTGAACAGCGCCGACTCGACCGCCTTGAGGACGATCTGCGTTGACGTCGGCCTTCTTGGGGATGGTCGGGACGATGTCGTCGTACTTGCGAGATGATGTCCTTGGCGATCGGCCGGGCGCTGTCCTCGATCGGCGTCGGGCGGCGTCGAGAAGAACGGATCGTCGTACGCGGCCGGGGATCGACGGGTAGATCGGCGACCTGCTTGGCGAACTCGACCATGCTCCGCGGGTTCGTGAAGAACTGCGCGAGCGCGATGGACGGCGTTCGGGAACTTGGTGTCCGCCTTGACGGAGATGCGCCATCAGGCCCTTGCCCAGCGACGCCGGACTTGCCGACGCGGGGCGGCACCGACGGCCAGGTCGCCGTACAGGCCTGGGTTGTTGGCCTTGACTTCGCGGATGAGGTTCGGGCCGGTCTGGTAGAACGGCGCCTGGCCGGCCGAGAAGAGCATCGAGGCCGACGCGGTCGTCGCCGGTGATCAGGACGGTCGTTGTCGACCGTCCCGGCCTTGACCATGTCGACGTACATCTGCAGCCACGCCACGCCCTCGGGCGAGTCGAAGGTGAACGTCTTGCCGTCGTCGCTGATGACCTTGACGTCGCCCTCGTAGACCATCTGCGCGAGCAGGTCGTTGACGGTCAGGCGGATGTCGCACAGCGTGCCGGTCTTGTCCTTGATGGTCTGGCAGAGGCCGGCAGTCCGTCGATCGTCTTCGGGAAGTCCGCGACGTTGAGGCCGGCGCCGTTCGTCTCGTAGATCTGCGCTTGTTGATCAGCTCGACGCTGATGCCCTGGTACCACGGGAACTGGTAGTTCTTGCCGTCGACGAGCTGCTGGCTTCCAGAGGCCCGGGAAGTAGATGTCCTTGACGGCCTGCGGGACGCTCGTCGTCGAGGTCAGCAGCAGGCCCTTGCCGGCGTACTCGCTGACCCAGCCCTCGCTGACCGAAGGTTGATGACGTCCGGGGCGTTGCCGGCGGCGAACGCGTTCGTTAGGTCGTCCTGGAACGTGCGCCTGGTGGTCCTCCCAGTTGACCTTGACGCCCGGGTAGGTCGCCTCGAATCGGGCGATCGTGTCCTTGATGTACTCGTCGAACGTCGGCGACAGGTAGAACGTCCAGAAGCGTGATCTCGGCGCCGGCCTCGACGCCGGTGATGACGGCCTCGGCCGGGTCGACGGCCAGAGGGGCCTCGCTGGCGGGGGCTCCGATGCCGCGGTGGACGCCTCGGCGCCGGCGCTCGGGCGGCTGGCGGCCGGCGGCGGCCGCGGGCGAGCCGCGGACGGCGACGCCGTGCACGCGCCGGCGAGCAGGCCCCGATGAGCAGCGCGATCAGCGCCGTCAGTGCGATCAAACGTTGATTGCTCATGCGTTCGGTTGGTCTCCTCTCTCCTGTGCTCCGTCGTGTGTCGTGCGTGTGTCTCGACGACCTCGCTGGGGCATCACGCCTCGCTGAACGTGGCCCACCTCCGCTCCGCCGTTGGCGCCGGTCCCTCCGAGGCCATGCTCGCTGGAGCGCGCTGCTGTGCGATCGCGACAGCACCCAGCGCGCCGGCGTCGGCGCCGACCGGCAGCAGGCCATCGACGACGCCGGGCGGGCAGCAGCTCGCGCGGCGAGTCGGCGAGGCGGCCCGCAGGCGTCGAGCTCGCGCAGGATCGGGTGCCATGAATGTGTCGCCCGCATGCGAGACGCCGCCGCCGAGGACGACCCGGTCGACGTCGTAGGCCATGACCAGCAGGTGGATGGCCCAGGCGAGCTGCCGGCCGACGTCCTCGACGATCTCGTCGGCGAGCGGGTCGCCCGCGGCCGCGGCCTCGTAGACGTCGACCGCGGTGAGCTCGTTCGCGGGAATCGAGCCGAGGCGCGATCCGCCGGCGTCCGTGGCTAGCGCCTCTGCCGCGCGCCGCGCGATCGACGGCCCCGACACGAGCGCCTCGAGGCAGCCCCGCTGGCCGCAGGCGCAGACGCGGCCCGGCCGTGTCCGACGATGGCGTGGCCGATCTCGCCGGCCAGGCCGCGCGCGCCGCGATGGAGCCGGCCGTCGAGGATCGACGCCGGCCGCGATCCCGGTCCCGACGCGAGATAGGCGATGTCGTCGGCTGCCGCCGAGCGACGCGGCGGTCGTGGAGGCCGACGGCCGCGGCTCGGACGTCGTTCTCGATGACGACACGGCCGGCCGAGCCGTGCCTCGAGCGCGTCGCGCAGGGCGAGGTCCGTCCAGCCGAGGTTGACGGCGAGGGTCACGTTGCCGGTGACCGGGTCGACGCGGCCCGGAACGCCGACGCCGATGGCCGCGACGTCGTCGACGTTGGCGCCGGCGTCGGCCAGCGCGGTCGTCGATGGCGGCGGCGATGGCCTCGGCGGCCCCGTCCTGGTCGCCCGCGGAGGAGGCCCGGGTGGCTCGACCGAGGATGGCGCCGTCGGGGGTCGTGATGAGCACCGCGATCTTGGTGCCGCCGACGTCGACGCCGACGAGCAGAGGCGCTGCGGCGCTGCGGGTCGTGGCCTCGGTCGCCGGTCGTGGCCGCGCGGTCAGTCGTCATCGCCGCACCGTCAGGCCGAGCTCGCGGGTCAGCAGCAGCGCGCACGTCCCGAGCAGGACGGCGTCGTCGGCCAGGCCGCCGTTGACGATCTCGGTTTCGCGCGCGAGCAGTCGCGAGCGTCCGTCGGCGCGGCCTCGTCGCGCATCGCCTCGAGCCACGGCTCGCCGAGCACCGTCACACTGTCCGAGGACGACGATCCGTCGGACGTCGAGCGCGCCGATCAGGCTGGCGATTGCGGCGCCGAGGGCACGGCCGGCGGAGCGGACGACGCCGAGCGCGAGCTCGTCGCCTTCGGTCGCCGGCCTGCGCGATCGCCGTCGATGCTCTGCGGGATCGCGGCGCGTGCTCGCTCACGGGCGCGGAAGAAGGCGCGTCGCAGGATCGACGGGACGCTGGCCACCGTCTCGAGGCAGCCGAACCGGCCGCAGTGGCACGGCGCGCCGTCGGGCTCGATCGACGATGTGGCCGATCTCGCCGGCCCCGAAGCCGTCGCCGTCGAAGAGCTCGCCATCGAGCACGAGGCCGGCGCCGATCCCGTGCCCGACCTTGATCGCGATCAGGTTTGCCGGCCGGTCCTCGCCCTCGAACAGGTACGTCGCGAGCGCGGCGGCCCGGCTGTCGTTGGCGACGACCGTCGGCAGGTCGTAGTGGTCGGCGCAGGCGCTTGCCGAGCGGCAGGTCGGTCCAGTACAGGTTGACCGCCCAGCGGATCGTGCCGTCGCCGTCGACGATGCCCGGCGTCCCGACGCCGATCCCCAGGATCTGGCTGTGCGGGCTGGCGAGCAGCTCGTCGATCAGTTCGTGGACGAGCGCGACGGCCGCGTCGCCGTCGGCGCCTTCGAGCTCGCGCGACGCGCGCTGCTGGATCTCGCCGCGGAGGTTGAGGAGGGCCGCGGTGAACGTGCGCTCGCCGAGGTCCAGCGTCGACCATGTGGCGCGCGTCGTCGATGAGCGAGACGAGGGTCGGGGCCTTGCCGCCGGTCGATGGGCCGCGGCCGACTTCCTCCGCCAGGCCCTCCGCGGTCAGCTCGGCGACCAGGTCGCCGACCGAGGTCCGGGTCAGGCCGGTGAGGCGGGCGATCTCCGCGCGGCTGATCGGGCCGAGGTCGTACAGCGCGCGCAGGACGAGGCTCGCGTTGTGCGCGCGTGTCTGGGCGTGGGTCGCCTTGGTCGGGAATTCGGTGCGTGCCACGGGTGGCTGGGGCCCTCTCCGTCAGGCCGGGGCGTCGGTCCTCAGCTCCCGTCCGACTTTGCCCAGTGACTTGACAAAGCGCAATGTAGCGACCAGTCCGGGCTTTGTCCAGTGGTTGGACAAAGATTCTTCGGGAGGCCGCACGTGGCGTCAGGCGCCGAGGTCGCGACCCTCGCCAGGCTGGAGGACGACCACGTCGAGGTCGGCGGTGTCTCGCGCCGCGTCGGCGAAAGCAGCACCTGCGCCAGTGGATCCCCAACCCCAGCGCCCCGCCCGAAATCCGGGCACGTACAGGGTCCCCCAGTGGATCGGGATCGCGACCTTTGCGCCGATCAGCTTCGCCGCATCAACTGCGGTCGAGGGTGTCAGGCGCTCGGGACCCGACGGCGGGCCCCATCGACCGACCGGGAGCAATGCCACGTCCGCTCGGCCAGCGAGGTTCCGCATCTCGGGGAACAACGCGGTATCGCCAGCGAAGTAGACGCTCGATGAAGCCTCGATCAGGTAGCCGATCGGGCTGGCGCCACGATGCAGCGGCCAACGCGCATGGCGTGCCGGGACGGCGGTGATACGCACGCCGCCGAGCTCGAAGCGTTCATCGATGTCCAGTTCGCGCGTCGTTCCCCCGGCCTTCGCCGCGGCCGCACCAAGGCCGCGCGGCACGACAACGACCGGTGCGCCGGGGACGGCACGCAGCGAGGCCCGATCGAAGTGGTCGGGATGGGCGTGCGAGATCAGGACGGCGTCGATCGAGCCGAGGTCAGCGGCAACCGGCGTCGGGCCACGACGTCGAAGCGGTCCCACCCGGGCGCGCAGGACCGGGTCGGTCAGGATCCGGACGCCGTCGATTTCGATCAGGACGGTCGCGTGGCCGACGTAGGTCAGTCGGAGCCTCGGCTTGGCCCGTTCCTTCGAGTCCGAGGCGTCGGTCAAGACGGTCGCTGGTGGGTCAGCCCGAGCGGCTCGCGCCAGCCGCGTCGATCCCGTTCGGAACGCGACCTGGGAACCCGCGTCAGGGTGAACAGCGCACCGATGCCCGCGCCGACCATCCCTTCGGCGAGGTCGAACATCGTGTCGTCGTAGGTCAGATCCATGCCGTCCGCCCCGAGCCGCTGCGCACCGTACTCCATGATCTCCCACGCGGTCGCGCCGGTGACGGACACGCCTGCCCCGATCAGGGCTGCTTGCCACCGCTCGTCGACATGGGGTGCAGCAAGGGCGCCGACGACGCCACTGACGATCGCCGCATTCGCGAGGTGGACGAGGTCGTCGACGTGCGCTTCCTCGTATTTCCCGAGCGCATTTCCGCCGGCATCGAGCAACAACGGGACGGTGACCGCCAGGTCGAGTGCTCGCGGGTACCGTGCCCGCCCGGGCAGCAACCGCCAGAGCACAGGCACCAGCAGCAGCCCACCGATGTAACCAACTGCCCGGGTCCGGATCGCCTTGCCCCGCAGCCGCGGCGACGCGTAGTTCCGGAAGGCATCGATCGCGCAGACCAGTGTTGCCGCCTTGGCAATGGCGATCGCCGCCGAGAGCACGGCTTCGACGAACGGCGACCGCGACTCGACTGGACGCGCCTCGGGCGGCGCGGCCCGTTCGGACCCTGCTTGCGGCATGTCGGTCGTTGTGGTCACTGGCGTACGGTACGGCCGAACCCTCGTGGGCGCGCGCTTGCGTATCGGATCGTCGCGTTACGGCTCGCTGCCATACTCGGATCGTGTCTGATCAATCCGAGGCGGTCCCCCACATGGAGCACTACGGGAACGGGAACGTGAAGCTCAAGGGCGCACATCTCGATGGCGAGATGCACGGCCCTTGGGAGTTCTACCGCACGGACGGCTCGATGATGCGATCAGGCGCGTTCGACCGAGGCAAGCAGATCGGCACCTGGCGCACCTACGACCGCGCAGGACGCGTGGTCAAGGAGACCGTATTCAGGTAGCGATGAGCTTTGGTCTCTCAGAACGGTTTGAGGACCATGAGAGCGACCACGACGGTCGTTGCGATCGCCTCGTACCAGCGTGCGTAGTTCAAGGCCGGGTTTGCGAATGCGGCCCGCAATTCCGCTGTCATGACGCCCTTGTCGCGAGCGTCGGCCATCGCGACATCGAATGTCCGACTACCCGGGATGTAGACGAGCGGTGCCAGGACAAACGGGAAGACGAGCACGAGGATCAGGGAAAGTAGCATCCACCCGGTCGTGAGGCCAAGGTATGGATAACCCTTGACTCCGGCCGTAACGAGTCCGGCGACGATGATCGCTGGCCCCGACAGCAACACCAGGCGTTCGAACAGCGAGGCCGCCTGGGACAGCGCGAATGCGGTTCCCGGATCCTCCGCCTTGCTCGCGCTCCGCATCAGGCTCCAGCGTCCGATCAGACCGGTCACGAGCGAGAAGGCCAGTGCAACGTGCACCAACTTGATCAGATCGGTCCAATCCATCATCCATCCCCGATCGTCAGCGGCGGTGGCAGCCGGTTCGCCTATGACGCTAGCAGGTCCTCGTACTCGTCCCAGCGCGTATTGAGAACCGCTAACGGTGGGTATTCGGTGGCGGTCACGAGAAACTGTGCCCCAGGAGCGGGTGACGCGGCCCTCGCGGTTTCGCGGCGTGCGACAGGTTCGCGAGCCCGGCCAGAGAGAATTCGGGCACCGAGCACGGCGGCGCGACCAACTCGGCGATGATCCCCGGCTTCCGGCCGCCTCCGGTGTCTGACGCTCAGGCGATCACTCCGGGGTGGATTCGGGCGTGGGGTCAGGGGTTGGAACCGGTGTTGGGTCGGGCGTCGGATCGGGCGTCGGCGTTGGTGTGGGATCCGGCGTGGGAGTCGGGGTCGGGGTCGGCGTGGGCGTCGGCTCCAGGGGTGGACCGGCAACGACCACCGGATCTGGCGTCGGGTTGGCCGCCGGCGGGGGCACGGCCGGGTTCGACGAGGGCGAAGCTGGCGGGCGCGGTGTTGGGTTCGCCGCAGGAGGCGTGGCGCGAGGCGTCGGGTCGCTCGTCCGCGCAGGACCACGCGTCGGGCTGACGGTGATCGCTCCACCTGGGGTCGCGGTGGGCGGGTCCGTCGGGGTGGTCGCGGCCTCTGTCGCCGGCGACCCCGCAGGCGCCTCGGTGCTGGGGGCGAGCGATGCCCCAGGCGCGGTGGCGTCGGGTGTGGTTTCCGGGGCAAGGACCGCGACATTCGGACCCGGGGTACCGGTCGCCTCGAGCACGCCACCGGTTGCCATCGGCCACACCGCGACGACGAGCGCGATGATGCCGGCAAGCCCGGTCAGGGTCGCCGTCGCGTCGCGCAGGAGCATCGACCGGGAGCCGCCGCTGTCGTTCGAGCCCTCAGGTGGGCGCTGGACCGGTTCGACTGGTGCTGGTTCCGCATCGCCTGGGCCGGCCTCGATGGGCAACTCCTGGATCCACGCCGCGAACCGCGCGGCCGGCGCCTCCGCCTCGAATTGCTCGGTGGCGTCGACGTCCGGCACTTCCTCGCTCGAAGCGTCCCCTCGGAGCACCCCGGCCACATCGGCGGGATCGGCCGGCTCGTCGGCGCGCTCGGTGGCGTCCGCGGCGAAGACAGCGTGCTCGAGGTACTGGACAGCCGGTCGCTTCGTCGCGCCCGGCAAGCCGATGCGATAGGCCAGTTCCTCGGCGGTGAGGGGTGGCGGGATGGGGCGCGGATCGAAGAGCGCCAGCGGACGGCCGCTCAGGTTGCGGATGACGGACATCGCGGTCGAACGGTCAAGCCCATCGCGGAATCGCCCGAGCGATCCGGCAACGTCGACCTGGTACTGGCGCTGGCTACCGAGCATGGAAAATCGAGAACCCTCCCCGGTCAGATTCCTGTGCTCCAAGGAATACCCGGGTCGCCACGCCCGAACAAGCTGGGACAAGTACCTATTGGCGCGCCGCGCCCGCTTGACTCGCCCTGTCCCCCTCCGCGCCCTGGACCCGCCGATTTCGATCAGGCGCTCCGTGCGGCGGATGGGTCTCGGCTCACCCTGACCCGGCGCACTGTCGCGCGGGCCGACTCGTCGCCTGCCTGCAGATCTGCAGACCAGTAGGACCGGCCGTCGACCCGACCGACCGGATCGCGCAGCCAGCGACGGGTCGTTCGGCCAGCTTGCCGCAGCGCGCCGCTCAGCATCGACAGGTGCGCCTCGATGCGTCGGCGGTTCGTGCGGGTGGCGCTGACGATCAGCCACGTGGAGACTGTCAGCGGATCCCAACCCCAATTCTTCGCAACGATCGGCGCCACCCGCCGCTTCCGGTCGAGGGTCCCCAGGAGCTCATTGACATCGGCGATGTCCGTCTTGAGCTCGATGACGAGGAGCGCTCGGCGGCCCGGATGCCAGGCCATGATGTCGATGACGCCTCGGTCGGCGTAGATCGCGAACGAGACTTCTGGGGCGATAACCCACGCGGGGTGGCTGGTCCGAAACCAGCGCGAGACCGACTCGTGCAGCGCCGAGTGCCGCGCGTTCAGCAGCCGATCCAGATCGCCCGCCCGCCATCGCGCTTGCAGTTCGACTCGCATCTCTAGCGTCGCGGCGACCGCACGAATGCTGTCGATGGATTGCGGTCCAAGGTGGCCGCGCTCGATGCGTGAGATCGACGACCTCGAAAGACCCGACTTGGCCGCGAGGTCCGCCTGGCGCCAGCCGCGACGGATCCGCACGGTTCGTATTGCTGATCCGAACCGCTGGTCGTCCATCGCCGTAGTCTCGTCCGCGGTCATTGGCTGCGACTTGGCCGACGTGGCCAGATTCCCGCCGGTGGGCCGTTAGGACTCGCTCCGTGCTTCCGCAAGCTGATCCAGACCCGATCCCAAGCGTGACAGCGACCGATTCTTGTCGTCCGAAGGCGAGATTCGAGGCCCAAGGATCCAGCCATGGGAATCTGGCCTTCTCGCCAGCAGGTTTGTGCCAAGGGCCCATCCCATGGTCATGTGGCCATGAAGATCAACGAGCCGGCCGCTTGCCCGTCGTGTGCCCGGCCGGGACCGCACGCGAAGCCAAGTGCCGCGGCCCCGAGTGGCCAGCGGCCTTGACCCGCTCCTGGCCCGCCGGACCACCCGGCCAGACTTGGACCGCAAACCGTACACTTGTTCTATACAATCTCCAGTGGACAACCCAGGGCAACCCCGTGGACAACCCACCCACGGCCGTGGACCAGCCGCTCCCCACCGTGGAAATCCCCGCCCCGAGCGTGGATCGGCCGCGGATTACCCGAAATTGCCCAAACCACCACATCTAGCGGCCCGGACCCAATCGCAACCACAACATCTTGTGTTTTTTCTCTTGACGACCCCGCCCTTCGAGGCGTACGATCTTCTGGTCGCCTGATTGACCGAGACGCCCAACACGCCCTTCCGCCGACCGCATCCGTCGGCCCGAGGCGCGGCCCCCAACGGCTCTCGAGACACCAACGACACGTTTGGTGGCAGGCTAACACCTTCCACGCATTCGACCCACGCGGAGGAGCGAGGCAAATGGCACGAGCAGCGAGTGACGCGTCCCCGGTCATGGACCCCAACGCCGTGACCAGGACAGCGACCAAGCGCACCACGGGACGCGCCGGCACAACGGCCGCAACCGCCCCCTCTCATCTCACCGGTCCGTACGGCGCGAGCTTCGCCGGCGTCGCCCCGGATGGCTCCCCCACTCCCGGCCTCACCTTCGAACGCCGCTGGACCCGCCCGGGCGTCCATCCCTATGACGAGATCAACTGGGAGTACCGGACGGCCGGCATCGCCAACGAGACCGGCAAGAGCGTCTTCGAGCAGAAAGACGTCGAAGTCCCCGACTTCTGGAGCCAGCTCGCCACGAACGTGGTGGTCAGCAAGTACTTCCGCGGCCACCTCGGCACGCCCGAGCGCGAAACCTCCGTCCGCCAGCTGATCGACCGGGTCGTCAACACGATCACCGCCTGGGCCGAGACCCAGCGCTACTTCGCCACGGATGCGGATCTCCAGACGTTCAAGGCCGAGCTAACCCACCTGATCGTCTACCAGAAGATGGCGTTCAACTCGCCGGTCTGGTTCAACGTGGGCATCGAGCAGAAGCCCCAGTGCAGCGCCTGCTTCATCAACTCGGTCGAGGACACGATGTCCTCGATCATGGATCTCGCCAAGACCGAGGCGATGCTCTTCAAGTTCGGCTCGGGCGCCGGCAGCAACCTCTCAACCATCCGGAGCTCATCCGCGAGAAGATGGCGGGCGGCGGCACCGCCTCCGGCCCCGTCTCGTTCATGAAGGGCTACGACGCCTTCGCGGGCGTGGTCAAGTCAGGTGGCAAGACCCGCCGCGCGGCAAAGATGGTCATCCTCGACGCCGGCCACCCGGACGTCCTCGAGTTCATCGACTCGAAGGCGCACGAGGAGCAGAAGGCCTGGGCCCTGATCGAGGCCGGCTACGACCCCTCCTTCACCGGCGAGGCCTACGGCAGCGTCTTCTTCCAGAACGCCAACCACTCGGTGCGCGTGACCGACGACTTCATGAACGCGGTCGTCGACGACAAGGACTGGACGACCCACGCCGTCGTCGGTGGCGAACCGATGGACACGTACAAGGCCAAGGACGTCTTCCGCAAGATGGCCGAGGCGGCCCACCTCTGCGGCGACCCGGGCATCCAGTACGACACGACGATCAACGACTGGCACACCTCCGCCAACACGGACCGGATCCACGCGTCCAACCCGTGCTCCGAGTACATGTTCCTCAACGACACCGCCTGCAACCTGGCAAGCCTCAACCTGATGAAGTTTGTCGATGCGAGCGGCGAGTTCGACGTGGACGCCTATCGCTTCGCCGCCAAGGTGACGCTCACCGCGCAGGAGATCCTTGTCGACAACGCGAGCTACCCGACGCCGCGGATCGAGGAGAACAGCCACAAGTTCCGACCGCTCGGACTCGGCTATGCCAACCTCGGCGCGCTGCTCATGTCACGCGGCCTGGCCTATGACTCGGACGAGGGGCGCAACTACGCGGCCGCCCTGACCGCGATCATGCACGGCGAGGCGTACAAGCAGTCCGCGATCATCGCCCGCGACCACGGCGGTCCGTTCGTCACGTACGACGAAAACCGTGCCCCGTTCCTGCGGGTGATCCGCAAGCACCGCGAGGCCGCCTACCAGATCCCGGCCGACCAGGCCGTGCCCAAGGACATGATCGCGGCCGCGCGCGCCGTCTACGACGAGGCGCTCGAGCTCGGCGAGGCGAACGGCTATCGCAACGCCCAGGTCACGGTCCTCGCGCCCACCGGCACGATCGCGTTCATGATGGATTGCGATACGACCGGGGTCGAGCCGGACATCGCCTTGATCAAGTACAAGAAGCTCGTCGGCGAGGGCTTCCTCAAGATCGTCAACCAGACCGTCCCGGCCGCCCTGCGCAAGCTCGGCTACGGCGCCGAAGAGGTCGACGAGATCCTCGCCTACCTGACCGAGCACGAGACGATCGAGGGTGCCCCGCACCTCAAGCCACAGCACCTGCCGGTCTTCGACTGCGCGTTCAAGCCGGCCAACGGCGAGCGCTCGATCCACTACATGGGCCACGTCCGGATGATGGGTGCGATCCAGCCGTTCATCTCGGGCGCGATCAGCAAGACCGTCAACATGCCCGAAGCCGCCACCATCGAGGAGATCGAGAAGGTCTACCTCGAGGGCTGGAAGCTCGGTCTCAAGGCGATCGCGATCTATCGCGACAACAGCAAGCGCAGCCAGCCGCTCAGCACCGGCAAGAAGAAGGACGGCGACGCCGTCGTCTCCGCCGCCGATGTCGAGGAGCTCGAGAAGCTTCGAAAGCAGCTCGAGCGCGCCCAGGTCGAGGCGACCAAGCCGCATCGACGCCGCCTGCCGTCAGAGCGGACCGCGCTCACGCACAAGTTCGATATCGCCGGGCACGAGGGCTACATCACGGTCGGCCTCTATCCGGACGGCCAGCCCGGCGAGATCTTCCTCAAGATGGCCAAGGAGGGCTCCACGGTCTCCGGGCTGATGGACACCCTGGCGACAACGATCTCGGTGTCGCTCCAGTACGGCGTGCCGTTGCGCGACCTGGTCAACAAGTTCGCGCATGTTCGGTTCGAGCCGAGTGGGTTTACCGGGAACCAGGAGATTCCGATCGCGAAGTCGATCGTGGACTACATCTTCCGCTGGCTGGGATCGCGGTTCCTTTCGGTTCAGGAGCGGGAGAGTCTTGGGCTGCAACCACGGGTTGAGGCTGAGACGCCGCCGTCAGCTGGTCTCGCTTCGCCGGATGCAACCGCCTTCGGCGCCCAGCACCCGGCTGACGCGAGCCAGCCGCCGACGGCTACCACGACCCCTCTACCGGAGACGAAGACCGAGTCCGACGCGCCAAAGGCGACGGCGATCGCCGCCGAGCCCGCGAAGGCGCAGCCCGACGAGCTCAAAGTAATTGCGGCTAATGGGCATGCGAACGGTCATGCCGCGAATGGCAATGGCAAGTCGGTCGCGAATGGGAACGGTGGCGGTAGCACCGCGCCGATAACGTTGAACCTGGGGGGCGCGAAGGTGTCCTTCCAGACTCAGGCGGACGCCCCAAGCTGCGCCGACTGCGGCTCGATCATGATCCGCAACGGCAGCTGCTACAAGTGCCTCAACTGCGGCTCAACTAGCGGGTGCTCGTGACGCAGCCATGAACCTTCGCCTCGTGCCCACTCGTGGGGAGGCACCCGATGAGGGTGCCTGTCGAGGCATGACCTCTCCTGTACGACATGAGCCCGCGGTCACCGAGACCGCGGGCTTACTCGTTTCCTTGAAGGAGGTGACGCCGGCACCGAGCCGCCGCAGCGTCCTGAGCTAAAGAGAGAGGGGTCGCACCATTCGGCACGACCCCTTCGACCGGTGAGAGTGGAACGCCCAGCAAGGTCATCCCTCAAACACCAGCTCTCCGAATGCTAGGGCTAGCCTTCGGCCTGATGAAGCCACCTATCCACGGACGTGCGCTTATTCGCCTCGAAAGTGCGTCCGTTATCCACGAGGAGTTCACATCGACTCAAGGAGACGCCGTGTCCACCAATAAGAACAAGAATGACGGTCACCGCGAAGGCGCGGTAAAAGGTCGGTCCCAGTTCCAGACGCCAAGCGGAAATGCCGCGAAACGCGATACGAAGACTGGCCGAATCATCGACGTCAAAAGCGACAAGAAGCCTTTCGAAGGCGTCCGTCCCGAGAAATAGGAGATCCAATCGAATGAGCGAGACACTCGAGCAGCTCGAACCAATCGTCAAGATCCTGGGCGAAGGCAGCGTAAAGGCGTCGTACTCCGGAACGGAGCTCTACGACAGCCGATCCATGTCCGACATGCCGGGCTGGCGCATCGAAGTCCGGGGCAACTACAAGGGCGCGTCGGTGAGCTTCACCCAGCGTTCCCGAAGCCTCGATGAGGCGGCTGCCGCGGCATATCGTCAGCTAACGGAGGCCCTCGGCCTGAACTAGGTCCGGTGAAGCGCACAGCAGGCGAGCCGTAGCAAGCTCGCCTGCTCGGTCATGACCAATATCGGCATTGCTATGCATGCGCAACCACAGGAAAATCCGGCTGCCGGAGCAGGTTGGAATCGCGAACGCCTGCCCCAGGATCCTGGGGCAGGCGTGTTGAAATGGGATCCGTCCGTACGGGCGGCGAAATTCAGGACACCCGGGCGTCCTGCTCCTGCTCCTCCTCGGCGACCTCGAGTTCACCAACGAACCGCAGGATGTCAGACTTGATCTTGAGCATGTCCTCGACGCCGGCTTCCTTAGAGAGGTATTCGGCGGCCGCCTCGGCGATGTTGTGCTTGATCCAGGTGATCGTGTCGTTGACGAACGAGAACATCGGGTGGTCGAGGTTCGACGAGACGACCAGGCGCCTGTTGTCGCCGAGACCATCGATGTCCCAGGTCTTGTAGACGCTCTGTGGGCCGAATTTCACCGGGACGTGCTCGATGTTCAGGTCGAGAAGCTTGGTCCGGGTGCGCCGGAGAACCTCGCGAGTCTCCGTCGGGGTCCGGGGCCTGGGGGACAGGTGATGGTAGGCAGCCGCACAAATCGCGAACGATGGGCCGTGAAGTACTACAGGGCGCCAGATGGTCACGAGCCAGCGAATGACTTCATTGATGATCAGCCTGTGCAAGCCCAGGCGATGATTGACAACTACGTCGGGCGGCTCGCCATTTTTGGGCCAGTACTGCCATTTCCGAGCTCAAGTCAGGTAAATGGCGAGCTTCGGGAGTTGCGACCCGACATGGGACGCACCCACTACCGCCTGCTTTATCGCCGCTCGGATGACATGTTCATCATCCTCCACGCCTTCATCAAGCCTGGGGGCTCGATTGCCCAACGAGAGATCGACATCGCGAACCAGCGGTGGGAGGACTTCAAGGCCCGGATGAATGCTGACCCTCGCGAGCCGCCCAGCGCCATAGGCCACACGGCTCCCTAGACGCTATTGACAAGACTTATCAACATTGGTAAGTTGCGCGTGGAAGAGTCCTTCAATGAGTGGATCAATGACTAGCGCAACTGGTACAAGGACTAATACCTCTGTGGACCCCGTCGGTGAGGACCACGTTGATTCGGTTCGGCGCCGGTCACGAGATCCGGAGTATCGGCGTGCTCTCGCTGCGTCGGCGCCTTTCGAGGCTCTTGCGAGGCTGGTAATCGCCTTCCGCGTGCAGCGTGGTCTGACCCAAGAGCAACTCGCTGCGCTGATGGACACAAGTACGCCGGCCATCAGCCGCCTCGAATCGGGCGACCATCAGCCGAGCCTCGGAACTCTACGGAGGTTCGGCGAACTCTCCGGCCGTCGCCTTGTCATCGGCTTCGAGGACGAGGTCGGCGAGCGCGAGGTCGTCGCTGTCTGAACTAATCCGCCAACGATTCGACCAACGATTCAGTGGTGAACGTCCACCAAGCTAGGGACTCGTCTCGCTGCGGATCCTGACGACCATCGGAGCCGCCTCGAGTTGAGTTGCCGATTGGTGCAGGTCACCGTGATCCGTAGCGCCGGACGTGTTCTCTGATCGCGTGGCAGTTCCCGCAGACAGGGTCACATTTGGCGAGCTCAGCTTGTAACTCATCGAGAGTGACGCCTTCGGCGCGCCGTAGCCCTCTCTCCAGGTCCCGAGTGTTCCAACTCATCGTAAAGACCTTTGGCCCGCGTTCTGGCACGTGGTCGAGTTGCATCACGTAGTAGGGCCAAGCTATCCCGCAGTCCAAGCAAGGGCGATCCTTGAACTGTCGCGCTAACGCGCGGGATCGCGTTGCGCCGATCGTCGCTCGTTTGTCGTCCACGAGCCCAATCTAGTCGATGTATGGAGTCCGGTAGGGACGTCGTGTCCCGCTCACCCGCCGTCCGACGTCTGCGCCGCCGGCCGCAGAGTTGGCCGCGATTCCGCGTACCCGGTTTGTTCCACTCTTTCACACCACGGGGCCCATCTCGTCTTGGGTACAGAGACGAGAAGGGAGGCCCAACCATGCGGGTCTTTGTTGCAGGCGCCAATGGCGCCGTTGGGCGGCGGCTCGTGCCGATGCTCGTGGCACGTGGCCACCAGGTCACCGGGACGACGACGAGCGAGCGGTCGAAGGAAGCCATTCGGGCGATGGGCGCGGAGGCGGTCGTCGTCGATGGGCTCGATGCCGCCGAGATCGGCGAGGCGGTAGCCAGGGCGGAGCCGGATGCGATCATTCACGAGATGACGGCCTTTCGGGCACGCCCGACTTCCGCCATTTCGATCGCTGGTTTGCCCTGACCAACCGGCTCCGCACGGAGGGCACCTCTGGCCGAGCTGGCGAGAGGGCTTCCGTCGCGGCCTGGACTCGCCGGTGCCGGTGCCGCCGCGGATGACGGCGCGGACCAGCTCGGATGAGGAGATGACCGCCGCGTGACCCCTGCCACGACCCGAGACGTTGGCGACGCCTATGTCGATTTCCGGCCGCTGCTCTTCTCGATTGCGTATCGAATGCTTTCGAGCGTCAGCGAGGCCGAGGACATCGTCCAGGAGGCCTTCGTCCGGTATCAACGGTCGCTTGCCGATGGCACGACCGTCGAATCGCCGAAGGCCTACCTGTCTGCAGTCGTCACGCGCCTAGCGATCGATCAGCTCAAGTCGGCACGCGTCCGGCGAGAAGCGTATGTCGGCGAGTGGCTTCCGGAGCCGCTCGTGATGGACGATCGCGTCACGGGCCCGGCCGAGGTTGCCGAGCAGGCCGAATCGTTGTCGATGTCGTTTCTCGTCCTGCTCGAGCGGCTGACCCCGGTCGAGCGCGCGGTGTTCCTCCTCCACGACGTGTTTGACTACGACTTCGAGGAGGTCGGACGGATCGTCGGGCGGACGGCGGCGACCTGCCGCCAGCATGCGGTCCGGGCGCGCAAGTTCATCGCCGCCAACCGTCCACGGTTCGACGCATCCGAGGCCGAGCGGGACAAGCTCCTCAACCGCTTCTTCGCAGCGGCAGGGAGTGGCGACGTCGACGGCCTGATCGAGCTCCTTGCCGAGGACGTGGTTGTCCACGGCGACGGTGGCGGCAAGGTCCCGCAGTGGTTTGAGCCAATCGCCGGCGCCGACAAGGTCGCCCGGCTGTTCGCCCGGCTGGGCAGCCAGGTCCTGGCGATGGGCGCAACGTTAGAACGCCACCAAGTCAACGGCCAGCCGGGCGCGGTCTTTCGAGGCCCGCATGGCGGCGTCTTCTCGGTGATGTCATTCGAGGTCGTCGGCGGCCGGGTCGCGACGATCCGTTCGATCGTGAACCCGGACAAGCTCGGTCATCTGGGCCCCGTCGAGAGTCTCCGTGAGGTATTGGACGCGGCCCGGTCACGGCACGACGGAGAGAGTCGCCGATGACGGCTGTACCAGAGGCGTTACCGCCCGACACAAGCCTCGCGACGCCAGACCCGATACGGGCCGGGAATCGAACCCGAGGCGTAACAGGCCATACCAAAGCACCGTTCTCGATGAGCGAGCCCGTTTTCACCAGGGCCAGGCGGTCACGCTCGCGGGCCTGCCGACCCGCTGGTATCGAGTTGTGACCCCGGCAAATCAGTCCTCCAATCCCTAACGACCGGCAGCCGCCCGCGTTTTACATACGAGCAACACACGCATCCAGACGTCTCCGGGCCAACGGGTGACGGCCCGCCTCTGCGGGAAGCAGGTCTGATTGCGACGTGCTGGGGACTTGGGAGGCCGCCGCCATGCTCGACCATCAAACGACACGCGGGGTCGTGGATTCCGAGATGCGCTCGACGACGAATGGTCGCGCCTTCAATCAGTGGCTGCAGGTCCAGCTCCGAGCCAGGAAGCTGACACAGCGTCAACTGGCCCAGAAGTCAGGAGTTGACCATTCGACGATCTCTCGCCTCGTGAGTGGAGATCGGATGCCGTCGCTACGCACCGCCACACGGCTCGCGCAGGGTCTCGGAATACCCCAGGGTTTCGGCAGGTTGGACGATCACGGCCGCTCCCCCGCGGCCCGCGTCGAATACGCTCTACGATCCGACGACCGGCTGCGTGAAGACGAGGTCCGCGAGATCATGGGGGTCTACCTTGCGGCGCGGCTCCATCTCTCTCGCCGGGTCGACACGTCAACCCCCGTGGGAACCAGGAACAACACGCCCCTGCCGATCGTCGTAGAGGTCGCCGGGTTCCGTCCGCGTTCCACGTCGATTGGACGACAGCATCTATCGCCGGCCACGACACCCGGCGCCAGAGGCATGGCAACGTCGCGCAGGTAGCCGGTTGATCCCGTGGGGCGGGACAGCTGTTATCAGATACCAGAAAGCGGCGGAGAGTCCGCCGCTTCAGATGGTCTGGAGCGAGTTCAGCCTAGTTGCGGCCACCATCGGATTGGGGGTGCTCGGCGATCCGGGTGAGGGCATCGTCGTAGCTCGCGAGAACCTCGCGAAGGTGCTCGATTGCCTCGTCCGGGAGGTCGTCCTTGGCGCCTTCGGCGACCCATCGGGCGGCGGTGATCAGGGCCGTTGCTTCGTAGGTGTGCAACGTCATCCGGATGACCATCGGCCGAACCCGCTCCAGTTGCATGGTCAGTGTTTGCTGCTCAGGTACGTCCCGATTTGCTGGAGCTCCCGGGCAAACGTGTCGTAGTCCTCGCGGATCCCGTTGAGGTAGACACTCCACCCGACGGTGTACTTCGCGAAGTGGACGGCTTCCTGGATCTCTTCGTCAGTGGCTCCGAACAACTTGGCCGCTTCCTGATGGAAGAGGCTGCAATAGCGACACTTGGTCTCGGAGTGGACGGCCACCCCGATCAACTCCTTGTACTTGTTCGGGATGAGCGTCTCGCCAAACTCGAGTTCCTTCATCAGCTGCCATTCAGCGCCGAGGAACTTGTCCGGCATCCGCTTGAAGAAGGTCGGGACCAGCCCGAACGTCTCCTTGATGTCCGACTCGATCTCAGAGCGAGATCGAGTCGCTGTCATTGTCATCGCCATATCGCTGTCCCTTTTGAGTAGTGGCCGGCCAATCGGACCAGCCCAGGGCTTCCAGCCCCGATGTTCATCGAATCTCAATGTGCCCTGGTTTCATCTCCTCCTTTCTCCAGTAGTCCTCGTTCCTAGTAGTCCATGTCCCCGCCGTAACCGCCGCCGCCAGCGGGCACGGACTGCTTCTCCGCCGGCAGGTCGGTGATCAGCGTCTCCGTCGTGAGAACCATCGCCGCGATGGAAGCGGCGTTCTGGAGCGCCGAGCGCGTCACCTTGGCGGCGTCGACGATGCCCCCGCTTGAACATGTCGCCGTACTCGCCCTTGAGGGCGTCGAAGCCATGGCCGGGCTTGAGCGTCTTGACGTGCTCGACCACGACTTCTCCATGCGCGCCGGCGTTGTCGGCGATCTGGCGGATGGGCGCTTCGAGCGCACGGCGCAGGATCCCGAGGCCCACCGCCTCGTCGCCCACGAGCTCGACCAGGTCGAGCGCCGGGATCGCCTGGAGCAGCGCCACGCCGCCGCCGGCGACCAGGCCCTCTTCGATGGCGGCCCGGGTGGTCGGACAGTGCGTCCTCGATGCGGTGCTTCTTCTCCTTCAGCTCGACCTCGGTGGCGGCGCCGACCTTGATCACCGCGACGCCACCGGCCAGCTTGGCCAGACGCTCCTGGAGCTTCTCCTTGTCGTAGTCGGACGTGGTGTCCTCGATCTGGGCCTTGATCTGGCCCATTCGGGCCTTGATCTGGTCCTTGGAGCCCGCGCCGTCGATGATCGTCGTGTCGTCCTTCGTGGCCACTACGCGACGGGCAGACCCGAAGTCTTCGACCGTTACCGAGTCGAGCTTCCGCCCGATCTCCTCACTGATGACGGTGCCGCCGGTCAGGACGGCGATGTCGCGGAGCATCTCCTTGCGCCGGTCGCCAAAGCCCGGCGCCTTCGCGGCGAGGACCTGGACCGTGCCCCGGAGCTTGTTCACCACGAGCGTGGCGAGCGCCTCACCGTCGACGTCCTCGGCGATGATGACCACCGGCTTGCTCTGTCCGACGCCTAGCTCGAGCGCCGGCAGCATGTCCTTGACGCTCGAGATCTTCTTGTCCGTGATCAGGATGAGCGGGTTGTCGAGGACCGCCTCCATGTGGTCAGCGTTCGTCACGAAATAGGCCGAGAGGTAGCCGCGGTCGAACTGCATCCCCTCCGTGTACTCGGTCTCGAGGCCGAGGGACTGGCCCTCCTCCACCGTGATCACGCCGTCCTTGCCGACCTTGTCCATCACCTCCGCGATGATTTCGCCGACTTCGGGGTCGGCGGCGCTGATCGACGCCACGGCCGCGATCTGCTTGCGGTTGTCGACCGGGCGCGACTGTTTGGCGATCTCGGCAACGATGGCCTCCACGCCCTTTTCGATGCCACGCTTGACGCCCATCGGATTGGCCCCGGCGCTGACGTTCTGGAGGCCCTCGGCGACAATCGCCTGCCCCAGAACAATGGCGGTGGTCGTGCCGTCACCGGCGACGTCATCCGTTTTGGTGGCAACTTCCTTGAGCAGCTGCGCCCCCATGTTCTCGAATGGGTCGTCGAGCTCGATGTCCTTGGCGATGGTCACCCCGTCGTTGGTGATCGTCGGCGAGCCGTACTTCTTGTCCAGGACAACGTTTCGGCCCTTGGGGCCGAGCGTCACGCGGACGGCGTCGGCTAGACGGTCGACGCCGCGCTTGAGACCCCGCCGCGCCATCTCGTCGAAGAGGAGTTGCTTGGCCATGGGGTGTGCTGTCCTTTCAGGGTGTGCGCGAGACTGGCCGGCATGCGTTGGAGAGTGCTGGGGTCGAGGCCTGACCTACGGTCGGCTCTCGACGATCGCCAGGATGTCCTTCTGGCTGACGATCAGGAGATCCTCGCCGTCGAGCTTGAACTCGGTGCCGCCGTACTTGGCGTAGAGGACCATGTCGCCCTTCTTCAGGTCCATCTGTTCGCGCTTGCCGTCATCGAGGACACGACCCGGCCCGACGGCCAGGATCCTTCCCTCCTGGGGCTTCTCCTTGGCAGTGTCCGGGATCACGATGCCGCTCTTGGTCATCTCCTCGCGGGCGCTCGGCTGGACGACCACGCGGTCGCCCAACGGGCGGAGCTTCTTCGTGAGCGGCGTTGCCACAGCGTGTCTGATCGACTTCGAGGCGTGGACGGGTCTGGCTGCGGTGGCGGTGGCCACGGGCTGGTCCCTCCTCAGGGGTCGTTCTGCGGACAGGGTTCCCGCAGGGAGAGAGCGCCATCTTCCTCGGTCGATCATCTCGGCGGAACCGTCGTTAGAGTATGGTATCGTCTGGACTATGTCAACCGAAACGGTGTCCGCATCACCCGCCCACTTGACCTCGACGTCGTACCTCGTTCTGGGCCTGATCGAACGCGAAGGTCCATCCACGCCGTACGAGCTGAAAGGCCACGTGGCGGCGACCATCGGCCATTTCTGGTCGTTCCCCCACGCCCTTCTCTACAAGGAGCCTCCACGCCTTGTAGGGCTGGGGCTGTTGACAGAACAGCGCGAGGCGGATGGGCGGCGGCGGCGGCTCTTCACGATCACCGATCGCGGCCGCGCGGCGATCCAGGCATGGCTCGCGATGCCTTCGCAGGTATCGACCGAGCTGCGCGATGCCGGACTTCTCCAGCTGTTCTTCGCGGATCTGGGGTCCACCGACGGCCGCCGGGCTCTTGCGCTCGCGCAGCTCGCGATCCATCGCGCTGCCCTTGCCCGCTACGAGGACGACCGGCGCGCCGAGGGAATGCTCAACGGCTCGAACGGATCGGCGCGCACCGTCGAGCATTGGCGAGGGGTGACCCTGCCGATGGGCCTCCTCTACGAGCGGGCCGCGGTGGAGTTCTGGGAGGGCGTCGCCGCTGGCGTCCAGGTCGATGACGCCACCGCAGACCGACTGCGCGCGGACGACGACGGCACCCGCCTCCCCTCGAAGATGGCCTGGCGAGAAGTCGGTGGCCAGGGGTAGGCCAGAAGCCCGACCTTTTGGTGCAGAACGAGCGGCAACGGAGCCGGTCGGCCCGCCCATCGGCTCCGGCCGAGGGAGGCGAAAGTGTCTGGCCGGCCGGGCATCGAGCGCAAGAATCTGACGAGCAGTCGCTCACCTGCCGATGTGGTCGAGCTCGTCCGCGCAACCCTCGACGAGGCCGCGACCCTCGTCCGTGGCCTCACTGATGCTCAGCTCGACCTCACGACCAAGCCACCCAAAGCCGGGGCGCCGTCGCTGGCAACGACGATCCAGGGATTGATGATCGATCACGTCGAACATCACCGCGAGATCGAGGCGAAGCTCGACGCGAGGTAGTCAACCGCAGGCGGAGCATCCGATCGAGCCGTCGGGGAAGCGCGGCTCGAACATGAGAGAGATTTGCAGGTCGTTCGCGCCTGAGACGTCGACCGCGTACTGCACCATGAAGCGGCTGATGAATGCGTGCTGGTCAAAGTCGCCATTGCTCAGCACCTGTTCCAGGGCGCGTGTTTCATCCATCGAGAGCGCGATGCACTCCTGATCCCAGTCGGTCGGTGAAACGAACTCCCGTCCCGCAAGCAAGCCCGAAACGGACGACGGGAGCATTGCGATGAGTTGTGCTGGCCCCATCGTCAGGCCATCGGCTGACTGTCCCGGACGCGTGTCTTCCGCATACAGACAGATCCCATAGCCCGAGGGCACGTACCGAATGGGCCACCGAACCTCCCAGGCATCCATCGGCAGCCACCCGAGGAGACGCAGCGGACCCTTCCTGTCCAGGGACGTCTCGCGCTTCACGAGCTCGACCCCTTCGGGCGTCAGGCGTTGTTCGAGGTAGCCAGTGGTTAGTGAGTTCGGACCGTCTGGGCCGCTGTAGTACAGGTTCCAGATGAGGCGTCCATCGGCGTAGAGGCGGGCCTGTCCGCGATAGGGCGGACCTGCGCCGGCTGCTGCGTAGCTGTCGACGAGCTCGCCTGTTTCGGGGGAACTTGGCTCGGCATCCGCGGGCGGCAGACCGGTCAGACCGTGGAACTGCGAAGGACGAAGCGTTGGCGCGGGCGAGATCCTGGGTTTCGGTGTCGCGATCGCCGCGTCGGTGGCACGCGACGCGAGAGACGCGACCGGCGCGACCTCGACACCTTCGCTGGTAGCCAGCCCGATACCAATCATCCCGGCGAGCGCCAGGACAACGATCGCGGCGAACGGATAAGCGGTCTGGTCGCTCAGCCTGCCCTTGAACGCGCGATCGTTGTCCATGACACGGCTTGCCGATGGATGTCCGGCGCTACTCGAACTGGATCGATTCGACGATCTGCCGCATCTCGTCTTGCAGCGCCGGCGTCGTGCTGGGCGACGCCGAGCTGTCGATCCACACGATCGTTCCATCAACGTCGATGATCCAGACGGTGGTGGTCTCGCCTAGCGTATCGGGCCAGCGGCCCTCGGCCGGATCCTGCACGTACCAGAGACCGAACTTGGTGTTCGCACAATCGATGTCCTCGCGGATCCTGATCGACACGACCTTCGCAGGGTGGCCGCCGATAGTGACGTCAGCGGGTTCGCCGACCAGGTCGGTGCCGGGGATCGATGAGACCGCGTTGGCGAGCTCGGCCGGGGTGTCACCCGCCGGGGGGTCCAGCGGCTCCTTTGTGCATGGATCGGCATAGACATTGGTCGGCGGGGGGGTCCAGAAGATGAACGCCGCCTGACCCGCGTTGGTGACGATCCGAAATCCGAGGTGACTGGTCCAGCCGGGCGGCATGTCCACCGAGAGGGACTTGCCTGAGAGGATCATCGAGTGCCTGCCGGCGGAGACCAGTCCATCCGGAAAGAATGCGAAGTCGCTCGGCGATGGGCTGGGCGCCGCCGTCGGCGAGAGCGAGACGGACGGCGACGGCGAGGGAGAGACGACGGGACCACCCCCTACCCCGTCGGTTCTCGGCAGCAGATTGATCCCGACGATCGCGACCACCACCACGGCGGCGGCCGCAATGGCGAACTTTGCAAAAGCATGCATGTCATCGATCCTCCGCGACGGCCACAGCGGCCTTCGCTGATGGGTCGCAGGCAGTTCGGCGAGCACGGCGTCCAGGATGTGATCCGGGAGCGACGTTCGGCCCTCCGAGAGCCACGACCGAACGATGCGCGTGGTCTCAGGTTCAGTCCGCATCAGATGACCTCCCTGGCGGCCGGTCGCAGGTCGGCGTCGAGCGCCGCCCGCAATCCGCGCATCGCGTGATGTAGACGGGATCGGACCGTCCCTTCGGGGACGCCGCAGATCTCGGCGACCCGGTCGAGGGGCAGGTCCAGGTAGTGGTGGAGCACCACCACGGCTCGATGTTCAACGGAGAGCCGCCGGAAACCGCGCTCGAGCTGGTCCCGATCGTGGACCGAGCTCACCGCGTCCGCCCCGGTCGGCTCGTCAGCCGGCAGGAGGTGGAGGGTCGGCGTCCATTGGCGTGCCCGGCGTGCTTCTGCGTAACAAGCACGCAGGAGGAGCCGGTACGACCAGGCCTCGAAGCGGGCCGGATCGCGCAGCTGCGGAAGGTCCCGCCAGATGGCGAGCAGCGCCTGCTGCGTCGCGTCCTCGGCGATGTCGATATTGCGCAGGATTCTGTGCGCCACCGCATGGAGTCGGTCGCCATGGGCCACGGCGAGGCTCGCGAAGGCCTCTTCGTCGCCGTTCTGCGCCCGGATCACGAGATCGGTATCCATGCCCTTCCGCCCTCGGAGCCCGGTCAGGCCGGTGCTCTCGCAGGGTATGGGCATGGGAGCGCTATGCGCGACTCAAAATTCGGGACGCGAAGTGTCGAGTCCAATCCGGGCGTGTAGATCGTGAGGCTCGTCGAGGCTGACCGTGTCCACCTTGTGGCGCTGCGATCAGCGCTTTCGACGGGCGTCGAGGCCAGGGATCCCGCGCGAGGTCAGCGCGGCTGCGAACCCCTCGAGGTCCTCGACGGTCACGTACAGGGCAGGCACGCGGCTCCCGAACAGCCTGACCGGCTCGCGGAAGTCCATCCTGACACCGCCGCGTGGCGTCCCGGCGAAGGTGAGGTCGCGATGGCGAATGCTCATGCGCACGCCGATCGCCGTGATCCACAGCCACGGACCTTCGATCCGCCAGGATTCGATGTTGCTCACCGGCGTCCGCAGCCGAGCCCAGCCGAACCGGGCATCGAGCTCGTCGCCGAGATCGACATGAGCGTTGTCGCCTTTGACGCCGAACAGCCGGAGCAGCGGCCGCGACTTCCGACCGACGAAGATGGGAAAGCGTTGGGGACGAAGGTCAGAAACGTCGGCCGGCTGGTCCACGAACACATGATGACCCAAGGGAGATGGACGGGCCGACGCTATGTCATCGGCTCGAGGACTACGATCGACGTCTCGCGTGATCGAGTGGCCGCGTTGGCGTCCGTGTAGGCGGCGCTGCCGAGAGCGACGAGGTTCCGCCAAAGCCGCTCCCGCTCCTCCCCGACCGCTGCCCTGGCCGTGACCTGGCGCGGTCCGTCGGGTAGTTCCAGCTTGGCCTCGGGGTTGGCCTGGAGGTTGATCCACCAAGCCGGTTCCGGGTCGGCCCAGCCGTTCATGGCGGGGATGACGAGGTTTGGGCCGTCCTGGATGTAGCCGAGGATGGCGATCCGCTGCTTGCCGCTGCGGCGGCCGACGGTCCTGAGCCGAAGCATCCCCCACCGCGTGTCGGTCGGGGTTCGCAGACCGAAGCGGCCACCGGTGATCGAATACGCGGCGCGGTGCACCGCCCAGATGGTTCGGACGATCCAGCGAGGGATTGCGGGCGACGGCTTCTGGGATTTGGTGGTTGAAGTCTTGACGGCCATCTGTGCGTCTCCTTTTGGCTATGTGGGACCAACGGTGGGTCGGCATTCAGAGCCATCGCTTCACTTGTTGCATCTACGGTGTAGACTACGGCGTAGACTAGCGACTACAGCGTAGACTTGTCAACCATGGCGATCGAACCAACAACTGAAGGCCGCGCGCCGCTCAGCAAGGAGCGGGTGCTTCTGGCCGCCGTCGAGCTCGCCGATCGAGACGGCATCGAGGCGCTGAGCATGCGCAAGCTCGGCCAGGAGCTCGGCGTCGACGCCATGGCGCTCTATCGCCACGTCCAGAACAAGGACGCGATGCTCGACGGCATCGTCGAGGTGATCACCGCGGAGATCGACCGAACCACCGCGACCGACGACTGGAAAGCCGCCATTCGCGCGCAGTCGATGGCCGCCCGGCAGGTGATGCTCCGGCATCCTTGGGCGCGACGCGTGTTCGAGGATCGACCCAAGGGCGGGCCGGTGTTCCTCGCCTACATCGAGTCCGTCCTGGCGACCTTGCGCGAAGGCGGTTTCTCAGTCGAGCTCGCCCACCACGTGCTCCACGTCATGGGCAGCCGGATCTTCGGGTTCAACCAGGATCTGCTGGAGGACAAGGCGCCACCACCGCCACCCGAGCAGGCCGCGCTAATGATCCGAGCCCTGGCGCCCTACCCTCGGATCATCGAGCTGGCGCAGTCCGTCAGCCACGACGGCGTGTTGGGTCCATGCGACGACGACGTCGAGTTCGCGTTCGGGCTCGACCTGATCCTGGACGGTCTGGAGCGGCAGCTGGCGCATGGCTGACGCGTAGCTGGTTCGGACCGCCGACGCCGGCGTAGGACCTAGGCTTCTCCCCGGCGAGCCCGACGGATCTGGTCGGCGTGGTCGTGCGAATGATTCGCGTAGGTTCGAAGCCAATTGTCGACTGAATACGGCCCCGCCTCGGAGTGCGTTCCCGATCGTTGCCACTCCTCGGGCGTCAGTGACTCGAGGAGCTGGAGGCTCGCCGCGCGGACCGAACGGAGCACGTCGAGCGATGGCTCGATCGGCCGGTCGTAGTGAAGCCGTCGTGCGAATTCCTCCTCGTCGTAGTCGGGGATGAACGGGTCGTCCTCGGCGATCAGGCGACGCAGTCGGACGTAGGCCGTCGTCTCGCTGTCAGCCAGGTGGTGAGTGACCTGTCGGGCAGACCAGTCGCTGCCTGGCGGTCGACGGTCGAGCTCCTCCGCCGTGACTCCCGCGAGGGACTCCGCGACGTCGTCAAAGCCGGTTCGAAATCGATCGATGAAAGGTTCGCGATCCATCGACATAGGGTAGCGAGGAAAGACGCGCGCTCGTCAGGGCACGTCGCCAAACGTCAGCTCGACGTCGAGCAGCTGACCTTTGTCCAGGTCGACGATCTGGACGACCTGCGATCCCTCGTCCGGGTTGGGATAGACGCCGTCGAACAGTGCGACATAGCGATCCGAGGAGAGGGTCGGCTGGACTGTGAGCAGGTCTCGCTCGGTTGACACGAGGACGGACCGCTCGACTGACCCGGTCAACGCATCCAGGACCTCGATCCGCATTTGATCCGTGGAGTTCCCGTCGTCGTCACCCGCGTCCTCGATCGAGCTGATCACGATCCGGTCACCGTCGCCTGTGGCGTACCGGGAGTAGTAGGCCCCTTCCGTTTCCGCTCGCCACAGCTCGGCCCCGTCCGAGATGGCATAGGCGGTCACGTCCGAAAAGAGGCCGATGAGTAGCGCAACGTCGTTCGTCAGCGCGATGAGGCCCCCCTTCGGGATCTCGACAGGGTCCGATCCTTCACGAATCAGGATCGTGGCGAAGGCGTCCTCCGTACTCAACGAGATCCCGATCGTCCGCCCATCAGGGCTGAGTTCGAACGTCTGGTAGATCGCCACCCCCTCCTTCGGGGCAACGAGTACATCCGGGGGAGCATCGCCGTGTGCGACCCAGGCCCCGCGGTCCATCGCGGAATCGGGGTCGCCGTTCTCGCCGAAGTCGATACCGCCGAAGTACACGTCGTCGCCGCGAACGATGCCCGTCTGCGGGACGTGCATGCCCGTGTCGATCTCCCGGAGCTGATTGCCGGACAGGTCACGCACGACAAGCCATGCCGTTCCGGCCGCGGGTTCCCGGCGGGCCGAGAGAACGCGATCGCCATGGACGTCGTAGAGGTTCTCGTTTTCCGGTAGCCGAAACCCTGGTGCGCCGAGGCGCATGACCACATCGCTCCCGCCCGCGCCGAGCGCCTCAACCGCTCGGCCGGTCAGGACCACGGCGGGGTCGTCGGGCTCCGCGATCGACGACGAAGCAGCTGAAGGCATCTCGCTCGACTCGCTTCCGGGGCTGACAACTGGGGAACCGATCGAGGCTGCGGCACTGACTGGGACGCCGCTTTCGGCCGGTGCTTCCGCTGAGCAAGCACCCACCAGGACCAGCACGATGCTCGAGGCTGCCCCTCTCAATCCCCGCATGGCCGGATCATCGCCCGTCCGCACAGGTCCGGCAATTCACCCGAACGGGACCGGAGGCAGGACCATCGGGCCATGGGACGCTAATTGGTTCCGAGGAGCTCCCGCGCAAGCGCCTCGGTGAGCCAGGCCTGGTAGCGCTCTGACGACCAGCCGCGTTCCTCGACGAGCAGGTCGTACACGGCCAGGGAACAGAGGGTCCAGGCGATGTCGAGCCCCTCCTCGACTGACAGGTCGCCCCGTAGCGCACCCCGCTCGGCAAGCATTCCCACGAACCGGCCCTGGCCCACGAGGCGGGATGCCTCGATCTGGTCCCAGAGCTGGGCCAGCTGCTGATCGGTCGCGGCCGCCCCCCGCAGCGCCCTGAGCAGGGGTCCGGATCGACGATGGATCCCGGGTTGCGTGGCGGCGTACATCGCGACCTGGCGGCGAGGATCGGGCTCTTCGATGAGCGCCTTGATGGCCGGCCGCTGCTCCACTGGGGTATCGGCTCGCTCGGAGCCACCCGCGACGGCAGCCTCCACCACCGCCTTGAACAGACCGGCCTTGCTCCCGAAGTTTCGGTAGATGGTCTCGACCGCGACGCCGACCTCAGAGGCGATCAGCGGGATCGATGTGGCCGCGTAGCCACGCTGCCGGAAGAGCGCTCCGGACCCCGCGAGCAGGTCTCGACGGGTCTGCGCCGCCTGCTCCTGGCGACGACGCGAGTCGTACGGGCGCGGGGTCTTGACATCGTCAGCCATTTCGTGAGAATGATACTACCATCAATACAGAGTGGTTCCGGGCGAGACTAGCACTCCCCGCTCGGCCCCAGGAGGAGAGACGGACCCATGATCGAGCAGGACGAGATCGAGCGGAACAAGGCCGCCGCCCGCCGGAATTGGGAGGAGATCCTTCCCGCTTGCGATGTCGAGGGACTGCGCGCCATCACCGCCGAGGACGCGGTCTCGCGTGGAGCTCGTCCAGGCCAACCAGCCGGGTTCGAGGGCATCAAGCAGACGATGTTCTGGCTCGCGACCGTGTTCGCCGACCAGCGCTGGGAGATCCACGAAGTCATCGGCGAGGGTGACACGGTCGTCGTGCATTGCACGCACCACGGCCGGCATGTCGGAGATCTCATGGGTATCCCGCCGACTGGTCGCGTGGTCGCCTACGAGTACGTTCATTTCCTCCGGTTCCGGGACGGCAAGGCGGTCGAGCACTGGAGTGTTCGGGACGACATGACGCTGATGCGCCAGCTCGGGGTCGTGCCGGAACGGCCGGTCCCGGCCGGCGCACGCTGACCCGGGGCGAGGCCCGTTCGTCCTGCGATACCCTTTCGGGCCAGGAGGGCCCGTGGACGAACGACTGCTCGCGTTCATCAGCGTTTCGACTGTTGTTGTGGTCGTGCCTGGACCGGACATGGCGCTCGTGGCGCGCAACGTCATCCGGCACGGACGATCCGCGGGGTTCGCCACGTCGATCGGCATCTGTGTCGGCACGCTTGGCTGGGCGCTCGCGGCGGGGCTTGGTGTGTCGACCCTTCTGGCCACCTCCGCGACGGCCTTCACGGCGCTCAAGTTTGCCGGCGCCGCGTACCTGATCTACCTCGGGATCACGGCGCTGCGCGAGCACGACGTGCCGACCGCGGCTGGTTCGGTCGGCGGCTCCAGGCTGTCCCGGCACCGCGCCTTTCTTCAGGGCCTCCTCTCCGCTCTTCTCAACCCGAAGCTGGGCGTCTTCTTCCTGACCCTGCTGCCCCAGTTCATCGCGCCGGGCGATCCGGTCGCGCTGCGGATGCTCCACCTGGCCCTGCTGTTCGACCTGATCGGGATCACCTGGCTGCTGACCTATTCGACGCTGCTCGGGGCGATCGGCGATGCGCTCGGCGCGACCCGGACCTCGGCGGTTCATGCGCTGGCTGACGGGCACGGTGCTCGTCGGACTCGGCGCTCGTGTGGCCCTCGACCGGTCCTGACGACAGGGCAATGCGGCGACTTGCCGTTCGATGGTTCGGCCTCGCTGATCAGGCCGAAGACGATGACGACATTCGACTGCGCAAGCGTGTCGGCGTCGTTGCCGGCTACCTGACGATCCTGGCGCCGCTCACGTTGCCGCTCCAGACGGGCGGCCAGCCGCTCAGCTGGGTCCTGGCCGTCAGTCTTTCGACATTCAGCGTCGTCAACCTCTGGGTCCTTGCCCGCACGGGTCGGTTCGATCGATATGTCGTGGCGCTGATCAGCGCCGGTGCCGTGTTCGCCCCCGTCGCCACGTTCTTCGGCGGCGGTATCACCGGATCGAGTCAAGGCCTCGTGTGGAGCTTCCTGGTGCCGGCGTACGCAATCATGGCCCTGGGACCCGGGCGAGCGACCCCGTGGTTCCTCGCCTACCTGGCGATTGTTGCCTTGATGGTCGTGCTCGATTCCTCAATTCGCGACGCGATCGGACCGCGGCCGTACGTGCTCCTGCTGATCGGTCAGGTGCAGAACGCCGTCGTCCCGCTGACGATCGTGTTTCTCCTGCTCCGCTATACCGACGTCCGGCGACGTGCCGCGGAAGCACAGGTAGACGAGTTGCTCACGAACGCCATCCCGTCGTCGATCGCAAAGCGGCTACGGCGAGGCGAGCGTCGAATTGCTGAGGCCCACCCGTCGACCACGGTCGTCTTCGCTGACATCGTCGGGTTCACGCCCTGGGCTCAGCGCACACCACCCGATCAGGTCGTCGAGCTCCTCGACAGCATGTTCACGACCTTCGACGAGCTCGTCGAGCAGCACGGTCTCGAGAAGATCAAGACGATCGGGGACGCCTACATGGCGGTGGCCGGCGCACCCCAGGCGCGCCCGGATCACGCGATCGTCGTGGTCGAGTTTGCCCAGGCATTGATCCGCGCAGTCGACGAAATCCGGGAGCGTACCGGTCTGGAAATCCAGGTGCGCATCGGCGTGGCCAGTGGTCCCGTGGTCGCTGGAGTGATCGGAGCGCGACGGCTCCAGTTCGACCTTTGGGGCGACACGGTGAACCTCGCTTCCCGGATGGAGTCGTCGGGCATTGCGGGTCGCATTCAGGTTGCTGCGTCCACGCGGGATTTGCTCGAAGAGCGATTCGCGCTGGAACCCCGTGAAGTCGAGGTCAAGGGGCTCGGCCCATTGGTGGCGTACCTTGTCGCGACAGAGTCTGCGTGACAAGGCGTCCTGCGTGACGGTGACTAGCCAAGGCGCGGACCGCGCAAGGAATCATGCGCAGGCCGGCTCGCATCATGACGGTCGTTTCAACCCGCTCCAGGAGGATCAACGCCGGTGACGCTTGAGTCCATCAACCCTGACGACCTGTACACGCCCTCGTCCTACACGCATGTCATTGTCGCGACGGGCGGCCGGTTGGCGTTCATCGCCGGACAGGCTGCCAGTGATGCCCGGGGCAACCTCGTGGCTCCAGGCGACCTGGCGGCACAGGCGCGTCAGGCATTCGCAAACCTGGGGCGCGCCCTCGTCGCCGCCGGCGCGCGGCCGGACCAGGTGGCCCGGATAACGATCTTCGTCGTGGGCCACCGCCCCGAGTACCTGCCCTTGATCGACGCCGCCAGGATCGAGGTCTTCGGCGACCACAAGCCGACCGACACGCTTGTCGGTATCGAGACCCTGGCCGAGCCGGGCTACCTGATCGAGGTCGACGCGATCGCCGTCGTCTGACCTCGGCGATCGATCAGCCAGTCGGTGGCTTGTAGATCACCTTTTTAGCCGTCTCGACGATCGTGGCCTGCTCATCGCGATCGAAGATCTGATGCGTCTCGATACGGGTAATCGCGCCCGTCGAGGCTACGGCCAGCGCAAGTGCCGCTGCGGAGGCACTGTCCTTCAGCGTGTAGGTGAACAGACCGTCGTGTTTCCCCTGCATCCAATAGAACGAATCCATCGAGCCACCAAGGGACTCGACAAGCGTCCTGGCTGCCGCGGATCGGTCGGTCGGCTTGTTGATCATCGACTTGGCAGAATCACCGGTATACGAGAAGAACGTGACGAACTTCGGCATGGCTTCCTCCGTGTAGTGCGCTTCCGTTGCCAATCGGTCGCCGGAGTATGGCCCTCATACGGCGCAGGCGCTGGACCCGGGTTACCCTGCCCAGACCGACGAATCGCGAGGAGCCCACATGGATCTCGGCAATTTCTCCGTGAGCCTCAACGTCAAGGACCTCGAGGCGTCACGGGCGTTCTACGCCAAGCTCGGGTTCGAGCCGGTTGCCGGTGATGCGTCGCAGAACTGGCTGATCATGCAGAACCCGGGAAGGTCGACGATTGGTCTGTTCCAGGGCATGTTCGAACAGAACACGTTGACATTCAACCCGGGCTGGACGAGCGACATGGGGGAGCTCGACACCTTCACCGACGTCCGCGAGATCCAGCGGGCGCTCAAGGCACAGGGTCTCGAGCTGCAAATGACCGCGGACGAATCGACCACGGGCCCAGCAAGCCTCATCGTCGTGGACCCGGATGGCAATCCCATCCTCGTCGACCAGCACGTCTAGCCAGAAGGAGGAGCAGCCCACATGAACTTCAACAACATCCTCATCGGGTCCGCGGACCCGGACGCGTTGGTCGAGTACTACACGAAGCTTCTTGGCGAGCCCGCCATGTCCGACGGTGGGTATACCGGCTGGCAGATCGGGTCCGGGTTCATTAGCGTGGGGCCGCACAGCGAGGTCTCGGGCAAGAATGCGCATCCGGGCCGGCTGATCTGGAACATCGAGTCGTCGGACGTCCAGGGCGACTTCAACCGGATGAAGGCCGCAGGCGCCATCGTCATCCGCGAGCCCTATAGCTTTGAGGGCTACCCAGACTCGCTCATCGCAACGCTCGCGGACCCCGATGACAACTACTTCCAGTTGACGTCGCCGTGGGATGACGCGAACGCTGGCGACACCGCCAAGGGCGACACCGCCTAGTCGGAGACACAGTTCGGCCGGGTCCGCCAACGAGGCTCGACCCGGCCGAACGTTGCGTACCGCAAACCTCAGTTCCGGACGCGGACTCCGAGACCTGTGGCGCAACCGGCGTCGCCCGGATGAACCGTGAACCCGACGGCTGCGTCGAGGTCGGACGCTGCGATCGCCGGCCCGCCGGCAACGGGAAGGTCCGAGGGCGGCGAGGTTGACGTTGATCGTCGAACCGAAGAGCTGGATACCAGCCGTGGGCGTCGTCAGCACCGCCGCATCGTCGAGGCCGGGAGAACCCCGCGAACGGTCCTCCGTCGTTCAGGGTTCGATGAAGATCGAGCCTACGATCGCCTCGAGCTCGGCGCCGTCCTCCGGTGACCCGGCCGGGAATGTCGAGGCGTCGATGACGATCACCTCGCCGTCGACATCGACGACCCAAAGCCGGATGAGCTCGCCGGGACCCAGGCTGGAGCGGACGTGGCCCTCGGGCGTATGCCACAGGATGAGCTGGCCGCCATCGCAATCGGCGAGGTCAAGGCTCGTCGGGATCAGTGTCTCGGTGTACCAGGCTGGGAAGCCGGCGATCGTGGTGCTGCGCGGCGTCGTGGCGAGCGGTGCGATCCCGGAATTCGAGTTGGGTGGCATGCCCGGGTCCTGACCCCACCAGGACGAGAGCGCCTTCGCCTGTCCCTCCGCCGTCCCCATGAGGTCATCGTCCGCGAAGACGTCGGCTGACCAACGACACGGGAACACGTTGACGTGCATCAGGCTCCAGGCACCGAACGCCATGGTGGTCATGCCTGGGTCGGTGACCTTGAAGAGCATTCCGTCGCTGGCCCACTGCCACCGTTCGGGGAATTGGACCTGGATCCAGACCGACGTCTGGCCGGCCGGAACGAGCCAGTTCGCACCCACCCTGGCAGGGACCGGGACGAGGCGCGGGTGCGGCGTGACCGTGGGGTCAAGGCCCGGGGGACCAGAGATAGGTGTCGGCTGGAAGGCCTCAACCGGTGTGGTTGGCGACGCGGACGAGCGGGCCCCCGATGCATGGGGTGTGACATCTGCGATCGGCTCACCAGCCGGAGCCTGCGGTTGCCGGGTCAGGAGGGCGACCGCCAGGACCGCCAACGACGCGAACGCCAGCGCAATCGGACCTCGCCGGCTCTGCGAGGCCGCGACCGCCCTGAATGCGGCGCCCTCGGGCGGCTGGTCCTCCGGCGCTGGGTGAGGTTCTCGGGCCACGGGCTCAATCTAGTCGCGATCGAGCTCCCGGGCCATGCGCTCCGCACGCGACATGGTGGCCAGATGCGCGCCGTGCCGCGTGTACTCGACGAGGGTCGCTTCGGGGATCGTGTCACCCGGTTCGTAGGTCACGTACCTGACCTTGCGCAGGTTGATGTGGGCACCGCGAAGGATGTTCGCGGGATCGTCCATCCAGATTCCGTACTCCCAGCCGAGGTGGGCGTGTTCGTGCTCGGGCCAGACGAACGCGAAGTAGCGCGTCTTCTTGCCGAACGGGACGTCGTAGCCGATCAAACCCCAGCCCGGACGGACGCGTTCGATGGCGTCAGGGACGGCCCGTTTGACGACCGAACGCAGTCGATCGATGGCGCGCCGGATGCCCGGCGAATAGGGCTCGAGGAGCACCTCGGGCGGAAACGCGTCAGTCGTCATCCGGCCGGAACGCAGGCCTCGTTGCCGGCCTGGTCCTGGGCACAGATCTCCAGCCCGGCGGCGTCGGCGGGGACGGCAACGGTTGCGCGGTACAGGAACTCCCCGTACCAGGTCAGCGGCGCGGGCGCGACCGCCCCGTCCCATCTGACTTCGACGCGACGCAGCTGATCGGACCACATCGCCGACGAGCCGTCGGTGACGCGCGCATGGACGTCCCCGCTCCCCGCAGCGAGATCGGATCGGATGATGGGCGGCGCCGAGTCTGCCGGCATTCGGTCGGTCGCGAGGTACAGGCGTTCGTCGGTGGCATCCGGGTTTTCGCCCTGCGCCTCCACCACGTCCGGACGGCCGTCGCCGTTCAGGTCGACGACCACCATGCCCAGCGTTCCCGCGCTGATCCCGGCGTCGAATGCGGCCAGCTCCAACGACAGCCGGCCGGAGCCGTCGTTGATCATCAGCCGATCGGGCCCCGTGAGGGAGCCAACGATGAAGTCGGCATCTCCATCGGAATCGACATCGACAAAGTTGATGTTGTTGTCGTCCTCGCCAGGATTCGTGGCGTCCGGCCACCACTCGCTGGTGGCGTCGAGATAGCCACCCGATCCGTCGTTGCGGAAGACGTGCTCCTGCAATCCCCGCCCAATATCCGGCCCGTCGTTGATCGTGACGAGGTCAAGGAACCCATCCGCGTCGAGATCCATCGCCTCGAATTCGTAGTTGTTCGTGAAGTGCGGCAGGCGCTCGTCCGTCACGTCCTTGAACGCACCCGTCCCGTCGTTCTCGTACAGGAAGCTCGTCTCGGATCGCTTGGATGACACCGCAAGGTCGAGGTCCCAATCATTGTCGACGTCGACCAAGTCGAGCTCCCAGCAAAAACGAACGAGCGTGGCCGGCATGGCCGCCGCCGACACGTCGGTGAACGTACCCGTGCCATCGTTCAACCAGAGCTGGACCTGACCGCCGGAATTGTCCATTGGGCTGCCGACCCCCCAATCGGCCAGGACGATGTCGAGATCGCCGTCGGCGTCGACATCGCCGACCTCGAGGTCGCCCACGCTCAGCGGACCCTGCGGTAGGCGCTCCGTCGCGAGCTCGAATGTTCCAACCCCGGTGCCGACGAACAGTTGACTCTGCGATTGATACGTCGTCCCGAGGACGATGTCTGGCAGCGAGTCGGCGTTCAGGTCGCGGACCCTGATCACACGGGTGATGCCCTCGAAGTCGCCGAAGACCTGGGTCGACGCATCCTCGAACTTCTGACCGGGACCTCGGTTGAGGAATACCCAGTTCGCGATCGGCGGTCCAGGTGTTTCGTAGGCCGCCCCGTTGGCAAAGAGGACATCCGGGCGGCCATCGCCGTCCAGATCGGCGACCTCGACCTCGTTTGTCCAGTCCTCGGTCGATCCGAGCGTCGTTGCGGTGGCGTCCTCCCAAAGACCCGCGTAGGGCGAGAGGCTGGGTGCCACCGTGGGCTCGATCGATGCGGGCATGGCAGATCCGGATGGGTCACCCGACGCCGGAGTTTGGTTCGCGTCGCAGGCCGCAAGCGCGAGCGCAATCACGATGACTGGTGTTCGGCGCAAGGTGCGGCGCGACATGGGCCCTCCACAGCGGACGAGTCGCGCAAAACATAGCAGGGCAAGATCAGCCGATCCGGGTCGACTCCATGATCCAGTTGTCCTCCCAGGTCTCGCCGCCGTCCGGGGAGAAGGCCTGCTCCCAACGTGTCGAGGTCTCGGTGATGTTCGACCAGATGAACCGGACCACGATCGGCTTTCCGTTGAAGGTGTCGTTGGCGAGGAACGTGCCGATGCCGTCCTTGAAGCTGCCGACTACGGGCGGATCGAGGGGACCACGTGGGCTCCGTGCGTCCAGCCACCAGATCGACCACTGGTTCGTATCGGGGTCGAAGCTACGGAGCGACACGGCCCGGTAGGTCCCTGCGGGCAGCTCGAGGATGTTGTCGTCCACGTTGCCAGCGCCACCGAGGAGCGGCCAGGCCTCCGAGGTACCCTCGAATTCCTGCCATTCGGTGTTGCCTGCGAGGCGTTCCTTCAGACGACGATGGTGGACGTGCCACTTGCCCATGTAGAAGTCGAAGTCGTGCACACCCGATGTCGGATCGGCGCCTGGCATGGCAATGGCAGTGCTGGATCCCACGGTCGTCTCCTGATGAGCGGGCTGGACCAATCCGTTGTACCCGGGATACCCGTCAGAAACCGTCAGGAATGTGGGATGAGGGGCTTCTCGCCGCGGGCCTTGAGCTGCTGGACCGTCCAGGTGTTGCCATCCGGATCGCTGAACCCGAACAGCGTCCCGCCGTCGCGCGGGTCGATGACCTGGATCTCGCTGCATTCGACTCCCCGGTCGACCAGCTCCGCCCGCGCCGTCTCCGCGTCCGCGACACAAAGCTGCAGACCGCGCAGCGATCCCGACGCCATCTCCTGGTGTGCGGGCAGGTTGCCCACCACGATGGAGCACCCCGACCCGCGCGGCGTCAGCTGGGCGATCTCCATGCCTCCGGCGCGCGTGTCGTGGTCGAGATCGAAGCCGACCTGGTCGCGGTAGAACGCGATCGAGCGATCGATGTCGCTGACCGGGAGAAGGACGACTTCGAGGGTCCAGTCCACGCGAGGCCTCCGCTGGCATCATTCGAAGCCATGACCTTACAGCTTCGAGTTGGTGGATCAGGTCGCGGCGCTCGATGCCGCAGTCACACCTCCCGTACTGCAGCTGAGCGGAACCGACGACCACGCAATGCCGTCCCTGTGACATGAAACGACTTCCACCCCGCCATGCTGGCCATCGCCAGCGTCCTCCTCGTCGTCGCGTGTTCTGTCGCTGGGGGGTCGAGCGGCGCGCCGGTCTCGCTCGATGGGCACACGTACCTGTCAACCGCGATCGAGGGCACCGAGCTGGTGCCCGCCACGCAGGTCAGGCTCTCCTTCTCGGACGGCAATCTCCAGGCGAATGCCGGCTGCAACCATCTCGGAGGGGCGTACACGATCGACGCTGACCGGATCCGGACAAGCCAGATGTCCATGACCGAGATGGGCTGCGAAGATCCCTTGATGCGCCAGGACGACTGGCTCGCCCAGTTCCTGGGCGACGTCGCGTTCAAGCTGGATGGCGATACGCTGACGCTGACGAATGGCGAAGTTCGCCTGACGCTCACGGACAAGGAGGTCGTCACGCCCGACCAGTCGCTCGAGGGACGGACCTGGATTCTCGATGGCATCGTGTCCGACGACGCGGTCTCCAGCGTCCCCGTGGGCGTGACCGCTTCGCTCAAGATCGAGGGCGGCCGCATCGACATCAATGCCGGCTGCAACATGGGTGGTGGCTCGGTGGAGGTGACCGCGGACACGCTCACCTTCGGGCCGCTCATGACCACCAAGATGGCGTGCGAGGCGGGACCTTCGTCCGTCGAATCGGCCGTGCTCGGCGTCCTGTCCGGGCCTGTGGCCTACTCGATCGATGCCGACGTGCTCACGCTCGACGCGGGATGGCGCAGGCCTCATCTACCGGGCGGCGCCGTAACGCGTCCGAGCCTCCATGGCACCCATGCCGCGCGCATCATAGGGCGGTACGCGCGAATGAGGTCGAAATCGCCTCGCGGGCGCTCGCCGAGGCCGGCAGTCAGGACATCGTCGTGACCCAGACGGTGCGCGACCTGGCCACGGGCACGGACCTGGTGTTCGAGCGGCTGGGGTCCGTCGGACTTCGCGGCATCCCCGGCGAATGGAGCCTGTTCACCGCCAGGACGAGCTAGGCCCAGCCTGTCCGAAGGCTAGACAGCCTTCAGACGAGAGGTCCAGGCCGGATCTGGGCCGGACAGCCACGCCGTGTTGAACCGGCTCGCGCCGTGGATCGCCGTCAGGCGGAGTTCGCCTGGGCCGGTGTTGGTGAAGCCATGCGCCTCGCCTGCGGGGCTGATCACGACGTGACCACCCTCCACAACCACGGTTTCGTCCCCGATCCGGAAGGTCGCCTGACCCGACTCCACTACGAACACCTCCGCGTACGGGTGGCGATGGAGCTTGGGACCGACACCCGGCTGCGAGTGGACCAGGATCACGCAGAACGGAACGTCGCCGTGCTCGGCGCCGACGAATTCGTGGGCATGCAGGGTATGGTCGAGGTCGTCGAACGGAACGATCGATCCGGAAGGGCGCTCGTTCATAGGCCGATCGTATCGGGATCGGAGCTGGCGGGTGCGGCCCGGATCGAGCACCTATCCATTCGGCCTATAGACACTCGACGGTTTTCTGGGGTCCCATCACGAGTCTCACTCCTAGCTTCTGAACGGGACCTGTGACGACCAACCTGCCGCTGACGTCGCCGACCGACGCGACGTCCACTCCGCCATTGACATCGACGTTCCGACCGTCGTCGGATCACGTTTGGGGCTCGGCCGTGCAGGCCGGCGGCCGGCTCCTCGGTCGGATCAGGCGCGTCTTGCCGCGCGGGCGACTACTGCCGGACGAGGTCTGGCTCCAGCGCCATCGGGTTATCACGGTCCTGGCCCTCCTTCATGCGCCGGCGATCCTGGCATTTGGTGTATGGACGGGCCACGAGCTGGGCCATGTCATCACCGAGGCCGCCCCCGTTGCCATCTTCGCGTTCGCCGCGTCACAGCAACGGCTCGGACGTTTGCTCCAGTCGATCGCGGCCAGCCTGAGCCTTCTAACGGCCTCGGCGATCCTTGTCCATCTTTCGCACGGCACGATCGAGCTGCATTTCCACTTCTTCATCGTCGTGCCGTTGCTGGCGCTGTACCAGGACTGGATCCCATTCATCCTGTCGATCGGGTATGTGGTCGTCCACCACCTGACCGTAGGTGTGCTGGATCCAGCATCTGTCTTCAATCATCCAGCAGGTCATGCACAGCCGGTTGTGTGGGCCTTGATTCATGGGTCGTATATCGCCGCGCTGAGTGTCATCAGCCTTGTCGGCTGGTCGATGTCGCAGCGGGCGTTTACCGATCCGCTGACGAACCTGGCGAGCCGGTCCCTGTTCAGAAGCCGACTGGACCACGCCAATGAACTGGCGGCCCGCAGCGGCCTCACTCCGGCCGTCCTGTTTATCGACATTGACGACTTCAAGACGGTCAATGACAGCCTCGGACATGCGGCTGGTGATGACCTATTGACGGAGGTGGGCCAGCGCATCCGGCGTGCCCTCCGGAGCGGGGACACGGCCGCTCGGATGGGTGGCGATGAGTTCGCAATCCTTGTCGAAAGCGCCACGGTCGAGGAGGCGACCCAGCTCGCCGATCGCGTGCTGCGCTTGCTGCGCGACCCATTTGCCATCGGAGGCCACACGCTGCCGATCCGGATCAGCATCGGGGTTGCGGTCGCAACGTCGACATCTGCGCCGGGAGACCTGCTCCGCGACGCCGATACCGCGATGTATGTCGCGAAAGCCGCCGGCAAGGATCGCCATGCGACCTTTGAGCCCAGCATGCACGAGGCGGCTTTTCGGCGCCTTCGCCTGAAGACGGACCTCGGACGTGCGGTTGAACAAGATGATCTGACCATCGATTACCAACCCGTGGTCGATTTGGTGTCGGGCACCACCACCGGCGTGGAAGCGCTCCTTCGTTGGCACCATCCGGAGCGCGGCATGGTGCCGCCGCTCGAGTTCATTCCGCTGGCCGAGGAAACCGATCTCATCGTCGAGATCGGGCGGCGGGTCATGGACCGGGCATGCCAGCAGGTGGCGGACTGGGGCGCGTTGATCCCGGACCTTTCCGTCTATGTCAACCTGTCGATGCGGCAGCTCTGCGATCCTGAACTCGTTGGAGATGTCACGGCCGTGCTGGATCGCTCCGGCCTGACCCCAGACCGGCTCGTGCTCGAGATCACGGAGAGCGGGCTGATGGACGACGTCGAGCGCTCGATCCGCTCCCTGGTCGCGCTAAAGGCGCTCGGCGTTCGCCTGGCAATCGACGACTTTGGCACCGGACACTCGTCGCTGAGCTATCTGCGCCAGCTCCCTGTCGACATCCTCAAGATCGATCGATCGTTCATTAGCGAGCTTTCCAACGACCGGGATGGCGGAAAGACCATCGCCGGTGTCATCGTCAGCCTGGGGCGCACCCTCGGCCTCCACATCATCGCCGAAGGCGTCGAGGAACCAGATCAGCTGACGGCCCTTCAGGATGCAGGATGCGACTCGGCCCAGGGCTACCTGCTGGCGCGCCCGATGCCGCCGGACCGGTTGCACGATTTTCTGGCCATTCCACGGTCGTTCGGGACGCAGGCGAGCTAGCTCGCGCGCGATAGCTCAGCCGGCCACAAGGATGCCGCGCATGGCCCGTCGGATCACATCGATTGGGTTTCCGTCGAAGCGCGCGAAGTCGATCGCCAGCAGCGCGATCAGGGTCAACTCGATGACTTTCGCGACGTAGGCGATCGTAAAGAACGGGCCCTGGACCGCCCACGCCACGATCGTGGTCGCGGCGTATGTGGCCAGGCCGATGCGGACGACCCAGCGGAACCGCGTGGCGATCGCGAACGGGGCGACCATCGCCGTAGCGCCCGCGACATAGCCGATCGCGTTGAGCGCGAAAAGCGGTCCGCCCAGCCCGGCGTGGATCGATGCAGTCCCTAGCGCCAGCGCGACGATCGCGGCCCGCCTGATGGCATCGGCAGCGGCGAAATCCTGCGTGGTGTGCGTGGTCATGGCGTGTCGCTCCTGGCGATGGTCGCCGTCCGTGGCGGCCTCTCGTTCATTGTCACAATTGGTACGAATTCGCGCCGTCGACTGTGACCGGACCGTCGGCCCCACGCCCGTGTCACATTCGAGGCGAGGGCTTCGTACTCCTGTTGACACGCACAACACGCGAGGTGTGACCGATTGGACCGACGCGACTGGCTGACACAGGAGTTCGAGCGGCAGCGTGCGCACCTGCGTGGCGTCGCCTACCGGATGCTGGGCTCGATCAGCGAGGCCGACGATGCCGTCCAGGAGGCATGGGTTCGACTCGATCGCAGCGACCCGGGAGGAACCGATGACCTTCGCGGCTGGCTCACGGTGGTCGTTGGCCGGATCTGCCTTGACATGCTCCGCACGCGCCGGTCGCGACGCGAGGATTACGCCGGGAGCTGGCTGCCGGAGCCGATCGTGAGCGTCGCGCTGGACGAGAGCCCAGAGCACGACGTCGTGCTCGCCGATTCCGTCGGGATCGCCCTGCTGGTCGTGCTCGAGACCCTCACGCCTGCCGAACGCCTCGCGTTCGTCCTGCACGACGTGTTTGCCGTCCCGTTCGATGAGATCGCCGATGTCGTGGGCAAGACGCCCGCGGCAACCCGCCAGCTGGCGAGTCGGGCCCGACGCCGGGTCCGCGAGGGCGCTCCGAGCCCGGATGCGGACGTCGACGGTCCAGCATCGGGTTGTCAAAGCCTTCTTGGCGGCTGCCCGAGCCGGGGATTTCGCGGCGCTGCTCCGGGTCCTGGACCCCGAGGTCGTGTTCCGGATGGACGGGGGCGGCACCGGGCTGCTCGCGCGATCCCCAATCACCGGCGCCGGCGAGGTCGCGCGCGAAATCCTGTCGTCGGGAGCGCCGTTCGCGCCGCTCGCTGAACCGGCGATGGTCAACGGCGCGCCCGGCGCGATCGTTCGGGCCGGCGGCCAACCCCGCTACGTCGTCGGCTTCACCGTCGCCGACGGCCGCATCGCCGCGATCGACCTGATCGGCGATCCAGCCAAGGTCGGGCGCTTCATCAATGAACGAGGAGCCATCGAATGAGCACGTCGCCAACCACCTTCGAAGCTGGCCCGCCGCGGATCAGCGGACCGATCCGGCGGATCGCTCGACCGCTCGGGCCGCTGGCGCGGCCGATCGCGGGGAAACGCTGGTTCCCGTTCTACGCAGTCCTGCACCACACCGGTCGAACCTCGGGAACGGCCTATGCCACGCCCGTAGTGGCCTTGCGTGCGGCCGGGGGATTTATCGTTCCGTTGCCCTTTGGCGACGCGACGCAGTGGGCAAGGAACCTGTTTGCCGCCGGCGGTGGATCGCTCACGTTTGCCGGCCGCCAGTACCGGATCTCCGAACCGCGTGTGATCGATCGTGTTGATGCCGGCTCGGTCCTGCCCGCAGTCGTTCGGTTCCTCGCAGCCCGGCTCGGACTGCGCCAGTTCGTCGTCGTCCGCGGCGATCCGAGCTAGCTGGCCGGCGCGGGGCGATCGGTCCTGCGGCGCGGCCCGAACAGGATCGCCGAGCCGACCACGAGCGCCACGGCGGCGGCGGTTGCGATCGCGATCACGACCGGCCCCGAGATCGAATTCGGCCTCGTTCCCCGATAGCACAAATTGGCCCTTGCGTCCGGTCCACGGAGGGGTCAGACTGCGATAGTCCAGATTATCCGAATATCAGAGGCTACGCAGATGCTGCAGCTCCCCACCCTCCCATCCGGCTCGCACGCAGGCATGGCCGCGGACGACCTCGGCCGATCCGACGAGCGCCCGCCGCTCGTCTTGCTCCATGGGCTCACGTTCGACCGGCGGATGTGGCGTTCCGCGTTGACTGCGCTCGAACTGGTCGACCCAGGGAGACGCGTGATCGCGTTGGACCTGCCTGGCCACGGGGAGTCACCGGACGCACCTGCGTACTCCATGGAAGTGATTGTGGAGCGGATCCATGACGCCATCATGGAGGTCCACCTCGAGGACCCGGTTATTGTTGGCCACTCTGCGAGCGCTGGGTATGCCAGCGTCTATGCCACAAGGTATCCAACCCGCGGCGTGATAGCAGTCGAAGGAACGCTGCTCGTCGGGTCGTTCGCCGCAATGGCGCAGTCGTTCGAATCGATGCTTCGTGGTCCCGAGTTCGCCAATGCCTGGGCCCAGATCACCGCCGGTGCGTTCCGGCTCGAAGAGGTCGCTCCCGACGTCCGAGCCTTCGTCAGGATGACGAGCCGGCCGAGGCAGGAGATCGTCCTCGGGTACTGGCAGGACCTGCTGGAGCGGAACCCGGCCGAACTGGACGCCTGGGTCGGCTGGGGGGCTCGCGCGATCAGAGAGCTGGGCATCCCGTATGTCTCGGTCGTGGGTCAGGACCCATCGCCTGAAGACGCCGCGTGGGTCAAAGCAAATCAACCCGATATGCGAACACTCGTCTGGCACGAGAGTGGGCACTTCCCACATCTCGCGTACCCACAGCGCTTCGCCGAACTCCTTGCCGAGACAAACAAATGGGTGAGCCGCGGGAAGGCCGCGCCCAAGGCTCGATGATGTCGCGACCTGGCGTGGCGCCCCTGGGTCCGCGCCCTGAACGCTCAGGTGGGGTCGACGCGCGTCGCTTCCGACATGAGCGCCTTGGTCACTATTCGGAGCCCCTCTGCGGAGGTCATCGAGCTACGTCCCTCCGCATGCGCAGCGCGAAGGCCGTCCGCGAGCGCCATCGTCAGCTCGGCGAGCTCGATAGCGGGCCTGTTCGGGACGAGGCCCAAGGCGGCCGAGATCCGGTCGATGTCCTGGGCCATCAGCTCTCGACAGCGCCGCTCAAGCGCCGCGAGCTCCGCCCAGGCGTTGGGGTCCGCGGCCGCGTACGCCCTGTATTCGTAGAGCAGCCGCCACCAGCGGGGTGGAACGCTTTCCTCACCCGCCGCAATCCGATCGAGCGCTTGTTGCTTACGATCCTCGTGGCTGAGGGCGCGTTCGCTCGTGTTCGAATCGTCATGCGCGAGCGACGCGGCGAGCCCAGCCTCGAACAAATTGAGTCGCTCGATCATCAACGCCCGGAACAGCTCGTCCTTGCTCGCGAAGTTCGAGTACACCGCGCCGATCGTGTACCCCGCTCGGTCCGCGACGTCGGTAAGCGACGCGGCCCGGAAGCCCTTCTCGCCAAAGACATCGGCGGCAGCATTCATCAGGCGTCGGCGCGTGAAGGCCTGTGCTTCCGAGCGGGTCAGCCGTCGACGCCGAGCGCTTTTGGAAGGCTTCGTGGCACGCGGTCCAGTGGTCGTCACGTTCGGATTATCGCAGTTATCTCAGGTGCCTGGGGCGGCATCGGTGCAGACTCTCGGCGGTACCCGTTGTGATCCGGACGAGGCGCGCGGTCGTCACCGTCCTCCTGGCCGCCGTCTTCTCACTCGTTAGCAGCGGGTGCTCGAGCCGTCCGGCGGCATCGAACGCAGCGGGTTCGTCACCTTCGGCGACAGCGCCGGCGCTGTCCTCGACCGCGGCGGCCCCGCCGGTGTCGCCATCGCGACCGCCTCAACCCACGCCTATTCCGACCCTTTCTTCAACGACCCTGGAGGCGGAGGTCGCCCCGGAAGGCGCGATCTCGATCGAGATGCTCTTCGATCCAACCGGCGAGCCGCGGTTCGTGCCAGATCAGGCGGCAGCTAAGCCGGGTACCGTGGTCTTCTTCATCCGGAACATGCGCGGCACGTCGGGCTTCATGCCGCAGGACCACAACATGGCGATTGGACCGGAGATCAACGATGCGCTCGCGCACAGCTCATACGTCCGTATCGACAAGGCGGCCGTGTTCACGGTGGAGGGTATGACGCCGGGCACGTACACCTTCTGGTGCGAGGTCGGGGTGCATGCCGCCGAGGGGATGGCCGGCACCCTGACTGTGGTGCCATGAAGGCGCGACGACGGCTTCACGCAGGATTGGCCGTCTGGGCCTTGGCGGCGCTGTTTGCCGCGAGCCTGCTGGGTTGCGCGACCCAGCAGACGCCGTCGATCGTTCTATCAGGGAGGCATCAGCGCGCCACTGGTGATCGCCGGGGCGGGGGTCTCACGCCGCGGCGAGCGCGAAGACGCGCTGGTCAACGGCACTGATCTGTTCGCGACGATCGCTCGGCTCGGCGGGAGCCCCATGAGTTCCATGCACGACAGCGTCAGCTTCGCGGATGCCCTGACCGATTCGGAATTCGCCGGCCGGACGCACACCTATGCCGAGTTCAGGGACTCTGACGTCTCCCTCTGGGCAGTCCGCGATGCCCAGTACAAGGCGATCGGGCTGTCATACGCGCCCAACGAGCTCTACGACCTGCTAGCCGATCCATTCGAAACAGCCAACCTGGCCGAGACGGCGGTGCCGACCAACCTGCAACCGGTCGTTCAGGACCTGGAGGACTACCGCTCTCAGCTAATGAATTCGGGGAGCTAGCGATTCTCGCCGGGTGTGTGGCGATCGGCTGAGCGTGCCCGCTCACCGGCCCGAAATCAGGCGGCGGCGTCCACTGGCAGGACCAGCAGGTAGCCCGACGGGACGCCGAGATTGACCCGGCTCCGGCTGACATCGCGGACCACGAACTGCTTCGCCAGGGTCGCCGGCGTTACGAGGCTGTTTGGCCGTGGGCTCTTGCCCCAGGTCGAGCTGCCGTTCGGGTAGAGCGGGTCGAGGACGCGGATCCCGGTAACGTCGAACGCGTCCGCGGTGCGCGGGTCGGCCGTTGATTCGAAGCCGCTCATCACCCACGCATGCCGGCCGCGCCACATCACGAGGCCGACGGGCCGCTTCGTGGCCCGGATCGCCTCCGCGGCCGTGGTGAGCGCTTCGTCGAGGGTCGGGATGGAAACGAGCTCATATGGCCCGATCCCGCGCTCGTTGAGGACTGCCGTCCAGCCGATCGGGTTGGCGCCACCAAACGGGCTGAAGCTGCGGTCGCGGGCCATCTCCCAGAGCGCCTGCTGGTTCGCGCGGCTCGTGTGCGCCTTGTCCGTGGCCAGGTTGAGGGCCATCTGGAGGCTCGCCCCGACGCACCACTCGAATGTGTACTGCGCGACGAAGTCGCCCTTGCGATAGAGGTTCATCGCAAACGGCTCGGCGTTGGCCGCGACCGCCGGCCGAGGCGATGCGCTCGGCGGCGTTTCCGCCAAACCTGATTGCGGCACCGCAGGCAGGGCAGCGGGCGGGGCCGAGACCGCCCCCGATTCGCCACCGGTAACGGCATCGCCACCCGCACCTGGGTCGGCCGTCGCTGCGTTCTCGCTGGGCGATGCCGATGGGGGGCTCGGCGCGGTCACCCGGGGCGAGGCTGCCAAGGCGTCCGACGTCGTGCGCTGCCCAGGCTCAACGGCCGGGGAGCACGCGGCAAGCACGATGGCCACCATGAGCCAGGCCGCGGAGCGCAGGGGGCGGCGGGACGGGCGGCGAACCAGCACGATAGCCCGCAGTATGCCCGCAAACGCGAAATGCACCCGGCAATCGGCCCGGGCGGTCTGGCGATCGCCGCCCGCATGTGGTCGATCAGCGTCTCCGTGTGTCGATGAATACGTATGCGGCAGCCTCCGTCCGTTCGTGCGACCATTGCCGAGCAAGGAGGTGCCGGATGAAGATCGGGGCCATCGTCCCGCAGGGGTGGAATGGCGAATACGACGGGTGGGACCCCGTCGAGGCGTGGCGCCGGACTGAGGCGGTCTCGATCCAGGCCGACCGTCTCGGCTTCGAGTCGATCTGGCTGTTCGACCACTTCCATACCGTCCCCGAGCCGACCGACGAGATCACGTTCGAAATCGTTCACGTCACTTGCGGCACTGGCCGCCGTGACGAAGCGCGTGCGCCTCGGACACATCGTGATCTGCACGGCGTTCCGGAACCCGGCCCTGACGGCCAAGATGATCTCGACGATGGACTCGATCAGCGGCGGTCGCATGGATCTCGGGATCGGTGCCGGCTGGAAACGCGACGAGTGGCTCGCATACGGGTACGGCTTTCCCGAGACAAAGGAGCGGCTCGCCCGGCTGGCCGACGACCTTGGGGTCATCGCCGCCATGCTGGACGGCGACAAGCACAAGCACGCCACGTTCAAGGGCAAGCACTCGTACGTCGAGAATGCCCGGAACGTCCCGAAGCCCGTCCAGCGCCCCCGGACGCCGATCATGGTCGGGGGCAACGGACCGAACGTGACCTGGCGTCTTGCCGCCAAGTACGCGGACGAACTGAACCTCGACGGCACGTCGCCCGCCGAGGTCGCCGAGGCGCTCCCGGTCATCCGTAGCCGGTGCGAAGAGATCGACCGGGACCCGGCGACGTTGGCCATCTCGGTTCACATCTGGGCGCCTACCTTCAGCAAGCCCGGGTCACGACGGGCCGAGCTCCTGGCCGGATACAAGGACATCGGAGTCGACCGGGTGCAGGGACTCGATCTGGCGACAGCCGTCTCCGACGAGGCGCTCGAGGCTGCCGAGGTGCCGCGGTAGTGGAGATGCCCGCGCCTGACGGTCATCGAGATTGGACGCGAGCGTGCTGACCGGCGGTTCCGCGCGGGTGATGCGCCGTACACTGGTCATCGAGCAGTCGACGCGCGGATGCGCGATGCCAGGTGGAAACCGACGACCCCGCTCTCCTCGACGCCTGGATTGCCAACTGGAGCGACATCGTCGACTTCGAGGTCTACCCGGTGATCAGTTCGGCCGAAGCGGCGGCACGGATCGCGCCGCGGCTGTAGACGCCCGCATCACGGGACGGCCGTCGTCGCAACGGCAGGCGGCAGCAGCTCGACCACGACCGAGCCGGTGACGTTCGCCACCACGGACGATCCGAGGCTTGTCTGCCAGTTCGCGATGCTCGCGGGGTCCGTGTGACCGTGGAGCCAGAGCGGCGGGTGGAAGCGTTCCAGCAACCAGCGGTAGGCCGCGTACCCCAGGTGATATCGGTTGGCGGCATGGTCACCCACGCCACGCGGTGCGGCGTGGCTCAGCACCAGCACCGGGGAACCACGGCCGAGCAACCGGCGGACGGCCAGCGTTCGCCACGCCCGGAACACGTCGCCCCAGGCCCGCCATTCGTCCCGGACCGCCCGATCGTGGTGCATGCCCGGCCACTCGAATGGCGCGACCGTGACGCCACCGAGGCTGATCACGCGGCCGCTGGTGAGGTGCGCTCGACGCCTTGGAGACGGTCTCCGACCAGTGACCGCCGCGATCGTGATTGCCCCGGACCCACGCCACCGGGCACCCCGAACGCGTCGCCAAGGAACCCGAGGTAGGTCGGCTCGAGGTCCCCGCAACCGACGATGGCGTCGAGTCGCCCCAGGGCTTCTCGATTGATCGCGTGCTCGAGCGCCGGGTCGACCGCGTCGGAGACGGCCAGGAGGCGGATCGGTTCGCCATGGCGCTTCGCAAACGGGCGCTGGTCCGGCCACTCGACGGACAGTCGGCGGGTCATCGTTTCGCTCGTCCAGGGAATCGAGCGGCGGTTCGTCGAGCGACAACGCGTCGCTTGGTCGATGGCCGCTCCCGGCGGTTCGCAACGAGCGCGAGTCGGCGGCCGATGCCGCGAGCGACAGGATCGGCTCGGTTCGCTGGCCGCCGGGCGGGACGAGCTCGGTCACGTTCGGCGTCGATCTCCAGCTGACCGCCATACAGCGCCAGGGCCACGCGGTTGTGGCCGTCGACCACCCAGTAGCGATCCGCGTACTTGACGACGTCGATCGGCGGCAGGACGGCGAGGCGATCCTGCGCCTGCCGCAGTCGCTGCCAGCGGGCCGTCCAGTTGCGGCCGCGGAACGGCCGGAGGGGCAGGAAGTCACCACCGCGCTGATCGCCACCGCCCACGGCGGTCCCGCGATCTCCTCGACGTCGATCGTCCGGGTCCCGACCTGGACCGGTCGTGCCCGGCGGGCATCGGGATGCTCGTCGTAGAGATACGCGAGCGGTCGCGAACCCATCCGTCGAACCCGTCGGACGCGCGCGCCCGGTCGCTCGCTCCATGACCGCTCGACGTCGTCGATCGCCTGGCCAACCCGGTCGACGATCGGCTCGGCGGCGGCAGCGACCCCGTCCGCGGCAGCGCGTCGACGCCATGACGGATGGCATCGAGCGCTCGTCGAGCGGGGGCGGCCCCGCGATGGCCCGATCCGGGCCTGGCGTCGGTCCTCGTCGTCGGACGGCGCCGGCGTCCCGTCGTTGGCTGTCCTTCGTCGTGCATGGCCAGTCGAGTGTGCGCTATCCCGCCCGCGTCGTCCGTCAGGGGCGCAGGTCACGCGGTTCCTCCTGGCACACCGCAAGTACCGCTGGACATCGGACCTCTGAGGGGGGAATGACTGGCGACTGTGCGCACCATTCGAGAGCATGCAGGGAACTCGTTTTCTCCCGCGGATCGCCGTTCCGTTCGGGTCGCCATCGACGGTGATCGCCCGGATTCGTGCGTCCGAGTACGTCACGGTCGGCAGCACGTCGCGGTTCCGCGCCGTCCAGCGATCGCGCACGCGTGCGGCCAGTCGGATCGGCTTCCTGATCATCGCGGTCGCGGCCATCGTGGACGGCATCGTCGTGTTCGACCCGCATCTCACGCACAGCGCGGTCCTCGTCGGCCTCAATGGCGGTGTCGCCATGCTTGCGCTGTTCGGGTGGGTGGGACTCGCCGGACCCCTTCGTCGGCGCGCGGAGCCCGCCGCGTTTCTGGTCACGCTCGCAATGGCCTTTGCCACCGCGATGACCGGCACCCTCATCCCGGGTCTCGCGGTCGAGAGCATCGGCTACCTGCTTGTCTTCCCCGGTCTGATCGCGCTGATCCTGCCGTGGCAGACACGAACCCACGTTCGGCTGGCTCGTCGCCTACGCGGTCATCGCCCTCTCATTCCTGATGTACGAGACGCAGGGTGGCCCAACGACCGACGAGCGTGGCGACCTGATCGTCGTCGCCCTGATCGCCCTGGTGGCCAGCCTCGCCGGTCACGTCCTGCTGCAGCGGGCGCAGATCCGCAACTTCAGCCACGTCCAGAAGATCCAGTCGCTGCGCCGGCGCGCGGATGCCAGCATGCAGGAGCTCGCGCGCGTCCACGAAACGCTCGAAATCACGGCGCGAACGGATCCCCTGACCGGTGCCGCCAATCGAATCCGGTTGGCCGAGGACCTCCTGGCGATTCGCTCGCGCCTGGACCGGCACCAGACGGCATACGGCCTGATCGTCATCGATCTCGACCGGTTCAAGCTCGTGAACGACCGGTTTGGCCATCTTGGCGGCGACGACGTGCTCCGGCGCGTGGTCGAGGCGATCCGCGGGGCGCTCCGACCCGCGGACGGCGTCTATCGATTTGGGGGCGAGGAGTTCCTCGTGCTCATGGAGACACCGACCACGGGCGGGCTGCAGACCGCAGCCGAACGTCTTCGCGCGGCCGTGGAAGCCGTGCAGATCGACCATCCGGACAATGTTCCGTTCGGCGTCGCAACGATCAGCGTGGGAGCGGTTCTGCTGTTCCCCGAGGACCTGTCCCAGTCTGACGACCAGTGGCTCGCGCGAGCCGACTCGGCCCTCTATCGCGCCAAGGGGCGTGGCCGGAACCGGGTCGAGCTCGCCGTCTCCTAGACGCCTCCGCCTCCTCGACGGCTCAGCCGCCGTTCGTGACGATCACGAGCTTGTCGACGGCAGACTCGGCGCCCCACACCTCGCCCGGCCGGCCATGGAGCTGGCGGACCGCGCCATCTGCGCTCGGGAGCCCGATGGTGTCAAACGTCTCGCTCCCTGGATCGAACCGGACGATGGCGTTCCCACCGAAGTCGGACAGCCAGACCACGTCCGCGTCGTCGACGAAAACGGCGTAGGCCATCGGGTCGTCACCTGGCAGCGGCCACTCCTGCCACGATCCGGTGGCTGGGTCGTGGAGTCCAACCTGGCCGGCATCCCATTCGCTCACCCAGATCCGGCCCAGTGAGTCGGCCCAGACGCGGCGCGCGCCCTGGTTGGCCGTCGGTGGTTCGACGATCGTCGCTGAACCGCTCGCGGGATCGATCCGGGCGATGTGGCTGCCGGCGAGCGACGCGTACCAGACGGCCCCATCCCCGGTCGCCGTGATCCCGTATGGGCCGCGACCCTCGGGGTCGTCCCAGACATCCATCGCCCGGGTCGTCGGATCGAGGCGCCCGTAGATACCGGCCTGGCCGGTGAACCACAGGATCCCCGACGGGTCGAACACTGCTGTGTTCAGGTTGGCGTTCGGGCGATCCTGCGGCAACCGGAAGGTCGTGACCTCGTCGGTGCCGGGATCCACCCTGACGATCGCGTTGAGACCACCATCGGTGATCCATGGCGCCCCGTCCGGGCCGATGATCACGCCGTGTGGCGCCGATCCGGCGCCCAGGGCGATCTCGCGCACCTGGCCGGTCGCTCGATCAAGGTGACCGAGCACGCCCACCCGTTGTCCCGTGTACCAGATACCGCCATCGCTGGCCGGCGCGACGTCATGCGGGTGCGAACCCGCGGGCACGTCGTATTCGCGGATCTGGAGCTCGATCGACACGACTGGGGGTGCGGTCGCGGCGGTCGCCGCCGACGCTTCCGATGCCGGGCTCGGGATCGACGTCGCGGGAGGCGCTGACGCTATGGCTGGCGCCGACGATGATGCGTCCGTCGAGGCAGCCGGTCCACACGCGGCGACGCCGATGAGGCCGACAACCATCACGACGGCGAGCCATGCCGACGAGCCGTCGCGGCTGACGTTCAACGACAAGCCCATCGGGCTAGATCCCGCCCAGGTCTCCGAACCCGCCGCCGAAGTCACCACCGCCGAAGTCACCACCGCCGAAGTCACCACCATCCGCGCCGGCGTCGCTCGTGGCATCACCCGACCAGCCATCCTCCGACCCTGCCGCTGTCGCCAGACCCTCCGCCGTCGGCCGCGCCGGCGTCGTTGTCGAAGAACGACTGCGCGATGGCCGTGCCGATGAAGCTGGCGGCCAGGGTGGTAAGGAACCAGCTCCCAAGCCCGAACCCGGCGCCGCCCGATCCCCAGGCTCGCTCGATCGTGCCCGGCTGGCGGATCTCCGCCCTGGTAGCGGCGCGCGCAAGGGAGGCCGGGTCGTCATTGCGCAGCTCGCTCTCCGGCAGATGTCCGGCGAGCGCCTGGAGGGCCTGTCGTCGCTGTTCGGGCGTCAGCCGGGCGAACGCCTCTTCGTGCGCACGTTCGATGTCCTCTGGTGGCGCCGTGGCAAGCATGTATCGGTAGCGTTCGAGCGCCTGCTCGTCGGTCATCGTGTTCATCCCCTGTTCCTTTCAACCGGTCCGCGTCAGCGTCGGTCGTCCCATTTTGCCCCTTGATGCCGATCCGGGCGGATTCCGGCGCCGGCCGGTGTTCAATGCCCGCCGAAGGTTTGGCTGCGTCACCGCGGTCGCATCGACACGGCCCGCGTCAAGGAACCCCCGGAACCGAGCCATCGCTCGAGCCAGTGCGTCAGCGAATCCGGCGTCCCTTGCGAGCGCCGGATCCTCCAGCCACAGGCCGTTGATGACGAGCGTGCTGGTGGTGCGGTCGAGCTTGCTGTCAAACCGGGCCACGAGTCGATCGCGCCACAGGATCGGGAGCACGTAATACCCCCAGCGCCGGAGGTGGGCCGGCTTGTAGACCTCCCAGACGTATTCGAAATCGAAGAGCGGCTTCGCCCGTCCTCGCGCACTCACCGGGTCGAGTGGGGACAGAAAGGTGGCTTCCTCGTCGGTCGTCGTCTCGAGTGGCAGCCAGTCGGCCGGGGCACGTCCCCCGGTCAACGTTTCGAGCGCCGCCTGGTCCGAAGCGAGGGCGAGCTGGGGGGCTCGCCAGCCATCGACCGTGACCTCGATCAGCGTTCCATCCGCGAGCTTCCGGTCGCGCCACGCCGTGAGTTCGGCGGGTGACACCTTGCGCCGGAGGAAGTCGGCCACGGAGCGGATCGGCGTGAGGCCGTTCGACGCGATCTCCTTGAGCATCAGGTAGTCCTCGGCTTCCGCCGCGTCGTGTTCGCGGATCAGCGCGCTCGGCGCCACGGTTTCGGTCAGTGCATACGTCCGCTCGAACCGTTCGCGGTGCGTGACCATCGCGTCGCCGATCCGCCACAGGAAGTGCAACGCAAGCGCGCTGTCCTTCCGGCCGCGGTAGTTGTCGACGCGGGTCCGATCCCCCATCGCGAAGTCCCGGTTGCTCACGGTGCCCCGCTCGGCGAGCACGTTGCGCATCTCGGCGATCGCCTCGGCATGCTCGCGCTGGAACGTGATCCAGTTGGGCTGCTCCAGCTCACGGCGCATGATCACGCGCCAATACGGGAGCTCCTCCATGGGTCGCACCGCGAGCCAGCCGCCCCAGTCAAAGAACTTGCGCTGTTCGTAGGTCAGGGTGGCCCAGTCGTCGGGGTGGTAATCGATGACACGGCTCTGGAGGATCAGGTCGTGCGCGCGAGCGATGACCACGAGGGGATCGAGCTGGAGGTGTTCGATCGCACGCATCGCTTGTTCGGCGCCGTCGAGGCCACGCCAGCGACGACCCGGCCACAGCCCCTGCCTGCCCAGGATGAAGCGGCGCGCGACCTCGATCGGGATGTGCAGCGGCATGGTGCGGCCCATGGTCGCAGGCGCATCGTGACGCGGCATGACAACTATGATCACGAGGCGTTTCGCGGGCAGGAGGGTCACATGGTCATCGCGGCCAATCCAACGTTCCGGACCGATGCGTTCATCGACGGCGCCTTCCGCCCGGCGCAGAGCGGCGAGCGGTTCACCACGGAGAACCCGGCGACGGGCCAACCGCTGGCCGAGGTCGCCGCGGGCGACGGAGCCGACATCGATCTCGCGGTCCGGGCCGCGCGACGGGCGTTTGACGACGGCCGCTGGTCGCGCCGGCCCCCCGCCGATCGCAAGGCCGTCCTCCTTGGCTTCGCGGACTTGCTCGAGGCGAACCTCGAAGAGCTGGCTATGCTCGATTCGCTCGAAGCGGGCAAGCCGATCACGGACTGCCGCGACAGCGACGTGCCGGAGACGATCAAGACATTTCGCTGGTTCGCCGAGGCGATCGACAAGGTCTTCGACGCGGTCGCGCCGACCGGGCCTGAGGCGCTCGGCCTGATCGTCCGCGAACCGATCGGCGTGGTTGGTGCGGTTGTCCCCTGGAACTTCCCGCTCCTGATGGCCACCTGGAAGGTCGCGCCGGCCCTTGCCGCCGGGAACAGCGTCATCGTCAAGCCGGCCGAGCTGACATCGCTCAGCACGATCCGGATGGCCGAGCTCGCGGCCGAGGCCGGCATCCCGGACGGCGTCCTCAACGTGGTCCCGGGGCTCGGCGAGACGGCCGGGCAGGCGCTCGGTCGGCACATGGACGTCGACATGGTCACGTTCACGGGCTCGACCGAGGTCGGTCGCTACTTCCTCAAGTACGCCGCGGAGAGCAACCTCAAGGAGATCACGCTCGAGTGCGGCGGCAAGAGCCCGCAGGTCGTGCTGGCCAGCGCACCTGATCTCGATTTCGTCGCGGAGCAGGTGCTCGTTGCGGGCCTCATGAACATGGGCGAGAACTGCTCGTGCGGATCGCGTCTCATCGTCGACCGCTCCGTCCATGACGCCCTTGTCGAACGGCTGGTGGCCGGGACGGCCGCCTGGACCGTCGGCGACCCGCAGGATCCAGCGACGCGCCTCGGCCCCATGATCGAACGACCGCATCTCGACAAGGTCCTTGGCTACATCGCGACCGGACGCACCGAGGGCGCACGTGTCGTCGCCGGCGGCAGTCGGACGCTCGAGGAGACCGGTGGCTACTTCGTCGCGCCGACGATCCTCGACGATGTCTCGAACACCATGACCGTCGCCCGCGAGGAGATCTTTGGCCCAGTGATCTCGACGATCCCGGTGGACGGCGAGGCCGAGGCCATCGCGCTCGCCAACCAGACGAGCTACGGGCTGGCCGCGTCCGTGTACACGACGGACCTGGACACGGCCATCCGCGTTGCCCGTTCGCTGCGAGCCGGCACGGTCGGGGTCAACGCCTACTCGGAGGGCGACATCACGACCCCGTTTGGTGGCTACAAGGAGTCCGGGTTCGGCGGTCGCGACAAGGGTCTCGAGGCGTTCGAGCAGTACACCCAGAAAAAGACGATCTGGTTCAGCCTTCGCGGGTAGGCGCCTTCCGCGCCTCGAACCCGAGTTTCCGGGCCTCGCCGACCGTCAGCGGTGCCAGGCGCCGCCACGTGAACGCCGTCGCGATCGCATCCCAGACCGCCGGAAGCTCCCAGTAGGCGCTGTGCGACTTCGGGAAGTCCTTGCCCGAGCTGACCCGCAGGTCAACCACGCTGGCCAGCCCATCCGACCGACGGAACAGCGGTTCGGCGACGAACGACAGGAAATCGCGGCTGTCATAGACGTTCAACCACGGAACGGGGAGACGCGGCGGGTTCGCCTCGTCGTACGGCATCGATGTGATCGCGTTGAACGTGTACAGGAGTGGCGCCTGCGAACCGACGGTCACACACGCCTCCACAGGGGCGTCCGGCCAGCTGGCAAGCAGGTCGACGAGCGCGATCCCGCCAAGACTGAGCGCGATCGGCAGCACAGGCCGATCACCGGCCGCCTTCGCCGCTTTTGTGAGCTCCGCCCGGAGCACCGTCTGGATCGATTCGCGGTGGAGCTGGTAGCCGATCACGTCGGCAAGCATCTGGGCACCCACGGCGTCCATCAGGGATTCGCGCCGGTCCTCGAAGTAGTTGGTCACGATCTTGAGCACGGCCTCGCGCCGGAACCCTGCGCGCAGACTGGGGATCGGCACGGGTGCCGGACGTCGCCCTCGGTACAGGGCCTTCCGCCAGTTCCCGAGCCGGAGGCCCGATTGGCGCCGCCACTCGGGCGCGACGACTCGAACGTCCCAGCCACGCTGGCGAACCTGGTCCTCGATCCGGCCGACGTTCTCGGCGAGCCCCTCGGACGTCTCATTTGCGCCATGGACGAAGAACAGGACGCCGCGGGGCCGGGTTGCGCTCGGTCGGGCGGTCATCTTGCCCTTCTCCTTGTCATGGAATCGCCACAGAATAGGCGCAGGCTGCCACGGGAACCACACAAGGGGCGAGTACAATCTGGGGGGCCCGGTGTCGCGGACGTCGCACCTTGCGTGGTGCGCGGCAACGGCGGGGAGCGAGCTCGTGGAAACAGAAGAACCAGGACTCCTTGGGACGTCCGTAGGCCAGGTCCCGATGGACCGGCTACGTGGCATCTTCGAGGGCATGTTCGACGGGGTCTGGTTCGTGGGGCCGGACGGGCGGACGACCTACGCAAACAGCGCCATGGCGGGGCTGTTGGCGTCCACGCCCGTCGAGATGCGCGACCGCTCCATCCACGAGTATGTCGACGAGTCGATCTGGCCCGAGATCGACGCCTTTCTCAGCCGCCAGCGATCGGTTATCGGCGAACGGATCGAGGTCCCCCTGCGCCGCGCGGACGGCGCTGAGCTCCTGGGGCTGATCGCAGGCAGCCCGATCACGACGCTCGAGGGCGCCTTTGCGGGCACGATGCTGAACGTCAGCGACGTGACCGGCAAGCAGACGTTCGACGCGCAGCGGGCGCAGACCCAGCGGCTCGAGGCCATCGGCGAGTTCGCCGGAGCGATCGCGCACGACTTCAACAACCTGCTGACCGCGATCCGCGGTCATGCCGAGCTCGCCCGCACCGACCTCCCCGAGGACGACCCCACCCGAAGCGATCTCGATCAGGTCATCCTCAACGCCGACCGCGCGAGCGGGATCACGCGGAAGTTGCTCGCGTTCACCCGACGCCAGGTCCTCGAACCCGTGGTTCTCGATCCGGCCCAGGTCATCGCCGATCTGGTGCCGATGCTCCAGCCCATGCTCGGCAAGGACATCGATCTGGTCGTCGACGTCGAGCCAGGCAGCGGTTGGGTCCGGGTCGATCCCGTCCAGCTCGAACAGGTCATCGTCAACCTCGCCGTCAACGCGCGCGATGCGATGGAGGACGGCGGGACCCTGACCATCGCCGTGCACAACCTGAAACCGGCCGACTTGGACAAGCCCGATGTCACCATGGCAAAGGGGTCGTTTGTCCGGATCAAGGTCACGGACAATGGCACCGGGATGGACGAGCGAACGATCTCGCGCATCTTCGATCCGTTCTTCACGACAAAGCCAGCCGGCAAGGGCACAGGGCTTGGGCTCGCCACGGTGTTCGGGATCGTGGCTCAGTCCGACGGGACCATTGACGTCGACAGCACTCTTGGCAAGGGCACGACCTTCACGCTCGATTTTCCACGGGTCAGTGCTCCAGGGACGCTGGACGCGACGCTTGCGCAACCGGCTCCGGCGCCGAAGGAGACCGGGGTCATCCTGCTCGCCGAGGATGAGCCCGCCGTTCGCGACTTCACCCAGCGAGCCCTCGAGCGTGCGGGCTATACGGTCCTGACTGCGGGAACGGGTGACGAGGCGCTCCGCGCAAGCCGGGAATGGAAGGATCACATCGACGTCCTTGTCACGGACGTCGTCATGCCAGGCATGCACGGCCCCGAGCTGGCCTTCCGGCTGCGGCATGAACGACCCGAGATCGGCCTCCTGTACATCAGCGGTTACGCGGAGGACGCCATCGCTGGTGGTGGCGAGTTCGCCACTCCCGGCGGCTTCCTGCCCAAACCGTTCAGCTCCGATGCGCTGATCCGCGCGATCGGCCGCGCCGCCGCCTCGTCGGGTCAGGCCGACGATCCGACCACGTTAACCATTTGGGCCGCTGAGGATCCTGTACGGGACCCTGGCCGGGCCTACTGGCTCGCCGGCCCCGGCACCTGACCGGGCGCCTGCAGGAACGCCGTGAGTGGCAGTTGCTCAGCGACCTCCTCGCGTCCCGGCAATGGCACGATCGGCGTGGCCCGTCGGTCCCCGATCTCGTATCGCGCGGCGAGCATCGCGACGTGCCGGCGAACCGGCGCGATGACGTCGTTGGCGACATAGGCGCGACCCGCGTACAGCGCCCGATACTTCGGCAGCAGGGCTGGCCAGTCCCGGGCCAGGTTCTCGAGGAAGTGCTCGCGCGTACCAGGCTTGAGGTGGAGCACATTGGTCCAGACCGATGTCGCGCCGGCGTCTCGGGCCGCGCGCACGACGTCGGCCATGCCCGCCGGGTCGTCCGACAGCCCAGGCAGGATCGGCGCCATGCCGACGCTCGCGTCGATCCCGGCTTCGATCAGCGTCCGGACCGCGCGTAGACGCTGTCTTGGCGGAGCGGTGCCAGGCTCGGTCAGCCGCCAGATCCGCTCGTCGAGCGTCGGAATCGAGAACGTGACGCCGACCCTGGCCCGTCGAGCCGCTTCGGTCAGGACGTCGACATCCCGGACGATCATCGGGCCCCGCGTGATGACGTAGAACGGCGTGCGGGAGGCCCCAAGGGCGAGGATGGCGCCGCGGGTCAACCGGAAGCGCCCCTCGGCGGGTTGGTACGGATCGGTCGCCGTCCCGACCGCGACCTCTTCCCGCTTCCATGTTCGCCGCGCCAGCTCCCGGCGAAGCACCTCCACGAGGTTCGTCTTGACCCGGATCGAGGTGCCGTACCGCGCGTCGGACGGACGATCCGCGATGCGTTCGAATGCGCGGACGTAGCAGAACGTGCAGCGGTGGGCGCAACCCATGTAGGGGTTGAGCGACCAGGCGAAGGGCATGTTCCGAACGCGATTGAGCGCCGACCTGCAGGGTTCATCGCGGTAGGACGCTGGCATCGCCGGAGTATAGAACAGATGTTCTAGTTGCCAACCCTCGACCGCGCCAGCGGCCGCGATCCTTCTCCACCAACGCGGGCTCTCGATGGGCGACGTCGACTACCTCGATTACGTCGACACGACCGTCAGCTCGTCCGGCTGAGCCTCGCCACGCCGATCCGCGAATCGGCCATTCCGTAGAACACGAACGAATGGTCGTCGTCGACCGGCTCCAGCGCGGTCGGGAAGACGACGTTTGGGACGATCCCGTCGAGCTCGCCTTCGACTTCCGGCCTCAGCAGCGGTTCGCTCGAGCGGGCCACGACCTGGCGCACGTCGTCGGCGGACAGGATCATGGCGCCCGCCGCATATCGCACCCTCGGTTGCAGGACGCGATCCTTGTCGAACTGACCGTCTACGCCATGGAACAGGAGCATCCAGCCTTCCGGCACACGGATCGGCACCGTCCCCGCCCCGATCTTGAGCGACTCCCACGGCTGCTCGGACAAGGCCACGAGCGCATGGTCGCGGACGTGGGTCAAGGCCGAGATGTCCGCCTGGGCGTCGGCCGCCGGCACGTAGGAGACCCAGATCCCGGGGCGCGGGTCGGTCAGCCCATGCGGAAGCGGCTCGCCCTCGCCGGCGCGGATCCACGAGAGATCCCACATCGGCCGATGGAGCATCGCATAGCTCGGGACGCCATCGGGTCCGGGCACGGGTTCCGGAAAGAACATTGCGTCCTTGTTCGGGATCAGCTGGAAGTCCATCCCAAGGCCCGGGTCATAGGCGTATGAGACCGGCCCAAGCCGCTCCCACTCGATCAGGTCCGCGGAGGCGGCCACGGCGACGCGCGGTCCGAGCGGCCCGTAGGCCGTGTACGCCATGAGGTAGCGCTCAAGGCTGGGCACGAACGTGATCCTGGGATCCTCCACCCCGCCACCCAGCGCATTGGTTCTCCCAGGATTCCCTGGGTTCCAGGACGATGCCGAGGCGCTCGACGCCGCATGGCGCCCCGGCCGCGTCAAAGAGGACCCGAGCGCGACCGACGCGCGACACGTTTCCCTCCGCGACCAGGCGCGGGAACAGGTACAGGACGCCGTCGGGTCCGCGCGCGCTGGCGGGGTTGAGGACGCCCCACGCCTCCGACGGATCGGCCGGGTTGGCGGCCATCAGGACACCGATCCGCTCCATCACGTATGGCGGCTGGGTCATCACGTCCGGCTCCTCAGCAGCGGCTCGTCGCGTCCACGGTCGGGGCAGATGGTGCAGTTCGCGAAGACCGTGCGGTCCGCCCCAGTTGGGACTTGACGACCCGCCCTCCGAAGTGCTCTACTCCTAAAACCATTTAGCTAAAACCATTTAGTCTTCGTACCTTAGCAGCACCCGCAAGCGGGCATGCGAGACGAGGAGCGCACCTGGATGACGGCGGCATGAGCCTCGCCCGGAAGCGACGACGCGCGACGATCGAGGACGTGGCGCGCCTGGCCGGCGTCTCGAACGGCGCCGTTTCGCTCGCGGTAAGCGGACAGGCTGGCGTCGCCGAGAGCACACGCGAGCGGATCATCGCCGCCGCCGACCAGCTCGGCTGGCGGCCAAGCATCGGTGCCCGTGCGATGCGCAGCTCGAAAGCCTTCGCGGTGGGGCTCATCCTGGCCCGCGATCCGGCGCTCCTTGGCGCGGACCCGTTCTTCCCGAGTTTCATCGCCGGCGTCGAGTCGGAGCTCGCCCCGGTCGGATACTCGCTGGTGCTGCAGGTCGTCCATGACGACAAGGTCGCCGTGTCCGATGCCTATCGGCGGCTGGCCCGCGAAGGGCGGGTCGACGGCGTCTTCCTGACCGACCTTCGGCGTGACGACCCGCGCCTGGAGCTCGTCAGCGAGCTGCACCTCCGGGCCATCGCGGTCGGCAAACCAAGCGGCCGCAGCCCCCTTCCGTCGATCGCCATCGACGATCGAGTCGGGATCCGCGAAGCCATCGACCACCTGGTCTCGCTCGGACACGAGCGGATCGCGTTCGTGGGCGGAACGCGCGGCTACGTCCATTCGGCTGCTCGCCTCGGAGCGTGGCGCGACGGATTACGCGGCCGCGGGTCTCCCGCTCGGACCGACCATCGCAGCCGACTTCACCGCCGCCGGCGGCGCCGCCGCCACCACGAAGCTCCTCGAAGGCGACGATCGCCCGACGGCGATCGTGTACGCCAACGACCTGATGGCGATCGCGGGTATGTCGGTCGCCGCCCAGCTCGGGCTCGACGTGCCCCGGGACCTCTCGATCGTCGGCTTTGACGACGTCCCGCTGGCAGCACACATGAACCCGCCCCTGACGACCGTCCGCCAGGACGTCGTGCTCTGGGGCCGGGTTGCCGCAGCGGCCTTGCTCGGTCTCATCGAGCACCGAGACGCCCGTCCTCGAGACCCTGCCGCCCTCGCAGTTGGTGCATCGGGCATCCACTGCACCCGTGCCAGGGCACGGGAGGAGGGTCGCCTGAGGGTATGGATTTGGTAGCCGGTCACGCATCTGGGCGCTGACTGAATGCAGAAACGTGGAGGAGCACATGGGAACAAGAACGAGACAGCTGGCAGTCCTGCTGGCTTCCGTGTCGATCATCGTGGGGGCGTGCGGAGCGGCGGGATCGTCGGCAACGACCGCGCCGGCCGCCTCGGGCGCCGCCAGCGAAGCACCGGCGAGCGCAGCCCCGCCGGCGGAGAAGGTCACCATCCGGCTGACCACCTGGGCCGGCGAGGAGGAGTCGGCAAGGAGCTCCAGGAGCTCGTGCTGGACAAGATCAACGCCGAGCAGGCCGAGTTCGAGATCGTCCACGAGCCGGCACCGGCCGACTACTACACCAAGGTCCAGACCAGCCTCGCCGGCGGGACGGGCGCCGACCTGATCTGGCTGTCGCAGGAGTACATCGCGGGCTACGCCTCGCGTGGCGCGCTCCTCGACATCACCGACACGCTGGCCGCGATCGACGCGCCGGCGGCCAAGCTCGACAGCTACTTCCCGGACATCATCAAGACGGCCGTCTACCAGGACAAGGTCTATGGCCTGCCCTGGATCAGCCAGCCGGTCCTGCTGTACTACAACCCCGCGCTCTTCGACGCGGCCGGGATCGCCTACCCCGACGACACCTGGGACTGGGCCAAGTTCATGGAGGCCGCCACCGCCATGACCAAGGACACTGACGGCGACGGCGCCGCGGATCAGTGCGGCTTCACCGCCAACGGCTGGCCGCCCATCCAGATGTTCATCTGGCAGGCCGGCGGCGAGGTCATCTCCGATGACCGCCTGACCTCACCGATCGACAGCGCCGAGGCGATCGCCGGCGCCGAGTTCTACGCCAACATCATCTACAACCCGGACTGCTGCCCGTCCGAGGCGACAATCGCCGAGCAGGGCTTCAGCGAGCTGTTCCGGGCCGGCAAGGTCGCCATGTTCGTCGGCGGCGCCGCCGATACCTTCGAGGGCCTCGACGTCGTCGGTGCGTCGGTCGTGCCGCACGCCAAGAACCGACGTCGACCTTCGCCTGGACGGCGTCGACCGTGGTCAACGCGGCCACTGCCAATCCGGAGTCGCGACCAAGGCGCTTGTCGCGCTGACCGAGGGCATCCATCACTGGAAGATCGTCGCCCCGCGGCCGGACCTCGCCAACGCCGAGACGATCACCGCCAGCATCCCGGAGCAGTGGAAGGCGCAGAAGGCCGGCCAGATCGACGCGATGATCGCGGCCGCGCGAGAACATGCGCGCGTTCAACGTCATCCCGCGCCAGGCCGAGTGGGACGACCTGTTCTGGAAGCGAATTCCAGGATCCGCTGTACCACGACAAGGGCACGGCAGCCGACCTCGCGGCCGCCATCCGCCCCAAGCTCGAGGCGCTGCTCAAGTAGCTTCTCCTCCTCCGTGCGCCGGCCGGGCATCCTGCCCGGCCGGCGTATCGCCACCCAACCGGAGTCGCTGATCCATGCTCGAGTGGTACGTCTCCACCTTCTCGCACTACATCGTGGTGGCGGTCGCCATCGGCGTGGCGATGGTGCTCGTCTATCGGGTCCTTCGGGCCGCCGGCGTGCGGCGCGAAGCCGCGACCGGCTTCGCGCTCATCCTGCCGTGGTTCCTTGGCTTCCTGATCTGGAACCTGGTCCCCGTCGATCACGTCGCTCTACCTCAGCCTGACCGACTACGACGTGCTGCAGGCGCCCAAGTTCGTGGGCCTCGCCAACTACGAGCGGCTGTTCACGGCCGACCCCGAGTTCTGGCCGTCGTTCCGCCTGACGATGGTCTACACGTTCCTGACCGTGCCGCTCGGCCTGCTCGGCTCGATCGGCGCGGCGATCCTGCTCAACCAGGGCGTGCGTGGCGTCGGCCTGTGGCGGACGCTCTACTACCTGCCCGGCGATCCTGCCCGCATTCATCACCGCGCTGCTGTGGCGGCTGCTGCTCCTGCCGACACGTGGCGGCCTCGTCAACTCGATCACCGAGCCGATCTGGAGCCAGTTCTCCGAGACGCCCCCGGGCTGGTTCCTGGACAAGGACATCGTCCTGTGGGGCTTCGTCATGATGAGCTTCTGGGGCATCTTCGGGGCGAACACGGTGATCGTGCTGGCCGGTCTCAAGAACGTCCCGCGCGACCTGTATGAAGCCGCCGGCGTCGACGGCGCGGGGACCTGGTCACGCTTCCGCCACATCACCCTGCCGTCGCTCTCGCCGACGATGTTCTACCTCCTGGTGATGGGCGCCATCGCGGCAGTCCAGATCTTCGACCAGCCGCTCTTCGTGGACCTGCCGGCCGGAGCGCCTCCTTCCTGAATGTCTACCTCTACACCGCAGGGGTTCACGTTCTTCAGCATGGGCTACGCCTCGGCCATCGCCTGGGTGATGGTCGTGGTCATCCTGTTGCTCACGCTGTTGATCTTCCGATCCAGCTCGGCGTGGGTCTACTACGACGCGGAGGTGAAGGAGAAGTGACCGGATCCACCGCGCCCGATCGTCGTCGACCCGGCCGCCGACCCCAGGTCGGGTACGCGCCTTCGCGGTACCTCCGGCTCGCGATCGCGTATGTCGGGCTGGCCTTCGGCGGGCTCTTCGCGCTGGTGCCGTTCCTCTGGATGATCTCGACGTCGCTCAAGACGCCCGCCCAGCTCTTCGTCTTCCCGCCGACGCTGATCCCGAACCCGGTCGCCCCGGAGAACTACGTCGACGCCTGGAACGCCCTCCCGTTCGGGGCGATGGCGCTCAACTCGATCTTCGTGACGGGCCTGGCGATGTTCGGCGAGCTGCTGTCGCGCGTCGCTCGTGGCCTACGGCTTCGCCCGCTTCCGGTTCCGCTTCCGGAACGCGCTGTTCCTCCTGATGCTCAGCACGATGATGCTGCCCTGGGTCGTGACCCTGATCCCGAGCTTCCTGATCTGGAAGCAGTTCGGGCTGATCAACACCTTCGATCCGCTGACCGTCGCAGCGCTGTTCGCCTGGGGCCCGTCGTACATCTTCCTGCTGCGCCAGTTCTTCCTGGGCGTCAGCCGCGAGATCGAGGAGGCGGCGATCGTCGACGGCGCCAACGCCATCCAGGTGCTGTGGCACGTGATGCTGCCGCTGGTCAAGCCGGTGCTCCTGGCCGTGGCCGTGCTCGTCGTTCCAGGGCAACTGGAACAACTTCCAGGCTGCCCCTGATCTATCTGCTACCAGCCGATCGAGCGGTTCACGCTGCCGCTTGGGCATGCAGTTCTTCCAGGCGATCGTCTGACCGCGTCGGAAGCGCCGCGCTGGCACTACATGATGGCGATGTCCACGCTGATGGCCCTGCCGATCCTGATCATGTTCTTCCTGGCCCAGCGCCACTTCATCGAGGGGATCCAGCTCGGGGGCGTCAAGGGCTGAACGGTCTCCGCCGCCTGCCGCTCCGGGGCCGGCTGCTCCTGGTCCTCGGTCTGGCTCGCCGCTGTCGTCGTCGTGGTCGCGGGCGCGCTGTTTGTCCGATCGCGCCACGGACCCGCTCCGGCCGACGTCGAGGGTCGGGATGATCAATCCGGCGCACCTGGACTTCCTGACCGAGCCGATCGAGGTGGACGGACGCCGCGATGGCGATCGTCCACATCTACTCGGAATGGCCCGGCCTATCGCTGGGTCGACGCGTCCGGCGAGGGGATCGCGGCCGTCGACGACATCGCGCGGGCGGCGCTCGTCTATCTCGAGCTTGGTCGAGACGGGCGCGATGGCCCGGCCCTCGAGCGCGCGCGACTGCTGCTCGAGACGGTCATGTACCTCCAGGCCGACGACGGCGACTACTACAACTTCCTGCGCGATCGGACCGGCACGATCAACGTGGACGGACCCACGAGCTACGAGGACTGGGGCTGGTGGGCGGCCCGCGGCCAGCGGGCCCTGGCCCACGGCTACGCCGGCGTTCCGGACGATCGATCCGGCGTTCGCGGCACGGCTGCGCGAGGCCTACGAACGGGGCGAGGCGGCCCTCGAGCGGGCGCTGGCCGAGCTCCCGCAGACCGCCGGGCGCCCTCCATGGCGTCCGGCAGCCGGCCGGGCTGCTCAAGGGCGGCACCGACGTCAGCGGCCTGGCGCTGCTCGGCCTCGCGGAGTGGTATCGCGGTCGAGCCGAACGAGCAGACGCGTGCGACTCGCCTTCCGGCTCGGCCAGGCCGTGGCCGAGTCACGGGCCGGCGACAGCCTCCAGTACCCCTTCGGCCTGCGGCCGAGCACGACGAGCTCCACGGCGTTCTGGCACGCCTGGGGCGGCCACGACGTGGAGGCGCTCGCCCTGGCCGGCCGGGTCTTCGAGCGCGGCGACTGGGTCGCCACCGCCCAGGCCCAGGCCGACGCCTGGTACGGCCGTCTGCTGACCGACCGGGATGATCCGCGAGATCGGCGTCCTGCCGCGCCGCTACGACCAGATCGCGTACGGCCAGGCGCCGATGGTGCTCGGCTTCATGGCGCTCTGGCGAGGCGACCGGCGACGAGCGGTACCGGCGCCTGGCGGGCCTCGCCGCCGCCTGGTTCCTTGGCGACAATCCGGCCGGACGCGCGATGTACGACGACGGCACCGGCCGCGGGTTCGACGGCGCTCGCCGGCGCCAACGAGCTGCGGGTCAACCGGAACTCCGGCGCCGAGAGCACGATCGAGGCGCTGCTCGCGCTCCTGGCGGTCGCGGACGACCCGGTCGCGTCCGCGTATCATCACCGCGCGCTCGGTCGAGCCGCCCGACGGCGGGGTGATCGTGGAGGCGGAAACGCGGAACGACGACCGAGCGGCTCGCCGCGCTACGGGCTGCAGGCCTGGACCGGCGAGGCGTTCTACTCCGGCGGCCGCTACGAGGCCCTGGGCCCGGCGACGGCCTGGCGATCCCGTTCACGATCGAGGAGGCCGGCACGTACGACGTCTACCTCGCCCATCTCCGCCAGGCACCGACCGCGCGCCGGCTCGACCTCGAGGCCGTCCGCGCTCGAGGCGCCGCTCGACGATCGACGGCGATCCCGCCGACTGGCCCGAGACCGCGCCGATCGAGATCGGCTCGATCGAGCAGATCCTGCGGGGTGGCGCCGCGCTGGCCGGGGCCCGGATCGGGCGAGCCTGGGCGTCCGTCTCGCGTGGGACGCCGACAACCTCTACGTGCTCGCCGACGTTCGCGATCCCGACCACGTCCAGACCGGCGCGGGTCCGGACGTCTGGCGCGGCGACGCGGTCTGGCTGTACATCGACACCACCGGCGCCGGCAGCCGGATCGACGTCAAGCTGACGCTGGCCCAGACGCCGTCCGGCCCGCAGGTCTGGGACTGGGTCGGCCAGGGGTTCCTGCCGCGCGCCACGCTCGCCTGGAGCGAGACCGACGGCGGGTATCGCTACGAGGTCGCCCTGCCGTGGGACAGCCTGCATCGCCGGCCGGGCGCGGCCGGTGGCACGCTCGGGTTGGAGATCGGCATGGGCTTCGCCGGCGGCTTCATCGACTGGACGGGGACCGATCCCGACACGGCGTCGAACCTCGCGCCGCTTACGCTGGTCGAGGAGGCGACGGCGGGCCGCGGACGCGGAGGAGCGCGACCCTCGACCCGAGGCGGTGGCCGCTCGCGCGTCGAGCTCGACGGGCGACCGATCGCGACCCTGCCCGAGCGGACGTCCCCGGACCGCGACTACCTCTGGCTCGACCGCCTCGGCGGGCCCCATCGAGCTGCACCGCGGGGACCACGAGATCGGCCTCGCGCTACGCGGGCCTCGACCCATCCGGCGAGAGCGTCGTCGACGGGCTCTGGCTGATCCCGCGTCCGCTCGAGCGGACCTGGCAGCTCGCCGACGGCTCGCGAGGTGGGCCTCCGGCTCGATCCGGCGACCGGCGTCCTCGAGCTGCAGCCATGAGGCTGCGCGAGCCGCATCGACGGCGTCTGCGTGCGTTCGCCGGGCGATCCGCGACGGGTGGGACGCCCTGCTCGTGGTCGGCGCCGCTCAACCTGGCCTGGCTCGGCCTGTCGCTGACGGTCGTCCTGCTGCCGCCGGCGACCGTGGCCCTGTTCGAGTCGATGGACGAGCTGGCGTCGGGGCGCGTCCCGGGCCTTCGCGAGTACTTCGCGTTCGTGCGCCGCCGGTTCGTCGCGTGCCTGGCTCTGGGCGCTCTGGGCGATCGCCGGGCTGACGATCGCGTGGATCAACGTCCGCTACTGGAACGACACCGGCGGATCGCTGGTGTGGCTGTCGGCGGCATTCGTCGTGCTCGGCGTCCTGTTCGGCGTGAGCCTGCTGTACGTCTGGCCGTTCATGTTCCGGCAGACGGAGGGCGGGCTGGTCAGGGCGATCCGCAACTCGATCCTCGCGGTGCTCGCCGCCCCGCTGTTCGCGCTCACCCTGGCCGTGGCGATCGTGGTGCTGGCAGCGGCCAGCGCGATCCTGATCCTGCCCCTCGCGGTCTTCCTGACGGCGCTGCTCGGGCTGATCGCGACGCACGCGGTGACCGATCGATTGCGGGCGTTTGGCAAGCTCCCGCCGAGGGCGTCCGTGGACGAGGTCGACTGAGCGCACGTGAGCCATCGACCCGCCGCACCCGACGCAACCCTCGAGGCCGTGAGCGGCGATCTCCGCCTCCGATTCGTGCCGGGACCGGACGGCCGGCTGCGCTTCGAGACGTCGGTCTCCGGTGTCGATGGCGTGCGGCGCTCCGCCTCGCTGCCGAATACCCACGTCGGCGGTGGTCTCGACCTGTCCGCAGATCAAGTCGCCGTTGACGGTGCCGGCCTGCGCGCGTCCGGCGCGGGGAGCGGTCGTGGACCCGACGGCGAACCGGTCTCGTACACGTGGACCGGCACCGCCCGGCCGTACTCGGGCGGCTTCGAGTTCGAGGCCACGATCGACCTCGCCGGTCCACTCGGCGACGCCCCGGCGATCGAGCTCTGGCTGGGCTCGGTCGCCGCTGATGGCGCATCGCCAGACGCATTCGTTCCGGCGGACCTTCGTGAGCGGGCCCGCCAGAAGCACCCAGGGCCTGGCCGGAAACTCCGTCCCGGCGGCCTACCTGTTCGACCCGGTGATCGGGCGTCGAGACGATCCTCCACGTCGACGCCGGCGTCGCTGAGCTGGGCGCCCGGTCGACTGCTGTCGCTCGAGCTGCGCGAGCTGTTCGAGCACGGGGCGACGCCCCGCTATGGACTCGGGTTGATCCCCATTGCACGGTTCGTGGTGCCGGCCGGACGACATGTCGTCCGGTGGCGACTCTGGCAACGGATCGTGGATGCCGCGACCGGACACCTGGGAGGCGAGCGCGCGGCTGGTCGACACCCTGGCCGGCGCCCTCGACGGGGAGCCGGCATTCGCCGCCCCAGGCGCGACCTGGGAGCGGGCGGCGAGCGGCGTCGTGGCCGACCTCCTCGATGCCGAGCAGAGCCAGGTGTCGCTGACCGTCGATGGCGAGGCGGTCCTCGGCCTCCGCGCCTACGCCCGGGACGCAACGCGCTACTACGAGCATGACGCCGAGCACACGGAGCTGATGACCGTCGCGGACGTGGTCGCGCCGCTGCTCCTCTACCTGCGCCTGCATCCGGACCGCGACGCCGCGGACCTCGCCGATCGTCTGCGGGCGACGCTGCGCGCGGTTCCACCGGCCGGAGGCGCAGTACATCTCGAACGGGCTCCCCACCGATGGTGTCGAGCCCGTCACGGACACCTGGTATTTCTTCCTCAACGGGCTGATCAAGATTCCGTGGGTCGCCGAGATCGCCGGCGACCGGGCGCTCGCCGAGGTCGCGATCGATGGCCTCCAGGGCGCCGACGAGGCTGGCCGATGCGACAGGCGATCGCCTCCCGCTGTTCGCCGACTTCCGACCGCCGTCCGGTCCGCGACCGCTCGGGTGCGGCGCCGAACGCGAGCGTTGCCGGATTGCTCGCCTATGGCGCGCTCCTCTGCGACGACCTCGGGGGCACCGGCGGAGCCGCGCTCGCGACGAGACTCCTGAAGAGCCTCCGCCAGGAGTCGGCGGAGCGCTGCTTCCATGAGCCGCTCCAGCTCGGGTTCGCGGCGGCCGCGGCATCCCGCCTGGCCGACGCCGGCGACCCGTCGATGGCGAGCCTGGCCGAGGTCTTCGTGCGTGCCCAGCTGCGGATGCTCTACTGGGACGAGGATCCCGAGGCGACGGCCGGGGGCTACGCGGTCCGTGGCATGTTCGAGGCCTGCGCGTCCCTCCTCTACCCCGCCCTGAAGGAGAACGTGGAGGCGATCCTGCCGTGGACGGTGCTCCTCCGCGCCGGACGTGGCCCGACGCGACTCCTCCTCTCGGTGATGAACCTGGTCCGCGTCAACAGCTTCGCGTTCTTCGATCCGCTGTTGCCCCGGCCTCGCGGCGATGCGGCGCCTTGGATCCCGTACGAGAACCTGGGCACGAGCGAGCTGCCGGGCACGGGCTCGATCGGCAAGGAGATCTACGGGGCGGGCGAGGTTCTATGGGCATACCTCCTGTTCGAGGCGATGGCGCGCGCGGACGATCCGGCGATCCTCGTCGTCAACACCGACGTGCTCGAGCGGGCGTCGCTGCGCGGCAGCCGGCGACGAGCACCCGGATCGTGGTCTACAACCCGACGACCACCAGCCGGGCATTCAGCCTCATCGAACGGGGCGGCGCACGCACGACCCATGGACCTCGCGCCCAAATCGTGGGAAGCGATCGAGATTCCGGCGATCGCCGGGTCACCGTGAGTCGGACGCTGGGCATCGGGCTCGCGGGGGCCGGACGGTTTGGGGCGTTCTGCGTCGAGGCGTTCCGGGACCTGCCGGGCGCCCGGGTCGTCGCGGTGATGGACACGGATCGCTCGCGGGCCGGCGGATGTCGCGCCGCCCGGCGCGACGGTCCACGACGACTTCGAGCACCTGCTTGCCGACCCGGCCGTCGACATCGTCCATATCGGCACGCCGCCATTCCTCCACGGGCCGATGGCCCGCCGGGCGGCCGAGGCGGAAAGCACGTGTTCGTCGAGAAGCCGCTGGCCACCACGATGGACGAGGCCCTGGCCGCCGTCGACGCCGCGACCGCCAGCGGTGTCCAGCTGTCGATCGACTACGTCCTTCGCCACCATCCGCTGCATCGGCTGGCGATCGACCTGACCCGGTCGGACGCGCTTGGCGGGCTGCAGCATTTCGCGCTCGAGAACTTCGCCTCGTCGGAGGCCCTGCCCGCCGATCACTGGTTCTGGGATCCCGCGAGGAGCGGCGGGATCCACGTGGAGCACGGGGTCCACTTCTTCGACCTGTGCCTCGCCCTGGTCGGCAAGGAGCCGGATGCCGTGTCGGGAACCGCGCAGCGGCGGTCCGACGGTCGGACGGACCGGGTGGCGGCGCTGCTCAGGTTCGGGGATCAGACGACGGCCACCTTCTTTCACGCATTCAACCGAACCAGCGTCACCGAACGCACGACGATCCGACTGGCCTTTCGAACGTGGCCATGTCCTGATCGATGGCTGGATCCCGACGAGTCTCGAGCTGGACGCCACCGTTGCCGAAGCGTCCATCGAGTCCGTTCGGTCATGGTTCCCGGGTGGTCGTCCAGGTGGGGGCGCCGGCGATCGACGGCATGGCGCCCGTCCAGGCCCGCGCCGAGGTGCCCGATCGGCAGGGAGCCTACCGGCAGGCCGTCCGGACCGGCATGCTCGACCTCGCCGCCGCGATCCAGGGTGAACGGCCACTGCAGAGTCACGCCCGCAGACGCAGTCCGCAGCCTGAAGGTCGCAATTCGAGCTACCCCCTAGCGGAACCGGTTGCGATCCGGTATCCTAGATGAGGTTGTCGCGGTAAATCGTCCGCGGCCGGTATACAAGCTCGACGCTACTCGGACTCCTCTCACGGCTGACGCGGGAACCCGACGAAGGGATCGCGTCGGCGATCAGAGGAGTTTTTTCATGTACAACGACAAGAATCTCACCTGCGCGGACTGTGGACAGGAATTCGTGTTCACAGCCTCCGAGCAGGACTTCTACGCGCAGCGTGGCTTCACCGAGCCGCGCCGTTGCCCCAGCTGTCGTGCGAGCCGCAAGGCCGCCCGAAATGCTGAGGGTGGCGGCAGCTCGTACGGTGGCGGCGGCGGCTACAGCTCGAGCGGCGGCTACTCCAGTGGCGGCTACTCCAGCGGCGCCGGCAGCTACGGCGGCGGTGGTGGCGGCGGGTATGGCGAGCGCGATCGCGGCCCCCGCGAGATGTTCGCGGCCACCTGCTCGTCCTGTGGCAAGGAAGCCCAGGTCCCGTTCCGCCCGACCAGCGGCAAGCCCGTCTACTGCAGCGACTGCTTCCGCAGCCAGCGCGGGTAATGCCGGTGGCGAACCGGCGGCACTGATCGTCGGAACCAGCCACAAACAGATCGACCCGGGTCGTCAGTCGACCCGGGTCGTTTGATTCCACGGACATTGGCCGAGCGGTTGACCGCGCGCAACGCTTTCCGGCGTCCGAGGGCCTATTTGGGACTAGGCCATCCGTACTGGTCGGGGTAGTTTTTCGTTTCCATCATCGGTGGTCGGGTATCCGACCCAAGCAATCATCCTCGAGGTTCATCCATGTCCGCCGAGCTCGAGCACGTCGCTCACCCGCGCCTCGTACGGCGCGCCCGCGTACGCGCGCCCGCCGTTGAGCGTCACCCCGACGGCGCTGCCGATCGATCCCGACGACCTGCCGATCGCGGCCGAGCAGACGCCCGAGGAGCGCGCCGTCGCGGAGCTGCTGCTGGCGATGCCCTATCGGCGTCGCCGAGCGCGCCCAGCCCACCGAACCAGAAGCCGAACCCCGCCTTCGACCCCAGCCGCTGCTGCTGGGCGTCCTCGCCGATCGCTTTCTCCGCCGCGCCTCCTAGGCCCGTCCCCAAGCGGGCCTAGGTCAGGCCGGCTTCTTCGGCTTCTTCGGCTTTGGCGGCCGCTTCGGTGTCTTGTCGCCCACGGGTCTGCCCTCCGATGCTGCGTACAGTTCGCCGAGCCCGAGCCTCCCGGCCGCAGGCACCTCCAGCGTACTGCGATTCCCCTGTCACGGATCGGGTAAACCCGTTGTGGCCGGTGCGTCGTACGGTTGGGTATGAAGGTGCCAAGGAGGTCCCCATGTGCCTGACCTGTGGCTGCATGCAGGCCCATCTCGTGATGGGTGAGCAGAACGTCGTCTACGAGGACATCAAGCGTGCGGCCGAGGAGAACGGCCGGACGGTCGACGAGACGCTCGACATCGTCACCAGGACCGCGGCCATCGACCGCAGTGACCACCCGGACGAGTACGGCGGTACGCCGAAGGCCTGATCTCGGCTACCGTCACGGCGTGGTCGCGAAGCTCGAGATCGTCGTCGCCGACATCACCTCGCTCGAGGTCGATGCCATCGTCAATGCGGCCAATCCGTCGCTCGCCGGTGGCGGCGGGGTAGACGGCGCCATCCATCGCGCCGCCGGACCGGAGCTGGCCGCTGCGGCCCGGCGGTTCGCTCCGTGTCCCACCGGTGACGCGGTGATGACGGAGGGCTTTCGACTCGCCGCGGCGCACGTGATCCACGCCGTCGGGCCGGTCTGGGCCGGCGGCGAACAGGGTGAACCCGCGCTCCTCGCGAGCTGCTACGCGCGAAGCCTGGAGCTGGCCGGCGGCGCCGGGCTCGCCTCGATCGCGTTCCCGGCCATCTCGACCGGGATCTACGGCTACCCCAAGGAGCTCGGCGCGACAGTCGCCGTCGGCACCGTCAGTGCGCGCGTCGTTGACTGGCCGTCGATCGAACGCGTCGTCTTCTGCTGCTTCAGCGAGCGCGACGCCGCGCTGTATCGAGCGGTCATGAATCGGTGATGCGGTACACGGCGCCACCCGCGTCGGTCAGGTACAGCTCGCCCGCCTGATCCTCGCCGAATGACGTGATCTGGGCGCGCGTATCCAGTGCCCGGGTGGGCGCCACGCCGCGGGCGGCGCCACGGTCGATGTACCAGATCTCCCCGGAACAGAAGTCGCCAAAGAAATAGGCGCCGACCAGGTCCGGGTAGGCCTTGCCCCGATAGACGTAGCCGCCGGTGACCGAGCAGCGGCTGCCGCCATGACCGTACTCCGTGACGGGCAGCGTCTTGCCGGTTCGGACGCACCCACTCGACGGGCGGAGGCAATGGGCGCCCTCCATCACCCGCCAGCCGAAGTTCAGGCCGCGGCCGGCGTTCCGGCCACTCGACGCGGTCGCGCGGTCGATCTCTTCCCAGGATCCCTGGCCGACGTCGCCGATCCACAGGTCGCCCCTCGCACGGTCAAACGAGAAGCGCCAGGGGTTGCGCAGCCCGTACGCCCAGATCTGGTCGAGCCCGGAACGGCCGACATACGGGTTGGTCGACGGGATGCCGTACTGCAGCGATCCCGTGCGGCGGTTGACGTCGATCCGCAGGAGCTTGCCAAGGAGCGTGCCCCGGCTCTGCGCCCGATTGCCCGGGTCGCCGCCAGCTCCCGCCGTCGCCGAGGCCGATGTACAGGTACCCGTCCGGCCCGAACGCGATGTGCCCGCCGTTGTGGTTGGCATACGGCTGGCGAACCCGCAGCAGCGTCCGGCCACTGCTGCCGTCCACGCGGTCGGCGTTCGACGAGACGCGGTACTCGCGAATGACGCTGGTGCCGTTGAGATCCGTGTAGCTCAGGTAGAGCTTGCCGTTGGCCTTGTAGCCCGGGTGGAACGCGAGCCCGAGCAGGCCCTGCTCGCCTCCGTTCGAGACCGAGCGGGAGAGATCGATGAACGCGGCGAGAGCAGGTTGCCGTCCTTGATGATCCGGACCTTGCCGGTCTGTTCGACGACGAAGATCCGGCCCGTATCGTCACCGGCATGGGTAACGAGGAGCGGCGCCGAGAGGCCCGCACGCGACCGGCTCGAGATCGAGATGGATCCGCGATGGCACGACCGCCGCGCTCGCCGGGACTGGGCGCAGCAGCACGGCGAGGAGGACGACGGCAAGGACCAGCCGATGGGGCGCGCGGGGTGGTATGCATGTCCCAAGGATCGGCTGACGCGTCAAGGGCCGCCCGCCAGCGGCCGCTGCAATCGGCACCTATTCGACCCAGCGACGCGCGATCGAGGGCGGTTCTGCGGGTTCGGGACGGTCATCGCCCAGATCGATGGACCAGGCGATCCGCGGTCGAGTCCCATGGTGCTTCGCGCACTTCCAGGCATCCGCCGGTCGTCGCCACCAGCAGGCGCCCCGATCGGTCCCAGTCGGCCCACTGGACGCCCTCGAGTGGCCGGCGGTCCCCGTCGGCTTCGATCGCGTATCGCACCTCCGACCACGACGGCTGGCCCGACCGGTAGGCGGCGTACCAGCCGGCGACGGTCAGTCGGGTCGCTGCCGTCTGCACCCGGGCGTGGCTTCTCCATGGTCAACCGCGGCGTCCGCCGGATATCCCAGAGATCCTGTTCCGCGTCGTACGGCGGCGAATCGGCCGTCTCGGTCCAGCCGCGGCGTCGTTCGACGGCAAAGACCGGCGGTCTCGTGAGCTCCAGCCCGAAGCCATAGCGCTCGCGAAGCGGCTCGATGTCGCCCTCTGCCGGCGGCCCGACCTCCCAGGTCCGACGATGTTCGACGAAGTGGAGGCCGCAGGTCCACGTCCCACAGGTGCCCCACGCCGCGAGTGCCGTCAGCCACGGAAGCCTCGAGATCGCGATGTACGTCGGGCCGGCCGTCCACTCCGCCTTCTGGCGGAGCGTGAAATACGAGAACCACCGGCCATCGGGCGACAGGTCGCAGCGCTGCGGGTAGAGGTTGGCGTGGATCCACGATCCGTGTTCGAAGGTCCCGGCCTCGGGATCCCAGCGGTTCACCTGCGACCAGTCGCTCGGTCCGCGCCGCAGGATGGCGACCACGGGCGAGCGAGTGGCGGGGATCCCGAACAGGCGCGGCTTCATCACCGCATTCGTATCACAGGCGCAGAGCGGGCGGCCTGACCGGCCACGATCGACCTAGACTCTCAGCACTCGCATTCGTCCAGCAGGAGTCGCACCGGTGCCGCAATTCGACTTCCCGCTATCCGAGCTCCGTGCCTACTCGCCGCCGCTCGCGGAACCACCGGATCTCGACTCGTTCTGGGCCGCGACACTGGCCGATGCCCGACGGCACGAGTTGGCGGTCACCTGCACGCCGATCGACAGCGGACTCTCGGTCATCGACAGCTTCGATGTCTCGTTTCGCAGGGTTTGGCGGTTCGACGATCCGGGCCTGGCTCCACGTTCCCGCGACTCGGTCGGGCCCCTTGCCCGCGGTCGTCGAGTACATCGGCTATGGCGGTGGCCGTGGCCTGCCCCACGAGCGGGTGCTGTATGCCGCGGCCGGGTATGCCCACCTCTTCATGGATACCCGCGGCCAGGGATCGACGTGGCTGGCGGGCGACACGCCTGACCCGGACGTGACCGGCGCTCCGGCCCATCCGGGTTTCCTGACCCAGGGGATCCTGGATCCGGCGACCTACTACTACCGTCGCGTGTTCACCGATGCCGTGCGGGCGGTCGAGGCGGTGCGCACGTTCGATTTCGTCGATGCGGGTCGTGTCGTGGTGGCTGGCGGGAGCCAGGGCGGGGCGATGTCGCTTGCCGCCGCCTCGCTCATCCCGGACGTCGCGGGGGCGATGCCCGACGTCCCATTCCTGAGCGACTTCCCGCGCGCGATCACGCTCGCCGACAGCGACCCGTATGGCGAGGTGGTCCGGTACCTCAAGGCGCATCGCGATCACGTCGATCGAGTCCTGGCCACGCTGTCGTACTTCGACGTTGCGATCCTCGATCGACGGGCGACCGCCCCGGCGTTGTTCTCGATCGGGTTGATGGACGCCATCTGCCCGCCATCGACCGTGTACGCCGCCTACAACTGGTATGGCGGACCAAAGGAGATCCGCGAGTACCCATACAACGACCACGAGGGCGGCCAAGGCTTCCACGAGCTCGAGAAGCTCAACTGGCTCGCCCGGGTGTTCAACGCTTCGTAGTGCCGGGCATGCCGGTGGGCCACCGCCTATCCTCCGGACGGTCGGGCCCGGACGGTCAGGCGACGGCTCTCGTTCGCCGCGCGGACGGGAGCGGGCACCGCATCGGCCGCATCGTCGTTCGGTCGCAGGAGTCGCCGGTTCCGGATGGCCGACTCGATTTCGCGCTCTCGCTCAGCCCGGATGACGTCCATCAGTCCCATGTGCAGCATGTGCCTTGCTCCTCGAACGCCTCGATCGATTTGATCGCTTCCTGATGGCCACATCATCCCGCGCGTACATGTCAGTTTCTGTCATGAACCTTTGGAGGAACCGGCCGTGAGCAACCTCGTCGACATCGCAACGCTGCCCGTGATCGACGTGTGGGGCACCGAGGTCCAGGCGCGCCGAGTGGAGGGAGAGCGGATCACGCTCGCGCTGGTCGAGCTGGCCCCGGATGCGGTCGTCCCGGGGCACCAGCACGAGGCCGAGCAGCTCGGGATGGTGATCGAGGGGAGCGTCACGTTCACGATCGGCGATGAACGCCGCGAGCTCGGCCCCGGTGGCACGTGGCGGATCCCCTCGAACGTGCCGCACCAGGTCACGACCGGCCCGGCAGGCGCCACGGTGATCGACGTCTTCAACCCGACGCGCGCGGATTGGGACGCCCTACCGGTCGCGCCAGCCCAACCGCCGCAACACTGGCCACCGCGGCCCTGAAAGAGCGGTCAGAACACCTCTTCGTTGGTGCGCAGGACGGGCAGGGCGAACCCGATCTCGGCGCCGCCGCCGTCTCTGGGCACGGCCCAGATCCGGCCGCCGAGGGCGGTCGTGATCCGCTTGCACAGGGCGAGACCGATGCCCAGCCCGCTGGCCGCCTCCCGGGCCTCGCGCGACCGGAAGAACGGCTCGAAGAGCGTCTCCGGTGGCTCATCGCCAAAGCCGATGCCGCGGTCGCGGACCGCAACCGTGACCTCGTCCTCGGAGGCGGTGATGTCCACGTCGATCGGCGTATCCGGTTCGCTGTACTTCTCCGCGTTGGTCAGGAGGTTGTCGACGAGCAGCGTCAGGTAGGTCTCGTCGGCGTCGACGACGGCGCTGGTGATGATGGTCGAGAACCGGATCTCCCTCGCCGTGTGACGCGCCGCGTAGGAGCGGACCGCTCGTTCGACGACGCGCTCGAGGACATACGGCTCGAAATCGGGTTCCGTACCAGACCCAAGTCGGGTCAGGTGCAGCAGGTTCTCGATGATCGAATGGAGGCGATCGGCGTCCGCGACCATGTCCTCGAGCATCGACGCCTTCACCGAATCGTCCAGGTCGCGCGCCACGCTCCTGGAGCAGTCGCGCGTTCCCGTAGATCGTGGTGACCGGCGTTCGAAGCTCGTGGGAGACGAGCCCCAGGAACTCGTCCTTGACCGCATTGGATGCCGCCAGCGCCCGCGCCGACACAAGCGACGCTTCCTCGGCGCGGTGCCGCTCGGTCACGTCGACGAGCACGTTGACGGCGCCGATCAATCGGTTTGCGTCGTCGAACAGGGGCGACGGGTAGGCCTCGAACCGGACCCGCGACCCATCGGGTCGGACGGCGTAGGCCTGGCCGCCCCGGACGGCACGCTTCTCCCGAAGCGCGATCGCCATCGGGCACTCGTCGTGGCGCATTGGCGACCCATCGACATGCAGCAGGCGGAGCGAGCCACACCATTCCTCGCCCAGGGTGGGCCGGCGGCCCCAGAGCTCGGCTGCCGCGTCGTTGAAGAACGTGATCCGCCCGGCGGCGTCCGTCGTGTAGGTCGCGACGCCAAGCGCTTCGAGGAACTGCTGGTAGCGGTTGGGACGCACGGGCCGGCCGTTGGCGGAGGATCGTGCGTCCGCGGCCACGGGCGCGTCCGCGCCTGCCATCAACGACAGCAACTGGCGCTCGTGGTCGGTCGGGTCGGGCAACTCGGCCTCGAGGTTCCTGTCCGGCTCGGTCAATCGGCTTTCTCGAAGGGTCACGATGCCCTCTGCGGGGATTTGAAATCGCCGCAGTGTAGAGAAGTCGATGCACGGAGTGCTATACCCGCGAGACCCCGCGAAACGACTGCAACGAAGCTGTTAGGCGGGCGGTGCTGGTGGTGCCTCGCCCTGATGTTGTGCGGGAACGTGGGACCCGGCGGTGGCGGAATGGCCGCGACGAGGAGCCGATCGCCCCGGGCACGGCGGCGGGCCAGCTCGAGCCGGAGACTGGTCGCACCACGGGCCATGGCCCAATGGTGGTTGGCCGAGAAGATCGGCTTCATGACCATGGACAACCGCTTGAGGATCCCCTTCTCGGCCACGACAAGCCAGTCGTAGGTCACGAGCGTCAGCGGGCCGTCCCCTTCCTCCGCATCGGCCGCGGGCGTCAGGGTCCAGATGCCCCGACCGACGAAATCGCCGGTCGCCTCCAGGCGAAACCCGTTCGGAGCGTCCGACGCCGTGACGGTGAACCGCCAGCGGAGCGTGTACGGAAGGAATCCCTTGGTCCACAGGTCGACGACCTTGCCGACACCCCGCTCGTCGCCCTCCTCGAGAACGCGCACGCGGAGGTAGACCGATGGCCACCAGCGGGCCAGGCCGGCGGCGTCGCCGAGCACGGCACTGATCTCATCGGGGGTGGCGGCGATCCGCCAGGTCGTGACGAAGTGGTAGTCGTTCGCCGTCACGCGAAGCAACGACCGGCGATCAGTCGCGGTTTGACGACCGGCGCGGGCGCTCGTCCTTCGGCGGCTTTGGCTCGTGCCCGGGACGCGGAGGTCGGGGCAGGGTGCCCGGGCCATGTCCGGCCGCTTCTCCTGCGGCGCGCGGGCTCGTGCCGCCGCGACAGATTCGGCGAACGCCTTGGCCGCGGCGGACGGCAGGCTGCCCAGCCACGCGGCCTCGATCTGCTTGACGCGCTCGGTTTCCGCGGAGCGACGCTCTCGCTCGTGCTTGGAATGCCTGGCCACGTTCCGTCCTTTCGATGGGCGACGATCAACTCACGAGTGTAGCGGCCATGGCTCGGATCGTCGCCTATCCTTCCGGACGTGAGCCTGTACACACTGTCGGACCCTGGCGACCTGATCGCACCGAGCATGGTCGCGGCATTCGACGGCTGGGTCGACGCCGGGGCCGCGGCCACGACGGCGCTCGAGCAGCTGATCGACGATGCGTCGGTGGTCGCCCGGTTCGATGCCGACGTCCTCTTCGACTACCGCGCACGACGCCCACCCCTCGAAATCGTCGATGGCAAGCTGACCGAGCTGACATGGCATGAGCTCGTGGTGCGCCGTGTCCGCTTCGCCGACAAGGATCTCCTGGTCCTCGTGGGTGCGGAACCCGACTACCGCTGGCGCGAGTTCACCAACGCGGTCGTCGAGATCGCCCGGGCGCTCGAGGTGGCCGAGTGGATCAGCCTGGGGGCGATCCCGGCGGCCGTCCCCCACACCCGGCCCGTGCCGATCATCGGCACCGAGGCCGCGCCGGGCCTCCTCCGCGGCGAGGTCCTGCCCGGTCCCGCCGGGCGTGCTCCGCGTTCCGTCCGCGCTGGTCTCGGCGCTCGAGCTCGAGGTCTCCGCGGCCGGGATCCCGGCGCTTGGCTACTTCGCGCAGGTCCCGCATTACGTCTCGGGCCCGTACGCCACGGCGTCGGTCGAGCTGTTGCGCGCGCTCGGCAATCACCTCGGCGCCGAGCTCCCGAGCGCCGAGCTCGAAACGGAGGCTCGTGAGCTGCGCGAGTCGACTCGACACGGCGACCGGGCTGGACGAAACGACGCGGACCTATGTCGAGCGTCTCGAGGCCATGTACGACGAGCAGCGGCTGCCGTCCGGCAGCGACCTCATCTCCGATATCGAGCGGTTCCTGCGCGATCAGGGCAGCCAGGGGCAGGGCCAGCTGCCGTAAATCGCAACGCTGCTGGAACGCTCAAGTGCGCAAGGCGCAGCGTGACGAGCGCGACGACGACATACGATGACGCAACTCCAGCATGAGGCTGCCCACGCATGTCCTTCAATCCAAATGCTCGACTCGATCCGGGGCAGGTCTCCGATCGACGCGGTCTCGGGGGCCGTGGCGGTCTCGCCATCGGCGGCGGCGGGCTGGGAATCGCCCTGCTGCTGATCTATACGCTCCTCGGCGGTAATCCCAGTGACCTCGGTCCGTTGATGGAGCCTGGCGCCGTCGTGGGTCCCGAGAGCAGCGCCATCGCGACGGACTGCCAGACGGGTGCGGACGCCAACGAGCGCGACGACTGCCGGATCCTCGGCTACGTCAACAGCATCCAGGCGTACTGGACCGACGCATTCGCCGCCTCGGGTGAGACCTACCAGCCGTCCGACACCGTCCTCTTCTCGGGCGTGACGTCGAGCGGATGCGGAACCGCGAGCGCGGCCACGGGACCGTTCTACTGTCCACCCGACCAGCTGATCTACATCGACCTCGACTTCTTCGCGGAGTTGCGTTCCCGCTTCGGGGCACAAGGTGGCTCGCTCGCGCAGGGATACGTCGTGGCCCACGAATACGGCCATCACGTGCAGGACCTGCTGGGCGTCCTCCAGACCGGCGGTGGCGGGACCGGCGCCGAGAGCCAGGCCGTCAGGATCGAGCTCCAGGCCGACTGTTTCGCGGGTGTCTGGGCGAACCACGCGGCGGCGACCGGATATCTCGAGCCATTGACGGCGGCCCAGATCGCCGACGCTCTCGACGCCGCCGAGGCGGTCGGCGACGACCGGATCCAGGAGGCGACGCAAGGACAGGTCAACCCCGACTCGTGGACCCATGGGTCGTCGGAACAGCGTCAGGCCTGGTTCCAGACGGGCTACGACGGCGGCGATCCGGCCGGCTGCGACACCAGCGGGGACATCTGACCGCTGGTCCAGCGGCGGGGCTCGGCTATCGTTGGCTCGATGCCGACGCTCGGAGCCATCTCGCGTCGCACGCTCCTGCGCGGGCTCGCCACCGGGTCCGTGGCCGTCGGCCTGTCGGCGTGTGGTGTCAGCGGAACGCCTGAACCGTCCTCGTCGCCATCGAACTCGGCGCACGCCACGCGATCGCCCACGTCTCCGCCCACGGCCTCTTCCCCACCAACCGTCGCCCCGACCGAACCGCCACCGCCGACCAGCGATCCGGCCAACTTGCGAAGGAAGATCGGGCGCCTGCTGATGGTCGGGTTCCGGGGTACGACCATCGGCCCCGATGACCCGATCACTCGCTCGCTCGAGGCTGGCCTCGGCGGCGTCATCCTGTTCGACAAGGACCGTGTCACCGGGATCCGGAACATCGAATCCCCCGCGCAGCTCGCGGCGCTGACGGGCTCGCTGCGTGTGGCCGCGCCGTCAAACCTGCTCATCGCGATCGATCAGGAGGGTGGGCAGATCTCGAGGCTGAAGCCCGCCCGCGGGTTCCCGGCCACCCGATCGCAGGCCGAGATCGGCGCAACGGACGATCCGGATGAAGCCTTCGAGTTCGGTCGAGCGATGGGCGAGACGATGGCTGCGGCCGGCATCGATCTCGACCTCGCGCCGGTCGTCGACGTCAACATCAACCCGACCAACCCCGCGGTCGGTGCCCTCGATCGAAGCTTTTCGGACGACCCGGCGATCGTGGCCGCCATGGCCGAGGCGGAGATCCAGGGGCTGCACGAGTTCGGAGTCCGGGCCGTAATCAAGCATTTCCCGGGTCTCGGCAGCGCGAGCGCCAACAGCGATTTCGAACGTGTCGACGTCACGGACACCTGGACCGAGGCGGAGCTTGTTCCCTACGAAACCCTGATCGCCGGGGGGCTGCCCGACGCGATCATGACCGGCCACATCGTCAACGACACCATCGATCCGGGGATCCCGGCGTCGCTGTCGGTCGCGACCGTGGAGGGACTGCTGCGAGGGCGACTGGGGTGGACCGGCGCCGTCATCACCGACGACCTCGGCGCCGAGGCGATCACCACCCGCTACACCCGCGCGGAGGCGGTGGCCCTCGCCCTTGACGCGGGCAACGACCTGCTCCTGTTCGCCAACCAGACGGTCTATGTCCCGGACCTCGCCGAGAAGCTCGTCGTGACCATCCTCCGGCTCGTCGAGACCGGCCGGATCACCGAGGCGCGTATCGACGAGTCAATCGACCGGCTCGACATCCTCGCATTTGGGGCGGCGATCGAATGAACCTGACAGGTTCTGGCATGAATAGTCGTACCATCTGTCGGTGCGAGCCTCGCGCCTGGTCACGCTCCTGCTCCTCCTGCAGTCACGCGGTCAACTGACCGCGGCAGAGCTCGCGTCCGAGCTCGAGGTCTCGGAGCGAACGATCCACCGTGACGTCGACGCGTTGAGCGCGTCGGGCGTGCCGATCTATGCCGAGCGTGGTCCGTACGGCGGAATCCGGCTCGTCGATGGCTATCGAACCCGTCTCACCGGCATGACGCCGGACGAAGCCGAGGCACTCTTCCTGGCCGGGCTCCCAGGCCCCGCCGCCGAGCTTGGCCTTGGCACCGTCGTCGCGGCGGCCCAGCTCAAGGTCCTCGCCTCGCTGCCACCCGAGCTGCGGACGCGCGCCTCCCGACTCGTGGAGCGCTTCCATCTCGATGCCGGCGACTGGTTCAAGACGAGCCAGCCCGTACCCCACCTGAGCGCCCTGTCGGACGCGGTCTGGAGCTCGACCCGGATCGCCGTCGACTACGAGCGTGGCGACGGTGCCGTTCGGCGGGTCCTGGAGCCGCTTGGCGTCGTGCTGAAGGCCGGCATCTGGTATGTCGTGGCGCGGGTCGACGAGCAGATCCGGACGTACCGGGTGTCGCGCGTCGTCGGGACCGAGCCCACGACCGATCGCTTCGAGCGGCCCGAGGACTTCGACCTCGCGGCGTACTGGGCCGAGTCGGCGGCGGCGTTCGAGCGCGACGTGCCGCGCGTCGAGGTGGTGGTCCGCGTTCACCCCGACGGCCTCGATCGCCTGCGAGCCCGGGTTGGCGGGGCGGTCATCCGGGCAGCCGAGACGCTGCCCGATGACGATCCCGATGGCTGGACCCGGCTCCGGATCCGGCTCGACTATCCCGACGAGGCGCCCGGTGTGCTGCTGGGCGCCGGGCCGCTCGTCGACGTGGTCTCTCCACCAGAGGTCCGAGCCGAGGTTGCCGCAACGGCCCGCGCCGTCGCGGCACGATACGAGGCCTAAGCCTGGTCGGCGCCGCGTCGCCGGGGGCCGTCGTTGACAATCGCCCATCGCCGACAATCGCCCTTGGGCGATTTGATTTCCCAAGGGAGATGGTCAACTAGTCTCGCTCGCGCGCGAAGCGCCATGCCCGCTCGCGCGCGGAGCGCCACGCCCATCGAACGAGGCCGGCACTCGGGTAGGCTGCGTCGATGATGCGGACGGTCACCGCCACTCGATATGTCACGGCGCTGCGCGAAGGCGGTTCGCTGCCCGGGCTCGTCGAGGCCGATGATGACGGGCTGTACGTGGTCAAGTTCCGCGGCGCGGGGCAGGGACCGCGTGCGCTTGTCGCGGAGTGGATCGCCGGAGAGATCGGGCGGGCCATCGGCCTGACCGTGCCGGACCTTGTCGGGATCCAGGTCGATGGATCGCTCGGCGATGCTGAGCCGGACGGCGAGATCCACGACCTCGTTCGAGCCAGTGACGGGCTGAACCTGGGGATGGACTTCCTGCCGGGTGCACTCGGCTTCAACCGGGCCGTGACCACCACGGGTGCGCCGGTCGACCCCGACGTCGCAGCCGACACCGTATGGCTCGATGCCCTGACCACGAACCCGGACCGGACGGTCCGCAATCCGAACCTGCTCCTCTGGCATGGTCGCCTGTGGCTGATCGACCACGGTGCCGCGCTCTACATCCACCACACCTGGCGGGAACCGGAGGCGCACGCCCGTCGGCCGTTCGAACAGATCCGCGACCACGTCCTGCTGCCGCTCGCGGGCTCGATCGAAGCGGCCGACAGGCGACATGCGTCGCGGATCGATGGACCGTTCCTCGTCGACCTGGTCGACGCGGTCCCGGACGCCTGGCTCCCCCACGATCCAACCGTGGGTGACGCGGCAGGCCAACGCGCCGCGTACGTGCGCTACCTGTCGAGCCGGCTCGAGGCACCACGCGCGTTTGTCGAGGAGGCCGAGCGTGCCCGCCGCGCGGCGTGACGTCTTCCAGTACGCGATCGTGCGCGTCGTCCCACGCGTGGAACGCGGGGAGTGCCTCAACGTGGGTGTCGTGCTCCTGTGTCGGCCGCGGCGGTTCCTCGGCGCCCGGATCCACCTCGACGAACGACGACTGTCGGCGTTCGCGCCGGGCCTCTCCCCTGATCTGATCCGCCCGCACCTCGAGGCAATCGAGCGGGTCGCCGCCGGTGATCCGTCAGCCGGGCCGATCGCGAAGCTCGGCAAGCCGGAACGATTCCACTGGCTGGTCGCCCCGTCCAGCACGATCATCCAGGCATCCGAGGTGCACACCGGGTTCTGCGAGGATCCGGCGGCCGAGCTGGACCACCTGGTAGCGACGCTCGTCGACTAACGGGCGGTCAGCGAGCCACCCGGCGTTCCGCCTCGGTCAGGGCGTCCTCGAGCGACCCGCCCCGCTTTGGCGTGGCCACGTCAAATCGCAGCCCGGGTCGATGATTCGTCGTCCCACCCGCCTCGCGAAAGGCGGCTTCCAGTCGCGCTCCGACCATGCGGGCACCGCCAACGCTGGTCTCGGGCATCAGCAGCCGAAAACTCGTCGGCCCGGTCCGCACAGCCCGATCGGAGGCACGTGCGTCCGCCCGGATCAGATCGGCGAGCTCGTGGGCGACCGCGTCCGCCGAGCGCGAATCGGGCGTCCGGCCGATCTCGAGCAACAGCACGGACGCGGGGCGGCCATATCGAGCGTGGCGCGACGCCTCATGGCGGAACGCGGCCGTCCAGTCGGCGCGGGTATCGAGCTCCCTTGGCGAACCGCCGAGATCTGCCGTCGCCTCGGGAGCGCCCTTCGAGCCCGAACGGCTGGTCCCGTGGAGAAAGGCGTGGATCCGCTCGTCCGTCCGATCGTCGTGCTGATCCTCGGGGAGGACGAATCGACGGGATCGGCGTGGCGTTCGTCGAGCCGGGGTGGGAAGGCGGTCAGCAGAATCAGTCACGCCCACGAAGTTTATCCGGCGTGGCCCGAGCGGGCTCGCCCGTCGCGGTTCAGCCTCCCGCGGCCTCGCGCATCGCGGCCTTCTTGGCCCGCTTGCCCGCCTGGTAGTTCGCCAGGGACTCTGCCGAGTCGACATCGCCAAGGGTGGGCCACGTGGGCGCAACCGAGTCGTAGCCCGGCGGACGGACATCGAATTGCTTTCCGAGCACGGCGATCAGCGATTTTGCCTTCATCTCGCCGATCCCGGGGAGGCTCAGGAGACGCGCCTCCAGGCTGGGTCCGTTTGGTGCATCGGACCAGACGGTCCGAGCGTCGTTCCCGAAGTCGCGCGCGATCGCGGCGCACAGCGCCTGGACCTTGGTGGCCATGGATCCCGGGAACCGATGGAGCGCCGGCCGCTCGCGAAAGGCAGCGTCAAGGGCCGCCGGGTCCATCCCGGCGATCCGGGCGGCGTCCAGGTGTCCCAGACGACGCTTGAGCTCGGCCGGGCCACTGAAGGCCTTCTGGACGGTCACCTGCTGATCGAGCGCGAAGCCGATCAACAGGGCAAGGGGCTCATCGACGAGCAATCGATCGGCTGCGGCGTCGCCAGTGAACGGCAGGGACTCTGTTGGCATGCGGGCATGGTACCGAACCGCGCTTACCCGGAGCTAAACCTGGGTCAGCCGCCTCGGACTGCAGCCGCGGTCAAGGACAGCTTGCCGACCACCGAGCGGTAGTAGCGGCTCGGTGCATAGGGATCCATCCAGGCCGTATACCCGGCAGTCCGCACCGACTTGAACTTGAAGTCGCGGGTCCCCGTCCAGCTCGGAGCACTCTGGAAGATCTCGCCAATCGTGCGATTGGTCTTGAAGATCCCGCGCAGCACGTATGACGCGCTGTCGATGCCCTCCGCGAACACGGCGCGCGCGTTGGCGCGCAGGAACCCGGCCGCGAAGTTGTCCACGCGCTTGATCGCGACGGCCTTGGTCGGGTTGCCGGCGCCCCACTCGTTGTTGCCGGACGCATAGCACAGCCGGTTGAGGATCACGACCGCATTCGCGGCGAGGTTGATGTACGTCTTGACGTAGTACTCGCCGTAATACTTGACGTTGTTGTGGCCGTGGCCGGCCGACGAGTTCAGCCCGAGGCCATCCTTCGTCAGTGCGGAGAAGGGTCCATATGGGCTGGGATATCCGTTGCCATGTCCGAGGTAAATGAGGACATTGGCACCCTTGGTCGCCGACTTGACCTTGGACCAGGTGGCGTTCGGACTGTAGATCTCGGTGACGGCCGCGCCGTACGAGCGAGCCTGTGACGCATAGCGCTTCGCGCTGGTGATGTACTTGGAGGTGCTCGAGCCGGCCGGCCCGACGATCACCACGACCTTCATGCCCGCCGCCGCCGCGGGGGTCGGGTTCGTCGCAAAGCCGCCAAACGCCACGAGGGCGAGCGCGAGCGAGAGGACCGTCAGACGGAATGGTCTGTTGGACGCCCGCTGGGCGCCGTTTTTGGGCAACGGCAATTCTCTTGCCTCCTCTCCGCCGGAACACCGTGCTGGGGCGCGGTGACGGTGGGTGGTGCCGCCGGCGGCAGGTGCGCGAGGTGACGGACGCATCGGGTCGTGGCGCCTGGGGGCGCACGATCCGACAGGTGGACCAGGGTGAGCCGATCCGTGTCCCGCCGGTCGACGGCTCGACGCAGGTGACAGGAATTTGCCGTGGGGGGCGGCGTCTTCGGTTTGGGCCTGTCTACTGGGCGGTTCGCTTGTGAGCGGCTGGAGTATGCCAGTCGCGATGCGGCCGTGTCGACCCTCTCAATGGTCCCGTCGGATGAGGGCAGTGGTCGCCCCCGTCAATCGAGCCAGATCCGCCGGCGCCAGCTCCAGCTGCAGGCCGCGCCGACCGGCCGAGACGTAGATCGTCGGATAGTCGCTCGAGCCCGCATCGAGAACGACCGGGAGCGCCCGCCGTGAACCAAGCGGGCTGATCCCGCCGATCACGTATCCCGTTGCGCGCGCTGCGAGCGCAGGATCGGCGAGCTCGGCCCGGCGCCCGCCACAGGCGTCCGCAAGCCGCTTGAGGTCGAGCTCAGTGGCGGCCGGCACGACGGCAAGGACGAGCCGCACGTCCACCGTCGCGACGAGGGTCTTGTAGACGCGATCCGGGGATACGCCGATGGCCAGCGCCGCCTCGACGCCGTACGCGGGCCGCGAATCCCGTTCACGACCGTGACGGTCGGCGAGCTCATAGGCGTGCACGCGGTGCACGACGCCGGCCCGCCGGACGATTTCGATGGCGGGTGTTCCGATCGCGGTCACGCTTCGATCCTAGCCATATCGGCTATGCTCCGGGCGGCCCACAACCCGGGCCTACAGGAGTCGTGTTGTCATTTGATTTGCTCGGCCTGTCGGCCGATCTCCTCAAGACCGTTGCCGAAGAGGGCTATCACACACCGACGCCGGTCCAGGCGGACGCCATCCCGCTGGTCCTCCAGGGTCGCGACCTCCTCGCCGCCGCGCAGACGGGTACCGGCAAGACCGCCGCCTTTGTCCTCCCGATCCTCGACCGGATGCGCGAGCAGGCAAACACCAGCTTCTCGCCGGCGCGTCACCCGGTCCGTGTCCTGATCCTGGTGCCCACCCGCGAGCTTGCCATGCAGGTCGACGCGAGCGTCCGCACCTACGGGCGGACCGTCCCCCTCCGCTCCACCGTGGTGTACGGCGGCATCCCCATCGATCCCCAGATCAAGGCGCTGCGCAGCGGCGTCGAAATCCTGGTCGCCACACCGGGCCGGCTCCTCGACCACGTCGGGCAGCGGACGGTCAATCTCGGCCAGGTCGAGATCCTGGTGCTCGACGAGGCGGACCGCATGCTGGACATGGGCTTCCTCCCGGACATCCGCCGGATCCTCGAGCTGCTCCCGCCTCGCCGCCAGAACCTGCTGTTCTCGGCCACGTTCTCGCAGGAGATCCGGGACCTGTCACGGGCCTTCCTGCGCGATCCGGCCACGGTCGAGGTCGCTCCCCGCAATACCGCCGCGGAGGCGGTTCGCCAGCTGGTCTACCCGGTCGATCGCGACCGCAAGGAGGACCTCCTCGCGCACCTGATCCGCCAGGGGGACCTCCGCCAGGTCCTCGTCTTCACCCGGACCAAGCTGGCAGCCAGTCGGTTGGCCAGCCGGCTCGATCGCGAAGGGATCAACGCGGTCGCGATCCACTCCGACCGATCCCAGCCCGAGCGAACCCGTGCCCTCGCCGAATTCAAGTCAGGCGAGATCCGGGTCCTCGTTGCCACCGACGTCGCGGCCCGCGGCCTCGACATCGAGGACCTCCCCGTCGTCGTCAACTTCGAGCTGCCCTGGAACCCGCAGGACTACATCCACCGGATCGGCCGGACGGGCCGGGCGGGCGCGTCGGGTGAGGCCATCTCGCTCGTATGCATCGATGAGACCGATCTACTCCGCGGGATCCAGCGCATGCTGCGGACGGCCATTCCGTGGACGGTGGAGGACGGCTTCATCCCCGATCGGAACGTTGAGCCGCGACCCCTTGGCGCTCGTGCCGGCCATGCGCGGACGGGCACGGAGCACCACGCCCACCACAAGCCGGTACGACGGCGGGTCGGGAGCGGGCGCGGTCGCGCCGGCTGACTGCTGATCGGGCCGCAGCTCGCAAGCGCACCGAACCACCGATCGGTCGGTCAGGCTCAGGCCATGCCACCCAGTGCGGGGACGGGTTGCAGCTGCGATCCCCCCGAATTGACCGCCGTGATCTCGGCGCCCGGGAAGAAGAAGCCGAGCATGAGGTCGGCCTCGATCCGTTCAACAGCGTAGCGATTGATGAGCGCGTGATCGCCGACCGAAACGCCCAACTCCGGCCGGTCACGCAGCGACAGGCGGACGTCTCGCAGGAGCACGAACTCCCCGGACGGCCGGGCGAGGGAGCGGCCCGGATCGAAGCCAGGCAGCGTGGCCAGGTCCCCCTCGATGGTGTACGGCCCCGAGTCGAGCAGGACGTGGTGCCAGGCGGCGTGGACGGGTGCATCGGGTTCGTCGTCGGCCACCGCGAAGAGGACCTCATCGACGCCGACATCGACCGTGCCCGCGGGACGAGGGGCGAGGTCGTCGAGGCCCTGCCAGATGGCGCGCTCGACCTGGAGCCGTTCACCGGCTGACAGGGCGTTTCGGAGGCTGCCGGATCGAGCCAGGATGCCGCCGGCCATCCCCCCGCTGGTGTAGATCTCGACTCGTAGTGCCATCCGCTGTCCCTCTACGGACGAGGGCCCAGTGTGGTCGCGCCCAGGGGCCGGCAACAGACCAACAAGTACCGGATCGGGGCGGCAGACGTACCGAGATCGCCGTTTCGGTTCCCGGAGGCACCGGTTCCTACTGGATCGGGGGGCAGCCCGTGCATTCCAGCGGCGTCCCGAGCACCACGCGCAGCAACGCCCGCGCGACCAGGTTCGGGTCATTTCGGCTCTGGTTGGTGAGGACCGCGATCGCGATCCCCTGGTTCGGAAGCCAGCGCATGACGGTCCGCGAACCCAGGAGCCGTCCGGAGTGACCGAGCGTTGGGCGCCCGTCGACCGTCGCGGCCTGGACGCCGAGGCCATACGGGATCGACGGCTTGAATGGCTCCGTCACTGCCACGTCGGCGACCATCGCGGACAGGGACGTCGAGGTCAGGACCGAACCGCCGTACAGGGCCCTCGCCCACGTCACGAGATCGTCTGCGGTCGATGCGACGGATCCGGCGCTCCCGGCGGCCGTCACTACAGAGGTGAACGGGACGACGTTGGTGCCGTCGCTCAGCGGGATCGGTCGCAATCGCAAGCCCGGCCCGCTGAACCGGTAGGCTCGGGCCAGCGGTCCGAGCGGCTTCTCGGCACCCTGGTAGTGGGTTCGATCGAGCCCGAGCGGCGTCAGGAACCGCGTTCGGAGCTGCGTCGGGAGAGGCGCCCCCTCGATGGTCTCGGCGAGCAGGCCCAGGATCACGTAGTTCGTGTTCGAGTAGTGCCACCCCGCGCTCGGCTCGAAGTATGGCTTGCCCACATACGCGAGCGCCTCTTCCGGCGTCCAGACTCGCTTCCGATCGGCAAGCAATGCCTCGTCGATGTCGGGGTCGTAGAAGTAGTCATGAAGGCCGCTCGTGTGGTCGAGCAGCTCGCGTACGGTGATGGCCGGATCGAGTTCGACGCCAGGCAGGTACGGCGCGACCGGCGCGTCCAGGCTGAGCTTGCCCTCGTCGACGAGGACCAGGATCAGCGCCGCCAGGAACGTCTTCGAGATGCTGGCGACAGCGAACTCGGTATCCGCCGTGAGGCGACGTTTCGCGGCAACATCGGCGAACCCGCTCGTGGCTCGCCACATCGTCCCGTCCGGGAACAGGATGGCAGCCGAGACACCAGGCAGGCCGTACGTCGCCCTGAGGGTGCCCAGCCGCGTCGTCAGCGCCTTGCGCGTCGCCTCGTCGGCGCTCAACAGGAGGGCCGTGGTCGGGCGCTCGACCACCGGGCGGCCTGGAGTGGCCGACAAGGCGATGCGTGGGGATGCGAGCGGCGACGCGGCCGGCGACGGTGCGACTTCCTGGCTTGCGCCGGGCGACGGACGTGCCGTGGACTCCGCACGCGGCGGCGATGGCGATACCGACTCGACCGCCGGGAGCGGCGACGGCGCCGGGCTCGCGATGGTGCTCGGCGCAGCGACCGCCACCAGGGCAAGGATCGCAAACGCTCGCAGGGCTGGCTGGCTGGCGGACCGGCGGGTTGGGCTCACAGTGGCTCGCACCATACCGCGGCGCTTTCGCAGGTACCATCCCACCAATGGCTCAACCGTCCCCAGGTCCGGGCGCCGCCCAGCTGCTCCGGTCCGTCGGACTTCTCGCCGATGGTCCGGGGGTCTGGGGCCGGCCGATCTCGGCGCAGGGCCGGGGCGTCTTCGTCGTCGAGTGGAGCGCCCCGCTGGCGACGGCCCCGATCGACGTCTCGAAAGTGGGCAAGTGGATCGAGCGGGTGGAGACACTCACGCTCGATGGCGTCCGGCCGACCGGCAAGGCGCTGACCGCCCGCATGGGGTCGTTCTGGCTGCCGGCGCAGACGGTGGTCTACGTCGGAAGCTCCGAGGTATCCGTGGCGCGACGCGTAGCCGCCATGGCCAGCACCGAACTGGGTGATCGCAAGCCATATGCCGGGGGCCATTGGCTGCGAGCCCTCCGAGGACTCGAGGCTGCCCGGGTCTATTGGTCCCTGACGTCGGCGACCGAAGAATACGAAGACGCGCTGTTTGATGCCTTCGCGGCGGCGGTCTCCGACGTGGAGCTGGCGACCCTCCCCGATCGCGAGGTTGTCCTCCCGTTCGCGAACCTTCGACGGCCGGACGGCCGGCGCAAGGCCACGGGTCTTCGTGGCGCCATTCCGGCCGCGCCGGACGAGGCTCCAACACCGCCGACGCACGTGGTCCAGCTCGCGGATGGCGATGCCGAGGGCGCACACGGTGAGCCCCCCGAGCCGCGACGCCGGCGACAGGCACCGGCCCTGCGCGGGTCGGCTGCGACGCGCGGGACGGGGGCAACGCCTTCCCGTGCACCTGGCCGCGGGCTGGTCGGCGCGGCTGCCGGGCCGGCTGCGGTGACGGAACCGGACGGGTTGACGGTCGAGGGGTCCGCTCGTCTTCGCGCCGAGCTCGACCACCTGGTCGGGGTCAAGCGGCCGGAGGTGATCGCCCGGATCCGCACGGCCAAGGAACACGGCGATCTCAAGGAGAACTCGGAGTACCACGCGGCGCGCGAGGAACAGTCGTTCCTCGAGGGTCGGGTCCAGGCGCTGGAGGCTCGGCTGCGGTCCGCGGTCATCGTCGAAGCCCCGGTCGAAGGCGCCCGTGTCGGGCTCGGCTCGAAGGTGACGGTCGAGGTCGAGGGAGAGACGCTCAGCTACACCATCGTCGGCGCATCGGAATCTGATCCGACCGGTGGGCGGATCTCGTCATCGTCGCCCGTTGGGCGGGCGCTCGTCGGTCGGGACGTGGGTGACGAGATCGTGATCCGGACGCCCGCCGGCGATCGCCACTACCGGATCGTCGAGATCGCCTGAGGGGGGCGCCTGGCCCAACGACCGTTGGCCGCGTCAGGCCTTGGGCCCCTCGACCAGCTTGTGCTCGACCGCGTAGAGGGCGGCCTGGGTACGCGACGCAAGACCGAGCTTGCCCAGGATGTTGGACACGTAGGTTCGCGCGGTGCGCTCGGTGATGAACAGCGCTGTCCCGATCTCCTTGTTGCTCATCCCCTGCCCCAGCAGGTTGAGTACGTCCCTCTCGCGGTCGGTCAGCGGCTCAGCCGCCGAGTCGTCTGGCGACTTGCGCTGGCGCATCCGCTGGGCCAGGAGGCGGGCTACCGCGGGATCGAGATGGACCTCGCCGGCAAACGCGGCTCGAACGGCGGCGGCAACCTCTTCGGCCTCGGCGTCCTTGAGCACGTAGCCCGACGCGCCGGCTTCGAGGGCGGCGGTCACCTTGTCTTCCTCGATGAACGAGGTCATCGTCACGATCTCGGTTCCCGGGCGCTCCGCCTTGATCCGGCCGATGGCGGTGATGCCGTCCATGTTGGGCATCAACAGGTCCATGAGGATCACGTCGGGTTCGAGCCGGCGGGCCATGGCCACGCCTTCTGAACCGTCCGCGGCTTCGCCCACCACTTCCATGTCCGGCTGCAGGTCGAGGAAGACCTTCAGCCCGGTGCGGACCACCGAATGGTCGTCGACGATGAGCACGCGGATCTGGGTCGGGTCGGTCACATCGGCTCCTGGCGCGTTGGCGCCATCGTCGGATCGAGCAATTGGGGGACGCGTCGTCGAGTCTAGCAAAGGGATGCCCCTCGATCCTCAGGCCGACAGCGACTGGCTGGCGGCAACGATCGCCGCGGTCAGGTCGTCCGGGCGATAGGTCTTGCGCATGGCGCGGTCGACGCCTTCAGCGCCCGCGGCGGTCTCCAGGAACTCGGGCGTGCAGATGACAAGGACACGAGCACGCGGGACGACGGCGTGGAGCTGGCGGATGAAGCTGAGGCCGTGTGTCAGCTCGGGCAGGCGTGGGTCGATCAGCACGACATCGGGCTGCGTGGACACGACCATTTCCATTGCCTGGCCTGGCTGGCCGGCGATCCCGACGACCTCGATCCGACCGCCGATGCCGACGAGTGCGGCCACTGTCTGGCAGACGAGATCGTCGGAGTCGACGATGACGACCCGGATTCGGGCGGGTGGTTCCGGGGCGACGTCGTGCATGCCCCGATCCTGCTGGCGGGCGAGCGCGCCCGCCACGGTCGTCCGTCGCCCCCGGACTACGTCATTCGTCGCGTATCGCGCTCGAGACGACCGGACCCGTCGCGGTGCCGGCGCGCAGGATGGCGATCTCCGGGACGACCACCTCGATGGTCGTTCCCTTTCCGGGTTCGCTGCGACACGCGAACTCGGCGCCGACCTTCTCGGCCCTGGCCCGCATCCCGGCCAGCCCGAGATGGCTGTCCGGGACCTCGTGACGGGTCGAAGCCCTTGCCGTCGTCCTCGATCCGCAGCCGGACGCCCTTGCCGGCCCGTCCGACCTCGACCCGGACCTGCCGCGCACCGGCGTGCTTGACCACGTTGTGCAGCGCCTCCTGCGAGATCCGATAGAGCACTTCCTCGATGGCCAGCGGCAGGCGCTCCTGCGAGCGCGCTCTCGACGACGACCGGCAGCCCGATCCGACCCTGCAGCGCCGCCGTATGGGTACGAAGCGCGCGGGTCAGGCCGTCCTGCTCCAGGTTTCCCGGGCGCAGCTCGAAGATGAGCGCCCGCATCTCGGCGAGGGCCTCGCGCTGGAGGTCGCGGAGCTGGACCAGCTGCGTCCGCGCCGCGTCGACATCGCGGTCCAGCAGCATCTCGACCGATCGCGTGACGAGGGTCATCGAGAAGAGCGCCTGGGTGACCGAATCGTGGAGCTCGCGGGCCAGGTGCGCGCGTTCCTCGCCTGCGGCCAGCTCGCCGGCCTGGCGGCGCAGCTCGCTCTCGAGCCGGGCGCGCTCGCTGATGTCGCGGGTCGAGCCGTGGATGCCGGCGAATGCGCCGTGCTCATCGACCATGCCGATCGCGCTGATCTCCACTGGCAGCCGTGGTCCCGTCCGACCGCCGCAGCTCATTGGTCGCGATCTGCTCGATCGTCGGTTCGCGCACGAGGGCCGCCCAGCGCGACTCCGATTCGTCCGACTGGCTTTCGACGAGCTTCGAATAGTGCTCGCCAACGACCTCGTCAGGGCGCCAGCCGGTCATCCGCTCGATCGCGTCCGACATGAACGTGAACCGGCCCTCCGCGTCGGTCGAGAACACCACGTCGGGCGAGTTCTCGACAAGGAAGCGGTAGCGGCTTTCGGATTCGCGCAGCTCCGCCTCGAGCCGTACCTGCTCGCGCATGTCGCGAACCGACCCGTTCGCCCCGAGAAACGCGCCGTGCTCGTCGAGCCGGGCAGCGGCGATGAACTCGGCCGGGATCGGCTGCCCATCGGCTCCGGCAAGGTTGACCCGGCCACGCACCTCCTGCGAGCCACGATGCATGCCCGTCGTCCAGTTGAAGTCGGCGACGTCGCGCGACGATTCGTGGACGAGCGCCCCGAAGTGTTCCCCGATGAGCTCCTCAGGTTGGCGCCCGGTCAGGCGCACGACGGCGTCCGACAGGAAGGTCAACCGGGCGTCCGCACCGATCGACCAGACGAGATCGGGCGCGCGTTCGACGAGATAGCGGTACCGCGTCTCGGACTCGGTGAGGCGGCTGAGCAGCGTCGAGTTGGTGATCGCGATGGCCGCCTGGTCGGCCAGGCCCTGGAGGAGATCGAGCTCCTCGGTCGCGAAGTCCCGTGGGCGCGCCGCCGAGACCGCGAGCGTCCCGATCACCTCGCCACCCGGCGCTCGCAAGGGGGCGGCCGCCATGCCCCGCAGACCCAGCCGCTCCGCCACCTCGTCATCGTTTCCTTCATGCGGGATTCGATCGTCGACCAGGTAGTCGCGTGTCCACGTCGGTGCGCCATGCTCGGCCGCCAGGCCGTTGATCCCGCCACCCAGCGGGAACTCCATGCGCAGCAGCCAGCTCTGGTCGACGCCCTCGCCGGCTCCGGCGACGACGACCGGGACGAGGAAGGTCCCGGTCTCGCTCATCCGGGTCAGGTGGGCGCCGTCGGTGCCGAGCAGGCGCTTGGCCTCCTCGACGACCCGTCGGAGGATCACTTCGGGCTCCCGCTCTCGGGGCTCGCGAATGGCAGTGATCTGCGCGCCGATCTCGCGAAGCGCCCGCTCCGCATCGGCCGTCCGGGCAAGGCCGCGCGCGAAGCGTCGAGCTGGTCGGATCAGGCGAGTCGTCCGGATCATGATCGCGGCCTGGTCGGCGATCGCCTCGAGCAGGCTGGCGTCGGTCTCGGCCCAGGCGTCGGGCCGCGCGGTGAACACGGTCAGGGCGCCGAAACGCCCCGGTCTCGCCAGTCAGCGGCGCGGCCATCGCCGAGCGGACCTGCGTGGCATCGACGTACGTGTCCGCCCCCTGACCGTGGGGGAACCGGCGATCGTTGGCGTAGTCGCCGGTCCAGAACGGCCGGCCACGAACAACGGCCTGACCCGACACCCCCTGGTCGAGCGTCTCGTCGGGATCGTCGGGCCAGATCGAATCATCGGGACGGATCGCGCCCGACGCATATGCCCAGCGCAGGAGCCCCGAGTTCGGGTCGATCAGGTCGATCCTCGCGCCGTCCGCGTGGAGCAGCCGCGCGGCTTCGTCGACGCCAAGCTGGAGCACCGCGGCGAGGTCGGTGGCGGCGCTGATCTTCGCCGCGATCTCACGGAGCGTGTGTTCAACGTCGGCACGCGTCCGCAAGCTCTCGCCGGGAACTGTCGAGCGCTTCGATCAGGCGGACGTTGCGCATCGCCGCGCCGGCATGGTCGGCAAGCGCGCGGACGAGCCCGATCTGTGCCGGCGTGAAGGCGTCGGGGCGGACAGAGAAGGTGCCGAGTGCACCGAATACGTCGTCGCCCGCCGTCAGCGGGGCCACGACCATCGACTTGATCCCGACGTCCTGCACGACCCGATCCGGCTCCGAGGCATGATCGAATGAGCGGTCCTCGAGGTAGTCGCCGGTGATCACCACGGCACGCTCGGCGACGGCCCGGCCGAACATCCCTACGCCGACCGGTAGATCGATCGAGCGGACCCAGTCGCGACTGCGCTGGCTCTGGATCCCGGCGTCGTGGGCAAAGCGCAGTCGGTTCGTGGTCGGGTCGAAGAGATAGACCATCGCGCCGTCGGCGTCGAGCAGACGGGCTGCCTCCTCGGCGGCGGCCGTCAGGAGATCGTGGACGTCACCCTGCCCGCCGTCAGGGTCGGCGGTCGCGGATCGGGACGGGATCGCCGGCAGCGGCGACGTGCTCGCTCGACGGGATTGGCCCGGCATCGCGAGCGGCGCGCGGGGTCCGGATGGGGGTCGCCACCGCAGGAGGATACGACGCCCTCGCGCGCGAGCGGCATTGACGTTCGTCGGTGGTCTCCTCGTCATTTGGCCACGGCGCCATGGGCGCGTGTCCCGTTCGTTGGTGGGCGCATGGCCAGCCAATTCGCGGTCACATGCCCACCGCCTTCGGGGTCTTGCCCAATGACGATATGAGCCGACGCCGGCCAGTTCACCGGCACGAGCCAATCAGACAGACAGCAAAGGGGTTCCTGCCAGATGTTCGCTTCCCGAGTCTCGCTTCGACCATCCGATGTGATCATCCGCGCCGCCATCGTTGCCCTGACCCTCGCGACCGGGCTACATCCACTTCACCCTGGGCGGCCTGCTGTTCACCCTCAACGCACTTGGCTACGTCGTCGCCGCGATGGCCATGATCGTCCCGCTCGCGCTCGCAGTCCGGTTCCGCTGGATCGTCCGCGTCGGGCTGATCGGCTACGCCGCGACCGCGATCGTCGCCTGGGCCGTGATGGGCCCGTACTTCACGACGGCGTACATCGCCAAGGCCATCGAGATCGCCCTGATCGTCCTCCTCGCCATCGACTTCGCTCGTCATGACGGCAACCCGATCGCCGTTGTCCGCCGTGAGCTCGCCGCCTTCGGCGCGCTCGTGACCCGCCGCAGCGGCACGGCCGGCGCCGGCGCCTGAGTCCTCACCCACCCACGAAGGAGAACCGCACGATGAAGCGCCTGACCCTCGCGCTCGGCCTGCTCAGCCTGGCCGCAGTGCTGGCCGCCTGTTCGGGCGCGTCAACCGGCTCGCCGGCGGCCAGTCCCGGCGGCCTCGGCTCCGGGCCGGTGATGCGGTGACCGTCACTGCAAAGGACCTCAAGTTCGGCCAGAGCGAGATCACGGTTCCGGCCGACGAAGCGTTCGACCTGGTCTTCGACAACCAGGAAGGCGGCTCCGCACAACGTGGCGATCTACGCCGACTCGAGCGCCTCGACGAAGATCTCGGTCGGCGAGATCTTCAGCGGCCCGGCGCAGAAGACGCAGACGGTCCCGGCCCTCGCCGCCGGCACCTACTTCTTCCGCTGCGACGTCCATCCCGGACATGCAGGGCTCGATCGTCGCCGAGTAGACGGTTGCACCCGAGACCCAGACGGCCCCGGCAGATGCCGGGGCCGTTTCGCGTCTGCGTGCGACCGCCTGCACGAGGACACGCCTGATGCCCTACCGTTGGTCGGTGCTGATCTCCCGGGGAGGGCATCGTGATGCTCGAGATCATCGACCTTGCCAAGCGATACGGATCCGTCGTCGCGCTCGACGGCGCGACCTTCAGCGCCGCACCGGGTCGGATCGTGGGGTTCCTGGGACCCAACGGCGCGGGCAAGACGACCACCATGCGCTGCATCTTCGGGCTCGCCCGACCCGATCGCGGCGAGGTCCGATGGGCGGGCAAGCCGGTGGACCGGGCGGCACGGCTGCGGTTTCGGCTACATGCCCGAGCAACGCGGCCTGTATCCGCGGATGCGGGTCGCCGAGCAGCTCAGCTACTTCGCCCAGCAGCATGGGCTGCCGGGCAGGGTCGGCCAACCAGGCGGCCGATCGGTGGCTCGAGCGGATGGGCCTGCTCGACCGGCGGACGTCCAAGCTCGAGGACCTGTCCCACGGCAACCAGCAGCGGGTCCAGCTGGCGACGGCGCTGGTCCACGACCCGGAGCTCCTCGTCCTCGACGAGCCGTTCTCGGGGCTCGACCCGCTCGGCATCGCGACCATGACCGAGGTCATCCGGAGCGGACCTCCGCCGGCGTCGGGGTCGTCTTCTCGAGCCACCAGCTCGATCTCGTCGAGGACATCTGCGAGGACGTCGTGATCATCGCGCGCGGCCGGATCGTCGCGGCCGGCAGCATCGACGAACTGAAGCGCGCCTCGGGTCGCCAGCACCTCGAGGTCGAGGTCGTCGGATCCGATGGCTCGTGGCTGGACGGCGAGCGGCGACCTGACGGTGCTCGAGCGATCCGGACGAACGGGTCAAGCTGCTCGTGGAACGTTCCGTCGACCTCGATCGGTCTCCTCGCGCGGGCGCGGGCGGCCGGCGAGGTCCGTCGCTTCGCCTACGAGCCACCGAAGCTCTCCGAGCTGTTCATGGAGGCCGTCGCGCCCGGCCGACGGAGAGGTCGGTCGATGAGCCGCTGGCGGAGCGTCTGGCTGGTCGCGCGGCGAGAGATCCTCGAACGCGGCCGCAGCCGCGGGTTCATCCTGTCGGTGTTCCTGACCACCGCCCTGGTGATGGGCTCGTTCATCGTCCCGACGATCCTGTTCGGTGACGACGACGTCACGAAGATCGGGCTCATCGAACCGGCGCCGCCTGGCCTCGCGGCGGCGATCGACGGCGGCCGCATCGGCGGCGCAGCAGGAGGTCGAGGTCGTCCCGTACCCGGACCGGGCGGCGGCCCAGGCTGCCCTGGAAGCCGATGACGTCGCGGTCGCGGTCTCGGTGCCCGCGGACCTCTCCGGTCCCGGCGAGACTGATCTACAAGGAGGAGCGCGACGCGTTGCTCGATTCGATCGTCGGCAGCGCGGTCGTCGGGCTGCGCGTGGACGCCGTGCTCGCCGACAGCAACGTCGACCAGGCGGCGCTGGTCGGCGCCCAGGCGCCCGCCCGCCGCTACGGAGCTGGATCCCCAGACCGACGCCGACCAGGCCCGGTTCCTGCTCGCCAACATCGGCACGATCCTGATCCTCGTGAGCATCTTCTCGTTCGGGTTCACCGTCCTGACCGGCGTCGTCGAGGAGAAGCAGAGCCGGGTCGTGGAGGTCGTGCTCTCGACCGTCCGGCCGAGCGACCTCCTGATGGGCAAGGTCCTCGGGATCGGCGTCCTTGGTCTGGTCCAGCTCGCGGTCTTCGTCGTGGCCGGCGGTGCCGCGGCGCTCGCGACCGATCGGCTCGTCGCTGCCCACGACGACCCCGGCCGCGGCGCTCCTGCTGCTCGTGATCTGGTTCATCCTCGGGTACACGCTGTACTCGACGACGCTTGGCTTCCTGGGGGCGCTGGCGTCGCGGATGGAGGAGGCGTCGAACGCGTCGACCCCGGTCACGATGATCGCGATGGTCTCGTACTTCGTGGCCATCTTCGCCGTGGTCGACGACCCGGACGGCACCGTCGCCACGGTCGCGACCTTCCTGCCGCCATCTGCGCCGATGGTCGTCCCGCTGCGGGCCGCGTTCGACGCCATCGCACCCTGGGAGATCGCCGGGTCCGATCGCCTCACCCTCGCCGCGATCTATGCCCTGTCCTGGTCGGCGGCCGGGTCTATGCCGGGGCGGCGCTCCAGACGTCGGGTCGGATGAAGCTGCGCGACGCGTGGCGGTCCGCCGGGAAATGACGGACGCCCGGTGAGCCGAGCGGGTGCTCAGCCGGTCGGCAGCGGCTCGAACAGTCCAGGCGTGCCACCCGCATGCCAGAAGATGACCCACTGGCCGTCGAAGGCTCGCCCTGCCGAACCTCGAGCGCGACCAGGCCGGCCAGTCGCCTTGGCCGTGTAGATCGGATCGACGAGGATCCCCTCGGTCGTCGCGAGCAGCCGCGCGGCCTCCTCGGCGTCGGTCGTCGGCACGCCATACCCGCGCCCGAGCGGCCGTCGTCGACGACGATCGCGGACTCGGGGACGGGCGCGATCCCAGGCAGCGTCGCGAGCTCGTCCAGGATCTCCCGTGATCCGCGGCCGCAGGTGCTGCGCCTGGGATGGGCGGCAGCGATGCCGAGAACCCGCGTCGGGACCCCGGCGGTCGCCAGTCCGGCGAGCAGCCCGCCTGGGTGCCACCGCTCGCGGATGCCAGGACCACGGCATCGGGCGCGAAGCCGGCCGACGGCCACGTCCGTCGGCAAGCTCGATCCCGGCGAGGACCTGACCCGACGCGCCCGGCAACGCCGGATCCACCGACCGGCCGACGTGTATGGCCGGTGGCCGGCGGCGCGCAGGTCTGCCGTGACCCGCGCGATGCGTGGCCTCACGCTCCTCGCGGTCGTCCGTCGGCGTGACCTCGACCGTCGCCCCCAGCTGCCGGGCGAGCGAGACGGCCGGCCCAGGCGGATCGGTGGGCGGCCCCGACAGCACGAGATGGACGCCGAGACCGGCCCGGGCACCGGCCGCCGCGGTCAGCCGGGCGTGGTTCGACCACCGCCTGCCCGACGTGACCAGGTAGTCGGCGCCCTCGGCCAGCGCCGCGCCGACCAGGAACTCGAGATTGCGCAGCTTGTTGCCGCCAAACGCGAGCGGCAGGAGGTCCTCGCGCTTGATCCAGATCTCCGCACGGTCGCCGAGCGCGGCCGAGAAGCGCGGCAAACGGTGGAGCGGCGAGGGTCCGTCGAGCAGCGGGAAGCGCGGGAATCGCGCCGGATCGGGCGTCCAGGTGGGCACGCGGCGCATGGTACCCGGCTCGTATCATCGGCCGATGGCGACCCGGATCAGCCCAGCGGACCGGCACACGACGGTCGGCCAGCACCCGGGCATGGAACGGTCGATCGCCATCTCGGCACCGACCGTCGGATCACGCCGGCTGTACTCCTCGATCGTCTCGACGGCCCCCGGCGACAAGACGCGGATCCATCACCACGGCGACTGCGAGACCTCGATCTACATCGTGTCCGGGCATCGCCCGGTACACCTGGGGTCCAACCGGGCTCGAGCACGCCTTCGACGCGGCCGCGGGCGACTTCATCTACATCCCGGCGGGCGAGATCCACGTGGAGGCGAACGCGTCGCGCGACCGAGCCGCTGGTCGTCGTGCTGACCCGGAACTGCCCGGATTCGCACGTCGTGTATCTCGACGGCGGGCCTGATGGCGCCGACGATGTCCCTGCGCCGTGCTGAGGAGCTGACCAACGTATTCGGTTCGGCAGATGCTCGAGATGCACGGGCTGGGGGGCGTCCCGGAAGAACCGTTTCCCAACGACGGCTGGTCCGGCGCCACCCTGACCGCCCTCCAGCGGGGACGAGATCGCTTCATCCTCAAGCGCACGTCCGCGGCGAAGGACTGGATCGTTCGCGCGACGAACGACGTCGCACTGCGCGAGGCCTTCGTCGCCAATGGCCAACTCAACCTCGTCGAACCGCTCGTGGCGCCCTACCTCGGGATCGCCTCGGACGGTGACGGCATCGCGATCCTGATGCCGGATCTGTCGGCCGAGCTGATCGCCTGGGAACGACTGGGTCACGATCCAGTCGTCTCCGAGGCGGCGCTCGCGCGAGTTCTGGGTGCGGTCGCCCGACTCCATGCGATGCCGTGGGCGGAGTACCGGGCGACCACGCCGGATTGGGGCTGGCCGTGGTGCCCGCTCCGGGAGCGCCTGCTGCTGCTGACGCGCCCAGCCGCAGAGCGGTATCGGCGCCGAAGGGCTCGCGGTCGGCGAGCGATTTCTCGCGGGCTGGGATGCCTTCGATCGCGCGGCACCGACAGCCGCCCGTGAGCTCGTCGAGGACCTGGCGAGCGATCCCACACCGCTCCTGAACGCCCTGGCGCGGCTACCGTCGACCGGGCTGCATGGCGACCTGAAGCTGGCGAACGTCGCGCTGCTCGATGACGGACGAGTCGCCCTCATCGACTGGCAGATGATGGCCCTCGGACCGGTCGCCGTGGAGCTCGGCTGGATGCTCGTGTCAAACAGTGCCAGCCTGCCGATCGGCCCGGACGAGGTCCTGGCGCGCTACCGCGCCGCGGCCGGACGCGCGGCGCTTGACTCGATGCACCTGGGCGGCTCGTGGCTCACGGGCGGCCCCAACGCTCGCCCGGAGCAGGAGCGGATCGCAGGTCGGTTCGGGACACTGCCGCCGCGCGGTCTTGCCGCGACGATCGGCGACTGGTCGGCGCAGGTCGATCTCGCCTGGATCGTCGGGTTGCTGCTCCGCGGCTGGCGGAAGGGGCTGGATGCCGAGGCCGGAGCGGTCCTCGCCTCGGGGGTTCGCGCTACGGATGACCTGGAGACCTGGGCTGTCAATGCCGTAGAGGCAGCTGGTCGGCGACTGTAGTCATTGCGTGGCGCTGCTGCGCCATCAGGCATTCCGGGGCCGATGACCTAAGCCCCAAGGTCACACCGCGACGCTGTCCAGGCGACTGAAGCCTGCGAAGGGCGCGTGAAAGCTCACGGATTCGCGCCCGTCCATCGCCGCCGATTTGAACGGGTCGCTCGGGTGGCCAAACATCTTCACGGCGACCGTGTCAAGAAAGTCATAGGCGCGAGCGAGTCGGTCGCCCGCAAGCTGCATGTGCAACATGAGCGACTCCTCATCCGGGTGGATCTGGATGACCGTCATCTCGCGCGTGACATCGTCGATGTAGATCTCGAAGTGCAGGACGCGGGGGTGGTTGTCACGAACGAACTGGGCGAGCCCTGCGCTGGCCTCCCTCGCAATGTCGAGCTTGCCCTCGTGGATTCGGTGTGTGCCAATGAAGACGATCGGTCCGGGCATGGCGCCTACTCCTCTCGGATTTACACTGTGTAAAGTCAAGACTATACACAGTGTCAAGTGCCCTCGACGGAAGGCGACGGCTGCGCGACACCATCGGCGAGAAGGCTCCGCTCCAACAATCCCGTGATGTCGGCCGAATATCTGCCTTCGCTCCAACCGGCGACCCTGGTCAAGACGCGCCATGGTCCGGGCAACGTCACGGTGAAGATCAGGTCTGCGGCTGCCTCGGCTGTCCATCCGTCGGCTAGCTGGCCTTCCGCCGCGAGGCGTTCGGCGATCCTGCGAATGTGGCCCTGCCGGCCGGTCATCCGGTCCTTCCACACGGCGGCCGAAGCCTCGTCGGACTCCGCCGCAAGTTCCAGAATCCGCGACACGGAGTCGATCTTGGCGGTATACCAGCTCATCGTCTGGACCCAGCGCCGCAGGCTTTCCACGCCAGTTGGCGCCCCAAAGACATGAGCGCGGAGTTGGTCGCGTCCGAAGGTGACGTCGATATGGTCGCCGAGCGCCACGAACAAGCTGACACGGTCGCCGAAATGGAGATACACGGCTTGCCGCGAGACTCCAGCCTTCGCCGCTATGTCAGCGATGCGAATGCCGGTCCCCCGTTCCTCAAGCAAGGCCCACGCGGCGTCAAGGATCCGCTTGCGGGTCTCCGGATCACCGTAAGGCGCGGGCGAGGTTGACACCGTGTCAATCTAGCAGAAGTGAGCTCGCCGGGCCTGCACCAGCCTGACCCGGGAGTGGCTAGTGAAGCCGATTTGGCTCGTCAGCTCGGTGCCGCGAGGTCCCGCCTCGGGAAGATGACGAGCGCCGCCACGGCTGCCGCCGCGGTCACCGCCGCCAGCAAGACGTAATCACCGCGCGCGGGGAACCCCGCGAGGATCGTTTTTGGGTCGACGTAGTGGAACAGGGAGAACGGCTGCAGCCCCTTGGCGTCGGGCCAAACGAGCCGAGCACGTCGAGGAAATATGAGACCAGGACGACCGCAAGCGACAGGCTGATCGCCGGGCTGACGCGGTCGAACGAGACCGACGCGAGCAGGGCGATCGACCCGAGCGCCCAGTACAGCAACGCCACGTTGAGCCACAGGAGCGGCAGGTTGCTCGACGCCGAGCTCGGCGGTCCGGCCGGTGATCGCCGAACCAAGCCAGGCGCCAAACGTCAGCCCCGCCACCGTGATCCCGATGAACGCCGCACCCGCGAACCCGAGCGTCGCGTACACGACGCGCCTGGAAAGCGGGCGCGACAGCAGCACCTCGAGCGTGCCGCGCTGCCGCTCACCGGCAACCGCGGTGGCCGCGAAGCCGACGGCGAACACGAGGTTGAGCCCGACGGCGATCGGGTGGACGAACCCGAGCGCCACCGACCCGGTGAGACTGAAGATGTCGCCGCCGCCGAACTGGGTGAGCTGGGTCGGGAACGCACCGCTGTCCATGATTTCCTGGAACTGCGTCCCGAACGCGTCGAAGATGATCGGCATCAACATGCCCCAGAGGGCAAGGGCGACGGTGACGACGACGAGTCGCAACCGGTTCGCCCGCCAGGTGTGGGCCAGGAGCGCGCGGTTCACGCCGGACGTCCTTCCGCGGGCGCGTCCGCGACCCCTGGCTCGTCGACCAGGTCCGTCTCGTAGAACTCGAGGAACGCCTCTTCGAGTCGCGCCGGCTCGATCGTCAGGTCGTGGATGACATGGCCGGCGATCGCCGCCAGGAACGGGCCGACGTCCCCTTCGAGGCGGCAGGTCAGCCAACCGTCACCGACAGCCACATCGGAAACGCCGGCGACGCCGCGAAGGTCGGGCGGCGGGCCACCGAGACGCAGCTCCACATTGCGCTTGCGCCGCGCCAGGAGCGTCGGGACCTCCTCGAGCGCCACGAGGCGCCCGAGCCTGATGATCGCGACGCGGTCGCAGACGCGTTCGACCTCCGAGAGCACATGCGACGAGAAGAAGATCGTCCGACCATCGCGCCGCAGGTCGTCGAGGATCCCGTAGAACGCCCGCTGCATCAGCGGATCGAGGCCCTCTGACGGCTCGTCGAGGATCGCGAGCTCAGGGTCGTGCTGGAGCGCCTGGATGATGCCCAGCTTCTGGCGCATGCCGCGCGAGTAGTCGCGGACGGGCCGCTTGAGCGTCGCGGCGCTGAGTTCGAGTCGCTCGAGCAGGGCGGCTCGACGGGTTGGCGCACGACCGGACAGCGCCGCCAGCTCGTCGAGCAACCGCTCGCCGGAGAGGTTGTCCCAGAACGCGATGCCGCCCGGCAGGTAGCCGACCTTCCGCCGGATCTCGACCGACGATCGAACGCTGTCGAGCCCGAGCACCGTCGCCCGACCCGCGGTCGGGTGCAGGAAGCCCAGGAGGAGCCGGATCGTGGTGCTCTTTCCCGCCCCGTTTGGTCCCAGAAAGCCGAAGATCTCGCCCTGGCGAACCTCGATCGTCACGTCGTCGAGCGCGCGGACCCCGGCGACACGCGGGCGACCGCGTCGGAGCGATGGCGCCCGGCCGCCATAGACCTTGCTCAAACCGTTGATCTCGATGGCCGGGGTGGTCATGCGATTACTCTACGGGCACATCCACGCCATGGAGGAGTGACCGTGCCACGGAGCGTCCCGGACCTGCCGGGCATCGAGGCGAGCAGCCTGCCGTTCAGCCAGGTCGTCGAAGCAAACGGGTTCGTCTTCCTCGCCGGTCAGGTCGGCAATCGACCGGGCGAGAGCAACGCGGTCACCGGCGGGATCGAGCCTGAGACCCGACAGATGCTCGACAACGTCGGTCGGCTGCTCAAAGCCGTCGGACTCGGGTTCCCCGACGTGGTCAAGGCCACGGTCTACCTGCGCGACTTCACCGAGTTCGAGGCGATGAACGCGATCTATCGCGAGTACTTCCCGACCGAGCCGCCGACACGAGCCACGGTTGGCGTCGCCGCGCCTCGCCCGGGATTTCCGCATCGAAATCGAGGTCGTAGCGGCAAGATAGCCCAGCACGGGCTATTCCGTGATTACGAGCTCGTCGATGGCGACCGGCTTGTGGCCCGGGGTGACAACGACCTCGATCTCGAAGGTGTGGCGTCCAGGCGTCGTCCACGAGACGCTGTAGATCGTCGTGCTGGCCTCGAAGCTCGATTGCTTCAGGTTCACCGTCTTGACGACCTCGCCGTCGATGCTCACCCGAGCCTTGCCGCGCGTCGGGCCGACCGGACCCATCCATGCGATGCGGCTCCCGGTGAACGTGATGCTCGCCGTCGCCCCATCGCCCGTCGCGTACCGAACGGCCTTGCCGGCATACCCGCCGTGTCTGGCCGACTTCCAGGTTCCCGCGTAGTCGATCGTGGCGCTGCGTTCGGAGTACCGATGCGTCGGTGTCCGGGCCTCGACTCGCGCGTCGGGCCCGCCGAAGTAGGCCATGACACGAGTCACGTAGTTGGTCGCCGCTCGCGACCAGGCGCTGGTCCGTGACGAGCCGGTCAACCACCAGTACGAGACGCGCTTCCAGCTCCCCAGCCAGTGATAGAGCGAGCGCATCTTGGCCCGTGCCACGCGCTCCTGGTTGGTGAGCGTCGGCTTGGCATTGGCGTTCCCGAGGTAGCGGCGCGCCCAGGCCCGCCAGTTGTCCGGCATGATCTGGTAGCGACCAAACGCGCCTGAGGTCTTGTTGACGGCTCGATGGTTGCCGCCGGATTCGACCCTCGCGGTCGCGGCCATGAACCGTTCCAGGCCGGGCGGATCTGCTGCGGCGGTGGGTGCGGCCCCGACGGCGCCGAGAAGCAGGGCCGTCGCGACGGCCGCGACAACGACCGCCGGATGGCGGCCTGACTGCACTCGCAATTAGGGCTCCTTCCTGCCGGCGCCAGCATGGTGAGCACGCTGGGCAACGGCGCGTCGGGCCGGAGAGGCAGGCGTGGAGCGACCCCGAGGGCCGCGGCCTGGGCACTCCGGCGGCGACAGGGAACGGGTTTGACCGGGCGACCGAGCCGCCCAGCGTCTGGGGTCGGTCAGGATACGACGCTCGGTCGGCCGAGGACAAGTGGGACCATCGGCCCACGGCGGCGCGTCAGGCGAGCTTCAGACCCGTGAGAAAGGCGGCCGCCCGATCGAGGGCGTCGTCGAGCACCGGTTTCAGCGTATGTCCCAGGCGTGGGTACGTGACCAGCTCCGCGTCACCGAGGAGGCCGATGGCGGTTCGAAGCAGCTCGATCCGGGCAAATGGATCCGCTTCGCCCGACAGGAGCAGCACCGGGCAATCGATGGCGGGCCAATGGGCGATGCGGGCCTCCGTGCGCTCGGGTTTGCCCGGCGGGTGGAGCGGGTAGCTGAAGAGAACGAGACCCGCGTACGGGGCATTCGGCTCCGCGGCGGCGAGGCTGGCGACGCGGCCGCCGAACGAATGCCCGCCCACCGCGACGTCCGCGGCGGAGGGCACCACGGCATGGAACGCGGGCAATGCCTCCTCTGCCTTGCGCTTCGGAAGATCGATCGCGACCGCCTCGACCCCGCGTTTGCGAAGCCCGGCGACGAACGGCGCCATGCTCGCGGCGGTTCCACTGGCGCCATGCCCGAGATAGCAGCGAACGCTCATGCGGCTAGCGTAGCGCTTGCGATGGGCCATTCGGCCGTGCCACCCTGACCCGGACGGGTCATGGCCGTCGACCGAATGCACCAGCCATCCTCGGCTGCCACTCATCTCGAGGAGCCATGCCAACAACGATCCGTCGCCGCAACGGTTCGAGGGCGATGCCGCAGGGCAGCCGCTCGAGGCTGGTGGCGCGCGTGTTGCTCCTGGGGATCCTTGCCAGCGCGGTCACGCCAATCGCAGTCCTCGCGGAGACGCCCGGCGCCAGTCCGAGTGCGCCCGCGGTAGCCCCGGCCGGACCGAGCACCCTCGGCGAGACGGTCACGTTCCATGGGCGCGGCTACGGCCACGGCGTCGGCCTGTCGCAATACGGTGCGCGCGGTCGCGCGCGAGCTGGAGAAGACGCCGCGACGATCCTCGCCCACTACTACCAGGGCGCCACCCTGACGAGCATCGATCCGGCCACCAGGATCCGCGTCCTCGTCCAGTCGAAGTGGATCGCCGCGGCAGACCGGCCATTGGTCGTGTACGGTCGGTCGACATCGTGGTCGATCGATGGTGTCGTCGCCGCCCTGCCAGTCGACAGTCGACTCCGCCTGTTCCCACCGCTGGGGACGCCCGGCATCCCGGTCGCGGCAGGCACACCATGGCGGCTCCTCATCGAGGGCGCTGACGGCTCCATCCTGTTCGACGGGCCGTCACCCGCGGACTTCACCATCCGCAGCGCGACCGAGGACGGCCCGCTCCAGCTCTGGTCGAAGCCGACGAAGTTCGACCGGTATCGCGGGACGCTCCGCGTGATCGTCCACTCGACGAGCCGGGTTTCGGTGGTCAACGACATTGGCCTCGAGGCCTATCTCGCCGGCGTCGTGCCGGTCGAGATGCCGCCGACCTGGCCCGCCGCGGCGCTCCAGGCACAGGCAATCGCCGCTCGATCGTACGCCGCCCGGCGGCTCCGCCCGGGGATCTCGTACTTCGACGTCCCCGACGATTCCTCCTCGCAGATCTACCGTGGCGTCCTCGCCGAGAAACCCACGACCACCGCCGCGATCGCGGCCTCCATTGGCGCGGTGCTGACGAGCGGCCTGACGATCATCAACGCCCTGTTCCACTCGACCGGTGGCGGCGCCACGGAATCGAACGAGAACGTCTACACATCCGCGACCGGAAAACGAACCGCCAAGCCGGTCAGCTACCTGCGCGGCTCGCCCGATCGCGCACCCGACGGCAGCCCGTACGACCTGGGTGCCCCGTACGCGGCGTGGACCACCCGCACGTACAGCCGCGCGCAACTCTCGGCATGGTTCGCGGCCGACCCCAGAACGAACGTGGGCGACCTCCTCGCGCTTGACTTCGGCAATCGCGGGATCTCCGGCCGCCTTGTCAGCGTCACCCTCATCGGCACGGCGGGTAGCAGGACCGTCTCAGGGGAGGTCTTCCGGGCGGTGTTCAATGCCCGTCGACCGTCCACCGACCCAAGCCTCAAGAGCACGTTGCTGGACACTGCGCCGATCCCCTGACCGGCGGGTATCGTGGGCCCATGACCGAACCGCGCGGGCGGTGCTGGTGGGCCGGCGCCGACCGGCCCGTTCCCGACCTCCTGATGGTCGCCTATCACGACGACGAGTGGGGCGTTCCCGTCCACGACGACGTCGAGCTGTTCGAGCGACTTGCCCTGGAGTCGTTCCAGGCCGGCCTGTCGTGGTCGACGATCCTTCGCAAGCGCGACGCCTTCCGATCGGCCTTTCGTGGCTTTGATCCCGCGATGGTCGCTTCGTTCGGTGACGACGACCGGGCCCGCCTGATGGCGGACGCCGGGATCGTGCGCAACCGAGCCAAGGTCGATGCGACCATCGGCAACGCGGCTGCCCTGCTGACGACGGCCGCGGAGTACGGGTCGTTCGACCGGTACCTGGCCTCGATCGTCCCTCCGCCACCGACGCGCCTGCCGCCGACGGCGGCGGCCGGCGAGATCCCGGCCAGCACCTCGGTTTCCGACGCGCTGTCGGCCGATCTCAAGCGTCGCGGTTTTCGCTTCGTCGGTTCGACGATCGTCTATGCCTTCATGCAGAGCGTCGGCCTTGTGGACGACCACCTGCCCGTCTGCTTCCGGTACGTCGGGCCGTCGGCGGACTAGAGGTCCCGCCGTTCGAACCACCAGGCTGCGAGCCCAAGCACCAGGCCCATCCAGATCGACCGACCAGACGACGAACACCAGGGCCGGCGGCGCCGCGGCGTAGAAGGGGTTCGCGTTGGCGAGCTCGGGCACCTCGCCGGCGGCAATCAACAGGACCAGCGGCGGCTCGAGCCCGTAGATCACCCCGCGCCACAACCCGTCGCTCGGCAGCAGCCACCGACTTATCTCGGCGACCTGGCCGAGCAGCTCGATGCCAAGCGCGCTCGCGATCCCGGCCATGACGCCGGCCATCCAGCCAAGCCCGAACCCGACGACGGCGATCGCGCCGGCCGCGATCGTGGGGAGCACGGAGCCGAGGGCCAGGGTCAGGGTCAGGAGGACGAGCGCCTGGCCGGACAGGAACCCGAGCGCGAGCAGCGGCTCCGGCGGGGCGTAGCCCGACACCAGGCGCCGCCGCACCGATCGCGAGCAGCCCGGACGCGACCGTGTACGCGACGACGATCGCGGCGCAACCCAGCCATCGGCCGGCAAGCACCTCCGCCCGACGGATCGGGCGGGCCAGCACGGCCTGCGCGACGCCAGACTCGAGGTCCCCGCCGATCGCGGGCGCCCCGACGAATGCGGCGGTCATCGCCAGGACGAAGCTGAACATGAACGCGATCAGGATCAGGATCTGCGACACGCCGATCTGGATCTGGAGCTCGTGCACGGCGTCCTCGCGAGCAAGCGTCACGAGGCGCTCGAGCCCCCACCCGACGAGGAGCACGGACACGATCGAGAGCGCCGTAACACCCAGATCACGCGCCGGCGAACGAGCTCGCGGACCGTCAGGCGAGCGATGACGATCACCGGCGGTCTCCAGGGGACGGCAGTTCGGGCGGCGCGAGCGTCTCGATGGGTGGATCGGTCACGAGCTCGAGGAAGCGGGCTTCGAGCGACCCACGCCCGGGCTCGACGGCGTGGACACGCCCACCGGCGACAACGATGGCGGCCACGACCTCCGGGATCCGCGACCGGTCGAGGGGCCGGATGGCGAGCCATGGACCGTCAACGACCATCGGCCCGAATGGTTCGAGCGTGTGCAGACCGGCCTCATCGAGGTCGGTGACGCGGATGCGAACGCCGCCGGCCGCCACGACATCCTCGATCGGGCCGGACGCGATCGTCCGACCCCGGTGGAGGATCACCACCCGATCGCAGACCTGTTCGACCTCGCTCAGGAGGTGCGAGTTGAGGATCACGGTCGCCCCACGATCACGCGCGGCGCGGACGATCGCGCGGACATCGGTTCGACCGATCGGGTCGAGTGCGGATGTCGGTTCATCGAGGAGGATGAGCTCCGGGTCACCGAGGAGCGCGACGCCGAGGCCCAGGCGCTGCTGCATGCCCTTGGAGAAGCCGCTGACGGGGTCGTCGGCTCGGTCGGCCAGCCCGACCCGGGCGAGCCCCTCGTCGACGGCCGCCGCGCGGTTCGTCGGCGGCAGGTGGGCAAGCTCGGCGTGCAGGCGCATGACCTCTCGCGCCCGTAGCCAGGGCTGGTATCGGAACAGCTCGGGGAGGTAGCCGATCCGTCCCCGGGTGGCGAGATCGCCAAGGGGCGCCCCGAGCACGGTCCCGGTGCCGCGCGTCGGCCGGGCGAGGCCAAGGAGCAGCTTGATCGTGGTTGTCTTGCCCGCGCCATTCGGCCCGAGCAGTCCGACGAGCTCGCCGCGCCCCACGGACAGGCTCAGAGCCATCGAGCGCCGTCGTCCGGCCGTAGGTCTTGACGATCCCGTCGAGCTCGATCGCCGGGTTTGTCACGCTAGCTGTCACAACCGCGGACGAGTGTTGCGGCCAACGAAGCCAATCGCCCAGTCCAGGAGGATCATCGAATGGTCACCGTCGAATGCCCGTGGTGCGACGAAGCCGCCCACGTGGACGACACCGCCACCGCCGAGTTCGCGTGCGATGGATGCGGCATCCGCGCCGACATCGCGCCAGATCCGGTTCGCGAACTGCTTGGTCGCGCCGCCTGAAAGACGCGCCGTTCGCGGCGCGCGTGACGCGCGTGGGCACGCGCCGCTTCGCGAGTGGTTCCAACCGTGCCGATCATCGCCTGATGGTAGAGGCAGCGGCCCGATCCGCGGTCGTAGGATGAGCCGATGCACCCGTCACGCCTCGAGGCGGCCAGCGAATTGTTGCTGCATGCCGGCCGCCGCCTCGGCGCGCGCGGGCTGATCGCGGCGAGCGAAGGCAACCTGTCCGTCCGTCTCGACGTGGACCGGATCCTGGTGACCCCGGCGGGTCGGCGCAAGGACGAGCTCGTCCCAGACGATCTTGTCGTCGTCTGGTTGGGTCACGAGGATCGCGACCATCGGTCGCCCAATGGACAGGCACCAACCTCGGACCTGGCGATCCATCTGGCCGCATACGGTGCCCGCCCGGACATCGGCGCGGTGGCGCATGCCCACCTGCCGGCATCGATGGGGCTCACGCTTGCCGGTGAAGTGCCCGATCCCGGAGCGCTGCCGGAGATGACGATCCTCCTGCCGCGTCTGCCGTACGTGGCGTTTGGCATCCCGGGCAGCGTGGACCTTGCCGAACGTGTCGCGACCGCCTTGACCGACGGCCCCGAACCGTTGGCGACGGCCGTCCTCCTCGAGCGACATGGGGCGATCGCCGTCGGCGATGACCCAGCGCAGGCCGTCGACCGGCTCGAGCTTGTCGAGGTCCTCTGCCGGACGTGGCGCGATGCGCTGGTGATTTGCGCGGCGCGGGCCGGTGTCGGTATGGTGTCGGTGCCCAACCAGGGATCACCAGCGGAGGGAGCATGAACACGCGCGTCTATCTCGCCGAGTTGCTCGGCACGTTCCTGTTCTTTGCCATCGGCCTCTCGAGCGTCCAGGCCGTCGGGGCGCTGGACGCGGCCGCGCCGCTGCTCGTCGTGGTGCCGCTGGCCTTTGGCCTGGGGCTTCTTGCCGCGATCTTTGCCTTCGGCCACATTTCGGGCGGCCATTTCAACCCGGCGGTGACGATCGCCATGGTCATCGATGGCCGTACGACGACGACCGACGCGGTCGGCTACATCGTCGCGCAGGTCATCGGCGCGATCGGTGCCGCAGCGCTCGTGCTGGTGTTGTGGAGCCAGGCCGCCGTCGCGGGGACGATCACCGCCCCGGGGTCCGGGTTCACGGACATGCAGGCGCTGGTCCTCGAAACCGTGCTGACGGCGATCTTCCTCCTCGTCATCCTGAGCTCAACGAAACACGCCTCGACCCATGCCGCCCTGGCCATCCCGTTGACACTGATCGCAATCCACCTGGCGGCAGTCCCCTTCACGGGCGCCTCCGTCAACCCGGCCCGGAGCATCGGCCCGGCGCTGATCGGCGGCGACCTCTCCAAGCTGTGGATCTACCTCGTCGCACCGATCCTCGGGGCGATCATCGGCGCGCTGGTGTACCGCGCCGTCAACACGGAGCCCGAGCCGCGATCGGCTGGTTGATCGACGCGCCGCTCGTGCGTGTCTGACAACGGGCTTGCATTTGCCTCGTTCCCGCTTGATCTGACGCACGGACCCTGATCCCGTCGAGCCAGGCGACCCCGCTGGGGTCGGCCGACTCACGAGCGCAGGAGTCTGACATGTCGCATGCACCGGCCCGGTTGCGGGCCATCCTCTTGCCGGCGGTCCTGATCGCCGGATTGTTCAACGCGTCGACCGTCTCCGCCGCCGAGGATCCAGCGGCAAGTTCGTCGGCCGTCACGGTCGTCGGCAGGGGTGTGCTCGCGGCCAAGGGCGACGGACACGTTCGTCTCGCGGGCAGCTACCTCCTCACCGGTTCGCTCGACGGGGGAACCCTCGAGATCCGCGGAATTGAACGTTGGTCGACCATCCGGGTGACGGGTTGGGTCTCGAAGACCCGGCTCATCGACGGCAGCCTCGTCTATCGATTTGGCGAGCGAACCGGACGCTACTGGATCGCGGGTCGGTCACTGGCGACCACCATCGACAGCGACGCCATGCGGTTCCGAGCGGCCGGCCATGGCCGCGCGACGCTGGTCGGCGATGGCAGCTACTGGATCAACGGACGCGGTCCCCTGCCCTGGATGGACCGCGACGTCGAAACCGAGTTCTGACCCCGGGTTGGGGTCAGGCGGCTCCCTCCGTATTGATCGGCGTCTCGACCACGGGCAGCGTCCGGCCTGGTTCGGCCAACCAGCAGGCCGCGGCCTGCCCGCCACCGACGTCGAACAGGGGCGGCTCTTCAACCGTACACCGGTCGAACGCCACCGGGCAACGCGGCCGGAAACGACACCCGGTCGGGATGTGCGCGGCGTCCGGGGTCTCGCCCTCGAGAATTGTGCGCCGCGCCCGCTGGCCCGGGGTGGGCGGGTCGGGGGATGGTGATACCGACACCAGCGCCTGGGTGTACGGGTTGCGTGGGGACCGGATCACCCGCTCGGCCGGGCCGATCTCCATGATCTTGCCCAGGTACATCACGGCGATTCGGTCGGCGATGACCCATGCGAGCGACAGGTCGTGGGTGATGAACAGGTAGGTGAGGCCGCGCTCCCGACGGAGATCGAGCATCAGGCGCAGGAGCTCGGTCCGGATCGAGACGTCGAGCATGGACACGGGCTCATCGGCAACGATGACGTCCGGGTCCATCACCAGGGCGCCCGCGATCACGACCCGTTGGCGTTGCCCGCCCGACAGCTCGTGCGGGTAGCGGAAGGCAAACGCGCTCGCCGGTCGAAGCCCCGCCGCCTCGAGGGCCGCGAAGACCTTGGCATCGCGTTCCTCCGTAGTGCCGATCCCGTTCACGACCAGCGGCTCGGCCACGAAATCGTGGATCGTCTGCTTCGGGTTCAGCGTCTCGTACGGGTCCTGGAAGATGATCTGCACCCGGCGCCGGTAGGCACGCAGCGCCCTCTGTCCCCAGATGCCGCTGACGTCCTGGCCCTCGAACAGGACCCGTCCCGCCGTCTGGCGAGTCAGCTTGACGATGACGCGGCCGGTGGTGGTCTTGCCGCTGCCCGACTCGCCGACCAGCGCGAGGACCTCGCCGCGCTCGAGCGTGAGGTCGATGCCGTCGACCGCGCGGACCACGCCGCGCGAGCGCTGCAGCAGGCCGTCGATAAACCCTCCGCGGATCGGGAAATGGACCTCGAGGCCCTCGATGCGGAGCAGGTCGTCGGCCATCAGGCCGCCCCCTCGGCCGGCGCGTCAACGTCGGCGCCGATCACGGCCATCGTCGGCGCTTCGACGGGCCGGCCGTCGTCGCCGGCGTGGTACAGGTGACACGCAACGCGAACGCCATCGAACGTCAATTCGGGCGGGACGACTTCGGTACAGATGGCCATCGCGGCCGGGCAGCGTGCGGCGAATTGGCAACCTGGTGGCGGGTCCCGCAGGTCCGGGGTGAGCCCGGGATGACCTCCAGGGCGCGCCGATCGGCCGCGATGTTGGGGAATGCCGCCAGGAGTTTCTGGGTGTACGGATGGCGCGGCCGGCGGAAGACCTCGTCGACCGGGCCCTCCTCGGCGACCCGGCCCGCGTACATGATCATCACCCGATCGCACGTCTCGGCGATGACGGACAGATCGTGCGTGATCAGGATCAGCGACAACCCGAGCTTGTGCCGCAGGTCCTCGAGCAACTCCAGGATCTGCGCCTGGACCATGACGTCGAGCGCGGTCGTCGGCTCGTCCCCGATCATGATCGCCGGATCGCAGGCAAGGGCCATCGCGATCATCGCCCGCTGGCGCATCCCCCCCGACAGCTCGTGCGGATACGCCGCGCCGCGTTTGCGGGGGATGCCGACGAGCTCGAGCAGTTCGCCTGCTCGCTTGCGTGCAGCGGCCGGCGATTGCCCGAGGCGCTGCTCGAGCGGCTCGGCGATCTGGTCGCGGATCCGACGGACGGGATTGAGCGCATTCATCGCGCCCTGGAAGACGATGCTGATCTCCCGCCATCGATATCGGCGGAGCGCGGCCTCCGACTTTGGGACGAGGTCGATCCCCATCAAGCGGATGCTCCCGCTGACCACGGTCGCGTTGGTGGGCAGGATCCGTACCAGCGAGAGTGCCGTCGTCGTCTTGCCGCACCCGGACTCCCCGGCGATCCCCAGCGCCTCGCCGTAATTCAGCGTGAAGCTGACGCCGTCGACCGCCTTGACCGAGCCCGATTCAAGCTGGAAGTGCGTTCGCAGGTCCTCCACGACAAGCAGCGGCGCGTCCGGATCGGCCTGCCGCGGCAACGGCCATTGCCGGCGGCCCGTCAGTCGCTCCGGCCTGGCATCGGGAACAGCGGCCTCGGTCGACGCGGCGGGCATCGTCACAGCCGGTGCCTCCGCTTGGGATTGAGGAGATCGTCCAGCGCCGAACCCACAAGGGTGAAGGCGAACACGATGAGCACGATTCCGATCCCTGATGGCACGAAGTACCACCACGCCCCGAGACCCGGCGCTCCAACGTGCCGGGCAGCATCCAGGAGCTGGCCCCAGGACGGCTGGAACGGGTCGCCCAGGCCGACGAACGAGAGCGTCGTCTCCGTCAGGACCGCGCCGGCGAACACCAGCACCGCGTTGGCGACGATCAGGTTGATGACGTTTGGCAGGATGTGCCGTCGCATGATGTGGCCGTTGCTCGCACCGATGACTCGAGCCCGGTCGACGAACGCGCGCTCCTTCAGCGAGAGCGTCTCGGATCGAATGATCCGGGCCGTCGAGGACCAGGACGTGATCCCGATGACCACCACGATGACGAGCAGGCCGAGTCTGATCCCGAACAGTTCCGCCGTCCCTCCGCCCATGACGTCGCGGATCACTGACGTAAGGATGATGGCGAGCACGAAGGTCGGGATCACGAGGAAGAAGTCGGCAACGCGCATCAGGATGGCGTCGATCCGCCCCCCGACGAACCCCGCGGCGATCCCGACGACGGCACCCACGAGCACGGTGACCACCGTTGCCAGCAGGCCGATGACCATCGAGATGCGCGTCGCATGGATCGTCAGGTTGAGCATGCTGCGGCCAAGCTCGTCGGTCCCCAAGGGGTAGCCGGCCTGTGGTGGCCCGAGCCGCGGCCCGGTCGCGGTGACGGCCGTCTCCAGTGGGCCCACGAGCAACGTCGGGATGAGCGCGAACACGGTGAAGACGATCATGATGACCAGCCCGAACGCGGCATCTCGACGCGCTGAAGAGGCGGACGATGACGTCTCGTGACCCAACGAGCGTCGTGCGGCGCCGAGGCCCCAGGGTCCCGACCGGGGTCGGCGTCGCGATCATGTTCGCACTCGAGGGTCCAGCCGACCGTAGAGCAAGTCAGCGCCGAGATTGGCGAGGACGACGGAGATCGAGAGCAGCAGGAAAATTCCCTGCAGCACGGGGTAGTCGCGCGCGGAGAGTGCCTCGACCGTGAGTGTCCCAAGGCCCGGCCAGTTGAAGACGACCTCGACCGTGATCGCCCCGGCGACCACGTAGCCGAGGTTGATCGCGACCAGCGTGACGACGGGCAGCAGCGCGTTGGGCAAGGCATGCGCGCGCATGACACGGGATTCGAGGAGACCCTTGGCCCTGGCGGTGGTCACGTAATCCTCGGACAACGTCTCGACGATGGACGAGCGCATCACGATGGCGTACTGCCCGATCAGGCCAAGCGTGACGGTCGCCAGGGGCAGGACGAGATGTCGGGCAACATCCGCCAGCTGGTCGAGCCAGGAGGCGTACGTCACCCCGGACGTGACCATTCCGAAGGTCGGAAACCAGCCCAGCCCCGTCGCGAAGATCAACAGGAGCGCCATCCCGACGAGGAAATACGGCGTCGAGTACAGCAGGAGGGAGACGCCGTTGCCGATGTAGTCCACGGGACCGCCCCGTTTCCAGCCGGAGTAGGCGCCCAACCCGATGCCGACAATGATGGCGAGCACCTCACCGAGGCCAAACAGCAGGAACGTCGGGCCGGCGCGCTGGCCGATGACCTCGACCACCGTTTGACCGCGGGCGACGAACGAGAAGCCCAGGTCGCCCTGCAGGGTCGAGCCGACATATGCGACGAGCTGGTCCGGCACGAGCGGCTTGTCCAGCCCCCATTGCTCGCGTTTGGCTTGCAGGGCCTCGGCCGTGACGTTCGGGTTCCGGCCAAGGACGCGCTCGGGCGAGCCGGGCATGGCCCGGAACAGGAAGAAGTTGACCAGGATGATCAGCAGGATCGTGATCCCGGCCGTCACCAGCCGACGACCAAGGTATCGACCGCTCATCCGATGCCTTCTGTCACCGGGGTTTCACGATCCTGCGGGCGAGCTCGCGCGGCTTACTCCTCTTCGACCGTCGGCCGGCGGCGACGGAACAGCACGAACGCGCCAACAGCGACGACCACGAGGACCGCGGCGATGATCAGGGGCGTCGCGCTGGATGCCGCCGCATCCCCGGTGCCGGCCGCGGTTGGGGCGGGCGCCGCCGATGCGGCGTCGCTGCTGGCCGGGGTAGATGGCTCGGCCGATGCGGCAGTTAGCAGGGTCAGCTTCGTGTACCCGATCGGCCCGTAGCCAAACAGTGGTGTCCCATTCTCCGGGGGCTGGTTGATCCAGCCACCGAACTTGTCGGTGCGGTAGGCATGGAGCTCGTTGTCGTAGTACAGGACGTGGTACGGGGCCTGGTCGTAAATGATGTTCTGCATCTCGGCGATATATGCCTTGCGTTGGTCGACATCGACGGCCCGTTGCTGCAGTTCGAACAGCTCGTCGTACCGGGCGTTCGAGAAGAAGCTGTCGTTGGTGCCGCCGAGCTGGCCCGACGTGAAGAACGAAAGCAATGACATGGGATCGGGGTCGCCGACCCAGCCCCACATGTAGAAGTCCCAGTTGGCCTCGCCGTCGGGGGGACCGAGCAGGTCGTCGAGGAGCTTGCCCTCCTCGGTCACGGCGGCCTCCACGGTGATCCCGAGCTCGGTGATCCAGCCCTGGATGAACTGGGCGTCGGTGGCGTGCTCCTCGACCGAGTCTGGCCACGTCAATCGAAGGGTGATGGGATTGCCTTCCTTGTCCAGGCGCTTTCCGGACCCATCAAGCGTGTAGCCCGCCGCATCCAGTCGCCGGTTTGCCTCGTCGATGTCGAATCGGCGCGGTGTCGTTGGCGATACGTGCCAGTTCGCGTGATAGGGCGGAACGTTGGTGTCGCCGGGGACGCCGTGACCAGCGAGGGTGCCCTCCACGAGACGGGCGGGGTCGATCGCGTATCCGAGGGCATCGCGGAATGCCGGATCTTTCAGGGCTGACGTGGACCCGTTGTAGCCCTCGTCGTTGCCCCTCGTGTTGAACGACAGGTACTCGTACCCGTTTGAGAAGCCCTCGACGGTCTGGATGTTGGGCTCGGTCGCCAGCGCGTCGAACTGATCCGCCCCGATGCCGCGGATGTAGTCGACTTCGCCGGTCTTCAGCGCCTGGACCATCGTGTCCGCGCTCTCGAAATTCTGGATAACGATCTCGTCCGCGGCGCCCTGATCGCCCCAGTACGACGTGTTGCGTGCGAACCGGACAAAGGTTCCGGGTTCCCAGGCCACGGCCTGGTATGGCCCTGTTCCGACGACCGGGGGTTCGTTCTTGAAGAACCCCTCGGCCTCCACGTTGCCAATCTGGTCGAGCGTATAGCCCTCCCAGATGTGCTTGGGCAGGATCGGTACGTAGGCCTGTGTCAGCAGCGTGGTCGGGAACGCTGTCGTCACGACAAGCGTCAGCGGATCGCTGCACTCGACCGCGCTCAAGCCGGCATTGGTGAGGTACGGCTCGAGGTAGTACGAGCCAAGGCCGCCGGCCTCCGAGGCGACGGCATCCAGGACGAGCTGATACGTCCAGCGGGCGTCCTCGCACGTCGCCGGTTGACCGTCCGACCAGGTCATGTCCGGGCGGATGTTGAACGTATGCGTCATGGCATCTTCGGACGATGACCACGTCTCGGCGAAGCCCGCGACCGGCTCCAGGTTCTGGCCAAAGCCGACGAGGAGGTCGTAGTTGAGCGTAAACACTTCGTAGTCGACGACAAGAACGGAGTGCCAGGGATTGAGCACCTGCAGGTCCTGGTCCGTGCCGACCACGATGGCCACAGGGGACCCTGCCGTCGCTGGGATCGCGCCAGGTAGCAGCAGCGCGCCAATGAGTCCGACGGCCCCCACGACGCGAGTCAGCCGGGCGCGCAGGGTCGATCGCATCGAATCCTCCTCTGGCGGAGCCCCAGCCTCCCGGACTCCGGCCTGTTTCCCGTGCAGGGTGGCGGTACGTTGGCACACGCCGTGCCTTCGTGCAACGTTGGGCGCACACCGCGCGTCACGGCAGCTGGGTGGTCAGACCGCGTATTCCCTGACGGCTGCGAGCCGGCAGCGTCCGCCGACGTCGACGGTTCCGGCCGCGGGATCCGGGCGCACGAGCAGCTGCGAGCCGACACCCTGGCGGATGGTCAACGGACGCCCGAGCTTGCCGCCCATCACGACGGCCGCGGCGCCCGTCGCCTCGTCCTCGACGATCCCGAGATCGGTCGGGAAGTAGCGGCTCCGGAGCCGGCCCGTGGATTCGTCCTCCCACGCCCACGCGTACAGGCCCGGATCCCCGAGTGCGCCGGGTTGCAGGGCGTCGACCGCCTCGATCGTCGGATACCGCCGCACGTCGAGGTTGTGCACCCACTCCGGGCGGGCCCGGATCCATGTCAGGTCGCCATCGCGCCAGGTATCGACGTCCCCTGCCGGGACCCGGATCGTCCAGGTCCGACGCCCGAACTCGTTGAGCAGCCATGACGTCCCGACCGTCGGATGGCCGGCGAACGGCAGCTCCGTGCCCGGGGTGAAGATCGCGATCAGGGCGACGTCCCCTTCGACGGCATCGACGAACACCGTCTCGCTGAAGCCGAGGTCCTGCGCGACTTCGAGCCGTCGGCTCGGGGCGATCGCCCCGCCCTCGAGGAAGACGCCAAGCGGGTTGCCACCCGCTCCATCCGGGCCGAGGAAGACGCGAAGGACATGGAGTTGCGTCATGCGCGTGCGCGCTCGGCGAGGCGGTCCAGGGCGAGGCGCTGGACACCAATGACGGTGAGGGCGTCGGTGATCCGGCCGTCCAGGGTCATCGCCAGGACGTCGTCGAATGGCGTCCAGCGGGTCTCGAGCGCCTCGGTGCCGTCGGGCGTGGCGACGCCGCTGGATAGCCCGGTCGCAAGGAACAGGATGGCGAACTCGTCGGAGACCGAATTCGACAGGTGGCTTCGACACAGCTCCCGCCATTCGGACGCGTCGATCCCGGTCTCCTCGCGCAGTTCGCGGCGGGCGCCATCGATCGGGCTCTCGCCGTCCGGGACGCCGCCCTCGGGGATCTCCCATGAATACTGGTCGAGGGCGTAGCGGTGTTGGCCGACGAGCAGGACACGATCCCGCTCGTCGAGCGCGAGCACGCCGACGGCGAGGTTCGCGAAGTGGACGATGCCGTAGATGCCGGGCGCGCCGTCGGGCCGCGTGACCTCGTCGTGCCAGATCGTGATCCACTGGTTCTCGTACGCCACCCGCCGGCTGTGGCGCAGCCAGGGGCCCGTCGACAACGGGGTCGTTGTCCATGGGCCGCATCGTCGCACGGCACGCGCAACGGCGTGGGCGACGATCGGGCCTGCCCCTAGACTCGGTCCTCGATGACGACGCCGGACGAGATGCTCAGCGCGACCACGGACGAGGGCCGGCCCGCGAGCGAGCCGCGATACGAGGTCGAGACGCGCTGGGGTGTCGTGATCCGAGCGCGGGATGGGGTGGAGCTGTCCGCGAACCTGTGGCTGCCGGTTGGACCGGCCTGGGCCGGGCGCTCGCTTCCCCGCGATCCTCGAGATGATCCCGTACGGGAAGGACAACTGGCGGCGCAACGCCGACATCGCCCGGGGCACCTACCTCGCGAGGCGCGGCTATGTCCTCTGCCGGGTGGACGTCCGGGGAACGGGGTCGTCCGGTGGCATCGCGCTCGACGAATACACGGAGAGCGAGACCCGCGACGGGTATGACGTCGTGGAGTGGCTTGCGGACCAGCCGTGGTGCACCGGCGCGGTCGGGATGTGGGGGATCAGCTACGGCGGGTTCACCGCGATCCAGGTCGCCAAGCTGCGGCCGCCGCACCTGCGGGCGATCGTCCCGATCCAGGCCACCGACGACCGGTACCGGACGGACGTCCACTACATCGGCGGGTGCGTCACGGCGAGCGAGCTGAGCCAGTACGCCGTCAGCCAGGTGGCGATGAACGCCATGCCACCCGACCCGGCCTACCGGCCGGAGACCTGGCGATCCGACTGGCTCGAACGGCTCGAGGCCACGCCGCCGTGGCTCTTCGAGTGGCTCCGCCAGCAGCATGACGGACCCTACTGGCGGCCGGGATCGCTGGCACCCGACTATGGCGCGATCGACGCCGCGATTCTCAACATCGGTGGCTGGATGGATTCGTACGTGGACGCGGCGATGCGGATGCAGGCCGCCTGCGCGGCGCCGTCACGGACGATCGTCGGCAACTGGGTCCACGGCCTGCCCGCCTCGGCCACCCCCGGTCCAAACCTCGACGAGCTCCACGAGCTGGTCCGATTCTTCGATCGCTGGCTGCAGGAGATCCCGAACGGCGCGGACGAGGAGCCGCCGATCACCTGGTTCGAGCGCGAGTACGCGAGGCCCGAGCCGTTTCCGGCGAACCTCCCGGGCCGCTGGCGGGCGGCGTCCGCCTATCCGCATCCAGACGTCGAGGAGCAAGCCTGGCTCCTTGCCGGCGGGTCGTTGCCGCTCGTCGGGCGGCTGGTCGCGGCGGATCCGGCCGACGGCGACCCGGTCGACGTTGACGCGACCGGCGTGGACGTCTACGAGCACCATCCGACGGTCGGCACGCGGGCGTCGTTGTCGTGGGGCGCCGGGGGTCCGCCGAACGGCCTGGCACGCGATCTCCGCCCCGACGAGAGTCTGGGGCCGACCTACACGACCGACCCGCTCCTGGAGCCGCTTGTCCATCCTCGGCGTCCCGGTCGTCGTCCTTCAGCTGTCGGTCACGGCGCCGGTCGCGACCGCGGTCGTCCGCCTGACCGACGTCGCGCCCGACGGCACGTCGGCCCAGGTCGCCGCCGGGATCCTCAACCTGACCCACCGTCGCTCGCACGAGCACCCGGAACCAATGCCGCGCCGGATCCGTGGAATCGGTCCGGATCGAGCTTCGACCGGCCGGCTACCGGTTCCTCGCGGGGCACCGGATCCGCCTGTCCGTGGCGTCGAGCGCCTGGCCGGTGATCTGGCCCTCGCCAGTGCCGGCGACCTTTGAGCTCCATCGCGGCCGCACCGCCGCATCGCGCCTGGTGTTGCCCGTGATCCCGCCCGTTGGCGGGGCGGGAGACGTGGCCGTGCCGGCCTTCAAGGCGAGCCCACCCGAGCAACCGGATGTCGGCGGCGAAGGGATTGCCGATCGGCCGATCTGGCAGATCACGACCGACGTGATCGACGACACGGTCACGGTCACGATCCACGACGGGGGCGAGGACATCCTCGACGACGGCCGACGCCTGTATGCGGCAGAGACCCTCGAGCTCACGGCGAGCGATGCCGACCCCGCCCGAGCCAGCATGCGAGCGGATGTCGTCTACCGCTGGCAGGAACATGCCTTCGAGACGGAGATCCGGGCCCGCTCGACGCAGACCAGCGACGCGTCGTCGTTCGACCTGGAGGTCGAGCTCGAGGTCGATGTCGATGGCGAGCCGTTCTTCCGGCGGGACTGGCGCGAATTGATCGAGCGACGGCTCGTCTGAGCTCGCGCCGCGTAGACTCTCGCGATGGGCAAACCGCGCATTTCGGCCAAGGCTGACCGGTTCACCGAATTGGTGATCCGCGAGATGAACCGGTTGGCGGTCAACGCCGGCGCCGTCAGCCTCGCGCAGGGCTTCCCCGATTTCGCATGTCCGCCCGAGCTCAAGACCGCCGTCGCCGCGGCCGTTGACGCCGACCTCAACCAGTACGCGATCACGTGGGGCTCGAAGCCGCTCCGCGACGCAATCGCGACTTCGACCCCGCGCCACTTCCCGGGCTGGGGCGACATCGACCCCGAGACGCAGGTAACGGTGACCTGCGGCGCGACCGAGGCGATGATCGCGGCGATGCTCGGGCTGCTCGACCCCGGCGACGAGATCGTGGTGTTCGAGCCGTATTACGAGAACTACGGGCCGGACGCGATCCTCGCGGGCGCGACCCCGCGGTACGTGACGCTGCATGAGCCCGACTGGTCGATCGACCCGGACGAGCTCCGAGCAGCCTTTGGCCCACGGACGCGGGCGATCGTGATCAACTCGCCGCACAATCCCACCGGCAAGGTCTTCTCGCGGGCGGAGCTATCGCTGATCGCGGAGCTCTGCCAGGAATTCGATGCGCTCGCGTTCACCGACGACATCTACGAGCACATCGTCTTCGAGGGCGAACACGTGCCCCTTGCGACGCTGCCGGGGATGGCCGAACGGACCGTGTCGATCCACTCGATGTCGAAGTCGTATTCGGTGACCGGTTGGCGGATCGGCTGGGCGATCGCGCCGCCGGATCTCTCCGTCGGCATCCGCCGCGTCCACGACTTCCTGACGGTCGGCGCCGCCGCGCCCCTGCAAGCGGCGGCCGTCGTGGCCCTCGGGTTCCCGGATCGCTACTACGCGGACCTCGTCGCGGACTATCGCGCTCGTCGCGACGCGCTCCTGCCCGCCCTGCGGTTGGCCGGCTTCCGCGTCCACGAGCCGGCCGGCGCGTACTACGTCATGACCGACATCCGCGACCTGACGGACGAGGACGACGTCACGTTTGCGCTGCGCCTGATCCGCGACCCGGGTGTCGCGGCCGTCCCCGGTTCGTCGTTCTTCTCGAGGGCCGAGCTCGGCCGGACCAAGCTGCGGTTCGCATTCCCCAAGCGCCTCGAAACCCTGGCCGCGGCCGCCGAACGCCTCGCGCGGATCGGCGTTCGGGCCTGATCGTCCTCAACGCGAAACGACCTTCCCCAGTTATGCAGCTCGAATGCATCACGTTGAAGGTTGGCAACACCTGACGCGCCGCTATGCATTCGACGTGCATCTAGCGGGAGACGTCTCCTCGACCGAGCCGAGCGTACGCGACGCCTGGCGGCGGGCCTAGCCGGCGGCGATCCGGCTCGCGAGATCGGCGATCGCGAGACGGGTGTCGTTCGTGTCGTACCGGAGCAGCGGGTCGGGGTCGATGACCCGCTCCACCACCTTCCCGCCGATCCGGCTGTACACGACGGGGTAGATGGCACCCGTGCCGTCGGCCTCGAGGCTGGCGACGAGCGCGTCCGGCCCATCCGAGTCGAGCACCTGGGCAAGCGGCTGGATCCCGTCATCGCGAAGCCCGCCGGACCCGTCGGCCGTCAACACCCGGGCCAGGTAGCCGCGCTGGTGGAACAGCTCCGGTGCCTCCGCGAGCTCGACGGCCAGGAAGCTCGGGACAGCGTCGGGGGCGATGAGTGGCCGCTCGGGCTCGATCCCGAACCGCGTCTTTGCGAGATGGGCGGCAAGGACGCGGGCGTTGTACCGGGCGCCATGCACCGCCCCTGAGTTGGACGGGATGCCGTGCTTGCGCAGCCCCTTGGCGCCCTGGCCGATCGTGCCCGCGAAGAAGATCCCCGGCACGCTCACGCTCTCCCACAACGGCGTCTGGGCGGGCAGGAGGCTGGCCCCGAACGTGCTCACGCCCAGGGCGGGCAGATCCACGAGCGGCGTCACGAACCCGGTGGCCGCGATCGCGTCGTCGACCTCGACGACCAGATCACCCGTGCCGTCGGTGCGGCGCAGGTGGACGACGTATTCGGCACCGGCACCGCGTTCGATCCGATCGATCGCGGCGTCGAGGACGCTCACCCCACCGCCGAGGACATGGTCCTCGTACGGCTGGACGTAGCGCGCCCGGACCCCGACCAGCGAGCGGGTGTCGACCGACAGGCGCGCCTGCGACGGCGAGGCGAGGACGATCTGGCGCGCCCAGGGCAGAAGACCCGTGGCAATCTCGAACCCCGAGTTCTGCTTTCCAGCGATGAACACGCGGCGACCGGCATAGGTCTCGACAGAGCGACAGTCGGCGTAGTGGTGGGTCAGCTCCATGCCGACGCCCGGTGGCGTGTACGGCTCCGCCACCCCGACGGCCACGACCATCGTCTGACAGGCGTACTCACCGTCCGTCGTCTCGACCACAAACCCGTCGCCGTCCGGTCCGGCCTCGCGTCGGGTCCCCGTCCAGCGGCAGCCGTACCGGATGTCCAGGCCGGCCCGGGCCACGAACGCGGCCAGGTTTGCCTCCATCTCCGGGCGTGACGGGAAATACGAGCTTCCGTCCATCAGCCCTGGCTGGAGTGCCTTTGTCGCCGGCTCGTCGCCGAGCAGGCTGTTCCAGTCGTACCGCTCATAGGCACGCGTGCCGCGCTCGACGGGGGCGTGGGGCTTGGTCCAGGACAGGAGGCGCTGCAGGAACGGCCAACGGCGGAACATTCCCCCTGGCGACGGATCGGCCGAGATCACCGCGTGCTTCACGCCGAGGGCGCGCAATGAGTACGAGACCTGGATCGCGCCCGGGCCGCTGCCGATCACGACGACCGGGTACGACCCCGGCGGGAATGGCGCTGTCAGCTCCGCCATCGGTTCGCCGCCCGCAACCGGCGAGCCTGGACCTGCAACATCCGGTACATCACCCTCGGGTGATTGACCAGGAACGTCTCGACGCGCGGACCAGCGAGGACCAGGCAGCGCAGCGGCCGGATCGCCGACCACGTCGGCGATGGGCGACTCGCCGAGGATGATCGAAACCTCCCCGAAGAAGTCGCCGCGAGCCAGACGGGCTCGCTCGGTGCCGTCGATCACCACGGCCGCTTCGCCATCGAGGATGACGTAGAAACCGGACCCGGTCAGACCCTGGCGGAGGATTCGCTCGCCCTCCGCGAACATCGACTCCTCGAAGGTGTGGACGATCCCGGCCAACTGTGGATCGGTCAGGTCGGCGAACAGGGTGAAGCCCGCGATTGCGTCCACCAGCTCCTCTCGACCAACCATCTCCGAATGGTGCCAGACGCGACCTCGCGATGGAAGGCGTTCCGTGTTGACGGCCCCATATCGGGCGGCGCAGCATGGGTCCGCCGAACACGAATGGAGGACCCGTGACCCCGAGCCCGGAACACACCACGCAACTGCTCGCCCAGACGAGCCTCTTCGCAGGCATTGACGCCGAGGGATTGGCCAGCATCGCCGCTCGGATGACCGAGCTTGACGTGCCTGCCGATCGCGTGATCGCGCGCCAGGGCGAGATCGGGACCGGGTTCTTCGTGATCGTCTCGGGCAACGTCCGGGTGGTTCGCGATGGCGAGGTGCTGGCGGAACTTGGGCCGGGTGACTTCTTCGGCGAGCTCTCCGTGCTCGACGGCAAGCCCCGAAACGCGCAGGTCGTCAGCACCGAGCCAACCACCTGTCTCGCCCTCGCCTCCTGGGAGTTCGAGGCGGTCGTGCGCGACCAGCCGAGCGTGGCACTGGCCATCCTGCGCGAGCTGGCCGGTCGGTTGCGTGACCTGACCGACGCCCACCGTCACTGAGCGAAGGCGCTCCGAGCATGACCGCCAGCCAACCGCCGAGCGGCACGGTCACCTTCCTGTTCACCGACATCGAGGGCTCCACGCGTCTCGAGCAGGAGGTTGGCACCGCCAGGTACGGCGCCCTCCGAGAGCGCCATCGCGAGCTACTGCGCGCCGCGTTTGCAAGCCACGGCGGCACCGAGGAGAGCACCGAGGGCGACTCCTTTTTCGTGGTCTTCGACAGCGCCAGGGAGGCCGTGGCCGCCGCGATCGAGGCGCAGCGCGCGCTTGCTGCCGAGCCCTGGCCCGGGAACGCACCGATCCGGGTCCGGATGGGGCTCCATTCTGGAGAGGCCGGGAGGGCCGGCGGGAACCTGGTGGGTCTCGACATCAACCGCGCGGCCCGGATCGCGTCCGCGGCACATGGCGGCCAGATCCTCGCGTCGGACGCTACCCGCGCCCTGGTGAGCGGTGGGCTCCCTGACGACATCCACCTCCACGATCTCGGGGAACACCGGCTACGCGACCTGGTCGGTCCGGAACGGCTGGTCCAGCTCGACGCGGACGATCTCCCGGACACCTTCCCGGCGGTTCGCTCCCTCGACGCACGACCAAACAACCTGCCGACCCAGCTGACGACATTCGTTGGTCGAGAACGAGAGCTCGGAGAGGCACTCGAGCTGCTCCAGCGGAACCGTTTGCTCACGCTGACGGGGCCAGGTGGGACGGGCAAGACCCGGCTATCCCTTCAGGTCGCGGCGGCAGGCGCCGAGGACTTTCCGGATGGTGTCTGGTTCGTTGCCCTGGAGCCCGTCCGCGACCCCGGGCTCGTTGCGTCGACGATCGCGCGGACCCTTGGCGCCAAGGATTCGTCGACCCGATCCGGCGCTCGAAACGCTCATCGAGGCCATCGGCGACCGCCGCAAGCTGATCGTGCTCGACAACTTCGAGCAGGTGCTTTCGGCCGGGCCACTCCTGGCGGATATCCTCCGCCGCTGCCTGAACGTGACGTTCCTGGTGACCTCACGGATCGCATTGCGAGTTTCAGGCGAGCAGGAGTACCCCGTTCCCGGGCTCCCTGCGCCACCCGATCTCTCACGCCTGTCCGAGCTTGAGCGGCTGAACCTGCCGCTTTCCGTCCGAGTGCCCGACGTCGACGCCCTCAACCAGTACGAGTCAGTCCGCCTGTTCATCGCCCGAGCCGTGTCTGTTCGGCCGGGCTTCGCCGTGACCAACGCGAATGCACCCGCGGTCGCCCAGATCAGCGCCCGGCTCCACGGCATGCCACTCGCAATCGAGCTCGCAGCCGCCCGCATCAAGCTCCTGAACCCCGACCAGATCCTGGCACGGCTCGAGGATCACCTGGCGCTGCTCTCGGCCGGTTCGAGGGACCTGCCGGAGCGCCAACTGACGCTTCGGGGAGCGATCGCCTGGAGCTACGACCTGCTCGACGAGGGCGCTCGGCGGCTCGTGGATCGGCTGTCGGTCTTCCGCGGCGGCTGTGAGCTCGAAACGGCGGAGCTCGTGTGTGGCCCTGCCTCAGACCTGGGCGGTGACGTGATCGACGGTCTCACGGGTCTTGTGGACCATAGCCTCGTCCGGGTCGACGACACGCCACCCGGAGCCCCGGTTCCTGATGCTCGAGTCGATCCGAGAGTTCGCCGCGGAACAGCTTGACGTTCGAAACGAGACGACCACGATCCGGGACCGCCACGCGCTTGCCATGGTCGACCTGGCTGAACGCAGCCAGCCGCACCTGAGCGGCGTCGATCAGCGGGTCTGGCTGGATCATCTCGACCGTGAGCACGACAACCTGCGGGCGGCGCTTGACTGGGCGACCACCAAGCCATGGCCGGAGGTCGGCGCCCGACTCGCGTTCGCGTTGTGGCGGTTCTGGCAGCAGCGCGGCTATCTCAACGAGGCGCGCGGCCGGCTCGAGGCGATGGACGCCATGCACTGGGAGCTGGAGCCGGTGCTGAAGGCCCGATTTGCCGAGGCGTTCGGGGGTCTGGCGTACTGGCAGTCGGACCGGCCGACCGCGACCCGCTGGTATGAAGAGGCACTCGCGATCTGGCGGGAGCGCGACGATCCGCGCGAGCTCGCGAACGCGCTCTACAACCGTGCCTATACGGACATCATCGGCCTGATGGGCGGTCTCTTCCTCGACCCCGAGCTCTTCGCGCAAACCGAGTGGATGCTCAAGGAGGCCCTGCGGCTGTACCAGGACGTCGACGACAAGGCCGGCGAAGGCAACCTCCTCTGGGGACTCGGGAGCCTGTACTACTACAACCGCGATACCACGGCAGCCAGAGACTGGTATCAGCGATCCCTCGAGCTCCACAGAGGATCCGGCCAGCGGACCATGGAGGCCTGGTCGCTCCACATGGGCGCATTGGTCGACCTTGGCGAGCGGCAGTTCGAGCAAGCGGGGCGGACCGCGAAAGCGGCCCTCGAGGTCTTTTCCGAGAGCGGCGATGTGGCGGGGATCACGCTCGAGTTGGACAACCTCGCGTCCGTGGCCGCCGCTCAAGGTGACCTGACACGATCCGGACGCTTGTGGGGCGCCGCGCGTCACCTGCAGGAGCTCACCGGGACCGGGCTCGCGGACTACGTCGAGGAGACGTTCGAGTTGTTTGGCACGCCGACCCCCCGGGAGGTGCTGAGCGAGGAGGAGCTGGCGGAACGGGCGGCGGAAGGGGCCGCGATGAGCCTCGATGACATCGTGGCGTACGCCCTCGAAGGTTCGGCGTAGCATGCTCGGGTCACCATGGCCGAACCCCTTCCGCCGATCGTCCTGACGGTCCAGACCCCGGTCAAACCGGGCGCAGCCTGGGCGGCGTTGACCGAGCCCGACCGGGTCGCCGAATGGTTCACGGACGCGAGCCCGCTCGGCGCAGATTGGTTCCGCGTACCGCCTCGACTTTGGCGACGGGAGCGTGGTCGAGGGCGTCATCTGCCACCTGGAACCGGGCCGGGCGTTCGCCCACACGTGGGTGTGGGCAAATGTCGAACCGACCCAGGAGACCCTCGTGACCTGGACTGTCGAGCCGGCGGATGGCGGGAGTCGCATCACCCTGACCCACGATGGCTGGGCGGATGCAGGGCTCGATGAAACCGCACGGGGCGACCACGAGTCGTACTGGAGTGGCTATCTCGAGGACCTCGTCAGTGTCCTGAGTGAGCGTCAAGTGAGCGCATCCGGGCGCGCCGCTGCCCACTGTCGCCGGCTCCACTAGACTGGCAATCCGATGACAGCCCAGGCGACCCCACCCCAGCCAGCCGCCCGCGAGAAGACGGCGATCCCGAAGAACCCTGGTCGGCGGGACCTCGGGATGCGCGCGACGCTGCTGTTCCCGAACCGCGACATCGTTGACCAGTACTACGTCCCGCTGATCTACACCGCATGCCGGACGTGCTACTCCGAGCAGGACCCGGACGAAATCTTCCGGCGGGCCCTGGCCGGCGACTTCGATCCCCTCAAGATGCAGAAGCTGATCGGGTCGGTCATCGAATCCGGGCACGGATCGACGATCGAGCACGTGGTCTTCACGTTCGCCATCAGCGGGGTGTCACGGACCTTGTCCCACCAGCTCGTGCGGCACCGAGCGGGGGTGGCCTTCGATCAGCAGAGCCAGCGCTACGTCAAGTTCAAGGGCGCGGCCACCATGCTCCCCCACTCGATCGCCGAGGGCGACGAAGCGCTCCGGACGCGGTACGAAGAGCAGGTCGATGGCGCGCTCGACCTGTACGGAGAGATGCTCGCGGCCGGCGTGCCCGGTGAGGACGCCCGCTTCGTGTTCCCCAACGCAACGCGGACCAACCTCGTCATGACGACCAACCTGCGCGCGCTCATCCACATGTCCGGGCTGCGCCTGTGCACGATGGCCCAATGGGAGATCCGCCGGCTCTTCCAGCTGGTCCGCCACGAGATCTTCGCCGTCTCCCCGTTCCTGGGGAGCTTCCTCGCGCCAAAGTGCGTGCCGCTCGGGTACTGCGACGAGTTCAACAACCGCGATGGACATTGCCCGATCCGGCCGCACAAGGACCGCGTGCTCGAAGCCTGGGCGGAGAAGGCGGCCGCCGCGCGCGCCGCGGGTCGGGAGCTGCCGGTCAGCTAGTCCAGGTCCGCCACGAACCGCCGCACCACGCGAGCCAGCCGCGGGCCTGCTTCCAGACCCGCCTCCAGGACCTCTTCGTGGGTGAGCGGCTGGCCGCTGTACCCCGCGCCGGCATTGGTGACCAGCGACACGCCGCAGACCTCGAGGCCGACCCAGCGCGCGGCGATGCACTCGAGGACCGTTGACATCCCGACCGCGTGGCCCCCCAGGCCGGCCAGCATCCTGACCTCGGCCGGGGTCTCATATGTCGGCCCAGTCAGCCCGACATAGATGCCCTCGGCGAGCGCCACGCCCTCGGCAACGCCTGCGGCATGCAACCCCTCCCGGAGACGCGGGCTCCACGCGTCCGTCATGTCCGGGAACCGCGGACCCAGGTCGTCGGCATTCGGTCCCATCAGCGGGTTGCGACCGGTCAGGTTGATGTGGTCGCGCATCACCATCAGCGTCCCCGGCCCGAACGACGGGTCGAGCCCACCTGCCGCGTTGGTCAGGACGACCACCCGCGCGCCCAGCGCATGGAACAGCAGCACCGGCTGGACTACCAGCCCCGGATCGTTTCCCTCGTACAGGTGGAATCGACCCTGGAGCATGACGACCGGGCGCCCCGCGAGCTCGCCGATCAGCAACCGCCCCGCGTGCCCGGGCGCCGTCGCAGCCGGCCATCCGGGCAGATCGGCGAACGGGATGGCAACGGGATCGACGAGATCGTCGGCGAGGCTGCCGAGTCCCGAACCGAGCACGATCCCGACCTCGGGCACGATCGAGGCTCTGGCGCGCACAGCCGCCACGAGCGCGGCGAGTCGGGCCGGTTGATCGATGGGGCGGACGGGCAGCGTCGGGTCGACGGGCGCATGCGAGTCGACGCGCGAGATCGGGTCGGACATCAGGGCCTCCAGCACATCCCGTCGCAGACGGTTGAGGCCGCGGGCGGGACCACGGGCGGTCCCGGACTTCGTCGGCCCGACGGAAGTATCGACACCGGGATGCCGATCACGTCCCGTCGGGCACGGCCCCCGCGGGCGGTCGTGGTGAGACGGCCACTCGTGAAGGGTAACGAAGCGCCCGAAGCGACCGGCGGTGGAGCGATGGTCCTTGATGCGATCTCGGGTCCTTCGATCCTGTCGGCCCCTTCGGGCTGGGAATACCGTAGCCGCCGTCCATGTGGACGGTCAACGCGGTTATCCACCAAGTCCGTCCGTGGCCCGGCCGCGCCGTCCACGAGTTGTCGACCCTTGTGGATGTCCTGTGGACAACGATCGATCAGCCACCCATCGCGAACATCTCGACCTTGGGCAGGTTCGTCGTCGAGGCCGACCGCAGCTCCGAGTAGCGGTCGCCGCGGCGAGCCCAGATCCCCTCGACAAAGGCGGCCAGGTCGTCATCGGACGCCCCAGACCGCAGGACCGCGCGAGCGTCGTGGCCGTCGACGGCGAACAGGCACGTGTAGAGCTTGCCCTCGGCCGAAACCCGGGCCCGGGTGCAATCGCGGCAGAACGGCTCGGTGACTGACGAGATCACCCCGAACTCGCCGGCGCCGTCGACGTAACGCCAGCGCTCCGCGACCTCGCCCCGGTAATTCGAATCGGCCGGTTCGACCGGCCAGACCGCCGAGACAGCCGCGATCAACTCGTCTGCCGGCACCACTTCATCGAGGCGCCAGCCGTTCGAGTGCCCGACGTCCATGTATTCGATGAACCGCAGGACCAGGCCCTGCTCGCGGGCCCACGCGGCCATCGGCACAACGCTCTGCTCGTTGATCCCGCGACGGACGACCATGTTGATCTTGATCGGCGACAGACCCGCCTCCCGCGCGGCGTCGATGCCGTCGAGCACCTTGGCCACCGGAAAGTCGATCCCGTTCATGGCGCCGAACACGGCGTCGTCGAGCGAGTCCAGGCTGACCGTCACCCGCTGGAGACCGGCGTCGGCAAGAGGGCGGGCCAGGCCCCGAAGCGCCGACCCGTTGGTGGTCAGGGTCAGGTCCACCTCGCGGCCGTCCGGGCGGCGGATCCCGGCCAGCATCTCGATCAGGACGGGCAAATTGCGCCTGACCAGCGGCTCTCCGCCGGTGATCCGAATCTTCTCGACGCCCAAGCCGACGAAGACCCCCGCGAGCCGGGTGATCTCCTCGAACGTCAGGACCTGGTCGTGCGGCAGGAACTCGTAGTCGCGCCCAAAGATCTCCTTGGGCATGCAGTACGTGCACCGAAAATTGCACCGATCCGTGACCGAGATGCGCAGGTCACGCAACGCCCGACCGAGCGTATCGGTGGCACCTGGGCGTCCGTCGAAGCCGGATTGCGACGTCTCCACCGCGCCATGGTAGCGGTGCCCGGCGTCAGCGACGCCGGTACCACCGGCCCACACCGCTGGTACCACTAGCTAACTGCACCGGACCCACCGTCGCTGACACGATGCCTGCATCCCAGGAGATCGGATCGATTTGCTCCGACCGTCCCGAAAACCAGAGGGCTCGATCCATGGCAACAGACACCCGAACAGGCTTCCGGCTCCCGTGGGGCCCCGGCCAGGACGAGCCCACCGAAGACGTCGCCACGACCCTTGCATCCGTCTCCGAGGAGGCCGAGGAACCCGCCATGATCGAAGCCGCCGAAACACCCGACATCGCCGCCGCGACCAATGACCCGCTCGAGCCGGCCAGCCTGCCTCGTCGCGCCACCAAGTTCATGGCCGACCTGAGCCGCGCGATGCAAGCGGCTGCCGAGAACGCGCGCAGCGAGACGATGTCCCGCTTCGAGGTCGAGGCCAAGGGTGTGGTCGAATCGATCCACGCGACAGCCACCGATGAAGCCGCGGACCTGCGACGGAAGGCCGACGACGACGTCGCGGCGATCCGCGAATGGTCAAAGGCCGAGATCGCCCGCATCCGCGAGGAGACCGACGGCCGGATCGCGGCACGAAAGAGCGGGCTGGACGGCGAGATGGAGCAGCACGCTGCGACCGTCGAGACACGGATCGAGCGGGTCGCTGCGGTCGTCGCCGCCTTCGAGACCCAGATGCAGGCCTTCTTCGAGCGACTGAACGCGGAGGAGGATCCGACCAGGATCGCCACGATGGCCGAGACGATGCCCGATCCGCCCAGCCTCGCGGACGTGGCTGCATCGGTCGGCGCACAGGCATTCGTCGCGGAGGCCGACACGGTTGCCGACGCACCACAGCCCGAGCCGTCGGTCGACCTCTTCGGTGAGAGCGCCGAACCGACATCTTCGAACGACTACGACTTCGCCGCCGCCGAAGCGGAGGCCGCTTCGTTCAGCGGGGACCTCGAGAGCGAGCCGGACCTGCCCGAGCCCGAAGCGTCCGCTGATGGCACCGATGCCTCGGTCGAGTCGGAGGCCGCACTCGTCGACGTTGAACCCACCGCGGATGCGGATCTGGCCTCGAGCCAGGTCGTCGTGTCCGGCCTCGTGAGCGTCGCCAACATCGCCAACTTCAAGCGCAGCCTCGCCCGGACCTCCGGCATCGCGACCATCGCGGTCGCATCCGGCCCCGAGGGCGACTTCATCTTCACCGTCGGGCACACCCTTGGAGCGGCGCTTGCCGCCGCGGTCCAGGCCCTGCCCGGGTTCGATATCGAAGTCACGGCCGAATCCGACGATGCGATCAATGTCGCAGCGCAGGATCGTGACGCCACCGACTGACCGGCGACCAACACCGGCACCCTGAGGAGTCCATCCCGTGGCCCGACACGCCATCGTCGTCGCTCTGCCCCCCAACGAATCCGATCCGGTCTGCGCCGAGCTGGCCGTTGCCGGATTCGAGGCAATCGCGGTCAACGCGCCCTTCCAGCTCGAAACGCTGCTCGACATGCGGCGGGACGTGGCCCTGGCCATCCTCGACGGTGAGATCGAACCTGACGAGCTCGAAGCCTTCCAGAACACCCTGCGCGATGGCACCCGCGCCATCCCTGCGCTGACGGTCGTCTCCCCCGCGGCGCTCGAAGAGCTTGCCATGGCCGAGGATGACGGCTCCGGCGCGGAATACTTCACCCGCCCCTACTCCGCCGACTCGATTCGTTGGCGCGTGGAGGCGATGTGCATCCGACGCGAGACCGTCGACGACGGCAGCGGACCGATCCTCGCCGCAGGCGAGATCGGAAGCGAGGACTGGGGCCGTCGCGCCACGGTCATAGCCGTCTTCAACCCGAAAGGCGGCGTCGGCAAGACGACGGTCGCCACCAACCTTGCGTCATCGCTCCAGGCCCGCAAGGGCAAGTCCGTCCTGCTCGTGGACGCCGACATCGTGACGGGCCACGTCACGACCTCGTTCGCGATCGAGGCCGTTCGCACCGTCGCCGATAGCTGGCGCGACGAGGCCGAGGGCGGCCCGGCAGAGACGCTTGTCGATCTGGCCTCGGCCCACGGGTCCGGGCTGCGCGTCGTGGCCCTCACCGATTCCCCGATCAATACCGAGATCCTCGACGCCGAGCGGGTCCAGGCCGCGATCGCCGCGGCTCGTCGGTCGTTCGACGTGATCGTCGTCGACCTGCACCCCTCCTACAGCGCACTCAACCAGGCGGTCTTCGACGAGGCCGACCGGATCATCGTGCCGGTCACGCCGGACGTCCCCGCGCTCCGGGCCGCGGTCCAGTTCCTCGACGTCGCGCTTGCCCTCGGCTGCCGAGAGCGCGTCTCCATGGTCGTCAACCGGGCCAACAGCGGCGTGTCCGTTGCCGACGTCGAGCGAACGCTCGGCGTGACCGCATTCGCCCAGATCCGATCGGCGGGCCTGCTCTTCGTCCGGGCCGCGAACGAGGGCCGAACGGTCATCGAGATGTTCCCCCGCGAAAAGATCACCGGTGACTTCGACGTCCTCGCAGACCGACTGCTCGGCAACGCCAAGCCAGCAGGCAACGTGCGGACCGGCTTCCGCTTCGGCTCCCGCCAGCCAGCCCGCGCCTAACGAGCCTTATCGCTCCATTGGGCGCCGCCCAGGGAGCCTCCTGGGAGCTTCTCGTAGCGCTCGCCCGTGCGCGCATCGATCTGCTCCACGCCCCGCAGGTATGCGCGGTTGACCAGGATGACGTCCGTACCGGCCGGGCTGACCGTCTCCCCCGCCATCGTGGCCGCGGCGTTGGTCACGGCCACGAACATCTCGTTCGACCGTTCGAGCAGCCGCTCCGGCTCGTACCCCGGATACAGCATCACGGTGCCGGTGACGCGGTATGGCGGCACCTCCAACCCGACCTCGTAGGTCACCTTGTGGACCTTGTGCGCCGACCGCTCGGAATCGGTCATGGCGGGCATTGAGTCGCCACCGGCGATCACGAGCACGAGATCGTAGGGATCGACAGACCTCAGCCCGGGTGCGGCCGCAAGCGATTCGGTGCCATCCATAGGCGCCCAGCGCATGTCGTTGAGCTCGATCGGCTCTCGCCGGTTGAGGGCGTCGGAGAGCCGGCCCTTGACCACCATCCGGCCGACCAGGCGCCAGTCCTCGGTCATGCCTTCGAACGGGACTCCCGCTGCTGCGACCGACGGCGGCGGCGCGGCCGGCTCCGCCGGAGTCGGCTCCTCCTTCTTCTTGCGCAGAAAGTCGAACGGCACGCCGGTCAGTCCTCGGCTTTCCAGCTGTTCTCGCGGATCGTCTCGACGACCGCGGCGTCGGCGAGGGTCGTCGTGTCACCGAGCGCGCGGCCCTGCGCGATGTCACGGAGCAGGCGTCGCATGATCTTGCCACTGCGGGTCTTTGGCAGGTCCGGCGTGAACATCAGCGCCTTGGGCTTGGCGATCGGGCTGATCTTGGTGGCGACATGCTGGCGGAGCTCCGTCCCGAGCGCCTCCGTCGGCTCGAAGCCGAGCCGCAGGATCACGAACGCGTTGATTGCCTCGCCGGTCACCGGATCGGGACCACCGACAACGGCGGCCTCGGCGACCGCGGGATGTGAGACGAGCGCGCTCTCGATCTCGGTCGTCGAGAGGCGATGCCCGGAGATGTTCATCACATCGTCCACCCGACCGAGCAGCCAGTAGTAGCCGTCGTCGTCGCGCTTGGCCCCATCGCCGGCAAAGTACATGCCCGGGAACCGCTTCCAGTACGTCTCCCGGTAGCGATCCGGATCGCCGTAGATGCCGCGGAGCATCGCCGGCCACGGCCGCTTCAACACGAGGTACCCGCCGCTTCCGAACGGGACCGATTGCCCGTCGCCGTCCACGATGTCGGCATCGATGCCAGGGAACGGGAAGGTCGCCGACCCAGGTTTCGTGGTGGTCACGCCGGGGAGCGGCGTGATCAGGATCTGGCCGGTCTCGGTCTGCCACCAGGTGTCGACGATCGGCGCCCGGTTCCCGCCGATGTGCTCGCGATACCACAGCCACGCCTCGGGGTTGATCGGTTCCCCGACCGAGCCGAGTACCCGGAGCGACGAGAGGTCGTGCTTTTCCGGATGTTCGGAACCCTGTTTCATGAACGCCCGGATCGCGGTCGGCGCGCAGTACAGGATGGAAACCTTGTACTCCTCGACGATCTGCCACCAGCGGTCCCACGCGGGGGCGTCCGGGGAACCCTCATAGAGGATCCCGGTCGTTGCGTTGGCCAGGGGTCCGTAGACGATGTAGCTGTGGCCGGTCACCCAGCCGACGTCGGCCGCGCACCAGTACACGTCGTCGGGCTTGAGGTCGAAGATCATCCGGTGGGTGTATGACGTTCCGACGAGGTATCCCGCCGTCGTGTGGATGATCCCCTTGGGCTTGGCCGTCGTGCCCGAGGTGTAGAGCAGGTACAACAGGTGCTCCGAGTCGAGGGGCACGGGCGGGCACTCGGCTGCCTGGCGCTCCACGATGTCATGCCACCAGACGTCCCGACCCTCCACGACGGTGGTCTCCGGGGCATGCTCGCCAAGCCGTCGGACCATGAGGACGTGTTCGATCGTGGGGCAATCCACCACCGCGCCGTCAACGGCCGCCTTGAGCGGCATGGCCTTGCCGCGCCGGTACGAGCCGTCCGCCGTGATCACGAGCTTCGCCTCGGCGTCGTTGATCCGACCCGAGAGCGCCTCAGCCGAGAACCCCGCGAAGACGACGGTATGGGCGATCCCCAGGCGCGCGCAGGCGAGCATCGCGATCGGCAACTCCGGGATCATCGGCATGTAGATCGCGGCCTTGTCGCCCGTCTTGAGGCCAAGCTCGAGGAGCGCGTTCGCGGCCTTCTGGATTTCGCGGTGCAGATCGGCGTACGTGATGGTCCGCGTGTCGCCCGGTTCGCCGACCCAGTGATAGGCGACCTTGCTGCCCAGCCCGCGTTCGACATGGCGGTCGACGCAGTTGTAGCTCATGTTCAGCTTGCCGCCGCCAAACCATTTGGCGAAGGGCAGGTCCCAGTCGAGGGTGGTCTCGAAGGGCACGTCCCAGTCGATCGAGTCGCGCGCGATCCTGGCCCAGAACCCCTCGAAGTCGCGCTCCGCCTCCGCGTACAGCTCCTTCGTCGCGTTTGCCTGCGCCGTGAACGACGGGTCTGGCGGGTAGGTCCGGGACTCCGCCAGGAGGTTCTCGATCTCGGGCGACGGGGAGGACGGCTCGACGCTCAACGGAACCCTCGCGCTTCGTTGTCGGCTGGCCGGGCCATCCTACCGCGCGGCCCGGCGATTTGTGAACGCATCGCACCGACCAGGGCTACTCGGTGCCTTCGGCAAGGTCGTCCTCGGTCGGCGCCATGCGGACATCCACGTCGCCGGTCGGGTCGCGGGCGAGGACCACGCGTTGTGGTCGCGGGATCTCGATCCCGTTTGCCTTGAACGCGACGAGGAGGCGTTTGCGGAAATCACCACCGGCGGCCCATTGGTCGGCCGCGCGGACCGTTCCGAGGATCTTGAGGGTGATCCCGTACTCGCCCAGGGCCTCGATGCGCTCTACACGCGGTGCCTCGAGCACCCGGCGTTTCCATGCCGGATCGCCGGCCATCGCGACGCCGACCTTGTCGACGACGTCGATCGCCTTGTCGATGTCGGTGCCGTATGCGACCACGACGTCCTGGTTGATCCGCGCCCAGACCCTGGTCAGGTTGGAGGCCACCCGGATCTCGCCGTTGGGGATCGTGTGCACGACGCCGTCGAGGTCCCGGAGCGTGGTCCGCCGCAGCGTGAAGTCCTCGACACTGCCGTCGACACCCGCGACCCGAACGACGTCGCCCTTGCCGAACTGGTTCTCGATCAGGATCAGGGCGCCGTTGAGATAGTCCTTGACCAGGCTCTGGGCACCAAAGCCGACGGCGATGCCGACCACGCCGAGACCGGCGACGGCTGGCCCGATGTCGAGACCGATGCGACCCAGGACCATCAACCCGGCGATCATCACGATGAACGCCTGGAGCGTTCGCCCGCCGAGGGCATCGAGCGTGTCCATCCGCTTCTTGAGCTCGACGGCGCTCAGTTCCTGGGCCGTGCCCTCGGTCGCCTCGCGGTCGAGCAGTGTCTTGACGATCCCGTGGACGAAGAGCCGGGCGAGCCGGATCGCGGCGTACGCGATGATGACCACGAGCGCGATCGGGACGACGTCGTCGCGCAGGATCGAGAGCACCGTGCTCCACGGTTCCTTGTCGAAGTCAGGCATGCCAACAGCCTAGCGCGCCACCCGGCCGCGCGGCCCCGCGATCAGGCGGTGGCGCTCGCCGGTGCGGTCACGCGGACCGGGTCCCGTTCCACCCCGGTCCCGCCCAGTCGAACCGAGATCGCGGCGGCGGTTTCCCGGGCCTGGGCGGCGAGCTCGGCGACGCGGCGCGGGGTCACCCGAAACGCCGGCCCCCAGATGTCGACCGCCGCAATCACGTTGCCACGTGCATCGTGCACCGGGGCCGCGACGGCGTTGAGTCCGAGCTCGTATTCGCCGATTGCCGTGGCGTACCCGCGCCGGCGGATCCGGGCGAGCTCCTCGAGGAGCGGTTCGAGCTCGACGATCGTCCGCTCCGTGTAGCTCACGAGACCGCGCCGGACGATCCGGAGCACCTCGCGCTCGGCGAGCGACGAAAGCAACACCTTGCCCGATGCCACGCAGTGGAGCGGCGTGGCGCGTCCCGTCCAGTCGCCGACCGCGATGAGATTTGGCCCATCGACCTGGGCGACGGCAAGCATCGAGTCCCCCTCGAGGATCCCGAGTCCGGTCGTCTCGTGGGTCAGGCGCGCGAGCCGCTCGAGCTCGGGCAGCGCGATCCCTCGCAGGTCGAGGGTCCGCTCCGCGCGTTCGGCGAGACGGATCACGACCAGGCCGAGCCGGTACTTGCCGGTCTCGTCGTCCTGCTCGACGAGTCCGCGCTTCTGGAGCGTCGCGAGGAGACGCGACGCGGTCGACTTGTGGAGGCCAAGCCGGCGAGCGAGCTCGGTCACGCCGGCCTCACCCTGGCTGTCACCAAGGGCTAGCAGGAGCGCCGCCGCACGATCGACCGACCGAACGGCGTTCCCGTCCAGGACCATCCCGCCGGGTCCGTTCATCCGCCGGCCGATTGGGCCATCGCGCCCGATTCGTCGGCGTGGCCGAGCCGGCCGTGTGCCCGGTCCTCGAGTGCAGCGCTGAGCGCGTCGCTGAACGCGGTCAGGACCTCGTCGACGATATCCCCTTCCGAGTGCGCCTCGCACATGAACCAGGGCTCGCGCGAATCCGGCTCGGGCATCGCGCCCCTGGCCATCATGCCGACCGCGATCGCGTCATAGAGCTCGTGGTCCGTGTTCGCCCAATCGCGGTATTCGGACGGTTCGGTGTCGGTGAACATGATCCCGAACATCGACGGGTGACCGGTGAAGACGTACGGCAAGCCGGTCGGGTTGAGAATCTCGCGAAGCCCGTCCTGCATCCGCCGGCCGACGGCGTGGACCACGTCCAGCGCTTCCGTGTCGCGAAGGATCTCGAGGGTCCGCACCGCGGCCGCCGCGGCAACCCGGTTGCCGGCGTAGGTGCCGCCATGGCTGACCTTGTCCGGGAGCATGGCCATGACCTCCGCGCGCCCGCCAAAGGCGGCCGCCGGGTAGCCGTTGCCCATCGCCTTCGCGTACGTGGCGAGGTCCGGCTTGATGCCAAAGAACTCGGCCGCGCCGCCCTTCGCGAGGCGGAACCCGGTCTTGACCTCGTCGAAGATCAGGAGGATCCCGAACTCCTCGGTCAAGGCGCGCATCGCCTGGTGGAAACCCGCCTTGGGCATGATCGCCTGCGCGTTGCCCAGGACCGGCTCGACGATGACGGCCGCGATCTGGTCGCCCTCGCGTTCGAACAAGCGGCGGAGGAAGTCGATGTTGTTGTAGCGGGCCGGGATGATCGTGTCGGCCACCGCCCCCGGGATCCCACGACCCCACGCCAGCCGGACCGGGTTCTCCGCGTCACCGAGCTCCGACATGTCGTTGGGCGACACGCTGATCAAGGCGTAGTCGTGGACGCCGTGGTACTGGCCCTCGAACTTCACGATCTTCTCGCGACCCGTGTACGCCCGGGCGATGCGCATCGCATGCATCGTCGCCTCGGTGCCCGACACGGTCATCCGCGCCTGGTCCACCCAGCCCGTCAGCTCCTTGACGAGCTCCATCGCGCGGACCTCATCCTCGCTCGTCAGCGAGAAGCTGACCCCGCGTCGCATCCGCTCGTTGACGTAGTCGTCGACCCGCTCGTCACCGTGCCCGAGGATGACCGGGCCGTAGCCCATCCGCAGGTCGATGAACTCGTTGCCATCGATGTCCCAGACCCGTCCACCCTTGCCACGATCGACGTAGATCGTGTCGTCGCCCCACGCACGGAAGTTCGAGTCGGTGCCGCCGGGCATGGTCTCGAGGGCACGCTGGTAGAGCGCGGCCTGTCGATCGCGGCGGAGCGTGGGAGCGGGGCTGGCAGCGGGTTTGGCGGTCATGGCGACCTCTGTGTGCGGATTTGGCCGGTCCCGGTTGGTGAGACCGTGGTTGCGTCCAGTGGGACGCGTGCCGGCCATCGTGCCATAGCGCCGATCACGTCGTCAACGCGAGTCTCGGCCCAGATGGAGCGATGCGTGACGAATATCGTGATGACGTTGACGCGAAGCCACGAAATGCGTCGATGATCCGCGAGACCAGTGGTGCGTCCCCGCGAAGCCTCACCACCAGATCACACCGGTGTGGCCAACCAGGTCGGCAGCTCGCGGGTAAGGGTCGCAAGGGGCAGCGAGCCATGCCCCAGCACCGCGTCGTGGAATGCGCGCAGATCGAACGCCGATCCGTCGCGCGCAGCGAGCTCCGCACGAAGGCGCTGGATCTCGAGCTGGCCGGTCATGTAGGTCAGCGCCTGGCCGGGCCACGAGATGTACCGATCGGTCTCGATCTCGGCGTCCGTTTCGGTTAACCCCGCCCCGATGAGGAAGTCGATCGATCGCTGGCGCGGCCAGCGAAGCGCGTGCAGCCCCGTGTCGACCACCAGCCGCGCGGCGCGCCAGGCCTGGGCGTCGAGCATGCCGAACCGTTCGCCATCGTCGCGGAACAGCCCCATCTCATCGGCCAGCCGTTCGCTGTACAGGCCCCAACCCTCGACATAGGCGCCGCCGACCATCCTCGCGCCCATCCGCCGGAACCGACCCAGGTTCGGGTTTTCCATCTCGAGGCTGATCTGGAAGTGGTGACCTGGAGCCGCCTCGTGGTAGGTCGTCGTGGCCAGGAACGAGTATTTGCGGTTTGGGAGGTCGTACCCGTTGAGGTAGTAGATCCCGGGCCGCGAACCATCGGGAGCCGGTGGATAGTAGTAGGCCGGCGCCGCGTCCTTCTCCTTGTACGGTTCCACCGCGCGGACATCGCAGCCCGCGCGCGGCAGTGTCCCGAAGAAACGGGGCGCCACGGCCATCACGCGCTCGATGTCCTCGGTCGCCCGCGCCACGTATGCGTCCTTTGATACAGGGGTATTGGCAGGATCGGCAGCCTGCGCCGCACGAAATGCATGCGAGTCATCCCCGAACCCGGCGGCCCGGGCGATCTCGCGTCGTTCGCCCTCGATCCTGTCGAGCTCGTCGAGGCCGAGCTGGTGGACGACCTCCGGATCGAGCTCGAGGGTGGTCCACCGGCGGATGAGTGTCCGATAGAGCTGCTCGCCGTTGGGCGCGGACCAGATCCCCGGGTCCTCCCGGGTCGCGGCCAGGTACTCGCCCTTGAGCGCCTCGAGGAAGGCGGCATCGGCGGGATAGACGTGCTCGCGCACGGCGTCACGGACCCGTTCCCGGTCCGCTTCGTTGGCGACCTTGACCATCGAGGGCACGATCGCGGACTCGATCGGCACCTCGAGCATCCGCTCGATCTGGGCAATCGACCGCTCGGCCACGATGCGCGGTGCTGTCAGGCCGGTCTCCAGCCCCTCACGCAGGATCTGCGTGTACGAGGCCATGTACGCGGGATAGGCATGCAGGCGCGCCATGAACGCCTCGAGGCGCTCGGGGGTATCGACCGGCTGGAACTGGGTCAGCTGCGGCAGCGTCTGCTGCGGCCCGTTCATCTGGTCGACGACCTGGAGCTGGTGCATCGACTGGTCGTCCTGCTCGATCTCGAGGCGGGCGATCACCAGGAGCATGTCCCGCGTGATCCGGTCCTCGGTTGAGAGGCCGTCCACCGAGATCGTCGAGGCCTCCGCCGCCGTCCGCTCCATCAGTGCACGGGCCCGTGCCCGTCCGTCTGGTCCTGGATCCTCGAGCTTGTCCGCGTATCGATCGTCGCCGTAGAAGGTCGCCGTCGTCGGGTGCAGCTCCAGGATCCCTTCCCAGAACCGTTCCGCGAGCTCCTCAACGGGCGTCCATGCACGCTGGTCTGCGGTCACCGTGGATCTCCTCAAGGGCGCGGCCGCAGCCGCGTTCGCCACCGTGGTCAGGTGTGTTGGCGGTAGCCTACCGCCACGGCCCCTCAGCCGCCGAACAGGGGCAGCTGCTCGCCGCTCCGATCGATCAGGGGCTCCAGCCCGAGGTATGGCTCCAGGTCGTCGAGATCGAGCGGGTCGCGGGCCAGGAACGCCCGCAGGTGATCGGACTTGATGATGTGCCAGTTCCCGACGCCAAGGGCGGCTCGCAGCAGTGGCGATCGCTCGAGCTTGTAGCGGACCAATTCGGCGCGCTCGGGGGCGACCACGAGGAACCGGATGAGCGAATCGTCGGGCGGGATCCGCGCGTGCCGGCGCAGCAGCGCCTCACCGAGCATGGCGGTCCATTCCACTTCGAACAGGAAGGCCACCTTGCCGCGGATGTACCAGATGCCATCGACCTCCGCGAGCTCCTCCGAGGCTCGGCTGATCCCGCCAAGGTAGGCCCGCCGCTCCCGCTCGTTGAGGCGGTCGACAAGGAGTCCCTCGCGCGTTCGACGGGTCTGTTCGCGACGCCCGATCCAGACCCGCATCCCGAGTCGATGCCCGGCATCGGCGATCGTTGCCAGCAACTCCGTGTGCTCCTGGCTGCGGCGTAGCAGGTCGTCGCTCGTGATCAACCCGTCCGGCGTGCTCGCCAGGCTGCGATAGCTGTCCAGGCAGGCACGCACGAGCCCCTCGTCGGGCAGGTCATGCCCGGTGAACAGGGAGGCGATCCGTTCGTAGAACGCCGTCTCGGAGATCGGGCCGGCGGTCGAGAGGAGGCTGAACACGGCCCACTCGACGCGATCGGCGAGGGGCACTGCCGCGGCGTCGACGTCGTCGCGATCGGCCAGCCACCACCGGCCGGGCTCGATCTCCGTGAGCCGCCGTTGCGTGGGTCGCGTCAGCTCATCGCGTATCAGTGAGAGCAGGCCCTCGACGGGATCCGGCATGGCGTCCCGGTCCGGTGCGAGTCGGCGGACCCGTGCCGGGGTGCCCTGGACGGCCCGGAGGCCCCCGTCGGCCGTAGGCTCGTGGTCATCAGGGTCCGGACCCCCATCGGGGCGGCGGTCGTCCTCCGGAACGGAGTGGCCGATGCCGTCGAGGGTTGCCGCTGGCTCAGGTGCCCCACGATGCGCTTCGGGCGCTCGCTCGATCGCGACGTCGACCGGGACGGTCGCCGTCGCCAGCCGTCGAAGCTGCCCCGCGCGGTCGAGCCCGACCAACACCTCGCCGAGGATTCGTTCGTACCGCGCGGGCTCCCCCCGCGCGCGAAGTGTCTCGACCGTGGTCTCCGTCACCGTCCGCGCGGCATCGGCCGCGGAGAACGGTCGCTGGTCGAACCGTTCGGGCGGCGCGAACAGGCCGCGACCGGGAACGAGGTCCGGATCACCGGCGCCGCCCGGCGACGGGTCGAGTCCGACGTTCGCGCGTGTCCGCGGTCCGGGCGGCAGGGGCGCCCCGGGCGGAAGGAGCTCCACGATCCCTGCGGCATCGTCGTCCGGGTCGGCCAGGCGCGCGCTCAGGACCCGAAATCCGACTGTCGCTCCCCCGATCACCGCGGCGACCACGGCCTCCGCGCCGCCATCCACGAGCTGCACCACGCGACCGTCGCGGGCCATGGCCGGTTCGATGGCCTCGAGCGCACGACCGATCGACGCGGACTGCCAGCTCCATGGCGGCCGCAGCGAGGATGCCGCCAGCGCGTCGATCGGCAGGAGCGATGCCGCTTCCCGGCCGAGGACCCAGGACGTGCCGTGGTACATGGCGGCAAGCCGATCGAGGTTGGGGCGCATCGGCGGCTGACCAAGGACGAGGCGGATCCGCGGCGCCGCGCCGGTGCGGCCATGGACACTTGGCTCCTCGCGCATCGCCAGCAGGCCCGACGGGCCGCTCTGGCCAAGCACGGCCGTCGCCGTTCCCTCGCCAAGGCTGCGCAGGTCCTCGCCGAGCCTTGCCTGCACGGGTCCGAGGGCGCCGCCGTCGAGACGCTGGATGAACCCGCGGACGCTGCGGAACGCGTCCTCGAACGCGAGCCATGGGTTGCGCTCGCGCCACTGGCTCGCGCTCGACTGCCGGATGTGCCCGCCGGCGACGCGGAGGATCCCGGCTCGACCGGGCTGTGTCGCCAGGCGGCTCGATGGGAGGATGGCGTGGAGCAAGGCCAGGCGCAGGGCCGCGAGCACCGGTGCGGCGCGCAGGTCACCCTCGATCCGCTCCAGGATCGCCCCAAGACCAACGAGCTGGCGAGCGGTGTGGAGATCCAGGAGCTCGTCGGGCAGGTCCGGCGCGCCCGTCACGTCGGGGAACCGGGCGCGCAACATCGCCCGCATCGCGGTCGCCCCGGGATCGATCATCGCCCGGACGAGGTCGTCGGGGTCGAGCGGCGCCTGGCGGTGCTCGGATCCGCCACGCTGGTCGCGGCAAACGGTGCAGCGATAGTGGCGCGAGATGGGGCGGGCAACGGCCGGGCTCGACTCGTCGTCGTCCTCGGCGGCCCACACGACCTCGTCGGCAACGAGGGTCCGTGCGCATGTCGCGCAGCGCGTTGCGAACAAGTCGCCGACCGATACCTTCAGGCTCGTGTCACCGCGGGGCGACGCTGCCATCCCCTGGACTCGCGGGCAAGCCGATCCGGCTGTTCGGCGACGGCCGCCAGAGCCGCGACTTCACGTTCGTCGCCGACTCGTCGAGGCCGTGCGCGCCGCCGGCGCGGCGCCCGACGTCGGCGGCCACGCGTTCAACGTCGGCGGCGGCGACCGGGTGAGCCTCAACTGCGCGCTCGAGCGGCTGGCCGCGATCGCCGGGCGGCCGCTCGACGTCCGCCGCAGCGGCCGCGAGTCGGGCGACGTGCTGCACACGGGCGCGGACATCGACCGCGCGCGCAGCGCGCTCGGCTACGACCCGCGGACCGACCTCGCGACCGGGCTCGCCGCCGAGTTCGAGTGGGTGCGGGCGCGCACGCGCCGCGACCGCCGGTTCAGGCCTGCGATCGCTCAGGCACTGTGAGCACCGGCAGGTCCTCGCCGTACCGGTGCCAGTCGCACGGCGACTGCCGCGTCGCGTCCTCCGGGCGCGCCGACGAACTGACCGCCGGGGCAGTCCTCCGCCGCCACCTCGCGGCGCGGGTTGACGATCCCCACCAGGCCGAGCACGCCGCCGAGCGCGACCAGCGTCCCCGCGATCCCGATGCCGAGGTGGAAGCTCGATGATCGACGCGTCGCGCGCCGCCGCCTGCACGCTCGGCCGGCGCGTCGGCGGGCACGGTCGAGCGGCTGGTCGCGCAGCTCGCCGCGCCGGCGGCGGCCGCCCGAGCGCGCGAGTCCATCGCCGGCGGCGAAGTGCGCGGCCACGATCGCGCCCACGGCGGCGATCGAGATCAGCCCCGAGACGCGGGCGATCGCGTTGTTGACCCCCGAGGCGATGCCCGCGTTGTGCTCGTCGGCGTCGGCGAGCACGGTCGCGGTCAGCGGCGCGACGGTCATCGACAGCCCGAGCGCGAACACCAGCAGCGCCGGGCAGCAGGTCCGTCAGGTAGTCGACGTCGGCGTCGAGGCGCAGCAGCAGGAAGATCCCGGCCGCGCCGAGCAGCGGGCCGCAGCCCATCAGCAGCCGCGGCCCGGCGCGGTCGGCGAGCCGGCCGAAGCGCGCGGCCAGCAGGAACATCACGATCGTCACCGGCACGCTCGCGGTGCCGGCCTCCAGCGCCGAGAAGCCCGCCACCTGCTGCAGGAACAGCACGAGCAGGAAGAACACGACGCCGAGCCCGCCGTACATCGCGAACGTCTCGATGTTCCCGACGGCGAAGTTGCGGCGGGAGAACAGGTCGAGCGGCAGCATCGGCGCCGGCGTGCGCCGCTCGTAGCCAGCAGGAAGCGCGGCGAACAGCAGCGCGCCGCCGATCAGCGCCACCGCCACCAGCGGGTCGCCCCAGCCGCGCAGCGGCTGCTCGATCAGCCCGAACGTGATCCCCGCCAGGCCGAGCGCGCACAGCGCCGCGCCCCAGTAGTCGATGCGCGCGTCCGGGTCGCGCTCGCGCCCGGCCGGCATCGCCCGCACGATCACCATCAGCGTGATCACGCCGATCGGCACGTTGATGGCGAAGATCCAGCGCCACGACGCGGCGTCCACCAGCTGCCCGCCGATCGACCGGGCCGAGCACGGTGCCGATCCCGCCCCAGGCCGTCCACGCGCCGACCGCCTTGCCGCGCTCGCTCGGCGGGAAGGTGGCGACGATCACCGCCAGCGCGGCGGGCGACAGCAGCGCGCCCATCACCCCCTGCAGCGCCCGCCCCGCGACCAGCAGCTCGATCGTCGGCGCGAGCGCGCACAGGAGCGAGACCGACCCGAAGCCGCCGACGCCGACGATGAACACGCGCCGCTCGCCGAGGATGTCGCCGAGCGAGCCGCCGACGAGCAGCAGCGAGCCGAGCGTGACCAGGTAGGCGTTGGCGACCCACTGCTGCCCGGCCAGCCCGCCGCCGAGGTCCTCGGCGATCGCCGGCAGCGCGACGTTGATCGCCGAGCTGTCCACGGTCACGACCGTCGTGCCGAGGATGCACGCCACGAGCACCAGCCGCTTCGTAGAGTCCGACACCTCAGCCCGTGCGCTCACCTCGGCGCATCTTCCCAGGCGCGGGAACGGGCAGCCATGGATGCGACAGCGATGGAGGAGGAGACCGGATGCGGCAGCTGACCAGCCTCGACGCCCAGTTCCTGGCGGTCGAGTCCGCAACGCACGTACGGCCATGTCGGCGGGCTCGCGGTCTACGACCCGGCGACCGCGCCGGGCGGCACGCTCGGCGTCAAGGACATCTGCCGCCTGGTCGCGGAGCGCCTCCCGCTGCTGCCGCCGCTGCGCCGGCGGCTCGTGTCCGTCCCGCTCGGGCTCGACCACCCGTACTGGATCGAGGACCCCGACTTCGACCTCGACTTCCACATCCGCGAGTCCGCCGTGCCGCCGCCCGGCGACGACCGGCAGCTGGCCGAGACGGTGTCGCGGATCTTCTCCCGCCCGCTGGACCGCGGCCGCCCGCTGTGGGAGCTGTACGTGATCCAGGGGCTGGCCGAGCGGCCGCGTCGCGCTGCTGACCAAGATCCACCACTCGGTCGTCGACGGCGTGTCGGGCAACGAGATCCAGAGCGTGCTGCTGGACCCGAGCCCGGAGGGCCGCGACGACCTGCCCGACGCCGAGACGCCGCGGCCCGACCGCGTGCCGGGCGAGCTGGAGATGCTCGGCCGCGGCCTGCTGTCGCTGCCCGATGCAGCCGCTGCGCGCGCTGCGCAGCGCGCCCACCGCGATCCCGAACCTGACCACGCTCCCCGGCGCCAACGCGTTCCCCGGCGTGCCGACGCGTCGCGCCGCGGCGTCGGCCACGTGCGCCGCATGCTCGGCGTCGAGAGCGACCCGAACGTGCTCGAGGCGACGACGGCACGCGCGCCGCGCACGCCGTTCAACGGCCAGATCTCCGCGCCACCGCCGCTTCGCCTTCGGCCAGCTCTCGCTGGACAGCGTGAAGGCGGTCAAGAACGCCGCTCGGCATCACGCGTCAACGACGTCGTCGTGTCGCTGTGCGCGGGCGCGCGTGCGCGAGTGGCTGCAGGAGCGCGACGCGCTGCCCGAGGAGCCGCTGGTGGCGATGGTCCCGGTGTCCGTGCGCACGAAGGAGCAGCAGGGCACGTTCGGCAACCGGATCTCGATGATGATCGTCCCGATCCCGACCGACGAGGCCGACCCGCAGCGCCGGCTGCTGCGCACCCACGAGCTGCTGCGCGGCGCCAAGGAGCGCCACCGCGCCACGCCCGCGAACCTGCTGACCGACGCCACGAGCTTCATCCCGCCCGCGGTCGCCTCGCTCGCCGCCCGCACGACGATGGAGGTGATGGGCCGCACCCGCCCGCCGCTGAACCTCGTGATCTCCAACGTGCCCGGCCCGCGCACGCCGCTGTTCTGCGCCGGCGCGCAGCTGCGAGGCGCAACTACCCGGTCTCGGTGGTCGTCGACGGCGTCGGGCTCAACATCACCGTGATGAGCTACCTGCGACCACCTGGACTTCGGGATCATCGGCGACCGCGACCATGGTCGACGACGCCTGGGCGCTGCTCGACGGCCTGCGGCGGCGAGCTGGACGCGGTCGAGGCGGTCGCGAAGAAGCCAACCAAGCCGCGCGCGCGTAAGCGCCCTGTCACGCAAGGCCTGACGCGCTCAAGCCGCGGCGCCGGCGGCCGACGACTGGAACAGCGGCCGCGTGCCGGCCGCTCGCGTCGCCATGCGCACGAACGCCTCCACCGCCAGCCGCATCGCCACCGTCGGCGCCGCCGTGGTGCTGGCCTTCCTGCTCGCGTTCATGGCCTGGGCGGCCGCCGCCACCCACCGCCGCTCGGACGCGCTGCAGCACACCACGGCCAAGAGCGCCGCGTACCTCGACGCGCTCGACGCGCTCGAGGTCGAGGACGACCTGTCAACGACTCGCTGACCGCGATGCTGGCCCCCGGCCGCCGGGTCGACGCGTCCGTGCCCCGCGCAGCACGTCAGCGCCGGCGCGCGCGCTCGCGCACCGGCTGCGCGACCTCCGCGCCGCCGGCGACCTCGGCCCCGGCGAGGCCGACGCGATCGGCGTCCTGCTCGACCGCCACCGCCGCCTACCGCGACGCCGCCGACCGCTTCCTGCTGCCGCCATCGCCGATCGACCGCAAGGGCGCGCTCGAGATCGAGCTCGAGGAGATCAACCCGCTGATCGCGCCGTCTCGCCGACGAGCTGCGCACCACCGCGCTCCAGGTGCGCCAGGAGGCGGCCGCCGACCAGGCCGCAGCTGCAGCGCGCGAACCGGCATCGGGCTGACGGCCACGGCGGTCGTGTTCGCCGCCGGGATCCTGCTGCTGGGCGCGTTCATCGCCCTCGCCGTGCGCTTCCGGCGCCGGCTCGAGCAGGCGCGCGCCATCGCGCTCGCCCGCGCCCAGCGCGACGCGCTCACCGACATCCTCACCGGCCTGCGCAACAACCGCGCGTTCCACGAGGACCTCGCGCAGGTGCTCCAGCAGCGCCGCCCGCGGCGGCATCGAGGGCGTCGCGCTCGTGCTGCTCGACCTCGACGGGCTCAAGCTGACCAACGACACCCACGGCCACCAGGCGGGCGACGAGCTGATCAAGGCGCTCGCCGCCGCGTGCGGCGCACCCAGCGCGCCGCCGACACCGCCTACCGCGTCGGCGGCGACGAGTTCGCCGTCATCCTGCCGGGCGAGACCGCCGCGGCGCGCGCACGAGTTCGCCGACCGCCTGCAGCGGCGAGCTGCTCGAGCCGCCGGCGCCCACGCCACCGCGGGCATCGCCGACGCCGCTCGCCGGCGAGCTCGACAAGGACGCGCCTGATCCGGCGCGCCGACCTGGCGCTGATCTCCGCCAAGCGCGGCCGGCCACGGCGCGCTGATCCACACGCCGGAGCTCGACGCCGCCGGCACGGCGATCCGGCGAGCGCTGGCGCTCCGGCGCGCCGACGGCCCGGCGGGCCGACTAACGCCGCACGAGCACGGCCGCGACGGCCACGCGGCGGGCCGACGTCGTGCGGACCACGAGGCGTCCGTGTACGCGGGCGCGCGAGGCGGGCGACGCGGAACGTGCGGCGGTGCGTCCGGCGTGCGCGCAGCGAGATCGTGCGGCGTCTTCCCGGCCCAGCTGACCTTCACCGAGCCGCAGCGGCGGCAGGTCACGGCCACCAGGTCGACGCCGCGGCCGCGGACGGCGCGGCGCACCAGGGTCGCGCCGCGGCGCTTGGCCACGAGGTACGCGCCGCGGCGCGCCCACGGGCCGCGGACGGTCAGCGCGGCGGCGGCGAGCCGCTCGGTCGCCGGCGGCTCCACGACGGGCGCCGGCGCGGGCGCGCGACCGGCTCGGCCGGCACGGGCCGCAAGGCTCGACGTCACGTTGAGCTTGACCCCGTTGGCGTCGTAGCGGACGGCGAAGCCGGAGCCGCCCGTCACCTGCGCGAACGTGCCGGTGTGCGAGCCGTAGCCGACGACGGTGACGTCGGTGCCCGCGGGCGGGTGCGCCGGCGAGACGACGTCCAGGCGCCCGGCGAGCGCCGCCGCCCCGGTGGTCGTGACCCTGCCCGCGGCGCCGCTGGCGGTGATCGCGCTGCGCAGCACGCCGCCCGCCGTCTGGCGCGTAGCCGCCGGCCGCCGTGAACGTGCTCCCGGCGCCGAGCCCGAGCACGCCGGCGTTGGTGAACGTGCCGCGGCGGCGTCGGAGGCCAGCGCGCGGCCGCCCGAGAGCTCGAGCTCGCCGTTGCCGGCGATCCGGCGCAGGCCGGCCAGCGCGTCCTCGCGGCGTGCTCGCCGAAGTCGGTGACGACGACCTTGGAGTTGGCGCCGTCGAGCACGAGGCGCCCGGCGAGCGTGACCAGCGGCGACGGCACGCCGAGCGAGGCGCCCGCGTGCACGACGTAGGTGCCGTCGACCAGGGCGGCGTCGCCGAAGTCCTCGGTCGAGTTGAGCAGCTGCGGTCGCGTCCAGGGTGCCGCCGGAGACCTCGATCGTCCCGTCGTTGTCGGTCGGGACCCCGAGGTAGACCGTGCTCGTCCCCGTCTTGCGCACCGTGCCGACGTTGTGCAGCAGCCCGCCGAAGCCGGCCCCGAACGACCCGCCGTCGAGGCTGCTCGCGCCGCGTCAGCGCGATCACGCCGCGGTTGAGGATCGCCGCGCCGTCGAACGCCGCCAGCTCGCTGTCGGTCACCGTCACCGTGGCCTTGTTGACCAGTGCGCGGCTGCCCTCGAGCGAGGCGAAGCCGGTGTCCTCGCCGTCCGGCGGCGAGATCGCGACGCTCCCGCCGGCCTCGATCACGGTCGTGCCCGGGCCGCTCTCGTCGCCGCCGCGCCAGTCGAGCGCGCCGAGGATGCGCAGCGTGCCGGCGCCGGAGATCGTGCCGTCGGTGTGGGTCAGCGTGCCGCCCGCCGGGACGGTGACGGTCACCCCGTCGAGGATGCGCAGGTCGGCGCCCGAGACGCCCGGCGAGCCGCCGAGCGCGGCGCCCGGCGCGAGCGCGAACAGGCCGTCCCTGGAACGTGTAGGAGGCGCCGGCGGCGCTGGAGAAGGTGCCGGTCTGCTCGATGTCCGGGACGTCGTCGCTCGTGTTGAGCGTCATCGTGCCCTTGCTGACCAGGATCGTGCCGTCGTTGTCGAGCGTCCCGGTCAGGTCGGCCGCGCCGGTGCCGCCGAGCTTCTCGATCGTGCCCGTGTTGTGGACGAGCATCGAGCTCGAGATCCCGGAGGTGCTCGCAGTCGCCGGCCGCGGTGTCGTCGATCGCGATCCGGCCGGCGTTCTCGAGCACGGGCTGGGCGCCCTCGTCGCCGAAGCCCTCGAGCACGGAGTGCGCGAGCAGGCTGATCGTGCCCTGGTTGACGAGCCGGTAGCCGTCGCGCAGGTTGGCCGCGAAGCACGAGTCCTCGAGCACGACCCGGCCCGCGGGCGCCACCGTCATCGTGCCCGGGCCGACCAGCTCGCCGCCCTCCCAGTGGAGCGTGCCCGTGAGGTCGACGTTGCCGCTGAGGTCGCCGCTGGATGTCTCGTAGATCTCCCCGTCCACCGGCAGCGTGTCACCGGTGCGGACCGTGACCTCGCCCGCGATCTCGGTGAAGTCCCCGAGCCGCGCCGCGGCGGTGAGCACGTGCCCGTCCCCGGAGAGGAGCAGGCGCTGGGTGGCGCTGTGGCCCGTGAACGTGCCCGTCTCGGCGCACGCCGGAGCCCTGCGCGAGCTGCAGCCTGCCGGACACGGTCTCGACCGTGCCGTCGTTCTGCACGGGCACGAACACGACCGAGCTGCCGGTCGTGGTGCCGACGGTCTTGCGCAGCGCGCCGCCCGCGAGCACGTGGATCAGCGCCGTGGCGCTGAAGCCGACCGAGTTGTCGCCCGCCAGCGCCATCGTGCCGGCGACGTCGGCGCGGTGCGTGTCGGCGAGCGAGACGCTCGCGCTGATCCTCGCCGTGGCGCCGGCGTCCACGCGCAGCAGCCCGGACCCGTTCATCGTGCCGCCCGACCACGCGAACGTGCCGGAGGTGACGGCGAGCGTGCCGGCGCCGCCGAGCGTGCCGCTGCTCATCCCGGCGCCGACGGCGGTGACGGTCGCGCCCGCCGGGATCGTCATGTCGGAGCCGCTGAGGGCCGCGCCCTGCAGCAGCGAGGCGCCGTCGCCGAAGGTGTGGGTGCGCGAGCCCGAGATCTGCACCTGGCCCGCCGCGCCGGCCGAGCCGTAGCTGCCGGTGGAGGTGCCGTCGGAGCCGCTGCTGAGCACGAGCGCGCCGAGCGCGGCGGTCGAGCGGACCTGGCCGTCGTTCTCGACCGGCGCGGTGATGAACGAGCTCGTCGTGGTCGCCGTCGAGGAGCCGACGGTCTTGCGGATCACGCCCGAGGCCTCGTTGAGGATCTTCGCGGTGCCGAAGCCGGAGATGCCGCGGTCGGTGGTCGCGAGCAGGATCGTGCCGAGGTTGTCCAGCACCCGCGAGTCGCTGAGGCTCACCGTGGAGGTGTCCAGCGTCATCGTCTGGCCCGCCTGCACGACCGTGCGCCCGCGTCCGGCCATCGTGCCGCTGGACCACGCGAACGGCCCGGTGATCGAGAGCACTCCGCCGCCGCCGAGCGTACCGCCCTGCATGCGCGCGCCCGCGGCGACGGCCGGCGTGCCCGCGGCGGCGATCACGTCGACCGAGCCGTTGATCAGCGCGCCGTCGAGCAGCCTCGCGCCGTCCCCGACCAGGTGGATGGCCGATCCCGCCAGCTGAACGCGGCCGGACGCGCCGGCGGACCCGTACGTCCCGGTCGAGAACCCGCCCGAGCCGTTGGAGAGCACCAGGTCGCCCAGAGCGGCGACGGACTCCACCTTGCCGTCGTTCTCGACCGGCGCCGTGATGAAGCTGCTCGTCGTGGTCGCGGTCGGCGACCCGACCGTCTTGCGGATCACGCCCGAGGCCTCGTTGACCACCCGCGCCGTGCTGAAGCCGGAGATGCCGCGATCGGTGGTCGCGAACAGGATCGTGCCGAGGTTGTCGAGCACCCGCGCGTCGCTCAGGCTCACCGTGAAGCTGTCCAGCGTCATCGTCTGGCCGGCCTGCACGACGGTGCTCCCGGCGCCCGCCATCGTGCCGCCCACCCAGCGGAACGGCCCGGTGATCGAGAGCACGCCGGCGCCGCCGAGCGTGCCGCCGTCCATGCGGGCGCTCGCCGCCGTCACGGTCCCGGCGACGTCGACCACGCCGTCGATCACGGCGCCGCCGAGCAGCTTCGCGCCCGCGCCGAGCTCGTGGCCGCCGGACCCCGCGAGCTCGACCTCGCCCGCGGCGCCCGCCGACCCGTAGGTGCCGGTGGACGTGCCGCCCGAGCCGTCGGAGAGCACCAGCCGGCCGAGCGCGGCGACCGACTCGACCTTGCCGTCGTTCTCCACGGGGGCGGTGATGAAGCTGCTCGTCTCGGTCGTCGTCGCCGACCCGACGGTCTTGCGGATCACGCCGGACGCCTCGTTGAGCACGCGCGCCGTGCTGAAGCCGGAGATGCCGCGGTCGGTCGTCGCCAGCAGCATCGTCCCGAGGTTGTCGAGCACCCGCGCGTCGCTCAGGCTCACCGTGAACGAGCCGAGCGTGAGCGTCTTGCCGGCCGGGACGACCGTCTTCCCCGCGCCGGCCATCGTGCCGCCGCCCCAGCTTCCGCCGTTCGTGAGGTTCAGCGTGGCGGCGCCGGTGAGCGTGCCGCCGCTCTGGTCGAAGCCGTCGGCGTGCGAGTCGCTGCCCGTGTCGGTGAGCCCGAGCGAGCCGCCGCTGAGCGCGAGCGTGCCCTCGGCGAGCAGCACCGCGATGTCGGTCGTCCCCGTGTCGTAGGTGACCGTGTTGCCGGCGGGGATGCAGACGACGGCGCCGATCGCCGGCACCGCGTTCGTGTCCCAGTTGGCGGCCACGGCCCAGCGGCCGGCCGCCGGGCCGTCCCAGGTGATCGTGCACGCCGGCGCGGCGCTCACGCGCTGGGCGGCGACGAGCCCGGCGGCGACGAGGACGACGACGATCAGCGCGCGCCGGATCACCACTCGATCTCCCGCATCTGGCGCTGCGCGCCGTAGTTGATCGTGCCCGTGTCGCGCTGGTCGATCGCGTGCTCCATGCCCTGGTCGAGCGCCTGCTCCGCCAGCTCCGTCGGCGTCAGCTGGACCGGCATGATCTTCTTGATGTACTTCAGGCAGACCTTGAGGATCCCCGCCGCCTGCTCCGGCTTCGTGGGCGCGTCGTTGGCCTCCTTGAGCTTGATGTAGTCGTCGCCCAGCTCGGTGACCGTGTTGACCTTGTCGATGCCCGAGCCGAGCTTGCCGGCGGCGTCGCCGATCGCCGAGTCGCCCGCGACGCTCTCGACCACGCTGATGCCGGTCTGCGTGCTGTCGGAGCTGAAGAAGTCGTGCACCGCGTTGACGGCGCGCGGAGAACCAGCCCTCGAGGCCGTACGGGTCGCGGATCCCGACCGGGTCGCTGTTCACGTAGGCGTACGTGTTCGGCCCGCCCGCCTGGCCGATCGGGTCGCGCGTGGTCCAGCGGCCGGCCGCCGGGTCGTAGTCGCGGAAGCCGAAGCGCACGAGCCCGGTGAGGGGGTCGGCGATGCCGCCGGCGAAGCCGATCGGGAGGTCGAACGCGGGCGCGCTGTCGCCGACCGGCACGCCGAAGGCGTCGTAGTCGAGCCGCTTGACGATCGTGCCGGCCGCATCGGCGACCGCGCGCGGCGTGCCGACCTGGTCCGTGGCCACGTAGTAGCGCTGCCCGCCGCGCTCGAACGAGTACAGGAGGTCGTCCTCGCCGTAGTCGTAGGTCGTGAACGTGCCGTCGGGCGCGCGGGTGGCGGTGACGAGCTGCGGGCGCCGCGGGTCGCCGTAGATGTACCGGTACCGCAGGCCGCCCTGCAGGCGCGCAACCCGGCGGCCCGCGCTGTCGTACCAGTAGGCGACGGCGGTGCCGCCGACGTTCGCGGCCAGCAGCTCGCCCGAGTCGCTGTAGTCGAACGTGTCCGTGCCGCGGGTGCTCAGCATCCCGGCGGCGTCGTAGCCGTGGGTGACGCCGTTGCGCGCGGTCAGCCGGTCGTCGGGCGAGTACGTCGCGGCCTGCGCCGCCGCCGTCCCGTACTTCGCCGACGTGCGGTTGCCGTTGCCGTCGTAGACGTACTGCTCGATCAGCGTGCCGTTGCGCGCGACCGACTTCAGCTGGCCGTCGGGCCAGTACGCGTAGGTGTAGCGCGACCGCGGTGCCGGTGCCGGTCTTCTCCACCTTGCGCGTGATCTTGCCCGCGTCGTCGCGCGTGATCGTGGTGTCGAACACCGCCTTGCCGTCGACCGCCGTGGTGCGCTGCGTGGGCGTGCCGGTGGTGGGCGAGTAGCCGAGCGTCAGCGCGAGGTCGCCGCTCGGTGATCGCGCTCGGCTGCCCGGCCGGGCCGTCGCGCTCGAACGTCGAACGGGCCCGCGCGGGTCACCAGCGAGTCGGCGTCGCGCGAGATGTCGATCTTCCGGGAGTCCGCGCCCGACTGCAGGTCGATCGACTTCAGCCGCAGCCGGTCGTCGTAGGCGTAGGTGCCGGTCGCGTACGCGCCGCCGGCGTCGCGCGACTCCTTGGAGGTCACGAGCGCGCCGTCGTACGTGTAGCGGGACTCGTCGGTGCGCCCGCCCGGGCCGGTGCGGCCGGCGCGCGCGAGCCGGTCGGTCTCGTCGCCGGCCGCGTACGCGAACGTGCTCGCCGTGCCGTCCGGCGACGTCTCGCCGATCAGGCGCCCGCTGGTCTGGCGCTGCATCGTCTGGCCGCCGCCGCCGGGCTGCGTGAGGCCGGTGAGGAAGCCGTCCTTGTCGAACGCCCGCAGGAGCGCCGACGTCCCCGTCGGGTCGTAGCTGGTCGCCCGCCCGAGCGCGTCGAACGTGTAGCTGTGCGTCTGCCCGTTGGGCATCTTCACGCTCGTCGGGTTGCCGGCGCCGTCGTAGCCGTACGTGAACGTGGCGCCGCTCGGCAGCTTCCTCGTCTTCACCCGCTCGGCGTCGTCGTACGTGTAGGTCGTCGGTGTTGCCGTCGCCGTCGGTGGTGGTGAGGACGCGGTACGGATGGCCCGGGTCGTACGTCAGCGTGAGCTCGTGGCGTGCCCTGCGCGAGCCTGCTCACCCGGCCCGGCCGCGTTGTACGTGTACGTGCAGCGGCGCCGAGCCGGGCACGGCGCTCGCGACGAGCCGGCCCTTGGCGTCGATCGTCTTGGTGAACGTGCGCCCGGCCGCCGTCTCCGTCGTCGCGACCCGGCTCGCGCCGTCGTAGGTCGTCGTGTCGGTGCCGCCGTCACGCGTCGTCGTGTCGACCATCTCGTCGACGTCGAGCAGGTCGCCCTGGCGTGCCCAGCGTCACCGTGCGCTCGCGGGTGACCGTCTTCGTGTGGCCGGACGGGCGTGCGCGTCGTGAGGCTCGCGGCGATCGGCGCGCGCATGCCCCAGCGCGGGTCGGGACCGGCGACGGCGCTCGTGACCGTCCCGTCCGGGTCGGTCAGCCGGGTCACGCCGTCGGCGCCGAAGACGGTGCGGCTGACCGCGCCCGAGGGCTCCGTGATCGTCGTCGTGCGTGTCGCCCGACGAGTCGGTGGCGGTCTCGAAGACCGTGTCGCGCCCTTCCGGTGACGTGCGCCTGACCCGCGCGCCGTCGGCCGTCGCCGTGCGCGCGTAGCTCGTCACGCCGCCGCCGGCGTCGGTGTCGGTCGAGAGCAGGCCGCTGGCCGCGTCGTAGCCGAAGCGACGCGGCGTTGCCGCGCGGGTCGGTGAACGTCTTCAGCAGCCCGCCCGCGTCGTAGGTCATCGCCGTCTCGTCGCCCGCGGGGTTCGTGACCGAGGTGAGGTCGCCGTCCTCGACGGTGAGCGCCGTGGTGCGCTTGGTGCCGCTGCCCGGCGCCACGATCCCGGTCGCGATCCCGCCGGCGCCGCGCGTGATCGTGGTGACGTTGCCGTCGCCGTCGGTGATCGTCGTCAGGCGGCCGGCGGCGTCGTAGCCGAAGCTGTAGCGGACGCTGCCGGTGAGCGCGTCGACCGTGCGCAGGTGCCGGCCGCCGGCGTCGAACTGGTACACCTCGCCGCCGTCCTGCGAGGGCAGCGAGAAGCTGGCGTCGTTGAAGCCGGGCAGGCCGACCGTGGCGCGCCGCACGCGGCCGTTGCCCGCGTCGCCGATCAGCAGCGACGCGTCGGGCGCGACGGCGAGCGCCTGCGGGAAGGAGAGCTGCGCCTGCTGCGGCGCGCCGCCGTCGCCCTCCCCGCCGCTCGTGCCCGAGCCGGCGAAGCGCGTGATCGTGCCGTCCGGGTTGAGCCGCCACACCGTGTGATGGATGCGGTCGGACACGTAGACGGCGCCGCGCCCGACGGCGACGCCCGTCGGGCTCGCCGATCTGGGCGTCGGTGGCCGGGCCGCCGTCGCCGCTCGAGCCGGAGCCGCCGGTGCCCGCGACGGTCTCGATCTGCCCGTCGGCGACACCTTGCGCAGGCGGCCGTGCTGGGAGTCGGTGACGTAGAACGCGCCCGTGTTGCTGTCCACCGCGACGTCGGTCGGCTGGTCGAGCGAGGCGCTCGAGGCGAGCCCGCCGTCGCCGATGCCGGTCGCCGGGCTCGCCGCCGCCGGCGGCCGTCGCGATCCGCCCGTCGGGCGTGATGCGGCGGACGCGGTCGCGCCCGCGCTCGGCGATGTAGAGCGTCCCGTCGGAGGCGAGCGCGAGGCCGCGCGGGCTGCGCAGCGACGCGGCGGTGGCGGGCCCGTCGTCGCCGAGGTGGTCGGGGTCGGCGCCGCCCGCGAACGTGGAGATCGTGCCGTCGGGCGCCACGCGGCGGATGCGGGCGTCGCCGGTGTCGGAGATGTAGAGCGTCCCGTCCTGCGCGACCGCCACGTCGCTCGGCGCCGACCAGGCGCGCCTCGGTCGCCGGCCCGCCGTCGCCGAGGTCCGGGGCGTCCTCGTTGCCGAAGCCGCCGGCGACGATCTCGAAGCCGCCGTCGGGCGTGACCCGGTCGATCCGGTTGGCGCCCGTCTCGGCGATGTAGATGCTCCCGTCGGGGCCGACGTCGAGCCCGCGCGAGAGCTCGAGGACGATCTGGGTCGCCGGCGTGCCGCCGGTGACGAAGTTCAGCGGGTCGAAGCCGGCGGCGGTGTGGATCTCGGAGCGGATCGCGTCGGCGGTCACGCGCGTGCCGTCGCCCAGGTACAGCGTCTTGCCCTGCGGGTCGTAGGAGTGGTGGACGTCGAACGTCCAGCCGCCGAGCGCGTCGGAGCCCGCGCCGAGCGTGCCGAGCGGCCGCGTGTACTGCTGCCAGGCGGTGATCGTGCGGCGGGCGCCCGCGGCGCCGCCGTCCGAGCGCGACACGGGCGCGTTGCCGAACTGGGCGAAGGCGGCGTCGAACTCGAGCGGCTCGAGATAGACCGCCTCGTACACGTAGCCGATGCGCACGCTCGCGGTCTGCGCGCCCTCCACGCGCGCGCCCGTAGGCGTCCAGGCCGTCCCAGACGAAGTGCTTCTTCAGGTTCGCGCGCGGGCGCGAACGACTCGTCGAACTCGCGCCCGGCGACCGTCACCTGCAGGCTGACCCCCTTCAGCGTGCCCGGCGGCGCGCTCCCGGTGAGCGGGATGTCGAGCGTGCGCGCCTGCATGTAGCCGTCGGCCGCGGCTGGTGTCGTAGTGGAGCGCGAACGGCGTGCCGGTGAGGCTCACCTTCTCGCCCAGGGTCTGGTTGAAGACGCCGACGATCGAGCCGCCCGCCTCGCACTCCGGGCAGTACGGGGGCGGCGGCGGGTCGTTGTCCGGCGGCGGGCAGTTGACCTTGCAGCCGTAGGGCCAGTTGTAGTCCCACGGCGTGAAGTGCTTCACCTGCACGCGCCACAGCGAGGCGCCGGCGTCGTACTGCTGCGCGAGCTTGGTCAGCTCCGCGTCGTCGATGCCGAGGTCGGTGAGCTTGCTCGCCGCTGTCGGCGGTGCCGTCGCCGTCGACGTCGACCTGCGCCTTGCCGCCGGTCTCGGAGACGACGTCGAGCACGATCCCGTTCTGCGACGGCACCCACGCCGCCTTCGCCTTGTCGTAGAACGCGGCGGGGACGGTGGTGCCGGCCTTGAAGTCGAGGAAGTTGTCGACGTAGGTGACGACGGGCTTGTTGAACTCGACGTCGGTGGCGCGCGCCTCGACCGCCTCGTCGACGCTGTACTCGACCGCGTAGGTGTAGGCGCTCGTGTCCGGCAGCTCGCCGGGCATCCGCGCCTCGCCGCCGGTGCCGCGCGTGTACTCGGTCGCGCGCACCTTCATCGTGTCGTCGAGCGGCTGCTCCTGCCCGTTCGGGCAGCGTCATCGTCGCGCGTCGTGTTCGGGTCGAACAGCAGCGTCGCCTTGCGGGCGGCGGCGTCGTCGGCCGGCGTCGTCGCGCCCGTGACGGCGGTGACGGTCGACGCGTCCTGCTGCACGGGCGTGACCGTCGCGCTGTACGGCGTGAGGATCACGTCGTCGAGGCGGACGAAGTCCTGCCACGGGACGGTCTCGGTGCGCTGCAGCGTCGTGTAGCCCTGCTGCTCGAACTGCAGGACGAGGTCCTGCCCGCCGTTGACCGCCAGGTCGTAGCCGCCGTCCTCGCGCGTGGAGGTGTAGCCGAACTCCGGGTGGCCGAGCACGGTCACGCGCGCGCCGGGCACCGGGTCGGGGTCGGCGCCCGCGTCCGGGCTGTCGGGCGAGAGCACCTTGCCGCGCAGGACGGCGACCTGCGTCGCCTGGATCGTGCCCGGGTCGACCTCCTTCTGGATCGGGTCGTCGCCGGTGTAGAGGAACTCGGTGCCCTCGGACACGGTGGTCGAGCCGCTCGTCGGGCACGGCCGGCGCCTCGTCCTGCGGGTCGGGCGCGGTCGGCAGCGGCGGCTGCGGGAACGGGTCCGGCGTCGGCGTGGTGGTCGGGGTCGCCGTCGGCGTGGCGGCGTCGTCGGTCGGCGTCGGCGCGTCGGCGTCGGGCGTGCGGGACGGGCGCGGGCGGCGTCGGGATCGGCCCCGGCGTCGGCCCGCCGGGGTTGAACGTCCCGGGCACGACGGTCAGCGCGGCCGCCTTGCAGTTGTTCTTCTCGCTGCGCTCCTTGACCTTCTTCTTCGCGTCCACGCAGGCGATCACGCGGTAGGACCCGGCGGCGACGGATGTCGGAAGGGTGACCTTCAGCGTCGCCTTCGCGCTCTTGCGCGGCTTGAGCGCCTTGGCCTTCTTGGTGATCAGCCGCGTGTCATCGCCGCTGCGCTTCTTGTCCTTGGACAGCAGCAGCAGCGTCTGCGAGCCCTTCGCCTTCTTCTTGCCGCCGTTCTTGACCGCGACCTTGACCGTGAAGGTCCCACCGGGGGCGGGGGTGCCCGCGACCTTCAGCGACCCGACCTTCAGGTCGGGCGCCTTCTTGGCGGCGGCGGCCGGGGCGGCGAACGCGGCGAGCGCGATCGCGGCACCGAGCCATGCGGAGGAGATCCTTCTCACGTGGCGGTCCTTGCAGGGGCGACCCTCTCCGACCCGGGCCCCGGGCGTCAAGCCCGGATCTCGCGAACTGGACGATCAGCCGACGAGCTCGAGCGCGGGGCGCCGCGTCTCGTAGCGCGCCGCGACCTGCTGGAGCATCTCCAGCATCGCCGCCGTCGCCGGGGTGCGGTAGCCGCCGGCCATCGAGGCCGCGTAGATGCGCCGGACCGGGGTCTCGCGCCCGAGGTCGCGCACGACGATGTCGTCGCGGATGCTCGTGAGGCCGAGCTCGGCGATCAGCGACACGCCGACGCCCGCCGCCACGAAGCCCTGCATGGCGTTGTAGTCGTCGGTCTCGAAGGCGATCCGCGGGTCGTAGCCCGCGCGCGAGCAGGCGTCGTAGATCAGCCGGTTGCACTCGCAGTTCGGCCGGCCGCCGATCCACGCCTCGTCCGCGAGGTCGGCGAGGCGGAGGTTGCGCTTGTTCACGAGCGGGTGGTCGCGCGGCAGCACGAGGAACATCGGGTCCTCGATCAGCGCGCTGCGCTCGATCCCGTCCTCGTTGTCCAGGCGCGAGCCGAAGCCGATCACGATGTCGACCTCGCCGCGTGCGCAGCTGCGGCTCCATCTCCTCCGGCTCGCCGAGCGTCATCGACAGCTCCACGCCGGGGTGGTTCTCGCGGAACAGCGCGAACGCCATCGGCATCAGCGTCGCCGCGCCGGACTCGAACGACGCCATCCGCAGGCGCCCGCCGCGCAGGCCGGCGATCGCCTCCAGCTCGGCCTCGGCCTCGGCGAGGCGGGCGAGCACGGCGTCGGCGTGGCGCACGAGCGCCTCCCCCGCCTCGGTCAGCCGCACCCCGCGCGCGTTGCGCTGCACGAGCACGGTTCCGGCCTCGCGCTCGAGCGCGGCGATCTGCTGCGACACGGCGGACTGCGTGAAGGAGAGCGCCTCGGCGGCGGCGGAGAAGGAGCCCTGGCGGGCGACCTCGCGCAGGACGCGCATGCGGCGGACGTCGAGCATCAGTCGAGCTTATACCAAGGGCCGCGAAATGTCATTTGCACTGATGGCAGCCGTTCTCCACCATTGCTCTCACACCGCGTCCACCCCCTCCGTTGAAAGGCACGAGCCCCCGATGACCGCCCACACCGCCGCTCCTTCTGTCCTCATCCGCGCCGCCCGTGGCTCCGACGGCCCCGCGCTCGAGAAGCTCGCCGCCCTCGACTCCTCGATCGTCCCCGAGGGCGACCTGCTCGTCGCCGAGACGGACGGCGAGCTGATCGCGGCGCTCGGCGCCGGCGGCCGCATCGCCGACCCCTTCCGCCGCACCGCGAGCGTGCTCGAGCTGCTCGAGCTCCGCGCCGCCGGCGCGCGCCACGAGGGCCGTCGGCGCGCCCGCGCCTTCCGCCCGGTGGCGCGGATCCACACCGCGTGACGGACACCCTCCCCTCCTCCCCACCTGCGGCGGCCGGCGCGCTTGACGCGCCGGCCGTCGTTGCACGTCCCGAGGCCGCCGGCTGGCAGGTCTGGACCGGCCTGTGGATCGTCTACATCGTCTGGGGCTCGACCTATCTCGCGATCCGGATCATGGTCGAGACCGTGCCGCCGCTCCTCGGCGCGGGCGCGCGCTTCCTCGTCGCCGGCGGGCTCATGCTCGCGTTCCTCGCCGCCCGCCGCGGCGCGCGCGTGCTGCGGCCCGGCCGGCGCGAGCTCGCTCGGCGCGCTGATCGTCGGACGCTGCTCCCGGGCGCCAACGCGGTCGTCAGCGTCGCCGAGCAGGAGGTCCCGTCCTCGATCGCCGCGCTGCTGATCGCCTCCGTGCCGCTGTGGGTGATCCTGCTGCGGCGGCTCGACCGGCGACGGCGTCTCCGGCCGCAGCCTCGCCGCCGTGCTCGTCGGCTTCGCCGGCGTGGCGCTGATCATGCGCCCGGGCGACCAGTCGGGCGACGCGACCTTCCTCGGCCTCGCCACCTGCGTGGTCGCCGCCGTCATGTGGGCCTCGGGCTCGTTCGCCTCGCCGCGGCTGACGCTCCCGCGCGACGGGCTCGTCTCGACGGCCTGGCAGATGCTGCTCGGCGGCGCGCTGATCGCGGTCGTGGCCTGGTCGCCGGCGAGGCGGGCGACGTGCACCCCGACGCGCTGTCGCTGCGCTCCCTGCTCGCGCTCGCCTACCTGGTCGTCTTCGGCTCCTGGATCGCCTTCACCGCCTACGCCTGGCTGCTCCAGAACGCGCCATCTCCAAGGTCGCCACCTACGCGTACGTGAACCCGGTCGTCGCGATCTTCCTCGGCTGGCTGATCCTCGACGAGGCGGTCACCGCGATCACCATCGCGGGCGCCGCGATGATCGTCGCCTCGGTGGCGATGGTCGTGCGGCTCGAGCAGCGCTAGACCAGGGCCTCCCGCCGCCGCGCCCGCGGGAGCGAGCTCGTCGATGCGGGCGAGCGTCGCGTCGTCGAGCTCGACGTCCGCGGCGGCGAGGTTCTCGTCGAGGTGCGCCGGCGTGCGGGTGCTGGGGATCGGCACGATCCTCCCCTGCGCAACGATCCAGGCGAGCGCGAGCTGCGCCGGCGTGATGCCGAGCTCCTCGGCGAGCCCGCGCAGCGGCGCGTAGCGGTCGCGGTTGGCGGCCAGGTTCTCGGCCCGGAAGCGCGGGTGGTTGGTCCGGAAGTCCTCGCCCGGCGAGCCGATGCGGTCGGCCGACGCCGGCGAAGAAGCCGGCGCCGAGCGGCGACCACGCGACGGGGCCGACGCCGAGCTCGCGCCAGCGGCCGGCAGCAGCTCGCGCTCCGGCCCGCGGGTCCACAGGCTGTACTCGTGCTGGACGGCCGCGATCGGGTGCACCGCGTGCGCCGCGCGCACCTGCTCGGCGGTCACGTTGGAGAGCCCGAGGTGGCGGACCTTGCCCTCCGCGACGAGCTCTCGCCATCCCGCCGACGTCTCCTCGACCGGGACGCCGGGTCCGGGAAGTGCAGGTACCAGAGGTCGATCGCGTCGGCGCCGAGCCGCCGCAGGCTCGCCTCCGCGGCCTCCCGCGCCCGCTCGGGCCGCGCGTCGACGCGGATCTCCTGGTCGTGCGCGTGGCGTGACCCTTGCGGCCGCCCTCGAACACGATGCCCCACTTGGTCGCGAGCTGGACCTCGTCGCGGCGGCCGGCGATCGCGCGGCCGACGAGCTCCTCGTTCTGCCCGGCCGCGTAGGCGTCGGCCGTGTCGATGAACGTGGCGCCGGCGTCGATCGCGTGCCGGAGCGTGGCGAGCGAGCGTCCTCGTCGGCGTGGCCGTACATCCCGTCGACCAGCGCCATCGCGCCGTAGCCGATGGCCGAGACCGTCAGTCCTCCCGAGGTTCGCTCGTGTTCATGCCGCATCGTGGATCGCGTTCGACGCGCCGATCCCAGCGGACCTGCGCGCCGGCCGTCGATCGGATCCGCCGATGGATACGCTCGGCGTCGTGCCCGAGATGCGGCAGCTGCGGTACTTCCTCGCCGTCGCCGAGCGCCGCAGCTTCTCGCGCGCCGCGCTGGACCTGCACCTCTCGCAGTCGGCGATCAGCGAGGCGGTGCGCAAGCTGGAGCGCGAGCTGGGCGTGACGCTGCTCGTCCGGTCGTCGCGCTCCGTGTCGCTCACGCCCGCGGGCGAGGCGCTCGTCCACGAGGCGCACGAGGCGGTCGCGCGCTTCGACGCCGCGCTGGAGCGGGCACGCCAGGCGCAGGCGGGCACGGCCGGGCGGCTGCGCATCGGGTTCGAGGCCGCCGGCGCGGGCGCGTCGGCACCCGCGCGCGCAAGGTGCTTCGCCGCGCGCTTCCCGGACGTGCGCGTCGAGGCGCGGCGGTTCGACTGGGGCGGCGAGGCGGCGGCGCTGCGCGAGGGCGAGTGCGACGTCGCCTTCGTGTGGCTGCCCAACGACACCTCCGGGCTGCGGCTGCAGCCCGTCGCCGAGGAGCCGCGGTTCGCCGGGCTCAAGCTCGGCCACCCGCTGGCCGAGCGCGAGTCGCTCGCCGTGGACGAGCTCAACGCCGAGCCGATCATGTGGACGCGCCGCGCGCCGCGCTTCTGGGTCGACTGGTGGGCCGTCAACCCCCGGCCCGACGGCAGCGAGCCCACCTGGGGGCCGGAGAACGACAACGTCGAGGAGATGCTCGACGGCGTGGCCGCCGGGGCGGGGTACTGCATCGCCCCGCGCTCGATGACGGAGTTCTACGGGCGGCCCGACATCGCGTGGGTGCCGCTGCGCGACGTGGAGCCGCTGCGGATCGCGCTGGCGTGGCGGGCGGGCGAGACCGCGCCGCTGGTGGCCGCGTTCGCGGACTTGACTCTCCAGTCGCTGGAGACATGACACTGGGCGCGTGACCGACCTGATGGGCATCGGCGAGCTGGCCGCGGAGAGCGGCCTGGCCGTGCGGACGATCCGCTTCTACTCGGACAGCGGCGTGCTCCCGCCGGCCGCGCGCAGCGAGGCGGGCTACCGCCTCTATGGCGCGGACGCGCTCGCGCGGCTCGGGCTCGTGCGGACGCTGCGCGAGCTCGGCGTCGACCTGGCCGACGATCCGCCGCGTGCTCGAGCGCGAGGTGAGCGTGGCGGCCGTCGCCGAGGCGCACGCCGCCGCGCTCGAGGCCCAGATCCGCGTGCTGCGCGTGCAGCGCGCCGTGCTCCAGGCGGTCGCCCGACGCGGAAGCCACCCCCAGGAGATGCAGACCATGCACAGGCTCGCCCAGCTGTCCGACGCCGAGCGCAAGCGGATCGTCACCGACTTCCTCGACGAGGCGTTCGCCGGCCTCGACATCGAGCCCGGCTTCGAGGCCCGGATGCGCTCGCGCTGCCCGAGCTCCCCGACGACCCCGCGCCCGAGCAGGTCGAGGCGTGGATCGAGCTCGCCGAGCTCGTCCAGGACCCGGACTTCCGGGCCACGATCCGCCGCATGTCCGAGCAGCACGCCTCCGCGCCGCCGCGAGGGAGACATGCGCGCCGCCGCCGCGGCGGTCGCCGACACGGCGGGCGCCGCGCTCGCCGCGGGCGTCGACCCCGCCTCGCCCGAGGCGGAGCCGTACGTCGCCGCCATCCTGCCGGCCTTCGGCACCGAGGACCGCGCCGACGCTCGCCGACCGGATCGAGCCCGGCACCGACCGCCGCGCCGAGCGCTACTGGCAGCTGCTGGCGGTCATCAACGGCTGGCCGCCCGTGCCGACCACCGTGCCCGCCTGGGAGTGGCTGATCGCCGCCTTGCGCTCCTGATCCGACGAGCGTAGTTTCGGACGGTGCGACGCCTGCCCGCGCTTGCGGGCACCGCGGTCATGCTGCTGGCCGTCGCTGGTCCCGCGGCCGGCGCCCCTCCGTGGTCCCCGCCCACCACGCCGTCCGAGCGCGTCTCCGCGTCGCCGGTGCTGGAGTTCGCCGCCGACGGCCGAGCCCTGCTGTCCTACGGCGACGACGCCGGCATCAAGCTGGCGACCGGTGACGCGAGCGGGCGCTTCACCGAGACTGCGAGCCTGCCTGCCGAGAGCTTCATCGTGCCGCGCCCGTTCGGCCGCGACCGCGTGCTGATCCTGCGATTCCGCGAAGACGGGCTGCAGGTCCGTCTCGGCGTCAGCTTCGGCGACTCCTCGGGGGCACGTCGGCAGGCGTCGGCCGATCGCGCGCTACCTCCCACCCGACACCGGCGGGGCTTCCCGAGCTTCTCCGTGGGCGCCGGCGGCCATGCCGCGGTCGCGTGGTTGGAGCGCACGTCGCGGCCCAGGCGCCCGCACCTCCGGCTCGCGCAGCGGCGGCCGGGCGAGCCGTTCCGGCGCCCTCCACGGTACCGGCCTGCGCATCCCCGTCAACCGCGGCGCCGTGCAGCCGGTGGTCGCCGTCGGCCCCCGCGGGCGCATGGTCATCGCGTGGGGGGACGAGCGGCGCAAGGGGATCGTCAAGGCGCGCGTCGGCCGCGTGGGCGGGAGGCTCGGGCCGATCCAGGTGCTCGGCCGCTACCCGCTGTCGCCGAGGGAGACCTTCGGGAGGCGACGATCGTCGCCGGCGTCGCTCGCGGGCGGATCGTCGTCGCCTGGGGCCCACCGCGGCACTTCGGGGAATCCGGCGGCCGCGGCTGGCCCGTGGGTGTCGCCACCGCGCCCTCGCGCACCGGGCGATTCCGCCCCGCGCAGCGGCTCGGGTCGCCCGGCCCGTCGCGCGGATGTCGGCGGGGGCTGGCGCTCGCCCTCGCGCCCGGCGGCGACGCGCTCGTCGCCTGGTCGGAGTACGCGCCGTTCCCCGGCCCTCCCCCGTCAGGGGCCGCGCTGGCGCTCCCGGGTCGCCGCTTCGGCGCGCCGATCGCCCTTGGCGAAGGACTGGTGTCCGACGTCGCGATGCGCCGCGACGGCGCCGCGCTCGTGATGTGGACCGGCCGGCATCCGGCGAGCACGACGCCGGACGCTCACCCGGTTCTCGCCACCGTCCGCCGCCCCGGCGCCGCCGGCTTCGAGGCGCCCGAGCTCGTCTCGGACCCGGAGGACAGGCCGGATCAGTGGTGGCGGCGTTCGACGAGACCACCGGTGGCGCCGTGGCCGTATGGAGCGCGACCGTCCCGATCGCCGACCCGGGGACGTCCACGCTGCACGCCGCCGCCCGCCCGGCGCCGGAGCCGCTCAGCGCTTCACGTCGACGCTGACGTCCCCGTTGTCGGCGCCGCCGATCTCGATCTGCTCGTGGCGGGCGCGGCAGGCGCCCGCGACCACCACCTCGAGCAGGCCGTCCTCGACGGTCGCGGTGATGTGGCGGCCCTCGACCGACCCGGGCGAGCGTGATGATCCGCCGGAAGGGCCCGTACCGGCGCTCGCGCACGTAGTACGTCGGGTCCTCCGGCGGATCGCTCCGCTCGCCCGGCTGATCCACAACTGGCCGTCCGACAAGGAGACCTCGACGTCGGACTTCGGGATGCCGGCGAGCTCGCAGCGCACGACCAGGTCGTCGCCGGACGCGTAGATGTCGACGGCGGGCACCCAGGCGGACGGGCCGCGGTCGCCGGCCTGGTCCGCGTCGGTCCAGTGCTCGCGCATGCGGTTCATCTCGGCGAACATGTCGAACAGCCCGCGGAAGGCGGTGTGCTGGTTCTCGGCCATCTCGTCCTCCTACTTCCCGGCCGCCACGGTCGGTCGGGGCTCCTCGCGCGCCGCGCCGGGGCGTCGGCGGACGATCACGGCCACCGCGTCACCCCCCAGCCCCTTCACGACGGATATGCACAACCCGATCATCACGAGCGTGAACGGCGCGGCGGCGATGATCGCCGCCTGTTGCAGCGCCGTCAGCCCGTTCGCGAGCAGCAGGATCGCGGCCGCGGCGCCGGTCGCCACGCCCCACATCACCGTGACGGCGCGCGGCGGGTCGAGGTTCCCGTGCGAGGACAGCATGCCCATCACGAGCGACGCCGCGTCGGCGCCGCTGACGAAGAACAGCGCGACGAGCACGATCACGACGAACGACGTCAGGCCCGAGAGCGGGAACTGCTCGAGCGTGGTGAACAGCGCGATCTCCGGCTTCCCCGCGATCTCCGCGAGGTCGGTCTGCGCCGGTCAGCTGCAGGTTGATCGCCGCGCCGCCGAAGACGGCGAACCACACGAAGCTGACCCCGCTCGGGATCAGCAGCACGCCGATCGACGAACTCGCGGATCGTGCGGCCCTTGGAGATGCGCGCGATGAACGTGCCCACGAAGGGTGCCCACGAGATCCACCACGCCCAGTAGAAGATCGTCCAGCTGGAGAGCCACTCCTTGTCGCCGAAGGCGCCCGTGCGGAAGCTGGCCGGGCACGATCGTCGTCAGGTAGCCGCCGATCGACTCGGTCAGCGTCTCGAACTCGAACACCGTCGGGCCGACGACCACGAGGAACAGCAGCAGCGCGATCGCCAGCACCATGTTGCCGTTGCTGAGCCACTGGACGCCCTTCTCCACGCCGGAGACGGCGGACAGCACGAACGCCACGGTGAGGACGGCGATGATCGCGATCGCGACGCCGTTGCTCGGGTTCACGCCCCACAGGAAGTCGAGCCCGCTGTTGATCTGCAGCGCGCCGAGGCCGAGCGAGGTCGCGCTGCCGAACAGCGTGGCGAAGATCGCCAGCACGTCGATCGAGCGCCCGATCGGGCCGTGGATGCGGTCGCCGAGCAGCGGATAGAACGCCGAGCTGATCAGATTCGGAAGCCCGCGCCGGAAGCGTGAAGTAGGCGAGCGCGAGGCCGACGATCGCGTAGATCGCCCACGGGTGCAGCGCCCAGTGGAAGTAGGAGATCGACATCGCCTGCTGGGCGGCCGCCTCGCTGCCGGCCGGCACGGTGCCCTTCGGCGGCGCCGTGAGGTGCGAGATCGGCTCGGCGACGGCGTAGAACATCAGCCCGATGCCCATGCCGGCGCTGAACATCATCGCGATCCACGACGAGGTGCGGAACTCGGGCCGGTCGTCGTCGGCGCCCAGCCGCAGCTTGCCGAAGCGGCTGAACGCGAGCACGAAGGCGAACACGAGGAAGCCGGCCGTGCTGAGCACGAACAGCCAGCCGAAGGTGTCGATCAGCCAGCTGAGGACGTCGTCGGCGACGCTCGCCACCCCGTCCGAGTCCAGCACCCCCCACAGCACGAACGCGCCGCAGATCGCGGCCGCGGGCCAGAACACCAACGGGTCGATCCGCGCCTTCTCAGATCCCTCGCTCACCGCCGCCCCCTTACGTCCCCGGCTGATATATCAGCCTCCTCGCGCGAGATTGTGGCAAAGGCGCCAATGTCGCGTCGGCGGCGTGTCAGCGCCGTAACAACTCAGCCGGGCGGCTCCTCGAACGGCCGCTCGAACAGCGTCGACAGCACGATCTGCGTCTGCGTCCGCGTCACCCCCGGGTGGTCGCGGATCCGCTCGAGCGTCTCCTCGAGGTGCGCGGTGTCCCGCGCGCGCACGCGCAGGATCGCGCTCGCCTCCCCCGCCACGGTGTAGGCGGCCTCCACCTCGGGGTGGCGCTCGACCGCCTCGCGCACCTCGGCGGCGGCCATCCGCCCCTCGCACGAGAGCTCGACGAACGCGTGCGTCCCCCACCCGAAGCGCCCCGGGTCCACCGACGCGGTGTAGCCGCGCACGACCCCGTCGGCCTCCAGCCGGTCGACCCGGCGCTTGACCGCCGGCGCCGACAGCGAGACCCGCAATCCGATGCTCTGGAAGGAGCGCCGCGCGTCCTGCCGGAGGAGCGCAACGATCTGCCGGTCGATGTCGTCCATAGGCGACCGATCATGCCACTCCGCGCAACGGATCGCGCTTGAGCGAGGCGTTCTACAGCGCAACCATGAAGGGAGCGAATCCGACGAGGAGATACGAGATGAGCACGCAGCCCGTCGCGGCGCCCCGCGCCGACGGCACCGAGGACTTCATGCCGCTCCACGGCATCGACCACGTCGAGATGTACGTGGGCAACGCCCTGCAGTCCGCCTACTTCTACGTGCACGCGCTCGGCTTCCGCGAGGTCGCCTACGCCGGCCTGGAGACCCGCGTGCGCGACCGCACGTCGCACGTGCTCGAGCAGGGCCGCATCCGGCTCGTGCTCACCGGCGCGCTCACCCCGGACCACGAGATCGGCGTCCACCACGCCGCCCACGGCGACGGCGTGAAGGTGATCGCCCTGTCCGTGCCCGACGTCGACCACGCCTACCGCGAGGCCACCACCCGCGGCGCGCGCGGCGTCCGCGAGCCCTGGGAGGAGACGGACGAGCACGGCACGATCCGCTTCGCCACGATCGCCGCCTACGGCGAGACGCTGCACACGTTCGTCGACCGCTCGAGCTACCACGGCCCGTTCAAGCCCGGCTTCGCCGAGCGGCAGCATCGACGCCGGCGACACCGGCCTGCTGGCGATCGACCACATCGTCGGCAACGTCGAGCTCGGCGCGATGCAGACGTGGGTGCAGTTCTACGAGGACGTGTTCGGGATGACGGAGATGATCCACTTCTCCGACGAGGCGATCTCCACCGAGTACTCCGCGCTGATGTCGAAGGTCGTCACCAGCGGCAACGGGCGCGTCAAGTTCCCGATCAACGAGCCCGCCGAGGGCAAGCGCAAGTCGCAGATCGACGAGTACCTCGAGTTCTACGGCGGCCCCGGGGCGCAGCACATCGCGGTCGCCACGCGTGACATCGTGAGGACCGTGACCGAGATGCGCGAGCGCGGCATCCAGTTCCTCAACGTCCCCGAGGCGTACTACGAGGACGTGCCGGAGCGCATCGGCGAGATCGAGGAGAGCCTCGACGACCTCCGCCGCCTGGGCATCCTCGTCGACCGCGACGACGAGGGCTACATGCTGCAGATCTTCACGAAGCCGGTCGGCGACCGCCCGACCGTCTTCTTCGAGGTGATCGAGCGCCACGGCGCGCGCGGGTTCGGCGAGGGCAACTTCAAGGCCCTCTTCGAGGCGATCGAGCGAGAGCAGGAGCTGAGGGGGAACCTCTAGACATGCGCTACCACAGCCTCGGCCAGGTGCCGCAGAAGCGGCACGTCCAGTTCCGCGACCCGGAGGCGTCCGGCTCCAACGGAGACGCGCCGCTGCTGGTCGAGGAGGTCATGGGCTTCGAGGGCTTCTCGGGCAACGAGTCGATCCTCTACCACCTGTGGTCGCCCTGCCGGGTGAAGGACGTCGGCGAGTTCACGCCGATCGAGCTGGAGGAGTGGGTGCCCGACACCCACGTCCACCGGCTCACCAACACGATGGGGCTGGAGCCGATGGGCGACAGCGTGCTCGGGCGGCGGGTGCTCGAGTACAACGCCGACGTCGAGATCGGCCTCTGCATCCCCGAGCGCGAGGCGGACTACTTCTTCCGCGACGGCGAGGGCGACGAGGTGATCTTCGTCCACGAGGGCGAGGGCGTCGTGGAGACGATCTTCGGCACCCTCCCCTACCGCGAGCACGACTACGTCGTGATCCCGCGCGGCACCACGTACCGCTTCCGCTTCGACGGCCCGCAGCGCTGGCTGACCTTCTACACGCCGGGCGAGATCGAGACGCCGAACCGCTACCGCAACCGCTACGGCCAGCTGCTCGAGCACGCGCCGTTCTCGCAGCGCGACTTCCGGCCGCCGGCGACGCTCGCCACCCACCGCGAGCGCGGCGAGCACGTGGTCAAGGTGCGCGTGCGCGGCGGCTACCAGGACTACGTCACCGACTACCACCCGCTCGACGTCGTCGGCTGGGACGGCTACGTGTACCCGTACACGTTCAACATCGCCGACTTCGAGCCCAAGGCCGGCCGCCTGCACCAGCCGCCGCCCGCCCACCAGACGTTCCAGGGCCCGAACTTCGTGATCTGCTCGTTCTGCCCGCGGATGCTCGACTGGGACCCGATGGCGGTGCCGATCCCCTACCACCACTCCAACGTCCAGTCGGAGGAGATGATCTATTACGTCGACGGCCAGTTCGGCTCGCGCAAGGGCGTCGACATCGGGGCGATCACGCTGCACCCGTCCGGGCTCCCGCACGGGCCGCAGCCCGGGCTGGTGGAGAAGTCGCTCGGCTCCACGCGCACGGAGGAGCTCGCGGTGATGTGCGACACGTTCCGGCCGCTGAAGCTGACGACGCTGTCGCGCGACCTCGACGACCCGTCGTACGCTTACTCCTGGTACGAAGAGGGCTCGGAGCTCTCCACGACCGGCTAGAATTACGCAGGTCTGCGTAACGCAGACCTGCGTCATCCCCACTCTCCCCCGGAAGGTCGAATGAAGCCCCTCTCGCTCGTGCTCGCGCTCGTCGGCGCGCTCCTCCTCGCTCCGGCGGCCGCGCAGGCCAAGCCCCAGAAGCTCCTCGTCTCGCTCGGCGACTCCTACGCCAGCGGCTACCAGGCCACCGCAGCCGGCCAGGGCCGCAACACGCGCCACGGCTTCGCGTACCAGATCCCCGCCGCCGCCAAGAAGCGCGGCTGGAAGCTGAAGCTCGTCAACTTCGGCTGCGGCGGCGCGACGACGAGCTCGATCATCAAGCAGAAGGGCTGCGACCCGCGCGCGCTCGGCCCGGGCGGCAAGCGCTACCCGAAGCTCACGCAGGCGGCCGCCGCGGCGAAGTTCCTGAAGAACAACCGCGGCAAGGTCGGCCTGATCACCGTCTCGATCGGCGGCAACGACGTGACGAAGTGCGCGCGCGAGGCGGACGCCGTCGCCTGCGTCGGCGAGGCGGTCAAGAGCATCGACACGAACCTCGGCGTGCTGCTGAAGCGGCTGCGCAAGGCGGCGGGCCCGAAGGTGCGCATCGTCGGCATCACCTACCCGGACGTGATCCTCGGCGGCTGGGTCACCGGCGACCCGGCGGCGCAGGACCTCGCGAAGCTCTCCGTCGTCGCGTTCAAGCAGTTCATCAACCCGTCGCTGAAGAAGCAGTACGAGGCGGTCGGCGGGCGCTTCGTCGACGTGACCGAGGCCACCGGCGCCTACGGCTCGCTCGACGAGACTGACGACGCTCGCGCCCTACGGCACGATCCCGGTGCCGGTGGCGACGGTCTGCTCGCTCACCTACTACTGCAAGTTCGGCGACATCCACGCGAACACGAAGGGCTACGGGCTGATCGCCGATCTCGTCGCGCGCACGCTGCCGCGCAAGAAGCGCGTAAGCCCGTGTCCGTGGCGGGCAAGACCGCGATCGTCACCGGCGCGGCGACCGGGATCGGCGCCGCGACGGCGCGGCTGCTCGCCGAGCGCGGCGCGCGGGTGCTCGCGGTCGGCCTCCAGCCGGACGAGCTGCGCGCCACGGTCGAGAGCATCGGCGGCGACGCGCTCGCGTTCGACGCCGACGTCTCCGACCCCGAGCAGATCGAGGCGGTCGCCGCCCGCGCGCAGGAGGCGTTCGGCGGCGCCGACATCCTCGTCAACAACGCCGCCATCTACCCGATCGGCCCGTGGCACGAGGCCGACGCCGCGCAGTGGGACGCGGTGTTCGCGACCAACGTCCGCGGCTACTTCCTGCTCGCCCGCGCCGTGCGCCCGCAGATGCTCGCCCGCGGCGGCGGCGCGATCGTCAACGTCGCCTCGGTGACCTTCTACTGGGGCGAGGCGCTGCTCACGTCCTACGTCGCGTCCAAGGGCGCGGTGATCGGCTTCACGCGCTCGCTCGCGCGCGAGGCCGGCCCGGAGGGCATCCGCGTCAACGCGGTCGCGCCGGGCGCGTTCCCGACGGCGGCGACGGCGATCCACGCCGACCAGGACAAGCTGTGGGAGGACGTGCTCGCCGCCCAGTCGATCAAGCGCCGCGGCGAGACCGAGGACGTCGCGCGCGCGATCGCGTTCTTCGCCGGCGACGACAGCCGCTTCGTCACGGGCCAGACGCTGCTGGTGGACGGCGGCTGGATGCGGGGCTGACGACCACGTCCTCCCCCTCCACGACGACGTCGTAGCGCCGCACGCGCGATCTCCGGGAACGCGAGGCAGCGGCCGGTCGGCACGTGGTACTCGAGCCCGTGCCACGGGCAGGCGACGATCTCGCCCTCGAGCTCCCAGCGCGGCAGCCAGCCGCCGTCGGCGTCGGCCACCAGCGTGCCGGTCGTGCGGCGGGCGGTGCACAGCGGCCCGCCCTGGTGGGCGCAGCGGTTGAGCAGCCCGTAGAGGCGGCCGCGGATGTTGAAGATGCCGACCTCGCGCCCGTCGACGGACACCACCTTGTGCGTCCCCTCGGGGAAGTCAGCGACCGTTCCGACGACCGTCACGATCGATCCCGAACAGGGCCAGCGCGTTCTCCCCGAAGACCTTGGCCCGCTGCTCCTCGCGACAGCGGCACCATGTCCAGCTTCATCGGGTGGTCGAAGTCGTGGTGCGGCCAGTCGGACGCGTACACGGTCGTGTCGTCGCCGTCGTAGAGCTCCATCAGCGTGACGATGTCGCGCAGGCGCTCGGGCTCCTCGATCGGCTGCGTGGCCACGTAGATGCGCTTGACGTAGTGGCTCGGCCGCTCGGTCAGGAACGGCACCTCGCGGCGGCGCTCGAGGTACTCCTTGTCGAGCCGGTTGCACACGAACGGCATCCACGAGATGCCCGCCTCGGTGACCCCGATGCGCAGCTCCGGGAAGCGCACCACGACGCCGGTCGAGACCATGCTGATGACGTTGGCCATGATCGAGAACGTGTGCGACGTGGAGTGGCGCGCGAACTCGGTGTCGAAGCCGTGGTTGTTGAACGGGAACGCGGGCGAGGTGACGGTGACCGCGTGCAGGAGCACGGGCAGGCCGGCGTTCTGCGCGGCGTCGTAGATCGGGTCGTAGCGGCGGTGGCCCCACAGCGGGTCCAGGCCGGCGCACGGCAGGTACACGGCGACCGCGTGGTCCGCGTGACTTCTCGATCTCCCGCGCCGCGTCCTCCGGGTCCTGCGGGCAGGCGACGATCGCGTGCAGCAGCGCGGGGTGCCTGCGACGTCCACTCCTCCAGCAGCCAGGCGTTGTAGGCGCGCGCGAGCGCGGCGGCGTAGTCGGCCTGCGGGAGCACCGCGATCTTCAGCAGGTGGTCGGGGAACAGCACCGCGAGGTCGACGCCGATCTCGTCCAGCTCGCTCACCATCTGCTCCGGCGTGTGCACCATCCGCGTCGCCTCGTGCGAGGTCGGGAAGCGCGCGGTCAGCGTGCCGTCGCCGCCCGGCGAGAAGCCGGGGATGTCGAGGTAGCGCTCGGGGACGTCGGCGATCGAGCGCAGCGCGACGTCCCACGGCGGGTCGCAGTACGGCGCCAGCGCGCCGGGGCTCTCGTGCACGTGGACGTCCGCGTCGACGATCAGCAACTCGCTCAACGGCGTCCGCCCGGCCATCACGCCATCATGCCAATCCGATGGAGGTCGCCCGCGGGATCCACCGCATCGAGGGCGACCTCGGCGAGCGCTACGTCTGCCAGTACCTGCTGGTGGGCGGGGAGCGGACGCTGCTGGTCGACACGGGGCTGCGCGACATGCCGCGCACGGTGATCGAGCCCGCGCTGGACGGCCGCGCGTCGACGACGTGCTGATCTCCCACGCCGACGTCGACCACTGCGGCGGCAACCGGCTGGCGCGGGAGCTGTTCCCCGGCGCCCGCTTCCTGTGCGGCGAGGCCGACCGCCCGTGGATCGAGTCCAACGCGGCGATGCTGGCCGGCAACTACCGCTGGTACGAGCCGTACGGGTTCGGGCCCTCGGCGGAGGACGTCGCCTTCCTCGCGCACGAGCTCGGCGGGGACGCGCCGATCGACGTCGGGCTGCGCGGCGGCGAGACGCTGCGGCTCGGCCCGGACCGCCGGCTCGAGGTGCTCGCGCTGCCCGGCCACACGCCGGGGCACCTCGGCCTCTGGGACGCCGTCACGGGCGCGGCGATCGTGATCGACGCGGTGCTCTCCGACGGCGTGTACGACCGCGCCGGCAACCGCCTGATCCCGCCGCGCTACTACGACGCGGGCGCCTACGAGGCGACGATCCGGCGGCTGCGCGCGCTCGACCCCGAGCTGCTGCTGACGGCGCACTACGACGTCATGGAGCGCGCCGCCGCGCGCGAGTTCCTCGACCGCTCGCTGGACTTCGTGCGCGCGGTCCGCAGCGCCGTGCGGGCGTCGCCGGCGCGCGAGCTGCGCGCGCTGACGGACGAGGTGAACGAGGCGGTCGGCCCGTTCCCCGCGTTCACGCACGAGCTCGCTGCATCAGTGCGCGCGCACCTCGCAGAGCTGTAGCCGGCTCGCCCGGCTCCCGCAGCAGCACCACGGCGGCGAGCGCGCCGACGGCGCAGATCACGACGCCGACCTCGAACGCGAGCCCGAAGCCGTCGGTCAGCGCCTGGGCGGCCCCGAGACGCGGCGTGCGCGCGCGTGTGCGCCGAGGCGATCGTGCTCAGCACCGCCAGCCCGAGCGCCCCGCCGAGCAGCCGCGACGTGTTCAGCAGGCCCGAGCCGAGGCCGCTCTCCCAGGCGGGCAGGCCGCGCACGGCGACGATCGTCGCGGGCACGAGCGAGAAGCCGAAGCCGATCGCCGTCAGCACGCCGCCCGCGAGCGCGGGGCCGACGAACGCGTCGCCCGGCGCCAGCGCCGGTGAGGATCCCGAGCCCCGCGGTGGCCGTCAGCCATGCCCGCGTGATCACCGCTCGTGCGCCGAGCCGGGCGACCGCCCGCGGCGCGAGCGTCGAGGCCGCGAAGATCGACAGCGTCATCGGCAGGAACGACACGCCGGTGGCGATCGCGCCGTAGCCGTGCACCTGCTGCAGGTACAGGGTGAGGAAGAACCACACCGGGAAGAACGCGGCGTACAGCAGCACGACGACGACGTTGGCCGCGACGAGCCGCCCGTGGCGCAGGATCGAGAGCGGCATCAGCGGCGCCTGCGCGACCCGCGCCTCGACGAGCACGAAGCCGGCGAGCAGCGCGACGGCGGCGGCGAGCGGCACGAGCACGCCGGGCGCGCCCCAGCCGAGGCTGTCCGTGCGCACGATCCCGTAGGTCGAGCGCGATCAGGCCGGCGGTGACGAGCGTCGCGCCCGGCGACGTCGAAGTGGCGCGTGCCGGCGGCGCCCCGCGACGCTCGGGAGGAAGTGCAGCGGCGGCGGCGGCGAGCGCGATGCCGAGCGGCACGTTGACGGCGAAGATCGCCTGCCAGCCGAGCGTCTGGGTGAGCACGCCGCCGATCAGCGCGCCGGACGAGGCGCCGAGCGCGCCCATCGCGCCCCACAGCCCCAGCCCGCGGTTGCGCTGCGGACCCTCCGGCAGAGCGGTGGTGACGATCGCCAGCGTCGCGGGCGAGACCAGCGCGCCGGCGACGCCCTGCAGCGCGCGGGCGCCCAGCAGCAGGCCGCTCGACGTGGCCAGCGCGCAGCCGAGCGACGCGATCGCGAACAGCGACGTCCCGGCGACGAAGACGCGCCGGTGGCCGAGCAGGTCGGCCGCGCGGCCGCCGAGCAGCAGCAGGCCCGCGAACGTCAGCGTGTAGGCGTTGACGACCCACTGCAGACCCGTCGTCGAGAAGCCGAGGCCGTCGCGGATCGACGGCAGCGCGACGTTCACGATCGCGACGTCGAGGATCACCATGAACTGGGCGAGGCAGGCGATCACCAGCAGCGCGGTCGTCGAGGCTTGCCTCCGGAGGGGGATTGCGGTCATGCAGGTACTGTGCGACCATGACTATCCAGGTACAAGAGAGGGACTTATCCTGGTAGTAGAACTTCCCCCCAACACAACGGCACGTCCCGAGACGAACGGCGAGCACCGGCGCAACGAGCTCGCCGACTTCCTGCGCCGCCGGCGCGAGAGCCTGCAGCCCGAGGACGTCGGCCTGCCCGGCGGCGGCCGCCGCCGCACGCCCGGGCTCCGGCGCGAGGAGGTCGCGCAGGCTCGCCGGGGTGGGCACCACCTGGTACACGTGGCTCGAGCAGGCGCGCGACGTCCGCGCCTCGGTCGAGGTGCTCGAGGCGATCGCCCGCGCGCTCCGGCTCACGCAGGCCGAGCGCGCCCACCTGCTGCTGCTCGGCCGCGGCGAGGAGCCGCCCGCCGCGCGCCCGCCCGCGGAGCGCGCCTCGGCCTCGCTCAAGCGGCTGATCTAGCACCTCGGCTCCAACCCCGCCTTCGTGCTCGGCCGCCGCTGGGACTACCTCGCGTGGAACGCCGCCGCATGCGCGCTGTTCGGCGACCTCGGGGCGTTGCCGCGCCCGGCGCGCAACCACGTCTGGCTGACGTTCATGGACCCGGCCCGGCGCGAGCTGTTCCCGGACTGGGAGCGCTCTTCGCGGCTGATCACGGCGAAGTTCCGCGCCGACAGCGCCCGCCACCTCAACGACCCGACGTTCGCGGCGCTGATCCAGACGCTGCGGCGCTCGAGCCTCGAGTTCTGCCGGGCGTGGGCGCTGCACGAGGTCGCCGCCGAGGGCGGCGGCGCAAGGAGGTGCGCCACCCGGTGATCGGCGACCTCGTGTTCGAGCACGCGGTCTTCCGGCCGGACGGCGAGGCCGACCAGCGACTCGTGCTGTACTCGCCGCTGCCCGAGCACGACACCGCCGCGAAGCTGCAGGAGCTGCTGGCGGGCGAGCCCGCCGCGGTCACGCCGGGCTGATCACGCGTACCTGCGTTACGCTGCTCTGCGTAATGGCGGACGACGTCAACCCCTTCCGCTTCGGCGCGCTGGCGCTCGACGAGGCGTTCACCGATCGCAAGGACGAGATCGCCGAGCTCAAGGCCGACGTCCGCAACGGCCAGGACGTGGTCGTCTTCGCGCCGCGGCGGTACGGGAAGTCGTCGCTGGTCTGGCGGGCGTCGCAGGAGCTCGTGCGCGAGAAGGTGCTGGTCGCGAGCGTGGACCTCATGACCACCCCCACGCCGGCGAAGCTGGCGGAGAAGCTCGCGCGTGCGATCCACGACGACGTGGCGACGCCGCTGGTGCGCGCCAAGGACCGGCTGCGCGTGTTCTCCGACCTGCGCGTGACCCCGACGGTCTCGATCGACCCCGAGAGCACGCAGGTCTCGTTCCGGTTCGACGTCACCGAGCGCGGCGACGATCTCGACGCGACGCTGGAGCGGCTGCTGGAGCTGCCGGCCGAGCTGGCCGCGGAGCGCGGCCGGCGGGTCGCGCTCGTGCTCGACGAGTTCCAGGAGGTGACCGAGATCGCGCCGCGGCTGCCGCGGCTGATGCGCGCGGTGTTCCAGCAGCAGCCGGACGTCGCGCACGTGTACCTGGGCTCGAAGCGGCACATGATGCGGCGCATCTTCAGCGACGTGAACGAGCCGTTCTGGCGCAGCGCGAAGCAGGTCGAGCTCGGGGTCATCGCCCCGGCGCGCTTCCGCACCTTCATCCGCCGCCAGTTCGACCGCGACGGGCCGCGTGATCGCGCCCGAGGGCGTCGCGGCGATCCTCGGCGCCACCGGCGGGCACCCGTACGCCACCCAGGAGCTGTGCTACTTCGCCTGGCAGGAGACGCCGCTCCGAGGAGCGCTGCGACGAGCCGCGCGTGGCGGCCGCGCTGGCCAAGGTGCTGCGCTCCGAGCACGCGCACTTCTCGCTGCTGTGGGAGCGGGCGTCGGCGGTCCAGCGGCTGCTGCTGGCGGAGTTGGCGCGCGAGTCGGGCCGGCCGCTGTCGGCCGACTACCGCCGCCGCCACAACCTCCCGGGAGCGTCGACCGTGCAACGGGCGATCGAGACGCTCGAGCGCGACGAGCTCGTGGCGCGCGACCGCGGGCATCGTGCGGATCGTCGAGCCGTTCCTGGCCGCGTGGCTGCTGCGCGACGCCGCGTGATATGCCCTCCCCATGGATTTCACCTGGCACGACGGCGAGCGCGTGATCCGCTTCGGGCGCGGCGCGGCGGCCGAGGCGGTCGACCTGCTCGGCGGCCCGGGCTACGCGCTGCTCACCACCGCGCGCGGCCGCACGGTCCTGCCTGCGGTGTTCGAGGCCGCAGGGTCGGTGCACGACGTCCCGGCCGGGCGGGTCGACGAGATCGCCGGGTCGCTGCTCGGCGAGCTGTCGTCGGCCGATCGCATCGTCGCCGTCGGCGGAGGGCGGCCGATCGACGTCGCCAAGGCGCTGGCCGCCGCCGGCGGCGCTCGCGCGATGTCGATCCCGACCACCCTCTCGGGCGCGGAGATGACCCGCATCCACCGCCAGGCGGTGGGCGCGCCGGCGGGCACGCCGAACGTGCGCCCGGCGGTCGTGGTCAACGACCCGGCGCTGTCCGCCTCGCAGCCTGAGCGCGAGCTGGCCGCCAGCGCCGCCAACGCGTTGGGCCACGCCACCGAGGGACCGTGCACCACGCGCTCCAATCCCGTCTCCACCCTCGCCGCGCTGGAGGCCACCCGGCTGCTGGCCGCCGCCTACGCACGGGCCGGCGAGCCCGCTCGGGACACCCTCGCGCTGGGCGCGCTGCTGGCCGGCTCCGTCATCGACTCGACGGTCTACGGCCTCCACCACGTCCTCTCCCAGTCGCTCGTGCGCCTCGCCGGCATCGCCCACGGCGAGGCCAACGCGATCATGCTCCCCCACACCCTGGGCGCGCTGGGGTGGCGCTTCCCGGCCTGGTACGAGCGCCTCGGCGAGGTGCTGGGCCGGGACCCGTCCGAGTTCGCCGCCGGGCTGTGCGCCCGCACCGGCACCACCACCCTCGGCGAGCTCGGGATCGGCCACGACAAGCTCGACGAGTGCGCCGACGCCGCCGCCGAGCGCGCCGAGCTCGACCTCACGCCGCCGCGCGCCGACCGCGCGGAGCTGCGGGCGATCTACGAGGCGGCGCACTGACGCCGTAGCTCCCGGGTCGGGATGCGGCGGGCGGTCGGTAGGGTTGATCGCTGAGATGGCTGTCGTGTTCAGGCCCGCGGGAGAGCCTGCAGCCGATCGCGAGGACACATGGCGGGAGCTGCTCCGCGCGACGATCGGCCCGCTCGAGCCCCAAGGCGTTCCGGACGAGGTGCGCGCGGGCGACCTGGGCGCGGTGCGCGTCGCCTCGCTCTCGCAAGGCGACCCGGGCGGCGCGAAGCTACGGCGCGTCACGTGCGCCGTTCGGACTCCGAGCTCTACAAGGTCGATGTCCTGGTCCGCGGGCGCGGGGTGATCGAGCAGGACGGCCGCCAGGCCGCCCTGCAGGCCGGCGACCTCACGTTCGTCGACCTCGCGCGGCCGGCCCGCTGGGCGATGGCGTCGGCGGTGACGTGCGTCGGCATCGTGTTCCCGCCCGCCGTGCTGCCGTTGCGCCGCGAGCAGGTCGCGCCGTTGACCGGTGTGCGCATCGCGGGCGACGAGGCCAGCGGCGCGCTCGCCTCCTCCTTCGCGCGCCAGCTCGTCGGCCGTCTCGACGACCCCGGCGCGCATCGCGCGCGCCTCGGGACGGCGGTGCTCGACCTGCTGGCGGTAGCGCTGGGCTCCCGGCTCGACCGCGTCGAGGAGCTGCCGCCGGAGAGCCGGCAGCGCGCGCTGGTGCTGCGGATCCGCGCGTTCATCGAGGAGAACCTCGGCGACCCGGACCTGACGCCGGGCACGATCGCCGCGGCGCACTACGTCTCCGTCCGCTACCTGCACAAGCTGTTCGAGACCGAGCCCACGACCGTCGCGGAGTGGATCAGGCGGCGGCGCCTGGAGCGCTGCCGCCGCGACCTGCTCGATCCCGCGCTGCAGGCGCTTCCCGTCAATTCGATCGCCGCCCGCTGGGGGCTGCTCAACGCGGCGCACTTCAGCCGCGCGTTCCGCGCCGCCTACGGCGCGGCGCCGCAGGAGTACCGCGCCGTCATGCGGCCCGGATGAGGTCGGCGGCGCGCTCGGCGATCGCGATCGTCGGGGCGTTGATGTTGCCGCGCGGCAGCGCCGGCATCACCGACGCGTCGACCACCCGCAGCCCGTCGACGCCGCGAACGCGGAGCTCGGGATCGCGCACGGCATCGTCGTCGCCGCCCATCGCGCAGCTCGATGCGGCGTGGAACGCCGTGCCGGCGCTGGCGCGGATCCAGGCGCGGAGCTGCTCGTCCGAGGTGACGTGCTCGCCCGGCAAGTGCTCACCGGCGATCCGGCGGGCCAGCGGCGTGCGCGACGCGATCTCGCGCGCCCGCCGGACGCCCTCGACGAGGATGTCGAGGTCGGCCTCCTCGCCGAAGTAGCCGGGATCGATCGCGGGGCGGTCGTGCGGGTCGGCGGAGCGCAGCGCGACCCGGCCGCGGCTCGCGACGTCGAGCGCGATCAGCAGGATCGAGACGCCGCGCCGGTCGGGCGGCGCCAGGTCGCCGCCCGGCGCCGGGCCGGCGATCGCCCCGAGCTGGAGGTCGGGCGCCGGCGCGTCCGCGCGCGTGCGCTCGAACCCGCCGGTCTCGGCCCCGCTCGAGGCCATCGGGCCGCAGCCTTCCCGCTGCCACAGCTCGGCGTTCTCGGGCGTCAGCTCCTCCCAGTGGTTGCGGACGTCCGGCGTGCGCCACTCGGGCAGGCAGTAGGGGTGGTCGTGGAGCCCGTCGCCGACCCGCGGGGAGTCGGCGACGACGCCGATGCCGTGCTCGCGCAGGTGGTCGGCCGGCCCGACGCCGGAGAGCATCAGCAGCTGCGGGCTGTTGACCGCGCCTCCCGACAGCACGACCTCGCGCTCAGCGTGTCCCTGGCGGCGCTCGCCGTCCTGCGTGAACCGCACGCCGACCGCGCGCCCGCGCTCGATCGATTGTTCGCGCGCGCCGCGAGAGCAGCAGGCTCTAGCGACAGCAGGATGCTGCCACTCCGGTGCAACCTCGATCTTCTTCGGCGAGGCAGCGTCCGTAACGGCCGCTGGCGCGCAATGCACGTTCCGCGACGGCAGCGATCTGTGGCGTGTTTGCTCGCCGCAGAACGACCGTGTCCGCTTCGATCGCTCCACGGACGCCGCCGGCCCTCACATCGCGCAGAACCGCTTGCGCATCGCCGAGAAGAGTCTCCATTTGTTCCCGCCGCAGCGCGCGAGCATCAATCTCGAGTACCAAATGCGCGCCGCCGCGCAGATCCAGGCCGAGTGCAACTGGCTTGTCCGGGGAGCCAGTCAGGCAACGCTTCACATGAGCGGGCGTCAACAGGTTGGGCAGGGCGATCAAGCTGCCTACGATAATGACGAGCCCGTATAAGACGAGCTTCCACGCAGAAGGAACCATGGGACTCTCCCCGTCGCCGCAACGAATAGACCGGGGCGCTTGGCGTCCCGACTCGGCTCTCAATCAATGAGAGCGC
>CAVSXG010000005.1:0-81783 GCA_963731865.1 uncultured Chloroflexia bacterium | reverse complement strand
CTGCCTTGTCACGCATCTGAGACTCTAAGCTGCCCTCGTTGAGCATCCTTTGGTTTCTAAGCAGACCCTGAGACTCTCCGTTATATCTCCAGTGGCAGATGACTTAGGGAGGAAGAGAATGAACGCGATCACGTTGCTCGAGGCGGACCACGAGAAGGTCAAGAAGCTTCTCGCCGAGCCAGTCGACGACCGAGCGCGGCATCAAGACCCGGACCGAACTCTTCGCGACGACGAAGGGCGAGCTGACGCTCCACGAGATCATCGAGGAAGAGATCTTTACCCCGAGCTGAAGGCTCACCCGAAGGCCAAGGACATCGTCCTCGAGGGCTACGAGGAGCATCACGTCGTCGACGTCCTGATGAGCGAGCTCGAGGCGCTCGACGTCAGCGACGACCCCTGGGGCGCCAAGGCGCTCGTCATGAAGGAGAACATCGACACCACATCGAAGAGGAAGAGGGCGAGATGTTCACGAAGGCGCGTCAGGTCTTCGACGCGGCTGAGCTGGAGGATCTAGGCGCTCGGATGGACAGTCGCAAGATCTTAGCAGGCCGCGAGCTGGGCATCCCGGTACCGGCAGGCTCAGATTCGCCGAGCGCACCGTCATGATCATGGTCGGTTCGCTCAGGAGGGACGGTATCCGCTGGGTACGATGCGCACCTTGTGATCCACGTAGCTTCGGACGACCTTCGAGCGCTCATCACCCGCTTGGAGGTGCTGGCTGCCCGGAGGCTCTACATTTAACCGCGTTCAGGCGCGGGCACGAGCCGCGGCAGGCAGCTTGCCGACCACCTTGAAGGGCACTTGCGGGTCCGAGTCAATAGCCTGGACGCGCCCTTGGTCGTTTTGATTTTCGGGCCGACCGGTGCGGGAAAGAGCACTCTTTTCAACACCCTCGCCGGAAGTCCCCGGAGCCCTACAGGGGTTTGTGGCCCACCACCCGCGTCGCCGTCGTTCTAGTTCATCCGAATGATCGAGGGCCGCTTGTGGAAGGTGCTCTCAGGAGCGTGGGCCTCGACCAAATCCAGACTCGTCGAAGACAGCACGATCGCGCCAGGCCTGGCGATCGTCGACGCGCCTGACATCGATTCCATCGAACTGGCGAATTGCGTAATGGCCGATCAATTGGTCGAAGCGGCCGACCTATGCCTCTTCGTTACGACGGCCACGCGGTATGCGGACCAGGTACCTTGGTCCATTCTCGCCCGCATCCGTCAGCGCGGATTGCCGTTGATCTTCGTCCTGAACCGGCTCCCGCCTGACGAGGGAGATCGCAATGCCGGTGATGCGCGATGCAGGCCGATTGCTCTCCGAGGCGGGAATGGCGGATGCGTTGGGCGCCGGAGATCAGGCCGGTTTCGACACCACCCCGAGCCCAACCTACCGCGTCGGTCCGCGGCTGGGGAGACCTCCGCGGTCCTGGAGGTTGTCGGCATCGGCGAAGGCGACGTCGAACCTTTCCGGGAACTTCCCCTTCCCAGTGCCGCGCTCGCCCCGATCACACGGACGATCGCCCAACTGCGCGAGGACCGCGCTGCACGAGTCGCGCTCGCGGGTCGTGCCCTCATGGGATCCCTGGCGGGACTGGGCGAGCTGCTCGACCAGGTTGCCGACGACACGGAACACGACGCCATCGATGTGGAAGCGCTCCGTCGCGTGATGATCAATCATTTCGACCGGAGCGTCGAAGCCCTGCGCTCGGACGTCGAACGCGGGACGTTCCTGCGCGAGGAAGCGCTCCATCATTGGCAACGGTTCGTCGGCGCCGATCAGATCACGCGGTTCTTTTCGCACGGGATCGGTCGGGTCCGGGGGCGTTCGCCGCAATCCTGCGACCAGCCAGGGCTCCGGTTGCTGAGGTGCAGGCCGCGACCACGGATGACCTGATCGCCGCCGCGCGCTCGCAGGCCTCGGAAGCGGCCAGATTCACCGCAACGAGGTGGTCCGAGGACCCGTCGGTCCGAGACGATATCGCCGCGGACCCCAACTTCCGGGGCGCCAGCCCAGCCTTCGATGCCCGTCTGCGGTCGCGCCTCGATTACTGGATGGAGGGCATCGCGTCCGACGTAGCCGCGACCGGGCGGCCGAAACGCGAGCTCGCGCGCGGCGCATCGATCGGCGTCAACGCCCTTGGGACGGGAGTCATGCTCGCGACATTCGTTCATACCGGTGGGCTGACAGGTGCGGAGGTCGGAGTCGCGGCGGCGACTGCATTCCTGAACCAGAAACTCCTCGCGGCATTGTTCGGTGAGGCAGCGATGGCCGAGTTGATCGGGTCCGCCCGACGCCAGCTCTTCGCGACGTTGCGGCAAACCTTCGACGAGGAGCTCTACCGATTCGACCGACTGCTGCCGCCTGCCGGCCACCTGACCGACCTGGCGGCCGATCTGCGGGTGGCCGTGCCGATCTGCGCGCACTGTCCCTCGGGACCCGCAGGGGTGACGTTGTTCGGCGAGAGTGCCGGGGATGAGCTGACGAGGTCCCTCACGAGCTTCGCCGAAGCGGTCGACGCTGCAGAGGCACTCGGCCTGCCCACCGGCCAGGTTCGGGCCGTCCACGCGGAAGCACTCGGCCGCCTCGGCTTTCCGTCCGCCGTCTATGTGCTGGCGTTGGTCGGCGGAACCGGCGTGGGCAAGTCCAGTTTGCTCAATGGCCTCGCGGGGTTCCCGGTCAGTCCTGCCTCTGCCCTCCGCCCGACAACGGCTTACCCCGTCGCATGGATCCCTCGAGCGCTACGAGACGAATTGGTCGGGCTCCTGGCTTGGCTGGAAGTGACCGACGTCCGCGAACACAATGAGGTCTCCTGGCAGTCGGTCGCGGTACTCGACCTGCCCGACATGGATTCGGTGGCAACACAGCACCGCGCCGTGGTCGAGCAAGTCTTGCCAAAGGTGGATGCTGTCGCGTGGATCACCGATCCCGAGAAGTATCACGACGCCGTCCTTTACGACGAGTTCCTCGGACGATGGTTGGCAAAGTTGGCCCGCCAGGCGATTGTCGTCAACAAGGCGGATCGGCTCAGCGCCGAAGACGTGGAGCGGGTGCGAAGAGACATCCAACTCGACCTGAAAGGCCACCTCGGCAACGAGCTCGCCCCGAGTCAACGAACCGTTCCAGTCCTCGCGATCTCAGCCGCGCACGGTTCAGTTGGCATCCGGGAGTTCTCTGAATGGCTCCGAGAGGGCGTGGACGGCAAGGCTGTGGTGCGTGCCCGCCTGGGGGCCACCCTGCTCGCGAATGCACAGGATTTGGCGCGCGACGCCGGCATCGACCCGGCCGCGCCGGACGAGCCTTTTCTGGGCGCGGCGCTTCGCCGAGCTGCGACCGACGCGGTGACCGCCGCGGTCCTCCGGACTGTCGATCTCCCGGGGCTTGAACGCCAGGCGGTCGCCGCGACTCGAGCACAAGCGCGCCGACGCGGCACAGGCCCTATGGGGAAATTGACGTCGCTGATCTACACGCTGTCGGGTCGCGAGGCCCACGCTGCCAACCCAGATGCATTCCTTCTGAACTGGCGCGACCGTGGGCCCTTGACACCCGCGGTCGAATTGTTCCGTCTGGCACTGGCCGAGCCGATCCGGAAGGCCGCGCCAGCCGTTCGGCCAGCGCTCGCGGCCGCTGTCGAACCTGACCGGCTTCGCCGCAACCTCGAGGCAGCCGTGAATCGTGCGGTCGGTGGACAGGAGCGCAACCCACCATCGAGCATGGTTTGGACGGGTATCGGATTCCTGCAGACGCTGGCCAGCGTGGGAGTCGCGCTGTCCGTGGCCTGGATGATTGTCTGGCTCATCGCGCGCCCAGCGGTCGACATGGCTGACCTGCCAGCCATCGGACGGGTGCCAATGCCGCTCGTCGCGCTCGTGGCCTCATTGCTCCTCGGTTACATGCTGGCAAGGTCCCTGGGTGTTCACGCCGGGTGGATCGGTCGGCGTTGGGCCAGGCGGTGGCGTCGTGCGATCGCTTCGGCGGTGGAGCGAGAGGTAGGGGAATCAGGGTTCGCGGAGCTGAGTCAACTCGATGCAGCACGCCACGCGCTTTGGGAGGCCACTCGGGACATCGTCATTCGAGAACGAGAATCGCGCGGCTAAAGGTCGACGGCGAGCTTCATCGGCTGTCGTCGGGATCGAGGCTGCTAGCAGCCCGCGCTGCGAGCGCAGCGGATCGAAGCGTCAGATCGGCCCGCCGCCGGTGCGGCTCCGTCCTCGAATCATGTTGTAGCCGACGACGGCGATGATCGCACCAATCACGGCTACGACGATCGTCGTGATATTGATGCCGGTCGTGTAGTCCGCGCCGCCGCTGATGATGCCCGCGAGAAAACCGCCGATCAGACCACCGACGATGCCAAGCACGATATGGCCGATGACGCCGAGTCCTTCGTCGCCCTTGACGAGAAAACCCGCGAGGTAACCCGCGATCGCGCCGACGACGAGCCACGAAATGATTCCCACGTCCGACTCCTTTTCTACCTGAGGCGGGCATCAGCCGGGGAGAGCGCCCCTGCCGGCGTACGCCTCGAAACTAGCCTGAGGTTGGCCATCTTGATCGCCGCGCTCGGCTAGAGCAATACGTCACACGGCGTACGCGCCGAGTTGCTCAGCACCAATCGCGTGCGCCGGGTCGAGGGAGTAGGCGAGGTAGCCCTCGTGGACGATCGGGTCGTCGGCTGCGGTACTCGACCAACGCCCTCCGCACGAGGGAGGCGACCTTATCCGCCTCGATGGGTCTGGCTGGGCGAATGCTCAGCGCTACGCCCATGGGCCTCCCTTTCCTTAGTGATGGTGTCCGTCATTCGGTGACATTGAACTCGGCGACCATGCCCTGGACGAAGTGCGGCGGGCCGTCCGGCAGGAGGCTTTCGTTCGGCGTCGCATCGGGCGCCAGCGAAGGCAGTGCCTTGGTGCCGACAGGAATGAAGCAGATGAAGATGTAGCTTCCAGGCTGATCGAGGGCGATCGTCTCGGGCGCCGTATCTCCGGGCGACGCGATAGCCACGCCGAGGAAGCTCACGAGTTTGTTGGACTCCTCCTCAGGCATAGCCACCAACTCGTCGAGAGTGGTAGTCACACCCTCATTTCGACGAATTGCCACCACTTCGTGCACCTCGCTGCCACCGTTCACGAACGTGACGACGGTTCCCGCCTTGGCGTTGTCGGGCACACCCTGGTACGCGTACTCGATACCCGTGACCGTCACCTCGTCCGCCCCGGACGATGACGTTCCAGAGGCGTGCGCCGTTGCCTCCGGAGACATGGCGGAGCTACTTCCGACAGGCGGAATGGCGTTGGAGCAGGCAGCGAGGGCGACGGCAAGGACGCCAGCGAGCGCAACACGTTTCATGGTTCTTACCCCTGTAGGAGTCATCTTGCAGCGGGCAGCCCGACGGGGCGCCGCACCACCATACGAGCACCTGGAGCGATGCCTGCCTGTAGGAGCAACGCCATCAGGTTGCAGCAACCTGCCAGTGCACGCGAACCGCCCGGTACAAGAACCCTAGCGAGGTCGCTTAGCCTCGACGTCTCGGATTGCGAGTCGGAATGGCGTGCCGATGCGAAGACGGCGGCCCCGACTTAGCCCGGCGGGACCGCCGTTGCCGCGAGTATCAACCCGGCACTTGCCGAATCGCATAAACGGCCCCCGACCAGTTCCGCGCGACCACTGCCCCTCGGGGGGTAGGGACAGGTCGCAGCGGCGAGTCGGGGGCCGAGGTCAGGCTAGGTCATGGCTCTGGTCGTGGCTATCGACGTTCGTCGCATCGACGGTGTTGCAAATTCCTGCGGCAACCTTCGCCCGGCGACGTGCGCTAGCACACTCGCGTATCTCGCGGCCGCGATGGCCGGCGCCATGGTTGCGATGCTGCTCGTCATGGCACTGCTGGGCGGGCCCGGCTAACCCTGCGTTGGCGTCTCCTCACGGATGTGCGGGAGCACACCGAACGCCCCAAGCGCCGACCTGCCCTAGAACCTGCGGAGGCTCCGTCTTGGATGCCCTAGATGCCACCGTACGGGTCTAAAGGGTGATGGAGCTCGGTACCTTTCGCTCTCCCGAACCGACACGTCAAGCCGCGTAGGGTTCATCCATGTCCCGGAAGCGTGACATTGCCCTCCTGTCTCCCGCTGCTATCTTGGCCGTGATCGGTCCGGGATTGGCGTTCGCCGGGATCGCCCCCGAGGTGCTCGGCTCGCTGTTGGCCGCTGCAGGTGCCTGGGCCCTTGCCATCCTGACCTCGTCGCGGTCACTCGACGGCCCGATCAGAACACTCACCCGCGCCGCTGAAACTATTCGCGGAGGTGGCACGCTCGATCCTCGCGCAAACTTCGGGCGACTCGATCCAGTCGCCCACGAGTTGGCCGGCATTGCTGAGGCCATGAAGGCCGCCACTGAGGCCGCCACAATCGATCGGCTCACTCGGGTCGCGAACCGCCCCGCGCTCCTCGCGCACCTATTCGCAGAACTCGAGCGCGTCGCCCGCTACAACCGGCCGCTCTCGATCGCGTTCATCGACATCGACCACTTCAAGGCAGTCAACGACACTTTTGGCCACGAGATGGGCGATGTCGTGCTCCGCGGCGTAGCTGACGTGTTTCGAGAAAGCATCCGGTCCGTCGACCTCATCGGGCGCTATGGCGGCGAGGAGTTCGTCCTTGTCCTGCCTGAGACGCCTGTTGACGAGGCGGCGGAGGTCGCTGAAAAGCTGCGCCTGCTGGTTCTGAAGAAGCACTTCGACGCCGGGAGCGCCGGCGAGCTCGCCGTTTCGATCTCGATCGGGGTCGCCGGGGGGCATGGCCAGCATTTGCGGGTTGACCAGCTCCTCCGTGATGCGGATGCCGCGATGTATTCCGCGAAGTCGCTTGGTCGGAACCAGACCTACGTCTTCGCCGAGACCGACGACGACTCGGCGCGCATTCCGCGCGCGCCGATCTCACCCGCCGGGCGAGCCCGCGCCGCGGAGGTCGGGGATCTCGCACGCCAAGCGGCCGAATTGGCCCTTTCAGCGATAATCGCGCCACTGCCCCATTACGGTGGCAAGCCATCAGCACTCATCGCCGCAATTGCTGTCCGTATGGCAGCCGCCCTCAAGCTGCCGGACCAGGAGGTCCAGCGGATCCGGGTTGCCTCCCTGCTCCATGACATAGGCAAGGTAGCCGTACCGGAGCAAATCCTGGAAAAGCCTGGCCCCCTGTCCGCTGACGAGTGGCAGTCCATCGTCCAGCATCCTCGGGTGGGTCAGGTGATCATCGACCAGGTCGCGACGGTCAAGGACGCCGGGGCCATCATCCTGCACCATCACGAACGATTTTCCGGACACGGCTATCCGCACGGACTACGCGGCTCCGACATTCCGCTCGGTGCGCGCATTGTGGCGATCGCCGACGCCTACGACGCCATGGTCAGCGACCGTCCCTATAAGGCAGCAATTAGCCACGAAGCGGCGGTCCGGGAACTTCAAGAGCATTCAACGCTTCAGTTCGACCCAGAACTCGTTACGCTCTTCTGCGACCTCTTTGCAATCGAGCCACCACAGGCTGATCCAACTCTGCTGATCAGTGCGCCGCTCGCATTGCCCGACACCCGCACGTCCAATCGCCGCCGCCGGGTCGCCTCGGCGTAAGAACATGACGGGACTGAACCTGTGGTGATGGGGGTACGACGTCGATTGGGCCTCGGGGCCGCAGCGGAAAGGCCGGTCATCGATCAAGCTGAGCTTGAAGCCCAGTTTGTGCCCAAACCGCAGGAGGTCGAGTTCTCCGCATACGCGGAGGACTGTCGAATCTTTGGCTTCTGGCGACACACCGCAGAACGACTCTCGGATGCCTTAAATGCGACGGAGCAATTCCTGTTGCAGGATGTGCTCCTCTCGGCCCTCGAGGACGGGCGCACCACCGATGCCCGTGAGTTTCTCGTCCAGCGGCACGAGATCCTGGCCGTACGTGGGGCTGGATCCAGAGGCAATCTCGCCCGTCGCGCACGGACCCGTCCAACCCCGGTGACGTTGCAGACCGGGCCATACACCATTCATGGCTACCTTCATGGCCCACCCGGTGCGGATGCAGTTCGACAAATCCGCCGCCGGAAGCCCATGGTTCCGCTCACCGAAGCCTGGATCGAATACCCCGCTGCCGGGGCCCTGCATCGCGCCAGAGTAGGTCCGATCATCGTCAATCACGAAGCGTTCGACTGGATCCGGCATTCACGTGACGAGGAGGTCAGCGCACCGGGCCTCCCGGCTGAGACGACGATCGATCCGCACGCCAAGGATCTCACGGGCTACATCACGACCTACGAAACGTGAGCGGCCGCACCGTCGCGCCGGCTGCCCGATGCTGGACGGCTCAACGCCAGCGTCAACCAAAGAACTCCCGACCCGTCACGGCGAGGACCGACCCCGTGACATAGCTAGCTGCGGGAGACGCCAAATAGACGAAGGCGCCCGCTAGTTCGGCTGGCTGCGGACATCGACGCCCAGTCGGCGACATGTATTCGGTGCTGGCTCGATCCGTTGGCTGCGGGTACCGTCGAATACCTGCCGCTCGACTGCATGGCAGCCTGAATTGCGGTTCCCGCGACGATTTCTAGCTCGATGGCACGCCCGCACTGAGCATTGCAACGCGCCCTCCGACGAGGAACCGTGCACCATCGCGGCAGGGGTCGACGCTTAGAGGAGGCGCGTGATGGCGATATCAGGAATTGATCAAACAACAAAGCGAAGAGCGCTCTATCAGAGAGCACAGCCAAGGGGAACCAGCCGACTCGGGGACCAGGCGCAAAACTGAGCGAGTCAGGGACACCTCCGATCAACTGCTGGAGGAGCTCGACGAACTGAAAGAGCTTGAGCGCGACAAACGGCATCATGAGATCTCGACGCCTGGATTTTCATGAGCTGGCCGATGCCATCGCGGACAAGAGTCGCGAGATCTTTGCCACGGCATCGCAGGAGCGAGCAATCGGGGACGAGATCGACAAAAAACAAGGCGTGACCACCGAGGATGTGGAACCGTCGCAGCCATAGGGTCGAGCCTCTGCGTCGTGGCTGCGTCCTCGCGCTAGGACTTGAAGACCGACGACGCGGGCAACATAACTCCGCCCCGCTACCGTTTCGAGCCGTCGTTACGATCCGCCTCCACTCTCCGCACTAGCGTTGGGCCCACCCGCTGTGGTCTCTCTCTGCCCAAGCCAATCGCACGACATAGCGGCCCGCGTGATGCGATGGAACAGACAGACTCGAGGTGACGTGTAATCTGATGGCACCGGCCGGTTTGAGGTGGATCGTCATGGCGAACGTGGAAAAGGAGCTCAATGCGGCAAGCAGGGATCTGGTCGCTGATGCGGCGCGCCTGCAGGAGATAGAGGCTCAGAAGGCCACTCAGACTCCGAGTGACCCCAAGCTTCTCAGCTCTCGCTAGAAGCCGAGGCGATCGCAGCAGATCTTCCAATCAAGACCGCCGTTGAGACGCTCCTCGCTAAGCATTCGACGGGCGCGTACTGACCACGAGCTTCGACCGGGTCTCCCGCTCGCCGCAACCCCAAGCCGTCGCCCTGGTCGTTGCCGGGAGTCATGGAGGGAGTCGACCGGTCAGCCTCCGTGCTCAGGGGTATATCGGTCGCCGCGGCTCACGCCTTCCCCAGATTTGGCAATCTCGAGGTCCTCGCGCCGGCTCGTAGATGTCGTCGACGTGGCAGCGCAATTGCGTCGGTCTTGAGCCCCAGAACGCGTCCAACCATTCCCTCATGTGTTCGGTGGACAAGCGCTGAAACACGGAGCGCTGTTATGGGAGGTTGTTTGCGATCTGACATGCGCGGCGGCTGTTTGGGTCGTCTCTCGCACGGGCCACCCTGTCAGCGTTCGTCGAAGGCAGAAGGTGGGGGGCAATGCGGCCGACACTCGTGACAAACCCGGTTACCGATCGCAACTTCAGTGCCTTCGCAGAGGAGCAAGTCGCCGAGGGCGCTTCAACCATCGGTGAGTTCGAGGCGCGGCTTCGGGTGCGATACCCTCAAGCGGTTGTTCATGCGCGCGAACTCGCCGCCGAATTGACGGCGATCTGGTACGTCTACCGGGATGGACGATGGACGAGCGGCCGCGACGCCGGTAGCTGAGGAGCACCGCCCATGTCTGATGCCGAGCAAGACCTGCGCACAACCTCGGAAGCCATACAGGATGACGCCCGTCTACTGGCCGATCTCGAGGCCGAGGAAGCTGTCGCTTGATCCCGCCGATCCCGAACTGGACAGATTGTCTCTCGCGATCCAGCAGTTGGTTCAGACCATCAGCCACAAAGCCGCAGCCGAACTCGAATTGGCTGCGGAGATCGGTGAAGCAGAAGCGGCCAAGCGCGAGCTCTAACGAGTTCGGGAACGACGCCCGAACGGGCCCGGCCGGTCGGCAAGACGGAAGCGGGATCAAGCGACGATGGGAGCGGGGCGGTGCGCCCGGCTGACCCGGCGAGCGCGCAATCGAGCAGCGGAAGGCACGCCGGAGTTACCTGACTGTCCCGCAGTCGTCCGCAAAGCAAGCGGTGGTTCGGGCCCGGTTGGAATGGAATTGCAACGAAAGTCCGTCACAGAACTTTCGCTGGGTCATGGCGTCCACCGATCATCAGCGTTGGAACACTTTTGCGTGGCGTTGCGCGTACGCCGTTCCGTCATCGGCAGGCATGCCCAGGTTTCGAAAGGAACGACACATGGGGACGCTGTTGTTCCGCCACCCCGCCAGCACACGCACGAAGGTGCTCGCGCTGGCCGTGGCCGTGGCATTGCCTCACGGTTGCGCCGACGAACGCGGACGCGGCGACGGTACCTCCGGGATTCGCCGAAAGCGTCGTTGCCACCGGCCTCGCGAACCCGACGGCCATGGAGTTCGCGCCCGATGGACGCCTCTTCGTCGCCGAGCAGGGCGGCAACCTCCGGGTCATCAAGAACGGCTCGCTCCTCGCGACGCCGTTCCTCACCGTGACCGTCAACTCGTCGGGCGAGCGCGGCCTGCTCGGCGTTGCGTTCGATCCGAACTTCGCGACCAACCAGTTCGTCTACGTCTACTACACGGCCACGACGCCCAACGTCCACAACCGCGTCAGCCGCTTCACCGCCAACGGCGACGTCGCCGTCGCCGGCAGCGAAGTCGTCATCCTCGACCTCGAACCCGCTCTCGAGCGCGACGAATCACAACGGCGGCGCGATCCACTTCGGCCTCGACGGCAAGCTCTACGTCGCGGTCGGCGAGAACGCGAACGGCATCGAATGCGCAGACGCTGAGCAACCTGCTCGGCAAGATCCTGCGGATCAACGCCGACGGCACCATCCCGACCGACAACCCGTTCTACGCGCACCGCGACCGGCGTCAACCGCGCGATCTGGGCGCTGGGCCTCCGCAACCCGTTCACCTTCTCGATCCAGCCCGGCACCGGCCGGATCTTCATCAACGACGTCGGGCAGAACACCTGGGAGGAGATCGACGACGGCGTCGCGGGCGCGAACTACGGCTGGCCCGACACCGAGGGCACCACGACCGACCCGCGATTCCGTGCGCCGATCTACGCCTACGCCCACGGCGGGACGGCGCCAAACGGCTGCGCGATCACCGGCGGCGCCTTCTACAACCCGACGAGGCTCCCAATTCCCGTCCTCGTACGTCGGCGACTACTTCTTCGCCGACTACTGCGGCGGCTGGATCTACAACGCTCGATACCGTCCAACAACACCGTCGACCAGTTCGCCACCGGCATCTCGGCGCCAGTCGACCTGAAGGTCTCCGCCGACGGGGCGCTCTACTACCTGGCGCGCGGCAGCGGCAGCAACACGGGCACCGTGTACTCGGATCGCCTACGCGAGCACGGCCGCCGACCATCACCACGCAGCCCGCGAACCAGACCGTCGCCGCCGGCCAGCCGGCCACATTCTCGCGTCGCCGCGTCGGGCGCATCGCCGCTCTCGCTACCAGTGGCAGCGCAACGGCGCCAACATCGCCGGGCGCGACGTCGTCGAGCTACACGCTCGCGTCGGCCCAGACGTCCGACAACGGGGCGCGCTTCCGCGTCATCGTCACCAATCGCCTTCGGCACCGCGACCAGCAACGAGGCGGTCTTGACCGTCTCCTCGAACCAGGCGCCCACCGCCACGATCACCCAGCCGACCGCCGGCACGCTCTACAGCGGCGGCAGACGATCACCTTCGCCGGGACCGGCACGGACCCGCAGGACGGCACGCTTCCCGCCGTCGGCATTCACCTGGGAGGTCGATCTTCCATCACGACACCCACACGCATCCCTTCATGCAGCCGACGAGCGGCATCACCAGCGGGTCCTTCGTCATCCCGACGACGGGCGAGACGGCGGCCAATGTCTGGTACCGGATCCACCTCACGGTCCGGGACTCGGCGGCCTGACCCACACCACGTTCCGCGACGTGCTCCCGCGCGTCGTCCAGCTCACGGTTGCCACGAGCCCGCCCGGCCTCCAGGTGCGGATCGATGGCCAGCCGTCTTAGCGACGCCAACCAGCTTCGACGCTCGTGGTCGGCATGCAGCGGACGATCGAGGCGGTCACCCCGCAGACCTCGGGCGCACGAACTACGTGTTCCAGGGCTGGTCGGACGGTGGCGCGGCGCTCCATACGATCTCGACGCCGTCGACCAACACGACCTATACCGGCGAGCTATCGCCAGTTCAGACGGGCGGCGGGCGACGGACTCGCCGGCGGTCTACTACGACAACCAGAACTTCACTGGCGCGACCGTTTCGCGCATGGATCAGACCGTCAACTTCGACTGGGGTCCGGTGCCCCGGTAGCCGGGATCGGCTGCCGACACGTTCAGCGTCCGATGGTCCGGGCAGGTCCAGGCCCAGTTCTCGCAGACGTACCGGTTCTATACCCAGAGCGACGACGGCGTCCGGCTGTGGGTCGACGGCCAGCTCGTCGTCGACAACTGGACCGACCATGCGGTGACCGAGAACAGCGGGACGCATTGCCCTCACCGCCGGCCAGCGCTACGACATCAGGATGGAGTTCTACGAGAACGGCGGGGCCGCCATCGCCAAGCTGCTGTGGAGCAGCCCGTCGACGCCAAAGGCCGTGATCCCGCGCAGCCAGCTCTATTCAAGCTCGCCGACGCGCCGCCCATCAAGATCAACTTCCAGCCGACCGCCGCGTCCGTGCCCAGTGGGCTACCTCAAGGATGATGGCGCGGCATTTGCCAACCGCGGCAACGGCTACTCCTACGGCTGGAACGCGACGAACGTCGAGACGCGCGACCGCAACTCAGCGAACTCGCCCGACCAGCGGTACGACACGCTGATCCATCTCCAGAAGCCTTCGCTCCCGAACGCCGCTTGGGAGATCGCCGTGCCGAATGGCACCTACTCGGTTCGAGATCGTGTCTGGCGACCCGAGCTATTCGACAGCGTTTACAGGATCGCAGTCGAGGGCGCGCTAACCGTGAACGGGACGCCGACCACGAGCACTCCGATGGATCGAAGGAACGCAGGTCGTCACCGTGACCGATGGGCGGATCACGATCACGAACTGCGGCGGGAGCGCAGAACAACAAGATCTGCTTCGTGGAGATCACTCCCACATAGACAGAATCGACAACCCCTGCGACTTGGGGCCCTCGATCGACGAACCATCGACGCCGGTCGACACCGATGGCCTGATCAATGCTGGGCCGCGCTCTTCGGCTCAAAACGTCACCGGGAATCTCGGGGTGCAGCGTACTCTAGTCACGCACTACCACTACGCAGCTAACTTGACACGATCTGTATCATCTGCTACACATTGGCCGTGGCGTCCGCCACCGGCAAAAGAAGCAGATGGAGGTGTCGTCGCTATGGCTCGCATGGTTTCAGTCCCTTGCGCGACTTCATGTCCCTGCGGGACAACATGGATCGGCTCTTCGAGGATCGCTGGGTTAGCCCTGGAAGCTACTTGACGTGGTCTGGGCTTGGGATGAACTATCTTCCGCTGGATGTCTACGAGACGGCCGATGAGCTCGTCGTCAGGGCGGTGGTCGCCGGTGTAGAACCCGAGGCGATCGACATCCAGTTTCAGGCTGGCGTGCTCACCCTGCGCGCCCGTGCCGAGGAACCCGCAATCCCGGACGGTGCCGCCTGGCTGGTCCACGAGGTCACCCCAGGCGAGTACATCCGGCAGGTCACCTTGCCGCGGACGATCGACGCAGATAAGGCAGAAACTACGTTCGAGAATGGGGTTCTCACCCTCACCCTGCCAAAGACCGCCGACGCCAAGCCGAAGCAGATCAAAGTCGGCGCCGATCGGCAAATCGGCGCCGCTTCCACCCAGACTGAACCTCCAACATGGACGACCGCGACGGCGTGTACACCATCGCCGTCGCGGCCCGCCTCAGCGGCATGCATCCCCAGACCCTCGCAAGTACGAGCGATCCGGCCTCCTCACGCCGCATCGACAAGCCGGCAATCAGCGTCTCTACTCGCTGGCCGACCTGCACCGGCTCCAGCGGATCCGATACCTCGTCGACGATCGCGGCGTAAACATCGCAGGATTGGAGCTGGCCTTGGCCATGGCAGATCGGCTCGACGCTCTCGAATTGGATTCGACTCGTGCGCAGATGCAGACAGCGATCGACCAGGCTGCTGACATGAGTCGGAGACCCTGAGTGCAATCGACGTCAATAGTCAACGGAACTCGCCAGGTCGGCTTCCGGGGACCGTTGAGGCTGGGTGTAGATTGAGCAAGGCCCACCCGTCACCGGCTGAGAACGATGGGAGCCCAACCGTCTCGGCGACCAGTCGTCCCCAAATGCGACAGCCGCGGATCGTGCTGTCGGCGAGCGACGAAAGAGAGCCGGAAGTCCCCTGGGTGGTGGCCGCCGCCCCGCCGACGAAGGTTGACGGAGCAATCCGGCAGTTGCTTCGGTCCGCGTTCTCAGAGTGGTTCGAAGATCCGCCGACCGCGCCCGACCCGAAGACGATGACCTACGTGCACGATTCGGCGAAACTTATGCGGCGGAGGAACGCCGGCGAGATATCGCCCGAAGACTACGAAGGCGCCCGCCGCGAAATCGCTGAGCACCCCATCGTCCCAATGATGGTTCCCCCTGGGGGATACGTTGCGATCGTCGCCATGTTCATCGCCGTCGCAATTGTTGGGGTGATTCTCGGCAGGGATGGCGATCCTCTCTGTCATCAACGCAGTGTCCAGCTTCCTTCGATCCTGACCTCATGCTCGACTTCCTCGACGACTTGCTTCGGGCGCTAAACGGCGTCAAGTTCTTCAAGGATCTATGGGGCATTCGCTCAATGGACGGATCAGCACCACAAACACCCATCCCCCGATGTGTCCGCAGCTCTGGTGGCTGGACGAGACTCCGAAGATGACTCATCAGGCTTTGCGAGCGTGGACCTCCGGATGCGTTTTGGGGCCGCCAGCCGTCGAGCCTGCAGCCGCAAACGGGGACAAGGCTCACACCAGACCGACGTCCCGAGTGGCAATGGACGACCGGCAATCCACACTGGTTCCCTCGCCTCCTCTGGATCGTGGTAGGTGCCGTGTGCTGCGTCATGGCGGTCGGGGTGGCGATCCTGACATCGCTCGTGCCCTTCGGCATCGAGGCCGTGACCGGGTATGCGGTCGCGATTACGCTCGGTGGCGCTGGTTTGGCGACGCTCGGCCGCGGGTTTTAGGCGACATGACTGCTGGGGCGACCCGGGAAAGGCTCCTTCCTCTCAACTGGCCGGGGATCTCATGCGCCCTGTGAGCATCCCAACGCTATTCGTAAGCCGCACGTAATCCCCGGCTGACAGACTCGCGCCGAGCGTCGTTTAGGCTCCCTCCTGGACGGCGCTCACTCGGCCCCGCTCCGGTCCTGTCGTCGTGATCCCGGGCTTCTCTCCCGTTGTCCCGGCCAGCCTCGACACCGACGGGGCCGTCAGCGTGAACCCCGGCCATTAGTTGGTGACGACTCGGTCAGCCTCGAAGACGCCCAGCTCATGCCCGCCTTGGCAGAATCGGCCCGGGCGCAGCCCAAGCGATCGGTCTGCGCCCACCTCCGCCGTGGCTGCGATCCGGTCGTCGCGATTCCGGTTCACCCCTTTGTCCAGCCCTCGACGGGCCGACGGGGGCCGTGTCCGTGCAACGTCAGGACCGCCCGTATCGGAACCGCCCGGTTGTCCAGCCTTCGACGGGCCGACGGAGGCTGCTCTGTCCCTGGGAAAACGAGGAGCCCCCGGATGCGGGCGTACCGCCGGGGGACGGTGAGACCACGCGAACCGGAAGCTCCCCGTTGCCAAAACGCACCGTCGCCGGTTTCGTTAGGGCTACCCGGGGTCCCTTCAACAGTGTCCTCGGAGGTGACGTTACGATGCTGGTATGGCACGTCGCGGGAACCCCGAGAAGATCTATCACGCCCAACGGGCCGGGATGTTCACGCGGCTTGTGTCCGGGGCGCGCCTCGACAAGGACGTCGCTGAGGATTGGATCGCGCGGTGGGAGCGCGAGGCCAAGGACATCGGATGGCCTAGAACGTCAAGCCGGTTCTGGGATGAAGGCTGGGACTGGATCGAGCGGGAACGTTCTGCCGACAAGTCTTAACCGCCTTGCGGCTTCTTCATGTTCCCTCGCAGACCCGCGACGAGGACGACCCACGACACCATGAGGGCCAGGGTGAGAGCGTATATATCGCCAATCGATATATCGACGGCCGTAAGATTTGGAGTTCGAGCAAGACGGCGGCATTGACGGCACCGGGTCAGCCTTACGCGGCGCTGGTTGTTGAAGGCGGATCAATCTGCTCATTCATGGCCGTTCGCCGCCCGACGGCGCCGCGGGGCACGCTCCGCCTCGGCTTCGCCGTGGCCCGTGAGCGCGTCGACGACCGGGATGTCAGCGGCATGCTCCTCGCGCCGTGCGTCCGGCATGGCTGGCGCCACTCCGCGCGGGCTCGCAGCGGGAGCGCTCTCGTAGGCGGCCTTGCGATCCTCGCGAGAGTCGACCCGCCCATCGCCTGGCCTCTTAGCCGGCTCGTCGGGTCCCGCCGCTGCGCCCCGCGACACCGCCCACCGCGGCGCCGACGGCCGTCCCGATGGGTCCGGCGAGCGCCGCCCTGATGACCGCACCCGAAGCCGCGCCGCCCTCGGCGGCACTCTCTCGCTGGAGGCATAGGGGTCGCCCACGGCCTCCGTCGTCAGAGCGGGACCCTTGCCACCAGGCATCCCGTGTTGTGTCATGTCCGCGAGATGTCTGAGTCGGCGCGCTCGTCCCGGCCCGTGCTCGCTGCCCGCTACCGTCGTCCATGCCCATTTCGCCCTGACTTCGGTCGAGTGCGGCCGATCGTCCCTGACGCAGCGGAGGGCCAGCGTCAGCAGATCCGCGGGACGTGATTGCGCACTCGTATCACTAGTTTCGCCAGCCTGCTCCCGCTGGTACATCAAATGACCATATGGTGTATGTCTCGTCGAGCCGTCGGACTGCTCCGTCCCCCGCCTGACTGGCGCTCGACACAGTACGGGCCGAGCCCGACTGCGCTCGATACTATGACCACATCGTGGGTGGCACCCGGCACGGCCCCCGCTCCGTCCCTGGCCGGGGCCGTTACTCGCCCCGGTAGCGAGGACTGAAAGAACTCGCTAGATGCAAACCGTACGCGAGGGTCGATTAGCTGCGACCTGCTTGAACGACGCGTCGGAGTTTCGCCTGGATATCAAGACGGCGGTCCCGACTAGCCCGAACGGCCCATCGAAGCCGAACCCTGAGCATGACCGCGTTGAGAGGACCGGAGCGGAGGCCCGGTGGGCGTAGGCCGATGGCTTCGGGTTCCAACGTCTAAGCCCTTCGGACCTCGGACGCTCTCCTCCGAGCCTCAGCCTCGCGGAGGCGTGCTGGAGGGTCCGCTACCCCGGAGACCGAAACCGCCGATCTTGCGGCGTGCGACCGGGATCCAGGCCAATCCCCCCGCCGCCTGCGCCAGGATCGCGGCCACGAGCAGCAGACCCGGGACAGACAGCGCCAAGCCGGGCACCGCCCAGAGGAACGCACCAAGGCTACCCAGGCTGGCTGCGGCCAAGCCGATGTCACCCAAGTCGACTGGCTGTGTCGCGCTCCCCCCGATCGGAACGTTGAAATGCTCTTCGATCGTTGGCGGATCGGCAGGTGGGAGGGGCGCTCGCGGGGTCGTGGCCGGCCAAGGGGTTGGCGTCGGCGTCGGATCGGGTGTGGGGCTCGGGCCCGGTGTCGGTGTCGCTACGGGTGTCGGCGTGGGGCCCGGAGGGGGATCCGGCACCGGTTCCTGATCGGGCACCGATGCCGGGCCCGGGTCGAGCGCGGGCTCACGGATCGGTGTTGTTGGCGGAGTGGGTGACGCAATCCCGCTGGGCGGAGGCGTCGGGGTCGCGCCAGGTGTTGGCCCAGGCGTCGCCGCAGGAGACGGTGCCGGCGAAGTAGACGGCATCGGGGTGGGAACGGGAGTAGGCGCGAGCGTGGGCGCTGGGGTAGGCATAGGCGCTGGCGTCGGGGCAGGCGTCGGGGCCGGGGTCGGCGTCGGAGTAGGCGCTGGTGTCGGTGTCGGCGTCGGAGTTGGCGTCGGAGTTGGCGTTGGAGTGTGGGGTCGGTGTCGGTGTCGGTGTCGGCGTCGGGGTCGGGGTCGGGGTCGGAGTCGGCGTCGGTGTCGGCGTCGGGGTCGGGGTCGGCGTGGGTGTCGGCGTCGGCGTCGGGGTCGGCGTGGCGTAGGTGTCGGCGTCGGGTGTCGGCGTCGGCGTCGGTGTCGGCGTCGGAGTTGGTGTCGGCGTCGGAGTAGGTGTCGGCGTCGGGGTCGGTGTCGGCGTCGGAGTAGGCGTCGGTGTCGGAGTAGGCGTGGGTGTGGGTGTCGGCGTCGGCGTTCCGTTGGTCGCGGTCAAGACGATCGGTTGAGTAGAGAAGTCACCTGACCCGCAGTCAGGGTTGCTGCCGCCGCCTGGCTTGTCGAACGCGGACGCATCCCAACTCAGCGCTCCGGCCGCCGCCGCGGAACCAGTCACACGAAAGACCGCCTGGTCGCCGGATGGAAGTCCAACCAACGGATTGGAGTCGGTTGCTTCCTTGAAGGTCACCTTTGCACCGCCGGCGACAACCGTCGTCAATGTCGTCCAACCGTGGAGGCGGGGGACGTCACCCCCTTGACCGAGATCACGGAGGCGCTAGCCAGCGCGAACGCATCGGGGATGTCGAGGATCACGCAGGTGATCTCATCGCCCCCTCCGTTGCCACCGACGTTTTGGACCGTGATGTCGATGTCCACCATGTCCCGGCGTCGAACGTTGCGGGCGACGGAGCGGCAGTCCAGAGCCTCGCCCCTAGAACCGTCGATGGGACCAGCGCGAGGCACACCACAAGGAGGCCGGCGGCCGCCGTTCGGACGCCGCGTCGCTCGGTCACGCCACGATCCGTGCTGGACTCCAGAGCACCTGTCCCGGGGTGTCCCGGCCAGGCAGCGGGCGCGTCCGGGGAAGTCTCGATGCCTCGAATGAATACCGAAACGAGCTGTTCGTCCAGCTGGGTTCCGGCGGCATCGCCGAGGCGGCGCAGGGCTTCTTCGAGCGGCAGGGCCTTCCGGTACGGCCGGGTGGTCGTCATCGCGGAAAACGCGTCGCCAACCGCGAGAATCCGGGCAATCAACGGAATGTCATTCCCGGACAGGGCCTCCAGATAGCCTCGGCCGTCCCAACGTTCGTGATGGTGGCGAATGCCGGCCCGAATGATGTCCGTGTTGGCGACGTTCTGGACAATCGAGTCGCCAAGAGCGACGTGCTGCTTGACGATTTCATTCTCGTCACTGGTCAGCCTCCCGGGCTTGCGCAGGATGGCGTCCGGGATGCCGATCTTGCCCACGTCGTGCAGCAACCCGGCGTGGTTGATGGTGCGTATGAACTCCTCGTCGAGGCCAAGCCGATGGGCGAGGAAGCTGGCGTACCGGGCGACATCTTCGCTATGCCGCTTGGTGTATCGATCCTTCGTGTCGACCGCCAGAACCAGGCCTTGGAGGGTATCGAAGCTGCGCGCCTCGGGCGTCTGTTCCGGCGCGCGTCCGGCGAGCCGAATGGAATCCCCGCCGCTTGCCTTGGCCTCCGCCAGGACAACCGCCACGGAAGAAAGCAACTCCGTGACTGATGTCGCGTCCTCCGGGAACGTGGCCACGCCAACACTGATGGATACGGGCAGGCGCTCCGTTTCACCGAACCCGAGGCTCTCGCCGACGAGCTGCCGCCGCACCTCCTCGATGGCAGGTACCAGGTCGGGTCCGGAGATCCCCGGAGCGATGGCGAGGAACTCATCGGGACCGTACCGGCCAAAGGTGACGCCGGTGGGCAAGCCGTCGGCGAGATGGCGGGCAAGGAGCCCGAGGACGAGATCGCCAGCTTCGTGACCGTGCGTGTCATTCAGTAGCTTGAAGTTGTCGAGGTCGAAGAGGGCGACACCGATCGAGGTGGACTCGGCACGGACACTCTCGATCTTCAGGGCAAGCTCGCCGACAAGGGCGCCGTGGTTCAGGACCCCGGTCAAGGGGTCGCGTCGAGATGACTCCAGGATCTGTGCCGTTTGACGAGTGATGCGACCCTGGGCGGAGCGGAAGATCAAGTACAGGAAGACTCCCGCGAGTAGGGCGGCCGAGATCGTGACGACGACCACTTGCGTGCGAACGTTGTCGAGCGTCGCAATGATGGGAGCGGCGTCGCGCCAGATGGCGACCACGCCCTGCGGCGCGCCATCGGCGTCAAGGAGTGGGAAGTATTCCCGGAGCAGGCCCTCCGCAGCGAGCGGAGCGCCGACGTATTCGGCTTCGTCGGAGACGAACGCCGCGTCGACCGTCCCGCTACGAGCCGCCTCGAAGGCAGCTGAGCGTGGGGCAGCCTGGTTCCTCCCGCTCCCGTCGCTCGTGAACCTGACGATCCCGTCTGGGTCGCGGACCTCGATGCGCAACAGCTCTCCCTGCCGCACTAGGCCGGCCAGGCCGCGCTCGATCGTGGTGACGCGGTCAACCGGCGCCGCTCCGGCGAGATCCGCTGGGCGAAGGTAGCCGTTCACGAATGTCCGGACCGTCCCGGCGTCGCTGCCGACGATCGTCTGCAGGCTAGACGTCGAGTAGTTCAGGGAAACGAGGACGGTCTGGGCAGTCGCGGTCACGCCCACGATCACCAGGAAGATGCCGTAGACGATGAACAGGAGAATGGGTCGGGCGGGACGGATTCGCGTTCCGAACAAGAATTGGCCTCAAATCTGGGTGGTAGAGCCCCAGAGACCGTATTCGGCGGCGCGGCGCGGCAACATAGGCCGAAGGTACCCCTGGATTGTTGCCACACGGTTCGTCGGCCCCAGGGCCAGGTCAACTCGTCTCTGTATGGCGATCATCGGAAACCGACCGTGCGATCGACATCGCGGCAGATCCGACCGTCAGCGCCGGGCGGCCTACGCCAGCGGCGACCCCCTCGCTGGTCCACCGGCCAACCTCCGAAGGAGCGAACTAGGTGCTTCGAGCTAGAGAATTGCCGAGTGGGCAGACGACTTCCTCTTCAGTGATGTCGAGGCAAGCGCCCGTCTTCTGACGGACGTGGGCAGTCGCTCGCCTCCCTTCTCGGCGATCATCAGCAGTTGATGCGGGGGCCCTACGCGGCTCATCGGGGAACGAGATCTGGACCGAAAATGACTCCTTCTTCGCGGTGTTCACGTCACCGCTCGAAGCCGTACGGCCGCCGCCGATGCCCAACGTTCGGTGGCCTCTCACAGCTGGCCCGTCGGGCATGCCTTTCGCGTTCGGATAGGCCTTCCGAGCTGGGCGGGCAATCGTCGCCGGCGACAATTGCGTCGGGTCCTCATGTGGTCGCTGACGCCGTATCTGCGGAGCATCCGACCACCCTGACGTTGCCGGATCTCGGGCGGCCTCAGCTGAAGGACGTCAGCGTCACGCGGTTGTGGCAACTGCGGATCGTCGGCCTCCAAGCTACGTCCAGGCGGCTTCGGACGCTGAGGGGATGTCTCGTCTCAGCCTGGGAAGTCGAGCAGGACGTTACTCAATCTGGCTAGGATCTCGGACGCATGATCGTCGTGTAGTCCTCACCGTCGACCTCGGTGTAGGAGTCGAACTCGACTAGGGAGCCGTCCGACCGAGGCATTCGAAATCGGGACTCCGCCCGCCCGACTTCGGCCAGGATTGCCAGCATCGCCGAGACCTGCTCAGTGGAGCCGGGCGTCACGAACTCCTGCCAGTAATGGCCGACCATCCGGCTGCCAAGGAGGGCCTCGGCCGCCTGGTTCGCCGCCAGGATGAGCGCCTGCGCGTCATATCGAACTCGGGGAAGCGACGGGTCTGTCCACCACTCGGAAAGACCCTCGCGTTCGGCCTGAGGCTCCCGCGTCGCGAGCCAATGGCCGTCCGGAGTCTGCACTTCGGCATGCGGGTAGAGCCGGCGGAGACGAAGAGCGAGGCCGTCGGGAGTGGGCGCGGCCATCCGCGACAGCGCGAGCTCGACATAGCCACGGAACGCGGCATCAGTCTTGGGTTCTGACACGACGGGAGGTCGCTCACCGACGCCTTGCTCCCCGGGCACTTCGACACCGTCGGCAAGGCGCAGTACTCCGACCAGTGTTTCGTCCACCCGCGAGGCATGCAGGTCGGCGGCGATGACGCGCCCCGAGGCTGGGCGAAGCAGGATCGTCGCCGTCAGTTCGTGGCCCTGGTCGACGATGCCGAACAGCGCCATCGAGTCCGGCAGAGCTCCAGCAGCCACAAAGTCGGTGAAATGACGGGTATGCAGGTCGCCCGCCTCTATCTCGAGGAGCCCAAGTGCCGTCGCGTTGGCCTCGACGACCCAGCCGTCGCGGTCGACGACCAGCCGGGGAAGGTTGACCGCCTCCCACCAGGGTTCATCAAGCGACGGCCTCCAGCCGCCGTCGCGGTAGACGTACCAAACAGGCGTCTCGCCTGACAGCGCTCGGGACCGAACGACGGCTCGCGGAAACGTGCGCCGGAGTCGCCTCTCCAGCACCGCGGGGTCTTGGCCCTCCGTAGTCGCGTGAAGGTGGTCAGCCATTTGCGAGAACGCCAAGTCGCCCGTCGGGATGGTAATCAACCGGACTTCGGTCGCCTTCGCGGTGCGGTGCATCAAAGTAGATTGTGCAACGCCCCACGCGTGGTGCGGCTTTCATCGGCATTACAGACGCGAAGCGGCCTTAGCGGGGCCAGGCTGGAACTGCGTCTCCACCTTGGACGAATCGCCGCGGTGCTCGCGGTGCACCCTTCGCGGACCTGGCCGACCGACAATATGGAGCACCTTCTCAACCTTTGTGGCTAGACAATCGAATACACCACCAGCGATCGGTTGACTTCCGAGCACCGGCCTGCCCCGCGTGGCTTCACCGCCGCTAACCTCCGGGGAGGAGGACGGCAATTGCTCCGAGCCAGAGAACTGCCGAGTGGGCAACTAACCTTCTTTTTCAGCGACGTTGAGGGAAGCACGCGCCTTCTGACGGACCTGGGTGGTCGCTTCCCAGCGCTTTTCGCTGACCATCAACGCCTTGTGCGCGATGCGTTGGCGGCTCATGGCGGAACCGAAATATCGACCGAGGGTGACTCGTTCTTCGCGGTTTTCACCTCGCCCGTCGAGGCCGTCGGCGCGGCCGCCGATACCCAACGATCGCTGGCAGCTCACAACTGGCCTGCCGGAAGTGAATTTCGCGTGCGGATCGGCCTCCATGTTGGGCGGGCGATCGTCGCGGGCGACAACTACGTTGGGATCGACATCAATCGCGCTGCCCGAATCGCCAGCGCCGCCAATGGTGGACAGGTCCTCGTATCGCACGAGGTCGCCGAGGCCGTGGCTGCCCAACTTCCAATCCACCTGACCCTTCTGGATCTTGGGCGGCATCGCCTCAAGGACGTCGGTGTGACACGCTTGTGGCAACTCCGGATCGACGGGCTTCAAGCTACCTCAAGGCGGCTCAGAACGCTTCAGGCTCATCCGTCGAATTTGCCTACTCAGGCAACGTCCTTCGTCGACCGAGAAGCCGAAGTTGCCGCACTTAAGCGATTGATCGCTGACAGCCCACTCGTGACCATTACTGGCGCTGGTGGAATCGGAAAGAGTCGCCTGGCTGTCGAGGTAGCTCGAACCCTGGTACCGCAATTCCCTGATGGTGTCTTCTACCTCGATCTCGCGCCGATCGACCAGATCGATACTGTGATCGCGGAACTCGCCATGCTGATGGACGTTCGGGTCCCGTCGGCGGGCGACACGACCACTTCGCTTCTGGAGTACCTGCGCGATCGACGCGTGCTTTGGCTGCTTGAGACGGCGGACCGGCACCCGGGGATTGCGACCTTTGTTGCGCTTGTCGCCGAGAACTGTCCGACAACACGGCTGCTCGTTACGGCTCGTTCGCCGTTGCACGTGAGGGCCGAGCAGGAGTTTTCCGTCCATCCGCTGTCGATCCCGCCACCGGCTTCAAGCCTTGAATTCCGCCCTGGGATCTCCTTCTGTGGAGCTGTTCGTTCGTCGGGCACAGGCTGTCAAGCCGTCATTCGAGTTGACTGCCTCGAACGTCGACGCCGTCTGTGCCATCGTGCGTCGAATTGATGGGTTGGCCCTTGCCGTTGAGCTGGCGGCTGCCGCTACCCGGTTGCTGTCGCCGTCCGCGATCCTGAGCCGGCTGGAGCAATCAATGCCGCTACCCGGCGGTGCGCCCGTCGACGCACCGGAACGCCAGCGGACGCTTGCTGACACAATCGCCTGGACTTACGAATTGCTGGACGATCCTGAGCAGGCATTTCTTCAGCGGTTGTCGATTTTCGCCGGTGATTTCGACCTTCGCGCTGTGTCCGCTGTGGCTACGGACGTCGGGCGAGGAGAGGCGCGCGATCTAGACATCCTCAGCACCTTGATCGATCGAAGCCTGGTGTTTCGCGTCGACTCCGACGATCAGGATCGCTACCGGTTGCTGAGCCCGATTCGCGACTTCGCGGCCCAGGCACTCAGCACGAGCGGAGTTTCGGACCACGTTCGGAATTGGCACGTCAGCTACATGCTGGACGTCGCCGTCCGCGAAGCACAGCTGCTCGACACGCCTCGCGAAATCGAGGCGCTGTCAGCGCTCGATCGCGCGAGCGATGACTTTCGGGCAGCGCTCGGATGGGCAATCGCGGCGGAACACGTTGAGCATCTCGCCCTGCGGCTGGCGGCCGTGCTCGGCCGCCCGTGGTATTTGCGAGGCCGGGTTCGGGACAGCGCGACCTGGCTCGCCCAAAGCCTGATGGCAGACCCTGAGGCACCGCCTCAAATGCGCGCGGAAGCTCTGCATTGGCTCGGCGTCATGCTCGACGAGCAGCGCGATGAAGGCAACGCCACGGACCGCCTAGAGGAGGCACTGGCCATCCAGCGCGACATCGGAGACGAACGAGGTATTGCGCGAGAGCTCAACAGCTTGGGTGTCGTCCGTCGAAACATCGGTGACCTAGACACGGCCGAAGTGCTCATGACGGAGAGCCTCAATCGGCGTCGAGCCCGGAGCGATCTGGCCGGCGTCGCGACCGTCCTTACGAATCTCGGAATCCTGGCCATCGATCGGCGCGATTTCGGCTTGGCCATCGAACGACTCGAAGAGGCGCTCATGATCGACAAGAATTTGGGTGCAAGGGGCGGGTCGGCCTATTCGTCGAGCGCACTTGGCACCGCGCTGTTGAAGGTCGGACGAACTGACGAGGCCCGTAGGCTTCTGCGAACCGCCCTATCCGTGTTCCACGAGCTGGAGGATGCCGACGGCGTCGCCGAGAGCCTCGAACGGCTGGGCGAAGTCGAAGTGGATCACGATCCGGAACGGGCTGCCCGGTTGATCCTCGGCGCGCAGTGTATCCGCGAGCGCGAGGGGATCAACCTGCGCCAAATCGATGAAAGCGCGATCAGCCAACTCCTCGACTTCGTCGTTGAAGCCCTGACTACGGACCAACTCGACTCTGCCCGCGCCGACTCGGCCGCGATGGATATCAATGCCGCCGTCGCGTTCGCGCTGGCCGATTTGGATCCCTGAGGTTGCCGTCGACGCCTCAGGGTCCTCGATGAGATGAACCGAATTCATCACGTTGTCTCCTAGGCAAAATCTCTCCGCGCCAGCGGTGGCTCTGATTGACGATGAGCCATTCCGCACCGAGGAGACGGCAGGGTGACGAGAATCTCCGCTCCCCATGGGCATCAGGCGCCGATTTCGACCCGATGGGCAGCAAGGGTCAATTTGAAGAAAAGGCGCCGGGGAATGCCTCAAGGAGCTCGCGACGCAACTAGGCCAAGGCCGGATCGCGAAACTGTCAGTCGTGCCTCCGGGGTGTGCGCGATCGTCGCCACGAGGTTGTGTCGAGAGAGCGTATGAGCCCCTCCGCAGGGCTGATTCCGCAGCTCGCGCCTCGGACCCGATCGCTGGCGGAGTGCTTGTGTGCCTCGACCCTCGGAAAGCCTCCGATCCCGGACGGCGCTACGTCGTGTGCGTGCCCATTGCCGGATTTGCCAGCGATACTAGGTTCGATGCTTCCAGAGACTCAATACGCCCGCCTCGGCGACCTCAACCTCGCCTACCAGGTCGTCGGCGAGGGCCCGCCGGACATTCTCCTCCTCGACCAGTGGTTTGGCCACGTCGAAGCGCAGTGGGACGTGGCGCCCGTCGCGGAGTTTCGCGAGCGGCTGGCCTCCTTCGGGCGGTTAATCATGTTCGACAAACGCGGCACCGGCCTCTCAGATCCGACCCGACCGCCTCACTGCCCACCCTTGAGGAGTTCATGGCCGACATCCCGGTGGTGCTCGATGCCGTCGGCTCAGAGCGGGCAGCGCTGATCGCAAACATCGGCGGGGGTATCCTCGCACTGCCATTTGCGGCGGCGCGCGATCATGGGTGACGATCGGGAAGGCCTATTCGTCCAACGCCCCTGGGATCTTCATGGGCTTTGTGGCATCTCGACGCTCCGCGTAAGCCGCAGCTGATACCCGCCTGACACACTCCCTCCGGGCGTTGTCTGAGTTCCCCGAACCAGATGGCGCCCGACCCGGCCCCTGCTCGGGTCCCGTCCTCGCGATCCCGGGCTTGTCCCAGCCTTGACGGGCAGACAGCGGGCCGTTAGTGCTTCTGCTGTATGATCGCCAGCGCGTTCTTGCTCGGGTCCACGATGAACGCCATCCACGCGAAGCCGAAGTCGGCCACGCCGTTTTCGGTCTTGAATTCAGGCAAGTCGTATTCCTCGATCGCCACGCCGCGGGCGCGTAGCTCAGCGAGCTCCGCCTCTAGATCCTCGACGTCCCAGCCAAGCTGGGTTTGGCTGTCTGCCGTTCCCGTCGTGCTCTTGGTGACGGCGAGCTTCCCGCCGCCGCCGCATCGGAACTCGATCGCCTCCCCCTCGCGCTCGACCAGGATCTCAAGCCCGAGCTTGTCGTGGTAGAAATCGCGCGACGCGTTTAGGTCCGTCGACAGCAGGACCGGATGGATGCGGTGGTTGCCGAGCATGCGTGCCTCCTGTCCATTCGGGGTGGATTGAGACGACGAGTCTAGGATGCGAGGCCAGCCTCGACGGGCCGATCGGGGGCCGTTGCATGCGTGGCGCATACTCGGGTCCCCACCGAGGCACGTTGTGCCACACCGACCCCTTCCGCCATCGCGCTCATGAATGCCTGGATGCGCCCCCTGCTAGGGCCAGGGAAATGGCACTTACTGGTCATGATCACTCGCAGCGGATTACGGGTCGCACACTGCGGGGTTAGCTATCCGCCGAACGACGAGCTTCAGGGGCAGGCCCTAGAGATCATGCCCGAGCAGGAGGCGTGCGAAACATGCTACGCGGTCTACCTTCGCTCGCGGGTCAGCAAGCCCGGGTCCGTCAATGCTTCCGGCGGTTCTCCGTAATCCACCGCCACGCGGCGTCCCAATAGCCTTGCGAGCCCACGGCCCGTCCGTTCGCCTCGGCTTCGCGGTCCCAGCGTGCAAGCCAGTGCTCGGCGTCGAAGTGGTCTAGCCGCTCGCCGTTGATCAGGCGCATGAAGATGCCGGCCCGCTGGGCCCGGTAGATGCGCTCCGGGTCGGCGCGCCGGCTCATGGACCGAGGGTACTCGCCGATCGCGTCAGGAGTGGTCGATCGGGTTCGGCTTCAGAAACCGACACGATGACCCAATCGTGACCCGAGACTCGCGGTGGCCGCTACAGATCAGGCTCGATTTGGTCGGATCGCATGCGCTGAACGACGTCCGGCGAACGTCAGCAAGGATGAGGCATGCTGTCAGGCGTGAAACTTTCCCAAGGGCATCGCACAAGGTCCGTCTGTTGCCGACCCGCGCGCTTCCGAAGCTCGCACAAGCTGGCGGTCTAGATGCGATCGCGAGCCATGCCGAGGGGGTGGCGAGGCCGACAGACGATCGCTCTGGCAGCCACCGTGATGACCGGCACGGCCGTCGCGATCTGGGCGCTCGCAGGCCCACGAGCGGTGCCGAGGGATCCAGCGATCGCAGGCTAGATCGCCTTCGCGGCTGATGGCAAGTCGGGACCCAGCCTTGGGTCGGTCGCCTATGGTGCCCACAGCGGTGGCGGTGCGCTTGATATCTACTTTGTGGCGGAGGGTACACCCGTCCGTCGAGTCCTCGGCATTGAGGACGAGGTTACGGAACATCAACAACCCGCTTTCTCACCAGACGGTTCACGGCTCGCCGTAATCGAGTCTCCCTACGCCGCTGATGGCGAAACCGCGATCTTGTTGATGACCCTGGATGCCGCAGGTTCTGTGTCCCGTGACTTTTCGAGCGTCAAACCGCCCGGTTTCGTCTCAGATTCAACTCGGTGCGCCAGATGGTCAACGTCTCGCCTTGCAATGGGGTAACGGGCTCCAGGTCGCGACTCTAGATGGTCGGTTCGCTGTCATCGTCCCGGCTGCGCAACCAGGTCCGAACGATCCGTCGACGATCGTCGACTTCGACTGGTCGCCCGATGGATCGCACTTGTCAATCTTGGATGCCCTTCCCGACGGCGGCACGAGCATCACGTTGGCTTCGGCAGACGGTTCTGGTTGCGAAGAGCTCGTCGCTGCTCCAGAGGATGAGATCTGGAACCTCCTCGCGTGGTCCCGCGACGGGACCGTGATCGCGATCGCCGGAGATGCGGTTTCGCACTCCGCTCAAGCACCGGAGGCGGCTTCTGCCGTGCACCATTTCGTCCGGCTCGTGGAGGTCGAGCATCCCGATGAGCTGCTCGCGGAGTTCGTCATCGCCCCAAGATTGGATCCTGATGCCGAGTCTGCGCGTGTGGCGGGCCTTGCCTGGGAACCACGGGGCGATCGACTCGCGTATCTAACTGGACGCCAGGTTTTTGTCGTCGAGTCGCCAGGCCAAGAAGCAATCGTTCACGGTATTCGATTGCCACCCGGTGTCCGCGCGATTACCGGTTTTGCATGGTCACCGAACCCCGATCGGCTTGCCCATTACGGGCTCCAAATCGTCCCCCAGATGCGATCGTTTCGGACCCACAGGACTTTGCGATCTTCATCGTCGACCCGAGGGGTAACGCTGCGCCGATACAACTAACGGGCTGGTCCAATGCCCTCATTCGATCTGGGGATGCTCTGACATGGCAGTCCGCGCGCTAACCGGGGCGCAAGGGCAGTCGGTCCTCGCGGGTCCCGTCGACCCGACACGCGGCTCGCGGTTGATAACGCCAGGGCGGGCTAGGCCAGCTTCCGCCACGTTCTCGAACTCCGGCCGGATCTGGTGAAGCTCGACATCGGTTTGTTCGGGCGATCGATAGCGACCGAAGTCGCCGAGCTGCGTCGCAGCGCCCGTCGTTACGTCGGCGGCAATGGTTCGACTTGGGATCGGTTGCCGCCGGTTGGGTCGAACGTCACCCAGCCATGGCCCGGGAAATACACCTCGACCCAGGTGTGTGCGCTACTCATCAGGATCGTCTCGGTTCCCGAGTTGCGGTCAACGTCGCCCGGGAGGAAGCCCTCTACGATGCGGGTTGGCACGCCCAGGTCGCGCAGCAGCACGGCCATCGTGGCTGCGTAGTACTGGCAGAACCCGCGCTTGTAGGTCGCGAAGCATTCCGCCGTCGACAAGGTTGCGCAGTCGACGTCGCGGACGTCGGTTGCATAGGTATATGTTGGTGAATGGAGCTCGGTCACGATCTGGCTGGCGAGATCGAACGGGGCCAATGAAGCGGCATCGGCTCGGACTTTGTCCTCGAGCTTCCTGGCGTTGGCGCCGATCGAGCCGGGTGCGACTTGCAGGTAGAGATTTGTGATCTCTCGCGGATAGTCACTGCCAGCGACCCGCAACTTGGCCTGCGTCAGCTGCCCTGGCGCGTCTTCGGGCGGCTGGGTCATGGCGGTCACCGTGTATGGCCCAGAGCCGCTGTCCCTTTCGAGCATCGCGAAATAGCCGGTGTCGCCGACGTATGTGAGGCGGGTCGTCTGGTTGACGTCAACAGGGGTCCCGGGCGACAGGATCGTCGGCTCCTTGAAGTCGCCGGGCACCACCGTGAATCTGAAGCTGTGCAGCCCCGCGGGATCGATGGCCTCTGCCAGCCCCTCGAAGAGCTGCGTGCCGGGCTCGCGCACGATGGTCGTTTGATCGGTCTGGGTCCAACCTTGGAGGCCGATTGTGTCGTAGGTCACTGCGCGCCAGTAGTAGCGCCCCCTGTCGGTCGGGTCTTGCCGTTGGACGGTCACGGCCACCGCTTCATTCGTTGTCCAGACCTGCTGGACTAGGGAGTTCGGCGGCGCGCCCGCGTTATCCACGACGGACGCAGCAGGGTTCAGGTGAGCAGCTCCGGCACCGCCGGGTTTCGGCGCGACCGTGAGCCCGATTACGGCGATGCCCACGACGGCGGTCAGGGCCACGGCCACCTTCGCGAAGGTGTTCATCACGGCGAACCGCGCGGGCCACCATGGTCGGCGCCATCTCGGCCGCTGGCCCGTGCGGTGCGTCGCCGCCAGGGCTCGATCGAGGGCTTCGACCCGGCCACGTTCGGGACCTTCGCCGAGCCAATCGCGCAGGACCTGGTCTAAGGCGTCGTCGTTCATCGTCCATGCTCCGGATGGGGTGACGTTGTTCGGGCGCTTGTGTTTTCGACCCACTCGGATCGGATCAGGGCGGCCCGCATCGCCAGAACGGCGTAATGAAGGCGCGAGTGCACAGTTCCGGGCGGGATCTCCAGGACTTCCGCGATTTCCGGAGCCCGCAGGCCGACGTAGTAGGTCAGTACGAGCACGGTCCGATGGTCGACGGACAGCTCAAGAAAGGCCCGTTCGAGTTGATCGCGATCGGCGAGTCGGGTGATGTCGTCGGCATCGACCGGGCCATCGATGTCGAGGACGAACACTTGTGGAGGACGTCGACCTTGCGCGCGGACGTGATCGCCGCAAGCGCGGATCAGGACCCGATGGAGCCACCCATCGAAGCGCTCGGGTTCGCGCAACCCGGGCAGATCGCGCCAAGCGCGGATGAGCGTTTCCTGGACGACGTCTTCCGCTGCATACCCATCGCGGAGGATGCGCCGCGAGACCGCGTACAGGCGGTGGTATGCGTCGCTGGCGATGGCATCAAATGCCTCGCGATCGCCTCGCTGTGCGCGCTCGACCAGGCCAGACGACACCGTCGGACTCCTGGGATCGGCGCGGGCATCTCCCACGCTCGGTGAGTATGGCGTCGGCCGGGCGCGAATCCTTCATCTGGTCCGGAGCAGCCTGCTGAGCGAACGCGTCTGTCCTGTCTGGCGCTGCGATTCGATACCAACTGCTCTTACTGGCGAGAGTGCTCCGGGCCACGAGGCGTCTGGCATGGGGCCCGACCGCTGGGCCTGATACACCAAATGAACGAATGGTGTACGGGTTGGGAGCGCCCATGGGCCAGTGATTCTGCCGACAAGGCAGACACCCTGGATCCCGGCGCTGGAGACGCCGACGCCGGCCGCGAGCAGCGGCCGCCCCGGTGAGCTGTAGCGGCAGCGGTTCGCCCGAGCCACTCAAGGGACCAGGCCGCCCATCACCGCCATCGTTCGCCCATCATCGACGGATGCCGGTTCGCAGCCTGTCAGATGAAAGCAAGAGGCAGCAGGCGGCGAATGACATCGCCACGGCAACCAGGAGCCAGAGGCTGACCTCGAAGGTTCCAGTGAGATCGCGCATGGCTCCCAATACGAACGGGCCCGTGGCCGAGATCAGGTAGCCGCCAAGGAGCATGAGTGCCGCAACCGCCCCGGTCTGGGCCGGATCGTTGGTCACATCGAGCGGCAGCGTGAGAACAAGCGTGAAAATCGCGCCCAGCGCGAGGCCAAGCATCGCGATCCACAGAAACGCGTACTCGGGCACCAGGGTCAGTGCGACCGTGCTGACCGTCGCCGCCACGGCGGTCAAAAGGAGCTGCTGCCGGCGAGCACCGAACCGATCGGCGAAGAGCGGAACGCCGACGGTCGTGATGAAGCCAACCCCGTTGAACACGGCAATGAGGGCACCTGCGTCGATGGTCGACCAGCCACGTTCGACGAACGCATTCGGGAGCCAGGAGATGATCCCGTAGTACAGGACGGACTGGAGACCGAAGAGCGCCACGAGGATCCAGGCCGTGGCGTCGCGCCAGGGCAGACGAGGCACGCGCGCCGTGCCGCGGTCAGATGGGTCGATCGGGTGAAATGAGGACGACGAGCGCCACGACGGAGATGACGGAGACCACCGAAACGATCGCGAGCGCCAGGCGCCAGTCTCCGCCAACGGCGAGGGGCACCACGGTCGCCGCCGTGATCGTCGACCCGGCCACGATCCCGCCCGCGTAGGCGCCCGTGCCGAGCGCAGGTCGCATCGCCACCCGCTTCGAGACGATCATCGACGGGACCGCGCCGGCAATACCGATCCCGACGCCGATCCCCAACGTCGCAAGCAGGATCAGGGCGTACGCGGGCGCGGCGACGCGAGCCAGACCACCCCCGATGACGAGGACCAGGCATGCCAGGAGGGCCGTGCGCGACCCGAAGCGCGCCGACAGCACCGGGCCGACTGGGGCGAAGAGTCCCATGCACAGGACCGGAATCGTCGTCAGCAGCGCCGCGGCGGTGGCCGACAAGGCCAGGTCCGGACGCATGAGGGGAAGGAGCGGTCCGATCGCGAGGAGCTGGGGACGAAGCGCAAGCGACGCGAGGAAGAGACCGACGACCACGCGAATGGGAACGGGCGCGCGCGTGCCGGTCAGGGACATGCCGGCAGCAACGCGACCTTCAGCGCCAGTCGACGTTGACGACTTCGATCGGCCCGGACAGGCCCTTGAGCGTCGCGCTCCGGAGGCTGGATGTCCGGTGTGACTCCCCGACCGTCGCGACGCTCGCGATGATCTCGCCGGCGCCGCCAGTGCCGCGATTCTCGCCGCCTCATGGACACCCTTCCCGTGGAAATCGCTGCCGACCTGCGTCGCGTCGGAGGCATGCAGCCCGATCCGGACCTGGGGCGCGAAGCCCTGCGTCGAGCGATGCTCCGCCAGCCGCCGCTGGATCGCGATCGCCGCCGCCACCGCAAGATCCGGCGAATTGAAGCTGACGAAAAAGCCGTCACCGGTCGTCGAGATCTCCTCGCCGCTGTGGGCGCCGAACACCTCTCGAAGCGCCGTGTTGTGCCAGCGGAGCATCGTCTCCCAGGCCTCGTCGCCAAGCGCCTCGACGAGATTCGTCGAGCCGACGATGTCCGTGAACATGAAGGTCTTCAGGACGCGCCGGGCGGGACCTGCCTTGCCACGGAGCTGCCAGGGCAGGAGCTCGGCGAAGTCCTCGAGGATGATCGCGGCCGTCGGGCACGAGAATGCCGCGGCGCGGAGGACCTCCTCGTCGACGCTGTCCGCGCCGACGACGTCGCTCTTGCCGAAGTCGCCCGCGAGCCAGTCGAACGCGGTCGGCGCGATGGTGATGCAGTTGCCGGCGCCGATGCACTTGTGACGGTCGACGCGCGCGCGGACGACCATCAGTGGGACCCGACCGCGGCTAGCCCGCGGAAGGCGAGCGAGGTCGCCTCGGCGCGGCTCGAAGTACCAAGCCGGGCGAACAGCCGCCCAAGGCGCTGGGCCACGTCGTCGTCGGCGAGGCCGAGTTCGGCTGCGATCTCGGCGTTCGTCCGACCCTCTGTCAGGAGCTGCAGCAGCCGGCGCTCTGTACCGTCCAGGCTGATGCCGGGCGCATCCGACGCGGCCCCCTGCTCACCGCCGGCCGCGACCTCGGAGTCGGGCACTTCAATCGAACCGGCCAGCTCGATGAGCTCGCGCCCGATCGGCCCGGCGAGCCATCGAACGCGAATCGTTTCGTCGGCCGTTCCCTGGGCGATCCTCGACAGCGTGGTCTGCAGGAAGCCGCGGACGAATCCCTGCACCTCCGGCGGCGCCCCAGCGAAGATCGCCCGCGCGGCCGGGATGACGATCTCCAGGCTGGCGTCCTCGTGGAGCCCCGCCTGGAGGGCCTGGACGGCCGCACCGCCGACCGTCGCGGCTCCCTCGACATCACCGCGCATGAGGGCGACCGTGGCCAGCGCGGCATCGGCCTGCGCGCCCCACGGTGCGTGCCCAGGCAGGAGCGACAGCAGCTCCTTCGCCTCCGCCGCCGACCGCTCGACGAGCTCCACCAGCGCCGGGTCCGGCCCCTCGCGCTCGTCATCCGCCGAGCCATCGGACGTGCCACGCCCGACGAACCGCGCCGCCTCGATGGCGAGGCGGGCCAGGGCCTCGCAACGCGCTGACGCCCGGCCCCCCTCCGTCGCCATCGCAACGGCACGCTCGAGATGCCGGCGCATACCCACCGAGTCGTCGGCGCCCGCTCGGGCCATTCCGCGCCATGTCTCTAGCTGCAGAGCGCTCGGGCGCGACGGAGCCACGGACGCCGCGGCGGCGGCCATGCCGATCCACCGCTCAGCCCCGTCAACGTCGCCGAGCTCGAGCAGGCTCATCGCAACGCCGCCGGCAGCGAGGAACTCGATGGTCCGGTCGCCCTGGAGCCTGGCCGCTCGATACGCGTCCTCCCCGCGGGACAGTGCCAGGTCCGGCACAACCTTGGCCCGCGAGTACACGTGTACCCCGAAGAGCATCTGGAGGTCGAGACGCGCCCGCTCGCTCTCGGTGACGAGCTCGGACAGGCGGCTCGTCACGCGCCGGATCTCCTCGAGATGCCGTGCCGAAGACGACAGGTGCATGACCGGCCCGTACCGCGCGTAGGCCATGGCGATGACCGTCGACATGACGCCCGTGCGGTCACCCAGGCGCTCGAAGATGCCGAGCGCTCGCTCGAGGACCTCCGTCGCCTCGGTGAACTGCGGGCCGACGGGTGTGGCGAGGATGAGGGTCTCGAAGTCCGCACCCGACGCCACCGCCGCGAGCAGTTCGCTCGCGCGGCCGGCCATCACCTCGCCGGAGAACCATGCGCGTCCCCGGGCGAAATCGATCATCCCGATCTCGCGAAGGGCGGCGGCAAGGTTGCGATCGTCGCGAAGCTGCTCCGCGAGCTCGATCGCCCGGCGATATGCCTCCTCGGCACCATCGAGGTCGATCTCGATCGCTGCGCCGCCGAACGACTCGCCCAACGGGCTCCGCAGGAGTGCCTGGCCGAGCTCGAGGACTGCCCGGAGCTCCGTTGCGGCGTCTCCCCGCTCGAAGGCCCGGGCGCGGACGCGACCGGCCAGCTCGGCGGCTGCGTCCTCGTCGTGGCTCATCCGCAGCGCCGAGGCGCGCCGAAGTTGCACGTCGAGCTCGATGGCCGGATCGCGCATCGCCTCCGCGAGCGCCGCCAGCTCGGTCAGGCCGTCGAGCCGCTCGCCGGTCCGGCGGAGGACGGCAAACGCGTCATCGCGCGTCGCAAGCAGGACGCGCCGGTCGGCCGGCGACGAGACGACCGGCAGCGCCTGTTCGACGAGCCGGAGCGCCTCCTCGGGGGCATTGGAGTCGAGGGCCGCCGCCGCCGCATCGATCGAGAAGCGCGCCGCGCGGACCGTGTCGCCGGCAGCCAGCGCGTGCTGCGCGAGCATGGGCAATCCCGCGGGTGCAGGGTCGCCACCATCGAGGAGCAGGTCGACGACCGCAGCGTGAACCTGCCGGCGGCGGGCCGCCGACAGCTGGCCCGAGGCGAACTGGCGGACCTGCTCGTGGGTGAACGTGTAGTCGGCGGGCTCGCCCTGGGCCTGCGGGAGCAGAAGACCAGCCCGGACCGCGGGCGCGAGATCGTCGGCAAGCGGGTCGGCCCCGTCGCCATGGCCCGTTGCCTCACCCTGCGCAGCAGCCTCAGCCGTCGCCGCGCGGTCGCGTGCCGACCGGCTCCGCGGCGATCTCGCCATCACCCACCCGCACCCGGATGGCCCGAAGGTCCCGAAGGCTGAAGCTGCGGCCGAGGATCGCAGCGTCGCCGAGCGCAAATCGTGTCCGCGCCGGGAGTCGCGCGGCCCGGCGATCGATGAGCGTCCGAACCGCCGAGGGCACGAGCCGCGCAGCGTTGCGGCCGAGCCGCCACTCGCCGTCGATCTGCTGGAGGGTTCCGGCCTCGCGGTGTGTCCGGGCCAGCTCTTCGACGATGAAGGGCACGCCCTCCGATTGGACCTGCATCGCGGTCGCGGAGGCGGCCTCGACCGGGCCGCGGAGGACGCGCTTCAGGAGCTCCGCCGTTTCGAACGAGCTGAACCGCCCGGGTCGCAGTCGCCGGACGAGACCCATCCGCTCCATGTCGGCAACGAAGTTCACCGCCTCGGTGACCGCCGCGAACTCGTCCGGCCGGATCGTCAGGAACAGGAAGATCGGCCGATCGGCGTCACTCCGAACGACGTACCGGAGGAGCCGGAGCGTGTCGTCGTCGGCCCACTGGATGTCGTCGATGAACAGCGCGAGCGGGTGGATCCCGGCGAGCACCGAGATCGCCACGCCCGCGAGGTCAAACGCCCGGAGGAGCTTGGCGTCCGGCGACAGGGTCTCGAACCCGCGCTCGTCACGCCCCGAGATGGCCTCGACCACCCGCCTGACCGCGGTCTCCGCCGGCGTTCCGGTGGCCGTGTCCTGGATCGCGCTCGAAGCGAACAGGCTGCGCGCGACGAGGAACGGCCCGCGGATCTCCTCGTCGGCCGTGATCGCGACACACGTGAACCCGCTCGTCGACGCGAGCTCGGCGGCGGCGAGCAACAGGCGCGTCTTGCCGATGCCCGGGCTCGCCCTCGAGGGTCACCGCGGCGAGATGGCCGGCAGCCTCGTGCAGCTCCTGGGAGATCGCCTCGAGCTCGGCGCTCCGCCCGATGACCGCGCCGCTCGCCCGGCGCAGCTGGACCGCCAGCGAGCACTGGGGCCCGACGAGGGGGTCGAGCGCACCGCCATCGGCCACCCGGTGGGGTGTGCCACGCTCAACGGACGTCGACTCGCCCAGCATGCGGCGGATTATGACGCCGCAGCAGCCAACAGCTGATCGACCTACTTCTCAGGAGCCCGCCCACCCCCGCCGACATTCTGCTGCGCCGGCAGAATGTCGCGGCCGGGCGCAGATCAGCCTTCCTCGCCACAGTTCGCCGAGCCTCGCTCCGCTCGTCAGGTCCGTCACCGGTGCCGGTCGGTTGGCGACCGGGCCAATTCACCTGTCTACACTGCCCGAACTATTCAAGGCCTCGGGGGCAGTCTAGACATGACCAAGCGGGCCGAACCGAACAAGTGGGCGCGATTGGACTTTCCGCCGCAGTTCCGCGTCGGTATCGAGCGATTTGCCAAGGATGCGGGATGGCGTATCAAGTTCAAGGACGGCGCGACCTACGTGGCTTCGGATGAACGCTACACGGGCACCCGGCCCCGCCTCCTTCGTCTAGCCAAGATCGCTGACGCTCAATCCGCAGGGAACCCCAACGTCTATGAGCCCTTCAATTCTTGGCACAGGCAGGATCAGTACGGAAGCGAAGACTTGCGAGCCCAGGTTGCGCAACTTCGCGAGATCCAAGACCCGCAGGACAACGCAGACGCGTGGGTAAGCTTCCGCCTGCAGTTCATGACGATGCCCGATGCGGATGTGGCCCCGAATATGCGAGGGCAGTTCGCTGGCATTGTGAAGACCTTCCCTGACGCATCGCTTTGGGGAATCGAGGTCGACCCTCAATTCAGATGGCGGGTGGCGGCCGTCCGCGCTCTGTTCGCGGCCCGAGAAACCCCAGAGGTCCTCGCCCGCGCTGAAAACGATAGGAGAACAAGGTTCTTCTCGTCTCAGGGCCTGGGCCAGTCATGGAATTTAGGGCAAAGCGTATTCATCGAACCCTCCCTACTCGCCGCGTCGCCGTGGGTGACCGGCCTAAGCAGCTATCGGGCTGGTGGGACTGCGGTCATATTGCTTGGAAAGCCGGCCCCCGGGTTTAGCGGTCGGCAAGCTGTCGAGGTTCTCGACACCTTCCGGGTCGGCGGTCTGGCGAAGAGCCGGGTGGGCATGCAAATGCCCGGATACGCCCCGAGATCCTACGAGGACGCGCTCGTATGGTGGGTTACCAGGCTCAACGACTTGGTGGGAATGGCGCTCGACATCGGTCGATTCACGGACGCGCGCGGCACCTATCAGCCCGCAGCCCACTTTGGGGTCCTCCTGAGCCTCGAACGTCTCTTTGCCTCGGCTCAGACCATCCTCACCGAAGCCCGAGGCAGCGAGCTCATTCGGCTGCTGATGTTCTTCGACGTCATCGACTTGTTCGATGGGTTGAGCTTTGGGTCCTGGGAGTCTCTCCTCACGAGACCCCGCGTTGAACGGGACTTGGCCGACCTCGAGTCCTCCATTTCCGCCATTGCTCGCGGATACCTCCTTACGCGCTGCCTGCCCGCCATCGACGCCTTGCGCTCCCTCGAGGACGGCTTCGTGCTTGAGGAGCGGATAGTCGACGGCAAGCTACGAGTACGCCAAAAGGACGGGAAGGGTTGGCAGGACATCGCGCTTACCGCGGCAGTGCCTCAGTACCTTCGCGTCGCACGCAACTCAACCCATTCGTTCCGCAAGATGGCACAGGACCCGCGTGAGGTGTCTTTGTTGGCGGCCCACGATGGCGAGATAGCCGATGCCGTTTCGGACCTTGCGTTCTTCCATTTGCTGCGGTTCTTGGCTAGCCCACATCTGCCCAATTCCTAGACGTGTTGTGTTGGCGTCGGTGGCTCGGATTTCTGCGAGGGCTTGTCACGCTGACGACGCATGCGAGTCCGGTCCAATCGAGTTGTTGAGACCCCAGCTCGCCGAATGTAGACTGACCACCTCCCGAGCGGGAGTAACTCAGCTGGCAGAGTGTCTGCTTCCCAAGCAGAATGTCGCGGGTTCGAATCCCGTCTCCCGCTCCAATCTCCCCTCCCCTTGTCAACTCGATGGCCCAACGCGACTGCGTTCGGTTCCGGAGCCCGCCGAACCACACAGGCGCCAGGCTCCCGCGAGGCTGGTCAGGCGGCGCACGGCGCACGGGGTCCGGGGCGTCACGGGCGGGATCACATTTTCGTTTTTGAAAGCGGTGCCGCCCGTTTGAGGATGGCTCGACATCCGCCGGGTGCTCATCCTGTCTGTGCCAATGAAGTTGACCGGGGGCGTCCGTAGTTGAGCGGAAGCTGCTGGGTGCCCCCCATGAGTCTGGAGAACCGGATCATCGAAGCCCATCGGGCGCGCTGCCTGGAGCGTCTCGTCCGGATGGGGCAATCCCGACCCAGAGCGGAACAGTGGTGCGATGCGTGGGAGCTCGAGGCCGAGAGCCGGGGATGGCCTAGGACCCGCGACTTCTGGCAGCACGGACAGCTCTGGATTGATGCTCAAATCCAGAAGGCGCCAAGTCGAGAAGACCCGCTGGTACGGCCCTGAGATGGCACTACAGGCGACTCCCAGAATGGTGGAACTGCTGCGACCTGACGGGTGTCGCGTGCGAGTGGAAATCGGCGACGCCCTGGCCAGCCTGGAGCTCGAGGCCGGCATCGCCCAGTTGTTGCTCGAGGTCGAAGGGACTGATGGCGACATCTGCGATGCGCTCACCGAGTTCGCGCAAGCGTCGGGCTTGACCACGAATTTCTTTGTCGGGGCGGAGTTCCTGATCGTGGAGGTCTCCGACATGCCGCGGAGCCGGCCGGATGGATCGGCGTAACCAATCGGCGGTGGTCGACCTGTGGCTCCTGGGGATACACGTTGTCCTCGGCCTCACGGTCGCCTGGGTCCTGTGCTTCGTCGTGGGGCCGCTTGCGCTTGGTTGAGCCCGGATGCGTTCGCGAGATGCGGGAGTCGGGAAACGCCATGTTCGCTAGAGCCCCTGACGGCCGAACCTAGCCCGGCGACCCGGGGACGCGTAGAGGCCGAGCAGCCGATTTCGAAGCGGCCCGCCCGCACCGACGAGCTCGAGGAAGTCCGCGCCATCGAGCTCGAGCAGGACGCCATCGGTCTCGGCGGTCACGGTCGCCGTCCGAGGCGATCCCTGGAGGAGTCCCAGCTCGCCGAACACCTGGTTCGCGCCGAGGCGTCGCAGGATCCGCTCGACTCCGCCCGGGCTCGCTGCCTGGGTCACGACGAAGGTCCCGGACTCGATCATGAAGAATCGATCGGCCGGCTCGCCCTGTCTGACAATGACCTGGCCTGCCGATGCCGGCACCTCTCGCAGACGGGCCAGCGCCGCCTCCAGCCTCGCGGCGGGAACGCCCGCGAAGAGCGGCAGCTTCGCGACTTCGGCCAGCGTCGTCTCGAATCGACTGGGTTCGCGCGTGGCGGCTGCGGCCGATGAACGCCAGCGCCACAAGGGTGGTTGCGACCACCGCCGACGCCGGCAACACCGAACGTCGCTGGAGCGCCGACGTTGACGACGAGGACCGGCAATGCGATGGCCCCAACCGCACCAACGAGCGTGTTGACCGACGTGAAGACCCCGATCCAGCGGCCGCGGACCTCGTCCGGGACCACGCGCTGGAGGATCGTCGTGATCACGACGTCGAGGATCAGCGCTCCGGCGTTGGCGACCGCAATGGCCACGAGGGCAACCACGAGCAGCGGAATGGCGCCGAGGAACAGCAACCCGACGCCGAACACGATGGCGCCGACGATGAGGGCAGCCGAGGTCGCGTCGAAGGACGAGCACCCCCGAGCCGATGGCGCCAAGCAGACCGCCAACGCCGATCGCCGCGTTCAGATAGCCGTTCCCCGCTTCGCCCGCCTGCAGGACGTCGATCGCCAGGATCACGGTGAGCGTCTGCAGGCCGCTGTCGAAGAAGCCATCGAGGGCCTGGATGATCCCGATCCCGACCAAAGGAAGCATCGCCAACGTTGCGTCTGATGCCGGGCGACGCGTGACCGGTGCCGGGTCGTGGCCTCGGAGGGTCGCCGACGGAGGCTTGGCGGCGCCGATCTCACTCCCCGGCTCGAGTGGCGCCAGCGCCGGCTCCGTCGACGTCGCGGCGACCGTGGCGACGTTCGAGGACGGCGGCAGACCCCACAAGACGAAGGCGACAACCAGGAAGGTCAGCGCGTTCAGGACGAAGGCCAGCGTGCATGAAGCCGAACGCAAGCAGCAGGCCGCCGATCGCCGGGCCCAGGATGAAGCTCAGGTTGTCGAGACTCGACCAGGCACTGTTGGCGGGGCCGAGCTGGCGCTCGTCGGTCACCAGGTTGGGCACGTACGCACCCATGGCTGGATAGAAGAACGCCGATCCGCAGGTCGCGAGGATCGCCAGGACGGCGATCGGGAGGACCGGGGCCTCGATCACGAGCAGGATCGCGATCACGACCATGATCGCCCCGCGCCAGATGTCGGACACGAGGAGGACCAGCCGGCGGTCGAATCGATCGGCGATTACCCCTGCCGGGATCGACAGGACGACATACGGGATCGACCCGCACCGCCCCGAAAGATGCCAACGAGTGCCGCATCGCCGGTGTCGCGATAGATCACGACGAAGATCGCGACGATGTAAAGCCAGTCGCCGATGGAGCTGACGAACTCTCCGGCCAGCAGCTTTGTCAGCGGCCGATTCGAGAGGAGCTGCCGATAGACGCCGAGACCTGCCACGCGGTCGCCCTCCGGCAGCGAAGCCTAGTGGGTCGACGGACGCAGGATGCGGCGCCCCGTCAGGCGCCGATGACGAATGGCTTGAGTCCGTTCAGCGGACCATCTGGCCGGGGTGCGCTCAGCTCGGGCTCAGGACCACGGTCGGCGTCGCGGGCCGCGAGCTCCGCTTCCAGCTGGGCGACCAAGCTCGGAAAACCCGACTGCAGCGCCTGCCCGTACGCCGGCGCGATGTGGTCCATGAGGCCCTTCTCGCGACGTGTCTTCGCCTGGCCGTATCTGAGGTGGATCACCGTCCCGGCCGGCACGGGCTCGAATTCGATGGTGTGGAGCACCTTCACCGGTCCGCTTGGGGTGGCCAGGATGGTTCGATCGGTCACGTAGTCGTATGGACGCCAATCGAGGATCTCCTCGATGACCGCGTCCTTGCCGTGCATGCAGTGATTGGCCGAACCCGGCCCGCGCCGACCTCCGGTTGCGCCTTCGATCGCGACCTCCGTCACCCACGGCTGCCACGACATCCGCTGACCTGGCTTGGTCAGGAATTCCCAGGCCACCTGCGGAGGTGCGCTCGTCGGGACCGACAGGTCAAGGATGGCGTCCTCCGGGCTGACGAAGACGCGCGCGCGAGCCTCTTCCTCCGCCCAACGTCGATCCAGATCGTGCACCCAGGCCTTCACGTCGCCGATCCGGTCGTAGGTCTCGGTGTGCGCGCGCATGCCGAGCGCGGCCGGATCGACGTCGGAGGCATCGATGACCGCCTGGCTGATCAGCGCGTAGGCGTCCACTCCAAGCTTCTCCACGACGTCGTTCTTGAGCAGCCGGTGGACGACGATCACGTCCGACCCGAGGAGTTCCTGGCGACCGGCGACGCGCTGGACGATCGCGGCCCCGTGGTGGACGACGAACTTGAGGTCGAGATCGGGGATCCGGGCACAGGCGTTGCACTCGCACGACGTGGCTTGGCGGACGTCGCGTCGACGCCGGCGGAACCCGAAGTAGCAACGCTCGATCGTGTCGAGCAGCATCGATCCGTCGATGCTCTCGATCGTCGCAAACGTGAATGCGGCATCGCCTTCGAGCTTGGCCAGCCGAAAATTGGGCCGGAGCGCGGTGACGACGGCGCCGACGAGGTCGGCAAGGATGTCCTGGGCGTGCTCCAGCTCCACTTCGGCGAGATAGCCGGTGTATCCGGAGATGTCGGCGATCAGGAAGCAGGTGGACTGCGCGGACGACAGCATGATTCCTCGGAGAAACGGGAGATGCCGAGCATCGTAAGGGTCCAGGGTCGCGGGCTGGACGGCAAGGGTGTGATGATTGGCGACGTGGAAGACCGCTCGGCCGGGACGATCACCTTCCTGTTCACGGATGTCGAAGGCAGCACGCGTCTCTGGGAACAGTTCCCGGACGACATGAAAGGCGCCCTCGCGCGTCATGACGCGATCCTGCGCGGGGCCATCGAGGGCTCGCACGGACGGATCGTCAAGACGACCGGTGACGGGATGATGGCCGTCTTCGACCGCGCTGCAGATGCCGCCGTGGCCGGGCTGGCGGCCCAGCGCGCGATGACGTCGGAACCGTGGCCGAGCATCGCGCCACGGGTCCGCATGGGTCTCCACGCCGGGCAGGCCGAGCAACGAGGCGACGACTTCTTCGGCCCCACCGTCAACCGCACGGCCCGCACGATGGCTGCCGGGCACGGCGGGCAGATCCTGCTCTCCGACTCCGCCGCGGCGCTGGCATCGGATCACCTGCCCACCGGCGCGACCCTCCTTGACCTGGGCGAACACCGGCTCCGCGACCTGGGTCGGGCGGAGCACGTCTTCCAGCTGCTGCATCCGGATCTGGAGTCGACCTTCCCCCCGCTGGCTGCGCTGCCTCGCGAAGGCGGCAACCTGCCGAGTCAGAGCGCGCCGTTCGTGGGCCGCCAGGCCGAGCTCAGCGAGGTCGAGTCTCGCCTCGAGGACCCGGCCGTCCGGCTGCTCACGCTGACCGGGCCCGGGGGCACCGGCAAGACGACGCTCGCGATCCGCGCCGCCGAACACGTGGGCCCGGGGCTGCGCGATGGCGTGACATTCGTGGACCTGTCGAGCGCCCGAAAGACCGAAGCGGTCGCGATCGCCGTCGCCAGGGCCGTCGGAGTTGGTGACGTCGGCGACCGACCGCTCCAGGATGAGCTCGTCAACGTCCTCAGGTCGCGGCGGATGCTCCTGGTCCTCGACAACTTCGAGCAGGTCACCGAAGCGGCCGACCTGGTTGGTCAATGGCTACGGGATTGTCCGGACATCAAGCTGCTCGTCACCAGTCGTGAGGCACTCCATGTCCGGGCCGAGCATGTCTATCGAGTTCCGCCGCTGGGCCTCCCGCCGGCCGCGTTGAAACATCCTTCCGCGCATCGGCTAGAGCAGTTCGAGGCCATCCAGCTGTTCGTCGATCGGGCGCGAACCGTTCAATCGGACTTCCAGCTCACGGACGACAACGCCGCCGCCGTCGCGGAGATCTGCCGGCGGCTCGATGGCCTGCCACTGGCCATCGAACTCGCTGCGGCGCGACTCCGCTTGTTCTCGCCCGAGGCGCTCCGGGATCGGCTCGGCGACCGGCTCGGGCTCCTCCGGAGCGGACCGCGGGACCTGCCCGAGCGGCAGCAGGCACTTCGGGCGACGATCGACTGGAGCTACGACCTCCTGGACGCCTCCGAACGCCGACTCTTCGAGCTACTTTCGGTTTTCCACGACGCCAGCATCACGGCCGTGGAGGCAGTCGCGATGGACGCGGGTGTCACCGACGGCGACGCCTCAGATCTGCTCGACCGCTTGACTGGCCTCATCGAGAAGAGCCTGGTGCGGCAGAACGAGCCCGGGAATGGCGAACCTCGCGTCGGCATGCTCGAAACGATCCGCGCCTATGCGGCCGAACGGCTCGATCAGTGCGAGGACGGCGGCGCGGCTGCGCGCAAGGCACACGCTGGCTTCTACGCGGACCTCGCTTCGTCGGGACGGCGCGACCTGCTCGGCAATCGAGCGCGAGTCCGCGCTGGCCAAGATGGCCGCCGAAGTCGAGAACCTCCGGATTGCCTGGCGCCACTGGGTCGCCGAAGCCGATCTCGAGCAACTCGACAAGCTGGCCAGCAGCCTGCTCATCCTGTACGACGCGCGTGGCTGGTATGTCGATACCGTGGCGTTGACCACGGACCTGCTGTCCGTGCTTGCTTCCACCACGACCTCGCCGGAGCGGGTCGGCAAGGAGATCGCGCTCCGAGTCGACCCTGGCCCGCGCGCTCATCGCAACGAAGGGCTATACGCCTGAAGCCGAGGACGCCCTCGCCAGCGCAGTCGAGCTGTTCGAGACGCGGCAGCGACGCCCGCCAACAATTCGTCCGTGCTGCGAGGCCTGGTCAGCCTCTACGACTACCGTGCCGAATTCGACAAGGTCGTGCGCCTGGGTGCCGAGATCCTCGAGCTCGCCGAGCGCGAGAACAATCCCCGGATGCTGGTCGACGCGCACCTCGTCGTCGGAATGACCACGATGTTCCTCTCGGACCTGCAGGGTCGGTCTTGACCATTTCGAGACCGCGATCGCCTTGTTCCCCGAGCTTCCCGTCCGCTCGCCGTACGCCGGCATCGGCAACGATTCGAGGGTTGCCTGCCTGACCACGTCCGCCATCACCCTGTGGATGATGGGCTACCCGGATCGAGCCGCCGAACGGGCCACGGAGGCGCTCGCACTCGCGGCCGAGCTGGACCACCCATTCACGTCGGCGTTCGCGCGGTTCCATTCGGGCCTCATCCACCTCTGGCGACGGGAGCCGGACATCGCCCTGGACCGCGCGATCAGCCTGCTCGAGATGGCGGACGAGCACGATTTCCGGATCTGGACCGCCGCCGGCACCTGCCTGCTGGGGGCCGCGCAGGTGGGGCTCGATCGCTTCGATGAAGGCCTCGCCAACGTCCGCACCGGCGTGGATCTGTACCAGGGCATGCGGTCGCCGCCCGTGTTCTGGCCGATGCTGCTGTTCGTCTCGGCGGCTGCGAACCTCCGAGCGGGCCGCCCGGCCGACGCCATTGCGCTCGATCGACAAGGCGATCGAGTTCATGAGCGAGGGCGGCGGCGCGACGCTGCTGCCCGAGCTGCACATCCTCAAAGGCGACATCCTGGCTGCCCTGGAGCCGGACCGGGGCGACAGGTTCGGCGCTCGCCGAACCGTGGTACCAGCGCGCGTTCGACCGCGCCGCGGAGCTCAATGCCCGGACGGCGTGGCTGCGGCGCCGCGACGAGACTGGCTCGTCTGCGGCTCGCCGAGGGGCGACCGGACCTGGCGATCGGACACGCTTGGCCCGGTCCTCGCGACGTTCACGGAAGGATTCGCCACGGCCGACGTCCAGGAGGCCAAGGCACTCCTCGCCGAACTCCTCGTGGATCGATCTCCGGCGGCCGGGCGAGCGGACCCTGCGTAGCCTTCACGGTTGACGCCGCCCACCGTCTCCCTACCATTGCCCATCCGGCACCACAGCAGAGGAGACGACCAGACATGACCCGCCCCGGGACGATGGCGCTCGCGCCGTTGTCATGCTCGTCCTCGGGGCGTTCGCTCGTTGCCGGCCCCCTCGCGTCGACATCGCTCGCGCAGGACCACCCCGATCAATCCGACGTCGTGCTCGTGCTCGATTTTTCGGCGTCGATCCTCGATGACCCCGTGAACCGGGATCGCTTCGCGGCCGCACTCGATCGGATCGCCGACCGCGTCGATGCGACGTCGGCCGACCTCGTGGCCGGCGACACCACGGTGACGCATCGTCCAGTTCGCGACCAGGGCCGCCGACTACCCGGCGTGCCTCGACCTCGAGCTGCTCGACAGCCCGGAGACCGTCGCCCGCTTCGCCGATTGCCTCCGGGGGGCCGCCGTGGCGTACCGGAAGGGTCTGGATCCCGCGCTCACGACGAAGATCGGCGATCGACACGAACTACGTCGCCGCCATGACGGTGGCGGAGCGGCACCTTCCCGCGGACGCCGTTCGGCCGGCGCTGATCCTGTTCACCGACGGCAAGCACGACGTCGCCGGGCGTGCCCGTCGGCCAGGTGCAGCCGGCGCTCGACGCGGCTCTTCGGGACCGCTCGCCGTTCGCCCTGCTGCCGGTCGGCATGGGCCTCAGCCCGGCGGAGCGGCCTGCCCTCGAGAGCGGCCTCGTCAACCTCCGGATCGATCCGCGAGATGCCCGCCTGCGTCAGCGGGAGCCAGTTCGATTGGCCGCAGGTCGTGTTCGAGTCAGCGGCGGACGCCGGCAATGCGGTGGCCGTCGCCCTCCAGAACGTCACCTGCACGTTCACGGTCGCACCCGAGCCGACGCCGACCCCGCCCCCGACGCCGACCCCGCAGCCAACGCCCGCCGAGCCGCGCGGCATCGGGGTCGTCCCCGGCGATGGCCGGATCGAGGTCGACTGGATCGCGCCCGCGACCACGCTGCGCGCCGATCGTCGACTACCGCGTCCGGTGCCGGCCGGACGAGGGCGACTGGACGGAATTGGCCGAGGGCACGTCCGTCGAGACGATCCGCGGTCGTCGAAGGGCTCACCAACGGCGTGGCCTACGAGTGCGAGGTGATGGCCGTCGATCAGACAGGAGAGGGCGCCTGGACCGCCGCGGCCGGCCGCGGTGATCCCCGTCGGCCGACCGGCGGCGCCCGGCAAACCGGCCGTCCATGCGCTGGACCAGCGCGGTGCGGATCGAGGTGCCGGCCGTGGATCCGGCGCTCGTGTCCGACTACCGCTTCGAATGCTCCGGCGACGAGGGACAGACCTGGCCGTCGAGCGTCGATGTCACCGCGTCCGGCGTCAGCGCCGCCGACATCGCGGCCTCGCAAACGGCGCGTCGTACCGGTGCCGGGCCTTCGCGGCCAACGCGGCCGGCGTCAGCGATCCGTCAGAGGTGTCGGACCTGGTCCGGCCGTGCGGATCGGTCATGGACTGCAATCCGATCGTGACGCCTGTGCTCGGGCGTCCTCGGGATCGTGTTGTTCGGCGGGCTGCTTCGCCGCTGCTCGCGTCGCTGTATCGGGACCGAACGCGCGGATACGTCGTGGCCGTGGTCGACGTCGTCCACACCGGGAACCTCGGCTATGGGTCGAAGCTGGGTATCCGGTTCGTCCGGGCGACACCGAACGGCGTGGTCACCGGCATCGCCTCCGATCGGGGCCGGGGCGCCGATTTTCGCATTCGGCATCGCGGTGGCGATCGAGTTCGAGCTGACCGACAAGACCGGCAAACAGCGTCGTGACGTCCGGGGAGCCGTTCATGGCGGTCGACTCGCTCGGCACCCGCCACCAGGTCATCCTGCGGCGATTCCGCGGGAGGACGGCGTCGCGCGATGGCGACCTGAGCTGACGCAACCGCACGGCCAGGTACCGACCGGACCCGTCCGGCAGGACTCGCCTCAGATCAGGAACGACCTGGCGGGATCCTCGGCGCGCAGGATCTCGCGGTCGATCCTGAACGCCTCGAGCTCGGGGGCCGACGGCGTGGCCCCGTCGCGATCAGCTCGGCGGCGATCCGGCCGAGGACCGAGGCGAACTTGAACCCGTGCGCCGCGCCCAGCAGGACCACGACGCCCGGATGGTCCGGGCACGCGATCGACGACGAAGTCCCGATCCGGCGTCAGCGTGTAGAGGCAGGTCTTCGTCAGGATCGGCGGCGCGACCATGCCCGGGAGGTGCCGCTCGATGAACGTCTCGAGCCGACGTTTCGCGTTCGCGGTCGGGTTCGAACGTCCGCGTCGCCGGCGTCACCTCGGGTCCGCCGACATCCTGCGCCGCCTTTGGTCCCGGCCTCGCCGTACGTCGGGAACCCATAGAACGACGGGTCGTCCATCCAGATCCAGATCGGGAACCGATCCGGGGCGAACGCCGCCGGGTCCGGCACGCCGACGTAGGTCACCTGCTCCTGGGTGATCGTCAAGGGCAGCCGCAGGTCGAAGGACGCGAGCAGGTCGTTGGTCCACGCGTCTGCGGCGATGACGACCTGGCCCGCCATGCACGGTTTCGCCGTCGGCCAGCTCGAGACGGATCCCCGTGCCCGGTGTCCACGAGGCGCTGCGACCCCGGTTCGCTCGCGGAGCTCGGCGCCGATGGGCGACGGCCAGCCGCCGATGTGCGGCGTTGCCGATGTTCGGATCGCGCGATCCCGGCATCGGCCTGGAAGAGGACCGACGGTGCCGTCATCGAGCCGCCATTGCGGCCAGCGACGTCATGCCTCCGCGGCATCGAGCCGCTCGAAGGGCACGCCCTCCGCTGGTCATGCTCTAGGTGTAGTCGACCTCGGGGATCGCGGCGCCGGCTGGGAACAGGTCCAGCCCGCCGGTCCGGGTGACGACCCTGGCTCCGGACTCCGCCTCGACCTCCGCCCACGTCGCGTAGGCGCGCCGAGCCAGGCGGACGTAGTCGGGGCGGTGGTACGAGAGCCGGATGATCCGGCTGTGATCCTGCGATGCGCCGTTGTGGTGGCCGAGCTCGAACTGCTCGAACCCGATCACCCGATCGCCCGAACCGCCGCGACAAGCCAGTACAGCGCAGCCGACCCGAAGCCACCGAGCCCGATGACCGCGGCGTCGTACTCGCGCTTCATGGCCGCGGGTCGTGCCTCATGACGGCGGAGTGTACGGGGACCCGGACGGCGTCGATGCCGGCGGCTCACAATGTGGCCCGACCACACCGCAGGGAGTGCCATCCGTGCAGAAGATCCTCAACGAGCCGGACCCGCTTCGTCGACGAGATGCTGGACGGGATCCTGGCCGCCCATCCCGGACCGGCTGAGTCGGCCGGGACCACACGTCGTGGTCCGCGCGGACGCGCCCGTGCGGGCAAGGTCGGCGATCGCCACCGGCGGCGGCTCCGGGCATCTCCCGGTGTTCATGGGCTACGTCGGCGAGGGGCTGGTCGACGGGGCGGCCATCGGCAACGTGTTCGCCTCGCCCAGCAGCGACGACATGCTGGAGACGACCCGGGCGATCGATGGCGGGCCGGGGCGTCCTCTACCTCTACGGCAACTACGGCGGCGACGTCCTGAACTTCGACCTCGCCGCCGAGCTGGCCGACGCCGAGGGGATCGAGGTCCGGACGGTCCTCGGCGCGGACGACGTCGCCTCGGCGCCCCCCGATCGGGAGGACCGCCGGCGCGGCATCGCCGGCATCTTCTTCCTCTACAAGATCGCCGGGCGCCGCGGCGGCCGGCGGGCCAGTCGCTCGACGAGGTCGTCGCCGTGACCGAGCGGGCGGCCGCCGGCCTGCGCTCGATGGGCGTCGCGCTCTCGCCGTGCACGCTGCCCGCGGCCGGCGTGCCCACCTTCGAGCTGCCGGACGGGCGAGATGGAGATCGGGATGGGCATCCACGGCGAGCCGGGCGTCCGCCGCGGCCCGCTCGAGCCGGCCGACCAGATCGCCGACGAGCTCTCCCGGGCCGATCCTCGCCGACCTGCCGTTCGAGCGCGGCGACGAGGTCGCCGTCCTGGTCAACGGCCTGGGGGCGACGCCAAAGGAGGAGCTGTACATCCTGTACCGCGGGGTCGCCGGGCACCTCGCCGAGGCCGGGCTGCGCGTCCACCGCGTGCTCGTCGGCGAGTACGCCACGTCGCTCGAGATGGCCGGCGCGTCGCTGAGCCTGCTCCGGCTGGACGACGAGCTGCGCGGCCTGCTCGACGCCCCGGCGAGCACGCCGTTCGTCGCCCTGCCGTGACGGCCGTCGCAGGCGCCCGAACCGAGTGCCGAGCGCTCGCCGACCTGCTGGTCGCGGTCGCTACGGGCTGGCCGCTCACCGGGACGCGCTCAACCGACTCGATGGCGTGGCCGGCGATGGCGACCTGGGCGTGACCGTGACCCTCGCCGCCGAGGCCATCGCGGCGATCGCTCCCGCGATCCGCGGCCTGTCCGACGCCCGACGCGATCCGCATGGTCGGCACGGAGATCGCTCGCAAGGCGCCGTCCACCTCGGGGACGCTGGTGGCGTTCGCGTTCCTCGCGGCAGGGCGGGTGGGCGAGTGTCGCCGATGCGGCGACACGGCGCGCACGCGCGATCCCGTACCTCGAGGCCGGCGGCACGATCCATTCGACAGCGCGGCAAGGTGTCCGTCGGGGACCGGACGATGCTCGATGCCCTCCGGCCGGGGGTCGACGCCTTTCGTCGCGCGATCGAGCGGGCGAACCCGTCGCCGAGGCCGCCCAGAGCCGCGGCGACGGCGCGGATCGCCGGCGCCGCGGCGACCGCCTCGATGGCCCCCACGGTCGGTCGGGCCGCCTGGCTCGGGGAGCGGGCACGGGATCACGAGGACGCCGGCGCTCGGCTGGTCGCGATGGCCTTCGAGGCCGCCGCGGCCATCTCGCCGGCTTGGCCGATCGGCCCCGCAGCGATCGCTCGGGGTAGACTCGAGCGGCCCATGAGGGCGATGGCGCGCACCGAATGGAGGAGCGCCGATGGACCGCAGATCGTCCGGGAACGAGCCGAGGCATTCTGCCGCCGCACTGATCGCGGGCGACATGGATCGGCCGCCGAGGACCTGAGCCATGAGCTGTCGTCCAACCTCGGGACCTTGTCGCGATCCTTCCGCTCCCGCTCACCGAGGCGACCGTCGATTCGATCGAGGTTGGTGGCTCGGGCTACGTCGCCGTGCTGCACCTCGTCGGCGAGCAGGCCGAGATCCGTCTCCAGACGCGATGGAAGGAACGGGACGGGCGGCCGACGATCGTGGAGACGAGCCATGTCACCGAATCGGCGCCCGAGGCGCCGCCCGAACAGGACGAGGATGCCTGAGCGATTCAAGCCATCCAGAGCCGGACCCGGCCGACGCACCGCAACCGGCAGCCGGCTCGGCGGCCGACGGTGCGACACCCGCCGACCGGCGGACCTTCCTCCGCCAACTCTCGACGGACGCGGTGCGGAACGCTGGCAGGGTGGCCGGAGCCTCGGCGGCGTTCCGCCGGTCAATCGTCGCCGCCGGGGATCCGCGATCGGGGCGTTCGACACGAGCGCGGAACCCGGCGCAGCCGAGCGCCGCCGCAGACCGCGGCGGGCGGCGAGGCTGTCGGCACAGGTCCGTCCACCGGTGACGCCGGAACCCGCGACGGCGACGTCGCCAGCCACCCAGGCGCCGGACCCCATTGCCGCGCTGACGCCCGAGCAACACGCGTTCCTGCATCGGCATGCCCAAGGCCGCGCTGGCGGTCAACGACCCGGCCGGTCCTCCCCTGCTCGCGTACTCCACCTACCACTGGGATGGCGAGGTGATCCGGGTACCGGCGCGGGACTTCACGGCACGGACGAACAACATCGATCTCGATCGGCGGGTCGGGCCTGCTCATCGACGATCCGGCGACCGAAGCGTGGGTTGCGATGAACGGCGTTGCGTCCCTCTGTCTACGGCGAGCAGGTGCATGCCGAGATGCGGCTGATCCTCGCGAAGTACCACGACGGCGACGAGGTGACCCGCCGCTGGAACGAGATCCGTTCGGCGGGTGACCAGGTCGTCATCCGGATCCGGCCGACCAGGTTCGTCTGGCGCACGGGCTGAGCCGGAGCACCGGGGGCGACCGGAGTCCGGCGACCGGCCTCAGGCGACGATGCGCTCGCCCGTGCCCTTGGCGAAGATGTGGATCGAGGATCGCCGGAGCTCGGCGGTGACCGCCTGGCCGAGCGAGATCGGCAGGTCCGGCGACACCCGCGCCACGATCGTCGGGCCCCCGACGTCGAGCTCGACGAACGTGTCCGAGCCGATCGGCTCCATCAAGCCCGACGACGGCGCGGGATCGTCGTCGGCGTCCCGCGGCCGCCGTCTCGTCGGGATGCACGCACGTCCTCGGCCCGGACCCCGAGCACGACCTCGGGCCACGTCCCGGCCGTTTCAGGCCGATCGCCGCCGGGTTCGCCCAGCGTCGACCCGCAGGCCCTCGCCGACGAACGCGACGCCGCCGTCGACGGCCTCGAGGCCGCCATCGAGCATGCTCATCCGCGGCTTGCCGACGAATTCGGCGACGTACATGGTCTGCGGCCTGCCGTAGATCTCGCGCTGGCGTCCCGCACTGGACGATCTTCCCGTCGCGCATGACGCAGATCAGGTCGGACAGCGTCATCGCCTCCTCCTGGTCGTGGGTCACGAACACGCTCGTGGTCCCAAGCGCGAGGTGGAGGTGCTTGACCTCCGTCCGCATCCGCGCGCGCAGCGCCGCGTCGAGGTTGCTGAACGGCTCGTCGAGGAGGAACACCAGCGGCTGCTTGACCAGCGCGCGGCCCAGCGCCACGCGCTGCTGCTGACCGCCGGACAGCTGGCCGGCTTGCGGTGCAGCAGGTGGCCGATGTCGAGCATCTCCGCGACCGCGGTGACCCGCTCGGTCGATCTCGGCCGCCGGTCGTCGCAGGAGCTTGAGGCTAGAACGCGATGTTCTCGAAGACGGTCATGTTCGGGTAGAGCGCGTAGTTCTGGAAGACCATCGCCATCCGCCGTTCGTTCGGCGGCACCTGCGTGACGTCGCGGTCGCCGAGGTGGACGCGTCCCGCCATCAGGTCGGTCGAGTCCGGCGATGAGGTTCAGCGTCGTGCTCTTGCCGCACCCCGACGGCCCCAGGAGCGTGACGAATGCGCCGTCCTCGACCTCGAGGTCGAGGCCATCGACGGCGCGGACGTTGCCGTACCGGCGCTCGAGATTGCGAAGGCTGAGGGATGCGACCGCCACTTGGGACCTCACCGCGACCAGCGTTGACCGAGGGCCACGCTGTAGATTGTCGACAATCTACCGGCCGCGCGCTCGGAGCGTCAAGGCTTCCGCCAGACTTGTCCGACGGGCGGCGAATGGGTATCGTTCGCTGGCCAATCACGCGCAGATTGTCGACAGTATTCCCCGCATCCCTCGCATCGCGGGGAGGCCATGCGCCAAGCCGTCACCACGTGGACCAGCAGTCGACGCACCCGGATGGCCATCGTGGCGACCGTGGTCGCGGTGGCCGTGGGAGCGACCCTGGTCGGCAGTGGCCTCCTGGTGACCAGACCGGCCCAGGCCGAACGCCGCGCTGTGCCGCGACGTCGCCATTGAGCGCGGTCTCGACTTCCGCGGCGCCTACGGACGACCACGCCGTACGCCCTCGATCCGCTGGCGGCCATGATGCTGCGCAACATGGGCAACGGCGCCGCGGTCGCCGATGTCTTCGGTGATGGGCGGCTGACATCCTCCTGCTCGGCCAGCTGGGCCACCCGAACCGCCTGTTCCGCAACCAGCTCTCGACCACCGGCGCAGCGGTGTTCGTCGACGTCACCGAGGCCGCCGGGCTCGCGAACAACGGCGGCAGCCGCGCCGCGGCCTTCGCCGATCTCGACAACGACGGCCACCTGGACCTCGTCGTCGTCAACGACTTCGACGGCGACCGAGGTCGGCAGCCCGTCGAGCATCTACCGCAACGATGGCGACGGCACGTTCGACGACGTCACCGAGGCATCGGGCTTCGATCCCGTCGGCTACCTCGTGGGCGGGCTCTCCCTCGCCGACTACAACCACGACGGCCTCCTCGACGTCTACGTCACGTACTGGACGATGGAGCTCGGCGGCGATCCGGGTCGCGAGCAGATGGCGATCAAGGGCCGCTTCCCGGGCCAGAACCGGCTGTACGAGAACCTCGGCGGGTTCCGCTTCCAGGACGTCACGGACGACGTCCATCTCGGCCAGGTCACCGCGGACAGCTTCACCTCGATCTTCGCCGACTTCACCGGCGACGGCTGGGCGGACCTCTACGTGGCCGTCGACCATCGCGAGGACCTCTTCTTCGAGAACACCGGCGGCGCTTCCGCCTGGCGTCGGAGGAGCACGGGCGTCGGCCACGTCGGCAACGACATGGGCATCGCCGTGGCCGATCTCGGCAGCGACGGCACGCTCGACCTGTACGTCACCAACATCACCGACCCGAACGATCAGTTCGGGACGGATCCGGGCAACACGCTGCTGGTCGGCGAGCGCGGCGGCGACGGTCGCGTCACCTACGCGGACGAGGCGGCCGCGATGGGGGTCGAGGACAGCGGCTGGGGCTGGGGCACGGCGTTCACCGACATGAACCTCGACGGCCGACTCGACCTGTTCGCCGTCCAGGGCATGGAGGAGTTCATCGCCGAGCAGAGCCCCGAGCTCCGCAACCAGAAGGCGCGGCTCTTCCTCGGCGACGCGGACGGCGACGTTCGACGCTCGCCGCCGGCGACGGGCTGCGACATCCCCGGCGACCAGCGCAGCGTCGTGCCGCTCGACTACGACCGCGACGGCGCACCCGACCTGCTGGTCACGCAGATCGGCCTATTCGGCCGTGCTGCTCGAGAACGGGACGACCGATCGGCGACTGGCTGACGGTCGACCTGAGCCGCGCCGGCGCCCAGGCGGCCGGCGCGCGCGTCGCGGTCACCGCGCGGCGGCGTCACCACCACGCAGGTCGCCCTGTACGGCGGGAGCTACCTCGCGGGCATGCCGATGGAGCTCTACTTCGGGCTCGGGCGATCGCGACCGCGGCCGACAACGTCACGGTCACCTGGGCCGACGCCACGACGACCGACCTCGGTGCCATCGCGGGCCGACCAGGTCGTCCGCGTCGACGCCGGAGGCGCGTGCCCGTGATCGCGGCGACTCGGCGCGCCAGGCCCGCGGCGCGGCTCGGCTTGATCGCTGGTCGTGGCCATCGCGATCGCGCCGCGTCGCCGCCGGCGTCGTGGTCGCAGAGCGGCACGAGCGGAGGCGCCGGCCCACTGGCGGCCGATCCTGATGGGGACGCCCGCGGGTGCGTCCGGTCGCGCCGACCGTGGCGATCGGCTCGGCCGAGGATCGCGCGGAGCTCGACGAGGTCGTCGAGCGGCAGGCGCGAGCCGGCCGCATGACCGAGCAGATCGCCTACTGGACGGAGGTCCCGACGCCCGTCCGCTGGAACGAGATCCTGCTGAGCGTCGGTCCGGAACGCCAAGACCAACCCGGTCCGCGTCTCGCGGACGCTGGCGCTCCTCAACACGGCGATGTACGACGCGGTGATCGCGGCCTGCGATGCCAAGCTCGCGCTACCGGCGGTCGTCACCCGCCGAGCGCGACTCGCGGATCCAGGCGCTCGCGCCACCCGATGAGCTCTCGAGCCACGCCTCGGTCGACGCCGCGATCGCCGCGGCCGCCGTCGCGGTGCTCAACGCGATCTACCCGGACCGCGCCAAGACGTTCGAGGCCCGCCAGACGGAGCTGCTCAACGTCAAGCTCGCTGCCGGCTCGCACACGGCCTCCGACCTCGAGGCCGGGCACCCAGCTGGGCGCCGCCGTCGGCGCACTGGCCGTCGCCCGGGCCGGCACGACGGCGCGACCGCGTTCTGGCGGGGCGCGATCCCCGACGAGCCGGGCACCTGGAAGCCGGCCAAGCCGTTCCGGAACGACCAGCCCACCGAGCCGCTCGCCGGGACGTGGCAGCCGTGGCTGATGACCAGCGGTTCCCAGTTCCGGCCCGGGCCGCCGCCGGCCTTCGAATTCGCCCGAATGGCAGGCCGAGGCGGACGAGATCGTCCGGGTGAACGAGGCGCTGACCGACGACCAGATCCGGATCGCCCGGTTCTGGGCGGACGGCGCCGGCACGGACACGCCGCCGGGCCATTGGATGCGGATCGCGATCGACCTCGCCACGCGCGACCAGCTGTCGCTGCCCGACACGCGCGGTTGCTGGCGCACCTCGCGATGGCGCAGGCCGATGCGTTCATCGCGTGCTGGGACGCCAAGTACGCCTACTGGTCGGGCCGACCGATCGGGCTGATCCCCGGGTTCGCCTCGACGATCATCACGCCGAACTTCCCGTCCTACATCTCGGGGCATTCGACGGTCGCGGGCGCGAGCGCCGTCGGTCCTGGCGGCGTTCTTCCCGGCCGACGCCGCGCGCTCGCCGCGCAGGCCGAGGAAGCGGCGCATCGTCGCGCCTGTACGGCGGCATCCACTGGCGCAGCGACATCGAGGTCGGCCTCGACGTGGGGCGAAGGATCGGGCAGCTCGCGGTCGACCGGGCCAGCGGTGACGGGAGCCTCGTTGATCGACGCGAGCGCCGAGGACGGAGACGAGGCTTGTCGCGGCGCCGTCGAGTCGCTATGGTTCGCGAAACGCGGAGGATTGTCGACAGTATCCCGTCATCGCGATCGCGTCGTTCGCGCCATGCTGTAATCGCGGCGGCGCAATTATGTTGACAGTCGATTGTAGACAAAGCGATCATGTCGCCCGAGGGAAACCCGGCATGGTCACAGTGGAGGCAGGGCTGGCATGGCGGTAGCCGGTGCAGCGCTGAGTCGTGGCGCGGGCCGCGTTTCGCGCAGGCTCGATCGCCTGAGCGAGCGCCGGTTCGCGCTGCTCGTCTCGGTCCCGGGCCTGATCCTGGTCGGCCTGATCGTCCTGCCGCCGACGCTCGCCGTGTTCGGGCTGAGCACTGTTCCGGATCGAGCTCCAGAAGGACGACCTGACCCCGTTCGTCGGCCTGCGCAACTACCTCGAGCGCCTCCCGGCCGACAAGGAGGTCCTGGACGCCATCCCGCGGACGCTCTTCTTCGCGGCGATCTCGCACCGCCGTCACGCTGCCCCTGGCGCTCGTGACGGCCCTGGCGCTCAACCGCGGGTTCCGCGGCGTCGGCGATCTTCTTCATGGCCCTGCTGCTGCCATGGGCCGTCGCGTCGATCGTCGCCGGGATCTTCTGGCGGTTCATCTTCGACACCCACTACGGGATCGTGAACGGCGTCCTGATCGGTCTCGGGCTGATCGACGAGCCGTTCAACTGGCTGCAGAACACCGCGCAGTCGGTTGCGATCGCGATCGTCGCGCAGGCGTGGCGATCGGTCCCGCTCCTCGCCGTCCTGCTGCTCGCCGCCCTGAAGACGATCCCCGAAGCGCTCTACCGCGCGGCCAAGATGGACGGCGCGACGGCCTGGGAGACCTTCCGCTTCGTCACGCTGCCGGCGATCAAGACCACCCTGATCGTGGTCGGCGTCCTCCAGGTGATCATCGGCCTGCAGGTCTTCGACCTCCTGTACAGCCTGACGAGCGGCGGGCCCGGCCGCGACACGTGATGTTGCCCATGGCCATCTACACGATCACCTTCGAGCAGATCAGCCTGGGCTATGGGTCCGCCGTCACGGTCCTCCTGTTCGCGATCATCGTTGCCGCGAGCCTCCTGATCCTGGTCATGCGCGTCCGACGCCGCCCGGCGTTCGTCCCGACCGTCGAGGAAGAGGACGACCGAGGCGGCCGCGTCCGCACGCACATCGCTCCGGCTCAGCACGCAGTCAATCCCGCGCTGCAGCCGCCGGCATCGGGGCGACGGTCGAGGAGGTCCGGCGAAGGGTCATCCGGCTGCCCGCGCCGGTGACCCGCGTGGCGTTCGGGATCGGGATCGCCCTGCTGCTGTTCTTCTTCGCCGCCCCGATCGTCTGGATGCTCATCGCCAGCCTGCAGCCGTTCCAGGCGCTGGTCGAACAGCCGCCGGCGCTGACCCTCGACCTGTGGCTCGACGGCTACCAGATCATCGCCGGCGACCCGCGCTGGCTGGGCTCGCTCGCGGTGAGCCTCCAGACCGCCCTGTTGACGATGCTCTTCGTGATCGTCCTGGCGGCGCCGGCGGCGTATGCGCTGGCGCGCTTCGACCTTCCCGGCAAGTCGACGACCCTCGCGCTGCTGATCTTCGTGCAGATGGTCCCGGCCATCGTCATGGCCATCCCGGTGCTCCGGATCTTCCAGATCATCGGGCTCAAGGACACCGTGGCGGCGCTGGTGATCGTCAACGTGGCGTTCTGGCTGCCGCTGGTCATCTGGCTGCTGCGCAACTTCTTCCTCGACGTCCCGGTCTCGCTCGAGCGGGCGGCCCGGATCGACGGCTGCTCGCGGCTGGGAACCCTGTTCCGGGTGACCGTTCCGGCCGCCCGCCCGGGCCTCGCCGCGGCGGCCATCCTGATCCTGATCGGGACCTGGAACGAGTTCCTGTTCGCGGTCATCCTTGGCAACCAGGACGCCGTGCCGATCACCCGCCTGATCACCGGGATCCAGAACTTCCCCGGCGCGCTCAACCAGCAGCCGCCACCCAACCTGCTCGCGGCCGCGGCGATGGTGGCCGTCGCCCCCTGCATCGTCCTTGTCCTTCTTTTCCACCGCCGGATCATCACCGGCCTATCAGGAGGGTTCGTGAAGGGATGACCGAGACCCGCGGGTCAGTGTGGGAGTATCCCAACAGCCACCAATGGAGGAGGATCCTATGACCGAACAGGAGTCGACCATCAAGACGATGCTCAGCGGACCGCTGAGCCGTCGAGCCATGCTCAAGGGCGGCCTCGTCGCAAGCAGCGCGGCCTTCCTGGCTGCCTGTGGAGCGGCGACGACCAGCTCCGCGCCACCCGGCGAGCGCGGCCCCGGCCACCGCGGCCCCGGCCAGCGACGCACCAGCCACCGACGCGCCGACCCCGGAGCCCGTCAGCTACGCCGGCGTCACCCTCAACAACAGCACCGGCGGCTACTCCATCCCGGCGTTCGAGATCGGTCTCGCCGCCTGGAAGGCCGAGACCGGCGGCAACGCCACGTTCACCAACATCCCGTTCGACGAGAAGCCGGTCAAGTACGCGAGCTTCATCGCCACGCAGGACGCGTCGTGGGACCTGCACTACACGTACGACATCTTCATGCAGCGCTACGGGACCCGGCTCCTGCTCCCGCTCGAAGGCAACTACACGGGCGACCTGAGCGACTTCATCCAGACGGCCCTTCCCGGGCTTCACGACGCAGGTCGACCAGGTCCTTCGCGGCCTGCCGATCCACTTCAGCTCGTGGCTGTGGACGTGGAACCCGGAGCTGTGGAACCAGGTCGGCGAGGACGGCGACAACCCGCCCGACACGTACGAGGGGCTCTTCGCCATCGACCCCGAAGTTCGTCGAGGCGGGCATCATCCCGTGCGCCCAGCCGTGGCTGGGGGTCGGTGGCACGTTCGCCAAGCTCTACTGGACCCACATCTACAACTCGACCGGGCACCCGATGTTCAGCGATGACCGGACCCAGGTCATGTTCGACGGGCCCGAGGGCCTGTCGGCCTTCCAGACGATCGAGGCCGGCCTCAAGAGTGGCTGGTGGGATGCCCGCTACCTGAACATCACCAACGAGCACGAGGCGTACGTCGAGTTCGCCAAGGGCAACATGGCCACCGTCATGCACAGCGAGTCGGTGATCGACCCGACGGAGCCCGAGCTGCGCGCCGCCGGCAAGCTGAACGTTCGCCAGTTCCCGGGCATCGAGTCCGGCAAGACCGGTTCGGCGCAGGGCGCCGACGGTCTCGGCGTCAACAAGTGGTGTCAGCAGCTCGAACCTACCTGGAGCTTCTTCAACCGCCTGTTCACCCCGGACATTGCGCTCCAGGTCAGCCTGCACGAGCCCGAGCTCTACCCACCGACCCGCAATTCGGTGCTCAGCAATCCGGAGGTCCATGCCAAGCAGGTGCTCCTCCCGGCGCACGAGGCGCAGGCCGAGGGCGTCACCAACCTGTGGTCGACGCCGTACAACTACGAGCCGATCTTCGACGACGTAGTCAACAAGATGGTCAAGGGCGAGTACTCCGCCCAGCAGGCCCACGACCAGGCCGTCACGGCTATGCGTGACCTGATCATCACCTACCTCAGCACCTAGCTCAGCCGTTGCGGCCGGCACCGCCGGCCGCCAATCATCAGACACAGGGCGAGGAACCCCCACCTCGCCCTGTGTCCATGTTCGGGAGCCGACATGTTCGGGTCACTGGCAGCCGACTATCCCCGCGAGCCTCGAACCGGTGAGCCCGACGTGCTCGCCGACGCCGATCGCCGCCTCGCCGCCGGCGAGATCGGCAGCGCCCAATTCCTGGCCATCGCCCGAGGGTTCGCCAAGGTCGTGATCGCGGAGCAGGAGCTCGCGGGCCTTGCGATCCTCGTCGGACGGGAGCGTCACCCACGCCGATCGATTGCAGGCGCTCGTGACCGGCCTCGGCGGCGTGAGCACCGAAGCACGATCGTGGCCTGCCCGATGGCGCGACCGTCACGGGCGCCGCGGTTCGACCGGGCGCCAGCCTGGAAAGCGCCGATCACGGTCGAGGACTGGCAGTGGGCCGACGAGGCGACGGAGCTCCCCGTCAAGCAGGTCCTTGTCGGGCCGTACACGCTCGCGCGCCTCGCGGAACCCGGCGGAGCACCGCGCGGACCGCTGGCGCTTGGCCTGGCCGAAGCGATGAACGCCGAGCTCCGCGCGCTCGCGGCCGCCGGCTGCCCGATCATCCAGGTCGACGAGGGAGCGCTGACCACGATCGGCGACGACGCGGCGGAGTGGGCGCTTTATGCCGCCACGCAGCACCGCCTAACCGCGGGCCTCGATGAACAGCACCTGAGCCTCGGGATCTACCGCGGGGCGGTCGACCCGGCCGGGTATGCCAGCGTCCTCGACGGCCCGTACCGGAGCTACCTCGTCGACGTACTCGCCGGCCCGGCCGCGTGGCGGTTCGTGTTCGCCCTGCCGCCCGAGCGGGGCGTGATCGTCGGCGCGCTGGACGCCGCCCAGAGCAGGCGCGATGAGCCCGAGCTGATGGTCTGGTCGATGGCGTGGGCGGCGCAGGGCGGGCGCACCGGCGACCGGATCGGGGTCGCCCCGAACGGCAGCCTGCGAGGACTTGGCCGGCACGAAGCGCGCCGCAAGATCGAGGAGATGGGCGAAGCGGTCAAGATCGCCGCGATGGGTCCGCTCCAGGAAGTCGCCGAAGCGCTCGACCCCGCGCCGCTCGAGTCGAAGATGGCGCCGCTGCGGCGCGTCGCGGAGGCGGTGGAGGCGGCCCGCACGACTGGCTGACTCCGATCGCTGCCGCCGGCGCCGCCCTCAGGGCGACTGGCGCGCCGCCGGGTTGACGAGGTTCCTCGGCCGTTCCCCCGAGATGAAGCGACAGGCCTCCTCGGCCGCCTGGAGCGCCAGGTCGCGGCGCGCCTCGAGCGAGTACCAGGCGAGATGCGGCGTCAGGACGACGTTCGGACGGCGGAAGAGGGCCCTCGAGAGGTCTGGAGCCGGTTCGTCCTCGAGGACGTCGAGACCGGCCGCGGCGACCTGTCCGTGTTCGAGCGCCTCGTCCAGGGCGGCCAGGTCGACCAGTCCGCCGCGGCTCGTGTTGACGAGGACGAGCCCGGGCCGAACCCGCGGCGAGACGCTCCGCGTTGACCAGGTGCCGGGTCTCGGGCGTCAGCGGACAATGCAGCGTCACCGCGTCGCTCGTCGCGAAGAGGTCGTCGAGGGCCGACGGGTTGGACGCCGGCCGCGCGAAGGACGTCGTCGGGCACGAACGGGTCGTGGGCGACGACCTCGAACCCGAACCCGAGCGCGCGGCGAGCGACGGCCCGCCCGATCCGCCCGAACCCGACGATCCCGAGCCGCCGGCCGCGGGCACGGTTCACCGGCGGCACCAGGGCCGGGTTGACCCAGCTCCCCGCATGCCAGACCGCCTCGAGCTCGGGCAGCCGCCGCCAGGCGGCCATGAGCAGCAGGATGGCGTGATCCGCCACCTCGTCGACGCAGTAGTCGGGCACGTTGGCCACCCAGATCCCGGCGGCCGACGCCGCGTCCACGTCGATCACGTCGTAGCCGATCCCGGCGCGGACGAGCAGGCCCGGTAGTGCGCAGGGTCGCGATCTCGGCGGCGCGAAACGACAGCAGCCCGATGATCGCCGCGGGGTAGTCGGCGGCGATCGCGGCCGCCTCGCTGCGGGCGTCCCCTGGGCCACCACCTTGACGTCCACGCCCGCGGTCCCGGAGCAGCTCGATGCCCGGCTGCAGGAGCTCCGCGGAGTCGGTCACCGCGACCCGTTGATCCATCTGGCCCGGCATCCCCGACCTCGCACCTGTGCTGTGACTGGAAAACGTAGATTGTCGACAATGTACACTGTAGGAGTGAGCGACAACCCCATCGGGTTCGGGATCCTCGGCTCGGGCAACATGGCGCGCGTCTACGCCGACGCCCTCGCCACGCAGGCGCACGGTGGTCGGGTCGCGGCCGTCGCCCTGGGCTCGCGCGCGCCGTCGCTTGCCGCGGAATTCGGGGCCGCCGTCGAGACGTCCGCCGAAGCCCTGGCGGGGCGCGCCGACGTGGACGCCGTCGTGATCGCCACCCCGCATTCGACCCATCTCGCGCTTGCGCTGGCCGTCGCGAACGCCGGGAAGCACGTCTACCTCGAGAAGCCGATGGCGCTCGACGTCGCCGAATGCGACCAGATCATCGAGGCCTGCCGGCGCGCCGGCGTCCGGCTGACGATCGCCAAGCAGACCCGCCACATGGAGATGTCCATGCGGGCCAAGCAGTACATCGACGAGGGCAAGATCGGCGAGATCCTGTTCCTGCGGCCGATGAGCGTCACCCCGGGCAGTGGCTTCGTGAACGTCCCGCAGAGCTGGCCGTCCGATCCCCGCGAGGGCGACGCGTTCCTCGACTGGGGCGCCCACGCGTGCGACGCGATCCGCTGGTTCACCGGCGCCGAGCCGGTGCGCGTCTACGCCGACTACGAGAACTTCACGGGCCTGCCGCTCGAGAGCCCGACGGCGATGGTCCAGATCCGCCTCACGAGCAAGGCCATCGCCCAGATCCTGCTGTGCTACGAGATCGGGCCGTCCGGCTTCGGGACGCGGCGGAACAACCAGTACCACATCGTCGGGACCGAGGGCTCCATCTTCTGGGACCTCGACCGGGTCGAGCTCTGGACGGGCGATCGCGAACGGGAGGTCTGGGAGCTGCCGAGCTGGACGCTCCCCGATTTCAAGCCACGGGATCCGAGGCGGATCGGCAACACGGCCCGCCAGCTCGACGACTTCATCGCGGCGCTGCGCGACGGCCGGGAGCCGGCGATCACCGGCGAGGACGGCCGGGCGGCGATCGAGATGACCCAGGCCGCGAAGCTGTCCGCCCAGACCGGGCGAGCCGTGGACCTGCCACTGGGCGCCGCGTCCGCCTGACCGCCGCCCATGAAGATCACCGACGTCCGGACGATGCTGCTCCACGGGCCCGATCCGCACGGCGTCGGCGGCGTGGAGCGGACGTGGCACGTGCTGCTCGTGCGGATCGACACCGACGCCGGCGTCTACGGCCTGGGTGAGGCCGGCAACTTCATGGGCGACCGCCAGGCGATCGCGTATGCCCGGGACTGGCTGATCGGGCGGGACCCGCTGGCCATCCGGCCGTTCGTCCGCGCGATGCTGTCCGGCGGCCTGCCGCCGTATGAGCCGCAGATGAGCCCGACGGCCACGGTCGACGGCCCGGCGGCGTGGGCGGTGAGCGGCGTCGAGATGGCCCTGTGCGATCTCGCCGGCAAGATCCTCGGCACGCCGGTCTACAACCTGCTCGGTGGCGCCTTCCGCGATCGGATCCGGGTCTACCTGGACCGCAGCGGCGTCGGCGATCCGAGCGACCTCGGGGCGTGGCGCGCCCTGGCCGAACGGGTGATCGCGGACGGCTTCCACGACTTCAAGTTCGACGCCGAGTGGGTCGCCCCGGAGGTCAACCGCGACCCGTGGAACCGCCAGATGCGCAGCGACCAGGTTCGCCTGACCTACGAGCGCCTCGCCGTCGTGCGCGAGGTCGCCGGACCCGACGCGGAGATCGCCCTGGACGGCCACATGAGCTTCGACGTCGAGACGGCGATCCGGCTGGCCAGGGCGCTCGAGCCGCTCGACCTCAAGTGGTTCGAGGATCCGGTGCCGATCCTGAACTTCGATGCGCAGAAGCGGGTCCGCGACGAGAGCCCGATCCCGATCTGCGCCGGCGAGATGCTGGTGGCCGACCAGTTCCGGGAGATGATCGATCGCCGCGCGGTCGACATCGTCCATCCGGACCTGCTGTTCGTCGGCGGCCTGCACGAGGGCAAGAAGGTCGCCGACTACGCCGACCTCAACGGCATCCCGCTGGCGATCCACAACAACGGATCGGCGATGAACACGATCGCCGAGGCGCACCTCGCGGCGGCCTGTCCGAACTTCATCGGCCTCGAGTACCACTTCTGGGACGCCAAGTGGATCGGCCAGGTCGTCCGGCGCGAGGGCGTCCCGCTGTTCGACGACACGGGCCATGTGCCGCTGACCGACGCGCCCGGGTTCGGCGTCGAAATCGACGAGGCCATCGCGCAGCGCTACCTCGCTCCCGGGGAGTCCTTGTTCTAGCAACCACGGCCACCGGCCGACGCGCACGGTCGCCCGTGCGCCTTGACGTTCGCCCGCGCTCACCCTAGATTGTCGACAATATCCACGCCCCGTCACCCGCCGACTTCCCGTCCGACCCCGTCACGGAGCCGCCAGATGCCAGACATTGCCCTCCGGCTGGACGGGATCTCCCGCCACTACGGGAAGGTCAAGGCGGTCGACAACCTGTCGATCGACATCCCGTCCGGGGCGTTCGTCACGTTGCTCGGCCCATCGGGCTGCGGCAAGAGCACGACGCTGAACCTGATCGCCGGACTCGACCGGCTCGACGAGGGCCGGATCCTGCTCGGCGACGACGACATCACGTTCACCCCGCCGAACGAGCGACGGATGGCGATGGTGTTCCAGAACTACGCGCTGTATCCGCACCTCAACGCGTTCGACAACATCGCCTTCGGGCTCAAGCTGCAGCACCGGCCGACCGCCGAGATCCAGGACCGGGTCAACGCGGTCGCTGCGGCGCTCGACATCACCCACCTGCTGAAGCGCAAGCCGGGCCAGATGTCGGGTGGGCAGCAGCAGCGCGTGGCCCTCGGCCGGGCGCTGGTCAAGGAGCCGCTGGTCTTCCTGCTCGACGAGCCGTTCAGCAACCTCGATGCGGGGCTGCGGAGCCGGATGCGGACCGAGGTGAAGCACCTCCACCTGAAGCTCGGGACGACCAGCGTGTTCGTGACCCACGACCAGGAGGAGGCGATGACGCTGTCCGACCTGATCGCGGTCATGCGCGACGGCAAGGTCGTCCAGCTTGGGACCACCCGCGAGATCTACCGCAATCCCCGCGACCTCTACGTGGCGACGTTCGTCGGCAAACCGAAGATGAGCCTCGTGGACGGCGCCCTCGAGCGCTCCAACGGCGAATTGACGTTCGTGTCGCCGGACCTGCGGATCGCGCTTGGATCGCCGGCCGCCCTCGGGCTGCATGACGGAGAGTGGCCGAACGTGGCGCTCGGCGTTCGAGCCGAGGATGTCACGGTCCGCCTGAACGGCAGCGCCGACTCGCCGGTCGGCACCTTTGGCGCGTCCGTCCAGCTGCTCGAGCCGATCGGCTCCGACACGTTCGTCGAGCTCGCGAGCGGCGACGCCACGGTGGTGGCCCGCGTTGCGCCGGACTTCCGGCTCGAGATCGGCCAGACGGTCCAGGCGACCCTCGCGCCGGGACGCATCCACCTGTTCGATCGCGAAGGCGGACAACGGATCATCCATTGAGCGGTCCGGGCACCCGCGGGCGAGCTGGCGGATCGCGTCGCCCTCGTCACCGGTGGGGCCGGCGGGATCGGCCGGGCGATCGCGGCAGCGCTGGCAGGCAGTGGCGCGACGATCGTCGTGGCCGACCGGGACGAGGCGGGCGCCCGGGCCGTGGCCGAGGCGCTCCCGGACGCCAGCGCACTACGCGGTCGACCTGGCGGATCCGGACGCGTGCCGGTCGCTGATCCGCGACGTGGTCGCCCAACGAGGACGGATCGACATCCTGGTCAACGCCGCCGGGCTTCCAGCACATCGCGCCGGTGACGACGTTCCCGTTCGAACGGTGGGACGCGATCCTGCGGACGATGCTGACGGCGCCGTTCCTGCTGATCCAGGCCGCGCTCCCCGGCATGATCGAGCGAGGCTGGGGTCGCGATCGTCAACATCGGCTCGATCCATTCGGTGGTGGCCTCGCCCAACAAGGCCGCCTACGTCGCCGCCAAGCACGGCCTGCTGGGCCTCACGCGCGCCGTGGCGATCGAGGTCGGCGCCCACGGGATCACCTGCAACGCGGTCTGCCCGACCTACGTCAGGACGCCGCTGGTCGAAGCCCAGATCGCGGGCCAGGCGCAGGCCCGCGGGATCCCCGAACGCGACGTCGTGGAGCAGGTCATGCTCGCCGACGCGGCCATCCCGAGGCTGCTGGAGCCGGACGAGGTGGCCGCCTACGTCCGCTTCCTGTGCACGGATGCGGCGGCCGGGATCACGGGTTCCGCGCAGATGATCGACGGCGGATGGACGGCGCATTGACCCGGCCGCCGGAACCCGCCCGATGATCCCGTCACCCGAGCGCCAGGCATGGATCCTGGCCACCATGCCGAACGTGATCGTGGCGACGGTCCGCCGCAACGGCCTGCCGCAGGTGACGCCCAACTGGTACCTGTGGACCGGTCAGGAGTTCTGGATCAGCACCCCGGCGAGCACGGCCAAGACGCACAACCTCCGTCGCGATCCGCGGATCGTGCTGTGCATCGACGATCCGGCGAGCGGCGATTACGTCCAGATCATCGGGACGGCGACGATCCTCGAGGGACCCTGCGGTCCGCGAGCCGACGATCGCGCTCATCCGCAAGTACATGGACGAGCCCGCCGTGATCCCGCATTGGGAGACGATCAGCACGGCGTCCGAATGCATCCTCATCGTGGTGCGTCCGGATCGGTTCCTGTGGCACGACCACTGACCGGCTCGACCCGAACCTCGGCAAACGCGCCGTGCGCCGAGCTCAGCGACCGGCCGAGCTTGGGCACCCAGACGTCGTCGTCGAATGGGTCGCCCGCGGCCCGGTCGTCGCCGATGGCCAGGCTGGCCCGGCGTGCGCCGACGAACATCGCCCAGATGTCCTCCGTCGGGCTGAAGCGGCCGTCCTGACCGTCGACCCAGAACGGCGGCTCCGGGTCCTCCCAGCGCGCCCGGAGCTCGCCGAGATCGCTGTGGATCCGGAACCCGAAGCCGTCGGGCCCGTACGGTTCGCGTTCGAACCGGGCCAGCCGCGGCGGACCGGAGCGCACCATCCGCTCGTCGCCCATCGCCCGGAGCCGCTCCTGCTGGCGATGGCCCAGCCCGAGGTCGTCCGTCAGGGTCGCCGCGATCGGCCCGCCGGGCGTGTCGCGGATCTCGAGGAGCGCCACGTGGCCCGCCCCCAGCGACTTCGAGTAGGCGATGGCGTACAGGCTCAGGAACGCCGTCTCGGTGCCGGACGCATCGCGGAGCGTGATCACGAGGTGATCCCAGCAGTGGATCACGGCCCCCGGATGGGTGATCGCGGTCATCGCGTCGGTGCGCGCGAAGCCGAGCCGTCCTGCATGGCCGCCCAGACGCGTGTCGGGGTCATGGGCATGGTTCGCAGGCGCGGTCCGCCGGCCGCCGCGATCGCCGATGCGATGGCGGCGCCGGCCGGGATGACCGGCGCCTCGCCGATCCCCTTGGCGCCGAACGGCCCGTCGGGCGCCGGCACCTCGACGATCAGCGTGTCGATGTCCGGAACGTGCTCCGCGCGCGGCACCGCGTAGTCGAGCAGCGAGCCGCTGAGCAGCTGGCCCTCGTCGTCGTGGATCAGCGCCTCGTGGAGCGCCCAGCCGATGCCCTGCGCCGCGCCGCCACGCATCTGGCCCTCGACCAGCGCCGGGTTGAGCGCCCGCCCGACGTCCTGCGCGACGGCGAAGCCGAGGACGGCGACCTCGCCGGTCTGGCGGTCCAGGCGGACGTGCGCGAGGTGCGCCGAGGTCGCCGGGCGCGAGGCTCTTCTGGACGGTCGAGGCGTGGCCCTCGATCGGCGGGTGGCCGCTGCCGAAGTCGTGGAGCACCTCGGCGAGCTCCGCCAGCGACCGGCCCCGGTCGGGCGAGCCCGCCGGCCGGACGACGCCGTCGACGATCTCGAGGTCCGCCGGATCGATCTCCATCTCGATCGCGGCGTAGGCGAGCAGCTGCCGGCGCGCGTCGGCCGCGGCCTCGCGGACCGCCCGTCCGGCCGAGTAGGTGACGACGCTGCCGCCGCTCAGCGGCGACTGTGGCGCGCCGTCCGTATCGAGGCTGACGACGTCGACGGCGTCGGCCGACACGCCGAACGTCTCGGCGGCGATCACGGCGAACCCCGACGTCGTCCCGCTCATGTCGACGACGCCGGTCACGACCGTGAGCGTCCCGTCGGCGTTGAACCGGCAGAGCGCGGCCGCGGGCTCCTTGCCGCCCGGCCAGACGCCCATGCGCAACGGCCACGCCCTCGTCCGCCGGCAGCGTCGGCGCGCCCTCGCCACAGCGGATGCGCCGCGACGGCCTCGAGGACCTCCCGATGCCCGATGCGCGGCCACGGTTCGCCGTCGACCATGTGGTCCGCCTCGGTCGACGAGGTTGCGGAGGCGGAGCTCGATCGGGTCGATCGCCAGCTTCGCGGCGAGCTCGTCGATCAGCGACTCGATGGCGAAGGCCGCCTGCGGCCCGCCCGGACCGCGATAGGAGCCGGTCCCGAACCGGTTCGTCCGGACGCCGTACGCGCGGACGTCGAACGCCGCCCAGCGGTACGGCCCGGCGACGAGGACCGCCGCGATGCCTTCGATCGCCCACTCCGTGTACGCCCCGGCGTCGAACGCCAGCCGGGCATCGAGGCCGGTCAGCGTCCCGTCCGCCGTCGCGCCGATCCGGACGTCGATGATCGAGGCCGGACGCCGGGTTCGTCGCCGCCATGTCCTCGCGGCGGTTGAGCACGAGCCGGACGGGCCGGCCGAGCGCGAGGGCGGCCCCGGCGACGAGCGGCTCGACGATCAGGATCTTGGAGCCGAAGGATCCGCCCAGCGGCGTCGCCTGGACGCGGACCTTCGAGATCGGTCGCCCGTAGATCTTCGCCAGCTGCTTGCGGACGTAGAAGATGCCCTGCGTGGCCGCCACCACGGACAGCGTGCCGTCGGGCTCGGTCCAGGCGGTCGCGGCGTGGGGCTCGAGGTAGGCCTGGTAGACCCAGTTCGTCTGGAACGTGCCTTCGGCGATCGACGTGCGAGGCCGCCAGCGCCGCGCCGGCATCAGCCTCGACGTAGCGCTTGCGGTTGACGACGTTGGCGAGAGCTCCTCGTCCACGAGCTCGGCGCCTTCGCCCCCGACCGCCGCGTGGGCGGCCTTCGGGCCGCTCTCGTCGCCGTCGTCGTCGAGCATCTTGGTCGAGCCGCGCGAGCGGGCTGTCGGGACGCATCGCCGCTTCGAGATCCTCGACGACCGCGCAGCGGCTCGACGTCGACGATCACGAGCTGGACGGCGTCGGCGGCGGCCGTCTCCGTCTCGGCGACGACGAGCGCGACGGGCTGACCGGCGAAGAGGGCCTCGTCCGCGGGCGAGCGGCTCGAACATCCGCATGTCTGTCGTGGGCCTTGATCGGCAGGTCGGCGGCGGTCAGGACCGCGACGACGCCGGGGACGTCCAGCGCCGCCGACGCGTCGATCCGCAGGATCCGGGCATGGGCGTAGAGGCTCGGGACGATCCGGGCGTGGAGCAGCCCGGCCATCGGCAGGTCGGCGGCGAACCGCGTCGTGCCCCGGACCTTCTCGTTCGAGTCGGGTCGCGGCCGCGACGCCCCGAGGCCACCCCCGGTCGGACCGACCGTCATTCCGTCCTCCTGAACCGTATCCGGCGGTGCCGTTCCCGGCGTGCCGACGTCGGTGACGCCGACCGTCCGTGGATTGTCAACAGTAGACAGTGGGCCGGTCAAGCGACCCCGCGCTCGGGTACGCTCCATGGCATGACCACGCTGCAGCGACACCGGATCAACCTCCCCGGCCACGAGGACGAGGGTTCACGATGCTCGAGCTCGGCGGCGAGCGACGGGCCGACCGTCTCGGCCGTGGGCGGCATCCACGGCGACGAGTTCGAAGGCGTCGTCGCCTGCCTTCGGCTTGCCGACGTCCTGGCGACGTTGCCGTTGCGCGGCCGCGTCCGGCTGGTGCCGGTCGCGCACGAGGTCGCGCACATCGCCAGCACGCGATCGTCGCCACGCGACGGCCTGAACCTCGCCCGGACGTTCCCGGGCGATCCTGCCGGTCAGCCCACCGAGCGGCTGGCCGACGCGCTGCGGCGACGCGTCATCGAGGGGTCGGACCTGTTCGTCGACCTGCACAGCGCCGGGACGGCGTACGCCATGCCGCTGCTGGTGGGCTGGACCGACGATGGCTGCGCCGCCTGCGTCGGCGGTGCGCGGGCGGCCGAGGCGTTCGCCATGCCCGTCCTGTGGCGCAGTCCCGGCGAGGTCCCGCCCGGCCGGACCCTCTCCGCCGCCCATGCCGCGGGCATTCCCTCGATCTATGCGGAGGCCGAGGGCGGCGGGACCGTGACGGCCGCCCATGTCGATGCCTACGTGGCGGGCATGCTCCGGGTCCTCGCCTCGATGGACGTCATCGATGCGGGCCACGCTCCAGCGGCGCCGGCCGACCCGCCACGACGGCTCGTGGGCGAAGGCAACCTGGACGTGCCGGTGATGACCGCGCCGTTCGATGGCGTCTGCGAGGTGTTCGTCCGACCGCTCGACCCGGTGGCCGCCGGCCAGCTCGTGGCGAGGGTCAGCGATCCGGTGACCGGCGCGACCGAGGAGGTGCGGGCCGCGCGAGCCGGGCGTGGTCGTCCTCGCTCGACGCGGGGCACGGGTCGCTCGCTCGGAGAACCTGGTGGTGCTGGCCGAGCCCGATGAGGCACCGTCCTGACTACAGGGACACTGTACGTAGGCCCGGATTCTATAGCATCATGTGATTCATGATCGACGTCCGCGAGACCGGCCTCGTGTATCGGAACCCGCGTCCCGAGCTGCGCTCCCGCCACACCTGGCACCCGACGATCGTGCGCTTCGACGACGGCGAGCTGCTGGTGACGTTCGACATCGCCGAGGCCGACGTCGCCCTCGACTACCGGACGCTACGCGACCCATTCGACCGATGCCGGCGCGACGCTGGTCGGCGCCGACCCGCGTCTTCCAGGACCCGCCGGGCCGCCCGACGACCCACTCCGTGCGATCCAACCGGATGCCCGATGGCTCGGTCGTCGCGATGGGCGCCCTGATGTACCGCGACGACCCGGAGAAGAGCGTCGTCAACGTGCCGACGCTCGGGTACACGGAGATGGAGCTCATCACCGTGCGGAGCCACGATCGCGGGCGCACCTGGAGCGAGCCGGCGCAAGGTCGAGCCGCCGCTCGTCGGTCCGGCCTTCGAGGTCTGCCACTCGATCGTCCCGCTGCGCGACGGGCGCTGGGTCTGGCCGACGTCGACCTGGATGGGCTGGGACGGCGACGCGCCCGAACGGGATGAACGGGATCCTCCTCGTGTCGGAGGACGCAGGGCCGGACGTGGCCCGTCGTACATCGTCGATTTCGACCGCTGGGCCGAGCACATCCTCCACTGGGAGCAGTCGTTCCTCGAGCTGCGCGACGGCCGCTGGCTGGCCGTCGCCTGGTCGGTCGACCTCGACACGAACCAGACCCTGCCGACGCCGTACGCGATCGGTCACGACGGCCAGACCTTCGACGTCCACGGCCTGACCGGCTTCCTCGCCCAGACGACCAAGCTGATCGAGCTGCCCGATGGCCGGATCCTCGCCGTCTACCGGCGCCACGACGAGCCCGGGCTGTGGGCGACCGTCGCCCGCCTCGACGGCGACACCTGGGTCAACCTCGAGACCGTCGCGCTGTGGCGCGGTCAGGGGTCGGGCATGACCGGCGACGACCAACCCCGGCGAGGAGCTCGCCCAGCTCAAGTTCGGCTTCCCCCAGATGGTCCTCGAGCCCGACGGGTCGGTCTTCCTCGTCTTCTGGTGCGAGGAGGACTGCATCAAGAACATCCGCTGGATGCGGACTCTGCGCGGTCTGATCGGTCGCCGCCGGGATCAGCTCCGTGGCGGCTGGGCCCGGCCGGCGGATCCGGCCGGCCCCGGGCGCATCGGCCCGGTCGGCGCCCGAGGATCTCGGCCAGCTGCGCCGACCGCGCGCCTTCCGAGCCAGGCGTAGCAGGATGTTGATGTCCGTGCCGATGCAGAAGTGGCGGACGCCCTGGTCCAGGTAGTACGCCGCCTCGGCCGGCTCGGTGATCTCGGCGCGGGCCGGGATGCCGGCCGCGAGGCACCGGGCGAGCACGTCGCGCTCGACCTCCCGGACGTCGTCGTCGTACCAGCCGCCGGGCCGGCCGATGCTCATCGCGTAGTCGGCCGGACCCCACTGGATCATGTCGATGCCGGGCACGGCCAGGATCTCGTCGAGGTTGCTCGACCGCCGACGCTTCTCGATCATCAGGACGACGACGATCTCCTTGAGCGCCCGGATGTAGTCGGCCGACGCGGCCTGGCCCCAGTACGAGTTCCGGCGGTCGGCGGCGCCGTAGGTGCCGCCGCCCGTGCGGCGTGTCGGGGCGCACGGCCCGGACGCATTCGCGGGCGTCGTCGGCCGTCCGGATGTCGGCGAACAGGACGGCCTGGAAGCCGGCGCCGATCGCCCGCTGGGCGAGCCACGTCCGCGGCTCCTGGTCGAGCTTGATCATCGCGCCGAGGCCGACGCAGCTCGGCCGCCCGGCAGAAGTTGTCGAGCCCGTGCAGGTCGTACGGCGCGTACTCGCCGGAGAACTCGACGTAGTCGAACCGCCGCGTATGGCCGACCATCTCGACGACCGTCGGCCACGTCGAGTGGAGGTGCGTGCCGATCGACGGTCGTCCCTCGGTGAGCAGCTGGCGGAGCCGGTTCGGGCGCATCGGTCAGCCCTCGAGCGGCAGCCGGACGGACTGGCCCGTCGCGGCCGACCGTTCGGCGGCCTCCAGCATCGACGTCGTCAGCGCGCCCTGGCGGCCGCTGACGAACGGGTCGCGGCCCTCGGCGATGGCGCCGATCAGGTCGCGCAGCTGCGAGGCGTAGGCCTGCAGCCGGATCGGATCGTCGGCGTCGAGCGGATCGAACGGCGGTCTGCTCGAAGATCGTCTCCCAGCCGCCGGCCGGGGTCGCCGAGCCGGACCGTGCCGTACGAGTCGAGCTCGATGATCCCCTTCGAGCCGGTGATCAGGAGCTGCATCGCCGAGCCGAGGCTCGGCTGCGGGCAGCTCGTAGGTCAGCCAGATCTGGACCATGACCCCGCCGTCGAGCGTGTAGTGGCGCCATCGAGCTCTGGTCGGTCGGGCGGGATGTCCGTGTAGCTCGCGAACTGGGCGAAGGCGAGCGTCGGCCTCGGCGCCGGTCAGCCAGCGGACGATGTCGCAGGCGTGGGCGCCCCAGTCCATGTACGGCGAGACCTGGGCGCGATCGCGAGTTCCAGTGATCGGCCGGGATGTCCCAGCCGGCGTTCGGGCCGAAGACCCGGATCATCCGGATGTCGCCGATCCGGCCGGCGTCGATGGCGGCCTTGGCGGCCATCGGCGCGCCGCGGAACCGGTGCTGCGAGACGACCGCCAGCCGGACGCCGGCGGCGTCGGCGGCGGCGACCATGGCGTCGGCGTCGGCCCGGGTGTTCGTCATCGGCTTCTCGACGAGGACGTGCTTGCCGGCGCGCGCGGCGGCCTCGGCGAGCGGCCGATGGGTCGGGACCGGCGTGGCGACGACGACGGCGTCGATGTCGTCGCGGCCGAAGAGCGTCCTCGGTCGCGAGCGCCTCGACGCCGTGCTCGCCGCGCCAGGTCGGCGGCGCCGCGGCCGCCCGCGACGGCCACCAGGCGTCGCCTCGGGCGACGTGGCCGGCGATGACCCGCGCCCAGGTCTGGCCCATGAAGCCCGGACCCGACGACGCCGAACCGGACGGGCTCGGCCACTGGTCAGGCCCGCCGTCGCGGCCGCGACGACGGGCGTGACGAGCGTCCCGAGCTCGCCGATCGTGCCGTCCATGACGTCGCCCGCCTTGAGGTAGACGCCGGCCGCGTCGCCGGTCCCGTCGAGCGTGCCGCCGGCGATGACGTCGCCCGGCTCGAGGGTCATGAACCGCGACGCGAAGGCGATGATCTCCTCGGGGCTGAAGATCATGTCCGCGGTCGAGCCGTGCTGCCAGACCTTGTCGTTGACCTTGAGCGTCATCTCGAGCTCGTTCGGGTCGGGCTTGACCGAGTCGGTCGTGGTGATCCACGGGCCCCAGCGCCGCGAAGCCGTCGCCCCACTTGCCGTTGAGCCAGTCGAAGAAGTCGTCGAAGCCGCCCGGCTCGCGGCCCTCGACGCCCCACTGCATCGAGCGGGCCGAGATGTCGTTGATGACCGAGTAGCCGCGCGATGTAGTCGCGGGCCTTCGCGAGCGGGATGTCGCGGCCGCGCGTGCCGATGACGATGGCGAGCTCGAGCTCCCAGTCGAGGGCGTTCGAGACGGTCGGCAGCGCGACGGCCTCGCCCGGCCCGATGATCGACGACGACGGCTTGATGAACAGCTTCGGCACGATCTTCGTCTTGTCGACGCGCTGTGCCGCCGCCCTCCTCGATGTGCGCCTGGAAGTTGCCGGCGACCGCCAGCAGCTTGCCCGGCCGCCGGATCGGCGCGCAGCAGCTCGACCGACGCCGAGCGGGCCGGCCGCCGCCGGCATCGGCCGCCGCGCGGGCCGCGGCGAGCGCCGCCGGGCCCGGCCTGGAGCAGCGCCAGGAGGTCGCCCGCGGCACGCGGCCGCCGGTCGCATCGACGAGGTCGACGATCTGCTCGTCGCCGGCTGCGCCGACGACGGCGCCGGCGCGCGGGCTGCCATCGGGACCGCGATATGTGGCAAGACGCATGGTGGCGATCTCCTCTTCGAGCACGGGTGGCGGGCTGACGCGATCGGCCGGCGGGTGTCGAGCTCGGCCGGCGCGAGTTCCTCGAGCTGGACCTTGACGTTGCCGCGCGCCTGCGACAGCAGGATCGCCTGGGTGATGCGCGACGGTCGTCGCGCGCCGACTTCGGGCGGGCTGGCGGGTCGCGGCCCTCGTCCATGGCGGTCGATCAGGTCGAGGACGCCGGCCTGCATCCCGGCGACGCGTCCAGCGCGGCGTAGATCGGCTGGATCGTCGTGACGCCGGGCTTGGTCGCGGATGTCCTCGTGGTAGACCGAATGGAGGCGGATGCCCTCGAGGTCGACGACGAGCCGGCCCTCGGGACCGGTCAGGCGTGACGCCCGTGTCGAGGCCGACCGTGTCCTTGCATGCCGGTCAGGTAGGCGCGGACGCCGTTGTCGTAGGCGATGTAGTAGTTGGCGCCGGGCTCCGTGGCCGGGTCGTTGCCGCCGTCGCCGGCGTAGGCCGTGCCGTAGTCCTCGAACCCGCGTTCGAGCTCGGCCCAGACCCAGACGGCGGTTCGAATCGGCGAGGAAGTTGACCAGGTCGATGCGCGTGGGTGTGGTTGCGGAACAGCATCGACCGCGGGCCGCCCATCTCGACGACGATCTGCGACAGCCGCCCGATCGCGCCGTCGCGGACCAGCCGGCGCGCCTCGACGAACTCGGGGAACCAGCGGCGGGTGTAGTTGACGTTCATCGTCACGCCCGGCGCCGCGGACGGCGGTCGACGATCGCGTCGGCGTCCTCGAGCGTCGTGGCGATCGGCTTCTCGCAGAAGATGCCGCGGGCGCCGGCCTCGATGGCGACCTCGACGACGCCGCGGTGCAGGTGGTCGGGGGTCACGACGGCGACGAGCTCGGGGCGCTCCGTCTGCAGCATCTCGCGGTAGTCGGCGTAGACCTTCAGGCCCGGCCAGCGCGTCGACCAGCGATCGCGGAACACGCTCGCGCGCGCCGTCGGCGAGATGTCGCAGCCGGCGACCACCTCGAGCTCCGGGATGGCCGCGATCGCCGACGCGTGGCTGTACGGGATGGCCGTGCCGAGGGTCGGATCGGCCGCGTCAGCCGGCGAGGTCCGCGGCGATCCAGCTCAGCCCGACGAGCGCGATCGCGACGCGTCATCGGGCCGCCCGTCGCTGTGGTCGAGTCCGCCCGCCATGCCCGAGCGCCGTCCTTCGACATGGCCTTCCCGACACGCGTGCCTCCTCGGACCGCTCGGCCGGGACGCGTCCGGCGCCGATTCCGTTGACCCGGTTGTGGCGTACAGGTTTAGTATGACAGCCAGCCGAACAGTGTGACTTCACCGACATCGCCGCCGGCATCGCAGATCCGGAGCCCGCCGACGCCTGCACCAGCCCGACGGAGCGCCATGACGACCCTCTCCGACGGTGCGGACCCGGCGTCATCGGCTCCTCGTCGGCGGCGCAGTGGTCGGACGCCGCCGCGGGCGAGACCGCGATCGCTGATCGAGCCCGGCGACCGGCGACCCGTCGGCCGAGGTCGCGGCGGCCGGGCCCGGCGACGTCGACCGGACCGTCCGGCTGGCCGCACGAGGCGTTCGAACGCCACCGCTGGCGGACCCCGTTCGAGCGCGCGACGCGAGCTGGAGCGCGTCGCCGACGTCATCGATGCGCCGCCGCGACGAGATCGCCGCCGACCTCGTCCTCGAGCACGGCAAGCCGCTGGCCGAGGCGCTCGGCGAGGTCGCCTCGGCGGCCAGCGGCTTCCGGCTCGCCGCCGCCGAGGCGCGACGGCTGACCGGCGAGACGATCCCGGTCGAGGACCCGCGCAAGCGGGTGATGACGTTCCGCCAGCCGCGCGGCGTCGTCGTCGCGATCACGCCCTGGAACTTCCCGATGAACATCCCGGTCGAATACGTCGGGCCGGCGCTGGCCAGCGGCAACGCGGTCATCCTCAAGCCGGCGCCGACGACCGCGGGCATCGCCGCGCTGCTCGCCGAGTGCATCGTCGAAGCGGGCGTTCCCGAGGGCCTGTTCAGCCTGCTGACCGGACCGTCCGTCGAGATGGCGTCGGCGCTCGTCCAGCACGAGCGCGTCGTCGTCGTCGGGTTCACCGGGTCGAGCGCCGTCGGCGCCGCCATCGGCGCGGCTGGCGTCGGGCAAGGAGCTCGTGATGGAGCTCGGCGGCAACGGGCCGATCATCGTCCTCGACGATGCCGATCCGGACCGGGCGATCGCCGCGATCGGCGCGGCCGCGTTCTTCAACGCCGGCCAGTCGTGTGCCGCGGCGGAACGGATCATCGCCTCGGAGCGGCGTCCACGACTGGCTGGTCGACGGCCTCGTCGAGTATCGCCCGGGGCATCCGAGCTCGGCGACCCGCGCGAGCCCGGCGACGACGATGGGCCCGGTCAACAACGAAGGCGTGGCCGCGAAGATGGACGACCACGTCGCCGACGCGCGCGAGCGGGGCGCGACGGTCGCGTTCGGCGGCCGGCGCCGCGACGGACCAGCCGACGCGCCTGTACTACGAGCCGACCGTCCTGGCCCGCGTGCCCGACGGCGCGGCGGTGACCCGCGAGGAGACCTTCGGGCCGATCGCCCCGGTCAGCGCGCTTCGCCGACGATCGGGCGCTGCTGGCGGCGGCCAACGCGAGCACGCTCGGCCTGAGCTCGGCGGTCTTCACCAGCGACCTCGATCGCGCGTTCTGGTTCGCCGAGCGCCTGCAGACCGGCCAGGTCACGGTCAACGACACGAGCAACTACTGGGAGCTGCACCTGCCGTTCGGCGGCTGGGCCGGCAAGTCGTCCGGCCGCGGGCGGGTCGGCGGGCGCCACATCTTCGAGGCCATGACCCAGATCCGGTCGGTGGCGTTCGACGTCGGTGGGGGACCGCGATGACCGGAGACGCCGGCGGAAGTCACGCCGACACCGACGACCGCTCGTCCCGGACGACGACGCATCCCCGAGGCTCCGAGACGATCGGCGAGGGCATCCGGCGCGAGCGCCTCCGCCGCGGCCTGACCCTCGCCCAGCTCGCCATCCAGGTCAACCTGACCGTCAGCGCCCTGAGCCAGATCGAGCGCGGCGCGTCCGACCCCTCGATCAGCTCTGCGGCGCTCGCCGGCGTCCGACCCTCGATCAGCTCGCTCCGCCGCATCGCCCAGGCGTTCGACGTCCCGATGTTCCAGTTCCTGGTCGGCACGGTCCAGCGCGAGATCGTCGTCCGCCGCGACCGCCGGACCAAGCTGACCTTCCCGGACCGGGCGCTCGAGTACGAGCTCGTCTCGGCGGACACGTCGGGCGAGTTCGAGGTCCTGTCGCTGGCGCTCACGCCCGGGCGGCACCACGGGCGCCGCCCGAACAGCCATGCCAGCGAGGAGTGCGCCGTCGTCCTGAGCGGCGAGGTCATCGCCGAGGTCGCCGGACAGGCCTACGAGCTGGCGGCCGGCGACAGCATCAAGATCCACCGCGAGCTGCCCCACCGGTTCATGAACCGCTCGGACGCCGAGGCCGAGGTCCTGATCATCATCAGCCCGCCGACGTTCTGAGCCGGCGCGTGGCGATCCGCGCGAGCGCGGCCTGGATCGAGCGCTGGGTTCGCGCGGCGCTCACCGGACCGATGACCAGCGTGCACCCGGTCTTCACGCGAGGACGGCGCCCTCGATCCCGGCCGGCTCGCGCGGTCGATCGACCACGCCATCGAGGCCGGCAGCGGCACGATGCTGCTGACCTACGGCGACAGCCTCCACTCGATCCTGTCCGACGCCGAGGTCGGCGACCTCCTGCGGCTGGTGGTCAGCGCGACCGCCGGTCGGGCGATGGTCGTCGCGGCCGACCGCCAATGGCCGACGACGATCGAGCTCGCGTTCGCGCGGCGAGGCGCGCGAGGCCGGCGCGGACCTCCTGATGGTCCTGCCGCCGAACGTGGGGCCGATCGGTCACCGTCGACTCGCTGGTCCGCCACTACCGGGCGGTGGCCGACGAGATCCCGGCGATGATCGTCACGGCCGCCTTCTGCCGGGACGAGCGCTCGGGCTGGAGACGCTCCGGATCCTCGTCGAGACGGAGCCGCGGGATCGTCGCCCTCAAGGACGACCTGTGCGGCGAGTTCGCCCGGCGGGTCGGCCGGCTCTGCCATCCGGCCTGGGCGGTCATCTCGGGCGGCCAGAAGCAGAACCACCTGGACATGCACCCGTACGGCTGCGACGGCTACATGTCCACGTTCCTGCACTTCAACCCGTCGATCGCGCACCGCTACTGGGGCTCGTCGTCGCAGCGGCGACCTCGCCGCCGCCGGCCGCGGTCATCGAGCGGTACGACCGGCCGTACATGGACCGCATCCTGGCCATGCCGGGCGGGTTCGACGCCGGCTTTCACGCCACGCTCGAGGTGGCCGGGCTGGCCGGCCGCTGGCGCCGGGCGCCGTACCACAGCCTCACCGACGCCGAATACGAGGCGTTCTGCCGGCTTCCTGCATGCACGCGGGCATGCTGGGCTCGCCGACGCTCTAGCCGCTTACAGCGTGGCTGTACTATGGCGTCATGTACGAAGCCACACTGCAACGCCAGGCGGCCGCGACGCGCAGTGCAGGCGAGCTCCGACACCGAACGCGGCGACGACTGGGCCCTGATCGACACGCCGGCCCTTCTCGTCGATCTCGATCGGCTCGAGGCCAACATCGCGGCGATGGCGGACCAGTCGCGGCGGGTCGGCCTCGGCGCTTCGGCCACATTTCAAGACCCACAAGTCGACCGCGATCGCCAAGCGCCAGCTCGCCGCCGGCGCGGTCGGGATCACCGTGGCGAAGCTCGATGAAGCGGAAGCGTTGATCGCCGCCGGCGTCGAGGCGCCGATCCTTGTCGCGTTCCAGATCGTGGCGGCCCCCAAGCTGGATCGCGCCATCCGGCTGGCCGCGAACCGACCGGTGACCCTGGCCGTCGACAGGGCCGACGGGGCCGCTCGTCCTGGCCGGTGCCGCGGCCGCCGCGGGGGCGACGATCGACGTCTGGATCGAGATCGACAGCGGCCTCCGGCGGTGCGGCGTCCTCCCGGCGGACGCCCCTGCCCTGGCGCGCCGGATCGCGGAGCTCGACAGCCTGCGGTTGACCGGGATGTTCACCCACGCCGGACAGTCGTATGGGGCGCGCGATGCGCAGGAGGTCGAAGCGATCGCGGCGGTCGAGACGAGCGCGGTGGTCGATGCGGCCCTGGCGACACGGGCCGCTGGGGATCCCGATCGAGACCGTGAGTGCGGGGTCCACGCCGACGGCACGGTTCCTCGACAGCGCGTCGGGGCTGACCGAGATGCGGCCCGGCACGTACGTCTTCTACGACGACCTGCAGGTGGCGCTCGGCACCATCGATCCGGGAGCTGTGCCCTGTCGGTCGCCGCGACCGTCGTCAGCCGGCCGGCCGCGGATCGCGCGGTGATCGACGCCGGGTCCAAGACGTTCGGCCTGGATCGCGGCGCTCATTCGAGCAGCCCGCTGAAGGATTTCGGGCGGGTGATCGATGCCGACGGCCGCGCTGGTCCGCCTGTCCGAGGAGCACGGCGTCCTCGGATCTGCCCGCCGATTCCACCGATCGCGGTCGGCGACCGGATCCGGATCGTGCCCAACCACGTGTGCTCGGTGTCGAACCTCGGTCGGCAGTTCTACGGGCTGCGGGGCCGGTCGTGGAAGAGATCATCCAGATCGAGGCGTCGGGCGGGGTCCACTGAGCGTCCGGTCGGATGACCTCGCCTCGCCCGACGTCGACCGGGCCGTCCTCGTTCGATCGCGAATCCGCCGCCGATCAGCACGGCCTCGATCCCGAGGGCGGCGCGGTCGGCGCGGCGTAGGTCGATCCATCGGCGACCGTCGCGGGGTCGAACACGACGAGATCCGCCACGCAGCCCGGCTCGATGCGGCCCCGGTCCGTGAGCCCCAGGATCCCCGCGGGCAACCCGGTCATCCGATGAACCGCCGTCGCGAGATCGAGGCGATGCCGCTCCCGGACGTACCGACCCAGGACGCGGACAAACGTTCCGTAGGCCCGGGGATGGACCCGTGCGCCGGGCGAGGTGACGCCCAGCTGGTCCGAGCCGATCGCGGTCAAGCAATGCGCTGTTGCTCTGGTTGCCTTTCGTTCGTCGTTCTCGTCTG
>CAVSXG010000004.1:0-160376 GCA_963731865.1 uncultured Chloroflexia bacterium | reverse complement strand
TTCGTAACGAATTCCCGACAATTCGATGATCGAATTGGCCCCATGACGTCAATACTGGTCGACGAATGCCTCGGCACGTCACGGATCAGATGAAGTCGAGCCGGTCGAACCGTCCGCTGCTGCCCCGCGCCCGAGCCGTCGCTGCGGGGCTCTGGCTCCTCACGGCGGCGGGCGGCCTCCTCATCGTGATCACGGCAATCATGGGCATCGACCCGGCCGCCCGCGATGCCGTGGCCGGAGCCATCATGTTCCCCCTGATCGCGATCGACGCGTTGACCTGCACCACCGTGGGAGCACTCATCGTGACGCGGCGACCCGACAACCTGGTTGGTTGGCTGCTGGCCGTGCTCGGCGTCGGGTTGGTCTTGACGTTCGGTGGATTTGGGGTGGCAGGGACTCGTGTGACGCAGTTCGGCCCCGAAGACACGCTGGCCGGCCTGGCCCTTTGGACGGGCGTCCTGGCGTTCAACCCGACCATATCGCTCATGGGTCTGATCATGATTGTCTTTCCTGACGGCCACCTTCCGGACCCTCGCTGGAAGGGTCCGATCCGTGGCCTGATCGTGATGATCGTCGCAGCGACCTCGATCCTCGCCGTCAAGCCGGGGCTCTTCGATCCGACGCTCCCGCCCAACCCATTCGGCGTCGACCACCCGGTTCTTGAAGCGATGGCCCCGTCGCCCTCGTCGCGGCGTCGCTGGGAAGTCTCGCCAGCATCCTGCTTGGCGCGGTTGCGGTCGGGTGGCGCTTCCTGCGGGCTCGCGGTGACACCCGTGAACAGATCAAGTGGTTCCTTGGCGCCGTCTCCCTCGTGGCACTGAACGTCGTGCCGGGGATCGTGCTGACACAGACGCCGCTGACCCAAACGTCCGAGAGCGGACCGCAGGAGTTCGGGATCTTCGACGTCATCGGGGCGGCGAGCCTCGCCCTGTTGCCGATATCGATTGGCGTTGCCGTCCTCCGGTACCGCCTCTACGACATCGATCGCCTGATCAGTCGGACGGTTGGATGGGCACTGACAACCGTGGTCCTAATCGCGGTATTCGGGGCTGGAATCGTGGCCATTCAGGCCGTCCTTGCCGGGTTCATCCAGGGCCAGACCCTTGCCGTCGCTGCCTCGACGCTCGCAACGTTTGCCCTCTTCCAGCCGGTTCGCCGGCGCGTCCAGGCGGCCGTCGATCGCCGGTTCGACCGAGCACTTTATGACGCCGCCCGGGTGATCGAAGGTTTCTCGGGTCGTCTCCGCGACGACCTTGAGCTCGGAACGTTGAGCGACGAGATCATGCGTGTAGCGACGGACGCCGTTCGTCCGGCCAGCGCGGCCATCTGGCTACGGCCCGGTGTCCGCATCCAACAACGAGCGGGATCGCAGGACGCGCGGCCGTAGAGGGTCGTTGCAGCGAACTCGCGACTTGCCGTCCAGCGCCTTGGTCGCCAAGAGCTGTATTGAAGGCATCGCCTACGGGCTCCTCCAAACGCCCTCCTCCACCGCCTCGTTCCTCGTACTATCCATCGTCGATGACCAAGCCGCTGACCGAGTCCGTCCTGCGCCGGCTGACGAGCGAGGCCTTGGTCGCCTACCTCGGCCAGGCTGAACAGTTCGAGTGCACCCTGCGTCCGGGCTGCTCCTCGGTCACGACCGGCGAGCCCGTCGCCGACTTGAACTACATCGTTGCCGGACATGGTGCGACTGAAAGCGGGGCCTTTGGGACCGCTTGCACCACGTTGATCTCGAAGCGCCTGCCATTCCTCGCCATCCTCTTTCCGGGCGCAGGACCCGGGGCCGCGCAGACGGCTGGCGACCTGGGCCTCGTCCACGTCGTCGACTTTCCGTTCATGGTTCGGGAAGACGCGCCGATCGAACCCGAAGGGAACGACTCAGTCGTCGTGCGGCGGGCGATCGGGGCCGCGGCGGCGGAGGCCAATGCTCAGGTGCTGAGCTCGGGGTTCGGCATGCCCGAGGACGCGGTTCGACGTGTCCTGCCGGCCTCCCTCATGGACGCTCCGAATGTCGACGTGTTCCTCGCCTCGATCGAGGACGACGTCGTCGGAACCGTCACCGTCATCCACCAGGGCGACACGGCGGCCATCTGGTCAATGGCAACGGACAGTACACGGCAGCGCTCCGGCATCGGTCGGCAGTTGCTGTCAACGGCATTGGCCGAGGCGCGAACGCAGGGCGCTCGCCGCTTCTTCCTTGGCGCGACGCCGGCAGGCTATCGGCTCTACGAGAGGATGGGCTTCGCGACCCGCGTCGTAACGAAAGTTTGGGCCTCGGGCGAAACCCATCAGGCCTAGGGTCGGGACGCCAATGGCCTGAGCGGTTCGGCGCCACGGCCTCGACCCGAAGGATGGCTTCGGGCCAGCAAGGCCTTCCGACCTGAACCCGGCACGCTCCCAGGCGCGTGGCTCGCGGCAGGCTGCCGCGACTCGCTGGTATTGCCCTTTCTCTTGCGTCGAGTCCACACAATGTGGTCGCACAGTGGTCGCCCGTGGGCGATACTCGGCGCCGTGACCACGCCTTGCCGAGGAAGGGTATGAAGGCGGAGCTCGATCGGCGACTCGTTGCTGTGATGTTCACCGACATGGTCGGCTACACCGCGCTCATCCAGACCGACGAGCGGGCGGCGATCGACAAGCGCGCTGCGTACTGGCGCGCCGTCGAGGATCACCACGTGGCGTACGGCGGGACGATCGTCCAGCGCCTCGGCGACGGGAGCTTGAGCATGTTCCCGAGCGCCCTCGCCGCCGTTCAGGCGGCCATCGAGACTCAGCGCCAGCTGGCAACGCGGGACATTGCTGTGCGGATCGGGATCCACGTCGGCGAGGTGATCGTCGAGCCCGAGGGACTCGTTGGCGACGCGGTGAACATGGCCTCGCGGATCGAGTCGTTCGCAGTGCCGGGCGGCGTGATGCTCTCCGATGCGGCGCGCGACCAGCTGAGGAACCGAACCGATGTGAGCCTCGTGAGTCTTGGCCGGTTCAAGCTAAAGAACGTTGGCCGCGCAGTCGAGCTGTTCGCGGTATCCGCGGATGGCATCGTCGTCCCCGACCGCCAGGTCCTCGAGGGCAAGGGCGAGCGGTTCGCCAGCCTGCCGAGCAACCTGCCCGAGTCCGCGACGCCGTTCCACGGCCGGGCCGACGACGTGGAGGCGCTCGTCGCGGATGCTCCGTGACCACCGCGTCGTCACCGTTACCGGACCGGGCGGCGTGGGCAAGACTCGGCTGATCGTCGAGGCCGGTCGGGCCCTTGCGCCGGAATTCCTCGATGGAATCGCCTTCGTGCCACTCGCCGACGTCACGGTGCCTGATGACTTCGTTCCGGCCCTGGCCGCGGTCCTCGACGTCAAGGAGGCCGAGGAACGCTCGCTCGGCGACGGCATCGTCGCCCTTATCACCGACAGAAAGGCGCTGCTGCTGCTCGACAACCTCGAACAGGTGGTGGCCGCCGCCCCCGAGGTGGCACGCGTGGTCGAGCGCTGCCCAGGCCTCCGGGTCCTGATCAGCAGTCGGACGCCCCTGCGGATCGCCGCGGAGCGGGAGTACCCACTCGGGGCGCTGGCCGTCCCCGAGCCCGGTAGCGGCGAGCCCGCGGCGTCGCTCATGAGCTATCCGGCGATCGCCCTGTTCGTCGACCGGGCCAGGACGGCCAAGGGCTCGTTCGAGCTCACGCCAGCGAACGCGCGAGCCGTCGCCGCAATCTGCCGTCGGTTGGACGGGCTCCCTCTCGCGATCGAGCTCGCCGCCGCTCGACTGCGGATCCTGTCACCCGAGGCGCTGCTCGAGCGCCTCGACCACGCCCTCAACGTGCTGACAACCGGCCCTCGGGACACGCCGGAGCGGCAGCAGACATTGCGTGGTGCGATCGACTGGAGCCATGCCCTGCTCACCGAATCGGAGCAACGGCTCTTTCGGCGGATGGCGGTGTTCATCGGTGGGTGCGCGTTCGTCGACGTCGAGGCGGTGTGTGCCGAGCCGGGTGACTCGGCACTCGACGACCTGGAGTCCCTCGTGGACAAGGCGCTGGTCCAGGTGGACGCCCAGACCGACCGCTTCCGGATGCTCCAGACGATCGCGGAGTACGCCGCGGAGCGCCTTGGGGCGTCGGGCGAGACCGCAGAGATCGCACACCGGCACGCGCGCAGGTATTCGGCGTTGGCTCAAGGGATCCGGGATGGTATCGAGGGCGCCGATCAGGTCGGATCACTCGAGCGCGGGCTCGCCGAGGAGGGCAACGTCCAGGCCGCGCTCGATACCCTGCTTGCCGCGGCGAAGGATGGGGACGCATCGGCTTGCGAGGCGGGCCTGCAGCTGTGCGGCGATCTGTATATGTACTGGCACATCCGCGGCAAGAACCTCACCGCCCGCGACTATGCCCTCACGTTTCTGGCCGCCGACATCGGTGGGTCGCCGACCGTCGGGCGGACCGGAGCGCTGGCAACGTCCGGATTGGCCTGGTGGGTGCTGGGCCAAAACGAGCGAGCGAACGACACTTGGCTGGAGGCCCACCGCATCGCCACGGAGATCCAGGCGGAGCGCGAACGATGCGTGATGGCGATGCTCCTGGGTCTGGGGATGATCGGCTTTGATTTCGAGGCCGGGTTGCGGTTCACGGCCGAGAGTATCGAACGGAGCCGCTCGATCGGCTTCGAATGGGTCGAAGGGTTCGCTGCGAGCGTGCAGGGCATCCTCCAGTCGGTCGCCGGGGACCTGGACGCGGCGCGGGCGTCGTACTCCCATGCGCTCGACATTCAGCGGGCACTTGGCGACTGGGAAGGCGCCGGCCTGTCACTCGGCGGGCTGGCCGGACTGGCCGCAGGCCGAGGCGATCACGCCGAAGCCGTCGATCTCTACGAGCAGTCGCTCGCGGCGTTCCAGACCATTGGCGACCGTGCCGAGGAGGCGCGCGTCCTTGCCGATATGGCCTGGACGCATCTGCAAGCCGCAGACTCCGTGCGGGGTCGGGATGCCTTCCTCAAATCGGCCCAGGCCTACACCGACGTGGCCAGCGTCCGTGGCGTCGGGCTTTCGTTGGTCGGCCTGGCCGCCGCCGAAGCTGTCGAGAACCGGCCCGAGCGAGCCGCACAGCTCGCCGCCGCCGCCGAGGTCTACGCCCAACAGGAGGGTATCGTCAACGTCTACTCCAACGAAAACCCCGGCCGCGAATTCGTGGATCGGGCGCGGGCGTTGCTGTCCCAGGAACAGCTGGCTCTCGCCACTGAAGTCGGCCGGCGCCTGACCATCAAGGAAGCCCTCGACTACGCGCGTTAGGCGTTCGCGGTCATGGCGACGACAATCGTGCCCAGGTTCCGTCCCTCGTGGCATCGCGATGGGCCGCAGCGATCTCCGAGAGCGGGTAGCGTCGATCGATGCGCGGCTTGATCGCACACTCGGCGACGACCGCCCGGGATGTCACCCGAGATTGTCGACGGCTTCCGGAGCCTGACGTCCTGTGAGCTGCTCGTAGAAGCCCGGTCCGGCAGTCATCGCCCAGGTCGTCGCGACTCGACCGTCGCGGACTCGGTTGAACATCATCTCGTGCACGACGACCCGCGCGCCGGTTGGCTCGACATCGAAGTATTGCCCGGTGTGCGTGGCGGAGACAGTGCAGATACACCCGACCATTTCGTCATCGGCAACAATCTGGTGGATCTCGGTGTGCTTGTCGGGGAACGCCAAACGGTGCGCCTCCATCGTCCCGCGCTCGTCCTCGAGCGTCGCGAAATCGCCGCTCTCGCCCTCCGGGCCATACTCGCGCCAGTCGTCGGTCAGGCAGGAAGCAAATGCCTCGATGTCCCCGCGGGAATAGGCCGCCCATGCGCGACGTAGCAGCTCCGCGTTCGGGTGCTCCATTGATCCCTCCTCTGTAGGCGTGGACCGGTTCGGAGGTTCCTGGGTGGTGAAGTCTAGGAGGCCGCCGCCGAGGGCGCGCCGCAACCTGGCGTGAGCTGTCGCGTTCGGATGCCCGGCGAGGGCCCCGGGAGGGCGGTTCTTCGGTCGAGGGAGTTATCTGCTGTAAGGACTCGTGGCCAGCAAGGCAAGCTTGATTCCCGCTTGGATCGTCGATCGGCTAGAGCAGCTGTCTGAACTCATCACCTATACTCCCGGTCCGGGCCGACATAGCTCAGCGGTAGAGCAGCTGTTTCGTAAACAGCAGGTCCTCGGTTCAAATCCGAGTGTCGGCTCCATCCGATCACGCTCGAACCGGCCGACTGGTAGCCCAAATACCGGCAGGACCGGGAGTGTTTGACCCCTGAATTGACCCCTAGACGACCCGCAGCCGGCTCCGCTAGCCCGACCGGACCTGCTCGACCACCGTTCGCGTGTGATCGACGATCGCGTTCGGCTCCTCCCGCTGAACGACGTGCCCCGAGGCTACGAGTTCTTGCTTCCCAAGTGGATTGCCCTTGATCCAGCGCGCCTGGAGCGCGATCTCGTCGGCAAGGATCTCTTCGCACGGCCACGTCTGGTCGCAGTCGATCGTAGTCGCCGTCAGCACGATGGCGGGAACCTGCGGCTGGGTGGCGACGCTGGCGAGCTCCTCGTCGAATCCGCCCACATAATCGATGTGCTCGACGTTGTCCGCCGCGTCCCAAGCAGGCGGGCCACCAGCGCAGCACGCGCTCCATTCAGCATCGGACAGGTTGAGACGGTACGGGTTGTCTTCCTTCAGATGGGCCGGCTCGGAGTCCACCATGACCAGCCCCGCGACCGCCTCAGGATGGTGGGCGGCCAGCACGCCCACGATGTTCCCACCGAAGGAGCCTCCGACGAAGACGTACGGCCCCTCGACCTCGGCGACGTCGAGCAGGGCGAGGAGGTCGTCGCCCAGGTCGGCGATTGTTCGCGGGCCGGGGGCAGGATCGCTCCGGCCAAGGTTGGCGCGGTCATATGCACAGGCCCGACTGATCTCGGCCATCGGCGTAAACACGGCGGCCCAGCTCCCGTGAATGGTGTCGTCGTTGCCGACGTCGATCACGATCGTCGGGGTGCCCTCGCCAATGCACTCCAGATACAGCATCATGCCCTGGCCGATGTCGTACAGCCCGCTCGGCCCGGCCGGGGACGATGATGTCGGCAGGCCGCCATGCGGAGGGCCGAACCCCGTCCGGGCCGGGAATGTCCGGACAGGGCGGGTGCAGGGGCACCTACACCAGCACGAAGTCTGTCAGGCGGAAATCACTTGGGACTTACCGCCTGTCGAAGCGGCACGCATTCGCGCTTATACCAGCTGAGGTCCACCGTCGAAGCTGGATGCCGGATCTGGCGTCTTCGCGTTGGACGGGATCGCCGCGGAGGGCGGGTGGGTTTCCCGTTGGCTACGTTCCACCGCGACAATGGGCCGCTGGCCTTCATCGAGGGCAGTCGCGATGTCCGCGGCAAGGCCGAGATCGAGGGCAACAGCGAACTCGTGACCGCCTTCGTCAACGCCATAACCGACAGGGCCTTCGCCGCGGAGGACGACGGCCTTGATCTCAAGGATGTAGGCGCTCATGTCGCCACCATCGCCGACGCCGCCGGCCTGGGTCACTAGGTCGGGTTGCCTAGTCCCGACTCGTTGACCGCCACGATGCGCGCTCATACCAGCTGTGGTCCTTGACCGGGTTAGCGTGTTCCTCCACCGACCAACTCCCGGTCCTGAGGCTCGGAAGAAGCTCCCGTCGTCGACCGTCCGCCGGTTCTTCAGGCTCACGCTCGTCGGGTTCGTACTTTCGCTGGGCATCCGCGGCCAATTGGCGAATGGTGAGCCTGGGATCGTACAAGTCAAAGCCCCAAGGCTCCGGACGTTCAGTCCGCATGGCAGCCTCCCCGTCGGCGTCGTCAATGCGCCCAGAACGGTCGCTCCCGGTGCGATGGAAGCTGGACTCGTCAGTGGGCGATTGAGCTGTTTCGCAGTCATTGTCTCACTGCCGTCCAGACCGAGACGAGTTCGGTTCTCTGCAACGGGCGGAATGCCTTTGTTTCCAGCGGCATCAGTCGCGTATCTTGTTGATCCGCATCGCTGGGGCGAGGAGAACGCGCGATGAACAAGCGAGTCGGTTTGGTGGCCGGGTTCGCCCTTTCCCTGACGCTCGCCGGTCCGGTGCTCGCTGCCCAACCAGCCAGCCAGGCGTGTCTCGGGGCGACGATCAGTGGGGCGGCCCAGCTGGGTAGGGACTACGGTCAGCTCGTTGCGTCGGTTGCACAGGACATCCGAGGAGTCGGCGAAGAAGTTCAGCTGATCTTGGCCGGCGAGTTCCCTGACGAGGCTTTCCCGAACACCTGCAACGACTAGCACGGAGATATAGAAACGCCAGGGACGTTCCTGGCGATCAACGTTCCTGGCGTTTCTGCCCCGGCGGTATGACCGGAAGATGTGCCCATCTAGGCCCGGTCAGGACCGAATCTAGTGCGGGGATGCCGCGCGGCGCATTGGGTCATGTGGCGTATTGGGCGCGCGTCCGAGGGTGCATCGCCTCGTACTGAGGACCCATCCCGGATCACCCTCCAAGGTCGACGACTCGCTGGATGGGTGCACACCTCCGCGTCCGCGGCGGTGACGGACGCTCTGAGAGCTAGAGATCGGCCCCGGGCGCGTGCTCGGTGCTCGGGGTCTCGCCCTCTTCTTCCGGTGCCACGGTCGGGAACTTGCCGGCCTCGGGTTCGGTCGCGTCCGGATGTCCGACCGGGCCGGTCGGGCGGCCATCACCGCGGCTGCCATCGGGACCAACCACGCGGTCGGGCCGTTCGAGCTGTTTCTTGGCGGTTTGCTCCCGTGCCATTTGGTGTCTCCCTTTCGCTACATCAGCGACTGCTGACCGGGATGCCGAGTTCCCGACCTGCTGACAGCTTGCGGCTCTCCATGCGAGCCCCGAGGTCTTCGAGCTCATCGGTGTCAAAGACCTGGCGGGCCTGCCGGAACATCTCGCCTTCCTCTTCCTCGATGTGGTGCTCGATGTTCTCCTTCATGACGAGCGCCTTGGCACCCCACGTCTCGTCGCTGACGTCGAGTGCCTCCAGTTCGTTCATCAACATGTCGACCACGTGGTGCTCCTCATACCCCTCCAGGACGATGTCCTTGGCCTTGGGATGAGCCTTGAGCTCCGGATAAAAGATCTCTTCCTCGACGATTTCGTGGAGGGTCAGCTCCCCCTTGATGGTCGAGAAGAGCTCCGCGCGCGTTTTGACGCCTCGCTCGGTTGTCGACTCCAGCTCCGCGAGGAGCCGCTTCACCTTGTCGTGGTCAGTCTTGAGCACCTTGATGGCATCCATTGGGGGTCCTCCCGTGCGTGCGTTTTGCCGTCTGGATCACGAATGAGTCTCAGAGAGGCGGTCTCTAGCAATCGATGCCTCGATGCCCGACCTGAGTCTCAAATGTGTGACGACTGGGGTGGTCGCCTGGCATGACTCAGAGCCGCGACTTCGACCCGAACATCCAGCGCGGCCGTGCGATGCCTCATCTGCCCACCGGCTTGACGGGCGTATCCTGAACGCCATGGCACGCTACGTCGTGGATGCCCCGACGCTGCTGCACATCGTGTCGGCGGGCGTGCAGGTCCACCCCAACCATCAACTGGTCGCACCGAACTCGATCAGGTCGGAGGCGCTGTCGTTGCTCTATGACAAAGTCCGTCGAGGCGAGACAACGGAGGCGGAGGCGTTGCTTCTACATGACCGGCTGACCGAGGTGAAGATGCGACTGCTCGGCGACCGGGTCTCGCGACGGACGGCGTGGCGGATCGCCAGCGGGCGCGGATGGGACGCTATCGGGGACGCCGAGTACTTTTCGGTCACGCAACTTCAGGCCGACGCCCTGGTCACGATTGACGAGTCGCGCACCCGCAGGGCTCGCGGCATTGTCGCCTTGGTCCCGTTGGAGGCGCTAACCTCGGCGTCGTAGCGGACTCGAAGTATGTCCTGCGCCCACGACGAGGTCATTAGTGGCGAGCTGGTCGTAGCCCCTGGCTATGGTCGGTAGTCGGTTATCGATCAGCTTCAGCGGGCTTGGGTCCGCTCGTCAACGATGGCGGCAAGGCGCTCGCCTCCTGGTGGAGTGGCGTCGTCCTCACTGCGGACGACGTGATAAGCCGCAGCCAATCCCCGCCGACAGACTCAACCGGCCCTCCGCGCCGGTCCCATCGTCGCGATCACGCCCGCCCGGCGTCCAGCTTCGATGGGCCGACGGAGGGCCGTTATGCGGATCCACTGGTGGGCGTACGATGCTCACTGGAACGGGGGTTCCGCCGGGCTGGATCGGGGCCGCCGTCCTGCATCGCCCGTAACGACACCGGGTCATGTCGTTGCGTGAAAGGGGGGCGGGCCGCTGTGCCCAGCGGACCTTCAGGGGGACGGCCATGACCCTTGCGGAACGGCTCTACCAAATCCATCGCGCGGAATGCCGCGACCTTTTGATCCAAGTGTTCGGGCAAACGCAAGAGCTCGCCGAGCTTTGGTGCGCTGCCTGGGAGCACGAGGCGGACCAACGCGGATGGCCAACAACCTCGGAGTTCTGGGACCACGGGCGACAGTGGATCGATGCCCAGATCCAACAGAGGCGAAGTCCGACTGCGCCCGGCCACGCCTACATCGCGGCGGCGAAGGAGATGGGTTGAGCGAACGTCAGAGCACTGGCGATGCCCCGCGATCCAATCCCAGCCATCCGACCAGCCCGCAGGGGCGTGGATCGTTCGATAGGCGCGAGGACTTCTACATCGCCACGAGCTGACCCAGCATCCGACCGGCCAGTGGCATCGACGACGGCGGCTAGTTTCGTTTCTGGGCCAGCTTCGATGGGCTGACGGAGGGCCGTTCTGCGTCTCCGTCAGGAGCAGGCGTCACCGATCGCAGCCGCCAGACGCTCGGCCGTCTCCGGAGAATGCTCCGCGATCTGCGCGATCACGTCCTTTGGAAGGTTGAGCAGAACGTCGCACGAATGTGGCTGGCCCTGGTCGGGAAACGCCGCGGCCGGCGCGACGAGCATCATGAGCGCGATCATCGCGGTCGAAGCGGCGACTGCTAAACGCTTCATGGCGAGAGCCTCCTACCAAGCGTCTCCCCGGAACGATCACGATACATCCGGGCCGCAAGCCTCCACGGAGTGGTTCGGGCGGTTCTCCGCGAGCGCGCCCGCCCGGCGTCCAGCTTCGAAGGCCCACAGAGGGCCGGTAGACACCCCAGCGCATACTCATGGTGCGTCCCGGGCATCGTTGTTAGTCCGAGGACCTTGACGTGGCCGGCAGGACCATTCTCGTCGCCGAGGACGAGGCGAGCGTCCGCAGATTCCTCGTCATCGCCCTTGAGCGCGCCGGTTATCAGGTCCTGGCGGCCGTCGACGGCAGCGAGGCCATCGCCATCCTCGGCAATGAATCGACCGTCATCGACGCTGTCGTCTCCGACGTCGACATGCCCGGCGCAACCGGTCTCGAAGTGGTCGCGTTCGCCGAGGCGAGTCGCCCTGGCATCGGCCTCATCCTCTCATCGGGAACCAATCTGTGGACGGCGGAAGATGCGGTCGCTGGCGTGACGCTGCTGCAGAAGCCGTTCACGATTGAGGAACTCTTGAACGCGATCGAGGCAGTGCTGCTCTCCTGATCGGGCCGACGGATGGCCGAACCTGCCAGCAGGCAGGTCGTCGAGCCTCGCGTTTCGAACAGGGCAGCCACGCTCGGGCCAAGAAATCGTCTAGGCCGACCGCGTAGACTGAGCGGCCCGCCCCAGAGGGAGGTCCGGAATGGATACCTGGGTTCGCCTCGCGTCCGGCGACACCTGGCACCTACTCGCAAATACAACCGGTAACGGGCTGCGGCTTGCTTACTGTGCCAAGACATTCGCACCGGGCGAGGCCCTCGCACGACGGGCCCTCGCTGACACACCCGCTAGCGCCAATACCTGTCCGACATGCGAGGCGGCAGCGTACCAACGACAAGGCGTGAGCGGTGCAACTCTGTCGCGCTAGCTGACACGCTCCGCCTCAGGCGCCAACTCGTGGCGAGGGTGTTGGACATTTGAACAACAGATTCCGAAACTGCAGGCCAGATCGACCTGTCACCGTGCGGCTTCGTAAACAGCAGGTCCTCGGTTCAAATCCGAGTGTCGGCTCCCCCTTTTCCGGACCAACAGACAGCAAACGCTTGAGTCTGTCGCCACGGGGGCCCGTCTCGGATCCGCACGACGCTCCACCCAGCAAATGCGCATGAGCACGACTTCATGACCGTCCCACGCTCGCGCCCAGGGTGAGGAGAAGCTCGTCCAGTTGCGCGAACGTCTCGACTGTCGCCTCGGCCGCCCCGGTGCCGGCAGCGTCGAGCGCTTCCTTCGAGGAATGGAGCTCGTGCATGACCACCAGCGTCTTGCCAGGCTTTTCCTCGAACGTCACCGTGGTGACAGGCCCACCCTCACCACCTTCCTCGTTGGTCCACACGATGCGCGAATGCGGTGTCACTTCGAGGTACGTGCCGAAGAACGCGACACCATCGGGTTCGAACTCGAGACGGTACTTGCCCCCGACGCGAACATCCATCTCACAGGAACGCAGGGACATGCCCATCGACTTCGGCACCCACCACCGCCTGAACAGCTCGGGCTTGGTCCACGCCTCGAACACGATGCGGACCGGGCCGTTGAAGGTTCGGGTAACGACTAGCTCACGCTCGGACGTCCGCTCCACCGTCGTGCGGTTGTTCATGGGCGTGGGCTCACTCTCTCTACTTGCGTCCATCAACCTTCTCCTTCCGTTTCAGTTCCTCGACAACCTTGTCCAGCTCGTCGAACCGTGCATCCCAGAGCTGCCGGTACCTCTCGATCCATGCCAGCTCTTCATCCAGTCGGCGCAGGCCGAGCCTGCAGGTCCGTACTCGCCCGACCTTGGCCGTGGTGACGAGCCCCGCCTGCTCCAGGACGCCGACGTGCTTCTTCATGCCCGTCAGGGTCATGTGGAACTTGTCGGCAAGGTCCGTGATCGAAGCGTCTGCACGCCCCAACTGCTCCAGGACACCGCGTCGGGTGGCGTCCGAGAGCGCGGAAAACGGGGCATCGAAGCGGGTCTGCGAATACTGAACCATGTGGTTCAGTGTATACCACACGGATAGGCGGCATGCAAGGGGATCACGCACGGTGCGACGGCGCTGCGGCCGTGGCGGTGTTTCCTGGCCAGCAGGTCCTCGGTTCAAATCCGAGGGTCGGCTCCACCCCCAAATGCGAGCGAGCTACGCCCCGACGCGGACGAGCTTCTTGTTGACGAACTCGTCGGCGGCCAACAGGCCCATCTCGCGCCCGGTGCCGCTGCGCTTGACTCCGCCGAACGGCAGCTCGGGAGAATCCGCGCCCACCAGGTTGACGTAGACCATGCCGGCTTCGATCTTGTTGGCGACGCGCTCGGCCTGCGCCTCATCGGTCGTGAAGACGAAGGAGCCGAGTCCGAACGGCGTGTCGTTGGCGATCCTGACCGCCTCGTCCTCACCCGCGGCGCGGTAGACAACGCCGACCGGACCGAAGAACTCCACCGCGGTATGCGTCCATCTCGGGCGTCACGTCGGTCAGGACGGTCGCCGGGTAGAACGCGCCGTCGCGCGAGCCGCCGGCGACGAGCGTCGCACCCTGCGCCACGGCCTTGTCGACCTGCTCGGCCAGGCGCTTGGCGGCGACTTCCGACGAGAGCGGGCCAAGCACCGTGTCATCGGCGAACGGGTCGCCGACCTTCGAGCCGGTCATGACGGCGGTGAACTTTTCGAGGAACGGCTCGTAGAGGTCATCCGCGACGATGAACCGCTTGGCTCGCGTTGCACGACTGCCCGGTGTTCTCGAGGCGAGCCGACGCGGCGGCCGCCACCGCGGCATCCAGGTCGTCCGTCGACAGCAGGATGAACGGGTCCGATCCGCCGAGCTCGAGCACGACCTTCTTGAGGTTGCGTCCGGCGACCTCGGCTACAGCCGCACCGGCACGCTCCGAGCCGGTCACCGACACCCCGTGCACGCGCGGGTCGGCGATCACCTCGGCGGCCTGTTCGGCATTGAGGTAGAGGTTGGTATAGGCGCCATCGGGGAAGCCGGCGTCCCGGTACATCGTCTCGATCGCCGCGGAGGACTCCGGGCACTGCGAGGCGTGCTTGAGCAGGATCGGGTTGCCGATCAGCAGGTTTGGCGCCGCGAAACGGGCGACCTGGTAGTACGGGATAGTTCCACGGCATGATGCCCAGCAGCACGCCCAGCGGCGCCGGCGGATCACCGCGGTGCCCTCGCCGAGGATGTCGATCGGCTGGTCCTTCATGATCTGGTCGGCGTTGTCGGCGTAGAACTCGGTGATGTCGGCCGCGAAGTCGACCTCGCCGACGCGAGCCGGCCAGGGTCTTGCCCATCTCGCGCACGATGATCGCGGCCAGTTCGTCGCGGCGCTCCCGGTGCAGCTCGGCGACCTTGCGAATGAGCGTGGCCCGCTCGGCGACGGTGGAGGTCTGCGCCCAGCCCCTGGCTGCCGCATCCGCCGACGCGAGCGCCCGCTCGAGCTCGGCGTCCGTTGCGAGAGGGTATGTGGCGAGCGTTTCGCCCGTGGCGGGATTGACGACCGCGTAGTCACTCATGGTTTCTCCATTCGCAGATGTGTGAGGTCTGCCGTCACCGGCGCGTGCTGACTGGGCAGCATACGCTCGCGAATCCACGCTTTGGCCACCAGGTCCTCAGCGTGCGTCGCCTTCAGGCGGCGCGAATTGATGCTTGAACGTGAACGCCTGTGGAGTGGGTCCATCGGCTGTCAGACGCGCGAGTCGGCCCAACGCATCATCGACCGTCGGCAGGGTGCCGGCCCGTTGCCACCAAAGGCAGACACTCGGCGTCGCCCGGCGTTCGAACCAGTCGAACCGGCGCTTGAACACCGTCTTGTGCTCGGACCGATAGGTGAAGCTGTAAAGGTCGTCGATCGACTCCCAGACTGTCAGGTTGACGATGAACAGTGGGTCGTCCGTGAAACGAAGCTCCGTTGAGGTGCCGCCCTCACCCTGGAGGCGCCAGACGAACCCGGGGCTGGCGTCTCCGAGGCTGTTTACTTCGTCGAGCCGGGAGACAAAGCCGGCCAGGGTTGCGTGATCGAACGGCGCGACGGCCCGCGCGACGTTCAACTGGGCGATGTGCCAATCCAACCGCCGCCCTCCTGGCCCTTTCGGTCGCCGAAGCACCCCCTCGGCGCTCCGCAACGACATAGATTATGGAAGCAATCGCCGGGCCGCTCCCGTCCGGAATGTGGTGATGTGGATGACCGAGAACGCGCTGTTCCTCCTGCCCGCGTTACGGCGAGCCCGCGACCTCATCGATCGCGCGATGTCAGCCCTTGGCGATCTCCTCGGCGAGTCGGTCGTAGGTGTCCAGAGCGCCGCCGATCATGCCCATCGCAAGCGCGCCTTCGAGATCCTCGACGGACGGGAAGCGGCTGCGGGCAACGACCTTCGTCCGGCCGCCAAGGTCCTCGAACGTGATCGTGTCGATCGCGGCCCTGTCATCAAACCCCGGGACGTCGAAGATCTCCGTCCGGACGATCTTCTCCGGTGGGACCACCTCGAGGTACTCGCCCTTGAAGGGTGCGTCCTCGCCGCCCGTCGTGTGGTTGATCCAGCGCCAGCGCCCGCCGGGTCGAACGTCCATCTCGATGACCGTCGTCGTATAGCCACGTGGCCCCCACCAGTTGGTCACTCGCTCGGGATCGTTCATCACGTTCCAGACGAGCTCACGAGGGGCATCGAAGATGCGCTCCATGACGAGCTCCTGGCCATCTGCGTATGCCTTCGTCCGTTCATTGCCAAGCTGTTCCACGGGCATCGTTGCGGCTCCTTCCTGTGTCGTGACCTCAATCAGTTGCGTCATCGGTCTTCTCCTTGCCTTGTAGCTCGCGCAGGTAGTCGTCGAGGCGATCGAAGCTGGCCTCCCAGTGGCGGCGGTATTCGCCGACCCAGTCGGCCACGTCGCGCAGTCGCTCCGGCTTCAGGCGGCATGGCCGCCATTGCGCCTGCCGTCCCTGTTCGATGAGCCCGGCACGCTGCAGCACCTTGAGGTGCTTCGAGATCGCCGGGAGGCTCATCTCGAACGGCGCAGCGAGCTCGGTCACCGTGGCCTCGCCCCTGGCAAGCCGTGCCAGGATGGCGCGACGGGTCGGATCGGCGAGGGCCGCAAAGGTGGTACTGAGAGGGTCGCTTTCGGTCGTCATTTCACTCACTGGTTAATTAACCTACTGGCATAATACAGATCCGGGGCATGCTGTCAATACCCGAACCGAGCGCAGGAAGCGCACGGCCGATGAGTCCGTGGCATCCCGGGCGTTGTACGTCGTGAAACCAATCAACCAACAGGAGGCTCCCGTGGACTTCAAGCTGGAACTCGTCGTGCTTCCCGTCTCGGACGTCGATCGCGCCAAGGCGTTCTACGCGGACAAGGCCGGCTTCACCGTGGACGTCGACCATCGCGCCGGTGAAGCCTTCCGGGTCGTGCAATTGACACCCCCCGGTTCGGCCTGCTCGATCACGATCGGGACCGGCCTGACACAGGTTGCGCCCGGCACCTACCAGGGCCTGCACCTGGTCGTGACCGATATCGAAGCGGCGCGGGCTGAGCTCGTCGCGCGAGGTGTTGAGGTGAGCGAGCCATTCCACTTCGGGGAAGCCGGCCAGGCGCCCGGCCTGCATCCCGAGCGCGGCGACTACGGCACCTATCTCTCGTTCAGCGATCCCGATGGCAACGGTTGGCTGGTCCAGGAAGTCCCGAGCCGCGCCGCCGGCAGCTGACGACGGTCGGTCGTGGCCTGGCGCGCCGGGCCGGGCCCGCCAGGCCCATCCCCCGGGATCGACGTCGCCGATCCCGGGGCGGTCTCGTATCGTCACCGCATGGACCAGGATCGCCGCGCCGAGCAACCCGCCCGCGTCGAGGTCTCGGGTTCGGCGCTCGTCGGGGGAGGCGCCCATCGTCGGCGACCTCGTCGCGTCGACGATCGGGTTCCCCAGCTGCCGCCCAGGGCCATCCGGAACCCGTTCCCGCCCATCGAGCTCCTTTCGGCGGACCAGCTCGATGCCATCCATCGTGCGTCGCTTCGGATCCTCCGTGACGTCGGTCTCGAAGTGCTCGGCGACCGGGCGATGGACATCATGCGGCGGTCCGGGGCCCAGGTCGACGCCGGGACACGCCGCGTCCGGATGGATCCCGAACTGGTCGAGACGTTGATCAGCCAGGCGCCCCGGACGTTCCGCCTCCATGCCCGGAACCCGGACTGGACGCTCGAGATCGGCGGCGACAACCTCGTGTTCTGCGCCGTCGGGGGCCCGGCGTTCGTGACCGACCTCGACCGCGGACGCCGTGCCGGCACGCTGGCCGACCTGGCCGACCTGACCCGGCTGATCCAGCAGCTCAACATCCTCCACCAGGAAGGCGGCGGCGCGGTCGAACCGACCGACATCCCGGTCCCGATCCGGCACCTGGAGATGTACCGCACGTTCGCCACCCTGACCGACAAGACGTGGCAGTGCCTCGGTTTTGGGCGCCGCCCTGTCGACGACGCCATCGAGGTCGCCTGCCTCATCCGAGGGGTGACCCGTGACCAGCTGGTCAACGAGCCGTCCGTGATGACCGTGATCAACACGAACACGCCGCTCCGGCTCGATGGCCCGATGTCAGACGGCCTTGTCGAGATGGCGCTGCACGCCCAGCCCGTGATCGCCACGCCGTTCACCCTCGCCGGAGCGATGAGCCCGGCGACGCTGGCAGGTGCCCTGGCCCTCCAGAACGCCGAGGCGCTGTTCATGATCGCGCTCGCCCAGGCGACGCGGCCGGGTGCGCCGATGCTCTATGGCGGGTTCACCTCCAACGTCGACATGCGGACCGGATCGCCGGCCTTCGGGACGCCCGAATTGGTCAAGGGCCAGCTCGCGACCGGCCAGCTCGCCCGCCGCTATGGGGTCCCGTGGCGCTCGTCGAATACGACCGCTTCGTCGGTCGTGGATGCCCAGGCGGCCTACGAGAGCGAGATGTCGCTCTGGGGTTGCCTGATGGGCGGCGCAAACCTCGTGTACCACGGCGCCGGCTGGCTCGAGGGTGGCCTCACCGCCTCGTTCGAGAAGCTCGTGCTCGACGCCGAGCTCCTGCAGCAGATCGCCGAGGTGACCAGGCCCGTCGTGGTCGACGATGCCGAGCTTGGCCTCGACGCGATCAGCGAGGTCGGTCCCGGCGGACACTTCTTCGCGTCAGCGCATACCCTCGAGCGCTACGAGACCGCGTTCTACCGACCGATGCTCTCCGACTGGCGCAACTACGAGACCTGGACGGAGGACGGGGCACGGACGGCCACCGAACGCGCCAACGGCATCTGGAAGCGACTCCTTGCCGAGTACACCCCGCCCCCCATGGACGCGGGCGTGCGCGAGGCATTGGACGCGTTCGTCGACCGACGAACGACGGAGATCGCGCGCGATGGCTGATCGTGCCGTCGAGGACCGCGCGGACGTCATCGTCGTGGGGCTTGGCGGGCTCGGAAGCGCCGCGGCCTATTGGCTTGCTCGCGCCGGCGTCTCCGTGCTCGGGTTCGAGCAGTTCGAGCTCGGTCATGACCGGGGCGCGTCGCAGGATCACTCGCGTCTGATCCGCCTCTCGTATCACACGCCGGGGTATGTCCGACTCGCGCGCGAGGCGTACGCCGCGTGGGCGGAGATCGAGGCGGAATTGGGCGACGAGCTCGTGATCCGGACCGGCGGCCTGGACCTCGCCCCGCATGGCTCCGTCGCGCCGCTCGACGACTACGCAGCAGCGATGTCGGCCGAAGACGTCCCCTTCGAACGGCTGGATGCTGCCGAAACGATGGCTCGCTGGCCGCAGTTCCGCTTGGCCGGACGGCGTCGATGTCATCTTCCAGGCGGCGACCGGGATCTGCGCCGCGGCGCGCGCCAACGCCGCCCACACGCGCCTGGCGAAGGCCCGTGGGGCGAGGCTCATGGAGGGGACGTCCGTCACCTCGGTCCGCAGCGACGGGAACGGTGTCGAGGTCGTCGCCGGGGGACGGCTGTACCGCGCGGCAAAGGCGATCCTGACCGCGGACGCCTGGACGAACGGACTGCTCGAACCGCTTGGGCTCCAGCTTCCGCTGGTCGTGACCCGCGAGCAGGTCGTCTACTTCGAGCCGAGCGATCCGACGGCCTTTGCGATCGGCACGTTTCCGGCATGGATCTGGTCCGACGTCCCCTCGTTCTATGGCTTCCCGACCTTCGGTGAAGCCGGCCCCAAGGTCGCGGAGGACATCGGCGGTCGGATCGTCACCGCCGACGGACGGACGTTCGACCCGGACGAGCCGGCCCTCGCCCGTCTCCGGGCGTTCGTGGCCGGGACCCTCCCCGGCGTGAGCGCCTCGATCCAGCGGATCAAGACGTGTCTCTACACGCTCACGCCCGACCGTGACTTCGTCATCGACGCCGTGCCCGGCCATCCGAACGTCTTCGTCGCCCTCGGCGCGGCCCACGCCTTCAAGTTCGCCTCGCTGATCGGCCGCACGCTGGCGGAGCTGGCAACCGATCGCGTCCCGCCCGTCGACCTCGCGCCGTTCCGGATCGATCGGCCGGTCCTGACCATGACCGACCCACCGCGTGCCTGGCTACCAGGGGCACCGTTCGAACCCGTCGGCTAGTCAACCACCGGGGCCGATCAGCGCGCCCCCGACGGCGGTCAGGAGCACGACGATCCATGGCGGGACGTGCCCCACGCCGAGGGCCAGGAGCGCCCCCAATGCGAGCGCGGCGTCCACCGGCCGAAGGATCGCGCTCGTCCACAACGGGTCGTACAGGGCCGCCAGGAGGATCCCGACGACCACGGCATTGATCCCGCGGATCGCGCCCTGCAGGTCCGATCGCTGGCGCAGGGCGCCCCACGAGGGGAGGACCGCGATCGTCAGCAGAAACCCGGGCAGGAAGATCGCAACGGTCGCGATGGCCGCGCCGACGATGCCATTGGGCTGGGGCGTCATGACCGCGCCGAGGTAGGCGGCGAACGTGAACAACGGACCCGGCACGGCCTGTGCCGCCCCGTAGCCGGCGAGGAACGTCTCGTTCGAGGTCCACCCCGCCGCGACGACCTCGCCTTCGAGGATCGGCAGGACGACGTGCCCGCCACCGAAGACGAGGGCGCCGGTCCGGTAGAAGCTGTCAAGGATCTCGATGACATGGTCATCGCCGAGCTGCCGGACAACCGGCAGGAGCACCAGGAGGGCGACGAAGACGACCCCTGCGCCGATCGCCGTCGAGCGACCGATGGGCACGCGAATCGCCGAGATCGGCGTCGATGCGGCGCCCCGCAGCACAAGCCACCCGATCATGCCGCCGGCCACGATCAGCACCACCTGGCTCAGGACGGTCGCCCAGACGAGCGCCACCGCGGCCGCTCCGAGCGCGATCGCGCCGCGCGGCAAATCGAATGCAAGCTGCCGCGCCATGCTCCACACGGCGAGGGCGACGACGGCGACGGCAACCACCTTCAGGCCATGCAACCAGCCCGCCGCCTCCGGCCCGAGGCCCTGGGCGCCAACGGCAAACAGCACGAGCGCGATCGCCGATGGCAACGTGAACCCGAGCCATGCGGCGATCCCGCCGGCCAGACCCGCCCGGATGACCCCGATCGAGATCCCGAGCTCGCTGCTTGCCGGTCCAGGCAGGAACTGACTGAGCGCCACCAGGTCCGTGAACGTGGACTCGTCGACCCAGCGCCGGCGTTCGACGTATTCGTGGCGGAAATATCCGATGTGCGCCACCGGGCCGCCGAATGACGTCAGCCCCAGCCGCCCTGCGACCCGGAGGACCTCGAGCCAGGCGCGCTTGGCGGGACGTGCCGGCCCCGTGCCGGCTTCGGAAAGGCTGGCGTCGTCTGCCACACGGTCACCATATCGTCGTCCGACCCGGTTCGTGGGCCCGAATAGGGAGACTTGTCAGGCAAGCAGAAATCTCTTGTGAAATCGTATGTACGCACTCGATTTCAAGTGGTACTGTGACGCGGGCTCGAGGTGGAGGAATTCCTCGGCTCAGATCATGAGAGGAGCATGGGATGAGTAACCAGCTCAGGCTGGTCGCCCTCGGAGCGATGGCGATCCTCCTGTTTGCGGCCTGTAGCGGTGGTGGCGCGAGCCCATCGGCAGCCGAGAGCGTCGCGGCGTCGGCGCCGGCTGCCAGCGAGCCCGCCGCCAGCGAGCCCCCAGCGAGCGAGGCAACAGCGGGTTGCGCCGCCGAAGGCGATCTCGAGATGTGGGAGCGCTCCGGTGGCAACGCCGGCATGGTCGACGCATTGGTCGCCGCGTGGAACGAGGCGTACCCGGCCTGCAAGATCGTCCTGACCTACATCCCGCACACCGAGATGGTCAGCAAGATCGCCCAGGGCATCGCATCCGGCGAGGTGCCGGATCTCATGGGCATGGACCTGATCTATGCGCCGCAGTTCGAAGACGCGGGGCAGCTCGTCGACATCACCGATCAGATCGGCGGCATCCCGGAGCTCACGACCGCGAGCCCGGGCCACATTACCGTCGCGACCTACGAGGATCGCCTGTACGGCGTCCCGCTCTACGCCGACGTCTCGGCGCTCTTCTACAACAAGACCCTCTTCGAGCAGGCCGGCCTGGATCCGGAGAAGCCGCCAACCAGCCTTGCCGAAATCCGCGAATACGCGGACAAGATCACCGCGCTCGGTGACGGCATCAGCGGCTACTACCTGCCGGGCAACTGCGCTGGCTGCAACATCTTCACCGTCGGACCGCTGATGTGGGCGTCCGGGGCCAAGATCGAGGCCGCAGGACCCGGTGACGAGCCGCTCGTCGGCGACGGCGTCAAGGAGGTTCTCCAGTGGGCCCGCGACATGGTCGCGGCCGGCAACGTCCCCGAGAGCGCACGCGCCGAGAACGGCGAGACGTTCCACCTCCAGTTCGGATCCGGCAAGCTCGGCATGATGGGCACGGGCAACTTCAACATCACCCTCGCGCGCGAGCAGATGGTCGGTCATGAGTTCGAGTTCGGGATCTCGCTCCTGCCGGGCGTCGAGCCGGGCTCGGCGGCCTCGTTCATCGGCGGCGACCTGGTGGTCATCCCCAAGGGCAGCACGCGCGTCGACGACGCGGTCAACTTCATGAAGTTCCTGCTGTCGGACGAGGTCCAGGTCGAGGTCTATGCCAAGGCCCTCAACCTGACGACCCGCAGCGACATGACGGACAACCAGTACTTCGAGGCCGAGCCGCTCGTCCAGGACGTTGCCAAGGCCCTCGAAGTCGGGACCACGCCGTACACCCTGACGTTCTTCGAGCAGATCAACTCACCGCAGGGCCCGTGGCTGCAGATGCTCCAGCGGGCGTACTACACCGACGACGACATCGACACGATCATTGCCGAGAGCAAGGACGCGATGAAGGCAATCGCCGCCGGTCAGTAACCTACCCTCGCTTTCCTCCTCCACGGGCCGCGGCGCTTTGCCGAAGCGCCGCGGCCCTAAACCCGCCAGTCGCGGGCATCGTCCGAAATCGACGGCGTCCGCCGACGCCGTGTTCCCTGGAGTAGGCCGTGTACATGACCAGGCACAGCAAGCTGATCGGGTTCCTCTACCTGCTGCCCGCGCTGGTGTTCGTGCTCGCCTTTACGGCCTACCCGTTCATCCAGATGATCTGGGTGTCATTCAACAACTGGACGCTGATCACACCGCCGAGGTTCGTCGGCACGGCCAACTTCGAGCGGGCATTTGCCGACGAGCAGTTCTGGGTCTCGCTCGGCTTCACGCTCAAGTACACGCTGATCATCACCCCGATCCTGATGATCGGCGGCTATTTGATCGCGTTGCTCGTCTCCGACAACAGTCCCCTTCGGCGCTTCACGCGCACCGTCGTCTTCATCCCGGTCGTCATCGGGCTCGGCGTATCCAGCCTGCTGTGGTACTGGCTGTTCAGCGCTGACTTCGGTTTCGTCAACAAGATCCTGCTGGACATCGGCATCCTGGAGCGCCCGGTCATCTGGCTCGGCGTGGATGCGGACCTCTCGAACTACGCGATCATCGCGTCGATCGTCTGGAAGGTGATCGGCTTCGGGATGATCCTGTTCGTCGGCGCGATCCAGGCCGTCCCGACCGAGATCAGCGAAGCCACGATGGTCGACGGGGCGAGCTACTGGCAGCGCATCCGCCGGGTCACGCTGCCGCTGACCAAACGGACGATCCTGCTGGTCACCCTGATCAGCGTCATCGGCTCGTTGCTCGCCTTCGACCAGTTCTACATCATGACCGCGGGTCAGCCGTTCAACGAGACGGCGACCTCGGTCTTCTGGATCTACCAGAACTCGTTCCCATTCCTGAAGCTGGGATACGGGGCCGCCCTCTCGGTCATCCTGGCGGTGATCGTCCTGGCCTTCACGATCGTGCAGATGGCGCTGACCCGCCGGAGCGAGCCGTGAGCGCGGGCTCCGTGGTCGCGGCAAGCGAGGCGCGCCGATCGCGCAGTCTGCTGACCCGTCTCTGGGATGGTCGGACCAAGTACCTGCTGGGTGCCATCTGCCTGGCCCTGTCCACGATCATGCTGATGCCGATCGTGCTCACGATCCTGGCGTCGTTCAAGTCGACCGCGGAAGCTGCCGCCAGTCCACCGGTCTACCTTCCGAGCGCGATCACGCTCGACAGCTACGAGCGGCTCTGGAGCTACCAGGCAGGGCTCCCGACGTATCTCGGGAACAGCCTTGGCACTGCCCTGATCACGATCGCGCTCGTCCTGGGTCTGACGATCCCGGCTGCCTACGCGCTGGCCCGGTTCCCGATCCCCGCCAAGGAGCTGTTCTTCGTCGTGCTGCTGCTCGCCCTGATCGTCCCCTACCAGGCGCTCCTGACGCCGATGTTCCTCATGTTCGCGCAGCTCAAGTTGACGAACACCCTCATCGGTCTCGCGATCCTGCACACCGTCATCCAGTTCCCGTTCAGCCTGTACGTCCTGCGCAACAGCTTCGCGGCCGTGCCCCGGGAGCTCGAGGAGGCGGCGGTCATGGACGGAGCGAACTCGTGGCAGGTCCTCCGCCGGATCTTCGTGCCGTCGGTCAAGCCGGCGATCATCACGGTCGCCCTCTTCGCCTTCGTGACGTCGTGGAACGAGTTCCTCGGCTCGCTCGTGATGATGAGCAAGAGCTCGAGCTTCACCCTCCCGGTCATGCTCGCCATCGGGCGCACCGAAACGAGCCTCGGCGGCACCGATTGGGGGATGCTCCAGGCGGGCGTGACCATCTCGATCATCCCGTGCATCGCCATGTACCTGCTGCTGCAGCGGTACTACGTGTCTGGTCTGTTGAGCGGAGCCGTCAAGTGAGCGCCCCCAACGGAATCAGCCTGGGCGTCGCGCTCTGGAGCCAGGCCAGCGACTGGCCGTCGTTTCTCGAAGCCGCGAAGCGGGCCGACCGCCTGGGCTTCGACCACGTGCAGACGTGGGACCACGTCCTGGCAATCTTCGGCGACCGACGTCAGGCGATTTTCGAGGGCTACACCGCGCTTGCGGCCCTGGCCCAGGCGACCGAGCGAACGCGTCTCGGTCTCTTCGTCGGCGCCAACACGTTCCGAAACCCGGCCCTCGTTGCAAAGTCGATGGTGACCATCGATCACATCAGCGGCGGGCGGGCCGTCCTGGGCATCGGTGGCGCCTGGTTCGACACCGAGCACCGGGAGTTCGGGTTCGACTTCGGGTCCGGCTTCGGACAGCGGCTCGACTGGCTCGCGGAGGCCGTGCCGGCGATCCGGACCCTGCTCGATGGCGGCGAGGTCACGAGCCCGGAGAGTGGTCGCTACGACTTCGATCACCTGCAGATCACGCCTCGACCCATCCAGGACCACCTGCCGCTCATGATCGGCGGTGGCGGCGAGAAGAAGACACTCCGGATCGTGGCCGGCTACGCCGACATCTGGAATGTCTTCGGCATGCCGGACACCGTTGCCCACAAGGACGAGGTCCTGCGCGCCCATTGCGCGGATCTCGGCCGCGACTCCGCCACGATCGAGCGGTCGGTTGGCTGCAAGGTCGTGATCCGTTCGACGAAGGCCGCGGCCCAGGCCCGCTACGAGGAGATCGTCCGGCACAACCACATTCCGGCGGAACGCCTCGCCGACGACGTGACCTGGTGGGTGGGCACGCCGCAGGACATCGCGGACACGATGTTGTCGTACCGAGCCGTCGGCTTCCACACGTTCCTGTGCGAGACCCCCGCGCCGTACGACGAGGAGACGATGGAGAGCCTGATCCAGGTGGTGAAGCCGCTTGTCGATCGGGCGGGGTCCGCCGGCATGACCCAGGCAGCCGACGTGTCGGCCGGACAGCCGACGCCCGTGGCATCCGTGGTCACCACCCCGTCCGCGGTCGGGACGTTCAGCCCGGTCAGTGCCCGAGGCGTGTCCCTGGGCGACGGCTTCTGGGCCGACCGGAGACGGGTCAACCGCGAGCAGACGATCCCGCACGGGTTCGAGCAGCTCCGTCGGGCGGGGAACCTTGGCAATCTCCGGCTCGCGGCGGGCGCGGACGAGCGCTACCACACGCTCGGCCGGGCGATCGGCCTCGACTTCCCATTCCTGGACACCGACGTCTACAAGTGGCTCGAGGGCGTGGCCTGGGAGCTCGGTCGCGAACCCGATCCGGCATTGGCAGCGGCCGCGGATGAGGCGATCGGGCTGATCCAGGCTGCGCAGCGCCCCGACGGCTACCTCAACTCGTTTGTCCAGGTCGTGGCCCCGGGCCGCGAATACCAGGACCTGGCGTGGGGCCACGAGCTGTACTGCTATGGCCACCTGATCCAGGCGGCCGTGGCCTGGCAACGGGCACTCGGTGACGATCGATTGCTCGGGGTTGCCGTGCGCGCAGCCGACTCGGTCGATCGTGCGCTGGGGCCGGATGGCAAGGACGGAGTAGACGGCCATCCAGAGGTCGAGATGGCCCTCGTCGAGCTGTACCGCGAGACAGGCGAGTCGCGATATTTGGAATTGGCGGCGCGGATGATCGATGCTCGCGGGCACGGCGTCCTCGGACCGGGACGCTTCGGCCCGGCCTACTGGCAGGACCATGAGCCCGTGGCCACGGCGCCGTCGGTGGCCGGGCATGCCGTCCGGCAGCTGTACCTCGACAGTGGCGCTGTTGACGTCGCGACAGAGCGTGGCGATTCACTGCTGCTGTCCGGTGTCTTGGGTCGCTGGCGGGACATGGTCGCGACCCGGATCTATCTCACCGGCGGCGTCGGCAGCCATCACCTCGACGAAGCCTTTGGTGACCCCTACGAGTTGCCACCCGATCGCGCCTATGCCGAGACCTGTGGGGCCATCTCGAGCGTCATGCTGGCCTGGCGCCTGTTGCTTGCGACCGGGCGACCCCCTCTGCGCGGACGTCATCGAGCGGACGATCTTCAACGGCGTGCTGTCCGGGGTGTCGTTCGCGGGAACCGAGTTCTTCTACGACAACCCGTTGCAGCGGCGGACGGTTCGGGCCGCGGCGGCGCCGGGTCACGGTGAGCGGGCGCCCTGGTTCCCGTGCGCCTGCTGCCCGCCGAACCTGATGCGGATGCTCGCCTCGTGGGACCAGTACCTGGTCACGACGGACCCTGGCGGGATCCAGGTGCAGCAGTTCGCCCCGGCCGACATCGCCGTGGACACCGACGGGGGCCCGGTTCACCTCTCGATGGAGACCGCGTATCCCTGGGAGGGTCGCGTGCGGATCGAGGTCGTCCAGGCGCCGGCGTCCGCCTGGTCGCTCTCGCTGCGGATCCCGGGCTGGTCGCGTCGGGTCGACCGTCGACGGACCCGCGGGAACCACGGCACCGGCCGAGGCCGGTACCTACTGGACCAGCGGCCCACGCGTGTGGCAGGCGGGCGACGCCGTCGTCCTGGAGCTGGACATGGCTCCCCGCGTCACCGTCCCGGACCCTCGGATCGATGCGGTACGGGGCTCCGTCGCGTTCGAACGGGGGCCGCTCGTCTATTGCATCGAGACGGCGGACCTGCCGCCGGGCGTGGAGCTCGAGGAGGTCCGGGTCGACCGCGACGTCAAGCCGGTGCCGATCGAGCGAACGGACCTCGCCCGTGCCCTTGATCGGGCTCAGCCGTGCCGGCGTTCCGTCAGTCGTTCGATGGTGGCGAGACACGCTCGATCGAGGTTGGGGCCATCCCGTACTTCGCCTGGGCGAACCGGTCGGTCGATGCGATGCGGGTCTGGATCCCGGTGCGTTCCGAGGCGATCGACCACCGACAATAGGGCGCGTGCTCGCTCTCCGTCTGCATCCAGATCGCCAGCTCCGTCTGCACGACGAGCCCATCCCCGAACCGGTCCCGGCGAGGCGCTCGTTCGCGTGACGGCCGTGGGCCTGTGCGGTTCCGATCGACATTGGGTGGTGGAGGGCGGGATCGGCGACGCGGTCCTCGACACACCGCTCATCCTCGGCCACGAGTTTGCCGGAGTCGTCGAACAGGGCACCCTGCGCGGTCGTCGCGTCGCCGTCGATCCGGCGATCCCGTGCGGGTCGTGCGAGCCCTGCGTGACCGGTGCAGTCAACCTGTGCCTGCGGACACGGTTCGCCGGTCATGGCCACACCGACGGTGCGCTCCGCGAGTACCTGGTCTGGCCCGAAACCGAGCTCTATCCGCTGCCGGACACGGTCGACGACCGCGTGGGCGCGCTCGTCGAGCCGCTTGCGGTCGCGATCCACGGCGTGGATCTTGGTCGAGTCGCCAATGGCGCCACGGTCGGGGTGATCGGCTGCGGTCCGATCGGCCTCCTGGTCGTGGCACTCGCCCGCCTGGCCGGTGCCGCGACGATCGTGGCCACGGATCCGAGCCCGCGACGACTCGAGGCCGCAGCGCACCTTGGCGCCAGCCACACGATTGAGGCGCGCCAGGATGACCACGATGGCGAGGCCATGCTGGCCGCGACGAACGGACGGGGTGTGGACGTCGTCTTCGAGGTCGCCGGCGAGGCGGCCGCAGTCGAATGCGCGGTGACCAGCGCACGACCGGGTGGCCGAATCGTCATGCTCGGGATCCCGTCGGACGATCGCACCATCTTCCCGGCGTCGGTTGCGCGTCGGAAGGGCCTGACGTTCAAGCTGGCCCGTCGATCCACACCGGACGCCTTCGAGCGCGCGGTCGATCTGGCGGCAACCGAGTCGATCGACCTTGCCGGCCTGGTGACGTTGCGCGTGCCACTGGCCGAGGGCGCTCGGGCGTTCGATGCACTCGTCGCACGCGAAGGTATCAAGACCATCGTCGAACCAGCGGCAGCTGGCTGAGACGAGCCTCCGAGGCGGGTTCAGACCGCCGCGGCCGGCTCGCTCGTGCCGACGGAGACGGAGGAGGGAGTCGAGGGGGCCGCCGTCGACTGGCGGACGATGAGCGTCGGCTCGAACACCTTGCGCCGCGGCTGGCGCGAGATGGTCGCGTCCCGGCCGAGCTCGATGGCGAGCTCCACCCCTTCGCCGACGACCTCGGCGATCGGCATGCGGAGCGTGGTCAGGGCCGGCACCGTGTGTGCCGCGAGCAGGAGATCGTCAAAGCCGACCACGGACAGCTCGTGTGGGACGGTCCGCCCATCGCTGTAGGCCGCATGCAGGACACCCACCGCGGCAAGGTCCGTCGAGCTTGCCACGGCGGTGGGTGGCTCGGGGAGCGCCAGCATCGCTCGAAGCCCCTCCTCGCCGCCGGCAAGCGTGTTCGGCACGACCTGCACATACCCGTCGGGATGACCGCCAAATCGGTCGCGCATGAACTCGATATAGGCTTCCTGGCGACCCCAGTTGTCGCCGGGCAGGATCGCGCTGATGAACCCGATGCGCCGATGCCCGAGCTCGCTCAGGTGCTCGAGACCGGCCACGATGCCGGCCCGGTCGTCGACGTCGATCGTCGGGAACTCGAGCGGGCTGGTCCCCTGCCAGAGCGCGACCACCGGCACGCTGCCCGTGCGCAGGTCGTCGAGCAGTCGGGGCTGGTCCTGCATGTCGCCGAGCATCACGATCGCGTCGCAGTGACGCGTCTCCAGGACCGCCGTCAGGGCGAGGCCCTCGTCCACGCGGCCGTGGGCATGCCCGAGGACCACGTTGTACCCGCGGGCCATCGCCTCGACGGCGAGCGCCTCGATCGCCGTCGCGAAGAACGGGTCGCTGAAGTCGCGGACGACCGCGCCGATGAGCATCGTCGAAGCGCCGCGGAGGCCCCGTGCCAGCGGGTTCGGGCGGTACCCCAGCTGTCGGGCTGCAAGGTTGACCCGTTCTCGCGTCTCGGCCGCGATCGGCACCCGGGTTGGGGCGTCGTTGAGGACGCGCGAAACGGTGCTCTGTGACACGCCGGCGACCGCCGCGATATCGCGCATCCGGACCGGCCCGGACCGGCGCGGCGGGTCGGTGACGGGCGCGGGTCGATCCGGCGACGAGGCGAGCCGTGGCGTCGTCGTTGGGCATGCCTGCAAGCGTAGCACCTGACGATGCGGCCATACGATTGCGTACGTGGGCGCGAGGTGCCAGAGCAGCCGCAGCGTCAGTCGAGACGCACTCGCCCCTGACCGCTCGTGGATCGACTTCGCACGCTCTCCAGCCGGCCCGCCAGGAAGGTCTGCTCCGGGACGTTCGCGGTGAGATTGAGTGCCTGCTCGTAGGCCGCCGACGCTTCTGACCAGCGCTCCAGTCGGCGCAGGAGGTCCGCCCGGGCGGCGTGGAAGTACGAGTATCCGTCCAGCTCGCCGCCGTCGGCGAGGGCGTCGAGCATGGCGAGCCCGGTCGCCGGGCCATCACGGAAGGCCACCGCTGCCGCGAGGTTGAGCTCCACGACCGGCGATGGGGCTCATCCGCAGGAGCGACTCATACAGGGCGGCGATCTGGGTCCAGTCGGTCGCGGCCGGCGTCGCCGCCTCGTCATGGAGCGACGCGATCGCCGCCTGGACCTGGTACGGCCCCGGCCGGCCCATGCCCAGCGCCCGCTCGATCAGCCCCTGACCCTCGGCGATCCGGTCACGGTCCCAGCGGCTCCGATCCTGGTCCTCCAGCAGGACCAGCAACCCGCCGCGCGTCGATCCGGGCTTCCCGTCGCGCGTCGTGCAGCAGCATCAGTGCGAGCAACCCGAGCGCCTCAGGCTCGGTTGGAAGCAATGAGGCGACGATGCGCCCGAGCCGGATCGCCTCGGCCGACAGCTCGCGTCGGACGAGGGCATCACCCGATGTCGCGGCATATCCCTCGTTGAACACCAGGTACAGGACGTGGAGCACGCCATCGAGTCGTTCCGGCAGCAACTCGGTCGGAGGGACGCGGTACGGGATGCCCGCGTCGCGGATCTTGCGCTTCGCCCGGACCAGGCGCTGGGCGAGGGTCGGCTCGGGGACCAGGAACGCCCGGGCGATCTCGGGTGTCGTGAGCCCGCCGAGCGTCCGCAGCGTGAGGGCGACGCGCGCATCCATCGCGAGCGCCGGATGGCAGCACGTGAAGATGAGGCGGAGTCGATCATCGGCGATGGACATGTCGTCCTCTGGTGGCCCCGTGTCGATGGCGCGCAGGTCCGCTTCGATCGTGGCGTCGCGCGCGAGCACCTCGGTCTTCTCGGTCAGTCGTTTCCGACGACGGATGCGGTCGATCGCCCGGTTCCGCGCCGTCGTCGTGATCCACGCTCCTGGGTTGTCCGGCACGCCACGCTCCGGCCAGGTCTCGAGCGCCGAGATGAACGCGTCCTGGACGGCTTCCTCGGCGAGGTCGAAGTCGCCCAGCACGCGGATCAGCGTCGCGACGGCGCGGCCCTGCTCCTCGCGAAAGACGCGATCGACGACGTCGTGGGCGGCCTCGGTCGGGGGCAAACGGTGACCCGGCGGCGCTGCTCAGGCGGTGACTGCGGAATAGTCGAAGATCGGGCGGACCTCGATCGCGCCCTCCCGGGCGCCCGGGATCATCGCCGCATAGGCGATCGCCTCGTCGAGGTCAGCCGCCTCGACCAGGTAGAAGCCCCCGAGCGCTTCCTTGGTCTCCGCGAATGGACCGTCGGTCGTGAGCGTCCGGCCGTCGCGCACACGGACCGTCGTGGCCGTCGCGGTCGAGTCGAGCGCTTCGCCCGGCCTCGTATGCTCCGCGATCCTTGACATGCTGCGTGAACGCGTCGTAGCCCTCGAGCTGTGCCTTGCAGGACGTCCGGCGGCGGGACCTCGGTCGACTCGGCGGTGTAGATCAGCAGGATGTAGCGCATCGTCGGGTGCCTCCGCTGCTTGGGCCGGTTGGCGCCGGCTCGCTACTCAGGCGACGAACGACGCGTGCCCGAATCGACAACGCGCTCCCCGACTGTAGCCCCTGGCGGCTGGGCCGTCTCCATCGGGGGCGGTATCGTTTGGACCCATGGCTACCGAACGCGAGGTCCTGACCGTCGACGGACGCGAGGTCTCGATCTCGAACCCGCGCAAGGTCTACTTTCCCGAGACGGGCCACACCAAGCTCGATCTCGTCAACTACTACCTTGCGATTGCCCCGGGGGCGCTTCGAGGGGCCGGCGGGCGGCCGATGGCTCTCAAACGGTTCGTCGACGGCGCGGCCGGCCAGCCATTCTTCCAGAAGCGCGCCCCCGAAAACACGCCGGAATGGATGCGCACCGCAACCCTGACCTTTCCATCGGGGCGGACCGCCGACGAGATCGTGATCGATCATGCGGCCGGGCTGGCGTGGATCGTCAACCTCGGCTGCATCGACCTCAATCCGCACCCGGTCCGGGCCGAGGACCTGGATCATCCCGACGAGCTCCGGGTCGATCTCGACCCGGTCCCTGGTGTGCCCTGGGACGCGATCCGGCTGGTCGCCCTGGCGACACGCGAAGCGCTCGAGGCGGTGGGCCTGGTGGGCTGGCCAAAGACGTCGGGGTCGCGCGGTATCCACATCAACGTCCGGATCGAGCCACGCTGGACCTACCCGGAGGTGCGCCGCGCGGCGCTCGCGCTGGCCCGTGACGTCGAGCGACGCGTCCCGGATCTCGCCACCTCGAAGTGGTGGAAGGAGGAGCGGCACGGCGTCTTCCTCGACTACAACCAGAACGCCAAGGACCGGACGGTGGCTTCGGCCTATTCCGTGCGGCCGCTGCCCGATGCCCGCGTCTCCACGCCGCTCAGCTGGGACGAGGTCCCGACCGTGGAGGCGGAGGCCTTCACCATCGACACGGTGCCGGCCCGGTTTGCCGAGATCGGCGATCCGGGCGACGGGATCGACGGTGCGGTCGGATCGCTCGAAGCGCTCCTCGAACTGAGCGAACGCCACGAGGCGGAGGGGTTGGGAGACGCTCCTTGGCCGCCGAACTACGCGAAACAGGCCGGCGAGCCGCCGCGTGTCCAGCCGTCGCGTCAGCGACGGTCGGCGGAGGAGTACGAAGCCGGGCGTGGTGAGGGTGGCGGTCCACCACCCGACGTCGCCAAGGCGCGAAAGGCGGCCGTGGAGCGAGGGGACCCGAACGCCGGGCTCCCGACCGAGTGGGCCGGCTCCCGCCCCACGCCAACGGGGCGCCGCAAGACATCGATCCCGGTAGTCGAGATCTCGCGAGCCGAACACAAGGACGAGGCGATGGCCGGCCTGGAGCGCTGGAAGGCGCGGCACGCTGACATCGTCGAATACCTTGAGCCGGCGGACATCCTCGTGGACGGCATGCGCGGCCGGTCTGCGGTCTGGTATCGGATCCGGGTCAACCTGATCCATGTTCCCGAGGACAAGCGGCCGACGCAGGAAGCGCTTGAAAGCGACTACGACCCGTGGGCTGGTCAGGACATCGAGGCCTGGAAGGCGGCGACCGCAGGCGCTCGCGCGCGACGGCCCGCACCCAGGACGAAGAAGGCGTGACGACCCGCGACTGGGCGCGTCAGCCTCGAGCGCCGGTCGCTGCCACGACCGCCCTAGTCAGGCGATCCGTCTTGAGCGCGTCACCGTAGGTCGACAGGACGCGACGGGGGTCGCGGGCCTCCACGGCATCGAGGAAGGCCGTCGCCTGGATCTCGTACGGGTCGCGCTCCGCGTGGAGCTGCACGGACGCGTTGCCGTCGTCAAACGTGGCGTGCCAGTCGCCCTGGCTTCGGTCACCCTTTGACAGGACCGTCAGGAGATCGTCCGAGGCGAGCTCGACCGAGACGACGCCGCCAGGGATGATCCGCGTGTTGGCAAATGTGCCGACGGCGCCGGATGCAAACCGGAGCACCGCAGCCGTCGCGTCGGCCACGTCGAGCGTATCCGAGCCGCGCGCGGGGTCCCGGACCGACGCCGCGCCCACGACCTCCGCCTCACCCATGAGATACCGGGCCAGATCGAACAGGTGCGTCGCCTGTTCAACGACCTGGCCACCGCCCTGGTCGGCGAGCTTCCACCAGGCGGGTCCCGGCGTGCGGCCCAGCCAGCGCGCGTCGACCAGGGCCGGTGGATGATCAGCGAGCCGTTCTCGAACGGCCGGCATGATGTCCAGCGCGCGAAGGTGGTACCCGACGGCAACCACGAGCCGGGCTCGGTCGATTGCGGCGGCCAGGCGCGTCGGCCCTTCGACATCTGCGGCGGCGAGCGGCTTCTCGGTCAGGAACGGGATCCCCCGCTCCACCAGCCGTTCGCCGATGGCCACCGCACGGAATGGCGGCACGCAGACGTAGGCAACGTCGATCCTGGCGTCGTCGAGCATCTGCTCGAGGTCCACGTACACCTGCCCACCCCATCTGGCGGAGAGTGCCGCGGCACCGGCACCTGTCCCGGACACGATGCCCACGAGCTCGGTCCGGCCGAGCCGTGCCAGCGCCTCGAGGTGCAGCCCGGCGATCCAGCCCGCCCCGATGAGCCCAAGCCGCAGTGTGCTGGCTGTCACCGGGCGATCACGCGCAGGTCACCGGTCGCCGCTGAAGATCTGCGCGAGCTCGAACGGCGCCGTCTCCTCGAGCTGGTCGTATCGGCAGGCTTCGGGCGGCTTGTCGGGGCGCCAGCGCTTGAACGTCGTGGCGTGGCGGAACCGGCTCCCCTGGAGGTGGTCGTAGGCGACTTCGACTACGCGTTCGGCGCGGAGCGGTTCCCACGACAAGTCCTTGCCGCGGTTCCACCGCGACGTGGCGCCGGGAACGCGCTGGCCGCTGGCCTCCTGCTCCGCGGCCCACTCGGCCCAGCCCGACCAGGGATGTCCTTCGAGGGCGTTGTCGCGGAGGGGAGCCAGCTCGCCGACGAGCTCAGCGCGACGATCCCAGGTGAACGACGACGTGATGCCGACGTGGTGGAGCGTTCCCTCGTCGTCGAAGAGGCCCAGCAGGAGCGATCCAACGTGAGTGCCCGGTCCGTTCTTGTGCCAGCGAAAGCCGGCCACCACGCAGTCCGCGGTTCGCTGGTGCTTGATCTTGAGCATTGCCCGCTTGCCGGGCTGGTATGGCGCATCGAGCCGCTTGGCGATCACACCATCAAGACCCGCGCCTTCGAACCGGCCGAACCAGTCGGTCGCGGTATCGCGATCGAGCGTTGCCGGGGTCAGGTGGATGGGTGGTGAGATCCCGGCCAGCACGGTTTCGAGCCTCGAGCGCCGCTCGCCCTGCGGGACCGCGCGGAGGTCCTCGTCGTCCAGTGCAAGCAGGTCCCAGGCGATGAAGCTCGCCGGCGACTCCTCGGCCAGCATCCGGACGCGGGACGCTGCCGGATGGATCCGCAGGAGCAGCGACTCGAACGCGAGGGCGCCGTCCTGGGCGATCACGATCTCGCCGTCGAGGACGCATCGATCGGGCAACGCGGCCTTGAGCGGCTCGCCAAGCTCGGGGAAATAGCGATCGAGCGGCTTCAGGTCGCGCGATTGCGTATAGACCTCGTCGCCATCCCGGAACACGAGGGCACGGAAACCGTCCCACTTTGGCTCGAACAGCCAACCGTCATCGCCCGGGATCGCATCCACGGCCTTCGCCAGCATCGGCTCGAGCGGCGGCTGGAACGGGAGCTTCATGGGCACCACCCGAGTGTACCCGGGGAACCCCGTCGGGCGACCCGGCGTCTCCGCGATGCCGTCGCGGTCATTCGGTCGCGACGAGCCCTGCATGGGGTTCAAAGCGATGCGGTCCATCCGTCTCCTTCCTGCATTGACCCTGGTCGCCCTGGCATTCGCTGCGTGTGGGAGCGGCGCTGCCCAGCTCGCTCCAGTTGGAGCTCCCGTAGGCGATGGCTACTCCGCCGTTGACGGCGCCCCTGCGGCCCCAAGCGCGGCTCCTGCCGCCGCGGGGGGCGAGGGCGGCGTCGACGGGAACGCGATCGGCGCCCGGGATGACGCCAGGATCATCCGGACCGGCTCGATCGATCTCGAGGTCAAGGACGTACCCACGGCGCTTCGCATCGCGCGTGACGCGATCGTCGGGCTGGGTGGCTATGTCGGCGCCTCCAACACCAGCAACGTCGACGACCGGCCCACTGCCCAGATCTCGTACCGGATCCCGACGGATCGGTGGGAGGACGCCCTCGACGTCCTTCGCACGCTCAACGGGGAGACCACCAAGGTCGTCACCGAGCAGACCGAGGCGGTCGACGTTACCGGGCAGGTGATCGACATCCAGGCGCGGATCCGGAACCTGCGCGCCAGCGAGACCGCGCTGCAGCGGATTGCCGCGGACGCGGTCAGGGTCAGCGACGTCCTCGAGGTGGAGGCGCGCCTGACCGAGGTCCGTGGTCAGATCGAGCAGTTGACCGCCCAGCTCGAGAGCCTCAACGATCGGGCCACGTACGCGACCCTTTCGGCATCGTTCAGCACGCCGGTCATCGCGGTCGAAGCTGCCAGCAAGGACTGGGAACCAGCGACCACGGTCGACGAGGCCGCGGCGAGCCTGATCTCCATCCTGCAGGGCCTCGCGACGGCCGGGATCTGGTTCCTCATCGTCTGGGTGCCGATCCTGGTGGTCCTTGGCGTGCTCGTTGCCGTCGGCCTGTGGCTGGCGAAGCGTCTCGGGCTGGGACGACGACGTGTCGACCCGGGCCTGCCGCCCCCGCCACCGCTCCCCGGCGCACCGCTGGCATCGGACGGCTGAGAGCGACAGGCGACCCAACGGCGCCTCGCTCGGCCGACCGGCATGGCACGATGCCCGGATGACGGAGACGGCAGAACGGTACGACCGCATCGCGGAGGGGTACGCGCAATGGTGGGCGCCGGTCCTGGCGCCGGCGGTCGAGCGACTCCTTGATCGCGCGGAACCATGGGTCGCCGACGGGGCCGTCCGCGTGCTCGATATCGGAACCGGCACCGGGCAGCTGGCCTTTGGCGCAATTGATCGCTGGAGCACCGTCTCGGTCGTCGGTGTCGATGCCTCGGCGGGCATGGGGGCAATGGCCGACGCGATCGCGGATCGCCGGCTCGGCAGCGACCGAACACGATTCCGGACGGAGGTGGCGTTTGCGGACGCCCTGCCGTTCCCGGACGAGTCGTTCGATCTCGCGCTTTCGTCCTTTGTCTTCCAGCTCGTCCCCAACCGTGCTCGCGCGCTCCGCGAGGCGCGTCGGGTGCTTCGAACCGGGGCGACCCTGGGCTACGTGTCCTGGCTCGTCGACGAGCGCGCGTTCGCGCCGGACCGCCTCTTCGATGAGGTCCTCGACGAGCTCGACATCCCCGGCCGCGACTTTGACGGACGCTCGGGGGACCTGCCGTCGGTCGAACGGGCGGCCGGTGAGCTCCGGCGCGCCGGGTTCTCCGAGGTTAGCGCAGTGGGCGACCTGCTCGAACACCCCTTCTCGGCCGAGGGGTATCTTGCGTTCCTGTCCGAATTCGACGAGCAGTCGCTGTTCGACGAGCTCGAGGAGGACCTGCGGGACCGGCTGGTCGCGACGATGCGCGATCGACTCGCCGGGCTCTCGCCAGACGACCTGACGATGCGGTTCCCGATCCTGTACGCGGCAGGGCCGACGCTCGCGACGTTGACCGCCGCGAGACTCCCGGCCCGAAACGTGGATCAGCTCTCGTCGGACTCCTGGGAGCCGGTTCCGCCGCCTTCGCCAGCCTCGCCTTCGCCTTCGCCTTCCGCCGGCTCCTCGCCTTCGACGCCCTCGGCCTCGGCGACCACGACCGGCTCCTCCTCGACGCGTGGCTGCTGGACCTTGGCGATGATCTCGTCAGGGTCGGTCAGGAGCGTAACGTCGGACGGCACCGTCAGGTCGCGGACGTGGATCGTCGTATCGAAGTCGACAAGCGAAGTCACCGAATACTCGATCGACTGCGGCAGGTGATCCGGCAGCGCGCGGACGCGCACCGATTCGATCGGGTGGAGCAGAGTGCCGCCGTTGAGGGTGACCGCCGGCGCCTCGTCCGTCGCCACGAGGGGCACGTCCACGGTCAGCTCTTCGGTCATTCGAACGAGGAACAGGTCGATGTGGAGCGGCCGCCGGTTGACCGGATGGACCTGGACCGAGTGGACCAGGACCGGCTGGGCCTTGTTGCCATCCACCGACAGGTCGACCAGGGCGTTTGGCCCGGTGTGCCGGCGCAGCTGCTCGAATTCGTGCGTGTCGACCGAGACGTTGGACGACTCGATCCCATGACCGTAGACCACGGCCGGCAGGCGTCCGGAGCGGCGCAGGCCCGCGACCTTCTTGCCGGTGATCTGGCGATGTTCCGCGGCCAGCGTCGCGCGAGCGGTTGGCATTCGAGACCTCTGGATTGTGTCGAGTGGTGGTGCCGGGCTGCGGCTCGCCGGCGGGGGCCGGTAGTGGCGAGGCGCCCGGAAGCGGGCCTACCTTACCACGGCTTGGCGAGGCATCCGGCCGACCGGTGTAGCATCGCGCGGTGGCCGCCACCATCCTGATCGTCGAGGACGAACACGCCGTCGCTCGTGGCATCCAGTACGCGCTCCAACAGGAGGGCTACGAGGTCGCGATCGCACGTTCCGGCGAGGAAGGGCTGGACATTGCCACGCACCAGGCGCCGGACCTCGTGGTGCTCGACGTCCGCCTGCCCGGAATGGACGGTTTCGAGGTCCTGCGCCGGCTGCGAGCGACGGGGGCCAAGATGCCCGTCCTGGTCCTGACCGCGCGAGACGACGAGGTCGACAAGGTGATCGGTCTCGAGCTCGGCGCCGACGACTACCTGACCAAGCCGTTTGGTCTGCGCGAGCTGATGAGCCGGATCAAGGCATTGCTCCGTCGGTCGTACGGGGACCTCTCGGACGCCGCGGGCGGCCGGGTCATCCGTCACGGAGACCTCCTCATCGACCTCGAGCGACGACGGATCCAGCGCGGCAACCGCCGGATCAGCCTGACCCCGACCGAGTTCGAGATCCTCAGGCACCTCGCATCGCGGCCTGGACGGGTCTACACGCGCAGCGAGCTGCTCGAGCTGCTGCGCGACTACGAGGCGCTCGACCAGGACGAGAAGACGATCAACGTCCACGTCAGCCACCTTCGCGACAAGATCGAGGACGATCCGGCCTCCCCGGCGTTCGTCCTGACGGTCCGGGGTGTCGGCTACGCCTTCGCCGAGCGCTGACCCAGGCGCCGGTCGCGGTCGTCGCCTGCGGCGCCTCGGGCGACGCATCCGGCCCCCGCGCGTCATACGTCGCTGGCTGCCGCGCTCCTTCCAGGGCAGGCTGGCGCTCTCGTTCATCGGCGTCATCGCGCTGACGCTGGTGCTGGTCACGGTCCTCGTGATCAACCGCCTGGACGACTACTTCACGCGCCAGCAGACGACCGATCTCGAGCAGCGTGCCGAAACCGTGAGCGTCTACGTTCAGAGCCGCGCTCGCGCGGCCGCCGATGATGGGATCGTCGTCAGCCTGGACCAGCGGGTCAATCCGGCGGTCCTCGAAGCGCTCGACGAGGAGCAGCAACGAGTGATCGCGGATCGCCTTGGCCAGGCGGATGTCCGGGTCCGGTTCGGCCGACTCGTCTCTACCGGTGAAGGGGTGGCGTTCATCGCGGCGCTCGACGAGCCGCTGTTCATGCCGTTGGCCGCCCAACCAGCTCCAGGCCAGACCCAGGAGCGGACCGTAGGGGTCAGCCATGCCTATCCCGCTGGCGGGCTGTTCCAGCCATACGCGGTGGAGGTCACGCTCTCAAATCCATACACCTTCCGCGCGACGGCTCTTGCCAATGTCACCGGGCTGCTCGCCGCGATCGCCCTGTTTGCCCTGGGTTTGAGTGTCGTCGTGTCGGCGGCCATGGCCCGCCGGTTCACGACCCCGTTGCGCCGGCTGACGGAGGCGTCACGCGGCCTCGCGGAGGGTGACCTCAGCCGCCGCGTCCCATCGGGCCAGGTCCGGGCCGGGTCGTCCGAGCTCGCCGAGCTCGCGGTCCAGTTCAACGCGATGGCCGATCGCCTCGAGGAAAGCGTGGAGATCATCCGACGCGATCGCGACCGCAGCCGCGACTTCCTCGCCGACGTCTCGCATGAGCTGCGCACCCCGCTTGCGGCGCTTCGCACCTTCAACGAGCTCCTGCGCGAGGGCGCAGACGCCGATCCTGCTGCACGCGCCGAATTCATCGAGTCGAGCGGTCAGCAGATCGAACGCCTCGACTGGCTGGCCCAGAACCTGCTCGAGCTCTCGAAGCTCGACTCCGGCCTGGTCCTGCTCGACCTTCGCCCGGACGACCTCCGCGCGGCCGTCGAGTCGGCCGTCGAACAGAGCACGGCCGCGGCCCGCAAGCGGGGGATCGCGCTGTCCCTGCACCTGCCATCGTCGCCGGTCCGGATCCGGCACGACCCACAGCGCATCGGCCAGGTGGTCGCCAATCTCGTCTCAAATGCGGTCAAGTTCACCGGGCATGGCGGTTCCGTCTCGGTGGACGTCGCCCCGACGGCCGATGGCGCCCGCGTCGATGTTGTCGATACGGGCGTCGGGATCGAGGCCGCCGAGCTGCCGCACATCTTCGAACGGTTCTATCGAGGGTCGCGGGCCAACGAGGCGCGCGGCAGCGGGAGTGGCCTGGGTCTGGCGATCGCACGCTCCATCGTCGAGATGCATGGCGGCGGGATCGAGGTCGAGAGTCGCGTCGGCGCGGGATCACGGTTCAGCGTCAGCCTGCCGCGCGACCCGCGTCTCGTAGCGGGTAGTCCGGCCGCCGAGCGAGCCGACGTGGCGTCCGCCGCCGAGGCCGGGGCTCGCGCGGTCGGCAAGGTACCGAACGAGGTCGACCGCGACGATCAGGTGTCCGTTCCGACGCTCACGTCGAACATGCAGGAAACTTCACCGTCCGAACGCTCGCAGGTGAATACGGAAGCCGCACGCTGAGGGTCAACGGAATACGAGCATGTCCGGCCGCTCACCGGCCGGCACCCGCAAGGACCCGACCACCACGATGCACGACGAACCCCGCAGCGACGCGATCGACCCTGAGTCGCCGACCGAGCGCCTCGACCCAATCCCCTCCGACCCGGCTCCCTCGGCGCACGTCGTCGCGTCCGGGGAACCTGAGGCACCGATCGATCGGTTCGCCCCGGCGCCCGAGCCCCGGGCTGACTGGGCAGGCGGCTGGAACCCACCCGTACCCCCGACTCCCGAGCGCTGGTACGAGCCAGCACCCACCATCGAGCCCGTTCGGGCCACGACCGCGGCTCGACGAGGGTCCGGCGTGGGGTCGATCGTCGCCGTTGGCGTCCTCTCGGCCGCGCTGGCGACTGGCGGCACCGTGCTCGCGCTTGGCGCCGCTGGCGTTCTCGACCGACCGGTCGTCGGCCCGGCCGCGGTCCAGGGCACAAACGTCGGCGCGCCGCAGCCGGTCACGATCGACGAGTCGTCAGCGACCATCAACGTGGCCGCCAAGGTCAGCCCGGCCGTGGTCCGGATCACGGTCGAGGGTTCGTCCGACGCCGGCAATCTCGGGGTCATCCCGGAGACCGGCGTGGGATCGGGCGTCATCTATGACAGCAACGGCTGGATCCTGACCAATCGGCACGTCGTCGAGGGCGGCAACGAGTTCCAGGTGGAGCTCAAGGACGGCCGGGTGCTCGCAGGCGAGGTCTACGGCATCGACACGCTGACCGACCTCGCGATCGTCAAGGTCGATGCGACCGATCTGCCGACCGCCGCGGTTGGCGTCTCCGATGCACTCGAGGTGGGCCAGCTTGTCATCGCGATCGGCAGCCCGCTCGGCACGTACTCGAACTCGGTCACCAGCGGGATCGTCTCGGCCAAGGGTCGGACGATCACGACGGACGGCAGCACACGGCCACTGACCAACCTGATCCAGACGGATGCGGCGATCAACCCCGGGAACTCGGGCGGACCGCTCCTCGACGCGAACGGCAACGTCGTTGGGATCAACACCGCCATCGCCACCAACAGCAACGGGATCGGGTTCGCCATCCCGATCGACGTCGCGCGGCCGATCATGGCCCAGGCCGTCGCCGGTCAGGCCCTCGCTCGGCCATACCTCGGGATCCAGTTCGTGAGCATCACCCGCCAGCTGGCGGACGAGGAGAGCCTGCCAGTCCAGGCCGGGGCCCTCGTCGGAGGCCGCAACCAGAACGACCAGGCGGTCCCGGGAGTCACGGCCGGAACTCCGGCGGCGCAGGCCGGTATCAAGGACGGCGACATCATCACGAGCGTCGGCGGGAAGGTGATCGACGACGGGCACCCGCTCGATGCCACGCTTGCGCAGTTCTCGCCGGGTCAGACCGTCGACGTCGAGATCCTGCGCAACGGCGAGACGATCACGCTCGACGTGACGCTTGGGACGCGACCGGCCAACCCATAGAGGCCGGCCGCGGCGGGGGCGCCGGCGACACGCCGTCTTGCTGTCGGTCTACGCCTCGGCGTCGCCCCACAGGCTCCAGGCGGGCTCCCCGGCCGGCGGCGCGACGGCCACGATCGGGTCGGGCGACTCGGCAACGGCGGGGTCCGGCTCGACCTCCACGAACTGGAGCGGTCGAACGGCCGTTCGAGGATCGAGGGTCTCGAGCGGCCACACCGGTCCGACGCCGGGGAGGGCCGGAACGTTGACGGTCGCGGCGTCGGCGGCCTCCCAGCACGGCCGGATCTCGTCGCCTCGCAGGGGTTTGCGCTGGCGGTCCAGGCCGCAGTAGCCGAGTTGCCCCGCCACTGCGCGGCGGAAGTGGCGGCAGGCGCCGCAGGCGGTGCTCGAACGATGGCAGACCCAGCATCGCGCTGTCTCGGCCTGGGGTGTCGCGCAGTGCGGACAACGCCACATCGGCATGACGCGATGGTAGCTGCGCGGGCGGCCGCTGTCGACCGCGCCGTCGGAAGGGTTCCCGAGGTGATGCCGCTCGAATGCATCCGCCTGTCGCGGCGCCCGTTGCACCCGCGGTCGTCGCGGGCTCGCTGATGCATTCGACTTGCATCTGCCGCGAGGGACCCTCGACGCGACAAGGGGAACCCGTTTACGGGTCGATGGTGATGACCGTGTAGTCCTGGGTCGAGCCAAGCTCCTCGCTCGACAACAGGACGGTCGCGCTCCCCTGTCCCGGATCCGCCCCCACCGGCACGGCCGTAGTAAAGGTCGCCCGACCCGCCTCGTCGGTCTGGACATCCTGGGTGACCGTCGGGATCCCCGGGATGCTCAGGGTGAACGTGAGGTCTGCGCCGACGAGCGGATTGCCGTCGGGATCGGACGCCGCGGCCGTGAGGGTCAGATCCCGCGGGAGATCGGCGATGGACAGCAGATAGTCGGACGAACCGAGGACCACGGTCAGCACCCCCGAGCCCCGGCGCACCGTGAGGAGCAGCTCCTTGGCATTGCCCGCGGGATCGGTTCCGGTGATCGTGATCTCGTTGCTTCCGGTCGAGATGCCGAGCGTCAGCGTAAAGAGCCCGTCCGTCCCGGCCTTTCCGCTCGTCGATGCCCCGTTGGCGGCATTCCGTGCAATGAGCGTGGCTCGGGCCTGTGTCTTGCCACTGATCTCGACCGTGGCGCCATTCACGACGGCGCCCTCCTTTGGCGAGTAGATCGTGATCTTGGCGCCGGCCTGGTCCAGCACGTACCGCACGACGGGGGATGGGTCGGACTCGCCGCCCGGGCCCACGATCGTGACGGTGAAGTCGTTGATCCCCTTGGTGAGCTCGACGGGGATGACCGTCTGCGGGGTCGACGCGAGTGGCGCCTCCTGGATCGGAGCGGGATCCTGGTCCTTGAGCGCCAGGTAGACCCGCAACCGCGAGTTCTGGTCGCCAACGATCTCCGACGGGACGGTCACGACCAGGTCGACGGTGGCTTCGGCCGTGTACGGCTCGGTGGGCTGCTGCAGGGAGGGCGGATCGCTGACCGCGGCAACCGATGGCCGCGGGGTGGGAGCCGCCGTGATGCTGGTGATGAAGCCTCCGAACGCCGAGCTGACTCCGGCAACGGCGCTGCCGAGACCACCGACACCGAGATACAGCACCGTGAGCCCGAGCAGTGCCACGGCGGCGACCAGTCCGAGCTTCGCCACGATCGGCAATCCGCGGTTGCGCTGGATCGGCCGATGGACGGACAGGCGGGTTGGCGCCGGGGCTCGGGGTCTGGATTTGACCGGGGCCGGTCGACCGGTCGACGGAGGACGAGGGCGAACGTGGGTCTGCCGCGGGTCGCGCCGGGTCGTCATCGGGTCAGATTGTCGCACGGCAGCGAACACCTCTCTCGCGGACTGCTCGTGCCGCCGGGTGTGGTGCGTTGTACTCTGGCCGGGTCGCGCGTGCATTTGCGCGCGCGCCGCGAAGGGAGGGAGCAGCGCGTGCGAGCCCGCGATCCAGGACCCGGTCGTCCGGCGACCGGCCCGAGTGGCCGACCGGCCTTCGGCGTGGGTCCCATCGCGCGCGTCACGCCATCCCCGCTTTCGGCCCGTCCGAGCGTGGCCCCGCCGAGCCCGGCCGGTGCGGGGCGCACCCAGGGCGGGTTCCCCGCGGGCTTTGGGGTCCCCAACCTTCGTCGCAACGTCTGCCCGCATTTCTATATGACCGGCTCGCGCGGCGCGATCCCGATCCAGGCGCCGCACCTGTTGAAGGCCCTGATCCGGCAGGACAACATGACCTCGCGCTGCCAGCTGCGTGGCGGCGTCCACATGGAGCAGGGCTACGTCAACGACGTCTGCCTGACGCCGCGCTTCAACCAATGCATCTTCTACGAGGAAGAGCTGTCCCGGGAGTGACGGCGCCTCAATGACCGGAACGACGCCCGGTTCGACGGGTAGCCTGACCTATGCCGAGGCGGTCGCGGCGCTCGGCGACCGCGGACGATTTGGGATCCGGCTTGGCCTGGGACGGACTCGCGCGCTCCTGCGCGAGCTCGGCGACCCGCACCTGGCCGTGCGCGGTGCCCTCGTCGCCGGGACGAACGGCAAGGGCAGCGTGCTGGCGTTGGCGGATGCCGCGCTTCGGGCCGCCGGGCACCGGGTGGCCACCACGCCCAAACCGCACCTGGTGACCTACCGCGAGCGAATTGCCATCGACGGTCGCCCGATCGCCGCCGACGATTTCGCGCGGCTCGTGGACCGCGTCCTGCGAGTCTCGGACCGCGTCGCCCGAAGGCACGGCGAGCCGACCGAATTCGAGCTCCTGACGGCAGTCGTCTTCGCCCACTTTGCGGAGGTGCGCCCCGACGTCGCGCTCGTGGAGGTTGGTCTCGGCGGCAGGCTCGACGCGACACACGCCTGGGATGGCGGGGTCGCTGTCGTCACCAACGTGGACCTCGATCACATGGACCGGCTCGGATCGACGATCACGGCGATCGCCCGCGAGAAGGCCGCGATCATCGAACGCGGTGACCTGGCGGTGACCGGCGCGCGCGGCGACGGGCTCGCGGTGATCCGGCGGCGAGCGCGGCGACTCGGCGTCCCCTTGACCGAGGTCGAGCCCGCCCAGCTGCTGGCCTGGGATCGCGACGGGATCGACGTCGCGCTGCCCGGTCTCGGGCAAACGCGAGTCGGTCTGCGTGGTCGGCACCAGGCGGCCAACGTGGCGATCGCGGACGCGCTGCTCGACGCACTCGATGCGGCCGGAATCGCGCGGACCCCGGCCTCGGCACGACGCGCCGGATACGCGAGCGCCGTGTGGCCCGGTCGGATTGAACTCCTCGTGGTCGCTGGCCGGGACGTCCTGCTGGATGGAGCACACAACCCGGCCGGTGCAGCCGCGCTCGCAATCGCCATCGATGACCTGCGCCCGTACCTGGTTGGGGGGCCCGTGACCCTGCTGACGGCATCGATGGCCGACAAGGACGTCGACGGTGTCGTGGCGGCCCTGGCCGCGGCGCGGTCGCTTGGTGGGGCGACGGTCATCTGTACCAGCCTGCCCGTCCCGCGCGCGCTGGCAGCCCCAGACCTGGCGGCTCGCTGGCGGACCCGTCTCCCCGGCGCCCGGGTGCTCGTCGAGCCAGATCCGGCTGCCGCTCTGGACCTCGCGATGTCGTCCTCAGCGCCCGAGACGGGACCGCTCGTCGTGGCCGGGTCGCTCTATCTTGTCGGGGCGGTACGCGGACGGCTGATCGATGATCCGGCCCTCCGCGACCCAGATCCCACCGAGGACCCATGACCGAGCCCGACGCGACCCCCAGCCAACCGCCGCCCCCGACCAGGATCGGACGGCGGACGTTTCGCTGGGGCGAGCGGACATTCGTGATGGGCATCATCAATGTCACGCCGGACTCGTTCTCCGGTGACGGCACGCTCGCCAACCGCTCGCCCGACCAGTCCGGGGACCGCGCCGATCCCGTCGCACATGCCGTGGCGCAGGCCCGCCGGATGGTCGCCGACGGCGCCGACCTCCTGGACGTTGGCGGCGAATCGACGCGCCCGGGCCACGCGCCCGTGTCGGCCGATGAAGAGACGAAACGCGTCGTGCCGGTGATCTCGGCGCTTCGGGCGGCGTTGCCGGAGATCCCGATCAGCGTCGATACGACGAAAGCCGTGGTGGCCGAGGCGGCGCTTGGCGCGGGGGCGGACCTGATCAACGACATCTGGGGTGTCGGCACCGACGATGCGTTGCCGCGCCTGGCCGCAGCGGGCAAGGTCCCGCTGGTGGTCATGCACAACCGGGCCGAGCCGCGCTACACGCACCTCCTGCCCGAGATCATGGATGACCTGCAAGCCGCGATTGACCGCGCGCTCGCGCTTGGCGTCGCTTGGGACGACCTGATCGTCGATCCAGGGTTCGGGTTCGGGAAGACCGCGGACCACAACCTCGAACTCGTTCGCGAGCTCGGTCGGCTCCGCACGCTTGGTCGGCCCATCCTGCTCGGCGCGAGCCGCAAATCGACCCTGGGTCGCGTGCTCGACGTGGGCCCTGATGAGCGGCTCGAGGCGACCCTGACGACGACCGCTCTCGCGATCGCCGGCGGCGCGGACCTCGTCCGTGTGCACGATGTCCGCGAGAACGTCCGCGCAGCCCGGATCGCCGATGCGATCATTCGCGGGAACTGGCGGTCGGAATCCGCCGAAGGAGGACCCAGCTGAGCGATCGGATCGTGCTCGCGAACATGCAGTTCCAGGGCCGGCACGGCTGGTATGACCACGAGCTGCTCACCCCCCAACCGTTCGAGGTCGATGTCGAGCTGCTGCTCAACCTGCAGCCGGCGGGCGTCGACGACGATCTCGAGAAGTCGGTCGACTACGGCAAGGTGTACGACGCGGTCCGCCAGATCGTGGAATCGACGTCGTTCCGGCTCCTGGAAGCGCTGGCGGAGGCGATCAGCCACGAGCTGCTCGCCGACTTCGAGGTCAACGAGGTGGGGGTCCGGGTCCGCAAGCCCGCCGTGAAGCTGGGTGGACCCCTCGATCACGCTTCGGTCGAGATCTGGCGACACCGATCGGGCTGAGACCGGTCGCCGCGTCAGATGGACGGTGATGCCTGGAGGACCGGGTCCACGAACGGCGTCGCCTCGGGGATCGGGGTTGGCTCGGGCGTCGGTGGTGGGGTCGGCTCTGGCGTCGGAGTGGGCTCGGGCGTCGGCGGTGGGGTCGGCTCCGGAGTCGGCGTCGGCGTGGGTGTGGGCGTTGGCGTGGGGGTCGGCTCGGGACCGAGCGACACCACATAGCTGACCGGGCTCTGCGGGGGCACGGCAGCGAGGGCCGGCGGATCCTGGCTGATGATCGAGCCCTCGGGGATGATCGGGTCGAAGATCTCGCTCCTGGCGCCTCGCGTCAGCTGCGCGGCAAAGATGGCCGTGATGGCATCGACCTCGCTCAACGCGCGCAGATCCGGGACCTGGACCGTGCCGGGCGTCGCCACGACCCCGACGTTGACGGTGCTCCCAACCGCGATCTGCTCGCCTTCCTCGACGTCCTGGGAGAGGATCGTGCCGGGGGCCTCCGAGGACTGCTGGTCGGTGGGGACAAGGGTGAGGCCGAGCTGCTCGGCTTCCGCCGCGGCGTCCGTGAACTGTGAGCCGACGAAGTTGGGCACGGTCACCAACCCGGGCGATTGGCTCGGATCCGCACCGCCACCGCCGCCCAGCCCGATCTGGAACACGAGGTACGCGACGCCCGCCAGGAGCGCGATCGCCACGATCCCCGTCAGCCACACGAGCGGGCTGGTGCCGCTCCCGCCCTCATCGGCGGAATCGTCGTACCGTCCCCCCCGCCCGGAGGTTGCACGCGTCGCTCGCCGGCGTGCCGCGGTCGACGAGTAACGATCCGCGTCGTCATCGTCGGCGAACGCCTCTGGCGCGTAGGGAACCCGCGTCGGGTTCGGTCGTGCGGTTCCCGAGATCACGGGCGGCACGGCGCCCGCCGCCGCCTTCGCGGCCACGTCCAGTGGACCCTGCGCCGATCCAGCGGGTGGTCGGGCGGGCCTACTGGTCGCCGCCGCGGCGTCGGCAAGTGCCGTCGCGCCGACCATCCCGGTCTGCGTGGACAGGGTGGTCTCGAGTGCGTCGGCCATGGCGCTCGCGGACGAGAATCGCTCCTCGGGCGTCTGGGCGAGCGCCTTTCGGGTGATCGCTGCGAGATCCGGTGGCAAGGTCGATCGGACGGCCATCGGATCGGGAACTGGTCCCGTCAGCCGGGCCAACGCCACCGATGCGGCGCTGTCGCCGGTCCACGGCCGAACGCCGGTCAACATCTCGTAGAGGACGATGCCGAGGCTGTAGATGTCCGATGCCTCGATCGTCTGCTCCCCGCGGGCCTGCTCCGGGCTGAAATAGTGGACGGACCCGAGGGTCGTCCCGGGCAGGGTCATCTGCGCTTCGGCCACCGCCCGGGCGATCCCGAAGTCGACGACCTTGACCCGACCATCGCGGCCGATCAGGACGTTGCCGGGCTTCACGTCGCGGTGGATGATCCCCTTCGCGTGCGCGGCGGCGAGGGCCCGGGCCACGGCCGCCGCGATCCGGGCGGCCTGTCGTGGCGGCAGTGCGCCACTGCGCTTGAGGATCGAGGCGAGATCCTCGCCGTCGACAAGCTCCATGGCAATGAACGGGCCCGACGGGTCCTCCCCGTAATCGAACACCGTGACCACGTTGGGGTGGCTGAGGGATGCCGCGGCCTGCGCCTCGTGCCGAAACCGCGACGAGAAGTCGGGATCGCGCAGGTACTCGGGACGCAGCAGCTTGAGGGCGACGTCGCGGCCCAGACCGGTGTCGGTGGCCCGATAGATGGTCGCCATGCCGCCCTGCCCGAGGAGCTCGATCAGGCGATAGCGCCCACCCAGTGTCTGGCCGATTTCCGCCAAGCGGTCTGTCCCTCGTCAGTCGCGGCCGTCCGACCGCGCACGGGCGGCATCGTACCCCAAGCGGGTCGGCGAGCCTCCTGCCGACCTATGGACGGACGGGCGGAGCGGGATGGTGCGCGGGCGGGAGAAAGGGGCGACCTCGAGGGTCGTCCGGCATCCTCCCCGCTACAGCGAGAGGCCCTGCAGGTAGGTCCTGAATGCCGGTCCCAGATCCGGTCTCGAAAGGGCGATCTCTACCGACGCCTGGAGCCAGCCCATCGTGGTCCCGGCGTCGTAGCGGATGCCCTCGAAGGCGTACCCGAACACTTCCTGCTCGATCATCAGGGCGGCGATCGCGTCGGTCAGCTGGATCTCCCCGCCGGCGCCCCGCTTGGTCTGCTCGAGCTTGTCGAAGATCTTGGGGGTCAGGACATAGCGGCCGATGATCGCGAGGTTCGACGGCGCGTCCGCCGCGGCGGGCTTCTCGACCAGGCTCGTGATCCGGTGCAGCCGACCGTGGTCGAGGGGATCCTCGGATGGCTCCGAGGCGATCACCCCGTACCGGTGGGTCTCCTCGGGTGGCACCTCCATCACGGCGACGACCGAACCGTGGTGCTGGTGGTAGGCATGAATGAGCTGGCCGATGCACGGCCGGTCGCCGATCACGACATCGTCCGGCAGGATCACCGCAAACGGTTCGTGACCGATCAGGTCCTTGGCCATCAGGACGGCATGCCCAAGACCGAGCTGCTCCTTCTGGCGGACGTACGCGACCTGGGCCAGGTCGCTGATGGCCCGCACCTGGCGAAGCATCTCGATGTCGCCCTTCTCCTCGAGCAGGTGCTCGAGCTCGTAGGAGAGGTCGAAGTGGTCCTCGATCGCCCGTTTCTGGCTGGAGGTGACGATGATCACCTGCTCGATGCCGGCGGCGACCGCCTCCTCCACCGCGTACTGGATGATCGGCTTGTCGACCAGCGGCAGCATTTCCTTGGGCTGGGCCTTGGTCGCCGGGAGAAACCGGGTGCCCCACCCAGCGGCGGGAAAGACAGCCTTGCGGACGCGCATCGAACCTCGAAATGCAGCGGATTGGGCGGTTCGCGAAGTATACCCCGGGGTCCCGGCCGCCCCGTCAACCGGCCTCGAGCGAGCGCGCAAACCGACGAACCGCTTCGTTGAATGCGGCCGGTTGGTCGAGGTTCGACAGGTGGAGCGCACCCGCCAGCCGGACACGTCGGGCGTCGGCCGCGGCTGCCGCGAAAGTCCCGGCCGACAGGCGAAAGAGCAGGTCCCATTGGCCGTTGAGGATCAGGGTCGGGCCCGCGTAGGCGGCCAGGCGTGGCGTGAACCGCTGGCCGAACAGGGTGCGCAGCGCCACCGCCCCACCCCTCGACCAGAAGCCGCCGGCCACGATCGGCTCGGCGATCTCGGGCGGGTACCGGCGTCGAAAGAACCAGGCATTGAGACGGGTCAACGCCGGTCCGTCGAAGCGATCCAGGGCCACGGCCAACGCGCGATACGGGATGGACCGGATCCCCGTCGGCTCCGCGGTCGCGCCAGCGAGGACCAGGCCGCGGACCCGATCCGGTTGACGCGCGGCGAGGGTCATCGCCACGTAGCCACCAAGGGACAGGCCGACGACGACGGCCGATCCGCCGGCTGCCTGGTCCCGGATCGTGTCGGCAAGGAGATCGGCGGCGGGTTCGAGCGCGAACGACTCACCAGCCCGCGAGCCATGGGCCGGCAGGTCCACGGCGATCGCACGAAACTCGTCGCCCAGCCCGGCAAGCTGCCCCGCCCAGGCGGAACGGGTGAGTCGGGTCCCGTGAACGAACACGATCGCCGGCGCCCCGGTCGGGCCGACCGCGGTGATGGTGGGGTCGTCCGGTGCGGCCGGGCTCAAGCCGCACCCGGCATCTCGGCCTCGACCGCAGGCGCGGCGACCACCCCCGACGTGGCGGGCGCGGAACGTTGGAGGATCAGGGCCGCGGCCAGGATCGCGAGGCCGCCGAGGACCTGGATCGGAGCGAGGCCCTCGGACAGGAGCCAGGCCGCGAGCACCACCCCGACGACCGGCTCGAACAGCATCAGGATGCCGGTCGTCGTTCCCCCGATGAGTCGGATGCCGGTGAGGAACAGCATTGACGGGATCGCGGCCGCGAACAGCCCGGTGAACAGGAGCAGCGGCAGGACCGACGGCGACACCAGCGGCTGCGCCAGCGTCGCGGTCGCCCCGGTTGCCACGGTCACGGAAACGCAGCAGATGACAGTGACCGCGAGCACGGCCGCCATGGCCTGGTCGGCGGGGACCGTGGGATAGCCCTTCCGACTGACCAGCATGAACACCGCCTGGCTGCAGGCGGCGCCGAGAGCGAGGGCGACGCCGACCAGGTCGAACTCGATGCCCGCGGATGGATCGAGCTGCGAGGCCACCACCGCGAGCATCCCGGCGACGGCGAGGACGAGCGCGACGACCCGTGGCCGATCGAGTGGCTCGCGCCCGAGCGCCACGTTGCCGATCGCAACCATGACCGGGTACGTGTAGAAGCCGAGGAGCGCAAGTGCGACCGTGATCCGGTCGAACGCGATGAACATCGCCAGGTTGAGCGTGAAGCCCATGAAGGCGGCGATCGCAAGACTGAGCCGGGCACGGCCGTCCAGGTCCCGCAGGCGAACCAGGCGACCATCCCGGCGGGCGATCCGCCACCACACGAAGACGACCGTCGCCACGAAGCCGATCGCCCCGCGCCAACCCACGAACGCCAGGGGCTCCATGCCCTTCTCGTAGGCGAACCGCGACAGCGGACCGAGCGTCCCGAACAGCGACGCCGCGGTCAGGACGATCAGGACGCCGACGATCGGTCGGCGGGTCGCGTCTGGCACGCCGCCAATGGTAGGGCGCGGCGCCGGGAGACCGCGACCGAACCTAGATCGTCACACCCGTGACTGGGCCCGTCGCCGGGATCGGGCATCGCGGGCACGCCTGCAGGCGACGGGACGGTCTCATGCCGGGATCCCCCGAGGCGGATCCTGGTGAACGGAATGCGGATCTCACGGAACACCTCGATCGAGACAAGGAAACCCACGAACAGGAAGAGCACGCCGAGGAACTTGCCGACCTGGAACCACTCGGTCATCCCGAACCGATTGAGCGTGTCGCCCAACGTCGCGACGAATGCCCCGACCGCAATCAGGATCGTGGCCGGGACGCGGCTGTGGAGCCGACCGGCCATCAGCGCGCGGGCCGTTCCCGGGAGCGAGGCGACGAGGTTGACGAGGATCGCCACCGGCGCGATGAGCAGGTTGAACAGGAATTGGTCGCCCGACTGGTTGGGGTCGAGCGAGTACTCCAGGACGCGCCGTTTGGGCATGAACACGTACGTCGAGAAGACCGCGCCCAGGATCAGGGCAAACGCACCCGTGATGTTGAGGAATGGCGTCAGGAGCCGGAGCTGTGGAGGGAAGAGCGTTGCGACCGGGGCACCAGTCGCGGGATCCACGGCATACCCGGGCGCGGCAACGGTGGTCGTGACCATCAGCGCGAGGCTCAGGAGCGTGGCCCCCACGACGGCACCCGCGGCAAGCGTCGGCCACCGATCGTTCGCGAAGTAGGTCTCCACGGCGACCGCGAGTGCGAGGAGACCCGCGGCAATGAAGTAGAGCAGCGGAAGGGTGCCGGCGCCCGCGTACTCGGGCTTGTTGCGGACCAGGAACGTGAACAGCCCGGCCAGGAACAGGCACAACGCGAAGGCGTAGCCGAACCGTGTCCGCCCGAGCAGGAACGCCGTCCCGAGACCCAGCCAGCCCGCCGTCCAGACGGCGCCCGTGAGGTACCACGTCCGATACAGCGGCTCGTTCCAGCCGGCGATCGCCGCGATGGCCTCGCTCCCGGCGCCGATCCCGTAGAACAGCATCCCGAAGGTCCAGATCAGCTGGAACCCGCCACGGCGTTCGCGCCACTGGTCGAACAGGGCGACGGCGAAGACAAGCGCCAGGATGGCCGTCAGGGCCGGTAGGACGATCCGTGGGTCCATGCTCAGCCCACCGGTTCCTGGTAGGTCTCGACGAGACGCAGGAGCAGCCGGTCGAGCAGCCCGGACGCGTCCTCGTACAGGACCGCCAGACGCGAGGAATTGAGTGCTCGCCGGCGGCCAAGACCGGCCAGCTCGGCGAGGAATGGCCGTCGTGCCGCGACGAACAGGCCGACGGCTTCGGTGAGGCTCGTCCCGCTCGCGACCATCCGTCGCGCCAGGTCGTCGACGAGCGCCGCCGCCCGAGCTTCCGCCGCCGACCGGGCAACTCCGTCCGATGGGTCGGCGTCGAGATGAGCGACGAGCGCGTCGACCAATCGGCGACCGTCCTGGCGGTAACGCTCGAGCGCGTCGCCGTCATCGGCCTGGGCGGAGAACCCGTGGGGATCGGCGGCATAGCTCCGGCGATACGCGCGGGTCAGCCGGTCGGAGCCGGCCCCGAGGCTCGCCAGCGGACGGACGCCGGTATGCCGGTTGGCGGAAAGCCGCTCGATCGTTCGACGTTCGAAGCGGCGATGCCCACCGGGCGTGACGTACGTCTCCACGCGGCCTTCGTCCGCCCAGCGCCGGAGCGTGTCGGGGTCCACCCCGAGCATCCGGCTGGCAGGGCCCAACGACAGCCACGCTGGCCCGACGGCGCGGCGGGCTGCGGCGGCGGATCCCTTGTCGACGGCGAGGTCGGTCACGGTCCTCGAGGTAGAGGTGCCGACGGTCAGTCAAACGTGGGGGAACGCTCAATCCAAACCGCCGGCACAAAGGGATAGCGGATGAACCTGGGTAAATCTAGGTACGGGCGATCGACTCAGGCGGGCGGAGAATAGGCGTGCCGGTCCGCTGTCGTCAAGCGGCGGGACGTGGGGTCAGGCGGGCACGAACTCGTGGTCGTCCCGGTGGATCCCGTCGCACAGCCCGTACGTGCCGGGCGATCCCGGGATCTCGACCGGCCGCATGATCTCGCGCACCTGGCCACGCCGGCAGAACAGGTGGCCCTTGCTCGCCATCCAGCGCCGCACGCAGGCAGGATCGCCGTGGAACTGGAACGGCCCGGGGTTGACGGCGGGACGGTCGGTCCACGCCACTGGCGCTTCGGCGGCCACGATGTCGAGGAGATTGATCCGCCACGGGGTCCCCTCGATGATCTCGAGACAGCCGTCACAGCGAGTCGCGACGTTGTCCTGGATCACCGTACGGATCTGGATGCCCATGATCTCCATCGTGGCCGATGGTAGCAGGGCAAGGTGCCGTGGGCCGACGAGTACGATCAGGAAGCCCGGGACGCGGCGCAGCGAGCCACTGCCCACCTACCGGCGTGTTGGAGGGTCCGGCCATGGTTTCCGACTCTGTTCCCGTTCGCTCACGTCGCGACCTCTTGGCGATGGCTGCGGGAGGTGTCGTCGCCCTGGTGGCTGGTGCCCTCGGGCGACCACAGCCCACTCGGGCAGCCGACGATCAGGCCGTACTGGTCGGCGGCGAATACACGGCGACCTCAGTGACGAAGATCACAAACAGCACACCGCGGGACAGTGCGCTCCCGATCGACAGCGGCTCGGGTGAGGCGATCCAGGGCCGTAGCGGCTCCGGCATCGCCATCCACGGCGTGAGCGGTTCGTATGTGGGCGTGTGGGGCGAAAGCACCTCGGTGATCGGCGTGCGCGGGGCCAGCGATACGGGCACGGGCGTTACGGGCTCGAGCTTGTCGGGCATCGGCGTGTCCGGCGTCAGCCTTGGCGAGACAAGCACCGCGATCGGCGTCGGTGGACAAAGTCCCGTTGTTGGCGTGCTCGGCAACAGCGCGCCCGGCGTCGCGGTGCGGGGGGAAACCGACACGGGCTACGCGTTCTTTGGCAGGGCCCAGAGTGGGACGGGGATCTATGGCATCAGCTCGACCGGGTATGCGTTGCGGACCAGCGGTCGCCTACGGTTTGACAAGTCAAGTGGTGTTGCAGCCGTGGCCCTGGGTACGCGGAGTGTCGTCGTCAAGCCGGGATTTGACCTTGCCCCCACGGCAAGAGTGCTAGCCACGCTTCAGGGCAGCGCGGGAGGGACGACGACCGTGCATCGCGTCGTCGTTGACTCGACGTCAGACAGCTTTACCGTGTATCTCACGGCAAATACGACGAGGGCCGTCCGGGTCGCCTGGCTCGTTTTCGGCTGATCAGCCCGGCGCCGACCACCACGCCTGCACACCCGTTCCCGCTTCGTTTGTGTAACACGCGTGGGATGTCGTCGTCTTAGTGGACAACAGGTACCCGGCAGCAGGACCATCACCCGAGCGAGACGAGGGTTAACGATGCGAGCTGGAAAGCGCAGTTGCGTTGTCCTGCTCGTCGCTGGGCTCATCGCCGGCTGCGGCTCGCCTAGATCACTGCCGTCATCGGCATCGTCCGAAGGTGAACGACCATCGCCCGGACCTGCCATCGAGGCCATAACCCCAGCCCCCGCGCATCCTCGGCAGCCGACGGCGGCGGTGCCGACGTCGGTCGATCCGTTCCTCGGTCAGGTTGTCGTGACGGTCTCGGAAGACCTACGGGTCCGCTCCGTCCCTCGAGTCAGCGAGGATTCGATCAAGTACGAACCGCTCCTCCCGTTCGGCACTGAGCTCACGGTGATCGGCGGGCCGGTCAGCGCATCGGGTTACACCTGGTATCAGGTCGAGCCAGTCTCGTTCAAGGTCGATGGCCCGGGCCTCGGCTGGGTCGCGATGGCCGGCAAGGACGGTGAAGCGTGGATCGATACCTGCCCGCTCCAAGCGGATATCGTGTCGCTGGCATCAATCAGTCCCAACCTCGGCCTTGCGTGCTATGGCAGCCAGGAGCTAGTCCTCACAGCGCGCGTGGGCGCATTCGATGGCCTGGCCTGTCCGGACGACGTCGAACCCGCCTGGTGGATCGAGCCACGCTGGCTCGGGCCGTGCAGCTTTGACGTCTTTCTGATCCCCCTGGAAGGCGCTGCAACCTACGACTTCAGCGCGAAGCTCGACCCGGCCCTTGACCCGGGGGCCGAGCTGACCTATTTCGACAAGCTCGGGAACTCGATCTGGACACCGATCGAGCTGACCGGGCGATACGACCATCCACTTGCACGCGGTTGTCGCGGATTTGGTGAAGGACCTCCAACGCCCGAAGCAATCAAGCTCGAATGTCGTCGCCAGTTCGTCGTTTCGTCAATCCTGTACCTGGACCAACCGCATCCCGATCCTGGGACGCAAACGATCGACTTCTCGACGTTCGGCGATTCGCTCGAGTTCGATCCGCTGTTCTTCCAGGACGACGGGGTCGTCTTTCCACTCAAGCAGTGCGGCTCTGGCGGGTGTGGGACTTGGTTCGTCGGCTACATCCAGGGCGACGCCGCGCTGGCAGGAGGTCCATTGGCCGCCCCGATCGAGGCAACATTTACGGAACCCATCCGTGGTCTGTCGCTTCGGATCGCGCCCTCATTACAGGGCACAGCAGAGTTCACCTTGAACGCGATGGATTCAGGCGGACAGCTGCTCGCCAGAAAGTCGGTAACCGTAACGCAGGACACCGGCGAGCCACTGACAGACCCGTTCGGCTATTTCACGATCGAACTCGTCCGTCTTCCCGAGCCAGCGACGAGCTTTAGGCTCGAAAGCAAGGATGTTCGAAGTTCGTTTGGCCTCACCGGACGTGCGATTGGATTCGGGGTGAGTTCGATCAGCTTTGTGCCGGCTCGTCCGGCCTCGTAAAGGGGCTGCGCTCAAAGGCATCAGTTCCAGTACACGACGAGCCCGACCGACCGCGATCCGGATCGACACTATGACCTCATCGTTCTCCCCCGAGGAGCCTCCGCATTCCTCGACGCCCTGACGATGGTCTGAACGATTCCAGCCTGATCGACCCTCATCATGGGTAGACCACGGTCACGGCCGCGGCACAGTCCCGGAGACCCATGGACCGAGACCTCGTCGAGCGGGCTCGCTCGGGCGATCAGGAGGCATTTGCCGATCTGGTGCACCAGGTCAGCGATTCGCTCTTCGGCATCGCCCGGCGGGTCCTGCGCGATCCGGGACTCGCCGAGGACGTCCTGCAGAACGCCCTCGTGACCATCTGGCGCAAGCTGCCGCACCTGCGGGAGCCTGATCGCTTCGAGGCCTGGGCCTTCCGGATCCTCGTGAACGCCTGTTACGCGGACGCATCGCACAACCGGCGTTGGGCGGCTACCGTGCGCGTCCTGCCGGTCAGTCGCGCCGACCAGGTGGATGACTACCAGGCAATCTCCGATCGCGACGAGCTGGAACAGGCCTTCAGCCGGCTCCCCCTCGATCAGCGAGCGGTCTTCGTCCTGCACCACCACGTCGGCCTGCCCCTCGTGGCTGTTGCCGAGACGCTCGGTATCCCGGATGGAACCGCCCGATCGCGCCTGCATTACGCAACCCGAGCACTCCGGAACGCCTTCGAGGCGAGCCGGACGCCGACCAAGGTCCAGGAAGGGCGAACGGCATGACTGACCACCGAGGCTTCGAGCGTGCCGTGGACGACTGGCTGGCAGAGGGATCCGACCGGAGCCCGCAGCCGGCGGTCGATGCCGTCCTTCTCGCCATCAAGACGACACCCCAGGAACGCGATCTCAGGATGCCGTGGAGGAACCAGACCATGCCCGCTCCAATGCGGCTCGCCGCCGGGATCGCGATCGTCGCGGTGCTCGGCTTCGCGGGCCTGACTCTCCTCAATCCCGGGACCACTGGCGTCGGTGGGCTGCCCGCCGCGACGCCAACCCCGGCCTCGACGCCCACGCCCAGCCCGACACCCAGCGCGACACCCAGCGCGACACCCAGCGGAACCGATGGCCCGATCGACACAGCGACGTGGACAACCTACACGTCAAGCCAATACGGGTTCACAATCGGCCATCCCGACGATTGGACCGTCAAATCCTCTGACCGCCCGTGGGACCTGGACACGGATGCCGCGGATTGGCTGAGCCCAGCCATGGAGGACTTCACGTCGCCCATTGGTGATGTCCGTGTCAGCGCCTGGGCGGTGCGCGCAGCGTTCGGTTCGACCGTCGCCGGATTGGTCGAGGTCGAGGCGTGGATCGAGGACTATTGCCAGAAAGCGAACGAGACTCCCTGCGCCGGGATCCCCGACCGAGCGGTGCCGCTGTGCCTCGAGCGGAGGGACTGCCATCCGGGGTTGCTTGTGCCATTCGAGGAGGACGTCCTGGCATTCTTCACAAACGGCGCGCCGGGCAGCGACCTGATCATTGTCGCGGTCTGGAGGCCCGAAATCGGATCCAACGGTCCTTCCATACGGTGGCGCGCGGCGGCTACTCGAATCCTTCCTCGCCTCGATGTGCGTGTGGCCCGAAGATGCGAGGCCGCCATTCGAGGCACAGATCCCTGGTTGCTGACGAGCGACACAACCCAAGGTCGGTGACGCCTCCCCGCAACACTATGAGCCGATCGTGCGTTTCGTCACGGAGATGGTCCCCGCCCCCCCTCGGGTCGCGGCGCTCGATCGGGACGCGGCACGAGAATCGCGCGTCCAACCTGTCGGGCGCCATGCAACCTTTTCGGGTAACGCGAGCGCCAACCCGTGCGGGTAGGCCGTCGCGGTTAGCCGGACACCCACGCCTCGGGGCCTGCGACCGTGATCCGTTCGTAGATCGCGTGAATCAAGCAGGACGACACCGCGCTAGAGTGATCGCCCGCCCGAGGGGCAGCCAGCGCCTACGGGTTGAGATCGAACTGGAAGCTCTCGATGATCGGCATCACCTCGGCGAGGAATGCCTCGTGACCGGCCGAATGCAACGAGCCCACGAAGATCACGATGACACCGCGATCGGGGGTGTCGAGCAGGATCCCTCGAGTTCGCTGGTCCGCGAGGTCGAGATCCGGCGGGTCGCCAGGACAGCTCTCCGCCCAGACGGGATCGAGCCGGACGTCCACCTGCTTGCCGGTCAGTCCACCGATCGTCACGTCGACCGGGTCCGATGTGGCAAGGGCTTCGTTGGCCACCATGGCTGCGACGATCTCGGCCGCCGTCGCGCCCTGATTGTCCTCCCACGCGTCGCAGGTGAAGTACGGGCTGTTATGCGGCCCCATGATGATCTCTTGGGCGAGGCCCTCGGAGCGACCGAATTCGGCCTGGTTGGCAGGCGTGTCCGGGAACAGCCCGTAGAAACCGGCCTCATCGCTGCTGTTGACCCAACCCTCCGGGACGATGAACGTGAAACCGGGAGAAAACGACCTGGTTGTCTGGCTACCCGCCGAAAGGGTCCCGGCTCCATTCCCGCCGCCCGTGTACCACGACGGAAACACGGCGGTCGCCGATGGGGCGGCGGATAGCGACGCGGCTGGCGATGCGAGCAGCGTCTGGCTCGGCGATGGCGCGATCGTCGGCTGGCCGCCGATGCCGCCATTGCCTGGCAGGAGTTGGTAGCCAACGACGGCCACCAGCAACACCGCCGCGGCGGCAGCGATCAACTTTGCGTAGGCATTCATCGAGTGGTACCTCCACGCCGGCCACAAGGAGCGGCGCTGTGGCGTCGTGTCCACCTCGTCAAGGGCGCGCAGGAGCACGCGCTCGGCGTTCTCGTGCGCGTCCTCGCGAAGCCACGACAGGACGATGCGCGCGCGGGGATCGCGTTCGGTGGTCATCGGGAAGCCTCCCTCGCCGCCGGGCGTTCGTCAGCATCGAGTGCCGCCCGCATGGCGCGCATCGCGTGATGAAGTCTCGAGTAGACCGTGCCGATCGGGACGTCCAGGATCTGGGCGACCCGCTCGGCGGGGATGTCGGCATAGTGGTGGAGGACGAGCACGGTCCGGTGGTCGACCGATAGGCGTCGGATGGCCGTCTCGAGCTCGTCCCGGTGGATGACGGTGTCGACCCCGCCAAACGCCGCCGACTCGTCAGTCGGCAGGATGTGCAGGTTCGGCGACCAGTGGCGCGAGCGCCGGCCCTCGGCATAACAGGCGTGCACGAGAAGCCGGTACGACCAGGCGTCAAAGCGCGCCGGGTCCCGAAGCTGAGGAAGATCTCTCCAGATGGCGACCAGCGCCTGCTGGGTCGCGTCCTCGGCGAGATCGATGTCGCGCAGGATCCTGCGCGACACGGCGAGGAACCTCGTCGCGAGGTCGGCGGCGAGCAGCCCGAACGCCTCCCTGTCGCCGTGCTGGGCCCGCTTCACGAGTTCGGTGTCCATGCCCCTCATCCGCAACGGCGGCGACGGTTTCGTCCGACGCCATCACAAGGTACGGGTCTGCGAGACGTGGCGGGCCTTCAAAATTCGATTGCCCCGCTTCGGATTCAACCGCCCTTCGTTGGAGCAGCCCGTAGCAGTTCTCAAACATGGGCATCTTGACCCCATGCCGGACCGTCCCACTCGGAGCAATGCTGGTCACCCAAAGTTCATCAGACGCACGACATAGCGCCAGGCGTATCCGTCAGTGTTTGGTGTTCGACGACGATGAGCTCATGGCTGTTCATGGACCCGGCCTCGACGGAAAGCACAAGAGAGCACGAAGTCGACCCCTCGATCGTGGCTCAATGCCTGTGTGACCGGAACCTCGATCGTGGAGGAGCTTTGCCGGATCGTGGTCCAGCGCGTCGTCGTCGATGACCGGCAGGTGGACTCGATCGAGGGACACCCGCCGCTCGACCGTTCTTCGCGAAAGGACAGCGGGTGTGCCCCCAAGGGGATTCGAACCCCTGATCTCCACCTTGAAAGGGTGGCGTCCTAGGCCTCTAGACGATGGGGGCACGGACCGCGGGAGTCTACCAGAGGGTCCCCTGGCAACCCCTCAGCTGGGTCCTCGCGACAGCATGAACAGGATGATCGCCGCGGCCAGACAACCGGCCCCAATGATCGCTGCTCCGCCGCCGGCGATGGCCATGACGAATGCGCGCTGGGTCCGCCCCGCGATGCCGGCATGCCACGTCGCGCGCGCCGAATAGGCCGCGAGCGCACCGAATGCGATCCCGAGGACCGCGGCACCGGATGCCAGCAGCGGGATCTGCGATGCGTCCCGGACCGTGATCGTGTACAGCGCGAACAGGACCGAGCCGCCGACTGCGATCGTGAGCATCACCGCGCCGGGCGACACGCGCCGCGGTCCGGATCGTCCGGGTCGCGACACCTGCGACGTCCGACGAGCACCCGTGGCGCGGCTCATTCCGCTGCCCGCGGCATGGAGACGGATCCGCCACCGGCGGATTCCCCAAGGGTGCGGTGATAGATCGCGACGTTGTACGAGAGCCTGGGGCGTTTGAGCTCGGTGGCGACCTTCTGCCCGATGTCGCCAAATGCGGCAGCCAGGAACGCGGTGCACGCTTCGGTCGACTCGAACGTCCAGAAGCAGTGCACGACCCGCACCCTGAATCCGTCGCTCAGGAACGGACCGCCGCGCTTGCTCCACAAGCTGTACTCGGGACGCTTGCCATGCAGATGCGAGACATCGTCGCGGCCGTAGTCATGAACGACGAGCAACCGGCCACCTGGGCGGAGGACGCGCTTTGCCTCAGCGAGATCCACCGGCGATGCGCCACGAAACGACGTCCAATAGCTGACAACGACATCGGCCGAGGCGGCCGGGACGCCGAACCCGGCGGCGGCAGGCGCTGCGGACGTGACGCGGGCTCCGAGGTCGCGCAATTGGCGGGCACGCATCCCATCCGCGCCGTCGATCAGCAACACGTCCCGATCGCCAATTGGCCCAAGAGCGTCGATCGCGCGCGGGAGCTTGCCCTCGACATCGAGGGCCCGGGAGAGGGTCTCGCCGAGCGCACCCGGCAGTTCGACAGGGAGATCAGCCACGAGACGGGGAGTATAGGGCGTCGCCTCAGACGATCCGCAGGACCGAACCGGCCAGCGGTGCCACGTCCACGGTCGCGATGCCGTCGAGGATGGCCGTTTCGGTGACGCCCCCGAGGCCTGGCAGCGCGACCGGTGCGAGATGCCCGCCGTGACCGGCCGGCGCATCGGCAAACCGAAGGGGCAGCCGAACCTGGACGTCGCCCGGGTTGACCACGACGACGAACCGCGATGATCCGGACCCGCGCTCGTAGCCAAACGCCGAACCCGTTGCCCCGAGGATCGTGACCGGACCGTCCCGCAATGCTGGTTCCGCGGCACGCAACCGGAACAGGGCGCGGACCGAATCGCGCAATCCGGGTTCCCATCGGGTCTCGTCCCACGGGAAGGCGCCCCGACAGTCCGGGTCGTTGCCGCCCGTCAATCCGATCTCGTCTCCGTAATAGAGACACGGCGCACCCGGCAGGGTCGCCTGCAACAGGGTCGCGATCCGAACGCGGGCGACACTACCGCCAACCACCGTTCGCAGCCGCGGTGCGTCGTGCGACCCGAGCAGGTTGAGCTGCACGGCGACGGTCGCGGGATCGTAGGCACCCAGGAGCTCGACGAGCCGCCCGGCCATCGTCGCGCCGTCGCGCGGGATGACGGTGCCGGCGTACTCGTGGTGCGATCGGACCACGGGCATGTCGAGCTCGTCGCCACCGGCGTACCCGAGGATCGCCTCGGCAAGGGGGTAGTTCATCAAGGCATCAAACCGGTCGCCGAGCAGCCAGTCCGCGGCGAGATGCCAGATCTCGCCGACCAGGTACGCGTCGGGACGAACGGCCCGGCAACGAGCGCGGAACTCCTGCCAGAACGCTTCGTCGTTGATCTCGGTCGGAACGTCCAGACGCCAGCCGTCGATCCCGAACCGCAGCCAGTGCTCCGCGATCCCGAACAGGTACTCGCGAACCGCGGGCTCGTCCGTATTGAGCTTTGGCAGGGCGGGCATCCCCCACCAGGCCTCGTACCCAAGCGCGCTCGAGGGGGTCCCGGGCGACGGGTATGCGAGCACCTCACGACCCGCCTCGAGCGACGCCTCGTCGAAGTGGAACCAACGTCGATACGGTGACGACGCCCCGGTCTCCAGCACGTGATGGAACGGCCAGAACCCGCGGCCGGTGTGATTGAAGACGCCGTCGAGGATGACCCGCATCTCGCGCTCGTGGGCGGCATCGAGCAGTTCCCGGAGTGCTGCGTCGCCACCCAGCAGCGGATCGACCGCGAGGTAGTCGTAGGTGTGGTACCGGTGGTTCGACGCCGACGCGAAGATCGGGGTCAGGTACAGCGCGTTGATGCCCAGGTCGACCAGGTAGTCGAGCCGCTCGACAATGCCCAGCAGGTCGCCACCCTTGAAGCCATGGATCGTCGGCGGGCCATCCCAGGGCTCCAGCGGTCCCGGCTTGGTAACGCGGCGGGACTGGGCGAACCGGTCCGGGAAGATCTGGTAGAAGATCGCGTCGCGGACCCAGGCTGGCGTATCGGCACTCACGACTGGCGGGCTCCATACTCGCGCCGATGTCGTCGCATTCCCGGGTTCCTCCGTTGTTCCGTGCGGTGGCCCTCGTCGTGGCCGCAGCGATCCTGGCGTCGTGTGGCGCCACGACCCTCAGCCCATCCCCGCCGCCGTCAGCCGGGACGCCCTCGAGCAGCCCGGCGGCGAGTGCAAGCGTTGCCGGACCCCCAGTCTGCGGCCCGGCGTCGAACGCCCCGACGACCGCGACAGCTCCATGGTGGCGCGACCGCGTGTTCTACGAGGTGTTCGTACGCAGCTTCGCCGATTCGGACGGCGACGGCATCGGCGATCTGCGCGGCCTGACCGACCGGCTCGACTATCTCAACGACGGTGACCCGTCCACCAATGACGACCTGGGCGTGACCGGGCTGTGGCTCATGCCGATCGCCGGATCGCCCAGCTACCACGGCTATGACGTGACGGACTACGAGGCGGTGGAACCCGACTACGGGACCGCCGAGGACTTCCGGGCGTTCATGGCCGCGGCCCACGAGCGCGGGATTGCCGTGATCGTCGATCTCGTCCTCAACCACACCTCGATCGACCACCCGTGGTTCCAGGACGCCCGGACGCCGGGCTCAGAGCACGACGACTGGTATGTCTGGTCGACGACGGGCGTTCCGTTCGCCGGTCCCGGCGGCCGGCGCATCTGGCACAAGGACGGCGACCGCTGGTACTACGGCTTCTTCTGGGAGGGCATGCCGGACCTCAACGTCGCCAACCCGGAAGTCGAGGCCGCGCTCGACGACGTCGCCCGGTTCTGGCTCGAAGACATGGGCGTCGACGGCTTCCGCCTTGATGCCGCTCGCCACCTGATCGAGGACGGCGACAAGACCGAGAACAGCGCCGAGCAACGTTCGCCTGGCTCGAGGACTTCCGCACCCGCCTGAAGGCCGACCACCCTGACGCCCTGGTCCTCGGCGAGGTATTCGACGCCACGTCGATGTCGTCGAAGTACGTCCGGGAGGGCTCGCTCGACCTGACCTTCGACTTTGGGCTCGCGGGCTGCGACGATCGCGGCGATCCGCTCGGGTGATGGAGCATCGCTCCAGGCCGCACAACGGGAAGTGGCCGAGTCCTACCCGGCGGACGGGCTGGCGACGTTCCTGACCAACCACGACCAGAACCGGATCGCCGATCAGCTCGGATCGGATGTCTCGGCGGAGCGGCTCGCCGCGTCCCTGCTGCTCACGAGCCCGGGTATCCCGTTCATCTATTACGGCGAGGAGATCGGGATGACCGGTCACAAGCCCGATGAGCTGATCCGCACCCCGATGCGCTGGGATTCCACCTCGCCGGCCGCGGGCTTCAGCAGCGGAACGCCGTGGGAGCCGCTGAGCGGAGACCCGCCCGAGGTCAATGTCGAGGGCCAATCGGCCGACCCGGGCTCGTTGCTGTCCACCTATCGCGTGCTGATCTCGCAGCGCGCCGACCGCCCGTCCCTGTCGCACGGCACCTGGACGCCGATCGAGGCGTCGGTCCCGAGCGTCAACGCCTCCCTCCGCCAGGCCGACGGCGAGACGATCATCGTCCTGCGTGAACCTCGCTGATACCCCGGTCGAGGATGTCGCCCTGACGCTCGAGGCCGGACCACTGTGCGGGTCTCCCGTCGCCCGCTCCCTCCTCAGGAACCGGCCGACCTCGATCACCCGACCATCACGTCGGCGGGCGGGCTCGATGCCTATGTGCCGGTTCGTCGGCTTGGGGCGCGCCAAACCCTCGCTATCGACCTCGAGCCGTGACGGACGCGGCCGATCCCTCGGACCGAGGCAGTCGACCCGGAAGATGCGAGCGACCACGCTCCAGGCGCGTCCCGCGTTCATCGAGCTCGCCGCAGCGATCCTGATCGTCAGCGGCGTGCTTGGTCTCGTTGGCACGATCGGGGCCGCGTCCGACCTGCCTTCGGGCGCCGAGCTCGTCCTCGTCATCACGGCCGCGCTCAACCTCGGCTCGATCGCCATCGGCGTGCTGGTCCGCTACGGCCGAGCCTGGCTGCTCGACGTCAACTACGTCGCGGTGCTCGGGTTCCTTGATTTGGTCGCCGGGGCCGCCAGCGGTCTGGCGTTGCTGCTCGGCATCGCGGATGTCGCTCGTAGTCGTCATCCTGCTGCTGCACAAGCCGTGGTTCGACGCGATGCGGCAAATGCGCCAGCGCCGCGCGAGCGACCGGCGCCTGCCAAGCCCTCCGGTCGGTGGCGGTTAGTGCCGCGCGATCGGGCGTCCCCGACGGCGGACTATCCCTTGACGCCGCCGACTGCCAGGCCGCCGACCAGGTAGCGCTGGAAGATGAAGAAGACAATCGAGACGGGCGCGGCGAACAACACCGCGAAGGCCGCGAACTGCGACCAGTTCGTCGTTCGCGCGAACTGTCCGACCATGCTGTTGAGGGCGAGCGACAGGGTCCAGTCGCTGACCTCGCTCACGAACATGGCGACCGTCAGGTATTCCGTCCAGCCGCCCAGGAAGCCGAGGAACCCGGTGACCGCGATGGCCGGGATCGCCAGCGGCAGGACCACCTTGCGGAAGATCTGGTTCTGACTCGCGCCATCCACCGCCGCCGCTTCCTCGAGATCCCGCGGGATCGTGTCGAGGTAGCCCTTGAGGTTCCAGATCGCAAACGGCAACTGCGCCGAGATGACCGCGAGGGTCACGCCGGCGAGCGACGCGCGGAGGTTGAAGGACAGGTCGCCGAGCTCGATCTGGAACTGGTTCAGGAAGATGAAGAGCGGAATGATCGTCGCCACCGACGGCAGCATCAGCACGCCGAGGACGGCGATCATGAGGAACTCGCGCCCCCGGAACCGAAGCCGCGAGAACGCGTAGGCCGCGAGGATTCCGATCGCTACGGCAATGGCCGAGCTCGCGATCGCGATCTTGAGGCTGTTGAACGCGAGCTCCAGGAAGCCGATCGGGTTGCTCGTCGGCTGGGCGATGACGGCGGCGTAGGCATCAAGCGACGCGCCCGGCGGGATCAGATTGAGCCCATCCGGCCGGGCGAGGTTTCGGGGGTCGAGCGACATGCTGACGACCCACACCAGCGGGAAGAGGACGGTTGCGGTGATCGCCAACAACATGAGCTGGAGCAGGAGCTGCCGTCCGATCGGCAGCCGTCGCTCTGCATCGGAGCTGCCGGCTCGCACTCCGCGGAGCAGGAAGCGGCGGGTCGGCGCGGTGGTAGCGGGTGCGGTCATCGGTCGGCCTCCGACAGGGCGTTCTGGTGAACTGGGCGGTCAGTCGGCATAGCTCTTCGTCGCTTTCGCCAGGCGGTTCGTGACGAGGGTCAGGACCAGCAGCAGGAAGAAGAGATAGACGGCAAACGCGGCCGCGACGCCGAAGAGGCGCCGCTCGTAGGCAAGCCGGTACGCCTGGGTGACGAGGATCTCGGTCCGCCCGAACGGCTCACCCTGGGTCATGAAGAACGGCAGGAAGAACAGGTTGAAGGTGATGACGAAGCCGTAGATCGCGTACGGCAGCATGGCTGGCCGCAGGAACGGGATGGTCACCGTCTTGAACTTCTGCCAGCCGCTCGCACCGTCGATCTCGGCGGCTTCGTAGAGCTCGCCCGGGATCGACTGCAAGGCCCCGGTCGCGACGACGGAGTTGAGGGGCCACCCAAGCCAGGTGTTCGCGGTGATCATCGCGAAGAATGCGAGCGGCAACGGGATCCACGAGATCGGATCGTCCGGCTGGCGGAGCCAGTTGAGGTGGAACGCCGGACTGTCGGCCGAGATTCCGACCAGGCCACCGAGGGCCTGGAGGCCCTGGTTCACGGCGCCAAAGTCCGGATCGAACATGTTCCGCCAGACAGTCGCGACGATGATCGGGGGGATGACCACCGGAAGGATGAACAGCGCGCGGTAGACCCCCCGGAACCGAAGCCCCTTGGTGTTCAGGACCACCGCGACCAGGACGCCGATGATGATGTGGACGACCACGTTGCTGAACGCCCACCACAGGTTGAACAGCACGAGCCTGAGGAATTCGAAGTTGGGGATCTGCAGCCTGGACTCGGCGATCCGGATGTAGTTCTCGAGGCCGATGAACTCGGCCGGAACGGGGTTGCGAACCCGGAAGTTGATCTGCCCGAAGTCGTGGAACGACATCCACACCTGGAAGAACAGCGGATAGAAGGTGATGATCGCCATCACCGCGAATGCCGGGACGAGATACAGGTACGGCTGGAGGTTCCGCGACAACCGGGCACCCCGGCGTCCCTGCGGCAACGCGGCGGTCGTGGTTGCCATTCGAGTCTCTTCCCTCTCCTCGGCTGCAGTCTGCTCGTGGTGGGCGGGGCGAGTATCGGCCCTGGGGCGCGCCCGATTCAAGGTATCGGGCGGGCTCCGGGGACGGTCGGGGGCGCCCGTTGGGCGCCCCCGCGCAGTACGTCGAACGGGGTTAGAGGCCGCTCGCCTCGTCCATCAGGGCGCAGGCATCCGCGATGGCCGTGGCGGGATCGGCGCCCGTGTCGATGACCTTGTTGAGGGCATCGCCGAACGGACCCCACCAGTTGTTGAACTGCGCAGCCTGCGGGCGTGGCAGACCGGCGGCGGCCGCATCGGCGAAGCCCTGGGTGATTGGATCGGTGATGGATACGGACGGGTTCACCGGCACGTGACCGGCACCGTCAACCATGATCTGCTGCGATTCGGGTGACGTGAGCGCCAGGGCCAGGTTGACCGCGAGCTGTGGCCTGGTCAGTGTCGAGGTTCGGGTTGATGTACCAGCCATCCGTCCCGGTGAAGGGATTGGCCGGTCCGGCCGGGCCGGCCGGGATCGGCGCGACGGCGAGGTTGTCGCCGAGCGCGGTCCGGAAGTCCGCGGTCTGCCAGGGGCCGTCGATGATCGTGTTGATCTCGCCGGTCTGGAACGCGGTCTTGAGGGCGCCGCCGTCCGTGTTGAACATGGCGCCCGCGTCCTTGAGCGACTTGAGGTAGGCGAACGCCTCGGCGAAGCCGCCGTCGTCCGCGGTGCAGGCGCCGGTGTCGTCCATGAGCTGGCCGCCAAAGGCGCCGGTCCAGCCGAACTGGTGGTAGACGCCCTGGTTGATCCCGATCGTGACCGTGCCGGCCTCGACCGCGGCGAGCAGCTCATCGCTGGTCGTCGGGGGAGTCGTGACCTTGCTCTTGTCGTACCACATGGCCACGGCCTTGAGGGACTCGGGGACCATGTAGAACACGCCATCGACCTTGGAGCCGTCGATCGACACCGGGAGGTCGCCGTCGATGGCCGCGTTGCCGACGAGGAAATCGTCGAGGTTCATGATCGACTGCTCACGGGCATCCTGGCCGAGGCTGTCGTTCGGGGCGATGAACAGGTCGGCGCCGCCGCCGGCGGCAACGTCGGTCCGCCACTTGTTGAAGAGCTGATCGAACGGCTGCTCGACAACCTCGACGGTCAGCTCGGGGTTGGCGGCCTTGACGGCATCGAGCGCCTCGGCGAAGGCCCCGCCCTCACCGCCGCCCGATCCATACGAATGCCATAGGGTGATCGATCCGCTGAGCCCGCCCGCGGGGGCCTCGGACGCCGGTGCTTCCGACGCCGGTGCTTCCGACGCGGGGGCCGCGGACTCGGGCGCGGTCGTTGCCGCTCCGCCGCTGCAGGCAGCGGCCACGATGGCCAGCCCCATCAGCAGGGTCGCGAGTTGCAGGTGTCGTTTCATCTCTTGCGTGATGCTCCTCTCTCTTTGGTGATCGATCTCGACCACCACGCTCCCTTGGTCAGCCGGCGATGCCGGCAACGTCAGCCGGCAAGGCCGGCCACTGGTCAGCCGGCGAGGCCGGCCACTCGTTAGCCGGCAAGGCCGGCCACAGGGCCGGGAGGCCCGCTCAGTCGTGGGCCCCGGCCACCTCCTTGTGCCGCTGTTCCGGCACCGGGCCGGTCGAGCCGCGCACGATGAGGCGCGTCTCCAACCGGAGGTGCTCGGGAATGGCTTGATCCCGTCGTTGGACGACGGTCAGAAGCAGGCGGACCGCCTCGGCGCCCTTGCGACGGATCGGTTGGTGAACCGTCGTGAGCGGGGGATCCACGTGCGGGGCAAGGTCAATGTCGTCGAACCCGACGACGCTGACGTCGCCGGGGATCGTCAGGCGCAGGTCGCGCAGCGCGCGCATGGCGCCGATGGCCATCGCATCGCTCATGGCCAGGACCGCGGTCGGGCGGACACCATCTTCCCAGGCTCCATTGAGGGCCGCGATCCCGCCATCGATGCTGGCCGGGCCAACGACCACCCGCTCATCGGGGATGTCCTGACCGACGGCGGCGAACGCCTCGCGATAGCCGCGCAGGCGGCGACTGGTGACCCCGTCCGGGTCCATCGCGATCGAGGGTGCGGGTGGCTCCACGCCGATGACGAGCACATCACGATGGCCGAGCCCGATGACGTGTTCGGCTGCCGCACGCGCCCCGCCGACGTCGTCGATCTCCACGGAGCCATGCTCAGGCAGGGCCGTCGAGTCGACAAGGACGATCGGGACGCCGGCGCGGCGGATCTGTTCGACCTCGGGGTGATCGTCCGACAGGCCAATCGCGACGACGCCGTCCACGGTTGCCCGACTCATGGCCCGGGCCAGCGAGCCGCGCAGCGGCGAGATGAAGTGGAGACCGTAGCCCGACTCCTCGGCCGCCCCGGCGACGCCTTCGCTGAACGCGCCAAAGAACGGGTTCGAGAAGATGACCGACAAGGCCTGGGGCGTGAGCACGCCGATCGTCAGGGTCCGGCGCTGGGTCAACATCCTGGCGACGGGGTGGGGCGTGTAGCCGAGCTGCTCCGCCACGTCGCGGATCCGGACCGCCGTCTCCGGCGCAAGTCGATCCGGGCTGTTGAACGCAAACGAGACTGCCGTCTTCGAGACGCCGGCCTCTCGGGCGACATCGGCGATGCGCGGACGGATGGTGCGTTGCTCCACTCGGGTCCGACTCCCCTGCGCGGCTGTCTGGCCCTGGCTCCCCGACCGCCTCCACAACGGTCGCGCGAGCGCGCCCGGTCGCCATGCCGTGGTCCCGGGCGGTGCAAACCGGTTTAGCAAACCGGTTTAGGGACGATACGGGGGACGACCTCCGGTGTCAATACCCTTCGCGGTACGATCCGGGCGATGCTCCAGACGATTCGCGATATGCCGGGCGGCCTGCGCCTGCTCCTCGTCTACGCGCTGCTGATCCTCGCCGGGGTCGGCCTGAGCCTCAGATTTGTCGTTGACCAGGCGGTCGAGGCCTCGGTCAGCCTGGTTGGCGTCGTCGTGATGGCCCTGCTCGCCTACACCATCTTTACCACCACCCTCGTCCTGCAGCGCAAGGAGGCCGCTCGCGGTCTCGCGCTCGGGTTGGCGAGCCTGACCATCCCGTTGGTGCCACTGCTCGTCCTGAGCCGGCTTCCGATCGAGGCCGTGTTCGTGACCGTCTTGAGCGTCCTCCTGTTTCGCGGACTGCTTCGTCCCGAGGTCCGCGCCTTCCTGAACGAACCCTGATCGACCCGATCACGAGGCCTCGTCCGGCGCAGGATCGGCCCGGGACGGTACCCTCTCGGTGGGCGCCGTCCATTCGCCCACCCGAAGCCCCGACTGATCGCATCGCCAATCCCACTATCGAGGCCAACACCGTGAGCAAACCGAGCCGCCGGCGGCAACCGCCGGGCCCGATCGCCCCGCGCCAGGGAGGGCCCGCCGGTGGCGCGTCCCCCCGTCCCGCTGGCGGCGAGTCCTCTCGTCCCGCCGTCGGCGGGGCCGGGGGACCGATCCGACCGTCGACGTCCCCGACCGGCAGTGTCCGGGTCGGCCGCCGCGAACGAGCTCGGGCTGCCTACAAGCCGTCGTTCACGGAACGGTATCGGACGCCGATCGTGGCCCTCGCGGTGGTTGCCGGGATCGTGCTGATCTCGGTATTCGTGTTCGCGTCGGCGGCCGCGCCGGCGTATGCCTGCACGCAGGAATGGGTTCCCAGCCCAACCGCCAGCCCGTCGCCAGGTTCATCCCCAAACCCCGGCTATGTCCAGCCCGACCTCGGCAACCGGCATATCCCGACCGGTGAAAAGGCGACCTACACGTACTGCCCGCCAGCTTCGGGGCCGCACTACAATGCCACCGCCCTTGGACCGATCGCGCCCCGAGTCTACGGACCGAGCGACCGCGCCCTCCCCGAGGGCTGGATCCACAACCTCGAGCACGGTGCGATGGTGATCCTCTATCGCGGACGCGACGGCGACCCGGGACCGAGCCCGGATGCCCAGGCGAGCCTTCGCGCGCTCTTCGATGCCTTCCCCCCGAGCCCGGTCTGCGGGATCCGGCCTGGCACCAGCCAGGGCCCGATCATGGCCCGCTTTGACGACATGGCCACGCCGTACGCGGCGATCGTCTGGGGACGGGTACTGCCGTTGAACGAGATCGACACGGTTCAGATCCTCGAGATGTGGCAGACCTGGGGCGAGCGGAGCAACCCAGAGAAGCAGTGCACGGTCCCGAGTCCGAGCCCGAGCACAGAAGCAAGCCCGAGCGCCGAGTCGAGCCCGAGCGCCGAGTCGAGCCCGAGCGCCGAGTCGAGCCCGAGCGCCGAGTCGAGCCCGAGCGCCTCCGCGGCCCCAAGCGCATCGCCGAGCTGAGCGGACGCCGTCCGTGCGCCAGACCGACTTCCAGCCTCGGCCGGGCAAGATCGTCTGCGTGGGACTCAACTACCACGACCACGTCTCGGAGGGCGGTCGAGCGGCTCCCGTCAGACCGCTGCTCTTCTCCAAGTTCGGCAACACGGTCCTCGCCGACGGTGCGCCGATCGTTCGACCGGAAGGCACGCACGCGCTGGACCTCGAGGTTGAGCTCGGCGTCGTGATCGGGTCCGTCGCACGTCGCGTCTCGCGCGAGGCTGCGCTCGGTCACGTGGCCGGGTATGTCGTGGTCAACGACATCAGCGCCCGCGACTGGCAAGGCATCAAGGCGGCGCTCGATGAGGGCGAAGTCGGCGACGGCCAGTGGCTTCGCGCAAAGGGCTCCGACACGTTCCTGCCGGTCGGGTCGGTGATGGTGACGGCGGACGACATCCCGGATCCGCAGGGGCTGCGACTTCGGTCCTGGCGCATCCCGGGTTCCGGTCCGGACGCTGGTCGGGCGATCCTGATGCAGGATGGCACGACCGCCGACATGATCTGGACCGTCGCCGAACTCATCGAATACATCAGCGCGGTCATCACCCTCGAGCCAGGCGATCTCGTGATCACCGGGACGCCGTCCGGGGTGGGGGTCTTCCGCGACCCGCCGGTGTTCCTCGAGCCGGGTGACCGGGTCCGTTGCGAGATCGAGGGGATCGGGGCCGTGGAGAACCCGGTCGTCGATTGGAGCGCACAGGCCGGCTGACGCAGTCCCGGTTCAACCATGGAGGGTCGATGCTCGCGCTGGTCAAGACCGGCCCCGGTCCCGGGCTCGAGCTGACGGATGTCCCTGTGCCGGCGATCGGCATCAACGACGTGCTCATCCGGGTCCACAAGACGGGCATCTGCGGCACGGATCTCCATATCGAGGCGTGGGACCCGTGGGCCGCGGGCGCCATCAGCCCGCCGCTGCGTGGTCGGCCATGAGTTCGTCGGGGAGGTCGTCGAGGTGGGCAGCAACGTCGCCGACTTCGGGCCCGGGCGACCTGGTCTCGGGCGAGGGCCACGTCGTCTGCGGTCTGTGCCGGCATTGCCTGGCCGGGCGACGGCACCTGTGCGCGCATTCGATCGGGCTCGGTGTCGGCCGGGACGGCGCGTTTGCCGAATACATCGCCCTGCCGATGACCAACGTGTGGCAACACTGGGCCGGGATCGACGAGGAGGTCGCGGCGATCTTCGATCCGCTCGGGAACGCGGTCCACACCACGCTTGCCTTCCCCGTCCTGGGTGAAGATGTCCTGGTCTCGGGCGCCGGCCCGATCGGGCTGATGGCGACGGCGATCGCCCGCCACGCTGGTGCGCGACACGTGGTCGTGTGCGAGCCGAACGCCTATCGCCGCGAGATCGCGGTACGGATGGGCGCCAGCCGGGTCATCGATCCCCGAAAGGAGACGCTCACGGACGTCTTCGCCGAGCTGGACATGGTCGAGGGCTACGACGTGGCGCTCGAGATGTCCGGCAGCCCGACGGCGCTCCGCAACGCGATCGCCGCGATGGCGCACGGAGGCGGGATCGCCATCCTGGGCATCCCGACCGAGGAGATCCCGCTCGATGTCAACGCCATCGTGTTCAAGATGCTCACCCTGCGAGGCATCTATGGTCGGGAGATGTACGAGACCTGGTACAAGATGACGGTCATGCTCCAGTCGGGGTTGGACATCACGCCGGCGATCACGCATCGGTTCGGGTTCCGCGAGTTCGAGGCGGCGTTTGCCGCCGCGCGGGCCGGTGACTCGGGCAAGGTCATCATGGACTGGCAGGCATGACCGCCAGGAGCCCGGCGTGACCGCCAGGAGCCCGGCGTGACCGCCGGGGGCCCTGGACCGGCCGGTCGGGCCGATCCGCTTGCCTACCTCGACGACGAAGTTGCCGCCCTTCGCGAGCGACATCTGTACCGACCACTCCGGGTCATGTCCTCGGCCCAGGGCCCGATCGTTTCGGTCGACGGGCAGCGGGTGATCAGCCTGTCTTCGAACGACTACCTCGGGCTGACCCACCATCCGCGGCTGCGCGAGGCAGCCCTCGCCGCCGTCCGCGACTTTGGCGTCGGCAGCGGGGCGGTCCGCACGATCGCCGGGACGATGACGATGCACGAAGCGCTCGAGACGGAGCTCGCGGCCTTCAAGGGCACGCCGGCCGTCCTGACCTTCCAGTCGGGCTTCAGCGCCAACACCGGCGTCATCCCGACGATCGCGGGTGAGACCGACCTGATCGTGTCCGACGCGCTCAACCACGCTTCGATCATCGACGGCATGCGCCTCTCGAAGGCGCCGCGCCAGATCTATCCGCACGGCGACGTCGACGCCCTCCGCGAGATCCTTCGCGAGGCCCGGGCGTCGGGTCGACCAGGCGGTGGGCCTTACCGGATGATCCTGGTGGTCACCGATGGCGTCTTCTCGATGGACGGCGACATTGCGCCGCTCCCCGAGGTGGTCGAGGCGGCCGAAGCGGCTGGAGCGGCCGTCATGGTCGACGACGCCCACGCGTCCGGTGTCCTGGGGCGCAACGGCCGGGGGACGGTCGACCATTTCGGTCTCCACGGCCGAGTCGCGGTCCAGGTGGGCACGCTCAGCAAGGCCGTCGGATCGCTGGGCGGCTACGTCGCTGGCTCGCTGGCCCTTCGGGAGATCCTGATCCAGCGCGCCAGGCCGTTCCTGTTCTCGACATCGCACCCGCCGGCGGTGGTTGCCGCCTGCCGGGAGGCGATCCGGGTGATGGAGGAGGAGCCCGAGCTGCAGGAACGGTTGTGGGCGAACACGCGCCGGTTCAAGGCCGAGTTGACCCGGCTCGGGTTCGACACTGGTCGCTCGGAGACGCCGATCACCCCGGTGATGATGGGTGACCCCGATGTCGCTGGCCGGTTCAGCGATCGACTGCTCGCGGAGGGCGTCTTCGCCCAGCCGGTGGTCTTCCCGACGGTCGCGATCGACAAGTCCCGGCTGCGCACGATCGTGACCGCGGCGCATTCGGACGAGCAGCTCGATACCGCGCTGGCCGCCTTCGATCGGGTCGGCCGCGAGCTTGGCCTGACAAGCGGGTGAGGGTCGCACCGGAGGAGTCCGCGTGATCGATCGCCAGCCACGCGACCTTCCCCTGGATTCCCACCTCCACACCAACCTCTCTCCCGATAGCGACGTCGTCATCGACGTCTACGCGGCCCAGGCGATGGAGCGCGGGATCGGCGAGCTGGCGATCACGGACCACGTCGACTTCGAGCCGGGTGCGCCGGCATACGGCTATGCGACGTTCGAGGATCGCGAGCGTATCGTCCGTCAGGCCGCCGAGCGGTGGGGACCGCAGGGCGTGGATATTCGCTTTGGCGCAGAGCTGACCTACGATCGGTCCTGGGAGGACGACATCCGCCGACACCTGGCTCGTCACACGTACGATTTCACGATCGGGTCCGTGCATGACCGGGTCGAGTCGCCCTATGGCGCTCGCAACGTGCAGCAGTGGGTCGCTGGCCGATCACTTGCCGAGATCGTGGCGCCCTCATTCGACGAGGTAGAGGCGGCGGCGCGGTCGGGCCTCTTCGACGCCCTCGGGCACCTCGACGTGGTCAAGCGCTATCTCCATCCATTCGTGACCAGGGAGGCCTTTGCTGCGGCGCCCGAGCTCTACGAGCCGATCCTGCATGCGCTGGTCGAGTCGGGCACCGCCCTCGAGATCAACACGAGCGGCCTGCGTCACGCTGTGGGCGAGACGTACCCATCAGCGGCAATGGTTCGTCGCTTTCGCGACATGGGTGGGCGGGCTGTCACCATCGGATCCGATGCCCATCGCGCGGATCACTTCGGATGGGCGCTCGCGGACGGGTATCAATACGCCGTGAATGGTGGCTTCAGCACTCTAACGTTTCGTCGAGGTGGGACTTCTGTCTGTGTCGATATCCCGGGCGCGTCACCGTGACGGTCCTAACGGGCCGGGCGGAGATTCGTTGTGACACTTGACGATGCCGCGATCGAGCGGCTGGTGGATGAGGCCCGGTCGGCTGACGCCTGGGCCTTCGGACAGCTCTTTGATCATTTCCACCTGCCGATCTACCGCTACGTTGTCAGCCGCGTCCACAGCCCGGCGGACGCGGAGGACCTGACGCAGCTTGTCTTCGTCAAGGCCCTGGAAGCGCTACCGCGATACGAATCGCGGGGCATTCCCTTCGGGGGCTGGCTCTTTCGGCTGGCCCGGAACGCCGTAGTGGATTTCACTCGGACGCGTCACGAACACGCCGATCTGGATGCCGTGGTCTACCAGGGCACTCACGAACCGGGACCCGAGGACGTGGCGATGCTCCGACAGGATCTCGATCAGGTTGCCGTCGCGCTTGCGACGTTGACCGACGATCAACAGGAAGCGATCGCCCTGCGCTTTTTCGCCGGCCTCTCGGCCCGCGAAGCGGCGGAGGTGATGGGACGACAGGAAGGCACGATCCGCGGACTCCAGTTCCGCGCCATTGCCGCCCTTCGTCGACAGCTCGGGATCCAGGACGCGGCCGACGAGCGGCCAGACGAACAACAGGATGGATAACGACTACATGCAGCAGCAAGACCGGAACGACGACGAGCTGACGCGGCGCCTCGAGGCGTACGCGGAAGCGCGCCTGTCGCCCGAGCTCTCGGCGACCATCCGGATGCGGACCCGCGTGATGACCGCGGCGCATCGTCAGGCCGCCCTGGCCCGGGCCGACGCCGATCGCGCCGCTGCGGTCGCCAACAACGCGCGGCCCGATCAGACACGACGGTCTACCTGGCGTCGCCCGCTCACGGCCCTGCTCGCGGCCGGCCTCACGCTCGGCGTCGGGGTGAGCTCAGTCGCCGCGGCCCAGCCGGGTGGCCCCCTGTACGGCGCCCGGATCTGGGCGGAAGCCCTGACGCTGCCGACAGAGGCAAATGCGCGTGCCCAGGCCGAGCTCCAGCGACTCGAGGAACGGCTCGCCGAAGCCGCGGCCGCTTCGGCCGCTGGTGACACGAACGCGGCCAATGCTGCGCTCGAGGCATACGCCGCTATCGTCAACGAGGCGACGCAGGATGCCGGCAACGACGTCTCGGCGGCGGCCACCCTCGAAACGGGCGTGCGCAGCAACATCGACGTCCTCACGGTCCTGGTCGACCAGGTCCCGACCGAAGCTGCGAAAGACGCGATCCAGGACGCGATCGACCGCAGCGACTCCGCCATCGATGATCTGCACGGCAACCCAAACGTGATACCGCCCGGACTCGCCCCGGAGCAGACCCCGACGTCGGATCCGACCGAACGCCCGGCGAACCCGAACAAGCCGACTGATGCGCCGGGTACGACCCCCAAGCCGCGGCCGACACCGCAAGGTGGCCCGCCCGCAGAGCCGCGCGGCGGCGGCGCCCCACAGGGCAACGGCCCCAGCAACTGACCGTCGCTCCGAGCGGCTACCCTGTCGCTCGTGAGCCCAGACGCTACCCCGCTGCGCCTCGACATCGTCGGCGCCGGCCCCGCGTACACCGATCGTCTCGGTGCCACTGGCGCCGCGTATCTCGTCAGACATGACCGGACCGCGGTCCTCCTTGATCTCGGTCAGGGCTCCTTTCCACGGCTGGCGAGCCTGATGGACCCTGGCGAGCTCGATGCCGTCCTGATCAGCCACCTCCATCCCGATCACTTCATCGACCTCGTGGCCCTGCGTCACTTCCTGCGCTGGGGGCCGAAGCATCCTCGCCGAGTCCGGGTGATCGGTCCCCACGGCCTGGGTGATCGCATCGATGCGCTCCACGCTGAACCGGGCTTCAGTGCGGCCGCCCTGGACGTCGAGGGCCTCGAGCCCGGGCAGACGGTGATCGGATCGCTGACCATCGATGTCGCGCGAGTCACCCATGCCGGAGAGAGCGTCGCCTTTCGCCTTTCAGCGGGCGACCACCCAGGGCTGGTCTATACCGGTGATTGCGGTCGGGCGGAAGACATCGACACGCTCGTCCAGCCCGGAGACACGCTCTTGTCCGAAGTGTCATTTGGGCCGGGACCGGTGCCCGTCACGGCAGCCCACCTGGATGGTCCGGCTGTCGGTTCGCTGGCGTCCCGTACCGATGCGGGCCGAATCCTCCTGACCCATCTGTTGATGGGCCACGACGAGGACGAAACGGTGGCGTCGGCACGCGCGGTGTTTGACGGGCCCGTGATCCTCGTCCACCCGGGTGACGCCTTCACCGTCGACTGACAACGAAAGGACCGGACCCTTTCGGGCCCGGTCCATTCGCGTTCCGTCACCAGGGGCGTCCCCGGTGATGAGGATCGATCAGCGGTCCTTGCGCTTTGCTGGCGCCATCGTCGGGGTCAGCAGCAGGGTGGTGGCGAGGATTCCGGCCATGGCCAGGAGGATCATCCGCCAGCTCTCATTGGTCGGTGCCTGGGTGCTCCCGGACAGGGCGTCCGTCGGCGGCAGGGTCACCTGGGGTGCGCCGGTCTCGGCCAGGACCTCTCCGGTCGGCTCGGGCGTGGGCTCGGGCGTCGGGGTCGGCGTGGGCACGATCACGGGTGGGGTGGGCAGGTTCGGCGTGGGCGTGGGGTTCGGCGTCGGGCGTTGGCGTTGGGGTCGGGGTAGGCGTGGGCGTCGGGCGTCGGCGTCGGCGTTGGCGTTGGGGTCGGGGTAGGCGTGGGCGTGGGCGTCGGCGTCGGCGTTGGCGTTGGGGTCGGCGTCGGCGTGGGCGTCGGCGTCGGCGTTGGCGTTGGGGTCGGGGTAGGCGTGGGCGTCGGCGTCGGGGTCGGCGTGGGCGTGGGGGTCGGGGTCGGCGTGGGCGTCGGCGTCGGGCGTCGGCGTCGGCTGCGGAATGTTGCAGCCATTGTTGTAGATCGCCTGGCCCTCGGCGGTCCAGTTCAGACCGTTGAAGTGGAAGTTGGCCGGCGCGTAGTCGTATGCGGGGATGATGTCTCCCCAGGTGACGGTGATCCCGGGAAACCAGATGGGACCAACGTGGTCGTTGTGGCCGGCGGCAAGCTGGCCAACGAAGGCGCCACTGGAGTTGATAGCGGGAGAGTTGACGACGTACGGGTTCTCCTGGGACCCGGTCCCATGGCAGATGACGATCTCGGTCTTGTCGCCCGCCAGCGCAGGCGAAGACGGAACCAGGATCGCCGTCGTCGTCATCGACGCGACGACGAGCCAGGACAACCGCCGGCCGAGCCGCGATCGTCGCTGGAGGAGGGACGTCTGCATTGGTGTTGCTCCTTGATGTGACGGAACGGGTGATGGATGAGTGCTTCGACTGGTCCCCTGACTTGGGTTCCGATCGACCTGTCGGCATCGTGGCTGAGGGTCCTGTAGCCGTCCAGTACTCCTGGATGGCACGGACCGCACCAGACCAATTCGGACATCCCCGCACCGAAAATGAAAGTGTTGACGCCCGACAACGAACGAGTAGGCCTCGGGTAGTACGAAGTGCGAACGGCGCATGACGAGCACCCGCCGGGTTCTGCTATCGGCGCCCAATAACGAAGGACCGGGCCCTCTCGGGTCCGGTCCTTCGGTGGTGTCGTGGGTTACGGGGCCTGGCGCCCCGGCAAGCTACCTAGCGGTTTCGCCGCCTTGACTCGGCTGGCGTCAGGAGCAGCGTGGCTGCCAGGATGCCGGCCATGGCCAGGAGGATCAACCGCCAGCTGTCGCCGGTCGGGCCCTGGCTGCCACCGGACAGCGAGTCCGTCGGCGGCAGGGTCACGGCCGGTGTCCCGGTCTCACCGGCGACTTCGCCTCCGGGCGTCGGCGTCGGCGACCGGCGTCGGCGTGGGCGTTGGCGTCGGCGGGGGCGGGGGCGGGGGCGGGCGTCGGCGTCTGAGGAGTCGGCGTCGGAGACTCGGCGTCGGGGTCGGCGTCGGTGTTGGCGTCGGTGTCGGCGTCGGTGTTGGCGTCGGTGTTGGCGTGGGTGTCGGTGTAGGTGTGGGTGTCGGTGTCGGCGTGGGCGTCGGCGTTGGCGTCGGGGTCGGCGTGACGCCCTTCTTGTTGAAGCAGACGACGATGTGGCTGATCCCTGCCTGTGGTGCCTCAGGGTCGTTGTTGTTCGAGGGCAATTCGAGGTCGACATCAGAATCGTCGCTCGTGTCGGCGTAGAAGTAGACAAAGGCACCACTTCCGGCCTTCACGATCACGGATGCCATGTCGTAGAGGTGAATGCCCTCTCCGAACAGCGCCCAGTCGAACGAATGGATCGTCGCGTTGCTGACCTGGAACACGTCGATGCCGTCCGCGTTCTTGTAGATCCCGTCGGTTAGCGGTGCGCCATCACTCGGCGGCGAGATCTTCAGCTCGAAGAACTGGCCGGCCCCGCAGGTTGGATTGCCGTCGACGAATTGCCGGGCTTCGGCGTTCGGAGCGGGATTGGTGCCGTTGATCGCGAAGGTCGACACCGGCGCAAGCGCCGTGATCGTCATCGATGCGACGACGAGCCAGGATAGACGGCGAGCCAAGCGCACTCGCCGGCGCGAAGAGTCGTTCATATGCTTTTCCCCAAGTGCGATTGGCGGCCCACGGGCCTGGATGATGACAAAACTCGCCGGTGAAGCCCCCCAATGAAGCTCCTCGCCGATCGAGCCACGGAAGAATTGCACATCCGTAGTACCCGGTCCAGTACGTTGTTCGCCGTAGACGTCACTGGACCAAACCGGACCCCACCAGGGGTTCCGGAACCCGTTGCACCATCGCACCAAACCGGTCCTGGACGCCTGGTACGAATGGCCCAGGACCCGTCCGTCTACCATGGCGCTCCATCGTTCCTGCCCGAATCCCTGGAGTCCGTCCACCGTGTCGACGCCCACGTTGCGCCGCCTCGTTCTCGACGCGATCGACCGTGCCTGGTCGCGCGCGATCGAGGCTGGCGCGCTGCCCGGGCTGGCTGACGAGCTGCGGCCCAGGGTCGAGGTCGAACGTCCGGCGGAGCCCGAACACGGCGACTTCGCGAGCAACCTGGCGATGAGGCTGGCCAGGCCATACCGGATGGCCCCGATCGCGATCGCCTCCGTGCTGGCCGCCGAGCTCGCGAAGGAGGCAGCCGAAACCCCAACGACGACACCCGTCGCCCGTGCGGAAGCCGCGGCGCCCGGGTTCCTCAACATGCACCTGGCGGATCATGCCCTCGAGCGGACGATCGCCTCCGCGCTGGCGGCACCCGAGGCATGGGGGCGCGTCGCGCCGATCCGCCCGCGCTCGGTGAACGTGGAGTTCGTGTCGGCCAACCCGACCGGTCCCCTCCACATCGGGAACGCGCGGGGGGCGTTTGTCGGCGACCTGCTCTGCCGGGTACTGGAAGCCGGTGGCCAGCGGGTGACGCGCGAGTACTACTTCAACGACGTCGGCGGGCAGATCCCCAACCTCGGCGCGTCGATCGCGGCGATTCGGCGGGGTGACGCGGTGCCCGAGGATGGATATCACGGCGACTACGTCCACGAGCTCGCTGCCGCCGTGCCGGACGACGTGTGGGCCGAGGCGACGGCACCGGAAGCAGACACCAGCGGCGTCCTCGGTCACTGGGCGGCATTGCGCGTGCGCGAGGGCATCGAGCGGAGCCTTGCGGCGCTTGGTGTCCGGTTCGACGTCTGGACGACCGAGGCGTCGCTTCACGCCGGCGGCTGGGTGGAGCGGGCGGTCGATCGCCTCCGTCAGGGCGGCCATGTCTACGAACAGGACGGCGCGGTCTGGTTCCGCTCGACCGACTTCGGCGACGACAAGGACCGGGTGATCATCCGGTCGAACGGCGAGCCGACCTATTTCGCGGCGGACATCGGATACGTGACCGAGAAGTTCAGCCGCGGGTTCGACCACCTGATCTACGTCTGGGGTGCGGATCATCACGGGACGGTCGCTCGCGTCCGGAATGCCGCCAAGGCGATGGGCTATGACTACGACGCGGTCCAGGTGCTTCTGTACTCGTGGGTTCGATTCGTGCGCGATGGCGTCGAGATCTCGATGTCCAAGCGGGCCGGCGACTTCATCACGCTCGATGAGCTGCTCAGCGAGATCGGCGTGGATTCGGCGCGCTGGTTCTTCGCCTCGCGCTCGGTCAATACGGGGATCGACTTCGACATCGAGCTTGCCAAGAAGCAGTCCAACGAGAACCCCGTCTACTACGTCCAGTACGCGCATGCCCGGATTGCCTCGATCGTCCGCAAGGCGTCCGAGACCGGGCTGGCGCCTGCGTCGGACGTCGCCGGCTCGCTCGGGGAGCCGCCCGAGGCTGCCCTTGCCCGGGCCGTCTCCAGGTTTCCCGAAGTGATCGAGGACGCCGTCGCCGCCGAGGAAACCCATGGCATCACCGCCTACGCAACCGAGCTGGCGACCACGTTCCACGGGTTCTATCGCGACGCCCGGGTCGTTGACGCCGATGCCCCCGAGCGGTCCGCGGCGCGGCTCGCGCTGGCGGTCGCGGCACGGACCACCCTGGCCAACGCGCTCGGGTTGCTGGGGATCTCCGCCCCGGAGTCGATGTAGGGCCAGACGACGGTCGCGCCTGCTAGACGCCGGTCCCGCCTAGGAGCACGTCGAGGTCGAGCAGGGTCTCCTCGTCGGACGCGATCAGGATCATCACGTTCTGATCGTCGACGGTCGAAAGACTGGCCGGGTTGGCGAGGCCGTCGACGGCCGCCTGTGCCGCGTCGGCGAACTCGGTCGCATCCCTCGCGCTGTCCCACCTGGTGTCGACGACCACGGCCCACGCGTCGTCCGGCCCGTCATAGAAGGCAAGCCGGTCGCCGCCCCACCCGGCGGTGGCCGTCGCGGCGGCGTCGGCGTCGGCGCCGGACTCGCGGAGCCAGATCCCGAGCTGGAGCTCGCCAAAACTGTCCTCGAACGGGACGGTCCAGCCATCGCCGAGCTCCGTCGCCAGGTCATCTGGCAGGTCGACGACGATCGGCGCTTCGTTGCTGGCGTACGCCTCCGGATGCAGGATCTGTTCGGTGGAGACAGGCATCCGGTCGTACAGGTCGTTGACGGCGGACCAGCCACCGGGCACCTGGATCGCCTGGACGAACGTCGTACCCGTCGTGTACGGGAAGAGCAGGGTCTCACGGAGGATCGCGGGCATGCCCTCGAGCAGGGCGGCGGCCTCGGGATCGCTGCCGAGGGCGAGCAGCTCCGCCAGGTCGGACAGGTCGAAGTTCTCGACGCTCCACAGGGTCATCAGGAGGGTCGCATCCCCCTCATAGACCGCCTGTCGAGCGAGGATCCGATCGGTCTGATCGAGGATTCCGTCCTGGTCGGTGAAGACCGACGTGTTCTGGTCCTGCAGGGCATGGTCATATTCGTGCGCGAAGGTGATCCGTTCGTTGACGCCGGGTAGTCCGGTCTTGGACACGACGTAGAGCGTGTCCTGGTCGTTGCGATAGAAGCCGCCGACCCCGCCGCTGAGGAGATCGAGCGTCAGGTCACGAAGGTCCGAGTCGGCCGGGATCAGCCCCAGGGCCTTGTAGAACTGTTCGTTGGCGGCCACGTAGTCGGGCGGCGCGTCCTCGTCGAACTGCTCGGTCATCATCGTCCGCAGCTCGGCTGCGTCGATCACCCGCCGGGTGACGTCGCGCGTTGGATCGAGGCCACGGATCGCGACCACCTGGTCCTCGATCGCGTCATAGATCGCGTCGACCTCGGCGCTCGACACGGGGCTGGCCGACGCGTCGGCGCTGGGCGTGCGGCGCGGTCGTTGCGGACGGGCTCGCGTTGGGTCCGGGGAGGCGACGGCGATGGAACCGTCGACCCGCAGCCGGCGACGAGCACGAGCATCATCGCGACCCCAGCGAGGCGCGACATGGATCGGGTTGCCCCTCGCGAGGGCGCGTGGACCATGAGCCCGATTGTCGCACGGGCCTCGTTTCAGGGCCCCGGATGCCACCTTGCCCGGGACGGGATTTCGCTTTCTTAACCGGTTGCAGACTCGACCCTGAATGCGTGCGCCGTAGCGTACGCAATGGACGAACCCAAAAGGTTCCTTCCTCCCTCCCTCCGACCGGGGGCGCCGATTGGGCAGGCGCCTCCGGTCCCTCTTTTCGCGGGGAGTGTCTGCGAACTACGGCGGCGCCATGGAGCGCCCCATGCGGGCGTTGGCGTGCTCCGCCGTTCGCTCACGCACTCCAAGTGCGCTCGCTCTCTTGCTCACCCGCCGCCTTCGCCTGGGACGTCCCTCGCGCCGATTCTCTGAACCACGTCGGCGGCGGTCACACCGTTTGACGACGTTGCTGCTTGGGGTCTACGCGGTGGTGCAGGGCGCTGTGTCAGAATCGGGGGGATGGAACTCACCTGGTATGGGCGAACGTGCGTTCGTCTCCGCGGCAAGGACGCGGTCGTCGTGGCAGATCCGTTTCAGTCGGTGGTGGGGCCGACGGGGCGTGGCGTCACCGGCGATATCGTCACGTTCAGCCACCCCGATGACGCACCGCTGCCCCGCGCGAAGGGCAAGCCGTCACGTGATGGGCGAACGCTCCTGCCTTCGAGCCTCGACGACGCGTTCGTCCTCGACGGCCCGGGCGAGTACGAGGTCAAGGAGGTCCTGATCACGGGCGTCCGGACGTACCGGGACGATGCGCGTGGCGCCGAGGCGGGCAAGCAGGTCTCCTTTGCGGTGGAGATCGACGGGGTTCACACCATCCACCTCGGGGACATCGGTCATCTCCTGTCCGAGGAGAAGCTCGCCGACATCGGTCCCGTGGACATCGTGTGCGTGCCGCTCGGCGGTTCGCTCACGCCGAGCCAGGCGGCCGCCGTCGTCGCCCAGCTCGATCCTCGGATCGTCGTGCCGATGGCCGTCTGCGACGACGACGCGGATTGCGCCGAGGCGCTCAAGCGCTTCTTCCACGAGATGGGCGCCGAGCCGGCGCTGCAACCCAAGCTCCAGGTGACGGCCTCGAGCCTGCCCACCGAGACCACGACCGTCTACCTCGAATCCCGCGGCAAGCAGGCCTAGTCCTCGCCGAAACGACCAGGGTCAGGATCGGTCGAGCACGACCCTTCCCCGCTTGACGACGGTCTGTACCAGGTCGGCGGCCGGCCAGTACGGGATCTGCGCCGACGTGGGGACCCGCCAGATCACGAGATCCGCCGCCTTCCCCGGCTCGAGCGAACCGATCTCCTCCTCGAGCCCCACCGCGCGAGCCGCGTTGATCGTGACCGCCGCGAGCGCCTCGTCGGGCGTCATCCGCAGTTCCACGCACGCCGCGGTCATGGCGAGCGGCAGGCTTGCGGTCGGCGACGTCCCGGGGTTGAAATCCGTGCCGATCGCGACCGGGATCCCGCGATCGATCAGGGTGCGGGCCGGAGCGCCGTGCTCCTTCATGAGGAACCAGGTGGTGGCTGGAAGCAGGGTGGCAACCACGGCCCGATCGTCGGCTGCCGCCCGGGCGAGGGCGTCGATCCCTTCGTCCGACGGCGTCGCGAGATGGTCGGCCGATGCCGCGCCGAGCTCGGCCGCCAGCTCCGCCCCGCCCGACGGTGCCAGCTCGTCCGCGTGGAGGCGGGGCGTCATGCCAAACGCAGCGGCGGCCGTGAGCACCCGGCGCGACTGGTCGGCGCTGAAGACCCCTTCCTCGCAGAAGACGTCGCAGAAGCGCGCCCGCCCGTGGGCCGCGATGCCCGGGATCTGCTCGTCGATGATCGAGCGCACGTAGGCTTCCGTGCCGTCCGGCCTGGTCCGGAATTCCGGCGGCACGGCATGCGCGCCGAGGTACGTTGGGACGACATCGATGGGGCCTTCCGTACCGAGCCGCCAGGCGACCTCGAGCAGACGGATCTCGGTCTCGAGGTCGAGCCCGTAGCCCGACTTCGCCTCGATCGTGGTCACGCCATGGCCCAGCATCTCCTCGAGCCACCGTCGACCGTGCGCCAGCAGGGCATCCGTCGTGGCCGCCCGGGTCGCGGCCACCGTGGACAGGATCCCGCCACCCTCGGCCAGGATCTCGAGATACCCGGCACCCCGCTGGCGGAGCACAAGCTCACCCTCGCGAGAACCGGCGAAGAGCAGGTGGGTGTGCGGGTCGATCAGCCCTGGCGTGACGGTGCCGCCCGCGGCATCGAGGCGCGCGAAGCGCCCGAGCGGGTAGCCATCCGCGTCGAGCACGCGTTCGACGGCCGATCGCGGCCCGACGGCGGCGATGCGGCCCTCCCAGCAGGCGACGACCGGGGCATCCGCGGCCGCTGGACCCCCGACATCGGCCGCGTTGAAGCGGACGACGTCGTCCTGTCGCTCGCCCATCCGGACGCCGCCCTCGAGCGTGACCACTTCGGCCGCGCCGACGACCAGGAGCCCGGGGGTCGGCTCGTCGCTGCGACCACCCTCGATCACCCGGAAGCCGCCGCCAGTCACCGCGCGTTGCGGGGCCCCGTACCCCGGGCGTTCGACGACCGGGCCGCCTCGAGGCGGAGCTCGAGCGCCTGCATCGGCGTGAAGTCGCGAAGGCGAAGGTAGCTCGCCGCCGCGGCCAGTCGCCGCTCGACCGGATCCTCGGCTGGCGCACCGGCCCGATCGGCGACGGCCAGAAACGAGGCCAACGGCGCGAGGCCGATCAACTCCGACTCGGCAAGCTCGACGCCGTCTTCGGCAGCCACGTCCCGAACCGTGTCCCAGACGAGCCAGAGCGGCGTGGTCCTGAAATCGAGGACGTTCATCGACACCTGCGCCCGACGAAGCTCCTCGATCCAGAAGCCGTTGGCCTGGACCCTTGGCAGACCCCCGCCGGACTCGCGGACCCGGCGTGCGATCCGTTTGGCGAGCTCGACATCACGCGAGGCCAGGTTGATGTTGTAGGCGATCAGGAATTGGCGCGCGCCGATCGCCACCGCGCCAGCCGATGGATGGAGCCTGGCGGGTCCTTCGTCCGGTTCACGCCCGTTCTGGGTGATCTCTTCCCGGAGACCCTCGTACTGGCCCCGGCGGACGTCGGCCAGCTTGGCTCGCTCGGGCCGCGTCGCCGCGGCGGCGTAGAAGTAGACCGGCAGCTCGAACCGGGCGGCAAGGCGCCGTCCGAACGCCCGGGCGATCTCGACGCAGTCGTCCAGGGTCGTCGACGCCGAGCGGGACGAACGGGATGACATCGACGGCCCCGATCCGGGGGTGCTCCCCGTGATGGGCCTCCATGTCGATCTCGTGGATCGCCGCGGCGACGAGCAGCTCCAGGGCGTCCCGCACGGGACCGTGCTCGCCCGCCAGCGTGAACACCGAGCGATTGTGGCTTGCGTCGCTCGTCCGATCGAGCAGGTAGACGCCGGGGACGGTCTCGATGGCCGCGGCCATCCGGTCGACGACGTCGATTCGTCGACCTTCGGAGACGTTCGGGACGGACTCGATCAGCACTCCGAGATGCTAGCCCGCGCGACGGCCGCCCGAGGGTCGGCGCCGCGCGGGCCGAGCTGGCGGTCCCTACCGGAACTGGAAGTCCGCGGTCCGATAGGCGCCGTCGTCAAAGCGTGGCGGTGAACGTCCGGCACAGGCCGGCCCAGGGCCGATGCGTGTTCCAGGCGTAGGTGTACTCGCCGGTCGCGCTGTCGTAGGTGAGGCCCTGAACCTCCGGAAGTCGTCGTCGACTCGACCTCGTCCATGGGCGCCCCGGAGCTGCAGGCATAGGTCGTCGCCGTCGGTGTCTCGAACAGGACGTCGAGACCGAGATCGCCGCTCAGCGTGAACTTCATCGGGATCGTCCGGCCGGCATTGACCGTGTTGACGACGGGCGGATTGTCGACCGGCGACAGGAAGCCGCTGAAGTCGAAGTTGAGCAGATCCAGCCCGACGATGACGGGGTCGTGATCCGAGGAGCGGTACGGGTTGGCCTCGTAGAGGGCTTCCTGTTCTGTGGGCTTGAACGACGTGTCGTAGTCGACGACGTCCGACTCGTCCGAATTGATGTGCCAGTCGGTCGCCCCGGTCACCTGGCCGACGAGCGTGGGGCTCGCAAGCGCGTGATCGAGGTAGCCGGCCTGGCCATCGAACACATAGGAGTGCGCGTACGCGACCCTGGTACTTCTCGATCAGGTTGGTGAAATCGTCCGACGTCCCAGCGACGTCGTCCGCGCCCGCCAGGATCTCGTCGATCGGGGCTTCCTTGGCGTACGAGTTGAGGTCACCGAGGATCAGGTAGTCGCGGTCACCGCTCCCGGTCGGGTCGGTGGCCAACCAGTCGACGAGCGCCTCGGCGGCCTGCGTCCGCGTGCCGTTGCAGTTGCCCTGACCCGTCGCGTGGCATCGTCGCCGGAACCGCAGCCGGACCCCTTGGACTTGAGGTGGTTGACGGCGACCGTGATCCGCGCTCCGGTGGCGATGCTCCTCGAACGTCTGGGCGAGGACCGGCCGGCTCCTCGTGTCGATGAAGCGCGGGTCGACCGCCGAGCTGAGGACCTTGAACGCGCCGACCGGCACGACCTTGTCCGTCCGGTAGATCAGCCCGACGCGGATCGCGTCGGTACCGATCACGCCGGTGTCGATGAACGGCATATGGGCCGACCCCGGGCATCGCGTTGAGCCCGGCCACGACCCCGTTCGTCGAGATCGCCGAGCGGTCTCGACGCCCGGCGTGTTCTCGATCTCGTTGAGGCCGATGATGTCGGCGTCGAGCCCGGCCAGGGCCGCCAGCAGCTTGTCACGCTGGCGCGTGAACTCCGTCGCCTGGTTGCCATCCGCAACCTCGGCACTCGAGGTTCGGCCAGGCCGCCGCACGGTTGTCGGCGGGGTCGTCGAGCGCGTTCGAGGCCTCCTGGATGTTGTCGGGTGTGAGGAAGAAGTTGAGCGTGTTCATCGCGGCCGCGCGGAGCGTGCCGCCGACAGGATCCGGCGCCATTGGCCGTGGGTTGACCTGGGTGTAGTCCGCCGCCGCCGTTGGCTGGATCCGGTACTGGCTGAAGTCAAAGCCGAGGACGCCGACCGTATTGGCGACCGTGTCGCCGCCACGGAAGAGGTTCGTCCAGCGAGAACGGGTCGCCGTTCGGGTGGCGAAGGGTCGGCGGGTTCGAGACGCCCAGTGTGTCGTCGAGGGTGATCCGGCGCAGGCTGTTGGCCAGGGTCCGGGCAAGGGCCGGCGCACCCGGCTCATCGAGCGCCGTGCCGGTGAACGGGCGATCCTCGCCCTCGAGCGGCAGGGCGAGCACGATCTCGCCGAACTGGTCGTAATTGAAGTACTCGGCGATGACGAGGTCCTGCGGGAAGCGGACGAGCATGCCCTCGTATCGCTCGAGGGACGTCGAACTCGTCGCTGGGGAGCGTCGACGTCGACCGGGTCGACGCTGTCGGTCGACCCGCAGTCGACGATGTTCGTGGTCGGCGACGGTCGTTGTTGCGTTGGCGCCATTGATGGCGGTCTGGTTGAACCGCTCGCGGGCGAAACCAGCTGACGCGGACGACATCGCCGGCGGCCACGAGTCCGGTCGCATTGCCGGTGAAGACGAAGATGCCGTCCGAGGTCGCGGCGTCGCCGTCGCCGGTCGCGTCCTGCAGGTAGAAGCCCTGGATGCCGACGCTGATCGGGCCGTCGAAGTCGCCGACGACGACGCCCTGGGTCGTGACATCGCCGGTGATCGCCGCCGCGTTGCCGCTGCCCTGGATCGCGTAGATCGGCGTGAATGGATCCGCACACGGGTCCGTCGACGCAATGGTGAAGCCGACGATCACGTCCTCGGCCATCGTGTCTGGCGGATCGCTCTCGTCCACGTCCGTGACCCCTGCGGCGCAACGACGGTGACGGTGCAGGTCTCGTTGCCGACGAACGGTCGGTCTGGATCGAGGGTGAAGGTCGTCGGGCCGCCGCTGACCGTGCACGGCTGTGGGTGCCGCTGGTGGCGCAGGCGATCGTGAACCACGGCTCGGTCACGTCGACCGGCTCGGAGAACGTGATCGTCGATGTTCGGCGTCCGGCGCTGACTCCGGTGGCGCCGTCGGTCGGGACGCGGTCGTCACCGTCGGCGCGACATCGCCGCCTCGCGCACACGTGTAGTCGGCGCCGCGGTGTTTCGCGGGTCCGGCGCACCGGCGGTGAAGTCGGTCCGCGTTGTTGGTCCGTCTCCGTGCACCCGGCGGCCGCCTCGCAGCGCGGCTGTCGTGGTCGCTCAGCGTCGGGGCCGCGGCCGATCCTTCGAAGAAATTCGCGCTGCCGTATCCGACGAGGTCGACGATCAGTGCGAGGGCTGCAGGTGGACACGGCGTCGCCCCGCCGTTGCAACCGAGCGGTCGCCTGCGTTCGTTGCAAGGCGACCTTGCCCGCGGCCCCGCCCATCGGATCGGCGTTGCGTCGACGAGGTCAGCAGTCGGAAGCGGAGCGCCGACAGGCGCGTTCGACGACTCCTGGATCAGGTAGTACTGGCCTGCCGCCAGCGAGACATTCGGGAGCTCTGTCATGAGGGTGGTGGCACGACCCGAAAGTTCCCGACTCCGGCCGGGCTCGTGTACTGGACGCGACCAGCCGTTCAGCGAGGCCGGCGCGCTCGCCGCGGTTGAACAGCTCGATGTAGTCGTGGGTGTACGTCGCGCCGGCGTTGCCGCCGCCGCCGTAGACCTGGCTGATCACGATATCGGGGGAGACGGCCAGGACCGGTTGGACGGCGGATCCTGGGAGGATCGAGACCGCCAGCGCGGCGATCAGACCGAGAACAGCGAGACGGCCGTGGTCGCGGTGGGACGTCGACATGGATGACTCCTCCTCGAAGCAGTGCCACTTCGGGGTGGGGCAATGGTAACGATCGAATGCGCAAAACGGCCCGTTTGACGGTGCTCAAGCACAACTGACGAACGGGCTACGGGCTGACCATCCAGGGAGCCCATGTGCGCCGGGTAAACGCCCGCGTCAACCCTCATCGAGCATCGGGACGCGGATGCCGCGATCCCTCGCCACCTCGATCGCCCGCTCGTACCCCGCGTCGACGTGGCGGAGGACGCCCATGGCCGGATCGGTCGTCAGGACCCGCTGGAGCTTCTCCGCCGCGAGGGGTGTGCCATCGGCGACCACGACCATGCCGGCGTGTTGCGAATAGCCGATCCCCACGCCGCCGCCGTGATGGATCGAGACCCACGTGGCGCCGGCGGCCGTGTTGACCAGAGCATTGAGGAGCGGCCAGTCCGCCACTGCATCCGAGCCGTCGGCCATCGCCTCCGTCTCGCGATTGGGCGACGCCACGGAGCCCGCATCGAGGTGATCGCGACCGATGACGATCGGCGCACTGACCTCGCCCGTCCGGACCAGCTCGTTGAACGCGAGTCCGGCGCGCGATCGCTCGCCGTAGCCGAGCCAGCAGATCCGGGCAGGCAGGCCCTGGAAGGGCACGCGCGCCTCCGCCATCTCGATCCAGCGACGCAACCCGGCATCGTCGGGGAAGAGCTCGAGCACGGCTCGATCGGTCCGGGCGATGTCGGCCGGGTCACCAGATAGCGCGGCCCAGCGGAACGGCCCGCGCCCCTCGCAGAACTGCGGCCGGATGAACGCCGGCACGAACCCCGGGTAATCGAAGGCGTCGTCCACCCCGGCCTCCTCGCGCCTGCGCCCGGAGGTTGTTCCCGTAGTCGAAGACGACTGACCCGGCGGCCTGGAATGCCAGCATCGCCCGGACATGGTCGGCCATCGAACGCCGCGAGCGGCGCTGGTATTCGTCCGGCTGGCTCGCGCGCAGGATCGCCGCGTCGGCGAGGCTGATCTCCGCCGGGACGTATCCGACGAGGGCGTCATGGGCGGACGTCTGGTCCGTGACGAGGTCGAACCGCTCGCCGGCCGCGGCCCAGGCGGGTTCGATCTCCGCGGCGTTCCCGACCAGCGCGATCGACAGTGCCTGGCCCTGTCCAGCCGCATCACGCGCCCAGGCGATCGCCTCACCCGGGTCCGTAGTGAGCCGGTCCACGTACCCGATGTCGAGCCGCCGGCGCGCCCGCGCCGGATCGACCTCGATCGCCAGGCACACCCCGTCGTTCATGGTCACGGCCAGCGGTTGGGCACCGCCCATGCCCCCAAGTCCGGCCGTCAACACGATCCGGCCGCGGAGTGACCCGCCGAAGTGTTGCCGCGCGGCCTCCGCGAACGTCTCGTACGTGCCCTGGAGGATCCCCTGGGTCCCGATGTAGATCCAGGAGCCCGCCGTCATCTGGCCATACATCATCAGGCCCGCCCGTTCGAGCTCGCGGAAGTGCTCCCAGGTCGCCCACTTGCCGACGAGGTTGGAGTTGGCGATCAGCACCCGCGGCGCCCACGGGTGGGTCCGGACCACGCCGACCGGCTTGCCGGACTGGATCAGCAGGGTCTCGTCGCCTTCGAGCCGGCGGAGCTCGCGAACGATGGCGTCAAAGGCGGCCCAGCTCCGGACCGCGCGCCCAGTCCCGCCGTAGACCACGAGGTTGTCCGGGTCCTCCGCGACCTCGGGGTCGAGGTTGTTCATGAGCATGCGGAGGGCCGCTTCCTGCTCCCAGCCCCGGCATGACAGCTCGCTCCCGCGTGGGGCGCGGACTGGGCGCGGCGCCGATGGCATCGCAGGCGAGCCCGGCGATGATCTGCTCGCCGAGGTTCTGCTCCCCGGTGCCCGTGACCGACACGATGAAGCCCTGGTCCTCGAGCCAGGTGTGATACGTCCGCGCACCGCCGACGCAGTTGCCAATGTAGGACGCGTGACCGCCGATGAGGGTCGCCGTCTCCGACTCGACGCCGTCAGCCACCTCGCAGGCCGCCTCGTTGTAGGTATCCCGCCACTCCTGGAAGAACGCTTCGTCGAACACGTCCGGCCGAAGCCGGATGACGCTCGCGACGGCCAGGTCATCCGTCGTCGAACGTGGGAGCGACCGCCAGTGCCACGGCGATCGGTCAGCGCGGACTCGGCAAGGAGCGGGTCGGCCGCGACCTCCGCCGCCGTGTCCGGGTCGGCGACGAGCGGGATGCCCTCGACCGAGGCCGGCAGGACCTCCAGCAGGCCTGGGTCCACGGTCACGCCAGGCGGTAGCGATGGCGGCGTGCCGATCGAGCCGGACGGGGATGCGACCGCGGGTGAGGCGAGGCTCGGGCTCGGGCTGGGCGATGCCGCGGTCGGTGGCGACGGGGCCGGCGAGGCGGCCGGTGGCCCGCTCGTGGGCGGGGTCGGGCTCACAGGCGGCTGCGCGACTGACGAGCCCGATCACTACGAGTCCGCGGGCGAGACGGGTCGGACGGCCCTGGCCGGCCCCGCGGGTCACGCGAACTCCCGGCGCATGACCGGAAACCGCGCATCGTCGATCGCCCGGGCGAACCCGATCGTCTCCCAGAACGCGGGCGTCGCGGCACTGGTGGCGTCGGGGAGCGCGCCAACAGTCGGATAGGCTTCGACGGCGGTGAACCCGCGACCTTCGAGGTCTTCGCAGACGACCTCGACGAGCCGCTGGGCCAGGCCGAGATGACGCGCGTCCGCGGTCGTGGCGATGCAGGTGATCACCGCGGGCAGCGGGGCGTCGGGCAACGCCGGGTAGAGGTCGCGCGTCCGCTGCGCACGAGGGTATGCGGTCAGTGGGCCGAATTGGGCGTAAGCGACGGGCGCATCGTCGCGAAGGAGGACCTTGGCGTACGAGCCTGCGATCCCCAGCCCTCGACCGAGCAACTGGAGCTTGCGCGGCGCATCCGAACCCACCGTCGGGCGCTCGCGCGGCGGCGGCGCGAACGGGTTCGCGGCGGGCACATCAAGGTCGTCGTCATCGGGCGAGAGGAACGGGTTCGGACGCCGCACCGCGAACGGGTTCGCGGGCGCCGGGCCGGCCGCCTCGAGGTCGGCAAGGAACGGGTTCGCCGGCGCGGAACGTGGTTGTGTCGCGGACGTGCTCCCTCCGTCAGCCCCGGCCTGCAGCCAGGCGAGCCGCGTGGCCTTCGAGCCCCGGTCGGCGTCCTCCCAGTAATCGCAGCTTCGATGGTCGAAGCCGGGATCCGCGCAGGGCGGGACGAGACGGAAGGTCTCGTCATCGATGACGTCGACCACGCGGATGCCATCCATTCTCGACGAGTCTACGGCCCGACGGACCGATCGGCTCGAAGGGAGCCGGACTACACTTGGGGCCCACGTCCTGGAGGGACAACGACCTGTCTGACACCGCGCTCGGCGACGCATATTCGATCCTCGGTGTCGCGCCGGGGAGCGACGACGACGCGATCGCCACCGCCTATCGAGCGCTAGCGCGGCGCCATCACCCCGACATTGCGGGAGAAGGCGGCACCGCGCGGATGATCCGGCTCAACGCGGCGTTCGACCTGATCCGCACCGCCGAGCGCCGGGCCGAATACGATCGCGAGCACGGGCTCCTTAATGGACGACGCCCGGCACGGGCGAGGGAGTACGACGGCACGGGTGGCGCCGGGCCATCACCCGGACGCCCAACGGGAAGTGTCCTCGATTTCGGCCGCCACAAAGGCTGGTCGATCGGCGAGATCGCCCGCGTGGATCCGGGCTACCTGGCCTGGCTCGAGGATCAGCGCGAGGGGCAGCCGTACCTCACGGAGATCGATCGAGCGTTGCGCGCCGCCGGGTTCCGTCGCGACACCGACCCGCCACAGGATCCCGCCAAGCGGCGCTAGGGTCTCCGGGGATCAGCCAGGGAACCCGACGAGATCAACGAGCGCGCCGTCGTGGACGAGGGTCACGGCTTCCGCGATATCCGGACCGGGCTCACGGTCGGCGCCAAGGTGGCGAACACGAGCGCGGATCCGCGCGAGCGCTTCGGCGACCCCGGTCCCTGGAGCGGCGCCCGTCGAGTCCACGCCATCCTCGGAGCCTTTGAGGCCGGCCTCGTCCGAGCCGACGGCGAGCCGCAGATCCAGCGCCTGAGCCGCGACGAGCAGCTCGATCGCGACGATGCGCTCGACGTGTTCCAGGACCGCCCGGGCATGACGGGCGGCTACCGAGCCCATCGACACGTGGTCCTCCTGGTTGGCGCTCGTGGGGATCGAATCGACCGACGCCGGGATGGGCGAGGACCTTGTTCTCGGAGACGAGAGCCGCGGCGGTGTACTGGTAGATCATCATCCCGGAATCGACCCCGGACGCCGCCGCCAGGAAGGCGGGCAGGCCACCGTTGAGCCGCGAATCGACGAGGAGGGCCGTCCGTCGCTCGCTGATCGACCCGAGCTCGGCCACGGCCAGCTTCGCGAAGTCGAGGGCGAGGGCGACGGGCTCGCCGTGGAAGTTGCCGCCGCTGATGACCCGGCCGCCGCCCGTCGCCACCGTGTCTGGGTCGGCAACGCCACCACCCACGAACACCAGGGGGTTGTCGGTCGCCGAGTTGAGCTCGATATCGAGCACCCGGCGGAGATGGTCGAGGGCGTCGCGGACCGCCCCGTGGACCTGCGGGACGCAGCGGAGCGAATACGGATCCTGGACCTTGTGCGAGTGCCCGTGGTGACGCTGCTGGAGACCGCTGTTCCTGAGGAGGTGGCGAAGCTCGGCGGCCACGGCGATCTGCCCCGGATGCGGCCGGGCGAGTTGATAGGCCGCTGCGAACGCGACATCGGTGCCGAGCAAGGCCTCCACGCTCATGGCGGCGGCGACGCTGGCGGTTCGGGCGAGACGGTCCGCGTCGGCCAGCAGCAGCGCTCCGATCGCGCTCATCATCTGGGTGCCGTTGAGCAGCGCGAGGCCCTCCTTGGGGCCGAGCTCGAGCGGCTCGAGCCCCGCCTCGCGCAGGGCGATCAGGCCGGGAACGACGGAGCCGTTGTATTCGGCCTGCCCGCGCCCGATGAGTGGCAGGGCGAGGTGGGCCAGCGGGGCGAGATCGCCGGACGCCCCAAGGCTGCCCTGTTCGGGCACGACCGGATGGATCCCGAGGCGCAGGAACTCGAGCAGGCGGTCCACGAGGACCGGCCGGCACCCGCTGTGGCCGAGTGCAAGCGTGTTCGCGCGCAGGAGCAGCATCGCCCGCACGATCTCGCGCGGGAATGCCGGACCCACCCCGGCGGCATGGCTCATCAGCAGGTTTTCCTGGAGTCGCGCGGCATCGGCCGGCGGGATGGACACGGACGCGAGGTCGCCGAACCCGGTCGTGACGCCGTAGACCACGGCGCCCTCGGCGACGAGGTCTTCGATGACCTGGCGGGCCTCCTGCATCCGGCCGCGCGCGGTGTCGTCGAGGCGCACCGTCGCATCGCGGCGGGCAACGGCCTCGACGTCACCAATGGTCAGGTCTGCCCCGGTCAGGACGATCGAGCCGTCCGCGCCGCTCGGACCCCGGACCTCCTGGCTACTCACCATGCCGAGGATAGTCGGCTATGCTGCCGGCCGTGTTCGACTTCCGTCAACGGCCCGCGTTCGCGCGATCTGGTCATCCCAGACTCTACGAGGCGGTCGGCTATCTCGGCGTGGCCCTCTGGGTGGCCATCGAGAGCGTGATCATCCCGATCCCGTCGGAGCTGTCCTGCCGTTCGCCGGGTTCCTCGTGCGGGCAGCAGGCCGCGATCGAGCCGATCACCGGACAGCCCTGGAACTACTTCCTCGTCGTCCTGGCCGGAACCCTCGGGCGACCGCTCGGAGCGCTGATCGCCTACGCGATCGGGGCGTGGGGCGGCCGGCCGCTCATCGAGCGATGGGGCCGCTATCTCGGATCTCCGCGCCGACCTGGATCGAGCCGCGGACGGTTCTTCGCCAGCGCACGGCGAGGCCGCGAGCTTCTTCGGGCGGATGCTCCCGGTGATCCGTTCGCTCGTCTCCTTCGCGGCCGGCGTTGCCCGGATGCCGCTCGGCCGGTTCATCGTCTCTTCGTCGGCGGGTCCCTGCCTTCACCGCGGTCGTGCTGCTGGTCTTCGCGGGCGTCCAGCTCGGCGCGAACTGGGAGACGATCGGCACGCGTTATCAAGCGGTTCGACCTCGCCATCGCCCTGGCCGTGATCCTCGTCGTCATCGCCCTCGTCTGGATCTGGGCTCGGATCATGCCAAGCCGCCCCGGTCGGCGCCAGCGAGCACCGCCGTAGGCCGACTCGCGCCATCGCTCGTCCGGTGGGCCGCACTGACCGGAACTCGCGGTAGAGCAACAGGTCGTACGCGATCTTGAGGCCGCCGGCGAGGTAGAACGGCAGGGCCGCCAGCCCGGCCGATGACACCAGCACGGCCGAGAACGCCGGCGAGATGGCGGCGCCGGTCGTCCTGGCGATCCCGGTGACGCCGGCCGCCGCCGATCGCTCATCCGGATCGACGACCGCCATCACGTACGACTGCCGCGTCGGCACGTCCATCTGGCTGAGGGAGAACCGCAGGAGCAGGACCGCGACGGCAAGCTCGAGGGTCGGCATCAGCGGGATCAGGATGAGCAGCACGTTGGACGGCAGGTGGGTGAACACCATCGTGTTGATCAGGCCGATCCGCGAGGCGATCCGGGCGGCCGACAGCGCCGAGACCGCGGACAGCAGGTTCGAGACGAAGAAGATCGCGCCGAGGACCGCCGGCTCCACGCCAAAGCGCAGGTGGAACCAGAACGCCATCAGGCTCAGCGGGATGAACCCGCCCGCGAACGCATCGATCGAGAACAGGAACGAGAGCCGGAGGACGACGGGCCTCGATCGCCCGAGGCCGAACCGTCGCCGGGCCTCGCCAGCTCCGCCGCCCGGCTCGGATCGGGGTGCGGCCTCGACGCCTGGACCGAGCCGAACGCAGCCGGCGGCCATCGCGATCCCGATCAGCGCGTACCCGATGACGATCGCGCGGTAGGCATCGACGTCCGCCAGGCCGCGGTCGATGAGCGCCTGGCTGACCAGACCCGCGAGCAGCGCACCACTCGCCGTCGCGACGTAGCCGACGAGGTTGTACCAGGCGAACGTCGCGGTTCGCCGGGTGCCGTGGATGGACTCGGACAGTGCCGCCTGCTCGACGGCGAGGAACGGGCCGACCTCGTTGCCGGTCGGCGAGATGACCCCGATCGCCGCTGCAACGATCAGGAGCGGCGGCCAGCTGGTGAGCGAGAACGCCACGCCGGCGCCGACCATCAACAGGCAACCCACGAGGAGCACCCGGCGTCGCCCGATCCGATCGGCACGCGTCGTCAGCCAGAGCGAGATCAGCGTGTCGCCGACGAGCGTCAGCGTGAGGATCGCCCCGATGGTGAAGGCGTCCAGCCCGAGCGCGTCGAGGTACAGCACGAGGACCACGGCGAGGAAGCCGTAGCCGAACATCCGGAGCGACCGGATCAGGAACAGCAGCCGGCCGTCGCGATCGAGACCTCGCAGGCTGGCGAGCAGACCCGACTCGACCGCGTCCGGTGGTGTCGACATCGGCAACGAGTCTAGGGCGCGGTTCGTGCCCGCCGTCTGCCAGAATGCGGCCGGAGGTGCGCAGCGCAGGATGAGTCATCAACCGTCGACCGACACGCCGACCCACGACGATGCGGCCCCGCATGGCGACGACCATGGACACGACGATCACGGCGACGGGGCGTCGCCGCTCGGTCCGATCGATGTTGCGGCCTGGGGTGCGGGAATCCTCGGGATCGGCGTCGCGTTGGTGATCGCGCTTGGCCTTCGTGATCGCCACGAGCTTCATCGGCTGACCGGACGGACGGAACACAACGGGCTGGTCCGCCGTCACAGCCGCGTACGACCAGCCGCGGAGCCGCCAGATGTCGACCAGCCTCCTGCCACGCGTTCCCGATCGCTCGACCATGGCCCTGCTGACCGCGGCCGCCTGACTGGCGCTCGGGCTCGCTGCTCCTGAGCGCCCGACCCGACGGTCGCGTGCAGCTGTGCGATGCCCGGCGACCTCGCGACCTACGCCACCGCGGAGAACGCGGTCTTCACGGGGAAGGCGGGCGTGCAGGTCGATCGGGGCGTGCCGGTCGAGGTCGATCAATGGCTGTGGGGCCAGGGTGCCGCGCCGGTCGTCTGGCTCACGGCCAGCAGCTTTGGCGACAGCGCCGGGTGCGGCACGACCCCGCCGCCGCCTGGCTCGTCCTGGATCTGGGTCGCCTGGCTGCCCGGGAACAACGGCGATTTCGGCACGGGCCTGTGCTCCCCCGCCGGGCAGCTTGGCTCGGCTGACGGTGACGCGATGCTCAAGGAGGCGCTGGCGGTCTTCGACCCGACCACGCCGCCTGAGGCCCAGCCAGCGCCAACGACCGAACCGGCGTCCGAGCCCGAGCCGGCCGCATCCGCCGGTTCCGCGGACACTGAGCGCGTTCGTGGTCGGCGGCGCGGCGATCCTCGCCGGCGTGCTCCTGTTCGGCGGTGTCGCCTTCGTTGCGCGCCGCCAGGACCGCCGGCTAACCGGGCCGCGCCGTCTAGAAGAGGCCGACGACGTTGCCGTCGGCGTCGATATCGATGTTCTCGCCGCCCGGTCGTGACGGCAATCCGGGCATCGTCCGCATCTCGCCGCAGATCGGCGTGATGAAGCCCGCGCCCGCCGACAGCCGGACCTCGCGGATCGGGACCGTGAACCCGGTCGGGCGGCCCTTGAGCGCGGCGTCGTGGCTGAGCGAGTACTGCGTCTTGGCCATGCAGATCGGCAGGTGGCCGTAGCCGAGGTCCTCGAACTGCTTGAGCGACCTGGCCGCCGCCGGCAGGAATTCGACGCCGTCCGCGCCGTAGACCTTTGTCGCGATCGTGTCGATCTTGAGGGCGAGCGCCATGTCGTCGGGGTAGAGCAGCCGAAACGCGCCGGGCTCCTCGGCCGCGGCCCAGACCGCCTCGGCCAGCGCCGCGGCGCCCGGCCCGCCATCGGCAAAGTGGGTCGCCACGACCGCGTCCCGGGCGCCGGCCGCAAGCGCGACCTCGCGGATGGCCTCGACCTCGGCGGGCGTGTCGGTCGGGAAGGAATTGATCGCCACGACGGCCGTGACCCCGAACATCGTCACGTTCTCGATCTGCTTGGCGAGGTTTGCGGCGCCACGGCGAACCGCCTCGACGTTCTCCTCGAGCAAGGCCGGATCGAGCGGCTTGCCGGCCACGATCTTGCCGACGCCGCCATGCATCTTGAGCGCCCGGACCGTGGCCACGACCACCGCCGCATCGGGCACGAGCCCCGAGGCGCGGCACTTGATGTCGAAGAACTTCTCGGCGCCCATGTCGGCGCCAAAGCCGGCCTCCGTGCACACGATGTCGTTGGTCACGAGGGCGAGGCGGTCGGCGATGATCGAGTTGTTGCCGTGGGCGATGTTGGCGAACGGGCCGGCATGGACGAAGGCGGGCCCACCCTCGAGGGTCTGGAGCAGGTTCGGCTTGACGGCGTCGCGCAACAGCACGGTCATCGCCCCGGCGACGCCGAGGTCCTCGGCGGTCACCGGCATGCCATCCATCGTCGTCGCCAGGACGATCCGCCCGAGCCGGGCGCGCAGGTCCTGGAGGTCCGTGGCCAGCGCGAGGACGGCCATCACCTCGGAGCCGACGGTGATGACGAACTCCGTCTCCCGGGTGACCCCGTCCTCACGACCGCCGAGACCGATGACGACGTGTCGGAGCGCCCGGTCGCTGATGTCGACGACCCGCGGCCAGAGGATCCCGCGCGGGTCGATGTTGCGCGGGTTCTTGTGGTGGAGGCTGTTGTCGAGGAAGGCGCCGGCGAGGTTGTGCGCGGCGCCGATGGCGTGGACATCGCCCGTCAGGTGGAGGTTGAAATCCTCCATCGGGATGACCTGGCTGTACCCACCACCGGCCGCGCCACCCTTGATCCCGAAGACCGGGCCGAGCGACGGCTGACGGATGTTGACCGCCGCCTTCTTCCCGATGTGGTTGAGGCCCTGGGCGAGCCCGACCGACGTCGTCGACTTGCCTTCGCCGAGCGGCGTCGGCGTGATCGCCGTCACCACCACGTACTTGCCCCGCGGGCGTTCCGCCTCCAGGCGGCGGATCGCCTCCATCGTGACCTTGGCCTTGGTCGGGCCGTAGAGCTCCAGCTCGTCATCGCGGATCCCCATCTCGCGGGCGACGTCCACGATCGGACGCGGCTTCACGGCGCGGGCGATCTCGAGGTCGGACGGAAACGGCATGGATCTCCTCAGTTGGTCGCGGACACGCGCGGCGCCGCCGATGATCGGGCCAGCAGCCCGTCGTCTACCTGGCGTTCTGCGGCGCGGATCAGGTGCGTCAGGAGCAGGGCGTTGGTCAGCGGTCCCACGCCACCCGGAACCGGCGTGATCGCCGAGGCGACCTCGCGCGCCGACTCGAATTCGACGTCGCCGACGATCCGGCCATCGACCACGTTGATCCCGACGTCGACGACGACCGCGCCCGGCTTGAGCATCGCGCCCGTGATCAGGCCCGGGTGGCCGGCGGCCACGACCACGATGTCGGCGCGCCGGACGTGCGCGGCCAGGTCCCGCGTCCGGCGGTGGCAGACGGTGACCGTCGCGTCCTCCTTGACCAGGAGGAAGGCCGCCGGCATGCCGACGACGGCGGAGCGCCCGATGACGACGGCGTCGCGTCCTTCGATCTCGATCGCGGACCGGCGCAGGATCTCGACGGCGGCGTGCGCGGTGGCCGGCAGGAAGCCGTCGTAGCCGAGGCGCAGCAGCCCGGCGTTCATCGGGTGGATCCCGTCGATGTCCTTGGCCGGATCGATCGCGTCGATGACCGCCCGCAGCCGGATGGTGCCGGGCAGCGGCATCTGGACGATGACGCCATCGACGTCCGGATCGTCGTTCAGCGCGCGAACCGTGGCGGTCACCTTGGCTTCGGTCGCCTCGCCCTCCAGCTCGACGAAGCCCGAGTCGATGCCGACCTTCGCGCAGCCCCGAAGGATCCGTTCGAGGTAGACGGTCGAGGGGGCATCCTTGCCGACGATGACGACTCGCAGCCCGGGTGGGCGACCCTGGGCGGTCGTGAACGACGCCACGTCCTCGGCGACGGCGACCCGGATCTCCGCGGCGATCGCTCCTCCCTCGAGCAACCTCGCGCCCGGGACGGTCACCGATTCAGGCTTTCGTCGGCGCGGCGATCGGTTCGCGAGGTTCCGTGTCCCCGACGGCCTCGCGCGCGGTCTCGGCCAGGCGCTCGACCTCGTGCAGCAGCTCGTCGACCCGCTCGGCCATCTCGCCTCGAAGTCGGGGTCCTCGACGGACGGCAGGTTGATCATCACGTTGGCCGCCGCCCCACGGGCGGCCGCTTCGCACAGCAGGCCGGCGACGTTGAGATCGCTCGACGCATTGACGTTGCTCCGGCCGGCCAGGGCTTCGACGATGCCGACAAGCTCCACGCAGGCTCTCGACCACGACGAGCGGTACCTCGGACGCCCTGCGCGCGGCTGCGCGGATGGCGGCAGATCGGGCCTCCCGCTGGTCATCGGTGTCCCGCGGCAGCTTCATCGCCGCGGCGTAGACGGCGAACGCTGCCGCATCCTCGTCGGCGAGCGCAAGGAACTGGTCTGCGAGTTCGGTCGCCGCCGCTTCGGCCCAGTCGAGCAGCTCGGCATGCTGGGCGTACCGCGGCCGATCGAGAGAGAGCGACGCGACCATGGCGACGAGTCCAGCGCCAAGGCTGGCCGCGACCGCCGATGCGCTGCCGCCACCTGGAACCGGGGCCGCCGAGGCAAGGTCCGCAACGAACCGCTCGAGCGTCAGATCGCGGAACCGAACCTGACCGGATGGATCCACGGGCAGATTGTACGGTCGCCTCGCGACCACGGACCGCCTCGGCCCGCGCGGCGGTCGTGAGCGAGCAGCGGACCCGACAACGAGCGCATCGGCCGTCCAGCGAGTCGAGGGGGGCGCGGTACCGGCGCGCCCCCCTCAGCCGACTCGTGACCGGCAGGCGGTGGGAGGGACCGCCACCGGAGTTGCAGGCGGTTCAGGCGGCCTGGCGCCCGACGCGGGTGCGTGGCAGGTTGTCCAGGGCGTTCACGATCCAGCGCCGCGATCGGTGCTGGAAGATCAGGGAGAGTCGGGCTCGCGGGGTCTCCACCTCGAACAGGGTTCGGGGGCCGGTGATGACCGGATAGGCGGCTGCCTCTTCCCGGACCGCGGCCAGCCGGGTGATCGGCAGGCGCTCGTCACCCCAGGTGATCTCGCGCGGACGGCCGTTGAACCAATTGGTGCGGACCTGGACCTCGACGGGTGCGACACGGATGAACGCCATTGAGATGGCTCCTTTCTGGGGGCAGTTGGGAGCATTGGCTCGTGTCGTCCGGGGCACTCGTCCGACAGAACGTCTGTTCGGTTATGACGTCAGCACTACATCGAACAAGTGTTCGATGTCAAGCGTCGTCGGGCGGAATGTCGTCGAGCTCCGTGTCACCTTGGCTGTCACTCGGCGCGTCCTGGCTCGCGGCCGGTTCGGCGGGCCGCGCACCGCGCGCTCGGCGATCGAGCGGGTTCCGCGGATCGCGTTCGAACGGCGCCGGCAGCCCGGCTCCGAGCAACCGGGCGCGGGTGACGGCCCGCTCGCCGTATCGGCGGCGGACCTGGTCGGCAGCCTCGATGGCCTGGCGTCGACGCGGCTCGGCGGGCGGGAACAGGGCGAGCTGTTCGCGCTCACCCAGGTTCGAGGCGGTCACCCCGAGCAGGCGGACGCGCATGCCTCGAACCTCGGGTCGCGCCAGCTCGAGCGCGGCCCGGAAGATCGGTTCGGTCAGGTCGGTCGGTTCGGCGAGCGTTCGCTGGCGGGTGATCGTGTGGAACCGCGAGTCGCGGATCTTGACCGCCACCGTGCCGGCTCGGACGCCGGCCGAACGCAGCCGGCCGGCAACGCCGTCGGCCATCGCCAGCAAGGTGCGCTCGATGACCTCGGGATCGCTCGTGTCGACGTCGAAGGTGTGCTCGTGACCGACCGACTTCGCCGGATCGCCCTCGTGGACCGGATCCGCGTCGAGCCCGCGCGCGCGGCCGACGAGCGACGCCCCGTGCTTGCCAAAGCGCCGCTCGATGAGGTCGGGCGGCAAGGCCGCGAGGTCGCCGATCGTCCGCACGGAGTACTCGGCGAGCGCCGCCGCCGTCTTCTCGCCGACGCCCCACAGCCGCCAGATCGGCAGCGGCGCAAGGAACGCCGCCTCCTCGCCGGGCGGCACGACGACGAGCCCGTCGGGCTTGCGCAGGTCCGACGCGATCTTGGCCACGAGCTTGGTCCGGGCGACGCCGACGGACACCGTCAGGCCGACCTCGTCGCGGACCGCCGCCTTGATCTGCGCGGCGATCGACGCCCCGTCGCCGAACAACGCCGCCGACCCGGTCACGTCGAGGAACGCCTCGTCGATCGAGATCGGCTCCACGACCGGCGTGAATCGGCGCAGGACCTCCATCACGTCGCGGCTGGCGGCCTGGTATCGCCGCCCGTTGACCGGCAGGAACACGCCTTCCGGGCATCGGCGGTAGGCCTCGCGAAGCGACATCGCCGAGTGGACGCCGAACACGCGCGCCTCGTAGCTGGCCGCCGAGACCACGCCGCGCGCGTCTTCCCCGCCCGCGCCGCCGACGATCACCGGCCGACCGCGCAGCTCCGGGTGGTCACGCTGCTCGACCGACGCGAAGAACGCGTCGAGGTCGACGTGGAGGATCGTCCGGTCGGTCACGGCCCTATCATCGTCCCCGTGCGTGACAGCTCACTGGCGTGATGGATCGGCTCGGGATCCGCACCCTCGGGTCGCGGCTGCCGATCTCGCTTCGCGAAGCGCTCTTCCTGTTCATCCTCCTCCGTCTGAGCCTGTCGATCTATGCGATCGCGGCGACGTTCCTGTTCCAGGTGCCGCCGCCGTGCTTCCACAACGGCGTGATCGACTGGACGTCGATGCCAGTCCTGTACAGCGACGGGCTCGAGGGTCGGCTCCTAGGCGTCTGGCAGCGCTGGGACGCCTGCTGGTACCTGCGCATCGCCGAATTCGGCTACGAGGTCGGTGAGCCCGGTACGGCCTTCTTCCCCGTGTATCCCACGGCCATTCGGTTGCTCGGGCCGTTGCTCTTCGGGAACCTGGCGCTCGCGGCCCTGGTGGTCAGTGGCATCTCCTACATCGCCGCGATGTCGTTCCTCCATGCGCTCGTGTCGGCGGACGTGGATCGCGAGACCGCCGAGCGGTCGATGCTCTACCTGTCGGTCTTCCCGACCGCGTTCTTCCTGTTCGCCCCGTTCACGGAGTCGACGTTCCTTGCGCTCGCTCTCGGGACCCTCTATTGCATGCGCACGGGTCGCTATGGCGCGGCGGTGTTCGCTCGCCGTGCTTGTCGGCCTGACCCGCCCGCAGGGGTTCCTCATTGCCATTCCCCTGGCGTGGGAGGTCTTCCTGCTGATCCGTGAGCATCGGTTCGGGCCGGGCCATCGCGCCGTCACGCTGACCGCCGCCGCCGCGGCGGCTCGCGCCGCTCCTCTCGTTCGCGACGTTCATCGCGTATGCGGAGCTGGCGACGGGTGTGTCCACCTTCGAGGCAGGGCGGGACCATTGGGCCTACGCGAACGCGCCCCCCTGGGACGTGCTGTCGCACGCGTGGCGATGGATGCTCGATCCGGCGAACGCCGGATTTGCGGACATCCAGGCGCTGACGGGGTTCCACCTGATCCTGATCGCGGGGGCTATCGGGTTGTTCCTCGCCGGCTTGCGGACCCTGCCCGTGACATATTCGCTCTATGTCGCGCCGCAGCTGCTCGTGATCCTTTCCGGCGGCCCAACGACGCCGTTGCAGTCCGCCTCTCGGTTCATGCTCGCCATGTTCCCGCTGTTCGTGGTCCTGGGCCGGCTGGGTCGCACGGCGCTGGTTCCACACGAGCTGGCTTGTCGCGTCGGTGCTGGGACTCGGGCTCCTGTGCCTCGCCATCCTCCTGAATGTCCCGGTCGGATGAACGCTGACACGCCAGCCGGCTGCCGAGCCCGCCGACGCGCCCGCCGCCGAACCCGCCGAACCCAGGGGTCGGGTTTGGTCGCTCCTGGAGCAGGTGCGCCGGGATCTGCCATGGCTGCTGGTGCTGGCCGCGGCGACCCTGCTCTACTCCACCGGGGTTGAGCGCAATCCGCCCGGTTTCTACCTGGACGAGGCGTCGATCTCGTACAACGCCTACACCATCTCGGTGGATGGACACGACGAGCACGGTGTCGCCTGGCCGTTGTTCTTCCAGACCTGTGGACGCCTCGGTCGCGGTCAACCCGGTCTACGTCTACGTCCTCGCGGCGGTGTTCAAGGTGTTCGGACCGAGCATCCTGGCCGCCCGCCTGCTCAGCGCCGTAGCCGGGTTGCTCGCCGCGTGCCTCCTTGGCGTCGCGGCCGGTCAGGCACTCGGCAACCGCCGGGTGATGTGGGTCGTCGCCGTCAGCGCCCTCCTCACCCCGTGGCTGTTCCAGGTCAGCCGCCTCGTCTTCGAGGTGGCGCTGTTCCCCCTCGTCCTCGTGCTGAGCCTGCTGATGGTGGGTCGCGTGGCCAACCGACCGCGCTGGTCGTGGTGGGAGATCGGCACGCTCGGCGTGCTGCTCGGACTGTTGACCTACACCTACACGATCGGCCGGCTTGCTCGGGCCCCTGCTTGCCTTCGGCCTGGTGATCTTTGCCTCCAGATCGCGAGCTCGGTCGATCGGGGCGACGTGGCTCGTGTTCGGATTGATGCTCGTACCCGCGCTCGTGTTCAACCTCTCCACCGCCGGGGCACTCAGCGCCAGGGCCGGCCTGCTCGGCTACATCCAGCCCGGCATGTCACCGATCGACATCGGCTCGACCTTCCTGAGCCATGTCCTCGCCAACCTCGACCCACGCCGCCTCTTGCTGCTCGGTGATCCCAACATTCGTCACCACGTCCCGGTCATGGGCAGCGTGCTCGTCGGGCAGCGTGGTCATCGCGATCATCGGCCTCGACCGGGTGGCGCACGGACGCTGGCGCGACGGCTGGGCCCGCTACGTCGTCTACGGGCTCCTCGTCTCGCTCGTGCCCGCCTCCCTGACGATCGACGACTTCCACACGCTGCGGCTGATCGCCTTCCCGGTCTTTGGCCTGCTGCTCGTGGGGATCGGGGCGCAATGGCTCGACGAGCGCGGCGGCTACCACCGACTCCTGCTGGGCGGCCTCGTTCTCGCAACGGTCGCGCAGGGCCTCGTCTTCCAGGTGGGGTTCTGGCAGCAGGGACCCGGGCGAGGGTATGCCTTCGACGAAGCGTTTCCAGCCTGTTTTCGAGGCGGCGGTGTCGACGGGCGTCCGGCCCATCTACCTGCGCGATCGTGGGGACCTGCCCGGGTACATCGAGGCGTACTGGTACGGCGCGCTCCAGGGCATGGACCGCTCGTCCTTCGTGCGCCTCAGAAGCGACGAGATCCCGCCGCCGGGAGCGATCGTGCTCGGCACGGACAAGTCGTGTGGCGCCTGCGAGGTGCTCCTGGAGGACGGCGATTACATCGCCTATCGGGCTGGCGAGTCCTCCGCCACCGGACTCATCCCGAACGGCGACTTCGAGGCGGTCGGGGATGCTGCGCTCGGCGTCTTCGGGGCGCCCATCTTCGGGTGGTCCGCATCGAACAATGCCGCCCTGGTCGCTGGGGGCGCCCGAAGTGACACGGCGCATCTGGTGCTGGCCCACCAGACCGAGGCCGACAGCACCAAGGAGTCGAGCTCGACCACCGTCGCGCTGGGCGGCGAGACGTCCATGGGGCTGCAGGCATTCGTGCGGGCGGCGCCGGAGACCCAGTCGGTGGTTCGCGCCACGGTCGCGCTGGTCGAGCTGGATCCCGATCACCAATTCGTGACGTGGCACACGACCACGGTCGAGCTGCAGCCCGGCGGGGACTGGCAGGACACGCGCATCGAAGCAGTCGGGCTCGACCCGACGACCGCGTCCATCTACGTGTCCCTGTTCCTCGAACCCGGTGGCGGACCCGGGCGCCGCCGTGGCGTTCGACGACATCGTGGTCGAGGCCGTTCCCTAGCCCCGCGCGTCCTCGACGTCGCGGCGCAGCTCGTGTTCGAGGAGGTCGTGCAGCAGCGGGCTTCGATAGCGGCCGGCAGCCCAGTTCGAGCGGATCGTCGCGATATCCCGGGCCGCCGCCAGCGAATCGCGGATGACCCGGACGGAGCTCGGCGCGTTGCGCTCGAGACGGACCGGGATCCGTTTCACGTCGAGTCGGTACTTGAGGAGCAGGTAGATGACCTCGACGTCGATGGCGAAGCCGTTCGTTCGGGTGAGCCGGAACACCTCGCGACCCACATCGCCGTGGAAAACCTTGAAGCCGCACTGGGTGTCGTAGATCCCGCCCGTGACCAGGGTCCGGAACATGAAGCTCGCCACCTCCGAGACCGCGCTCCGCAGCATGCCCGTGCTGGCATAGGCGGATCCAGGCAGCGTCCGGTCGCCAATCACCGCGTGGAACCGGCGATCGCGGACGTATGAGATGGCGAGCGGCAACGCGTCGACGCCGTAGGGCAGGTCCGCATCGGTAAACCCGGCGATCGTCCCGGTCGTCGCCGCCATGCCGGCACGCACCGCGGCGCCCTTGCCACCGTGCGGCAGCCGCAGCACCCGGATGCGCTCGGACGAGACGATCGAGTCGGCCGTGCCATCCGTGCTGCCATCGTCGGCCACGACGATCTCGCCGTCGATCCCGGCCTCCTCGAAGAACGCCGCGACGCGCGCGACGTTGGCCGCGAGGTAGCCGACGCTGTTGTACGCCGGGATCACGAGCGAGATCGCGGGTGCGGTCATCCCGACGATCGATCGCCCGCGGGCGACGCCGACTCGGCCTCCGGGGAGGCTGGAGGTTCGACCGGTTCAGCGGTTTCGATGATCGAGCCCGGGCGAACGTGGAGCGCCCAGATCGACGCCACGCCCAGCAGGGCCGGCGGGAACGTGGTCACGATGCGCATCAACAGGATCGTGGCGAGTCCCTGCTCGGGCGTATAGCCGAGACCGGTGATGATCGCGACGCCGACGAACTCGTACGTCCCGAGCGCTCCGGGCGCGGCCGGGATCGCGAGCGAGAGCGCAATCCCGCTCAGGAACAGCACCGTCTCGATCGGGCTGAGGTTGACGCCAACGGCCTGGGCCACCGTCCAGGCAACGATGGTGGCCGTGGTCGCGAGGAGCACGGTCAGTCCGACGAAGGCAGCCGCAGCCCGCGGTTTGCGAAGCGCCCCTGCGCCCGCCGAGACGCGTCGCACCAGTCCAGTGACCAGCATCGCGACCCGGGTGGACGCGAACGCGGGTCTCGTGATCACGATTAGTCCGACAACCGCGACCGCCAGGCCCGCCCCAACGAGGAGGATCGCGTAGCCGGTCAGCGCCCTGGAGCTCGGACGCGGTTGCGACCACCAGGCTCGAGGCGATCGCCAGCGCCAGCATGATCAGCCCATCGCTGACACGCTCGATCATGATCGTTCCGAAGATGGCAAGCCGCGGCGTCCGGAAGGTGTCCGCCGCCAGAACGGCTCTCGCAACGTCGCCGAGCCGCGCCGGCAGCACGGCATTGGCGGCGAACCCAAGGGTCAGGTACCCAAAGGCAAGTCGATAGCTCGGCGTGCTGTCGGCCCCTTCCACGTCGCGCAGGAGCACGTGCCAGCGCAGCGCGCGGAGGGCGAGGTCCACCAGGACGACGACGAGCGCGGCGAGCAACCCGAGCGGCGCCGCGCGGCCGATCGCGGCAGCGGCTTCCTGGAGGTTGACCCGCGAGAGCGTGACCCCGAGGAACACCGCGCTGATGGCGATGCCGACCAGCAACCGGACGATGGCGCGAGGGCTGGTCACGCCTAGCCCTTGGGCACGTCGCGGCGAACGAAGAGGACCAGATCCACGCCGGGCCGGAGGGTGTACACGCCGACGCGATCGTATCGATCGGCGAGGGCAGGGCCGACTTCGGCCTCCTGGTCGACCTTGGCCACGATCACCGCCTCCTCGGTGTCCACGACCGAGCCAAAGAAGCCGGCCCTCGGGTAATCGCGGAAATACCAGGGCAGCGGCCAGTAGTCGGGCGTGAAGAACACGATGCCCGTCTCATGTCCCGTGCCCGCCCGTTCGGCCGTTGCCTCGATCTCATCGATCATGTTGAGCATGTCCCGCGTCGAATGGACGAATACGTACGCGTACGTCGGATCGTCGTAGTGGCTGAAGTTCAGGTCGACCGCCTGGTAGCCGCTGACGAGTGCGGCTGCACCCAGCACGACCGGGGCCCCGAGCCTGAGTCTCCGGTTCCGCCACAGCTCCGAGACCGCGAGGCCTCCCAGGAGCGCCAAAGGCAGGAGCATGTTGAGGAGGATCCACGGAGTCTTGTACGAGATGATCGAATACGCCACCGAGATGCCGGCGGCCCACAGGCCGATCACGACCCAGAGGCGGCTCGGTGCACGGATCGCCGCCAGCAGGCCGCCGATGACGCCGAGCACCACGATGGCCACGTCGAGTGGAACGGTCCAGACGAGGTACTGGAAGAGGGGCTGCGTCTGGGTCTCGCCACCCGTCTGGGTCCAGATCGTGAACGTCGCGAGCGAATCGAGGAGGCCCTTCGGGAAATTGGAGAAGAACGAGCTGAACAACAGGACGTAGATCACGAGGAACACGACCGCGGCACCGGCGAGGTGTTCGGCAGGGATCCTCGTCGGCATGAGTCCCGGCGCGTCCGGGCGGCCAGATGCGGCTCGATACTCGACGCCGTCGATCCAGACCGACTTGGTGGCCGCCCTGGGTCCCGATCGGCGTGACCGGTCCGGTTCACGCGCTGAGCCGCGACGCCACCCGGTGTAGTAATGGCCGATCACCGTGGCGATGAGCAGCACGATCACGGTGATGATCCCGGTTTCCTTCGTGGCGAACAGCAACGCGGCCGAGACGGCAGCGGCGAGCAGGTACTTCGACGCGCGCCGATCCAGGTAGAACGTCACCGAGACGACCAGGGCCAGCGAGAAGGCGACCAGGAGCGTCTCGTGGATGAAGTAGCGAGAGATGTACACGGCCCCTGGCGACACGGCCAGCAGTCCACCGGCGACGAGGGCCGCGAGCGATCCGAGGTAGGGCCGGAGACCAAAGGTCAGGCCCACCAGCAAGAGGCCGAAGAGCACCGGCACGAGCCGCATCGCCTCGGTCGTCAGCCCAAAGAGCGTCGCGGACACGAGGGCGAAGTAGTACAGGGTCGGTCCGTGGTAGTTCGCCGGGTCGTAGTTGTAGGTGCCCAGGCGGACGAGGTTGGTCGTGAAGAACCCGTTGACACCTTCATCGTGGTGGAACGGGTTGATCGCCAGCTCCGGAAGGCGCAAGGCGGCGGCGATCACGATGATCACGAGGGCGATCGGGACGAACCAGCGATCGAACGGGTCGCTGGGACCAGTCGTCATCCGATCATCGGGACCGGTCGTCGCGGTCGCCGGTGCCGGCGCCCTGGTTCCGGGCGCACCACTGCCGGTGCCGGGCGCGTCTGGTGCGGCAGCGCCCAGCCGGGGATCGGCGCGACCCGCGCTCGTCCGGTTGCGCCGCCGGCTACGGTCTCGGGGCTTCATACAGCGCGTATTCTCCGGCTTGGGCGACGAGCGTGAACCGCTCGAAGTACGCGTCGTTCACCGACAGGCTCCCTCGCTCGATCGGACCGACCACGATGTACTCGATTTCGTAGTGCGCGAGGAGGGCGTCCGCGTCGGGCTCGCCGGCATAGATCCGGGCGATGGCCGCTTCCCGATCGGCGTAGGGCAGGCCGCGGGACCAGACGTGACCGGTGTAGCCGAGGAGGGTCGGGCGACCAGTCAGGAAGACGGTCGCGTTCCAGATCGGGGCGGCGAGCAGCCGCGACCGCGGTGAGGTTTCCGCGCGGACCTGCTCGGCCAGGGCGACGGCGTCCTTGTCGAACTCGCCATAGACGGTCTGGCCGGACGCCGCTCGCCAGATGTCGAGGCCACCGGCGAGCGTGAGGGCCAGGACCGCGATGACGCCCGCCGTTCGGCGGACCGTGTCGCCGCGCAGCCAATGGGCGATCAGCAGTGCCACGAGTGGCACGAACCCGACGTACCAATAGAAGAGGACCTTGATGTTGTCCCACACCCAGGGCGCGAGCTTGACGACGTTGGGGACGATGAACCACGCCAGGAACGGCAGCGTGAACAGGAGGAGGGCCCGGGCGTCCGTCCGGGCCCGGAGTGTCCAGGCTGCGGCGATCGCGGACAGCGGGATGAACAACCCGGTGTTGATGAACCAGAACCAGAGGATGTTCTCCTTGCCGTGGTCCCAGCCAAGCTCGAAACCGAAAAACGTGCCGGCGCTCGCGAGGCTGTCCCGAGTCGACCACCAGACCTGCGGCAGCGCGATCGCCAAGCGCCACGATCACGTAGATGAGCCACGGGCGCCAGCGACCGGATCGCCATTCACGGAAGAGCAGGCCCATGAAGAACGCCGTCCCCATCACCACGATGAATGAGTGGGCGTGGACCAGCGGCAGGCTGCCGGTAAGGACGCCGGCCGTGACCGCGAGGACCCGAGGCTGGATCCTGGTCGGCGTCGCGGCGTCGGAGTGGATGAGGCCGCCAGAGCAACCCGAACACAAGGACGGCGATCGGGAGTCCCATCAGGAGGCTGCGCTGGGTGACGAGCAATGTCGTGATCGCATTGCCCCATCGAAGGGGACCCTCGGACGTGATGGTGTAGTCGTGTGGCAGCGCGCCGAGGAGCGCGATCAGACCACCTTCGCTTGCCTGGGCATCACCGAAGATGCCGAGCCAACCCAGCCCGCCGCTGAACAGGACGAGAACGGGCGCGAGATACGCGGCGAGCCGATCCCGGGTGACCAGGCGGGTGAACTGGTAGAGGACGCCTACCAGCGATAGGCCAAGCGCCAGGTTCCCGATGAGGAACGCCTCGCGCAAAGTGGCGCCCTGGACCACGAACAGGGCCGTGAAGAAGTCCGACAGGTAGGGGTAGACGAACCCCGTGCCGGCGAACGTGGGATCGGCTGGAGGGAAGTTCTGCCCGTACGCAAAGCTGGTCGTCACGCCGACGTGGAACGGCATGTCGCCGAGGTTGTTGACGTACCCGGTTGCCAGGCCGCCGTCCCGCTCGACGATGACTCGGCCGAAGACGAACCAGAGCAGCAAGGAGATGGCGCCGACGTACAGGATCGGCCCCAAGCGCGAGAAGTCCGGGTCCCGGGCCGCGGACATGACCGCTGCCCCGGCATCCCGCAGATCGGCGACCAATCGGTCGCGAAACGACGGTTGCCAGAGGGCCGCGAGCGGCAGGACCCCGACGACTCCCGACGCCAGGACGGCCGCCTCGATGCCAGCGATATTGGCGACGATGAACCCCAACGCGGCAAGTGCGACGAGCCCGGTCGCCGTTCCTGCCGCGACGCGAACGAGCAGGGGCGACTCGTCGTCGTAGGCGTAGCTCGCGAGCGTTCCGCCGGCGATGGCGAGCAGGGCGAGCAGGACGGCCGAGATCATCGGCTCAGGACGGTCCCGGGCCGGCGTGCCGTTCGGCCATGCTCAGTTCGTGGCGCACCGGCACGACAGTACCGCGCGACGGGTCGCTCTGGGCGATCACCCGGAAGGACCAGCCGCCGATGACGAACGACTGGGCCGGGCGAGATGGGTCAGCCCTTGGGTTCGACGACGACCGTCACCTCGGCCGTCATCCCGGCGTAGACCTTGACGGCGACCTTGTAGGTGCCGAGCGTCTTGAGCGGCTCTTCGAGGTCGATCTTGTGACGGTCGATCTCGATCCCGCGCCGCGCCAGCGCGTCCCCGATGTCCTTGGACGTGATCGAGCCGTAGAGCTTGCCGCCCTCGCCGACCTTGACGCCCATGGTCAGGGTGGTGCTGGCAATGCGGGTCGCGGCGATCTCCGCGTCCGCCCGCTCGCGGACCCGCTTGTCCTCGCGGCTGGCGATGTCGTGCTGCCAGGCTCGGTAGGCGCCGCCGGCGGCGGGCACGGCCAGTTGTTTCGGGATGAGGAAGTTCGTGGCATAGCCGTCGGAGACCATCCGCATCTCCCCGCTCTTGCCGAGCTTCTCCACGTCCTTCGTCAGGATGACCTTCACGCGCTGCGTTCCTCCTTGGAGATCCAGGCCCGCATGCGGGGCCCGAGACCGAGCTGTCTCAATACGTCACCGGCGCCGCCGATCAATCCGGGGACCCGGCGGATGGTCCGCCGGACCGGCCCCGGCGTCAAGCGTCGCACCTGGGCCATGTCGCGGTCGAAGGCCGAGCGGTCGATCCCGAGATCATCGAGCTTCTCCGTGAGCAGGTCGTCCGGTACGCCTTCGAGGAACAGATCGACCGCCAGGACGACGATCACGAGGTCGTCCACCCCGCCGATGACCGGGACCGCGTCCGGGATCAGGTCCCGACCGACGATCAGGTACCCCGCGGCCCCGGCGAGCAGGGCCTTGCGGCTCCCCGGCATCCGGTCGTCGAGGACAAGGGCCGTGACGAGCCGGGCATAGGTCGGGATCCGCGTGGCGACCGGCAGGAAGGCCAGGAGCTTGAGGGCGCGACTGAACCCCGCGCGCCCGCGCGATCCCGCGCTGTGCTTCGAGCTGTTCCGCGCCATCCGCGTGGTGTCTCCTCGTTCCGGGATGGAGGAGTCTAGCAGGGCGGCCCCGCCCGACCGGCTTGGGCGCACTTGCCGGGCACCAGCCCGGCCGGGCCGCCAGAGCCCGGCCGACCTGCCTGCCGCTCCGGGCCGCGCGGCCACGGGACGACGAGCGCGGAGGTGGGCAACGTGCAAGGCGCGGGCCCGCCCTCGCGGCCCTTGTGCCTGGTTTCCTGCCATATGTCGGCCAGGTGACCCTTGGGCACGCCGTTGTGCCGCCACTGGCCGCCACCGCCACTTAGTGACGAGCTCAATCGTGCGTGGAAGCCGATCGCCGAGGCGCTTTGACCCGCCGAATCGGTTGTGTATCGCGCCTAGTGGTCACCTCGCCGACATCTGGCATGAAACTCAGGGCGAAGACCGGGCCTACCGGCTGTCGGAGCCACGATCGGATTGCCCGCCCGTCCACTGGGTACTTCGAACGGAGGACGGTGGCGTGCGTCGCGAGTGCTCGGCGGTTGGTCCGTGTGTCGGCGAAGACCAGCCACGCGCCAACCGTGACCGCCTCCCAGCCACGATCACGCGCGACACGATCCGCCAGCCGTTGTTTGCGATCCAGCGTGCCCATCGTTTCGTTGAGGTCCACGAGCTCGGTCTTGAGCTCGATCACCAACAAATTCCGTGACTGCGCGTGCCAGGCAAGGATGTCGATGACGCCCCGCTCGCCATAAACCGAGAACGAGACCTCCGGTTCGCCGACCCATTGGCCCATGGACAGCAGATACCGAGCCATCGCCTCGTGCATGGCGGCGTGGCGCGCATTGATCAACCTGCCGAGATCTCCACCTTGCCAACGAAGCGTCGTGTCGAAGCGCGCTCCAAGGGCGTCGGCCACACGTCTGACCAGACCGACAGGAACGAGGCCCGAGCCGCCGCGTTCGATCCGGCCAATGATCTCGCGCGAGACCTTGGCCTTGCGAGCCACATCTACCTGGCGCCAATGCCGTCGAATTCGAATGGCGCGGATGGCAGCGCCAACCTGGCGATCGTCCACGGCTTCGAGTCTCGGGGTCGCCCCATCGTTGGCACTTACCGGATCGCCGACTACCACCTTGACATCGAACGTCCGTTCGTTATCATGCTTGACAAGGAGGCGCGAGTGACCAAGCACGACGCCGAACGCAAGCTCAAGATCATCGACTTCATCGCGGCGACGCTGCGTGCGCGCGGCTATCCGCCATCCATCCGCGAGATTGCCCGGGCCGTCGGTCTTGCGTCGACCTCCGCCGTCCATCACCACCTGCAGATCCTCGAGCGCGAGGGCTACCTCGAACGGGGCGCCGATCAGTCGCGGGCGATCCGGCTCACGCCAACCGCCGCCATTCGGCTGGGTCTGACCAACGAGCTCGTCCCCCAGGCAACGGCGCCGGACGCCCGCGTGCTGCCGATCATCGGCGAGATCGCCGCGGGCGGTCCGATCGAGGCCTACCAGGACGCCTCGGAGACGATGGCCGTGCCGGATCTGCTGGCACCGAGCGGGGATGCCTACGTCCTGCGGGTCCGCGGTGACTCGATGATCGAGGCGCACATCGCGGACGGCGACTTCGTGCTCATTCGGCCGCAGACAACGGCGCGAAACGGGGACATCGTTGTGGCCCAGGTCGACGAAAACGCGGTGACGCTCAAGCGTTTCTTCAAGGAGAAGGACCAGATCCGCCTGCAGCCGGCCAACCAAGCCTACCCCCCACAGTTCTACGACGACGTCAGGATCCAGGGCAAATTGATTGGGGTAATACGCCGGTTGGACTGATGGCGGTGCGCTGGACGCCCGCTGCCTTCGTTGGAGGGTTCCGCCGGTCGCTTACGCACTTCTAGTGCGCGCGCTCCCTTGCTCACCCTCCGCCTCGGCCTCGAACGCCCAACTCCCCAATTCTCCGGATGGGTTCGACGCCGGCGTGGATATCCACTGAGTCGTCCACACCGGGCCCACATCGGAGGGAAGTTGGTGGATCGAGACGGGTCGGGCGCCTTGCTTCGTTGACCGGTCCGGGGGGTCGCCGGCCGAGAATGACGGCCCCATCTGTCGTTGGAGTCCGCATCGCGTGATTGACCGCCTGCCGCCGCAAAGCCTCGAAGCCGAGCAGTCCGTGCTCGGCGCGATCCTGATCGACCGCGACGCGGTCATCGAGGTCGCCGAGTTCCTCCGACCGGCGGACTTCTACCGGCAGGCCAACGCCCGGATCTATGCCGCGGCCCTGGAACTCTTCGAGCGTCGCGAGCCGATCGACATCGTCACCGTCGCCGAGACGCTCGAGCGAAAGGAAGAGCTCGAGGCGATCGGCGGCAGGGCGTATCTCTCGAGCCTGTCGAACGAAACGCCGACCGCCGTCCACGTCACCCAGTACGCGCGGATCGTCGAGCGCAAGGCGGTGCTGCGGAACCTCATCGGGGCGGCAGGGCGGATCGCCGGGATCGGCTACGAGGATCCGGCCGAGATCCAGGAAGCCATCGACCGAGCCGAGGCCGAGCTGTTCGCGGTCAGCCAGAAGCGTGTCGATGCCGGGTTCAGCCCGCTCAAGTCGCTGCTCCACGACGCGTACGACCGGCTGGACTATCTCCATGCCCATCGCGGCGAGATCAGCGGCGTCCGCACCGGCTTCACCGACCTCGACACGTTGACCACGGGTCTCCAGAAGAGCGACCTGGTCGTCGTCGCCGCCCGGCCATCCGTCGGCAAGACGAGCTTTGCGTTGAACATTGCCGAACACGCCGCGGTGAAGGAACGCAAGAGCGTCGGCGTGTTCAGCCTCGAGATGAGCAAGGAGCAGCTCGTACTCCGCCTGCTCTCGAGCGTCGCCAACATCGATTCGCAGCGGCTCCGCAGCGGGTTCCTCGAGGAGATGGACTTCGCCCGCATCGCGCCGGCGATGAATGCGCTCAGCGAAGCCCCCATGTATATCGACGACACCCCGAACATCTCGGCCATGGAGCTCCGGACGAAGGCCCGCCGGCTCCAGGCGGAGAGCGGGCTCGACCTCGTCATCGTCGACTACCTGCAGCTGATGCAGGCGACCACGACCAACCGCGACGCCAACCGCGTCCAGGAAGTCTCGGAGATCTCGCGCGGGCTCAAGGCGCTCGCGCGCGAATTGTCGGTGCCGGTGATTGCTCTGTCACAGCTGTCTCGCCAGCCGGAGATGCGCGAATCCAAGGAACCGCGTCTCTCGGACCTGCGCGAGTCGGGCGCCATCGAGCAGGACGCGGACCTCGTGATGTTCCTGTGGCGCGACAAGGAACGCGGCGCCGACGACCAGGAGCAGGACGGCGAGGTCGTCAGGCTCAAGCTCGCCAAGCACCGCAATGGGCCAACGGGCGAAATCGAGCTCTGGTTCAAGAAGAAGCAGACGCGGTTCGTCAGTTACGCCGCCGAGCGGTACGCAGCCGAGGCATGACGCCGCGGCCGGGGCCGCCCATCAAGCCGTAGCCAGCCGAGGCTCCGCCCCTATTCCTTCTCGTCGGGCAGGAGCGGGCGCAGCGAGAACGTATAGAACTTTCCATCGTCGGGGCCGATCAGCGTGACGCCCTGGAAGCCGCCCGTGAATGGTTCGATGCCTAGCGCGCCGACGTCCTCGGTTGTCAACACTCGCGCGGGCAGCTGGAAGGCGTTCGGGTCCGCGTTCGTGACGAAATCCGCCGGTGCGATGTCTGACCACGGCCAGGGCCTGGCATCCGGAGCCCCGGGCTGACCCTCGAGCAACACCCCGCGATATCGCTCGGGCGCGAACTCGGCGGTCTCGAACGCACCGCCGGCATCGATGTCGAGCAGCCGGTCGCGCAGCTCCGTGAACGCGGCGCGGGCCGCCGCATCTGGATCGTTCTCCATCTCCAGACCCAGCGCGTAGATCGACACCGTCTTGTTCACCCCGCCGGCGTTGACCGTGAACACCGCCGTTGCGGCGTCCGCGACGAGGTCGTTCCGGTACTCCGGTCGGGCGACACCAAGTCCGTGCTCGCCAAGAGCGGTAACGAGCAGGTCCTGCACCTGGTCCTCGGAAAGCCTGGCAGTCCGAAACGGTCGCATCGGGAAGACCGATCCGTTCGGCTCGAGCGGATCGAGCATCGGGTTCCGGAAGACGATCGTCCCGTCGCCGTAGAGCGTGAAATGCGGCGCCTGAGTGGCGAGGAACGCCGGCATCACGAAGCCGCCACCCTCTTCGAACCGCAGGATGACGTCCGTTGGACCGGTCGGATGATCGATGGTCTCCGACGCCGGCGTGTCGCCAGGCGCCTCGGTCGGCGACCCGGACGCGCCCGGTGAGGCCCCGCCGGAACCGCTCGTGCATGCGGCGGCGACGAGGATGAAGGCAGCGATCGCGATGGTTCGGAAGATGGTCAACATGGCAGCCCGGACGCGCCGCCCCGAGAAACGGTTCCGCCGCTCGAAAACTGGGGGCTATTTGGGGCTTGACGGCGCGCGTATCTTCTCCGCTATGAGTTCCGGGCCCCGCCCGGGCCGTACGAACGTACCCCCCAACATCGTACGTTCGTTCCGGACCCGTCAGCAGCCAGGCTTCGGGCTCGACCGTCAATGGCGTCCGAGCTTCGAGGGAGGGTCTGTCGAGGGTGTACCAGGACCGTAGTCTGACCTGCCGAGATTGTGGCGAGGAGTTCATCTTCTCGGCCGGCGAGCAGGCCTTTTTTGCAACGAAGGGTTTGACCAACGACCCGCAGCGATGCCCATCCTGCCGGGCCGTGGCCAAGCGAGCTCGCGCCAATGAGGGTCCGCGCGAGTTCCATGCGGCGATCTGCGGTGCCTGCGGGGGGCAGGCCATCGTTCCGTTCGCGCCGCGCAACGATCGACCCGTCTATTGCAGCTCCTGCTTCGACAAGGTTCGAGCAGGCACGTTGACGTCGGCGGGGGTCTGACTCGACGGCTCACCACTAGCATCCCCTGAGCAGCCACGAGGCCGATCCGGCGACGGGTCGGCCTCGTGTCATGATGGCCAGGCGTACTGGAGGAGCATCGCGTGGGCGTCATCATCATCCGGGAGATGGTCGGCACGAGCCCTCGATCATGGAGCGACGCCGCGCGTCAGGCGGTCGCAACGGCGTCGAAGACCGTGCGAAACATCGTGACCGTGGAGGTCGTGAAGTCGACCGCCGTGGTTCGCGACGGCCAGATCGTCGAATACCGGGTCGAGGTCAAGATCGGGTTCGAATACGAGGGCTGACGTCGCGCGGAGGCCAGCCGGCGACGCGCGGTCGCAGCTAATCGGGGGATGAGCGCGGCCGGCCATCATCGGGCGCATGCCCGGCCCAGAGACAACCGTTGACACGGCCCGCAAGGGCTCCGTATCGTTCGCGCCTCCTCACGCGTCATTGCCCTCGCGGCCAGGCGGTTCGTGGGAGCCGGTCGCCGTAGGTCCTGGTCGATCGCCCGCTATCGGGTCCGAACCGCAGGGAGCCACTGGGACCGCCGTGCACCGGTATCCAATCCAGCCTGCGAAAGTCCAACGTCCGGCGCTGCGTGACGACACGCTGGCGCGTGATCGGCTGCTCGACTGGCTGAGCGCGAAGATCCATGACCGGGTCGTTCTTGTGCTCGCTGACGCTGGCTACGGCAAGACGACGCTCCTGGCCGATTTCTCGCAGCGCACCCGGCTGCGGACGCTCTGGTACCGGCTCGAAGAAGACGATCGGGACTGGATCGCCTTCCTCAACCACCTCGTGGCCGCCGGCCGGGAGCATGACCCGGCCTTCGCGCCGACGACGGCGGCGATGCTGGGCGACATGTCGGCGACCGGTCCGACGCGCGACGCCGCGATCGATGTCTTCCTGCGCGAGTTGCCCGGCATCACGGACCAGGGCGCCATCCTGATCCTTGACGACTTCCACCTCGTGGACGACTCGCCGGACGTGCGGCTGATCGCGCGGGAGCTCGTGACTCGCGCACCCGAACGGCTCTCGATCGTCTTCGCAAGCCGGCGGGTGCCCACGATCCCGCTCGCGCGCCTGCGGGCTGCAGGCGAGGTGGCCGAGCTCGGGACCGATGACCTCCGGTTCGACGCCGACGAAACACAACGCCTCTTTTCCGAGACCTACGGGCGAACGCTCGAGCCCGACGTCCTGGCTGACGTGGTGGCACGGACCGAGGGCTGGGCGGCGTCGCTCCAGCTCGTGGACGCGGCGCTCCGCGACCGGACACCGGCCGAGATCCGGCGCTTCGTCCGGGACATGAGCGGCGCCGACCAGGAGCTCTACGACTACCTCGCGGAGGAGGTCGTCGGCGACCTGCCGGAGGACCTGCAGCAGTTCCTCATGCGAACCGCGATCCTGCAGACCGTCACGGCGGAGCTTGCGGCCGTCGTCGCCGGCCTCGATCCGCACGAGACCAATCGGCTCACCGCTGGCGGCCGAGCGGCTGACGCTGCTCACACGCCGATCACGAACCTCCCTCGCCCCGCAGCGATACCACCCGCTCGTCCGCGAGTTCCTCGAGGCTCGCCTACGCCTCACAGCCGGCGACGCGGCAGTCGCCGACATGCATCGCCGCGTCGGCGCATCGCCGCTCGGCGATCGACTGGCGTGTCGCTGCCTACCACTACCGCGAGGCGGGCGACCAGGACGACGTCGCGTCGATCGTCGCCGCGGCGCATCCCCGAGATCATGGGCAGCGGCCAGTACGTCGCCGCTGGCGGGTTCGTGGATCTTGTGCCACCGCATGTCCTCTCGCCTGCGATCTTGGTCTCATCAAGGCACGGAATGGAGATGCAGCGCGGTCAGTACGAGACGGCCTTCGCTCTTTCCAACGACAGTCCTGAGCGTGGTCGTGGTCCGGATCTCAGGAAAGCGATCACGCGCTTCTGAATCTGATGACGATGAAATTGCATGCCGGAGAATAGCAAGAGCGCCATCGCGTTCGCGGGAACGGCTCAAGGCTACGACGTAACGACGAGCTCCTGAGGCTCATCGCCGACGGCACCAGACGGCATCGAGTCGAGCGCGGAGGAAATCCCGAGACTCTCACGAAGCAGTTGATGGCGATGGCGAGCACCAGCGAGGACGACATCCCCACTACTTCGGCGTTACCATGCTCAATCTCGCGATCATCTCGTATCCTTCGAGATGACCCACAGCGTGCCGTCGAGTACGGCCGAATCGGCATTGAGGCTCTGCATGAGACCGTCCTTCGAAATCGAGTACTCCTCGGCTCTCATGGCCAAGGCCATTGCGTTGACGATGCTCGGCGATCTGATCCGAGCGCAGAACAGACCTTGATCCGCGTCGACGCTCGGACAACTCGGAGGCGGCGCTCGAACGAGCCGACCTTGCCGATTCGTTCGCGGATCCGAGGCAGCCTAGGGCTCGCTCGAAGTGTTCGATGGCCGAATTCCATCAACGGCAATGACCGCGTCGCCCTGTCGACTCTGCAGTGGGCGCGGTACCACTCTCGCCAGACGGGATCTGGCACTGGCGCGGACGCGAATGGATGACATTCGACGATGCCGAAATTGGGGACGGTACCCTCGCCAGTCAACGCAACTTCTCGTGACTCGCGCCTATGTTCGCCGTCGCGAGCGGGCCCCAGGGCGGCCCAGCGGCGGCGCTCGAGGCCATCGAGCCGGCTAAGCAGCAAGGTGCCGCATCGATGGCGATCGAGTCGCCGAAGTACTGTGCGCAGTCTGACTTGGACCCGAGTGACGCTCTTTCGGAGTCCGTGGCATCGGATGGTCGGGATCGTCCCCTTGGAATGTCACGTACGTGGCAGATCTCCTCGCGACTCGGCTGGATGAACTCGACGATGACGGGCCTGGCTGGCGTGGCGAGCGCCGCAACACTACACCCTGGTCGATGGAGGTTCGTGCTACGCCATGTTGTGGAGCGTGCGCAGCCGGCGATGGTATTAACGCAGCCCGCGCACTGGAGCAATTCGGCGAGCGAGTCGGACATCCGTCGGCTAAGGGCGTATGCGAGGCGGCAGCGCAGGATGCTCTGGGTCCTCGACGACTGGGAAGGGCCCTTGGCGCGCCGGCTGGCAGACCCCTGTCTTTGTGGATGACCAGAACCGCGTCGCGATCCGGGTCGGTCAGAGCGCGGTCGCAGGATCATCGATCCGACGGAAGGTCTTGGCGCTCCTCTGCTTTCTGTTGACAAAGCCCGACTTTGCGTAGCACGCGCGACCAGGTTCTCGATGCGCTGTGGCCGGACCTCGATCCGCTGGACGCTGTGAACTCACTAAATCAGACCGTCTATTTCCTGCGACGCGTTCTCGAAGAGAACTACGTTGACGACCTATCGCCCGGATATGTGCACCATGATTCCGACCTGATCTGGCTCGATCGCCGAACTGGTCACCAGTCGGAGCAACGAGTGCCGGCGGCTAATCAAGGGCTTTGCCTTTGGTGCCCGACTCCGGATCAGGTTCAGACATTGGCAGACGAGTACGAGGGCAGGTTTGCCCTTGACTTCGAGTACGAGGAATGGGCGGCTCCCTATCGGGATTGGCTGCACGCTTCGTATCTTGAGATCGTCGAACGCGCGGTCATGCGAGCGACCTCGAGACTGGTCATTTCGCGCGCGGATTCGGCTTGGCGCGGCGCGTACTTGATGTCGATCCAACGGCCGATCAGGTCGAGGTGTCGTTGCTTCGCTTCTACCGAGCAAGCGGCGCCCACGCAGCCGCTGCCGAGCAGTACGGACACTACGCCGGCGTCATGCGCGACCAGCTGGGCCTGGAGCCGCCTGCCGCTTGAGTCGCTTGTAGCGGATAGGTAAGGTGCCGTATTGACCGGGGGATTCCAGGATCCATATAGTCCGGCTCACTTCCTAGTACCCCAGTACTAGTAAGTACCGTTAACGCTCGGACGCGCTGAAGCCACCACCTGAAATGGGCACTTGGGGTGGGGCAGAGCGAGTAGTGCAACCGACCGACCCACAAGTCCGGTCGGTTTTCGTGTTTTTCGGAACACGAGGGCCGCAAAGGAGGATCGAGCGTGAGTCCCGAGATGTCCCTCAAGGGCTGGTAGGACCTTCCAGTGAAGGCCAAGATTTGGCACATCATCGTGACGGTCGCTATCAGCGTCGCCATGATCGCACTAGCCGGTGGAGCCTCGCTGCGAGGCTTCTAGTACGTTTGGTCGCGATTACCGGACCAAGCGCAACGGCTAGAGTTCGGGTAGTCGCCAACCGTACGAGGCACTGATGCCGCGAACCCCTCAAGATCTACATCGCCGGAGTCGTGACTCTGAGCGCAATTGCGCTCGGGGTCGCGACTTTTGTGTTTCCTGCGGACCCGCGGATCGGCGCCGAGACTTCGAGCTCAGCGGATCGGTCCACTCTCGGCGTGAAATTGCTTGGGCGTCCTCGTTCTGGACTGTTCTGACCCTTGTCGCCTCTGCCCTTCCAGTCAAGCTTCCACTCGGCACTCAGCAAGCCGTCGCGATGGCTCCTGTTCTTGCGGCCCTCACGCTTGGCGGGCCAGCGGTCGGTGGATGGGTCGCCGCTATCGGTACCACCGAGGTGCGGGAGATCGCGGGGCCGGATCCCTTGGTATGGCACACTGGCGAATCACGCCGGCGCTCACGCTCGCCGGCGATCGCCGGCAGGGATGACTCGTCTTGGCATTGGTCGAATCTCGCGGCTTCGAGTCGGATTGGCCAATTTGGTAGTCGACTTCGTTGCCACGATGCTCGGCGCGGCAGTCTTCTTCGTTCTGAACGCCGCGATTGGCTGGCGGCGCTGCTTGGCGCTGCGGACTGGCCAGCCGATTCTGACGCCGTCGTCTCAGGCGACATCCGAGAGACAGCATTCAACAACCTCGCGATGGGGCCGCTCGGTGGCTGATGTCCGTCGTCTACAGCATTCAATGGTGGGCCACTCTCCTATTCGCCCTTCCCCTCTACACGACCCGTGTGGCGTCGCAGCGGCTCGTCGAGATGCGCGACATGTTCACCCAGACGATCGGCGCGCTCGCCGAGGCGGTGGACAAGCGGGACCCGTTCACGGCGCGGCACAGCCAGCGTGTCAAGGAGATCGCGGTCGACATCGGCCGGGTGATGCGCGTCACGGACAGCGAGCTGGAGGCCCTCGAGTGGGGCGGCCTGCTGCATGACGTCGGCAAGATCGGCGTTCCCGACGGGGTGCTGAAGAAGGCCGAGCGGCTGACCCGGGACGAGCGGATGATCATGAATGCGCACCCCGTCCTGGGCGCCCAGATCATCGCCCCGGTCATCAGGCTCGCGGCCGAGCTGCCGATCATTCGCCATCACCACGAGTGGTACAACGGCTCCGGGTACCCCGACCGCCTGATCGGCGACGAGATCCCCAAGCTCGCCCGCATCCTCCATGTCGCCGATGCGTTCGAGGCCATGACCGCCGCCCGCCCATATCGCATGACGCCCCTGAGCCACGAAGAAGCCCTGGGCGAGCTGCGGAAGTTCGCGGGTGTCCAGTTCGATCCCGTCGTCGTCGATGCCTTCGTTCGAACCCATCATGTCGAAGGCGTGCCCGACGCCGGCCGACCAACGGAGATCCGGCCGATCCCGATGCTCCACCAGGCCGCGGAGCGAATGAACGCCTCGCGTGCCGACGTCACCGCGGCGGCCTCGGCGGCAACCTCGCAGTCCGTCGCCGCACCGGCCGATCCTCGCTGAGCCTGGCTACCTAGACAACACCAGCCGCACCAAACGAGAGAACAGGGCCGGTCCCCGCCGGCCCAGCACCGGGGTTGGCCGAGCGGCCATGATGGAATCGTGAACGGGAGCCTTGCCACGTGCTGATCGGCGGCATCGTCCTCGGGCTCGTCATGGGCCTCGTCGCCGGCGGCACCCTTGGCAACCTGGCCACGATCCGTCTGCGGAGCACGTGGCTGCTGCTCGTCGCCGTCGTCCTCCGGTACGGCACGGAGATCCTGCTCGGCGCGCACGTCGCGCCGATCGAGGCCCTCCGGCTGCCGCTGCTCTCGGCGGCGTTCGCGTTCCTCCTCGTCGGCCTGTGGAAGAACCGCACCTACCCGGGCCTCAGCCTCGCGTTCGTCGGCATCCTGTCCAACGCCACGGTCATCGTGGTCAACGGCGGCTACATGCCGATCTGGGAGCCGAGCCTCCGGGTAGCCGGCTTCGATCCGGCGACGACGATCTCGGTGCTGCACACGATCCTGCCGGCGACCCTCGATGCGTCCTTCCTCCTCCACCTCGGGCCGTTCGCCGATGTCATCCCGATCCCGCTCCCGTTCATCCAGAACGTGGCGTCGGTTGGTGACGCGTTCCTGGCCGCCGGTCTTGGCCTTCTTCCTCTTTGCCGGCGTCGTGCGGGTCCCGCAGGAGCTCACCCCGGAGCAGCTCGAGGCGATCCGACGCCGGCTCGCAGGGATGGCCGGCCCCGCCGCGCCGGGCATGGCCTACGAGCTCGCGGCCGGCTACGAGACAGGCCTGACGCCGGCGATCGCCGAAAGCGCCGCCCTCGAGCGACCCGTTGTCTTCGGTGGGGCAGGCCAACGCCTGAGCTCCCCATCGTCCGGGCCATTTGCGGCCGATTCGCGGTGGACGCTCCAGCCCGCCGCCGAGTCGGCCGCGTCGGCGCTGCGGCGGATTCGGGCGCGAGCACGGCCGCGGCGACCGATGCGTCCACGACCGCCCTGCCCATCCCGCGGTTGCCCGTCGAAGCGGTCGCGCGAGTCCGACAACATCCGTACGTCCGTCTCGCCCTCAACAGCTCGTTCTCCGCGTTGTGGGCCGGCCAGCTGATCTCGGTCTTCGGAGATCGACTGCACCAGCTGGCGCTGGTCGCGGTCGTGGGGATCTCGACGGGGTCCGCCCTCGCCACCGGTCTCGTGTTCTTCGCGGCCACCCTGCCGAACCTGATCCTCAGCCCGATCGCCGGCACGTTCGTGGATCGCTGGAACCACAAGGAAGTCCTGATCGTCAGCGACATCCTGCGGGCGGCGCTCGTGCCTGCTCATCCCGGTCGCGCTCATGATCAACGTGATCCTGGTCTACCCGATGGTGTTCGCGATCACGACCATCTCGATCTTCTTCCGACCTGCGCGGGTGGCGATCCTGCCGCGCATCGTCGAGGAGCGTGATCTGCTCACCGCGAACTCCGCGTTGTGGGTCGGGGAGACCATGGCGGACATCTTTGGCTATCCCCTCGCCGGGATCTTCGTGTTGGCCCTCGGAACCGCCGCCCCGCTCGCGCTCTGGGTGGACAGCGCGACCTACCTCGCGTCCGCGATCCTGCTGACCGCGATCGTCGTCCGTGCCGTGACCGCGAAGGAGGCCGAGGAAGCGGCGGAAGCCGAGGCGAGCGGCCGCGGCCGATGGCGGATACCGGTTCGTGTCGGAGCTGCGTGCCGGGTGGGTCTTCCTGCGGTCGGAGGCGACCCTGCTGGCAAACACCATCCAGGCCGCGATCGGACAGTTCACGATCGGGATCGTCATCGCCCTGACGCCGGCCTACGCCCTCACGGTCTTCCGGGACGAGCGAGCTTGGTTGGCAGGCCATCTACGCGTTCCTCGAGACCGGGATCGGCGTCGGGAACCTCGTCGGTGGCTTTGCCATCGGCCTCGTCGGCGTCGAGGTTTGGCCGCGGTCGGTTGGTGATCATCGGGTATGCCGTCTGGGGGCTTCTGGTGACCGTCCTTGCACTCACCGACAACGTCGGGCTGGCCATCGGCGTGGCGGTCGGCCAGGGCGTGGCGAACATGGTGTTCGTCATCCCCAGCCAGACGCTCTTCCAGGAACGGACCCCACCGACGCTCATGGGTCGCGTCGTCGGCTTCCGCTTTGCCCTCGTCTTTGGGTCGATGACCGTGGCGATGGGCGTGGGTGCGGTCCTTGGGGAACTCGTGGGCGTGACAACCGTGCTCGCGTTCTTTGGCATCGTGACGATGATTGCCGGTCTCGCCGGGCTGTTCGTCCCCGCCATCCGCGATGCCTGATCGGCGGCGGCCCGGCCGCTTGGGTACACTGGCGCCCGCGTCGCGACCAGATCTCGCGCCGCTCGCCAGGAGTGACGACCCCGTATGACCGAACGACCCGAGGGCACGCCCGACGCGACGCCCGACGAGCCGGAAGCTGCGCCCGAGCCGGAAGCTGCGCCCGAGCCGGAAGCTGCGCCCGAGCCGGAAGCTGCGCCCGCTGCGGAGACCGAGACCAGCGCGCCCGAGGCGGCTGAGGCCGCGACCGAAGAGCTCACCGCGGAGACGGCCGCCTTCGATCCCGAGAGCGACGCCGCCGAGGTCGACGAGATCGAGGCCGAGCTCGAAGCCGAGGACGGCGAAGCGGACGAGCTGGGCGACGACGAGCTCGAAGAGGAGACGGTCGAGCCGCTGGGCGCCGAGCCCGTGCCCGCGGCCTCGACTGCGGCCGCCGGGGCGGCCGGTGCCGCTGGCGCGGCCAGTGCCGCTGGTGCGGCCGGTGCCGCTGTCCCCCGTCGTCGCGGGGCGCCGCCACCATCCGTCCAGCGGGCGCCGACCCAATCCGAGCTGGCCGTCCGCACCACCGACAACGCATCGCGGGTTTTCGTCATCGTCACTGTCGTGGTCTTTGTCGCGATCCTCGCGTTCGGGCTATTTGGCGGGACCGGTGGGCTGCTGACGAGCACACCTGCTCCCTCCGTTGCGCCGTCGGTTGCGCCATCGGCGTCGGCCGCGCCTTCCTGAGGCGTCTTCGAGGTCGTTCGTCCCGTTCGCGAGGCGTGCGAACGAGAGTAGGCTCCCGCCATGAGTCGATGGCGCCCGAGACTCTGGGGCACCCCGTCGCCCCGGGACCCGGAAGAAGCCCGCGCGGCGATGGTCGCGAACCAGCTCCGTTCGCGTGACATCACGGACGAACGGGTCCTCGAGGCGATGACCGCGATCCCGCGCGAGGTCTTCGTCCCAGACGATGTTCGAGCCGACGCCTACGCGGATGAGGCCATGCCGATCGGGGCCGGGCAAACGATCAGCCAGCCCTACATGGTCGCCCGGATGACCGAGCTCCTCGACGTCCAGCCGGGCGACCGGGTCCTGGAGATCGGGACGGGATCCGGCTACCAGGCGGCGGTCCTGGCCTGGCTCGGGGCGTGGGTCACCACGTATGAGCGTCTGGAAGCGCTGATCCCGGCGGCCCGCGCCCGGTTGGAGGCGATCGGCCTGGGCGACCGCGTCGAGATCCGACTCGCCGACGGCAGCCTCGGCGATCCCGGCGGGGCGCCCTGGGACGGGATCATCGTGACCGCGGCGGCCCCGGTCATCCCGGTGGAACTGCGTGACCAGCTCGCCGACGGTGGTCGCCTGGTCATCCCGGTCGGCCCACGGGACCGCCAGATCCTGACCGTGGTCACCCGCCGCGGGGACGAGTGGATCGAGCGTCCCGACGGCGCCTGCGTCTTCGTTCCCGTTGATCGGGGCCGGCGGCTTCGACGCCTGAGTCCATCAGCACTGTGGTACGCTGTGGTCCACGTCAAACACTGTGGGGATGGACCACATGGGTAGAAACGAACTTGACCCTCCAGCTGGATGCGGACGTCATTCGCCGCGCGAAGGTCGTTGCCGCGAAGCGCGGGACCTCGGTCAGTGCAATGGTCGCCCACGAGCTGAGCGCCCTCGTGGACGAGGATGCGCGGTACGACGAGTCCTGGCGTCAAGCCGCGGAGCTGATGCGCGGCGCTGCCCCGCGTGGCGGCAGGTCATGGCAGCGCGATTCCCTGCACGAACGCTAGGTCCAGGTGAGCGCCCGCGACCTTACGTTTGTCGACACGAATGTCCTCGTGTACGCGCACGACGCATCGGAACGGGAGAAGCAACCGGTCGCACAGGAGCTGCTCGAGCAGCTCTGGAAGGATCGGCGCGGAACGCTCAGCACCCAGGTGCTCCAGGAGTTCTACGTGGTCGCGACGCGAAAGTTCAGCCCGCCGATGGCGCGATCCACCGCCCGGCAGATCGTTGGGCTGTACGCCGCCTGGCCGTTGATCCAGGTTGACCTGGCCCTCATCTTGACTGCGTCGAACCTCGAAGAACAGCAGCAGTTGTCGTTCTGGGACGCGTTGATCGTGGAAGCGGCACGAAGGGCGGGAGCGAACCGTCTCGTATCTGAGGATCTCCAGGGCGGACGAGTCCTCGACGGAGTGCAGGTGGTCAATCCATTCGCGCCGTCGACTGGGTAGGCGAGAGCGTCCTCATGCCGGCGGGCGCGCCGTGGCGCTCGGTATACTCGGCCGGCCATGACCCACGTGTTCGTCGCGCCGCATCCGGACGACGTCGCCCTCTCGTGCGGCGGTCTGATCGCGAGCCTGCGCGAGCTCGGCCAGAACGTGACGATCCTGACCGTCTTCTCGGGTGATGGCTCCGCTGGATCGGCTGTCGCCATACCAGCGCGAGGCGCTCGGGTTCGGCTCGAAGGCGCTCTGGCCGTCGACCGAGGCGTTCAACCGCCGCGCCATCGCCGCGGACTGGCCAACGGCCGCGCTCGTCCCGGCCTGGGCGGCGACGGAGGAGGGCCTGGAGGCGACCCAGACCGAGTCCGATGCGGCCGCCAAGCGGTTCTGGCAGCGCTCGTCGTGGTATCGGCGCGCGAGCATCCGCAACGTCCCGCTGGCGGACCAGCCGGTCATCGACGACCTGCCCACCCACGGCGCCCTCCTGACCAACGAGATCACCGAGGCGGCCGAGGCCGGCGACCTGGTGGCGCGGCGACGGGTCGAGGACGAGCGCTACGCCTACTTCGCCGAGGCATCGGTCGTGTTCCTGGACCTGCCCGATGCGGTGTTCCGCGGCTACGAGGGCGACGCGGAGCTGCTCGGCAACCCGCATGACGACGACGATCCGCCGCACGCGCTCCTGCGCGAGGAGATCGCCCGGCTCGAGCCGCAACGGGTCTATTTCCCGCTCGGGGTCGGTGGACATGTCGACCACCAGCTCTGCCGCGACGTCGGCGTCCAGCTCCTTGCGGAGCCGCGTCGCTGGGTGATGCCGGGACCCGACTACGCGGGAATGGTCGCGTTCTACGAGGACTTCCCGTACGCGTTGTGGAACGACTTCCGCGGGCTCGATGGCCTGGGTGCCGATCCGTTCTCGGGACTGCCACGCGACGTGAGCGTCCAGCCCGAGTTCGCCGACATCACCGACGTCCTCGAGGCGAAGATCATGGGCATCAGCCTGTACGAGAGCCAGATCGAGCGTCTCTTCGATGACAACCGCGCGATGGCCGACGCCGTCCGCTCGCATGGCCGGGTGATCGCCGAGCTCGGCGGGGTGGATGGCTCGGCCGAGCGCTACTGGGTCTCCGGCCGCGTCTGACCCGACGACGCCCAGCGAGGCCAGGGCGCCACTGGTCGCGGCGCGACATCGCGGCGCTGGCGGCCGCATTCGTCGTCGGGCATCGGCGATCCGCCTGTCCTGCTGCCCACCGAGGGGCTGCGCGGCGACATCGACCAGTTCGTCCTCTGGGTCCACGGCATCGCCGTTGGCGGGCTGTCCGAACGCCTACGACCAGGACCTGTCGTTCCCGCCGGTCATGGTCTACGTCTGGGCGTCCTGGCAGCCATCCAGCCGGCATTCCAGACCGTCACCGATGGGTCCGATCCGGCGATCCGGGTGCTCATGAAGCTGCCGGCGTCGCGTCGCCGACCTCGGGCTCGGCGTCCTCGTGCGCGTACGCGCTTCGCGGGCAGCCGCGCTGGGCCGTGGTCGCGGCGGCCGCGGATCCTGCTCCACCCGGCGGTGATCGATGTCAGCGCCTGGTGGGGCCAGTACGAGTCGATCTACATGCTGCCCGGCGCTTGCGGCGGCCGTCCTCGCGATCAACGGTCGCAACGGCTGGGCGGCGGCGGCGATCGCGCGTCGCGCTCATGACCAAGCCCCAGGCCCTGCCCTGCTCGTGCCGTTCGCGGCGTGGTTCTGGGCCACAGGCGGCTGGCGCGGGCTCGCGCGGGCCGACGGCCGATCGGCGCGGTCGTCGATCGTCGGATCCTGTGGCTGCCGTTCCTCGCCGCCGGCGGGCCGCCAGCTACCTGCGGAACCTGGCCGACTACCAGAACGAGATCTTCGCGGTCCTGTCGCTCCGCGCATGGAACGTCTGGTGGCTGGTCCAGGAGGCCGCCGCCGGTGGCGCGTTCGTCGTCGGACAGCGTCGCGGTCCTCGGGCCGGTGACGCTGCGGCACGTCGGGTTGGCCACGGCCGGCCTGCTCGAGCTCGTCGTGTGCCTCGCGGTCCTGCGGTCCCGCGGCCCGGACGCTGCTCCTGGCGTTGGCAGCGTCTGTGCTCGTCGCGTTCACGTTCCTCACGACGATGCACGAGCGGTACGCCTACGGCGCGGTGATCTTCCTGGCGCTGCTGATCCCGGAGCGGCGCCTGCGCTGGCTCGGCGCATGCCTTCGGGATCGTCTTCACCGCTGAACCTGCTGGCGGCCGTGCCGCCGACGCCAGCGATCGCCGCGGCTGCTGCCGGTGGCCGGGCTCGCTGGGTGTCGTCAGGCTCCGTCGCCATGCTCGCGATCACGGCGGCGACCCTGTCCCTCCTCGCGCGGCAATCCGTCCGAACATGCGCCCTGACCGGTTCGACGTCCTGTTCACAGTTCTCGCGGCGTCGGCGAGCGTTGCTCGTCCTCGCCCTCGGAGCCGGCCTGACGTTCTTCTCCGACGAGTGGGCGTTCATCGAATCGCGAGCTCTCGGCGACCCGTCGACGTGGTTCTCCGCCCCACAACGAACAGGGCCACGCTGCCGATCCTGGTCTATCGGGCCCTGTCGAGCGGTCGGAATCGGGTCGTACATGCCATACCTGGTCGTGCTCGTCCTGCTGCACGTGAGCCGTGGTCGCCCTGGTGTACGAGCTGGTCCGGCGAAGCTCCGGCCGCGGGTCGCGCTCGCGGTCGGCACGGTCCTCCTGCTCATTGGCGGAGGATTCGAGAACCTCTTCTGGGCGTTCCAGACCGGCTTTGTTGGGGCGACCGCTGCGGGAATCGCCGCGATCCTGGTATTTGATGCGTCGCCACTGACTGCCCGCCGCGCAACTTTGGCGCATGCCTTCTCCTGGCATCGCTCGCCTCGCAGGGCGGCCCCGGCATCGTCTGCTCGGTCGCCGTCGGCGTCGAGCTCCTGCTCGACCCACGTCGGCGGGCTATGGCGACAGTACTGGCGTTTCCGGCTGGCGATCTATGGCGCCTGGTACTTCGCTTTCGGGCGCGTCGGCATCGATGCCCATGAAGGGCTGTTTCGATTAGGCAGCCTGGGGACATGCCGCCGTTCATCATCACGGGGTTCTCCGCGCTCGCAGGGACCGTCGTTGGCGTTGGCCCGGACCTCGGGCGCATCGTGCTGATCGTCGTGATCCTGGCCACGGGACTCGCGGCGGCGCGGCGACGGTCGTTCTCGATCTCGCCCCGCGCGATCGCCTGCCTCGTCGCGATCGCTGCCTTCTATGCCCTGATCGGTCTCGCCCGGTCCTCGATCGGGGTCGATACGGCAACGCTGACGCGCTATACGTATGTATCGACCGTACTGGCCGTCGTCGGCTTGTTTGCCCAGATCGGTCAGCCAATGATGGCGAGCCAGACCGCCGCCGAGCGTGGGTAGTCGGTGGCGCAATCGTCCTGGCGCTGACCCTGACCTGGAACATTCGGCTGCTAGTCGGCGGTCGAACACTGTTTGCGGACCGGGCCGAACTCACGCGCGCGCTGGTGACAGTTGCACTCGATGTCCCTCTGCCGACCACGACCGATCCGGATCGAAGTCTCGTCCTCGTGCCTTCGCCCAACGCCCTGGCGAGGATCGTGCGCGCGCACGGATCGCCACTCGGCGACTACCTCGTGCCTTGGGCGGTCGGCGCCAATTCGCCCGACGTGCTCGCCGATGCGAAGCGTGTCCTTCGCGAAGGCGCCGAGATCCCGCTGCCGGAGCCAGAGGCGCCCTGATCCGTCAGGCGACTGGCAGCCAACGGGCGCCGAGCGCCTTCAAATACCAGTGGAGGTAATGCGGCAGCCACTCGCGGAGCTTGAAGTTGCTCTGGCCGGCCGTTCGGTCCCGCCAGGTCGTGGGCACCTCGGCGATCCGGCGGCCGGCGATCGTGGCCTTGACCGTCAGCTCCAGGGCCAGCTCGAAACCGGCAGTGCTTTCGATGGCGATGGTGTCCAGGAACCGGCGCGAATAGAGCTTGAAGTTGTTCGTCGGGTCGTGGGTCGGGACACCGGCAAACCAATGAAGCGTCAGACCCGCGTCCGGCTCAGCAGCCGCTTGAGAGGCGGACCGCCGACCTGGCGCCCGCCCCGCATGTAGCGCGAGGCGCCACGACATCCGCGCCGTTGCGCGCCAGGTCGACCATCGGATCCACGACCTGCGGCTCGTCCGAGCCATCCGCCATCGAGATCAGGACGTACGGCGCAGTCGTACCGGCAATGCCGGCCTTCATCGCGTTGAGGACGCCACGACCGAGGTCGTTCCGGAGCCCTCGAAGGGCTGGCAACTCGGTCGCAAGGCGCTCGATCACCGGAACTGTCGTGTCGTTGTCGAAGTCGTACACGACGACCAGCTCGTGGGCGTCCTGACGGTGCTTGCCAGGTCACGAAGGACCGGCTCGACGGCTTCGCCCTCGTTGTAGACGGGCAGGACGATCGCGAGCTCGGCGGTCGCGCTCACCGCTCGCGTCCACCGACGAACAGCGTCTGCTTGCCCATCAGCCACCAAGCGGGCGAAGGGCGAGGTAGGCACGGACGAGCATTGGTGCCGTCGGCAGCCGGCCCTTCGTCGAGTACGGCAGAATCGGGTCACCAAGTCGACCGTCTGTCAGGCCGGCCAGCTCCGCCGCCTCGAGCAAGCTGCGTTCGGTAAGCGCGACCCGTGGTCGATGAAGTCCCAGTACCGCGCGCCAACAAGGCGGATGTTCGGCTGGAGGATGATCACGCGACCGCCTGGACGACAGGAGTCCGGCAGCCACACGAAGCTGGTCGATTACTGCGTCACTGGATTCCAGGTGCTCGAGGTAGTTGCTCATGAAGATCGTGCCGAAGTGTCCAGCCGGAAGCGCGCCGGCAAGGTCCAGACCAGACGCCTGCACGAACCGGACGTCGGCAGGCAGAGCCGAGCTCATGTCACGGATATCGGTCGCCCACCGCTCGCTACCGCTTACCCAACGAATGAAGTGGCCGCGATCACAGGCCAGATCGAGCACGGGCGCTTTTCCGGTCTATGTAGCGCTGGAGGTACCCGACGATCTCGCGCCAGACGGCGTCCTTGGCACTGACCTCTCGCTCGTCGAAGCGGGCTTCGTAGAGCTCGGGCAGCAGCCGCGTCACAGCCTGCCCGACCTCGGCCTCGGCTCGGATCCAGGGGATGACCTCGTCGAGCATCGGGTCGAGCGACGTCGTCGCCTCGAACCCGAGGATCTCGCGCGCCTTGCGGACGTCCGGGACGCGCAGCTGCACGTCGTGCTCGAACGGCGCGTCGCTGACGTAGCGGAACGGTCGGCCGTCGGTGTGGATCTTGTGCCAGATGCACTCGGCCAGCTCGAGGACCGTCGTCGAGGCGGCCGTCGAGAGGTTGAAGTCGTCGTTGACGGCGGCCGGCGACTCCATCGCGAGTCGGATCCCGTGCGCCAGGTCGCCGCCATACGTGTAGTGACGGACCTGGTTGCCCTCGCCGAGGATGTGCAGCGGGTCCTGGCCCTTGAGCACCTTGAGGACGAGGTCCGGCACGACGTGGCTGAGAGCCAGCTTCACGTTGCCGCTCATGATGTCCGTGTCGCGGCAGCGCCCGGCGTTCGCCGATCCCCACGCAGTTGAACGGCCGGACGATCGTGTACGGGAGCTGGTACTGCTCCCAGGCGCCCTTGGCGAAGTACTCCGACGCGAGCTTCTGGAAGCCGTAGGTCGAGATCGGCGGCGGCGAGGTCAGCTGGGCGCCCTCGGGCGTCGGGAAGACGCGTCGCCGACTCGTACACCATCGACGAGCTGACGACGACGATCCGCTCGAGATGGCCGTCGCGGTGCGCGGCGATCGCGGCGTCGAACGTGGAGGCGAGGATCCGCTCGTTCTCGGCGAGCAGGTCGTACGCGAACTCGTGGAAGTAGCTGATCCCGCCGATCATCGCGGCGGCCGCCACGACCTGGTCGCAGTCGGCGGCGAGCTCGCGCATCAGCCCGACGTCCTTGGCGTCGCCCTCGACGAACCGGTAGCGCGGGTGGTCGTCGTACGACTTGGACGAGCCGGCCGTACTTGCTGAAGTCGTCGAGGCCGATGACGTCGTGGCCGGCCTCGAGCAGCTCCGGGACCAGGTAGCCGTTGATGAACCCGGCGGCGCCGGTGACGAGGATCCGCACTACAGCTGGATCCCCTCGCCCAGTGCGCCCCAGACGTCGACGACGTCCTTGCCGCCGACCTGGAGGCCGCGGTACTGCCGGTGCGGCGCGCCGAGGACCAGGATGTCGCTCTCCGCGAGGACCCGGTCCAGCGGCACGAGTCGATCGTCGGCCACGTACGGATCCGTCGCCAGCACCTGCGCCCCGGCCCAGCGCAGGAGCTTGCGCAGCTTGTAGCTGAGCGACGCGCGCGGGTCGTCGGACTCGGCCTTGAACGCCATGCCGAGGATCCCGACGCACTTGCCTTGCGAGCCCGCCGTAGCGCCGCTCGAGCGCCGAGACGATGTACGCGGGCAGCCCCTCGTTGACCTGCATCGCGGCCTGGCCGAGCGGGAAGTGGTCGGTGGTGAACGCGGCCAGCTGCATCGTGTCCTTGAACAGGCACGGGCCGGCGGCGAAACCCGGGCCCGGCAGGTCGGCCGCGCGCGGGTAGTCCTCGCGGATCGCCCGCAGGATGTTCGTGTAGTCCATGCCGGCCTGGTCCGCGATCATGAAGAACTGGTTGGCGACGGCGAACTTCATGTACCGCCAGGTGTTGGTGAAGAGCTTCGCCAGCTCGGCTTCCTTGGTCGTCGTCCGGATCGTCTTGGTGGACGAGGACGCCGAAAAGCTCTGTCGGCCCGCTCGGCGGCCCGTCGCTGTCCGCGCCGATGATCTGCGGCAGCGAATGCAGCTCCTCGAGCGCGTGGCCCTCGGCGATCCGCTCCGGGCAGAAGGCGACGTCGACGCGGCAACCACGATCCGCCAGGTGCTGGGCGACGTACGCCGGTCGTCCCCGGATAGACCGTGCTCCGCAGCGCGACGAGCGCGCCGTCGCGGAGGTGCGGGGCGATCTGGTCCACGGCCTTCTCGAAGATCGTCATGGACGGCCCGAGGAACTCGTCGACCGGCGTCCCGATCACGACGACGAGGCACATCGTCCGCTCGATCATGTCGCCGTCGGCGCCGAACGCCAGGCGCCCGGTCGGGAGCACCTCGCGCAGCAGCTCGTCCGCGCCGGTCTCCATGAACGGCATCTCGCCGGCGGCGATCCGATCCAGGGTCGCCTGGTTCGTGTCGTAGATCCCGACGCGCAGGCCGGCCTGGGCGAAGGCAAGGCTCAGCGGAAGCCCGACGTGGCCCCCGCCACCGAGCACGACGACGTCGAGATCGGCGGTTCGATCCGTCATGGCCCCGACTCTAGCAGTCCGGTGATCGCTGCCATCGGCCCCCGATGGTCCCGAGACCGCTGTTGGTACTACCCGGCCTGCGCGCCGACCAGGGACTCGGTCCGGGTCAACCTGGAGGAGGCGCCGGATCGGCCAGCAGCCGCAACGCTCCGAGCCAGACCGGGAGGAACGACCACCCGTACAAGCCGGGATCGCCCATCCGGCAGCGATCGGCACGGTCCAGATCCGGTCCGTGCGAGCGCCCCAGGTGACCAATGCGGCGCTCATGAGCACGCGCACAACGAGCGGGATCGGGACAAGCGGGATGGCGCTCGGGGTCGCAACGTTGTCGGTGAGGAACGCGACCCACGCGAACCAGAGACCAGGCGCAAGAGCGAAGCTGACCCCGGCGATCCCAGCGTCGAGCCGAGCGCGATCCCGAGGTTTCGCCACTCCCGTCGTACGGCAAACCAGAGCAGCCCAACCCCTGGTCCCGACTTGGTTAGGAGTGGAACGGCCCACCACGCCGGATGCGCATTCCAGCGACGATCGCCGCGGCCATTGGAAGCTGGACGTTACCGAGAAGCGCGTACAGGCCCGGAGCCCCCAACGGAGGCAGGATGCCGACTACCGCCACCAAACCAAAGCCGAGGACGATCGGCGTCCAGCGACCAGCGATGTACCAGAGACACCAGAAGCAGAACGTTGTCCACGCGACGACGAAGACCGGCCCGTCCACAAGGTGCGCCAGGGCCAGGAGCTGGGCAAATGGTGGCGGATAGACATAGCCGGAGGTGCCATCCTCGAACCACCTGACGCCATATAGCGCGTCGAGTTCGGTTCGCCAATAGATCACGGCGTCGATCGGATGGAAGACGACGCCGATCACCCTGGCCGATGCCGACCAGGAATCCAATGACCAGCGTCGCAGCAAAGTTCAGATGTTCCCATCGGCGCGCTTCCGGATCGGCGTTCGAGCGTTGCGTCAGGTACCTCATCGGTCCGGGGACACCATGATCGATCCGTCATCGTCCTGGTAGGCCGTTCGCCAGCCGATTTGCTGGAGAGGTTCGTGCAATCGCTGGTCCCATGACGGAGCACCGACGATCGTCACATTCCACGCGTGAATCTGGGCCGCCTGGTCATCCCCGCCGGTCGCGGTGTCATACGCCGCCCAAACCTCGGGCGGGAAGAACTCGATCCGTGAGTCGATTGCGACGAGCACGCTGGGAACCGCAAACTCGAACCAGGAGCCCCAGACCTGTGGGTTCAGGACGCGCTCCCCCGGTTTCGCCGAGGTCACGCAACGCCCCGGTGATGCCGGGCGGCGCGTTGGCCACGACACCGGTCTGGGCACCGGTCCGGGCATCGGTCGATCGCCAGACGGGCAGCACCGCGACGCCCGCTACCACAATGGCGATCGCCACCACGGCATTGAGCCGACGGAGCAACGGCTTCGGCTCGCCACTGGCACGATCCAAATGTCCTGCAGCATTCGGCCCGAGGATGCCCGCGATCCCGACGGCCGCGGCCAGCGGCCACCATGCGATCCCGCGCGCCGCATATGCTCCGATCAGGAAGAAGGCACCGAGCCATGCAAGTGCGGGCCAGGAGATGGGTCGTCCTCGTCGCGCGAGATCGCGACGACCAGCAGGACGGATCCAAAGAACAGGAGCCCTGGCACGTCGCGCATGGACGTGGGCTGCCATTCCGTTATCCGGCGGGTTACCTCCGGGTTCACGGACAACCCGACTGCATAACTCCAGATCAGTGGCCCGAACGGCGTCACGCAGGCCGTCACGACCGAAACGAGTCCGACAACCAGCGCGCGATGCGGCTGGGCGACATGGTCATGCAGATCCTCGAGCCACGCCAAACCGAGCACGAGCGGGGCGATGAAGAAGCTGCCGTGGAGATTCGCCCAGACAAGGACGATTACCGGGATCAACCACAGGCGAGCGGGATGAGCCCGCCGGTCGACAACGAGCAGCAGGACAACCGCGAAGAGCGTCATGCCGAACAACTGGGGTCGAAGGGCAAGCGCCACGGCGGAAATAGCGAACGCCGCTAGGGTCAACCCGGCGGCGCGACGGACATCGAGACCACGGCGCAGACCAACCGCGAAGACGCACGCGTAGATCACGGCCACAAGCAGCGCGCGAAGCAGCACGAGGCCGGTCCAACCACCCAGGCGAAAGATGATGCCAAGCACCAGCTGCGCGCCCATTGCTGATCCGTCCACGGGATGCCGGCGGCGGTAAAGGTCCATGTGTCCTGGGTCGGAATGGCGCGGCTGTCGAGGATTTCGCTGCCGGCACGCAGGTGGTACGCGAGATCCACGCTCTGGAGGCCCGCGATGAGCGATGCGAGGATCGGCAGCGCGACAGCGAGAAACGCCCAGAGTCGCTGTAGGCTCACGCCTGGTCGCGAGCCCCGAGCAGGCGGTCCAGGCTGAGGTTTCCTGGCCGTGCGGTTCGGGGAACGAGGGTCGCGGCGAGGATCGCGATGGCCTGGAAGTAGAGGGCCGGCGTCGCCAGGGCTGCGGCGACGACAGCGAAACGAAAGCCCCAGATGTCGCTTCGGAGGCTGACCAGCGCAGGAACGCCGAGGAGGCCGGCGACGACAGCCGTGGGAAGGCCCGTCTGGCTCGCGAGTGCCAGCGGTGAAGGTGCCGAATTCGGGACCGACTTGATCCAGTCCGCCCAGGAGTCCGCACCCGCGCCGACGAGGGCGATCAATGCAATGGCCACGCAGGCAATGAGCGCCACCGCAGCTGCCCGCCAGCGTTTGGTGAGGATCAGCCACACAACGAAGATCGCAGGCGTCAGCTTCACCATCGCGGCCGCTGCGATGAGACTGCCGACCACAATTGGACGGTCGCGATAGGCCCACAAGCCGATCACCATCGGGAGCATCAGCGCGGAGAAGTTCCCGGACAATCCCGTCATGGTCAGAGGCATGGCCAGTACCGCCAGCCCAGCCAACCGGCCCTTGCCGAGGAGGTAGAGCACCGAGGCGCAGACTGCCAGCAAGCAGACCAACCCCCACGCGTTCATGGCGGCATCGGGGAAGAGAGCCAGCGGCCGCCAGACGACGGCGATCGGGGGTGGAGCTACGAGGGGCACCGACCAATAGGGCGGTCGCAGTGAAATCTCCCGGTCGCCCGGTTGCAGGGCATACAGGTCATGGCCGGCATTGAGTCGCTCGCCGGCGGCGACATAATTCCAGGGATCGCTGTCCTGGCGGGTCCAGCCAAACCCGTACGCCTGGGCCGCGACGAAGATGCCAACCAGGGCGAATGTCCCAAACGAGGCGACCATGATCGCCTTCGGTCGGATCCCGACCCGCTCCAGGGCGCGCGATCCGCGCACCCGGAGTATCGATATCGCGTCGGGCATGCTCCCCACGTCGCCACATTACCCTGCGGGCGTGGCACCTGACGTGTGTCATGCGGTGTCGCCGGCAGGCGAGGCGTGCCTCGGGTCCGCAAATCCGTGTGGCGGCCGCGGTACCATCTCCGAGGCGCCTCTAGGGCCGGCACGGGCGCCCCCGCCGACTCACCTGCCGCAGAATCGTCGGCCAACGTGCTCTGGAGATTCCCCTGCCTGACGGAACGACCGGCCGTTGAAGTACCTCATCACGGGCGGTGCTGGATTCATCGGTTCGCACCTCGCCGATCGCCTCACCGCTCGTGGGGATCAGGTCGTTCTCGTTGACGACCTGTCAACCGGCGCGATGACCAACGTCCAGGATCTCGTGAATGCCGGCGTGTCCCTGGTGGAGGGCTCGACGCTCGACCATCCGCTGATGACCGAGCTCGTCGCCGACATCGACGTCGTGGTCCACCTCGCCGCGACCGTCGGCGTGGAGCTCGTCGTCCGGGAGCCGCTCAATGCGTTGATCAACAACATTCGCGGGACAGAGATCGTCCTCGACGCCGCAATGCAGCGCGGCGCCAAGGTCCTCGTGGCGTCCACATCCGAGATCTATGGCAAGAACGCCGCGGGCGCCGTCAACGAGGAATCGGATCGGATCCTCGGCTCGCTGTTCAAGGCGCGATGGGCCTACGCAACCTCCAAGGAGGTCGACGAGATCCTTGCGTTCGAATACTGGCGGGTTCGTGGCCTACCGACGATCGTGGCTCGCCTGTTCAACTGTGTCGGACCGCGACAGACGGGAGCGTTCGGTATGGTCGTGCCCCGTTTCGTGCAACAGGCCCTGGCTGGCGACGATCTGACCGTCTATGGCGACGGAACGCAGTCCCGGTGCTTCTGCCACGTGACGGACACCGTTTCTGGGTTGATCAGCCTGCTCGATTTGGATCAGGCGATTGGTGACGTCTTTAACGTCGGGGCCCAGAACGAGATCAGCGTCCGGAGCCTCGCCGAGCTCGTCATCGAGATGACTGGCTCGTCTTCGGGGATCAGCTTCGTGCCCTATGGAGATGCCTACGAGCCGGGCTTCGAGGACATGGAGCGACGACTTCCGGACATCTCCAAGATCGGCCGAGTCACCGGCTGGACGCCGACGCGTTCGCTGCAGCAGATTCTCGAAGACGTGATCGCGTGGCAGAAGGACCCGCGCGGCTTCGGGGCGCGTTCTGTGCGCGGTGGGCTCTCCGAATGAGCGAAGCGAGGTCCGTTGAGCCGCTCGTCGCCGTGGTCATCCCGGCACTCAACGAGGCCGGCAAGATCGGGAGCGTTCTTGATCAAATCCCGCGAGACGGGCGCTTTGAAACGATCGTCGTTGATGACGGATCAACCGACGGGACCTCCGCCGAAGCGAGCGCGCACGGTGCTGCGGTCGTGCTTCGCCACGACGTTCGGCAGGGTAAGGGGGTAGCCCTGCGCGATGGCTGGGAGGAGGGCGTTCGGCGCAATCGACTGTATCTCGCGATCGTCGATGCCGATGGCCAGCACGAGCCGGGCGACCTCGCGGGAGCGCTCGACCACCTGCTGAGTGCCGGCGCAGACTACCTGCAAGGATCCAGGTGGATGCGCGGTGGTCGCGTCGTCGGCCCGACCGGAGCCCGCGGCCCGGGCACTCGGTTGTATTCAGCCCTCTTCAGCATCCTCGTCTTCCGGCGGATCACTGACGCCACGAATGGGTTTCGGATTTTCCGAGCAAGCGTCTTGAAGGACCCGTCCATCGATTTGCACCAGGATTGGCTCACTAGCTACGACCTCGAGCCGTACCTGTTGTACAAGGTGATCCGCGACGATACCGCTTCATCGAGCATCCGATCACGGTGTACTACCACGCCCATGGCTACACGAAGATGGGTGGCATCCGGGACTGGTGGCGCTTGTTCAGACCCGCGGTGCTCCTCCGTTTTCGATTGAAGCGCTAGTCTCGCGCGACGGACGTCTCATCAGCATCGTCAACCTGGCGACGCTGACGACGCCCAGGACGTACAGGATGATCCAGTAGTGGATGTGGAGGTTGTTCGCGGGCGCCATGATTGCGATGGCTGCCAACACACTGAGCACGAACGGCTGACGGCTGCCGAGCATCGCGAGCGCAGCGAGCCCGCCAACCATCACGCCAACGAGCGACGCCCACCCAAGGCCGAGACCAGGGCCAAGCGTGCAGGCAATTGACACGTTCAGCCCGCCGCAGTCGGGGACGGCGCTCGTCAAGGCTGTTCCAAAGTCGACCCAGACGGCCACGCCGACGATCGGCAGCGTGACCAGGCTCAGCGCGGCCGCCACCGCAATGCTGGTTCCGAGTGCTTGCATCTTGGAGCCGACCGTGGCCGGCCAATGGCGCCCGAAAACACCTTCACGACAGCGAGTAGGCCGCCAAAGACTCCGGCCTGCAGCGGTGCCAGCCCAACGGACACCCAGCCTATCGCACCCGCGAGACCGATGTTGGTGGTCATCGCGAGCATGCCCTCCTTGAAGGGCGGGAACACTGACAGCCCTGCCAGGATGATCGCGAACGCCAAGCGCGGTACGCGGGCCATGTCCTGGATGCGATCGACCAGAAAGCGGTGAGCAACAACCCGAGGTTCACGGTGATCCAGGCGACGAGACCAAGCGGATATCCCTGGAACGGGATCAGCAGCGGAACCGACGCGGCGGATAGGCGTACCGACGAGGAGCATGTCGGTCAGGTGGTACGAGCCACGCAGCTGTTCCGGGGCATAGATGCCTTCTCCGGCAAGCAGCCGCCCGGCGGCATTCGAATACGTCTGCCAATCCACGAAGGGGCCGGGCCAGTCGAATTGGTGCGAGAAGATCCCCACGACCTGAACCACGAAGATGGCCACGGCCGCACGCGCATGGCGCCGACCAGGCGCGCCCCGAACATTCGGCGAATCACCTGCGGGGCGCTCTCTTAGGCGTACGACCGATCCAGTCAGTGGGGCATGTCCCATCATTCGAGGCATCGTAGGCGGTCAGCCGACCATCGAAAGGTCCGGTCACGCCGCGCTCGGAGCATTCGGGGATCCCACCGACCTGTCGTATGTCGTTCGATCGCGCCCCATGGGCCCGTCGCTATACTCGCGCCCGATGACGACGCCAGACCGCGCTCATCACCGGGATCACCGGCCAGGACGGCTCGTACCTCGCCGAGCTGCTGCTCGAGCAAGGGCTACCGCGTCGTCGGGATGACCCGCCGGTCGAGCACGCGACGCGATGGAGCGGATCGCCCACCTCGCGGACCGGCTCGAGCTCGTCCAGGGCGACCTGCTCGACCAGGCGTCGCTCGTGTCGGCGCTCCAGGACGTGCAGCCCGACGAGGTCTACAACCTCGCCGCGCAGAGCTTCGTGCCGACGTCCTGGAACCAGCCCGTCCTGACCGGCGAGTTCACGGGCCTCGGCGTGACCCGGATGCTCGAGGCCGTCCGCCAGGTCGACCCGTCGATCCGGTTCTACCAGGCGTCGTCGAGCGAGATGTTCGGCAAGGTCCGCGAGGTGCCCCAGACCGAGCTGACGCCGTTCCATCCGCGCAGCCCGTACGGCGTGGCCAAGGCGTACGGCCACTTCCTGACCGTCAACTACCGCGAGAGCTACGGCCTGTTCGCCGTCTCCGGGATCCTGTTCAACCACGAGTCGCCGCGGCGCGGGCTCGAGTTCGTCACGCGCAAGGTCACCGACGGCGCGGCGCGGATCTCGCTCGGCCTCGCGACCGAGCTGCCGATGGGCAACCTCGACGCCGAGCGCGACTGGGGCTTCGCCGGCGACTACGTCCGGGCCATGTGGCTGATGCTCCAGCAGCCCGAGCCCGGCGACTACGTCGTCGCCACGCGGCGTCGCGCACTCGGTCCGCGAGCTGTGCCGGATCGCGTTCGAGCGCGTCGGTCTCGACTACGAGCGACACGTGATCGTCGATCCCGCCCTCTACCGGCCGGCGGAGGTCGACCACCTGCGCGGCGATCCGAGCCGAGCGAAGGCCGACCTCGGCTGGGAGCCCACCGTCACGTTCCAGGAGCTCATCGAGATGATGGTCGACGCCGACGTCGCCCGGCACGAGGAGCTGCTCCGGCGATCCGCCGCCCGAGCATGACGAGACCGGGGTCCCGGTGAGGGTCCTCGTCACCGGCGCCTCCGGGTTCGCCGGCGCGCTGGCTGGTCCGCGAGCTCGAGTCCGCCGGGACACGTCGCGATCCCCGCCCCGCGGGGCGCCGACGAGGATCTCTGGAACGTCGCCGGGATCCGCGCGCAACATCCTGGACGCGCCGGCCCGACGCGGTGGCGCATCTCGCGGCCGTCTCATTCGGCCCGGATGCCACGGCCGATCCGGACCTTGCGATCCAGACGAACGCCGGCGGCACCCAGGCGCTCGTGGAGGCCCTCGCGAGCGTCGACTCGCGGATCGCGCTGCTCGTGACCGGTTCGTCCGAGGTGTACGGCCCGCCGGACCCAGCCGACCTGCCGCTCACGGAGGACGCTCCGCTCCTCGCGACCGCGCCGTACGGCCTCTCGAAGGTGGCGCAGGAGACCGTGGCCGTCGAAGGCGCGGTCCGGCACGGCATCCCCACCGCCGTCACCCGGGCGTTCAACCACACGGGACCGGGCCAGCGGCCGATGTTCGCGGCGCCGGCTTTCGCCCGCCGCGTGCTGGAGGTCCAGGCCGGTCGCGCCGACGACGATCCGCGCCGGGCAACGTCGACGTCCGGCGCGACCTCGGCGATGTCCGCGACGTCGTCGTCGCCTACCGCCTCCTGCTCGAGCTGCTCCACGGCGGACAGGCGGGACCGATCGTCGCCAACGTCGCGACCGGCCACGCGGTTTCGATGCGCGAGGTCATCGCGGAGTTGTCGAGGGCTGCCGGCATCGATGCGCCGATCGAGGTCGATCCGTCGCTCGTCCGCGAGGGAGATCCGCCGGAGATCCGCGGTGACGCCGGCGCTGCTGCGGAGCCTCACGGGATGGCAGCCCCGGTACGAGCTTGCGCAGACGCTCCGAGACCTGCTCTCGAGCATCGACGAAGCCCGGGTAGGGCTTACCCTGCCGCGACCACCTCGGACGGCCGGACGGCCCGGGCGCCCTCGTCGTAGATCGACTCGACCGCGCCGACCATCAGCTCGATGCAGAAGCGGTCGTGGACCATGTCGTGGCCGGCGCGGCCCAGCGTGTCGGCGAGCGGGTGGTTCTCAGCAGCCGGACGATCGCGGCGGCGAGGGCGTCGGCGTCGTGCGGGCGGGACGAGCAGGCCGGTCACGCCGTCCTCGATCATCTCGGGGATCCCGCCGACGTTCGATGCGACGACCGGTCGCGACAGCGCCATCGCCTCCAGGATCGTCATGCCCCTGCGCCTCGCGGTAGGAGGGCAGGACGGCGACATCCAGGGCCGCGGTGACCGCCGGCACGTCGTCGCGACGGCCGGTGAACACGACGCGGTGGGCGATCCGGAGCTCGCGCGCCTGCGCCTCGAGCGCATCCCGGCGGCTCCCCTCGCCGACGATCAGGAGATAGGCGTCGGGGACGGCGCGCAGGACGGCCGGCCAGGCCTCGAGCAGCGTCGGATGGCCCTTCTCCGGCTCGAGGCGGGCGACCACGCCGACGATCTGCGAGCCGGGCTCCATCCCGTATTCCTCGGGCGAGCGTGCAGCACGGCTCCTGGTGGTCGTAGCGCTCGAGGTCGACGCCGTTGTAGATCAGGCTGATCGGGACGGTCGTGCGCCCCTCGGCGATCAGCTTGTGCCTCGCTCGCCTTTGACACGGCGATCAGCCGGTCGAATTGCGGCGTCAGCTCGAGCAGCGTGCTGCCGGTCCGCGTCGCGACCGGACCCGGCTCGAGTGCGCGGTGGCGACGAGATACGGCCGCCGCTGGCCGGCCTCGCCGAGGGCGATCACCGCGCGCGCCGCGACCGTCTCGGCGCGGTACATGTGGGCGTGGACGACGTCGGCGCGAACCTCGGCCAGGTGGGCCGCCAGGGCGCCGACCGCGATCGTGTCGTCGGGATCGTCGATGACGAGGACCGGGACGCCCGCGCGCTGCAGCTTGCGCACGGCGCTGCCCGCGGACAGCGCGACGACCGACACGTCGTAGCGCGCCGGGTCGAGCGGGTCACCAGCGAGTGGAGGTGCTCCTGGGCGCCGCCGTTGCGTGCCGGTCGCGAGGACCTCGACGACGCGGATGCGTCGGCCCGCGGCGAGGTTGGGCGCGCGGCAGGGTCTCAGGCACGGATCCCAGGGCTTGCGTGCGCTCATGTCACCGTTCCGGCTGGGCCGGCTCCGCTGGTCCGCTTCGTCGAACGAGGACGCGCTGGATCGGCTCGTCCACCGCGCCCCACTCGTACTTGTAGGGCTCGTTGCCGCGCAGGAAGTCGAGCCGGCGCATGCCGGCGTCGAGCGCGCGCAGGACGTAGGCGTAGATCATCAGCACGCCCGGCGACAGGTCGCGGGCATCCGGATCGACGCCGGCGTTGTAGTAGAGGATACCCGTCGGCGGTCTCGAAATGGATGCCGGACGCGATCCGCCGACCGCCGACGCGACAGGAACGTCAGCCGCAGCGGGCCGTCCGGCCCATGGAGCTCGAACAGCCGCGCGGAACAGGACCCGGCTCTGGGCGCCGCCGGGCGTGTCCGGGAAGAGGCCGTCGGTCGCCCCACCGCTTCTGGTGGAGCTCGATGAACGCGTCGAGGTCCGCGAGCGGGTCGGCCGAATCGTCGAGGCGGACCTCGCCGACGGCCTCGGCCCGGCGGACCTTGCGCCGGATCTCGTGGCGCTGCTTCTTGCCGAGCGTCGCGAGGAACCCGTCGATGTCCGCGCCGAACGGCAGCGTGACGACCGGGCAGACGTCCTCGCGCTCGACGTTGAGCGTCCAGCCTTCGGCGATCTCGCGGGCGCCGAACGCCGCGGCGAGCGCGTCCGCGGCCGGGTCGCCGCAGCGCAGGCGTCGCAGGTCGACGACGTCCCACGGCCGCCGTCCGGCCGGTGTCCGCGAGGTAGTCGGCGACGCGCCTCCGCGACCGCCGGCAGGTCGGCCGGCGCGGCCAGGATCGTCGCGTAGTCGGCGTGGTACGAGGCCCCGAAGAAGACCGCGGTCGCGGTCGGCGGGACGGGCGTCAGCTGCGACGTCGGCGCCGTGGCGCATCCTCGTGTGGGTGAGGGCATCCGTCGGCTCGACCTCGTGGCGGTGCATCAGCGGCACGATCGCGACCGGTGCGGCGCCGGCCGGGCCGTCGCCGCGGACGAGGACCAGCGTCTCCTCGTGGGCGTTCTCGCGGTAGGCGTCCCACCACGCTCGCTGGAACGCCCAGCCGGAGAACGGGGTCGCCCACGGGTTCCGCGCAGCGAGCTCGTCCCAGCTCGTCCGCGGGATGTCGGCGACGGCCGATCGCTCGGCGCGCAGGCGGCGCCGCGGTCGACGTCGCAGTCGGGGCTTCCGATACGGGTCGCCCGGACAGGCAGGCTCCGCGTCGAGGGTCAGGGAGGTCACGCAGGAAACTCTAGCACCGAGTCGTGCGGATTGGTTGCGGCCGCAACGTCGCCGACGGGACTTCCGGGTCCGGCGATGCGGGACCGTCGGGGCGCGATATCCCGCAACGGGCGGATGGTAGGCTGCCGCGGCGATGACATCTCGATTGCCAGATCCTCGCCGGCCGCTGCCCGCGGTCGGGCCGCTCGCCGGCGCCCCGCTCCGGCTGCTGCTGACGAGCGCCACGCTCCTGTTCGTGGAGCTGCTGCTCATCCGCTGGATCCCGGCGAACGTCAAGTACGTCGGGTTCTTCAGCAACTTCCTGCTGATGGCGAGCTTCCTCGGCATCGGCGTCGGGATCCTCCTCGGGCGGCGCGGCGTCCGGCTCGCCGCTGTCGCCGTTCGCGCCGCTCCTGCTCGCGACCGTCTTCCTGGTCTACGGCGCGCAGCTCAACATCCAGGCGCGCGACGCCGGCGAGATCATCTTCGGGCTCGACGCGTCCGAACAGCGCCGACGTCAACTTCGTCGTCCTGCCACTGCTGATCGTCCTGGTCACGGCGCTGATGGCGTCGCTCGCGCTGCCGCTCGGTCCGCTCCTGCGCTCGATGCCCCCGCTGCGGGCGTACGCCATCGACATCGGCGGCTCGATGCTCGGGATCGCCGGCTTCACGCTGCTCGCCTACATGGCGACCGGGCCCGACGGCCTGGTTCGTCGTGACCGGCGTCCTGCTCCTGCTGCTCGCGCTCGGCTCCGGGCCCGCCCCGTGGTCGCTCGTGGGCGGCGTCGCGATGGTCCTCGTCATCGGGGCGAGCGCGGCGGTCGCCAGCGCGAGCGAGGACGTCTGGTCGCCGTACTACCGGATCTCGGCCTACGACACCAACCTCGAGCGTGCGTCGACCGACCCGGCGGACGGGCGGCCGCCGCTACTTCCTGTCGGTCGACGGCATCCCGCATCAGCAGATCTGGGACTCGAAGCAGGCCGCCGCGAGCGACCTCCACCGCCAGGCCTACGCCTGGTTCCCGGATCGGGTGTTCGACCGCGTCCTGATCATCGGCGCCGGCTCCGGAACGGACGTCGGCGCTCGCGCTCGCGCACGGGGCGAAGCACGTCGACGCCGTCGAGATCGACCCGAAGCTCGCGCAGATCGGCCGCGACTTCCACCCCGAGGGCGTCTACAACGACCCGCGGGTCACCGTCCACGTCAACGACGGCCGGGCGTTCCTCAACGGCTCGCGCGAGAAGTACGACCTCGTCATGTACGCCCTGACCGACTCGCTGACCCTGGTCAGCTCGACCGCCGGCGTCCGGCTCGAATCCTTCCTGTTCACCGAGGAGTCGCTCGCAGGCCGCCCGCGACCACCTGGCGCCCGGCGGCATGTTCGCGATGTACAACCTCTACCGCGAGCCGTGGCTGATCAAGAAGCTGGACACGATGCTCGGCGACGTCTTCGGCGGACGACCCGCTCGTCCGCCTGGTCGGGACGAGCAGCGCCATCCTCGCGGCGGGTCCGGCGGTCGATGCGCTCGACGGCGCGCCGCCGCCCGGCGACCGCGTCGACCCGGTGCCCGAACGTTGGCCAGCCCGAGCCGCGACCCGGCCACCGACGACTGGCCGTTCCTCTACCTGCGGATCGCGCAGCTGGCGCCCGTACTACCTCGCCGCGCTCGGCGTTCATCCTCGTCTTCGCCACTGCTCGCGGTCCTCGGCGCGGCGCGCGTGACGCGGACGTCCGATCCGCCGCTTCAGCCCGCATTTCTTCGTCCTCGGCATCGCGTTCCTGCTGCTCGAGACGAAGAGCCTCGTGTCGTTCAGCCTGCTGTTCGGGACGACCTGGGTCGTCAACGCGCTGGCGTTCTTCGCGATCCTGGCCAGCGTGCTGCTGGCGATCCTCGTCAACGTGCGGCTCCGGCCGCGCAACCCGGCACCGTTCTACGCCGGCGCTCTTCGTCGCGATCGCGATCGCGTATCTCGTGCCGGCCGACGCGCTGCTGATCGATCCGCCCGAGCTGCGCTACGCGCCTGGCGGCGGTGATCGCGTTCGCGCCGGTCTTCTTCGCCAACCTGGTGTTCACGTACTCGTTCCGCGACACGGATTCGGCGGACATGTCGTTCGCCTCGAACCTGCTGGGCGCGATGGTCGGCGGGGCGCTGGAGTACGTCGCGCTGCTGACCGGTTTCCAGTCGCTGCTGCTCCTGGTCGCCGCCCTGTACGTGCTGGCGTTCCTGCTCGCGCGCCGGTTCCGGTTCCTGGCCGACTGCGCAGCTCGTCGACGAGCGGAGCGAGACCCCGGGCGCGACAGTGGGCACGCCTGGTCCGAGTGTGGTCGCTGAAAGCCGCGGACGTGACCGCTCAGGGCCCGAAACGCAGATAGACGAGCAGGTCCGCGTAGTCGTCCGTGAATGGGCGGTCGGCGGGGATCACCGTCCTCCCAGCCGAGCGACCGAAGCGCTCCGATGCGGCCGGGATCGCGCGACGCCGCCAGCCATCGACTCGGGATGTCCGCCGATCGGGCGCGTCTCCCGGCTGCGCACCTCCCGTCGGTCCAGCGTCGTCAGGCCCAGGCTCGCTCGAGCGCCGCGCCGAGATCGGCGGCGCAAGGTCGTAGTAGCGGTTCGAGATGTGGAAGGCGATGACCCCGTCCGGTTTGAGCGTCCGGATCTCGTCGGCGATCGCCTCGACGTCAGCAGTGGACGGGGATGAATCGCTCGAGAAGGCGTCGAGGACGAGCAGGTCGTAAGCGGCATCGGGCTCGGCCGCGAGCGACAGCCGCGCATCGCCCAGACGATCGGCGGGCGTCCCGGGCGCGTCGGACAGGTAGGTGAAGTAGCGGGGATCGCTGCGCCACCTGGATCACGACCGGATCGATCTCGAAGAACGTCATGGCCATCCAGCTCCGACGTAGGCGGCGAGGGCGCCGGCGCCGAGGCCGACCACCCCGATCGCGCTTCGGATCGCGTCGCCGCACGCGTGTCGGAGCCGACGCGAAGATGTCGCCGACGGGCCCGTCCGGACGTAGTAGCGTGCGTCGGTGACTCCGTCGTCGCGCCGGATCGAGTCGACTGGGACCCGTGGACGGTCGTGCCGTTCATCAGCACGTGACCGTCGCCGTCGCCCGGTCGCAGGACCTCGGTGACGCCGAAGAAGCTCCGGGCCCGGAACTCGGCCGGCGGCTGGAGGACGAACGTCGCGAGGACGAGCACGAACGCCGTCGCGAGCGCCAGGAACCACGGTCGGCGCCGACGAGGAGGATCAGGCCACCGACGAGGAGCCAGCGGATGCCGGCCTCGGTCGCGAGGGCGCCGGTCAGCGACGAGACCGCCGACCAGCAGCGGCGCCGACCGACGAGGTACGGCAGCATCCGGCCACGGAAGCCCGGCGAAGAACGGGCTGAAGTCGAGGCCGCCGACGCGCTGGTCGCCGGACAGCCCGGGCGGTGCCGGCCGATCGTAGTGCCAGGGCGACGAGCGCGCCGACCAGCAGGATCGGGTACTCCCAGACGTCCGGGAAGACGAGCGGCGCGACGAGGGCCACGAAGGCCGATGCGAGCGCGCCGCCGGTCGAGAGGATCAGGTAGAACTCGGTCAGGTGGCCGGGTCCGGGCGGTCCTGGGCGAGGCGGCCGTGGAGCGCGATGGCGACGACGCCGAACGCCACCAGCTCCACGACGAGGATCACGAGGATCGGCCAGCCGCCGGCCGAGCCGTAGGGCACCCACAGCAGCGTGACCATCGCCGGCGCCGCGAGCGACCGCGAGCCGGACGACCCGGCCACCTCGCGGCGAGAACGCGACGATGAACGACGCGAGGTAGATCGCCAGCGGGACGACCCACAGGAGCGGCGCCGAGACGAGGTCCGTGGCGATGAACGTTGGTCACCGCCGACAGCAGACCCGACGGGATCGCGGCCAGGAGCAGCCAGCGCAGCCGTCGTGGCCAGTCGATCGCGCGTGCCGCCGCGGGGCCGCCGCGCCGGCGAGCCACGACCACGGCATCGTGGCGCCACGGACGTGGCCGACGCGGTCCTGCGCGAATGTCCGGCAGCGCCCGCAGCGCAGCCACGGCGAGCAGGACGCACGAGCGCCGCGTACGCCGACCGCCCAGACCCCGCGCTGCGCGCCCAGGCCGAGGCGCGGCTCGATCAGCAGCGGATAGGCCAGCAGCGCGAGCAGCGAGCCGCGCATTGCTCAGCGCGTACAGCCAGTACGGGTCGCCCTCGCGCTCCGTCCGCGCCGCGTGGAACCAGCCCGACACGAGCGGCGTGGTCGTCGTCAGGACGAACGCCGGCAGCCCGATCAGCGCGAACAGGATCCGGATCAGGTCGATCGACCGGCGGTAGCGTCTCGTTCCGCAGATCGGCGACCGTGCCGGAGCAACGATCAGGGCGACGAACCCGAGCGCCGCGAGGGCGAGGTGGACGGCGGGCCCCACCGCCCGAGGCGCGTGACCGACACGTGGCCGTACAGGTAGCCGCGCCAGCAGGACCGCCTGGAAGAAGAACAGGATCGTCGCCCAGACCGCCGGCGTGCCGCCGAAGACCGGCAGGACGAGCCGCCCGACCAGCGGCTCGACGCTGAACAGCAGGAACGCCGACAGGCCGATCGGCAGCGCGAACGGCAGCGTCGCGTCCCGACGATCGGAGCGCGAGCGTGTCAGGGTGCGTGCGGTCATCGCGTCCTCCCGGCAGGGTCGGATGTCATCGTCGTCGTCAGGCGGCGCCGGTCAAGTGAGAAGAAAGGCGTCATCGGGGCCCAGTCGCCGAAGCACCCGTCGCAGCAGGAAGTATTCGGGTCGCGGGCCGATCGTCGGTGATCAGCGGGCCGGGCCCGGCGGTCGCCTGCGACCGCGTCGCCGGTCAGCCAGGTCTGGCGGCGCGATGACGTCGACCCAGTCGTCGACCGTCGTCGCCGGCGAGTCGTAGGCCGACGAGATGTCCGTCGAGGACGCCGGGCCGCGCGAGGACCGCGCGGATGTCCGCCTCGTCGAACGCGATCGGCGCGCGTCGAGCCCAGCATGTACACGCCATAGCCGCCGGCGCCCCGGACCACGGTCACCTCGGGGAACACCGCGGCGAACGTCCGGATGTGGTCGTGGAAGTCCGGCGTCGGGCCGCCGTACGGCACCCACTGCATCATGATCCCGCCGTCGGTGTCAGGTGGTCCCGGCCGGCCTCGTAGTACTCCATCGACGAGATGACCGCGGCGCCCGAGCTCTCGATCGGTGGCGGCGGGTCGGTGACGATGATGTCGAAGCGCTCGTCGGTCAGCTCGAGGTGGTTGCGGCCGTCGGTGATGATCACGCGCCCGTTCGGGTCGGCGAGGACCGCGGCGGCGTCCGGGTAGTAGCAGCCGAACATCTTCGGCACGCTCGGGACGAGCTCGACGGCGTCCGTGCTGCAAGCCCGGCGATCAGCGCCGCCGCGGAACGCCGAGCCCATCCCGAACGCGACGACCAGCGCGCGCTCCGAATCCGGCCGGGCGATGAGCGGCAGGACCGGCATCAGCTTGGCGTCGACCGTCAGCAGCGTCATCGACGTGCCGGCGACCCACAGCTCCGGCGTGAAGCGGATCTGGCCGGCCTGGACCGACGCGATCTCGTCCTCGGTCGAGGCGAAGAGCTCGGCCGCCCGCTGACTGCGATGTACGCCTCGTTCGGCTGGACGAGGATGCCCGGCCGATGCCGCGGCGACGACGACCGACGACCGCGACGACGCACGCCGGTCGCCAGCGATCAGCCGTCCGACCGACCCGCGACGAGGCGCCAGCGCCAGGGCGATCCCGAGCGACGGCGTTGACGGCGGCGAGGAGCGGCGACGAGCAGCGGCGACCCGAGCGACCGGGATGAGGAAGAACGGGACGACCAGGCTGCCGACGATCGCGCCGACGGTGTTGACCGCGAGCAGCGAGCCGGAGCCCTGGCCGGCGTGTGCGGCGTCGTCGGCAAGCAGCGCCGACGACGCCGGGAACGCGATCCCGAGCACGATGGTCACCGGCAGGACGACAGGAGGGACGATGCCAGCAGGGCGCCTGAGCGTGGCGACTGGGTCGCCGGGTGTCGGGACGTCTGCGGCGCCGACGAGGACCAGCGACGAGGCCGGCCAGTGGCCAGGGCGGCGGCCAGCGATCTGGCTCCCGGCCAGCAGGCGGAGCGGATCGCCGATCCGCGGCCGAAGGAGCGAAGAGCAGGCGCCCGATCGCCAGGCCGATCAGGAACGTCGCCGAGGATCATCGTGAACACGTAGGTCGTGTTGCCCGTCCCCGAGGCGAGCAGCCGCGTCCAGGTCACCTGGTAGCCGAGCGACGTCAGGCCGGAGATGAAGGCGACCGTGAGCGCGAGCCGTGGCGCGCGGCGGATCGCCGACGACGCGCGCGATCGGCGCCGACCGCGGACGGGTCGTCCGACGCGCTCGACCACGGCTGCAGCCACAAGGCGGCCAGCCCGGCCACGGCCGAGCACGCCGGCGCCGACGGCCAGCGCCCCGGACAGCCCGAGCAGCTCGATCAGGACGAAGCCCGCCACCGCGGTCCCGACGATCGCGCCGATCGTGTTCGCGGCGTACAGCCGGCTGAACGCCGAGCTCAGCTCGGCGTTCCGCGCGAGGTGGCGGGTCAGCGTCGGGAGCGTCGCGCCCATCAGGATCGTGGCCGGCGCCAGGGCCAGGACGGCCAGCCCGATCCGCACCAGCGCGAGGGCCAGCGGCGCGCCCTCGAGAGCTCGGATAGATGCCGCGATACAGATCGTCGATCAGCCGGAACGAGATCGGCGTCAGCGATCACGACGACGACGAGGACGAGCTCCAGGATGCCGTACATCCGCAGCGGCGACGCGACGCGGTCGGCGATCCGACCGCCGACGACGCTGCCGATCGCGATGCCGCCGAAGAAGCCGGTCAGGATCGCCGAGACCGCCTGGGTCGTGTTCCCGAAGACCAGGACCAGCTGGCGCGACCAGACGATCTCGTCGATCAGCGCGGCCGCGCCGGACAGGACGAAGATCGGCGAGGATCACGCCGCGCGACCTGGCATCGCGAGCGTGCCGACGGTCCTGCCGATCGCCAGTCGCGCGCCAGCCGCCGACCGTCCACGCACCACCGACGACGTAGGAGCACCAGGTAGTAGTGGAAGTGGAGGTCGCGTCACCGGCGGCGAGCCAGGCAAGCGCCACGAGGGCGAACGACGACGACCGGCGCACCGCACGAGCACCGCCAGCCCGCCGACAAGGATCGCGAGCACGATCCCGGCAAGCTTCGCAGCCGCCGATACCGAGGATCGGCTTGAGCACGCACGCAATCGAGATTCAGGCGTGGCAGTCCGACGGCACACGCCGGCTCGGAGCAGCGACAGGCGCTGTCAGGTAGTCGGCCCAGAATCGATGCCGACGATCGGCAGCGTCACGACCGCCAGAGCCGCTCCGACCGACGAAGCGTGACCACGACGATCCGCAGGAACGTCCGCGGCGTCGACCAGAAGATCAGCGTCCCGGGACCAGCTTGATCGTCGCGCCCAGGCCTGCGACACACCGACCGAGGGCCGCCGCGACCGATGACCCAGGCCCAGGCGAACAGACCGGCGAGCCCGACGCTCGCGTTGCCGAAGAGACGCCCTCGGTGAACCCTCGGAGGAAGGCCAGCGAGCAGCGACCGGCGGCGAAGTCCAGCGGCCGCACGCGTCCGAGCTCGCGCCGAGGACCGCGTAGAGGCCGGTGAGCAGCAGACCGACGTTCAGGTGAGCCACACCACCAGGCCGACCGGGAGGACATGAACGGGAGGAACAGCGGCACGGACGACGGCGGGTAGGCGTAGCCGATCAGCGTCACGCCGACGAGCACGTACGTGCCGCGACAGCTGCTCGGGCGCAGTAGATCGGTGCACCGGACAGCATGCGGTCGACCGCGTGCACGTACGTCAGCCAGTCGGCGAAGGTGCGCCCGATCGGGGCCGAGACGACCATCGTGGCGATCACCGTATAGGCGCAGATGACGCGCCGCCAGACGAGGACGACCCAGCCGAGCCGGTCGACGGCCAGCGGCGAGCCGCGATGCAGTCGCCCGAGCGCGGCTCGCGCGTCACATGTTGTACGGCCCAGTAGACGCCGAACGCCATGACCACCGTCCCGAAGGCGATCAGCGCCAGCCAGCCCCGCCCGATCCGCCCTGGTGGACGGCCGCCAGCCCGCACAGCGCGATCACGAACGGCACCGAATCGAGGAAGTAGCGGTAGCCGTACTGCAGCCAGCCGCCGCCGTAGTAGAGCAGGGTCGGGATGAGGACGAGCGACCGCGCGCCGAGCAGCCACCAGGCCCGCGGGTCGCGCCAGTCGGCCCGGATCGCGAACAGGAGCCCGGGGCTCGTGATGAGCACGGACAGCCCAGGCCGTCGGGCCGGAAGTACGGGAAGCTCGGGATCGACGAACGGCAGGTGGACCAGGAAGTAGTCCAGGTTCATCGGCACGTGGGCGAGCGAGAAGAGGCCGAGCTCCCGCTGCGCCTCGAGGAACCCGGGCAGCGTCGCCAGCGCGTAGCCCGGACTCGAACGGCGACCCGAACCGGACCTGGTTGTAGGCGAAGAAGAACGACGATCGACGGGCAGGACGCCGAGCGCCAGCCAGGTCCACCGCCGCCACGGCGATCGCGGACGAGCGCCGATGACGCCGACGCGACGCCGTCCGTCGAGCAGCAGGGCGTAGAACGGGATGGCGAAGGCGAGCGGCGCGCGGGTCAGGAACGCGGCCCCCGCCAGCAGCCCGATCAGCCACGCCCGCCGCCGGCCCCACAGCTCGATCAGGCAGACGAAGGTCAGGATCGTCGCGATCAGGTGGCCCGTGTGCCAGACGCCGCCGCGGGTCGTGACCCACAGGATCTGCGTCGAGAAGCCGAACAGGATCGTCAGCGCGAGCCGGTCGAGCAGCCGCTCGGACGCCGATCCGCCCGAGCAGCATCCAGCACAGCCCGACGCCGCCGCCGGCGAGCAGCGCGTTGATCCCCGACTCGACCTGGTCGGCGCCGACCGCGCCGAGGACCGCCACGAGCGGCATGAGCGCGACCGCCGGGAACGGCGCGAACGGCACGTAGAACCGGTCGCCGACGATGATCACGTCGTTCGGCCCGGGCTGGAACGTCCAGCCACGTGCGGCCGTGGAGGAAGGCGTCGGCGAGGTAGAAGAAGTCGCCGCGACCGGCGTCGAAGTCGCGGGCGGCGAGCCAGTAGATGACCGCCGACGACGGCCACGACGACCAGCCCGACGAGCCGCCGCGTCGATCGCGGCGCCGGTCGCTCGAACGCCGTCATGCGCGGCGCCAGGCGGTCCCGTCGCGCGGACCCCGACGACCAGCGTCGCCACGAGCGCGACGCCGAAGCGAGGGGTAGAGCGGCGGCCGGTGCCCCGAGGAGCGAACGGCATGGCCGTCAGCGACGGGGAGCAGCAACGCCCACCAGCGGCCGCTGGCGCACAGGTAGGCGACCGGCAGCAGCAGCAGCATCGCGTAGTGGTCCCACAGGATCGGCGACAGCAGCTGGCTGGCGATGACCGCCACGAGGTACGAGGCCTCGGCGGTCGCCCAGCGCGCCGCCGCGACGACCGCCGCCGACGACCAGCGACCGTCGGCACCCAGCTGGATCGACCGAGGCGACCTCGGCCGAGACGCCCAGCCTGGTAGGCGACCGCGCCCGGCGTGACGTTCTTCGGCGTCGTGATCGGGTCGGCCGACCTGCCCGACGAGCGGACGAAGTCGGACCAGGCGCCGACGCCGGCGAGCAGCGTCGCCGCGACCGCGAGGACCGCCGAGCACCGCGCGCACCGACGACGACCGCCGCCCAGCGCCGGGTCAGGAGCGCCCAGACGAAGATGATCCCGGGCTGCAGCTTGATCGCCGTCCCGAGGCCGGCGCTGACGCCGAGCCGCGACCGGGTCGTCCAGCCAGCGCCAGCCGATCGCGAACAGCAGGAACAGGATCGGGCCGACCTGGCCGAGCTTGACCGCGTAGGCGAACGGCCACCGACGCCGGCCAGCAGCACGATCCACCAGCGGACCGTCCGCGACACCGGCAGGATCGCCACGCCGACCGCGAACGACGCCGAGCAGGATCGCGATCCAGGTCCAGACCGCGGCCGTCTCGGACAGCAGCCCGAACGGCAGGATCAGCGGCGCGAACATCGGCGGGTAGTAGAAGAGCCCGAACCCGCCGGCCGCCTGGAAGCTCAGGTCGTAGAGCGGCTGGCCGTGCAGGACCCGGACGGCCGCGGCGTGGTAGGCGAGGAAGTCGAAGCCGAGCGTGTCGCCGGCGACCGCCAGCGTCGCCGACGACCGGAAGCACCAGCAGCAGCGATCGCGACGATCGGCAGGGCCGCCGGCCCAGCCGCGACGAGCGCGCGACGTCCATCACGCGCGGTCGGCCGCGCGCCGGCGACTCGCCTCGATGGATCAGCGGGATCCGGAACAGGTCCCAGGCGACCCGCAGCGCCAGCCGCGCGCTCGCGCGCATCCGCGACCCGCGCCTGTCGGACCAGCGGATCGGCACGATCGCCATCCGGTAGCCGCGCCGCCGGGCGAGGTAGATCAGCTCGACGTCGAACACGATGCTGGTGATCTGCTGGCGGGCGAACAGGTCCTGGGCCGCCGCGCGGGTGAACCCCTTGAACCCGCACTGCGTGTCCTTCACCGGCCCGACCACCCAGATCGAGGCGAGCAGGTGGAACGCCTTGCCCAGCAGCCGCCGGTAGCCGGGCTGGGTCGCGCGCATGTCGGAGCCGTCGGGCTGGATCCGCGAGCCGAGCGCGACGTCGTGGTCGCGCCAGCGCCTCGACGAGCAGCGGCAGCTGGTCGGGCGGCGTCGCCATGTCGGCGTCGGTGAAGACGACGAGGTCGCGTCGGCGGCGAGCATGCCGGCCCGGACCGCGGCGCCCTTGCCGCCGTGCGGCACGGTCAGGACGCGCAGCGAGATCCCGGCGAGCGACGCCGACCGCCTCGGGCCGGACCTGGACGAGCGTCGGCCGTGGCGTCCGTGCTGCCGTCGTCGACGACGAGGACCTCGATCGGGTGCGGCAGGCCGTGCGCGCGTGATCAGGTAGCCGAACAGCTCGTCCAGCGCCGGCCCGATCCGTTCGGCCTCGTTGTACGCGGGCAGGACGATCGCGAGACCGTCGGTCGTCGGCACGCCACGAGTCTACGGGCTGCGGGTCAGGCGCCGACCGCCCGAACCGGCGCACGACCGGAGCCGGCAGCCGGATGGTACTAATGTGCCGTGATCTCCATCGGCACTCGGACCCTACGGCCGTCGCCAGGCCCTGGTCGGGCTGGCCTACCTCAGCGCGGTTGTCGGTGCCTTCGCCATGGTCCGCGCCGCGGAAGAGGTCTGGGCCGCGGATATCGATCGGAACCTCGACGCGGCAGTCGCGCTCCTGGATGGCCGCTTCGGTTCGGTTCCGGATTACCTCTACTCGCCGCTCGCGGCGGCGCTGACCGTCCCGCTCCTTGCGCTCCCCCAGGGACTTAGCGATCCTGGTCTGGCTCTTGCTCAAGATCGCGGTCCTGGTTAGGGGACGGCCTTCGCGACGAGGGGCCTGGACCGGACGGAACGATCCTCTGTCCGTTGCGGTGATTTGCTTTCTCCCTAATTCTCTACGACCTCGAGCTCGGAAATGTAACGTGATCGTGCTCGCCGCCATTACCTGGATCGGGTGGACGCCCGATCGCCTATCATCCGGCGTTCTCCTCGGTCTGGTGCTGGCCGCGCCCCAAAGCCCCAGTTGATCCCGGTCCTCGTCTGGCTTGTGTTCACGCACCGGCACGCCCTCGCCGGCGCGTTCGTCACGGCCGGCGTCGCGAACGCTGGTCGGGCTGGCGGTCGCCGGGCAACAGCGTACGAAGCCTGGATCGCGGCGCTCCGCGCTCCCGCCTATCTCAACAGCGGCGAGGTGATCATCCGCGTATCTGGTCCTTGCCGACCCCGTTCGCGGTCGGCCGGCGGGCTGGTCGGCGCGATCGGAGCCTAGTCTCGGCCCTTCGAAAAGCTACTGGTCGGCCTCCTGCTCGATCTGCATCCGGTTGCTCGTGGCGCCCAGCACCCTGATCTACGCAGCGGGTCTCCGCCGGCCACGCCTCCCGCGGTCGTCCGCGCAGCTCCGCGGGCCCTGCTCGCCCTGGCGGTCACCGCGCCATGCTCCAGGTCTGGCGTTCCCCATCGGGTCGGCGTCGCGCTCGGCGTCGCGGCGCGCCTTCCCGCCGGAGCATGGTCGCGCGAAACGACGGCGTTCCGACTAGCACCACAGTACCGTTTGCCCGAACGCACCACTCCGCGTAGGCTGCCCCCGGAATGATCCGTCGATATGCCGCCTGGGTTCCGCGCGCTCCTCGATGACCGCGGACGCCGCTCTCGCCGTCGTCCTGCTGCTCGGCCTGTCGATCGTGCGCTTCGGCGGCGACTGGGCGATCTGGTGGCGTCAGATCGTCCCGGTCCCCGAAGGCCTCCTCGTCATCTTCGCCGCCGGTTGGGTCATCGCCCTGTCGATGAACGGGCTCTACCGGCCGAGGGCGCGCTGGTCGATCGTCCGCGAGGCGTTCGACGTCCTGCGGGCGACGATCATCCTGTCCCTGGTCACCCTGAGCGTCCTGTTCCTCTTCCGGCTGCCGGACGTGAGCCGGCTGTTCCTCCTGATCCTGTTCCCGATCCTCGCGGCGGCCACGGTCGCCAGCCGGGTGTTCCTGCGACTCGCCATGGAGATGCTCCGGCGCCGAGGGCAAGAACCTTCGCTACGTGCTCGTCCTGGGCGCGGGTCCTCGCGCGCCAGGCCTTCGCCGCGAAGCTGGAGGCGCATCGCGAGCTTGGGCTCCGCGTGGTCGGCTTCCTCGACGATTCGCCCGGCATTCGAGCTGCCGGGCGGCTGGAGTACCTCGGCACGCTCGAGGCGCTCGAGGAGGTGCTCCACTCACGGGTCATCGACGAAGTCGCGATCTGCCTGCCGTTCTCGCAATGGAGCCTGATCGACACGATCACGCGCGTCTGCGAGGAGGAGGGCAAGATCGTCCGGATCCCGATGGACGTCCTCGATCGCGCGATCTCGGTCGGCAAGGTCGAGGAACTCGACGGGACGCCGGTCTTCTCACTGGTGTCCGGACCGGACCGGGCCATGGCCTGGCCGCGAAGCGGATGCTGGACGTCGTCGCCTCCGCGGTCGGACTCGTCGTTCTGAGCCCCGTGCTGCTCACGATCAGTGCCGCCATCGTGCGCGACGACGGTCGACCGGTCTTCTTCCGGCAGGGCCCGGATCGGTCTGC
>CAVSXG010000003.1:0-519832 GCA_963731865.1 uncultured Chloroflexia bacterium | reverse complement strand
CCAGCACGCGCTGCGCTTCTACGGCAAGGTGGGCTACCTCGACTACTGCGGCCTGTTCGACAATCCGCAGAAGCGCGCGGCCCTGCCGAGCGCGCTCGGCGACGGCGACGTGCTGATGCTGCGCAATCACGGTCTGCTCGTCGTCGGCAAATCCGTGCGCGAAGGCGCTTCTCGCGGATGTACTACCTCGAGCGGGCGTGCCGGGGGCATGCAGGTCGCGACGCTATCGCAGTGCCGCGACGCGAAGGCGGAGCTCGTCTGGCCTCAGGACAGCGATTGCCGCGTGACGGCGAAGATGTTCGAGAATGGCGACGCGGTGATCGATCGCGAGTGGAACGCGCTGGTGAGGATGCTCCAAGCGACGTCGCCAGGCTTCGACGAATAAGGCGGAGCGCATCCGGCGACGGCCACGTCGCGACACTACTCCGGCGCGTCGTGCATCGGCGTAAGCAAGGCCTCTCCGGCGAAGTGGCGACGGATATTTTCGCGCAGCTGCGCGAACATCGCGGCGCCTCCTTCCTGCGTGAACCCCGCGGTATGCGGCGTCAGCACCACGTTGTCGAGCGGCTCCAGACCTTGGCATCGACCGGCTCCTCCGCGAACACGTCGAGCGCGGCGCCCGCGATCACGCGATTCTCGAGCGCAGCGATCAGCGCCGGCTCATCCAGCTCAGGAACCCGCGCGACACGTTCACGAGCACCCCGTCCGCGCCGAGCGCCGCGAGCACCTCGCGATCGATCTGGCCCGAGTTCGCGCGCACCGCGCGGCTCGCGACGAGAGTACGTCGCTCCCACGAGCGAGCGCGGCAAGGCTGTCCGCTCGCGGGTAGCCAGCCTCCGGCTTCTCGCGCGGCCCCCACCAGCCGACCGCCATCCCGAGCGCCTCGGCTCTACGCGCGACCTCCATGCCGATACGCCCCAGGCCCACGACGCCGGCCCGCTTCCCGCGCAGCGACGGCCGCGGCGCCATACCCTCGCGCCACTTGCCGGCGCGGATCGCGCGATCGGCGCGCGGCACTCCGTGCCACCAGGCGAGGAAGAGCGCGATCGCGTGATCGGCGACGTCGTGCGCGTTCGCGCCCGCCGCCGTCGTCAGCGCGACGCCGCGCGAGCGCAAGTATTCGACGTCGATGCCCTCATACCCGGTCGTCCAACACGCGACGAGCTTGAGGTTCGGCAGCGCATCCACGAGCGTCGTGTCGAGCGCGTCGCCGGCGGTGACGATCACTTCGATGGAGCCGGCTAGCTCGGCGATGCACCTCCCGCGACGTCGGCCGGCTCGACGAGCGCATGACCGTCGTCCCAAGCGTCGCGGCGGCGCATCAGCAGAGGGCTCGCGACGAGCACGGTGGGACCGGCCATGCGACGCAGTCTAGATCCCGAACCGGGCGCGCGCTTCCTCCACGGTCGCGGGCTTCAGGCCGTACATCGCGGCGATCTGGCGGCCGCACGCACCATCTCGCTGTTGTCGCGCGCGACGCTGCCGTCGGGAAGGTGGATGCCGTCTTCGAAGCCCACGCGCACGAGATCGCAGCCCAGCGACAGGCCCGAGCGTCACGATCCGGAACATGTCGCGGCCCGTTGCCGTGACGCCCCAGATCGCCTTGGGAAACATCCGCAGCCCCTCGTCGATGGCGAACAGCACTTGCGCGCGATGGCGGCGTGGCGCCGAAACCGCCGCCATGCAGCAGCCACATGTTGGGGCGGTGGCGGTCGAACAGACCTTCATCGGCATAGCGCATCAGCCGGTGCAGACGAGCTGGCCTCGACGATTTCGTACTCGAGCGCCGACCCCTTGCGTAGACGGCTTCGATGGTCTGCTTGAGCAGCGCGGGCGAGTTCACGTACGGCGTCTCTTCCGGGTACCCGCCTTCCGGGTTGTAGAAGTCCGCCGATCCCGCCGGCAATCCCGAACAGATCCTGCTGCGGCTCCAGCTCGAGCAGGCCCAGCCGCTCGCTGTCGGTTGGCCAGATGAATTGACCTGTTGCGGGATCGCGGCGCACGCCGATGCCGTTGGTCGTCTGGATCAGGATCGGCGACCGCGCGCGTATCTGGCGGATGATCTCGCCGTAGATCTCGCGATCGCCGGTGTTCTTGCCTTGGGCGTCGCGTGCATGGACGTGCACCATGGCCGCCCCGGCCTCGTAGCAGCGCGCCGCGGCCTCGCCGATCTCCTCGGGCTGCTTCGGAACGATGGCGCCGTCCCGATCCTGCTGCATGCCGCCATTGATGGCGACGGTGATGATGACCTTGTTTCCGGCAAGCACCGCGTCTCCGCTGCTAGAGTGACGAGCGGAATCTAGCGCGCGACGCGCCGGCGGCTGTCCTCTCCAGACAGGACAGCCGCGAATTGTGCGCGGCGCGGCGTCGTTTATGATCGTTCGCCATGAAGCTAGCCACGCTGCGCGACCACTCCCGGGACGGACAGCTCGTCGTGGTCTCGCGCGACTTGCGTCGCGCGGTGCGCGCCACGCACGTCGCGAAGACCCTGCTGGCGGCACTGGAGTCGTGGGCCGGACGCCGCGCCCGCCCTCGTAGCACTGTTCGACGAGCTCGAGCGGGGCCGGGCGCAAGGCGAGTTCGCTCTCGCCCACGCCGACCTCGCGTCGCCGCTGCCGCGCACCTGGCAATGGCTCGACGGATCGGCCTTCCACAGCCACGGCGAGCTGATGCAGCGCGCGTTCAAGCACAAGTACGTCGACGACGCTCGCACCACTCACGCTGCTGATGTACCAGGGAGGCTCCGACGATTTCCTGGGTCCATGGCAAGACATGCCGGCGCCTTCTGAAGCCGACGGGATCGACTTCGAGGCCGAGATCGCCGTCGTCGTGGATCGCGTACCGATGGCCACTCGGGCTTCCGAGGCCCTCGCGCACCTAAAGCTCGTGATGCTCGCCAACGACGCAAGCCTGCGCGCGCACGCCGTACCGGAAATGAAAACCGGTTTCGGCTGGATCCACGCGAAGCCGGCCACGAGCTTCAGCCCCGCGGCCGTGACGCCCGACGAGCTCGGCGGCGCGTGGAAGGACGGCCGCGTGTGCCTGCCGCTCGAAGTGAGCTGGAATGGGCGGCGATTCGGCAATCCGGACGCCAGCGAGATGGGCTTCGGCTTTCACGAGCTGATCGCCCACGCCGCATACTCGCGAAACTTGAGCGCGGGCACGATCGTCGGCTCGGGCACTGTTTCGAACGCGAGCTACGCTAGGCGTCGGATCCGCTTGCATCGCGGAGCGCCGGGCGATCGAGATCGCCGAGCAGGGCCACGCCGTCACGGACTACATGCGCTTCGGCGACCGTGTTCGCATCGAGATGCTCGATGCGGACGGCCGCAGCATCTTCGGTGCGATCGACCAGCGCATCGTCCCGGCACGCACGATCCCAGACCACTGACGACAGCGCACCCGCAATGGGTGCACCATAGGCTGGACGACGTGGGCTCGGGGGGATTCGTGTCGGATATAAGGCAGATCAAAGACTGGCGCGCGCCCACGGAATTGGCCGCCGCCTACGAGAAGCTACTCACCGCGATCGGAACGGACGCCTTCGGCGCGACCGTGCGGGACTCGGTGTTGGCCGTGACCACAGGCGCGCGTCGCATCTATCTGTTCGAGGCGAAGAGCTGCGAGGACAGCACGCTGCAGTATTCCTTTTGCGAGCCCGCGGTGGTCGATCTCTTTCCCGCCTACCGCAAGTGGTACCTACGCCGCGACCCGATCGGGGACGCGTTCTGCGCGGCGCCGAAGCACAACGCTCTGGCGCTGCAACGAGTACGGCCGACGGACATCGCGCCCCCGTCGTTTCGCCGCCGCTTCTTCGACGACGCCGGAATCGTCGAGCGCATCTCCGTCATCCAGCGCGGGGAAGACGACGCCTGGCGCGGGATCAACGTCGCACGACACGCGTCGGACGGTCGCCGCTCCGACGAGGAGCTCGGCTCGCTGATCGGTCTCGCGTGCCTCCTGCTGCCGATGCTGCCGCTGAACCGTCGGCGCAGCCTCGCGACGCAACCGCTCACCGTCGCCGAGCTCGAGGACCGGTTCGCGAATCGCTGCACCAGCCTCACGAGCAGGGAACGGCAGGTGTGTGCTCGAGCGGCTCTCGGCATGAGCGTCGAAGCCACGGCACTCGATCTCGAAATCGCGAAGACATCCGTCCTGACTTACCGGCAACGGGCGTATCAGCGGCTCCGGGTCGCGAGCTCCGTCGAGCTCTGTGCGCTGGTGAGTCCATCGAGAACGGCTGTCTTCAATTCGCAATGTCGTCGATGCGCTCGCTCCGAGCCGTTCAAAGTCGCCCGCGGTCAGCTGCGCGAGATCCGCGCCGCCGCGGTGCGCGACATGCCGAAACGCGCGGGCGCGGGTTGGCCTGCGCCGCCGTGAGGCGCGTTCGCCTGATGGATCGACGAACGTTGCTGCTCGGCGGCGGCGCACTGACCGCCGCCGCGCTCGCGCGCATCGCACCGCTGCTCGCTCAGGAACACACCGTGCCCGGGCGCATCGTCGACACGTCGAGCGGCGAAGTCCGCGGTCTCACGCAGCGTGGCGTCCACGTCTTCAAGGGCATGCCCTACGGCGCCTCGACCGCCGGCGCCAACCGCTTCCAGCCGCCGCGAAGCCGGCAGCCGTGGACCGGCGTCCGCGACGCGGTCGACTACGGCCCGCGCGCCTACCAGCCGTTCCGGCCGATGATCCCCGAGATCGGCGACGCGCTCACCGGCAGCGGGCCGATGAGCGAGGACTGCCTGCGCCTGAATGTCTGGACGCCGGGCACGGCGCGGCCGCCGCCCGGTGATGGTGTGGTTCCACGGCGGCGGCCAGCGCACGGGATCCGGCAACTCGATCTTCTACGACGGCACCGAGCTCGCGCGGAAGCACGACGTCGTCGTCGTCACCGTCACGCACCGGCTCAACGCGCTCGGCTACCTGTGGCTTGCCGGGCTGCCGGGCACCGGCGAGCGCTTCGCGGACTCCGCGAACCTCGGGCTGCTCGATCTGGTGCTGGCGCTCGAATGGGTGCGCGACAACGTCGCGCGCGTTCGGCGGCGATCCGGGCAACGTCACGATCTTCGGGCAGTCGGGCGGCGGCGGAAAGACGGCGATGCTGACGGCATTCCCGCCGCGAAGGGGCTGTTCCACCGCGCGATCATCATGAGCACGCTGGCCGACACCGCGATCACCGGGCTCGAACCGGAGCGAGCGGTCGAAGCCGCGGAACTGTTGCTTGCGGCGGCTCGGACGTCGCGCCAGCGCAGGCGGCGCGGCTCGCTGTCGATGCCGCCCGAGCAGATCGTCGACGCGCTGCGGCGACCGGCCGCGGAGCCGGCCGGCGCCGACCTCTCGCTGCGCTACGTGCCGGTCGTGGACGGCAAGACGCTGCCGGCGCACCCGTTCGAGCCCGCGCGTCGGCGCTCTCGGCGACAGTCCCGATGCTGACTCGGCTCGAACGAGTGCGAAGGCATCCCGTACGGCAACCCCGACGACCCGTACTGGACGTCGGAGCCGACGACGACGCGGCGCTGCGCGACGCGGCTGAAGCAGCTCGTGCCGGTGGACGACGCCGAGGCGGACCGGCTGATCGCCCTCTACCAGTCGCACCGCCCGAACGACACGCCCGGCGATCTCGCGGCGGTCATGGCCGGCGACAACTCGGCCTGCGGCCGCCGCGTACGCGATCGCCGAGCGCAAGTTCGCGCAGGGGCGCGCGCCGGTCTATCTGTACTCCTTCAACTGGCGCTCGCCGTGCGCAACGGCAAGCTGCGCACGATGCACTGCATGGAGCTGCCGTTCGTGTTCGATCACCCCGACACGATCGCTTCATGACCGGGCACTGGGCGCGATCGCGACGCGCTGGCGCCCGCGATGAGCGCGGCGTGGGTGGCATTCGCGCGCACCGGCAATCCCAATCACGCCGGCATTCCGCACTGGGACGCGTTGAACCCCGCGCGCTGGCCGACGATGGTCTTCGACCGGGAGTCGCGGCCGTGGACGACCCGTGGGGTGAGGAACGGCGGGCCATGGCGGCCGCGAGAGACTCCGCAACACGCTGACGTGCTCCTGCTCTCCCCCTGGCCAGATCCAGAACGCTAAGTTTTATTCGCCAAACAACCCGGTTGCCTTCACAAGCTCCGAGTTGCCCATCTCCATGACGATTTCGCGCTTGGCGATCAGCCATTTTCCATCCACTTTTCGATATTGGTCCTCGTAACGGCCCACGCTGAGGATCTCCGGGCCACGATCCGGCCGATTGACCATAGTCAGCACATAACACACCCCGGTCGCGGCGGTGTCCCCATCGAGCTCGATAACCGAATTGGTGATGACGTGGCGAGTGCCCCGAAGATCGTTCCCCTTCCTTCGCACCCGCATTGAAGCGCTTGCGGTCGTTGACGCCAATCGCGTGCAGTGCGTCGCGGCCCTTGGCCAGCAACCGCCCCGCCCCGTAGAGCTCGGCGTCCTCGGTGAATACGGATGCGTACATCGCGGGATCGGTCAAATCATGCGCTAGCGCATAACGGGACTGGAGCTCGGTGATAAGAAAGCGGTCGAGCACTTCCTGCTGGCTTTCTGCACGGACTGCGGTCGTGGGGAGCAACGCAGCGCTCGCGAAAAGACAGGCCAGGTTATTGAGGGAGTGTATCGCGCGCATGAAAGCATCTCCTTGTGAACGATCGCTAGAGACTCGAAACTCACGCTATCCCTTCACATTCTGTCGCCAGTACACGCGCGGCGAAAGGCAAAACCGCTTTCGAAGTCGCTGACGATAGCGAAAGAACGAGGTTTTTCGTGCGACTGGTATAGTCCGCCGAATACGTTTTGCCACGCGGAACTTCAAAGGGGGGTGACGCATGCGAGTCAGCCGACTCCGTCTTCTCGGCATCGTGACGGCCCAACAGCACTCCTCTCTTGATGCGTGTCGCGACGGCGCATCATTCCACGACGGAATTCGACTACAGCAAACAGGTCACAATCAAGGGCAGCGTCAAGGAAATCCAGTGGACCAATCCGCACTCCTACATCCAGCTGATTGTGAATGGCGAGGGCGGCGAAGAGATCCAGTGGTCGGTTGAGATCGGCTCGCCGAGCCTGAACATCAACATGGGCTGGCGCAAGAACAGCGTCAAGGTGGGTGATGTGGTCACGATGAACCTCGCGCCCGCGCGCAACGGCAAGCCGTACGGCACGCTGCGCGTGCTCACGTTTGCCGATGGGCAGAAACTCGAAGGTGTGGCCGCCAGAGTTGGCGCAAGACCGGGCGGTGCGGCGCCCGCGCCGCCATCGCCTGCGGTTCCGGCCGCATCGAAGGAGCCCTGATCGTGCGCCGGCATCGCGTTGGGCTGCTGCTCTGCGTCGCCGCATTTGTGGCTGGCGCTTCGGGTACGACAGGCAAGATTGGCGCAGCGGCTGCGGGTCCGGAGGCGCTGCTCGGCGTCTGGGTGCCCGACGCGGCACCGCGTGCACTGCTGACTTCGAAGGGCAAGACACCGCCGCTCACCGCCGCGGCATCGAAGCTCTATACCGAACGACGCCAACGTCTCGCCAAGGGCGATGCCTCTTTCGATCCGACGACCTGGTGCGCGGGCCCCGGAATGCCCCGCATCCTCACGATGCCGTATCCGCTGGAAATCCGCGCGGACGCCAACCGCATCGCGTTCATCCACGGCTGGTATCGATGGTTCCGCATCGTCGATCTGGGAGCCGGTACGGCCGACCCGCCGCTGCCGCTCACGATGGGTTTTCCGGTCGGACACTGGGAGGCCGAGCGGTCTCGTGATACGCACCGCCGGATTGAGCGACGCGACCGTGATGGATGCGTCCGGCCTGCCACATTCCGAGCAGTTGACAGCTCACCGAGCGTCTGCGCGTGTTGCCTGACGGCCGGCTCGAGGATCGCATCACCATCGACGATCCGGAAAACTACACGCAGAGCTGGGAAACCGTGCTCACCTTCCATCGCGATGCCTCCGCGCGGGTTACAGACGATGTCTGCCCCGATCGCATGGCACGCGGCGAGCCGGCGGAACAGGTGGCGGTTGCGCGAACGAAGGCGACGCGGACGACGCCGATCTCGTCTCGGCCCGCGGCTGCGGCTGCAAATTCCGTTGCGACCGGCGCCGCGCCTGGCAGGCGTATGGGAGCCGAAGACCTTCGGGATCATGGTGCCCAATGCGCCCCTGTCCAGCGCCGGTCAGGACTTCGTGGGTCGCAACGCAGCGGCCATGCAGGCGGGCAGGATCATGCAGACGGCATGGGTGTCGTGTCGGCCTGGCGCCGTTTCCACGATGACGATGCCGCGCGAGAAGATCGTCGTGCTGGAATCCGCCGGCGAGACTCACGATCCTGTTCGAGATGCCGCGCATGGTCCGCCGCATCCGCATGAACGCCTCGCATCCGCAAGCGCTGGAGCCCGGATACGTCGGGGACTCGGTCGGACACTGGGAGGGCAACACCCTGGTGGTCGACACGCTGGGCTTCAACGGCTACGCCGAACTCGATGCGCGCGGGCAGCCGACCAGCCCGCGCCTGCATACGGTCGAACGCTTCACGCCGTCCGCCGATGGCGGCAGCATCGACATCGAGACGACGATCGAGGATCCGGAGTACTACACGCAGCCCTTCACCATCCAACGCTCCTGGAAGAAGAGCCCGGCGCGCCATCCGTTCGAGTACGACTGCATGGAGAATCCCCGGCAGGAGGACTTCGAGAACGCGTACTACGTGCATGAGCGCTATCGCCCGATCTGCATGCGCGTGGAGGGAGAAGGGATGGCGCTATCGAAGATGGTGTGCCGGCGCCCGCGAAGGGCTGACGATGACGGTCGGCCAGGGCCGGATGTTCCAGCCAAGTGATTCGACCTGAACCGTGGCGAGGTAGCCCGATGAACGACGTGCGGCACGCTCGTGAGATCTTCGAAGCTTCGCGCGTTCGGCGACGCACGGTGCTCGGCGCGTTGTGTGCCGGCGCCGTGCACGACGATCCTGCCCTCGCGCCTGCGCACGGCCAGGCACGCGCGCTGCCGCTAAAGAATCTAGGGCTCGAGCATCTCGATATCGTGGTCCCCGACACCGGCCGAGTCCGCACGCTTCTACAAGCGCGTGTTCTCCTCGCCGCTGCACGAGCAGGACTTCCGCGGCGGGAAGCGCTACTTCGTGCTGCTTGGGCGTCTGCCGCCCGACCGGCAAGTCGGCTACATCGCCATCGGCGCGGCCAACGGCCGGCCGATCACCGTGGGGCACTACTGCGCGCTCGCCGAATCGGCGGACCTAATGGCCATCGGCAAAGAGCTCGCGGCTGCGGGATATCCTGAGCCCGGCGGCGGCTTCGGCTTGATCCCCGATCCCGACGGTCTCGAGCTGCAGCTCTTCAAGCCGCCCGCCGGGCTCGTGACCGCGGCCGTGCCGTCCGCGCTCGAGGTCGCGCACGACGGTGTGCTCGCTCCGCTCGGGCTCGAGCACGTGCTGCTCGCCGTCAGCGATCTCGAGCGTGCCCTGCGCTACTACCGCTTCGTGTACGGCGAAGGCCTCGAAACGCGCGACGCCGACGCGCCCGAGCGCGTGTGGTTCAAGCTCGCTCGCAATACGCGAATCGGCCTCGAGCCGGTCGCCGGAGGCGCGATGCCGCACTTCGTGCGTTTCGGCATCAAGGTGGCGCCATTCGACAGCGCGGCGGTCGCGCCGGTCTTGCGAGCGGCCGGCGCCGAGGTGCTCTCGGTGGCGCCGTCGCTGATCCGCTTTCGCGACAACTACGGCATCACGCTGGAGGTGGTCGCGGGCTAGCGAGTCGTTGACGTGGCCTGTCGCTCGAGGTAACGCGCCGTGGACAGCATGTTGCGCATGCCGTAGTTGCCCTCGTGGCAGGCGTACTCGTACACGCCGGCATCGTCCGGCCGTGACTTCAAGTCGAGCGCGGCGGTCCACGGCGCCGTCCACGTGCGCGGATCGATGAAGGTGACCTCGTACTGGATCAAGTCCTTCGACGCGCGCGTGAAGCGCTCGACGAGACGCAAGTCCGGAGAAGCGCCGCGCGTGCCGGCCTTGAGGTTGGTGGTCTCGACGACGAGCGTCGCACCTTCCCAGTGGCCGCGCGCGTCACCCATGTACATCCGAATGGCCGGCGACACGTGCTCCCGCTTGCGGCGACGCATCGATCGGAATGACACGCGTGTCGTGAATCAGCTCGTAGGTGATCGCAACGACACCCGGAGCCTGGACGATCCGAAAATTCGCGTTGTAGACGGCCGGAAACATTGCGTCCGGAAAGCCGCCGCCGTGGACGATGCATCGCACGCCGAGCCCGTAGTCCTTGTACGAGTCGCACGGCTCGCCGCGCTGCAGACTGCCGCACCGCTGACCGGTAGCGGCTGCCGCCTGAGGAGTTCGCGGCGGCAGACGCCCATCCGGCGGATCGATCACGAGCGAGGTGCGCCGCGAGTCCGTCTCGTATTCGCGCCAATGCGGAATCGGCGCGTTCGGCCCATCGACCTTGCCGGCGAGCACGTCGACCGGCCGCAGATCGCGCTCGTCGCGTTGCTGCACGTCGGCGAGCCGCTTCGCGTATTCCTCGTCGGTCAGGAACTCGCGAGTGCCGAATTCCGCCGGCCGCTCGAACGGGACGCCGAACTCCCCTTCGCTCGTCCACTCGCCCTGCAGGTTGGGGTCGCCCCACGGCGTGCGTTGCGCCCACTTGCCTCGCGTTGATTTGCGCCTCGGCGGGACGCGTCAACCCGGCGAGATCCGCCCATACCGCGATTGCCAGCACGGACGCGAGAGTCGTCCAAACGGCCTTAGTGTTCATGTGTTTCACCCTTGAGGATCTTAGGCCGTTCAGGGCTCGAGGACGACGGTGACGCGCCGGCTACGCCAATCGTCCACGCCATCCGCCTCGCGCTCACCGTCCTTCCAGTCGACGGAGAGCGGTATCTCGAGACCGGCTCCCGTGAGCAGGCTCGCCACTTCTTCCGCGCGGCGCCGCCCGATGGAATCCGACTCCTCGAGAAGCGCGCCGTCGCTGAGCCGATGCGCACCGCGCATTCCCGTGACGCTGCCGCGGGTCGCTGCAATCTGACGCGCGCGCTCGAGAACCGCGACGAGCTCGCCCGGATGGCGAAACGACACGCCCTTGTCGAAATCGAAAAAGAGCTCGATGGTTTGCGGGCCGGTCGGGCGCGCGGCGCCTGCGTCGCCGGGGCCGTCGGATCCGGCGCGAACGCGAGCCGGCCGCCGCTCGGGCCCGGCGGCCGCGGATTGAAGTCGACGTTGTAGCGATCGTCGGCCGGCAGCAGCGTGTTGCAGTTCGCGTCGCGCTCGGGCATCACCGACAGCCGCACGGGCTCGAGCACGACGCCGCCGCAGATGCGCGGCGCATCGGACACGATGCCTTCGACGAGCACGCGGTGACCGAGCATCGGCGGCTGAACGGCGGCGCTCACGTCGCTCTGGATCGTGAGGTAGTAGGTCTCGCCCGCGTACTCGCTGAGCCAGCAAGGCACCGAGCGCGTGTCGCGCACGATCGGGCAGCCGACGAAGCTCAGCCGCTCGCCGGGCTTCGGCGCCGCCGCCGCGAGCGCGGCGCCGAGAGCCAGCGCGCACGAGCATCCATGCCGCGTGACAACTACGCATCACAGCACGCTCAGGAAATTGACGAGGTCGTTCTTTTCCTGCTCCGTGTAGCCGATGTTGAAGCGCCGGTCGTAGAAATCGACGATCTCGCGCAGCGTCGCGGCCGAGCCGTTCGAGAAATACGGCGCACGCGCGGCGAGCCCGCGGAACTGCTGGATCACGATCGCGCCGACGTCGTTCGCATTTGCCGGAGATCAGCGCGCGGCCGGGATCCTGCGTGTAGATCACGCGGCCGAGAAACGGATGCGGCGGCAGGTCGGCGCGGCAGGTGATCTTGAACAGCGGCAGCTCGCGGCTGTCGCGTCCGCCCACGGACTTCGCGGCCTTCGCAGCGCCCACGGCAGGTTCGTGGTGCCGATGTCCATCCAGCCGTTGGCCGTGTCCATGCCCGTCATGTGCATGCCGTGACAGGTCGCGCAGGTGCGCTTGATCGGATTGCCGAGACCGACCGTGTTGATGTGCATCGCAGTCGCTGATCCAGAACGTGCGGAAGAAGAACACGTCGTGGCCGCGCTGCATGGATTCGCGGAACGCGTTGCGCTCGCGTTGCTCCGCGTCGCCGGCTGTCGCGGCAGGTCGGCCCACTTGTCTTCCATCGGGAAGACGAAGCGCGTCGTGTTGTTGCCGAGCACGCCGTCGGCGCCCTCGGCCATCGCGCGGGCCGAGGCCCGGACGGCCGTCGGCTCGATCAAGCTCGCCGGCGCCGCGTGCGCGCGACCTGCGCGGCGTAGAGCTGCAGCTCGAAATCGCGAATCTGCTCGAGCTGCGCGGCGATCAGCGGCTGCCGCGATCTGCAGATGGTGCCGTGCGCTGCGTCGACTGCGCCTGCGTCTTGAGCGTCGGCTCGCGCGCGTCGGCCATCATGTTCATGTTCGTCGGCCGGCCGGTTTCCGGATCGACGGCCGGCGAGCATGCCGGTCTTGCCGATGAAGGGCGCGACACCGAACGCGACGACGCCACGTAGCGCAGGTTCGCGGCCGGACGCGGCCGGCGATACACCGACACCTCGGCGCTGCGCCGTCGAGGCCGTAGACGCGGATGCGTGTTGCAGCCCGTCGGATCGCGCACGACTTCGAGCGTGAACTCCGGCTCGATGCGCGTGCCGTGCGGCATCGCGCGGCGGCCACGGCAGCGCGATCGCGGAACAGCCCGCGCTCGAGCAGCAGCGAATGCGAGGCCGGATCGCCGGGCGGCAGATTCGGGCAGTTCATGCCGTCGATCGCGGCGAACATCGGGTCCTTGCCGCCGGTTGTCGTGCCAGCGCTCGCGCGATGCTCGACAGCGACAGCGACATGCCGTCGGCCGGCTGATGGCAAGTCACGCAGGCGCGGCCGTTCGTGCCGATGCGCCTCGAAGAACGGATGGCCGTTGGTGGCGACGTGCCCGCTCGCGTTGAGAATGCCGAGCGCGTCCCGAGGCGTTCGCGTACTCGACGTACGCGGGTAGCGGGCGATCCTCACCCGGGGCCCACCACCGGCTCGCGACGGCGCTGCCTCCTGGCGCGGGTTGCGCCATGACCACCGTCGCGGCGAACGCCGCGTACAGCGGAGCAACGAGAAGAAGCCGCCTCGCCCTAACCCCGTTCTCGATCGAAAACGCCGATGCAATCATTGTCGAGCCCTCGTGAGCTTGCGCGCGACGAGCCATTCGTAGCAGCCGGTCGGTCCAGGAATCCACCGGCAGCCCGCGCTTCGTCATCCCGAAGCCGGCGCTGACCCGGTCGTAGACGTGAATCTCCGCGGGCTTGCCCGCCGCCTTCCACGCGGCGAACAGCGCGAGGCAGCCGTTGGTCACGTTGAAGTGCGTCGAGCCGACCGCGATGAAGAGCGGCGGCGCGTGCGCGGGCACGTTGACGTCCTGCAGCGACGGCCCGTAGAGCGACACGAGGAAATCGGGCGACGCGTCCGATCGCTCGGCGCAGCGCCGTGCCGACGGCGACGCCGCCGCCGGCGGAGAATCCCATGATGCCGACGCGCGCGGGATCGATCCGCCACGCCGCTCGCGTTCCGCCGCGACAGGCGCAGCGCCTGCTTGCGCGTCGGCGATGCCCATCTGCAGCACCTCGGCAGCGCCGGATCGTCGGGCTCGGGATTCGCGTTGCCGTTGCGATCTCCAGTTCCTTGCGCGGCGCCGCGCCGGCGCCGGCGGCACCGGGTGGCGCCGCGCCACGGCCGCGCGGCCGCGCGCGGGCATCGTGCTGCAGCGTCCGGTACTTCAGCACCAGCGCCGCGATGCCGCTTGCTGTTCAGCCACTGCGCGACCTTGACGCCTTCGTTGTCCCAGCCGAGCACGCGCAGCGCGCCGCCCGGAGCGACGACGACGGCCGCGCCGGTCGCGCTGGCCGGCGGCGGGAGGAACACGGTCACCGTCGGATCGCTGACGTTGCGATCGTCCGGTCGCCGGACGGCGAGCGTCGTCGATCGACTTCCGGCAGCGATCCAGTTCTCCGAGCCCGGCGCCTTGCCGGGCCAGAGCCGGATCTCCTGTGGCGCTCTGCGCGACGGCGTCGACTGGCGATCGCCAGCAGTCCGACACGTGATGACCGCGCGGCGTGCACTCATCGACATCGTCTTCCGCGTCGCGCGCGGACACTGACGATTGAAGAACTCGAAGATCGCGCGGCCACACCATCGGCACCATGCTGCCGTGGTTGCCGTCGACCTCGAGGTACTCGAACGCGAAACCGCCCGTCGCGCATGTAACTGCGCCAGCGCGCGGCTGCCTTCGAGCGACGGCGTGGCGCCCGTGCCTTCGGTCATGAAGATCGGCAGCCGCTTGATGCGATCGAACGGATACGTCGCCTCGTCGACGAACGGCCCCGACATCGGCGCCACGGCGCGCCAGCGCTCGGGATACCGCGCCGCCAGGTGCCACGCGCCGCCGCTGCCCATCGAGTGGCCGGCCAGAAACGTGCGCGACCGATCGGCGCCGTACTCCTCGGTGACGATCTCCAGCGCGGTCATCACCTCGAGCTCGCTCAGATTCAGCTCGCGCTGACGCGCCGGCGTCACGGCGGCGCGTTGCGCGGCGGCGGCCGCCGGCTGGCCGAACACCGCCGGCAGCCGCAGCGGATTGCCGTAGGCGCCGAGCGGCGTGAAGCCGAGCGGCGAGACGACGATGTAGCCGTGCTGCTCGGCGAGCTTCGGCAGCAGGCCGTCGGCCTGATCCATGTAGCGTGTTCTCGTTCGCGCCGGCGCCGTGCAGCATCAGGATGATCGGCAGCGACGCCTTGCCGTCCCACGTCGTCGGCACGTAGACGCGATACGGCATCTGCTGGCCCGGTCGGCGCGAAGACGTACTGCCGGTGCTGATCGCCGGTGGCGCGCGCGTTGCGCGGCGCGCTGGGCCGAGACGCGTGCAGGCGTCAGCACGACGAGCAAGTCGCGCAGCGATGCACGTCATCGAATTGCCGGTTCATGTGTGTGTCGCTCCTCGCGTCATCCGGTAGAGCAGCACAATCAGAGCCAGCGTGATGACGTCGGCGATCGCCACCATGTAGAAGCCGGCGGCGAACGATCCGGTCCGGTCGCGCAGGATGCCGAGCATCTGCGGGCCGAAGTATCCGAACAGGCCGGCGCCGAGGCTGACGACGCCCATCGCGTTGCCCGCCTCGCTGCGCGGCATCACGCTGCCGGCGAGGCCGTAGAGCTGATTCGCCGCGGTGAAGCCGAAGCCGATCACGGCGGCCGTGGCCACGCGGAACGTCGAGCGAGGTTCTCGATGGCCAGCGACGCCGACGCGACGGCCAGCAGGACGAACACGCCGCCGAGCACGACGAGCTTGTTGAAGCGATCGGCCAGCAGGCCGACGACGAGATTCACCACGATGGCCGTGAGGTAGCCGGTGCTGATGATGACGCCGGCCGCCGCCGCGTCGAGGCCGTACAGCGCCTTCGCCACGCTCGGCACGAAGTAGGTCACGGTGAACTGCCCGAAGCCGCCGAGCCCGACGATCAGCGCGAGCATCCAGACCACGGGCGAGAGAAACGCGCTGCGGCTGCGCGGCGCCGTGCGCGTCGATGGCTCGCCGGCGCTCGCTCGGCGTCATCGGCGGTCGGCCGGTAGAACAGCCAGAACACGGTCGCGCCGAGCACCGCCATCGCGGCATAGCCGAGGATCGCGATGCGCCAGCCGAACTCGCCGACGAGCAGCGCCGCCGAGCGGCGCGCCGACGACGGACGCCAGCGCCGACGTCGCGCCGAGCACGCCCATCGTGCGGCCGCGCAGCGACGGCGGCGCCGTGAGCGCGACGGCGATGAGCACGCTGACGAACGCGAACCGGTAGCCGAAGATCGTCAGGCCGCGAAACGCGAGCGCCGACTCGAAGCTCCAGGCCTCGCCGAGCAGCACGCTGCCCGCCGCCACGCCAAGCAGTCCGACGCCGAGCACGCGCTTCTCGCCGAAGCGCTTCGCGCTGACGCCGGCCGGAACGCTGAGCAGCATCGCCAGCAGGCCGTAGATGCCGGTGAAGAGTCCGAGCTGCGTGTAGCTCATGCCGAACTCCTGCTGGATCGACGGCAGGAGCGGCGAGAACCCGAGGTTCGACAGCTGCAGCGCGAACATCGCGACGAGCGTCGCCGCCGAACGGCAGCAGCCAGGCCGGCCGGCGCCGCACGGCATCACGGTCGTCGTCACTGCAGCACCCGCGTGTCGAGAAACGAGCGCACGCCGGCGCGCGCGGCCGTCCGCGATCCCACGCGCGCGCATCGACGACGTCGGCCTCGATCGGCAGCACCGGAATGCCCGCGTCCTCGAGCGCGCGCTCGATGAACAGACGGCCCGGTGCCCGCGGGCTTCATGCTGCGCGGACGCAGCACGAGCGCGCCGTCGATGCGATGCTCGCGCGCCTGGTGCACGATCCACTCGGCGGCCCACGGCGGGTTGTGCAGGTACTCGTTGAAGCTCGCCGTGCGGCTGGCCAGCGCGGCCATCGGATCGTCGAGGCCGTAGCGGATGTAGCCGTCGGGACCGAAGGCGAGATACATCGACCAGACGAAGACGGCGCGGTGCGACGCCTCGAACGCGGTGTAGAAGTCGGTGTCGTGCCACAGGCCCGCGCCGACCCACATCAGTCGCGCGCGTTCGCCCGGGCAGGCCGCGATCGCCTGCGTCCACGCGCTGCTTCACCTCGTCGTGGAACGCGCGCGCGTGCGCGAGCGCCCAGTCGCTGCCGCGCACCCACTGCGTGGCCATCACGTTGCGTGATCTGCTCGGTCATCCGCACCGGGCATCTCCGGCGCGGCGGCGATCAGCCGGCGCACGGCGTCGAACACCTCCTCCTGCTGATTCACCAGCTCCAGCCGCTCGCGCAGCGCATCGCGGTCGAGCGCGCGGCCGCTGATCGCCTCGAGCCGCTCGACGAGCCGCTCCAGCGTCGCGACGACGAACGCGAGCCGGTGCGGTTCGACGAGCTCGCGCCATCGATGCCGGCCGAGCTCCCACCAGCGCGGCGGCAGCTCGCCGGCGCCCGGATGATCGATCTCGAAGAGCTCGGCGCCGAATGCCTCCGCCCACAGCGAGAAGACGCGATGAATGCAGTCGCAGGTGAGCCGCGCGCACAGCAGGCGCGGCGTCGGCAGTCCGCCCCAGGGCGGCTCGCTGCACGTCGCGATAGCGCGTCGAGGCGTAGCCGAGGCTGCAGTAGCGGCACAGACCGCCGTGGAGGCCGTCGGCGTCCATCGCGTCGAGAAACGCCGGCGCCTGGCGCTTGGCGGCGACGATGGCCGCCCACCACTGGTTGCTGACCGCGGGAACGTCCAGCGAGATCGAACAGCTCGAACGGCACGTCGGCCTGCACGCAGCGCGTACGGCTGGCGCTCGTCGAACACGCGGCGGCGCAGATCGGCGAACCACTGCTTCTGGAACGCCGCCGCGGCCACCGTCGCCTCGAGCTGCTTGTCAGCCATGCCGCGCCTCCTGCGCGTCGCGGCGCGGCGCGGACCAGCGCGTCGAGCCGCTGCGTGATCCGCAGGCGTCAGCGGCTCGATACGGATCGCCGCGCAGACAGACGTGCGGAATGCCGCGCGCCTGCAAGCAGATCGCGCAGCGCCGGATAGTCCCAGCCGAACACCGCGTCGTCCGGGCGGCAGCGACACGACGACGGCGTCGACGTCGTCGAGCATGCGCTCGATCCAGCGCGCGCAGCGCGCCGACCGGCGTGCGCGCACCGATCGCATCGCGCGCGATACTTGTCGGCGAGCGCCGCGAACGGATCGTCGTCGCACGCGCACGTCGTCTCCGGCTGCGCCGCTTCCCCACGGGCCGACTTCGCCACGACGACGGCGCCGTGCGATTCGATGGCCGCGTGCAGCGCGGGGCCGTCGACGGGCGCGCCGGCGAGCAGCACGCGCGGACCGGCCAGCGGCGGGCGCGTCGGCGATCGCGTCGCTGCGGCCTCGCCGCGAGCGCCACGTAGCGCTCCGGCTCGAGCTGCCAGAATGCGCCGAGCAACGGCAAGACTTCCGCTCCCGCGACGCGCGGCGCGTCGCGGCGAAGCGCCACCAGTCGTCTGGCCGCCGCGCGCGCGCGCATTGGCTCGCGCGATCTCCTCGGCGCAGATCGTCGTCGCGACGGCTGCCGGCCCGATAGCCGACGCGAGCTCGTCGAGCAGCGCGCGCGTGCGCGCCGCGTCGTAGGCGCGGCACGTCCGGCGCCGTCGCGACTGCAGCAGGTCGAACAGCAAGATCGGGCGGCAAGCGCGCGACGCCATGCCCCGGCGCACGAACTCGCGCAGATAGAGAAAGCACTTGTAGTCCGGCGTCCGATGTGCGCGGGAACGACGATGCGCGCCGCATCAGCGAGCCGCCCCGTCAGCGCGCCTCGACCAGCTGCCGAAGCCGGCTCGGAAAGATGCCGGGCTCGAGATGCGCGTCGGCCGCCGGCGTCGGCGTCGCAGCGCCCCGCGAGCAACGACCGGCGCGCAAGCCCGCCGCGCGGACGATCTCGACCGGAACCGACGGCCACGAGATCACGACCGCACGGCGATCGCGTCCGCGTCCTGCCGAGCGCCGTGAACGGCTCCTCGAAGGCGGCCGTCAGCGTCGCAATGGCGTCGGCCGTCACGGCGCTCAGATGACGCCGGCGGCCCGCAGCGCTCGACGCCGGCCGCGCCGTATCCGAGCCATTCGCCATAGACGAGCGCGTTGTCCTGGCCGACCGACGGCGCCGGCCGCAGGCAGCCGGCGCCGGCGTCTGAGAACGTGATCGGGACGCCCATGCCGACGACGTCGGCGACGCGGCCGAACTCCGGGTGCTCGAGCGGCACCGTTTCGCCGCGCGCCTGCACGCGCGGATCGCGCACGGCGTCGCGCGGCGAGCGCACCTCCGCCGCCGGCACGCCGTGCCGCTCGAGCAGCGGCACGAGCTCGGCCGTCGGAACGCGTGCGCGTGAACGCCTCGATGTGCGCGTTCATCTCGTCGACGTGCGCGACGCGGGCATCGCGCGTCGCGAAGCGCGGGTCGTGTTCGAACTCGGGGTGGCCGATGGCGGCGAAGACGCCGCGCGCGAACTGCTCGGTCGGCGCGCAGATCGCGACGTGGCCGTCGGCCGACTCGTAGATGCCGAACGGCGTCAGGCGCGGCACCATGCGGCCGGTGCGCTGCGGCAGGCCGCACGCCTCGAGCAGGTCGAACGGCTCCGCCGCGACGAGCGACGTCAGCACGCCGAGCATCGAGACGTCCACGTGCTGGCCGGCGCCGGTGGCTTCGCGCTGCCGCAGCGCCGCGAGAATGCCGACGACGCCGAAGACCGGCGCCAGCAGATCCGCCACCGGCACGCCGACGCGGACCGGCGGATCCCCGGGCGCGCCCGACGTCATCATCAGCCCGCTCAGCGCCTGGATGATGCTGTCCATCGCCTTGCCGGTGCCGCGTCGTCGCCTGCGTCGCGCCGAAGCCGGAGATCGAGCAATAGATCGACGCGCGGATTGATCGATCCGCGCGAACGCATAGCCGACGCCGAGCCGATCGAGCGTGCCCGGCGCTGAAGTTCTCGACGACGATGTCGGCCTGGCGCAGCGAGGTCGGCAAACACCTCGCGCGCGCCGGGCTGCTTCAGGTTGAGCGTGACGCCGTACTTGCCGCGCAGCCGGTTCAGCGCCGACACCGAGACGTCGTCCGGCGCGCGTGCGGCCGAGCGACACGCCGTCGCGCCCGAGATAGGGCGGGTTCTGCGCGGCAGGGATCGGGCGACGCGGGGTTCTCGATCTTGATGACGCGCGCGCCGAGGCCGGCCAGCAGGAACGTGGCGAACGGGCCCGGCGAGCGCCAGCGTGAGATCGAGCACCGTGAGGCCGGCCAGCGGGCCGGCTGGCGGGGCTGTGTGTTCGACGGTGCATCATGTGTCGGCGAGAGTCTAGTCGACCGCGCCGGAGCCGGCTAAGACTTTCTCGTCGCGCCGCGTCAGACGTGGGACGTCTTTCGTGTGCGGCACGCACTGGCGCACGAGATCGACGAACGCGCGGACGAGCGGCGAGGCGTTGCCGCGTCTTCCACGCGACGACATCGACACCGTCGGCACGGGGTCGCACGCCAGCGGCTTGAGACGTACGCCCGGCGGCAACAGCGCGCCGACCGAGTCGGGCAGCAGCGCGAATCCCAGTCCCTCCTGCACGAGCTGCAGGTGGCCGAGCACGTTGTCGGCGCTCGACACGGCCTGCATGCGGATCTGCGCCTGGCGATAGAGCGCGCGATCGCATCGTGCAGCGCGGGCGCAGCGAGCGCGTCCATCGTGATGCACGGCAGGTCGTCGAGACTGTTGACCGGGATGCGCTTGCGCCTCGCCAGCGCATGGTGCGCCGGCAGCACGATGACGATCTGCTCGCGCAGCAGATCCACGATCTCGAGTCCGTCGGCCTCGAGCGGTCCGCGCACGAACGCCACGTCGAGCGCGCCGGACTGCAGGCCGGCGACCGGCTCGACGGCGTACTTGCTGTGCAGGATCAGCCGCAGGTGGGGCAGCTGCGCCGCGACGAGCGGACGCAGCGCCGGCAGGATTCGCACGTCGGCGGCCGGGAACGTCCCGACCGACAGATCGCCGGCGCGGCCGTCGGCCGCCTGCTTCGCGAGCCGCCGCGCATGCTCGACGCGTCCGAGAATGTCCTTCGCTTGCGCAGGAAGACGCGGCCGGCGTCGTCAGCGCCACGTGATGGCGGCTGCGGTCGAGCAGCGCACGCCGACCTTGCTTCGAGCTGCCGGATCTGCTGGCTCAGCGACGGCTGCGAGGTTTGCAGCCGCGCCGCGGCGCGCGTGAAGTTCAGCTCGTCGGCCACCGCCACGAAGTACCGCAGATGCCGGAGTTCCACGGCCGACAGGCTAGAAGCCGCTCGCCTCCACGCGCAAGCTGGCGCGCCCGTGTGAAGGCATTCGGTCTTTTTCCGTCATTTTCGTCAGCGGAGCAGGACTCCGCTCCGCTCCGTTGCTAGGTTCGACCCGCAATCGCGTCGCCGCCGCGACCGCACCCGCGGCGCGAAAACGATGCCTCGATTCCAGGGGGCGAGATCGATGACGGTCACCTCGCAACGCGGCACCCGCTTGTCGCGGCTACGCTCGTCGTCGCCGTCGGTCTCACGGTGCCGTGTCTCGGCGCTCTTGCGCAGGAACCCGTCGGCCGCGGCGCGCCGGCGCCCCTGCACACCGACCTCATGGTCGGGCCGGACGGCAAGGGCACGTTCGTCGGACCCGGCGTGCCCGCGGGCGTCGTGCCGATCGTCGCCGCGACGAACGGCGCGGCGCCGGCCGGGCGTCGAGCCGCTGCCGCACGACATCTTCACGACCAAGGATTTCTACAAGGATCGGGCGCTCTGGAGCGATCCGCGCTATTTCCGCTGCAACTCGCCGCTCGGCCTCGAAGCGCAGTGGGGCGCCGTCGAGACGCCGACGATCGGCGACGACCCGCCCGCGTCCGCGGCCTGGGGCTACTGCGACCGCGACTACCCGCGCGATGAGATCGTGAGCCCCTACCCGTTCGAGACGGCGAAGGAGCACTACGAGGCGATGCTCGCGGACGCCACGGCGCGCGGCGGCCCGACGGTCTACACGCAGGCGACGTTGCCGGACTGGAACGGCAAGCTATCGGCGCGACGCGACGAAAACGGCCACGTGGTACCACGGCGCCGTGCTGCAGATTCCGACCTACCTCACGCTGCTCACGCCGGAGTACCAAACGCGGTTCGTGCAGCAGATGTACCACTACGCCGCCACCAACGCGCCGCAATGGCCGGCCTCCGTATTGCCAGCCCGAGGGGTTCATGCGGCGCATCGCTCAGTACTCGGGGTTCGCGCCGTCGGTCATGATGACGCCGGAGCTCGTGCAGGTTCTCAACGTGACGGCCGGGAACTTCATCACGCACGTGCTGATCGGCCGCAAGTTCAACGAGGACGGCAGCGTCCCGCGACCTCTCGGCGCGACGTGCGCCGCTGGTACGGCGAGACGATCGGTTTTTGGGACGGCGAAGCGCTCGTCACCTGGACGTCGAACATCCAGGGCTGGATGGCGCACGGCGCGTTCGAGTTCAGCAGCGAGATGCAATCGATCGAGATCTACACGCCGCGCAAGGACGCGCGCGGCGCCGTGAACGGCATCGACCACGAGGCCATTCTCTACGACCCCGAGGCGCTCGTGGAGCCCGTGCGCATCGTTCACGCGCTGGACGAAGACCAGCGAGCTCAACGAAGGCAATCCGTACCTCTACATCGAGTGCGTGCAGTACAACTACCCGGTCGACGGCAAGGCCACGCCGATGCCGCCGGGCACGACGATCGAATACACCGTGCCCGACATTTACAACCGCCCGTGGGCGCAGATCTGGGAGCGCTATTTCGAGCAAGGCATGGAGCATCCCGAGCCGGAGCCGCTGTTCGGATTCAAGTGATGGAGATCCACATGCAGACGACCGTGTGCTTCGATCGTCGCTCGTTGCGGCGCTCGCGGCGAGCGTTCGCGGCGACGTTGGCCGAGCCGGCGCGCGCGCACCACTCGTTCGCGATGTACGACGAGAAGAAGACCTACGTGTTCACCGGCGTCGTGACGCGCGTGAGCCCCGACCCGAGCCACTTGAGCATCTTCTTCTCGCCGCTGAACGAAGCGCGCGATGCCGTGGTTCGCGACGCGTCGGGCAAGCCGGTCGACTTGGGCCGTCGAGCTGCGCGCGGCGGCGCAAGTCGCGCCAAGGACGGCGTGACCGTCCAGAGCTTTCCGCCCGGAACGATCTTCAGCATCGGCCTGCATCCGCTGCGCAACGGTTTGCCGGGCGGCGGCCGCGGCAGCTACGGGCTCTTCAAGTGCCCGCCGCAAACGCCTCCTGCGCCGCGGCAAGCATTGCGACAGCGTCGAAGGCGCCACGTCGCACGGCCAGGGCGCGCTGCCCGCAGCCGACGGCTCAGTGGTCGCCGTGAGACGCGCGCGCGGGCGCTACTCGACTTGCGCGTGAGCTCGGCGACGACGGCTGCATCGGTCTCCGCCGGCCAATTCACGACGACCGTGATCGCGCCGTCGCCGCCGTCGCTGAAAGCGCTGTCGAGCAGGAATCGGCCGCCGTCGGCGGCGGCGGCATAGTAGTCGCGAGCGCCGTCGGGACCGCCGGCCACGGGCGCGCGGAACAGGCGCCGCGGCGAGCCGAACGGATGCCGGATCCTCGCGTCATCGACACGGCCACGAGCGTGCGATCGGCGCGCGATGTAGTAGAGCTCGCGCTGATCTCGGCGCCATTGCGGTTGCCCGCCGCCGCCGACCGACACCTGGTACCGCTCGCCGAGCTCGGGGTAGCGCTGCACGTAGACCTCGAGCGCGCCGCTGTCGTCGGCCACGTACGCGAGCCAGCGGCCGTCCGGCGAGATGCGCGCTTGCAGCTCGTTGTGCGGCGTCGTCAGGATCGGGAACGTCGCTCCGTCGTCGACCCTGATGCCCCAGAGATCGAGCTTGGTCCACTCGCCTCTCTGCGAGTAGACGATGTGATCGCCGCTCGGCGACCAGTCGTTCAAGTATCTTCACGACGCACGTCGCTGATCAGCCGGCGCGGACTCTGTGCCGGACGAAGGGCGAACGAGCAGATCGAATCCGCTCGCGCGCCGTGAATGCGATGCGCGCACCGTCGGGCGACCACAGCGGCGCGATCGCATCGGTCTCGATGCGCTCGAACTCCTGGCCGCGACAGGCTGCGCGAGCCAGAGCCCGGGATTCGTCGTCACCGAGCCCGTCGCGAGCAGACGCGAGCCGTCCGGCGAAACGCGCGGATTGAACATCACCGCCGGCATCGGCAGCGTCGCGAGCACCTCGCCGGCGCGATCCACCCACGCGAGCTGCTGCTGCCGGACGCCGTGGCGATACGCGATGAGATCGCCGGCGGCGGACACGATGTTGTCGTCCGCGAGCGAGGGCGGCGACACGCCGCGCGCGAGCAAGCGTCGCGCGGCCCGTGAGCCGCCAGGTGCTCGCGTCGAACTCCTCCGCAATCAACATGTCGTGCTGCACGTGCAGCAAGTGGCGCGGCGGCGCGAATACGGCCGGCGACTCCGTCTCGAGCAGGCGCACGCTATGGCGCGTATCGAGATCGCCGACGTAGACGCCCGTGCGCGCAGCATCGAGGCTCACGACCTGATAGAGGAAGCGGCGGCCGTCGGGGAGAAACTGCGGCCAGGCGACCGCAATGTCGCGCGCGGCCTGATCGAGCTCGGCGACGAGCGCGGGCTCCGAGCCCGAAGCGCGGACCGTGTACAGCCCCTTCGCCCAGTCCGCGAACAGGATCGTGTCGTCGGGTGCCCAAGTGCCGCCGGCGGCGCGTGATGCCGACGGACGCGACCGGCCGCAGCTGGCCGTCGCGCAGGTCGACCGTCATGAGCTCGCCGTTGGCGAAAAAACCGAGCCGGCCGGAGTCGGGAGACCAAAACGGCTTGGACAGCGCCTTCCGTGCTCTCGAGCCGCTTGAGGTGCCGACGAGTGCAGCGCGCGCACCCACAGCGCGGTCTCCCCGCTCGCATCGTCGCGTGCGACGAAGGTCAGCGACTCGCCGTCCGGCGACAGCACGCCGCCCGACACGATCGTGGCACCCGTCGGGCGGCGGCTGAAACAGCCGCACGGCCCGCTGCGCCGTCGCCGCGGAGCTCGGGGCTCGACGGCCGCCGGTTCCGGCTCGGCAGTGATCGCGAGCGCGCAACCACGGCCAGCGCGATCGCCGACGCACGCGAGCACCGCCGCCCTGCGCGCGCGTGAGACTGAGGCGTCGCATGGTCGCCGGACCGGCGGCCAGGCGCGGCACTCGCGGCGGACTGCGCACCGAGTCGCCGGCTGCTCGCGGCTCCGGCGGAGTCGGCGAGCACGCGGACGGGCGCGACGAATCGGTAGCCGCGGCGAGGGACGGTCTGCACGTAGCGTGCTTTGTTCGGATCGTCGGCGAGCGCGCGGCGCACGACCGAGATCGCGTGGATGAGGCTGTCGTCCGTCACGACGACGTCGGGCCATACGGCGTCGATGAGCTCGTTCTTTGCACGAGCCGATCGCGGTGCTCTACGAGATAGACGAGCGCGTCGAATGCCCGCGAAGGCAGCGGCACGGCTCCGACGCCGTCGCGCCACAGACGCGGGACGAGACATCGAGCCTGAAACTCCCGAACGCGTAACGCCGGCTGCGCGCGGATCGATTGAAGGACGCGCGTCCACTTCGTCGTTATTCGTGGTTCCCCGTGGGAGTGCGGTAGCGCGAACGCGGACGCAGTCTAGCGTGGGCCATGAAACGCGGCAATTCGGCCGCCTTGCGCAGTCTCGCGCGAGACAGGCGTTGCGCCGGCCGAGCTCGGGCGCGGCGACGCCGCGCGAATGCGCGCTGGTGGACTCGTGGATGCCGAGCCGTTCGGCGTTTTTCCGGGCTTTTCGGACGAATTCAGTACCCGACGCTCCCTGCATCCGACACTTGCGCGGGCGCGCCGCGGCGCTCCGAATGTCGTGTGCCGCGCTCGCAGGCCGTAGGGGGAAGAAATGGCAAAGCTCCGAGGCTTGTTCGCGGCGATCGCCGTCGGGCGGTTGTCTGCTCGGTTACGCTCTGTCCGCCGCCGCGCAGCCCGCTTCACACGCGCGGCCGACATCGCAATCGACGCCGACGACATCGCCGGCGTCGTCACGAGCGAGAACGGCCCCGAAGCGGGCGTGTGGGTCATCGCCGAGACCGAGGACGCTGCCCACCAAGTTCCGCAAGATCGTGGTCACGGACGACGAGGGTCGGTATCTGCTGCCGGATCTGCCGCGCGGCGACCTACGTGCTCTGGGTGCGCGGCTACGGCCTCGTCGACTCGCCGCGCGACGCGCGCGACGCCCGGGAGCTCGCGTCGCGCTGCGGGCCGTCGTCGCGCCCGACGCGCGCGCAGCGGCCCAGGTCTACCCCGCCAACTACTGGTACTCGCTGATTCGAGCTCCCGAGCGTCGATCAGTTCCCGGGCACGGGCGCGAACGGCAACGGCATCGAGCCCGGCATGGCGACGCAGCACCACTGGATCAATCAGATCAAGACCGGCTGCAACGTCTGCCATCAGCTCGGCAATCTCGCGACGCGCGACGTTCCCGCGCGACGCTCGGGCGGTTCGAGTCGTCCTACGACGCGTGGGACCACCGCACCCAGGTCGGCCAGGACGGCACGTCGATGATCGCGGCGTTCGGTCAGCTCGGCCGCAAGACGGCGCTCACGATGTTCGCCGACTGGACGGACCGGATCGCGGCCGGCGAGGTCCCGCCGGCGCCGCCGCGCCCGCAGGGTATCGAGCGCAATCTCGTGCTCACGCTCTGGGAGTGGGGCGGCCCCGCGACGTTCGCTCATGACGAGCTGTCGACCGACAAGCGCAATCCCACGGCGAACGCGAACGGTCCGATCTACGGCGTCGACTGGGGCAACGACGGTTTCCTCACGCTCGATCCGAACACGAGCATCGGCGACGGAGGTGCGCATTCCCGGTGCTCGACCCGCGCGTGCCGCCGGGCAAACCGCAAGTCATGCCGAAGCCTTCGCCGTACTGGGGCAGCGAGCCTTACTGGTTCGATCCCGCCATCACGAATCATGCCGCGATGGACCGCAAGGGACGCATCTGGATGTCGTCGCGCTTTCGCCGGCCGGAGGATCAACCGGCGTTCTGCGCGAATCATCCGTCGGCACGGCTCGCGCCGCGCGAGACGAGCTTCCGGCAGATTCAGTACTTCGACCCGCGCACGAAGCAGTTTCATCAGGTCGACATCTGCTTCGACACGCACCACGTGCAGTTCGCGGACGACGCGGACGAGACGCTCTACGGCAACGGCGTCTTCAGCGGCGCGTTCGGCTGGGTCAACACGCGCGTGCTCGAGGAAACGGGCGACGCGGGCAAGGCGCAGGGCTGGTGCATGCCGTACTTCGACGTGAACGGCGACGGCAAGATCGAGCCCGGCGTCGACAAGTACGCGTTCGAGGATCTTGCCTTCGTCGGGCGGCATGCTCGCGGGATTGCAGGTACCGAAGGCGATCTTCTACAGCGTCATCGCGCATCCGACCGACGGCAGCATCTGGGGCGCCGTGCCCGGGCCCGATGCCGGGCCGCATCGTGCGCATCGACCCGAAGACTTGCGTCTCCGAAGTCTACGAGCCGCCGTTCAACAATCCCGCGGTCAACGTCAACGGCTACACGCCGCGCGGCATCGACGTCGACGACTACGGCGTGATCTGGACGGCGCTCGCGGGCAGCGGCCATCTCGCGAGCTTCGATCGGCGCAAGTGCCGCATTCTGTCGGGCCCCGCCGCGACGAACGGCCAGCACTGCCCCGAGGGTTGGACGCTGTACCGCACGCCGGGCCCGAGCTTCAAAGGCGCGACCGATGCGATCCCGGTCGACATGCACTACTACAACTTCGTCGATCGCCACAACACGCTCGGGCTCGGCCCGAACGTGCCGCTCGCGAACGGCACGAACTCCGATTCGCTGCTCGCGCTGCTCCCCGACGGGCGCTTCGTCGGCTGCGCGTGCCCTACCCGCTCGGTTTCTACTCGCGCGGCATGGACGGCCGCATCGACGATCCGAACGGCGGCTGGAAGGGCCGCGGCCTGTACGCCGACTACGGCCCGAACGCCGTCTGGCACACCGAGGGCGGCAAAGGCACACGCAGCTCGGTCGTGAAGTTCCAACTGCGGCCCGATCCGCTGGCCAAATGACGATGTCGTAGACTCGCTCATCGGTTTCGCGTTGCGCGTGCCGGCGCTCGCTTGCGAGCACGGCGGCGTGGGCGCAGAGGGACCTCTCCGGCATGTGGGGCCAACGATTCCACGAGGAGCTTGCCCGAGCGCGGCGCCGGTCCCGAGATCGGCGACTACGTGGGCTTGCCGGTCAACGACGCCGCGCGTCTGCGCGCCGACTCGTGGGACGCGGCGAAGTGGACGGTGCCCGAGCGGCAATGCGAGCCGCATCCCGCGGACTACGCGCCGCGCGGTCCTGCGAGCCTGCGCATCGGCAGCACCGTGGACCCGATCTCGCAGGACGTGATCTCGTGGGACGTCACCGTCATGTGGAGCCTGACGCACCGAAACATCTACATGGACGGCCGGCCTCGTCCCTCGCAGCACGCGCAGCACAGCTGGCAAGGTTTTCGACGGGCGAATGGGAAGGCGACATGCTCAAGGTCACGACCACTCATCTCAAGGAAGGCTGGGTGCGCCGCAATGGCTTGCCGCGCAGCGATCGCGCGACGCTCGTCGAGTACTGGATCCGCAACGAGGACTACCTGACGCTCGTCACGATCGTGATGGATCCCGTCTACTTGACCGAGCCGTTGGTCCGCACATCGGACTGGGTGCTCGACGCGGGAGCTGCAGTTGAGCCCGTTCTCGTGCATTCCCGCGATCGAGATCGAGCGGCCGCGAGGCGCCGTGCCGCATCACTTGCCGGGCACGAACGCGTTTCTTGACGGAGTACGCGACGCGGCACGGGCTGCCGCAGTCCGCCGCGCGCGGCGGCGCCGCGACGATGTACCCGGACTACCTGCCGGAGCTGCGTCGCGCGATCGAGGCGCCGCGATGAGCCGGCGCTAGCGAGTGCGGCGCTCGATGCGCTCGTGCGCGGTCGTGCGGCGCTCACCGCAACGAAGCCGGCGCGCCGCACGACGAGCTCGAGGTGCTGCCGGTGCAGGGCAACGTCTACCTGATCGCGGGCGGCGGCGGCAACACGACCGTGCAGATCGGTCACGAGGCCGTCGTCGTCGTCGACACGAAGACGGCCGCGGTCGCGGACGAGCTGCTCGCGGCCATCGCGAAGCTCAGCTCGAAGCCGATCCGCCACATCATCGTGACGAGCGCCGATCCGGATCACACGGGCGGCAACGAGCAAGTATCGAGCGCCGGCACGTACGTGCGGCTGCTCGACACGTTCGATCCGCGCGGCACGGACACGAACGCTTCGATCATCGCGCACGTCAACGTGCTCGAGCACATGAGCGGCCCGAGCGGCAGCGAGCGCCACGCCGGCCGGCGGCCTGGCCGAGCGACACCTATTTCACCGAACGAGTGGGCGCTGTTCGTGAACGACGAGGCCGTGCAGCTGATTCACGTTCCCGCGGCGCACACCGACGGCGACACGATGGTGTTCTTCCGCCGCTCCGACGTGATCAGCACCGGGCGACATCTTCACGACGACGGGCTATCCGCGGTTCGACCCGGGGCAAGGCGGCAGCGTGAACGGCATCCTCGACGGCTTGAACCGCATTCTCGAGATCGCGATCGCGGGCGAGAACCAGACCGGCGGCACGGCCATCGTCCCCGGTCACGGCCGGATCAGCGACGAGACCGAAGTCGCGAACTATCGCGACATGATTACGATCGTGCGCGACCGCGTCGCGGCGCTCATCGCCGCCGGCATGACGCTCGAGCAGGTGCAGGCCGCGCGGCCGACCGAGCGACTACGACGGGCTCTACGCGGGCCTCGGCGGCCCGACGCCGCAGCAGTTCGTCGCCGCGCTCTATCGAGACCTCGAAGGAGCGCAGCCATGAGGCACACGCTGCAACGCGCGGCGCTGCTCGTCGCGCGTCACTCGGCCGCGTGTCTCGGCCTCGCTCGCCGGCGAGCGGTTCGGCGCCCAGCCGCCGCCGCCGCCGCCGGACACGCGCCCGGCGCGCGAGCGCGCGCCCGTCGATCGTCACGGGCCAATGGGTGGCCGTGATCACCGAGGACTGGCGCTGGCGAATGGTGACGCCGCCGGTCGGCGACGCCGCGAGCATTCCGCTCAACGCAGACAGGGCCGCGCCGCGACCGCGGCGTGGGACCTCGAGCAGAGACCGCACGCGAAGGCGGCTTCTGCAAGGCGTTCGGGCCGCCGGGCCTCATTCGCCAGCCCACGCGGCTGCGCATCGATTGGCAAGGATGCCGACACGCTGCGGCTGCAGTTCGACGCCGGGAATCAGACGCGGCTCTTCCACTTCACGCCGCCAGCCGGCCGCCGAGCGATCGCTGCAGGGCGATTCGACGGCGAATTGGTTCGCCAAACGCAGTCGCGCGGCGTGTTTGCCGCGAACACGCCGCGAGCGGCGGCTCGCTGCAGGCTCGCACGACGAACATGACGGCCGGGTACTTGCGGCCGAACGGCGTGCCTTACAGCGAGAAGGCTACCGTCAAGGAATTCTTCAACATGTTTACGTCGCCGGAAGCCGGAACGTGGCTCATCGTCACGACCGTCGTCACCGATCCGGAATATCTAACGACCGACTTGATCATGAGCACCCAGTTCAAGAAGGAAACCGGCCGCTCGCGTTGGAATCCGCGCGCCTGCGAAATCGCGCCGCCGCTCGTCGTGGCGGCATCGCGCTGCGAACGACCGGAACAACGATGAAACGTTCGCCGCGTCATCCTGTCGCTCGCAGCGCTGTTCGCGACCTCCGGCCTCGCGCAACAAATGGAGATCACGCGCAACGGCACGCGGCCCACCGTCCTCGGGCCCGCTTCCGCCTACACGGGCCGGGCCGTCGCCGACGTGCTGTTCGCCGCGACCGACGAAAACCCCATGATGGCCGTGAACGTCACGTTCGAGCCGGGCGCGCGGACGGCCTGGCACAACCACCACGCCGGCCAGTACTCGTCGTCACGTCGGGCGTCGGCTGGGTCCAAGAGCGCGGCGGCAAGAAGCGTGTCGTGAAACCCGGCGACGTCGTTTGGACGCCGCCCGGCGTCGTCCACTGGCATGGCGCGACCACCACGAACGCGATGAGCCACCTCGCCGTCTGGCAGTTCGTCGACGGCAGCGGCGGCGAGTTGTTCGAGCACGTGAGCGACGAGGACTACCTCGCCGAGCCGGCAGGCGACTGAGCTACCTTCGCGCCGGGCGCGATCGTCGGCGGCGCCGCGTTGAGCGTCTCCATCGCGAAGCCGGCTGCGGCCTTGTAGCGGCCATGAACGCCTCGCGCTCGGCGCCGGGATGACCTCGTCGATGTCGTCGAAGACGCCGCCGCAGCGCTCGTCGACCAGACCCAGGAAGCCGAATGGGCCGGCGCCGCGGTTGCGCAGCACCACGGCCGAGATGTCGGCGCACAGCTTGCCGTCGTAGGCCTGCGAGCGCCGCGCTCGGACGCCGTGCTCGACCATCGCCGCGCCGAGCACGCGCGCATCGACGATGGCCTGGCTCGCGCCGTTCGAGCCCATCGGGTACATCACGTGCGCCGCGTCGCCGAGCAGCGCGACGCGGCCGTCGACCCAGGTCGGCACCGGGTCGCGGTCGATCATCGGGTACTCGAAGACTTCGTTGGCGCCGCGCAGCATCGCGGGCACGTCGAGCCAGTCGTAGTTCCAGCCGTCGAAGTGATGGATGAACGAGTCGATGGCGACCTGCTTGTTCCAGTCGCCGTGGCTCCAGCCCTGCGAGTTGTCGACCGTGATCTCGGCGATCCAGTTGATCGTGGCCAGGCCGGTCGCCGGGTCAGGCGGCGAGATCGGGTAGAACACGACCCGATGGCGGTGAGAGCCGACGCCGACGAAGGACGCGCCGCTGCGGATCGGCACGCCGGGCGTCGTGCCGCGCCACATGATGGCGCCGCCCCAATGGATCGGCGGCTGCGTCGGGATGCATCTGCGCGCGCACGGCCGAATGCAGGCCGTCGGCGCCGACCAGCAGCTGCGCGTCGAACCTCCGTCTTCGTTCCGCCCGGCGTCGCGAACCAGCGCCGTGACGCCATCGGCGTCGTTGCGGTAGCCGGCGACGCGCTGGCCCGGTGAGCACCGCGCCCGCGCCGAGGCGCTCGAGCACCGTGCGGTACAGCAGCATCTGCAGCTGGCCGCGATGCACCGAGTACTGCGGCCAGCGGTAGCCGGCGAGCAGGCCGCGCGGCTCGGAGTAGACGTCCTTGCCGTTGCAGCCCGACCAGCGCCCATTCGCGCGCCTGGATGCCGATCGCGTCCAGCACTGGTCGGCCGATGCCGAGGTCGTACAGCTCGCGCACGGCGTTCGGCTGCAGGTTGATGCCGACGCCCAGCGGCTTGCAGCTCGGCGACCGCCTCGAGCACGACGCACGGCACGCCGATCTGGTGCAGCGTGAGCGCGAGGCTGATGCCGCCGATGCCGCCACCGGCAATCAGTACGGGCAAATCGGCCATCGGATCCGGTCGCCTGGGGTCGTGATTGCGGCGCAAGAATCCCTCGACTCCAGGCTCGCGCGCAAGACCCTGAGATCGAACCTCGTTTGATTTGCGCTGTTCGAGACGCGCTTCCGAGCGCAGGCGCCGTGCTGTCGCGGGCGTGGCCACCGGCGGCGAGTGTTTTAAAGCCACGCACGGTCTACTCGGTCTTTTTCCGGAATTTTCCGGAGCGAGGCGGGACGCCCCGACGCCCCGTTGCTACGATGGCTCTCGATCGTGTGGCGGCATGCAGCGAGACCTCACGGCGAGCACAGCGAACAATAAATGGGGGAAGGTTATGTCGATCGTTGGTTTTCGAGCCATGACAAAAACCATAGTGAACGGCGCGCTGACAATCGCGTTTGGCATGATGGCCGGCGCGGCGCTCGCGCAGCCGCCGTTCGGCAGCCCGCCGCAACCGCGCCCCGATGCCACGCTGGCGGCTGCGCCCGCGGGGTTCGACGCGCGGCGCGAAGGCGTGCCCGCGGGGCTCGTCGAGCGCATCGAGTTCGATTCGAAGGTCACCGGCGGCAAGCGGCCGGCGTCGGTGTACCTGCCGCCCGGCTACGCGCCGGACAAGAAATACCCCGTGCTCTATCTGCTGCACGGCATCGGCGGCAACGAGACGCATTGGCCCGGCCCCGGCGCCGCAGGGGCGATCCTCGACAATCTGATCGCCGACGGCAAAGCCGTACCGATGATCGTCGTGATGCCGAATGGGCGCGCATCGAACAAGCCGTCGACGCTCTTCGCCGGCGGTCGTGGCCCCGGCGGGCCGGTCCGGGAGGCGCTGCCCCCGGTGCGGCTGGCGGTGCACCGGCCGGCGGACCGCCTGCCGGCGCCCCACCGGGCGGGCGCGGGCCCGGGGCTTCGACCCCGCGGCCATGGCCGTGGAGTTCGAGGCTTACGCGGCGTTCGAGCGCGAGCTCATCGGGGACCTGTGCCGTTCATCGAGGCACGCTATTCGGTCACGGCCGATCGCATGCACCGCGCGCTCGCCGGTTTGTCGATGGGTGGCGGCCAGTCGCTGAACTTCGGGCTCAACAACGTCGACACGTTCGCTTGGGTCGGCGGCTTCTCGTCGGCGCCGAACACCAAAGCGCCGGCCGAGCTGGTGCCGGACCCGGCCGACGCGCGGCGGCTCGAGCTCCTCTGGGTGTCGTGCGGTAACGAGGACGGGCTGTTCAACATCAGTGCCGGCGTTCACGAGTACCTGGCCGCGCAGAACGTGCCGCACAAGTGGTACGTCGACGCGGGCGCTCACACGTTCCCGGTCTGGAAAAACGACCTCTACCACTTCGCGTCGTTGTTGTTCCGCAAGTGAACCGTTCGCCGCTGCGTCTGCGCCCACGGCCGCTGGCCGGGGCAACCGCGGTGCTCGGTCTCAGCGTCATGGCTGTGCACGGCGCCGCCCGTTTCCGCACAAGAGAGTGTCGGGCCGCGGTTGGCCCATGGCGGGCGGGGCCGAGTGGGTCGGGGCCGGAGTGCCGTTCTATAACTTCGACCGCGCAGCGGCGAAGGACGGCGCGGCGCCCGAAGGCATCACGCCGCTCGCGCGCGACATCTTCACGAGCGACGATTTCTACGTCGATCGCGAGCTGTGGCGGGATCCGCGCTACTTCCGCTGCAACAGCACTCTCGGGCTCGACTCCCAATGGGGCGACTATTCCAGCGGGCCCACAGTACATCACGGACGATGCGGCGAAAGGCGCCTGGGGCCACTGCGACGTGGACTACTCCCGCGAGCACATCGTGAGCCCCTACGGATTCGCGACGGCTCGAGCACACTATGAAGCGCTGCTCGCAGAAAGCCGCAAGAAGGCGGCCCGACGGATTACAGCCGCGAGCGCATGCCGCCGGATTGGGACGGACGCTACACGAACAACGTCAGTGTCGTCTTCGGGCTGATGCGCGCCGGAAAGAGCCCGTCGTGCCGGCCGAATTCAGCGAGCCGCCGCAGTGGATCATCGGCTACCACAATCAGGTTCCGACGATTCTGTCGCTGCTCACGCCGGAATATCAGCAGCGGCTCGTCCAGCAGCTCTATCACGGCGCACGATCGCGCCGCGCAATGGTCGGCGATGCTGTGTCGGCCCGAGGGCTTCATGCGCTGGTGGTCCGGCCCAGGCGGTCCCGGCTCGCTCGACGTGACGGTGACGCCGACGCGCGTGCAGTTTCTCGGCGGCTCCGGCAACGCGATCCGCAACGTCCATGTGGGTCGCAGCTTCGATCTTTCCGGTGCCGTACCGCGTCTCGGCGCAGACGTGCCTCGCTGGATGGGCGAGACCGTGGGCTTCTGGGACGGCAACGCGCTCATCACCTGGACCTCCAACATCCAGGGATGGTTCACCCATTCCAGCTGGGAGTATTCGAGCAAGCTGCAGACGATCGAGATCTGGACGCCGCGTGCGGATCCGCAGGGCAAGCTTCTCGGGCTCGAGCACGAAGCTGTCTTCTATGACGAGGAAGCCCTAATACAACCGATCCGCAACGTGCGATTCTTGGCGCGACAGGGCGACTTCAACGACGTGCCTCCGAACAACCTGACGCACTGCAATCAGACGTTCTTCGTCGTCAACGGTCGGGCGACGCCGTGGTCCCGGGCGCGGAGATCCAATATCGCGTCGAAGACCTCTACGGCCGGCCCTGGGCCGCCGTTTGGGAGGAGTACTTCGAACAGGGGATGCAGCGGCCGAAGGGCGAGGACATCTTCGACTTCAAACAAGAATAGACGCCGCTTCTCGACTTACTGGCCCCCTCGACGCGAAACACGAGCCGCGCCGGACGGTTGTCTTCCGCCTGCGCTGGACCGCGGTCACTTCGGTGCCGCTGTCTTCCAGCGCGAGTAGTCGGACTTCAGCAGGTTCTTTCGATCGTACGGCGACACGTGATGGCGGACGCCGTTCTCGTCCTCCAAGCACTCGTCCTCGATGATCCGGGCGCCGCGGTCGTCACGCGATCGCAGCTCCGTGCGCAGCGTCCACGGCTGCGAGTAGACCTCGGGGTCCTCGATCCGCGCCTCGTATTCGATCGTGTCGGGGCCGGTCATCCGGTAGCGCTCCACGACGTGCACCGCGGTGCTGTGGAAATTTCCGGCGTGGTCCAACCACACCTGGTCCGTGATAGCCGCGACGTCCGCGACCAGCGTATCGCCGTCCCAGTGGTAGCGCGTGTCGCCCATCCACCAGTCCGTGGCGTCGAAATGCGGGCGCGTGTTGGGGTGGAACACCCGGAACGCGTGATTCTCCTCGTAGACGATCGCGAAATTGCCCGGGGCTCTGAAGGATCTGGAGCGGAGTCGCGAGATATGTCGCACGCGGCACGCCGGCCTGATAGCACTTCAGCGACGGATCGGCCGTCGCGCGCGCCCGGTAATTCTCGTCGCGTTTCGCGAGCGCCTCGGGCTTGTAGGGAATCTTGCCGCTGGGCGGATCGACGACGATGCTCTTCGAGGCGGCGATCCCGCGCTCCCCTTGTGACCTTCGATGTTCACGTACGCCGTGCCTTGCGCGCGCCAGATCCCGCGGAAATCCGGCGTCTTGCCGTCCCACAGGCGGCCGGGAGAGAACGCTGCGGCCGCGCCGTTCTGCGCGCCGACGCAAGGCCGACGCCCGCGACGGCGACGACGAGCAACGCGCACGCAGCGAGCCACGACACTCGGATCTCGCTCACTTCACCCTCTGCTTCTTGCCGCCGTCCTCGTCCGTGTAGTGCTGGAGACTGCGCTCGCCTTCGAGACAGCTGTACTCGAGAATCTGCTGCTCGGGCGGCACGCGTTTCAGCGTGAAGCGCATCTCGATGGGCTTGACGAACACCGTCGGGTCCGTGACGGTCGCCTGGTAGAGGATCGTGTCGCGATCGACCAGCGTGAACCGCTCGACACGTGCTCGTTCTCGTCGACGAAATTGCCTTGCATGTCGAGCCAGGTTCGGCCGTTGAAGTTGCGACGTCCACGACGAGCGTGTCGCCCTCCCAGCGGCCGCGGGAATCGCCGTCCCACGCCCAGTAGTTCGTGGGTGCGGGCTGTTGTCGGTGGGGATGATGCGCACGTCGTGCATCGCTTCGTGCAGCAGCGCGACGCTACTTCTCGTCCTGGATGATCTGCACCGGATACAGCCCGCCGGGCTGATCGAGCGCGCGCGGAACGCCGGGCAGGTGGCAGCGCGCTTCGGGATCCTCGAAGCCGCGGCTTGGCGGTCCAGCCTCTCGGCTTCGGCCTCGGGCGTGTACTCGTACGCGGCGTGGCGGAGCCCGCGGCCGCCGCCCGCCCGCCGCCCCCGCCGCCGCCGGGCGCCGCAAATTCGTGCCCTCGAGCGAGCCGATGAACAGCCCCTGGAAGCCGCCGGCGCTCTTGAGCCAGAGGCCCTGCAGGTCGGGATGCCCGTCCGGGCAGCCGTGGGAAGCGCTGCGGCGGGCGTGCTGCGGCCGGCCGGCGCGTTGGCGCAGCTGAGCGGAAGCCGTGCGCAGGGCCCGGCTCAGCGAATGCGAGGCCGCGCACCGAGAGCCACTTTCGCGTACGGCGAGCGTCATCGCGCCCTCACTGCGCCGGGGCGGCGCGGCGGGCGTTCCGGCGGCGTGCCCGACGAGCCGGCGAACACCTTGCTGCCGTCCGCGAGCGTGACGCGCGCGGCGTTGGCCGTGTTGGATCCGTCCTTCGCGCGGTACCCGTCGACGGTGATTCGTCGCCGGGCTTGAGCGAGTGCTTCGTCCACCCGAGCCTCATGAGGCCGTTCGGATTCGACGTCTCGACCATCCATTCGGGGTCTTGCCGTCCGGCTCGCGACGTCCATCGTGATCCAGCCGTGCGGATTGATCATTTCCCACCGCACGACGGTGCCCTTGAGCGTCGACCGGCTTTTGAAAGTCGAACTCGGCCGCGAACGAATGATGAGCCGAGGCGGTGCCGGCGGCGGCGAGCGCCGCGAGCATCGCGACAGAAAACGCGTAAATTCGAGCCTTCACGAATAGCACCCCCTGTCGTGTGCTTCGAACATGGATTGGGCACTGCGCGGGAGCAGCCGAGTAAACGGAATCCGCCGAGCGTCGCGCGATCATGGAGTCGAGCTCAAGCTACGGTACACCGTCGCGATGAACGACTCCGCATCGGCCGGGCCCGCGCCCCGCGTAACGCGCCGTCGTAGTCGCGCGCGAGGCGCGCCGCCCTCACCTGCTCGAGCGTTTGGCCCTTGTCGATCGCGTCGCGCACGCGGTCGCGAACGATCGTCACCATGTCGCGGTACTCCGCGACGTCGCCTTCGTCGTAGATGCGGCCGTGGTTCGGAATCACCATCGTGCCGCCCTGCGCGCGCCACGCGGCGACCGTGATGCCGAGGATCGCGGTTCAGCGCCGCGATCGTGCCATCCACGTGCCGCCGTCGCTCCAACCGGATGACGGGATAAGTCAGATCCTGGATCACGTCGCCCGCGACGATGACGTCGGACTTGCGGAAGAACACGAGCACGTCGCCGTCGCTCGTCGCCGCGGGCACGTGAATGATCTCGATCGGCTCGTCGTTGAAGTAGAGCTCGCGCGTGCCGCGGAAGAACGTATCGGTCGGCGAATCGCCGCTCGGGCAGATCCGGCGAGCGCCATGCGCAGCGACGCGTTCTCGTGCGCGATGACCGCGGCGCGCTGCGCGCGCGGCGTCGGGCCCGCGGCGAGCTTCGCGTTGCCGCCGATGTGCGCGGCGTCGTCGTTCGTGTCGACGATGACACGGATTCGCTTGTCGCCGCGCGATTCTGCGAATCTCGGCGAGCACGGCGTCGGCGAGCTCCTCGGGGCCCGGGTTCACGACGAGCACGCCTTCGTCGCCGATTTGCACGGCGACGTTGCGGCCGCCGGCCGCGATGAGCCAGACCTGCCCCGCGACGTGCAGCGAGGTCACGCCCGGGCTGCTGCGGCCGGCGCGCCGGCGGCGGCGGACGGCTCGCGCGCGTCCGGCGCTCGCGGGCCGGGTGCCGGCGGGTCGGCGTCGTCGCGCGCGGCGCGCGCGCGCTCGCGTACTCGGGATACAGCGTGGCGCTGCCGCCGAGCGCCGCCTCGAGCGGCACGCTGTGACGCTTCGCGAACATGTCGAGATCGTCGTTCGCGCCCGGCATGAACGACGGCACGCTGCCCGGCTCGGCCGCGATCTCGTCGGCCGGCGCGCACTTGAAGAAGACGTCGCTCGCGCCGAAGCCCTCGCCGTCGCCGCCGTTCGCGAACCCGCCGAACTCGGCGAGCCGCGTGTTCGCCTGCGTATTCAGCCGGAAGTCGGTCGAGCGCACGAACGGCTCGTCGAGATAGATCGGATCGTCGACGGCCGTGACGAGCGTCAGCCAGTCGTCGTGCCGCAGAAGATACTCGCGTCATGCGCGCGCGATCGCTGTGCGCGATGCCGTTGCGGCGCAGGAATCCGGCCTTCAGATGCGACGTCTCGATCGACGAGCCGGTTGCCTTCCCAACGGCCCGTCGAGAACCCTTCGTACGTGTGCCGCGCGTTCGCGGGCGGATGCGGCCGGCCGTCCATCCACACCGTGCGCGCGAGACCGTAGCTGCCGTAGAAACGGTACGCGACGAGCCGCTGCGTGACGGGATCGTACTCTTTGACGATCGAGAGCCCGCCGGGGCTTCGGTACTGGTACGTCGACGGATGCGGCAAGCACTGGTGCTCGGGCACCGACAGCCACGACGGCGAATACAACGACGCCTTGTAGCGCAGCGCATCGTTGATCGGCAGCCCGACGTAGTCGCCGAGATCGGGGCCGCCGCCGCGATCGAGGCTCTCCTCGAGGAAACCGAAGATGCCGCCGCCGGGCTGATCCCAGTCGCCGGCGACCTCGATCTGCGCGCTCGCGGAGCGCGGTCGCGAACGCGATCGACTCCGCAGCAAAGCCAGCGCGCGCGGACGAGTCGGCATGGCTGTCAGCGCTCGTCACGGCACGAACGGCGACGGTATGAAACGTGCCGAGCGGCGGATCGGTGGCGCACGGCGTCGGATGCCACTTCGATTCGTCGCGCTCGAGCTTGAACTGATTGCTGACGGCGAACGGCGCGCGCAGATACAGCGGGTCGGTCACGACCGTGACGACTTGCAGATACTCGTTGCCGAACATCGACAACCGATCGTAGTACTCGGTGACGACGGCGCTGTCGCTGTACGGCACGCCGTTCTTGCGCAGATACCCCGGCTCGCAGATTCGTCGTCGTCACCTTGAGCGCCGCCGGCGCGGCGCGGCGGTGCGGCGCGCGCGGCGCACCGGGGCCGCGTCCGGGCGGCCACCGGACGGCCGCGGCCCGCGCCCCGCGCGCGCCGTCGCGGCCTCGCGCGTCGGCGCCACCAGAGACAACGAACGGATCGCGGGCGGCGGCGCCGCCCAGCCACTCGGCGACGGAGTGGCCTTGCCAGCTCGGCGCCGCTTCGGCCGCCGCCGCGCGATCGAAATGCAACAGCCGCGTCTGCTCGCCGGCGTCGGTCTCGATCTTGAGCGTGTTGTCGTCGGCCCACGCGATTTTCGAGCGTGTCGGCTGCCGCATGATGCCGCCGGCGCCGAACGCGCGGCATTGCTCGCCGGCCGCTTCGTCCTTCGCGCGGTCCCAACCGTCGGCCGCTTGCCGCCCGACCGCCGTGAGCGGCACCGACGCGTAGTCGCCCTTCGGCGGCGTGATCATCCGCCAGCGCCAATCCTCGGTGACCTGCGCGACCCAGTTGCCCGTCAAGTCGGCCTGCGCGCGCCGCGCGCGCCGAGCGCGGCGGCGGCGGACCCGGCGGCGGGCCCGGCGGCTGGGCGGCCGCCGCGAGCGCAAGCCCGAGCAGCGCGAGCCCGACCGACGCGCGCGCCGATCGCGGCCGGCGCAGCGACGGCGAACGCTGTGGCAACGAACCCATGAGCACCTCGGCGGCACGACCGACGCCGCGACGCGAAAGCTACCGCCGCGCCGCCGCCGACCTGAAATCGCATCTGCGAATACTTGGAATTGCCCGGCTCTATGGCGAGCATCGCATCCGGGCGATGCGTGCAATCGGCGCACGCGATTTTCGTTTGCGCCCGGATCTGTGGTCTCGTGAGGCCGCCCCGCACGGCCGCCTCTTGCGCGCCGAAGGAGCTGACCATGTTTCGCTCGATTGTTTGCGATCGTTTCCGCGGGCCTGCTCGCGGCAGCGCTCGCGCGCGCTCAACCCCCGGCAGCCGCCGGCCGATCCGGCGCGCGCGGCACCGGCGATCGAACGCGCACGCGCCGCCGCCGGCGCCGAATGGAAAGAGACCGTCGAGTTCTTCTGCGGCGATTCGGGCCGCGCAAATCGCGCGGACGATCCGCGAGATCGCGCCGACGCGCGTGTTCGACAATCTGTACGCGCTCGGCCGGACGAGCACCGTCGTCTGGGCGGTGACGACGCCGGACGGCATCCTGCTGATCGACGCCGGCTATCCCGACCAGCTCGAGTCGGTGCTTCTGCCCGGCCTGCGCGCCGCGGGTCTCGACCCGAACGACGTGAAATACGTGCTGGTCGCGCACGGCCACGCCGACCATTTCGGCGGCGCCGTCGTACTTCCAGCAGCGCGGCGCGCGCGTCGCGTTGTCCGCCGCGGACTGGAGCCTCGATCGAGAATCCGCCCGCGCCACCGGCGGGCGCGCCGGCCGCCGCGCCCGCGCCGAACGGGCTTGCCGCCGCCGCGCCGCGACGTCGTCGTGACGCGAGGACGAGCCGATCGTGTTCGGCGGCCTCGAGATCACGCCGGTGCTGATTCCGGGCCACACGCCGGGATCGCTCGGCTTCGTGTTCGCGCGTGCAGGACGGAGCGCGCAGCGCACACGGCGGCGCTGTTCGGCGGCTCGATCCTGCTCGTCGGGCCGCATCTCCGGACGATGGCCTTCGCGCAGTACGTGCAATCGCTCGAGCATTTCGCGGCCGTCACGCGGCGGCTCGGCGTCGACGTCGAGATCCAGAATCACCCGCTCTACGACGGTTTCGACGACGAAGCTCGAGCGGCTCGCGAAGCGCGCAGCGCGGCGACGCGCATCCGTTCGTCGTCGGCGCGGACGGCTATCAACGCTTCCTGACCGTGATGGCCGAGTGCGGCAACGCGCAGCTCGCGCGCCGCTGAGCCCGAGCCGGAGCAGTCAGCGCGCGGGAGGCGCTGCGGGGTGCCCGGTGCCGGCGGGGTCGCGAATCAGCCGATTGAACGTGTCGACCTCGTCGACGGGCGCGCACAGATCCTCGAGCAGCCCGCTCCAGCCCGACGACTGGATGAAGTCGCGCGGGATCAGGTGCATGCGCTTCGTTCTGCGCCGACCCACGGCTGCGCGTAGTACGCGGGATCCGTCAAGCGCCATCTTCAGCTCGAGCGTGTCGTAGTTGATGCGCGTGTAGCGCTCCTCGAGCACCATCTGGTCGCTGTGCGGATAGCCGAAGTGGTCGAGCCACGTGCGGTCGTCGTAGCCCGTCGACGTCACGACGAGCGTGTTGCCGTCCCATCGCCCGACGGCGTAACCCCACCAGCGAGGCAGATCGACTTCCTCGGGCTTCGGCAGCGCGCGGCCGTCCATCCAGATCGTCCGCAGCCCGTAGCCCCATTGGAAATGCTGCAGGATTCGATCCGGCAGCACGATGAACTCCTCGGGATCCGGATAGAGGATCGCGCGCGGAATGCCCATCGGATTGCACTGCTGATACAGATCGTTGCCGAGCGCGGGCGGCTGCGCGCGCCGCCGGCCGATGTGCTCCTCGGGATGCGCCTTCGCATCGTCGCTGTCGCGCGCGCGGCCGTACGACGGGCTGTTCGCGTCGAACGCGGCTTGCCCCGCGGGCGTGAACACCGGGAACTCGAGGCTGTAGCCGCGATCGCCGCAGTCGCGGCAGCGCCCGCCGCCGCCGAAGCCGACGACGTTCGGCGTCCAGATGCCGGCGATCTCCTTCGGATCGAACGGCATGGCGGGGTCGTAGACGCGCGGATAACCGGGGCCCGGCCTGCGCAGCGCCAGGCGGCGGCTGGCCGGAGCGTGGCGGCCGTCGCACCCGGCCGCGGCGACGCCGGCAATCAGGCCGAGCAGCGCTTGGGCTCGCATCGGCCCTCCTTCAAGGCTGTGGCCGCGGGCGGCCGCTCCGGGTACGGCGACGTTCTCGGAAACGATTTCGGCGCCCTGCGAGATCGGCGATCTTGAGCACCAAGCCGACGGGGCCGCCCGCGCTGCGCGGGCGCGATCGTCAGCTTCACTTTCGTGCCCGGTGCGAGCGCGGCGAGCGAGCGCGCCTTCGTCCACCCGACGCGCAGCAGACCCGGCCGGGTTCGGCAGCATCTCCGCCGACCAATGCTCGACGTTGCCGCGCGTCGTCCGTCACGTCGAAGAACAGCTGCGGATGCGGATTCGCGTAATGGAAGCTGCGTCACGACGGCTTCGCGCGTCCACTGCTTGTCTCGGTCGTACGAGATCAAGCGTGCCGTGGTGTGCGGCAGCCGGCAGCGCGACGGCGGCGAGCAATCGCGGCCAGGCACAGGTTTGCGACAAACGTCGCGTATCACGACGGCTCCGAGACGCTGGGGAAATCGGGCCATCGTTCGTTGCGGCAGAGCGGTTGGGAAATGGAATCGGTCGAATACCGGGTATCGGCGGGACCGATACCTGCGACCGCGGCGGCGCGCCGCTCAGAGCGCTTTCGCGACCTCGACGAACCGCGCACGCATCCACGCGTGCGCGCGCGCTCGCCGTGTAGCGCGGGCTCCAGATTAGCTTCTCGCGCAGCGGCGGCACCTCGACGGTGCCTCGATCAGCCGAATGTCGGCCGCCTGCCGCAGCCGCTCGCCGAGGCGACGCGGAACGAGCGTCACGAGCGGCGTTTCGCGCAGCAAGAACGGCGCCGTCGCGAAGCTCTCGGTGGATGCGACGATCTCGCGCTCGCAGCCGATTTCCGCGAGATAGTTCTCGGCGATCGAGCCGTGATCCGGGCCGGCCAAGCCGGAAGCTCAAATGCGGGATCGCGAGGAACTCGTCGAGCGTGAACTGCTCGCGCCGCGTGCGGATGACCCGACCACACCGCGCAGACCCACGAATCCTCGAACAGCGGCACGGACGGCAGCTTCGGCTCGATCTCCGCCGGCAACACCGCGAAATCGATTTCGCCGTGCGGCGAGCCGCTCGCCGGCGCCGTCGGCTCGAGCGCGAAGAACCTCACCGAGATGTTCGGCGCACTCTCGGTGAACGACTTGCAGCAACGGCCCGAGCAACAGAAAGACGACGTAGTCGCTCGCCGCGATCCGAAACGACCAGCGCGCGCTCTCCGGATCGAACGGCCGGCGCAGATTCAACAGGTCCTCGACCTGCCGCACGTTCTCGTGCACCGGGCCGGCGAGCTCCGCCGCGAGCGCCGTCAGCTCGAGGTTGCGGCCGACGCGCACGAGCAGCTCGTCGCTGAAACGCGTGGCGAAGCCGCGCGAGGATTCCGCTCATCGCGGGCTGACTCAGGAATAAGCCGCTCACCCGCGCGCGTGACGTTGCGCTCGGTGAGCAGCACGTCGAGCGCGACGAGCAGAGTTGAGGTCGAATTGGCGAAGGTTCACTGTCGTTCGCCAGGCACCGAGAGCACAACGTTAGGCGCGCGGCGAAGAGAGCGCAAAACTCTTTCGTGACGGACCGCGAAACGTCTCGCGCAACGCGCTGCACCGCGAGCCTCACAATGCGCCGGCGCGCGGACCCAGCCGCTCGGTTACCACGCCCGCTAAGTGACCTTGCCCTCACCTGGCGCGGCTTGGGTGTCCGGGGTTACCAGACCACGTCTCCCGAAAGAGGGACGCAGACGGAAGCAGCCTGCCCGTCGCCTATATAGAAGGAGCCACCTCTTTTCCAGACATTACATTAAGACTCCAATATAACCAACTGTTTTTGCAATGATCTATGGACACCAGCAGCGCGGCACAACGAACTCAAGGCTTGGGTCGCACCTCGATTGCGCGGATCTTATCGTCGTAAAACGCGAGTCGGCCCGTTAGTTCGCGGTGCTCGTCGTACGGCTCTTCGTAACTCCAGACCGCATCCTCGAGCTTCGTGCTGTCCGTTCTCACGTGGAAGTAATGCGCGGTTCCCTTGAAGGGGCATTGGTCGTCGTGGTCGAGCGCTCGAGGCGGTCCATCCGCACGTCGGAGCGTGGGAAGTAATAGCGGCTCGGGTGCTGGTCTTCCTCAACTTTGATCACGTCCGTCGAGTCGGCCAGCAGCTCGCCGTCGGCGATGGCTCGAATGCGCTCGCTGAGGTGTTGTTCCAGCACTTTGTGCTCGGGGTGCTCGCGGTGGCCAGGGGATTTGCTCATGGTTCGCCTCCTTGGATGCCTCCGTGACGTCAATAGCTCAATCGACCAGCGGCGGCGTGCCGCCGGCGGCCGGCGCACTTCGCCGCCTGCTCGAAGGCGTAACGCCAGCTTGATCAGCGTCGGCTCGCTCCACTCCGGTCCGAGCATCTCGAGGCCGACGGGCACGCCGACCGGCGCGGACGCGGTCGGCGCGGAGAATCCGCCGGGGAATGTCATCGCCGGGAACCCGGTGCTGTTCGACAGCACGCCGTTGCGCTCGACCTGTTCCTCGCCGATCGGCACCACCAGCCGCCGTCTGATGCGGATAGAGGATCGCGTCGAGCCTGTTCGCCGCGATCAGGGTCATCACCGCCTGCCGCAAATCGTTCGCGGCGCAGGAGCATCTCCTTGTACTCCGGCGATCGTGCAGCCGTCGGCGACTCGCTGTGCGGCCTCGAGGCCGCTTCGCATCGACGGATGGAATTCGCCTCGCGCCATGAACTCGTCCAGCGTCTTCACCGGCGCCGCGGGCCGAGGCCGGCGAGGTAGCGGTTGAACGCGGCCTTGAACTCGAGTTGACGAGCTGAGATCGCGCGTGAGGGCCTCGAGATCCGGGAATCTCACGCGCACGACCGTGGCGCCCATCGCGGTCATCTTCGCGACGGCCGCGTCGACCACCGCATTGACCGGCTGGTGCACGGGATCCTGGCCGATGAAATCGCGTCAGCACGCCGATGCGCGCGCCCTTCAGAGCCGTCCGGCTCGAGCGATCGCGGTGTAGCTCCTCGGGATCCTGCCGCGCTGAACGCCGTGATCGGATCGGCGGGATCGTAGCCGGCCATGACGTCCAGCATCCGCGCCGCGTCCTCGACGGTGCGCGTGATCGGGCCCACTTCGTCCTGCGTCGATGCTGTTCGGGATGATCGCCGGCCCGGCTGACCAGCCCGCGCGTCGGCCGAATGCCGACGAGGCTGTTGCGCCGAGGCCGGCGAGCGGATCGACTGCCCGGTATCGCTGCCGGTCCCGAGCACGCGCGAAGTTCGCCGCGATCGCGGCGCCCGTGCCGCCGCTCGATCCGCCGGGCGTGCGCGTCAGGTCGTACGGGTTTCGCGTCTGGCCGCCGAGCGAGCTGACGGTCGTGCCGCCGAGGGCGAGCTCCGTGAGGTTCGCCTTGGCGAGCATGATCGCGCCGGCCTCCGCAGCCGTCGCCACGACGAACGCATCGCGAGGCGGAACGTGATTCGCGAGCGTCACGCGAGCCGCCGGTCGTCGGCATGTCGGCGGTGTCGTAGTTGTCCTTGAGGATGACCGGAATGCAGTGCAGCGGCCGCGCGGGCACGTCGCGCGCATCGTAGCCGATCCATTTCGCGCGGCCGTGTCGAGTGCCCGAGGATTGACGGTGATGATCGCGTTGAAGCGCCGGACCCGGTCGTCGTACGCCTCGATGCGGTCGAGGTAGAGCTTCGTACCACCTGCACGCACGTGAGCGTGCCTGCAGCGAGCGCCGCGTGAATGCCCGAGATCGTCGCCTCGTCTGCCGTAAACGCGGGCATGCGGTTAGCTTGCGGTTGCGTGAATGCGGGGCCGAGACACCATCGCGAACGCGATCCCGCCAAGCCCCGCCATTAACGCGTGCATTGTGATCTTGTTCATCGTCCGGCACCGCCGATCCCCCACTGATGTGCGACGCAAATGACGATCGACAACGGGCCGTTCAGTGCAACGTCTTTGCGACGCGGAACCCAAGGTAGTTGCGGCCTCGAAGCGTCGCCGGATAGGGCGCACCGCGCCGCGCCGAGCGCTGCATGTACGGGTTGCTCATGAACGTGCCGTTGCGAAAGACGCGGTTGGCGCAATCCCCTTCCTTGTTCGCGGAGCCATCCGTCGGCGTATGAGCTCGGTCGGCCTCATAGCAGTCTTCAGTCCACTCGAAGACATTGCCGTGCATATCGTACAGACCAAACGCGTTGGGCGGAAACGACGCTACGGGCGCCGTCTCGTTCACCCAAATGTCACGGCCTTCGGCTTTGCCGCCAAGCTCGTGGCCGTCGGCGCCGAAGTTGCCGTAGTCGTGATCGAGCACAGTTCCCCACGGGAACGCCGTCGTCGTTCCGGCGCGCGCGGCGTATTCCCATTCGGCTTCCGACGGTAGTCGATATGCATCGTCCTGGCCGGTCTTCGAATTCAGCCACCCCACGAACGTCTGCGCGTCGTACCAACTCACGCCCGACACCGGCCGCGTGCCGCGTCCCCAGTCTTTGTAGTCTGGGTTCGGCTTGCCGTCCGGACCTGCTCGAAGCGCTATGTCCACGGCGATCCCGTCGCACCACCGGTCCCGCACGCACGCCTCCCATTGGTCCCACGTCACGGATGTGGTCGCAATCGCGAACGTGCGTGCGATCGTGATCTCACGTTGCGGCTCATTCTCGCGGCGCAACGGCTCATCCGCGGGCGATCCTATGGTGAATGTGCCGGCTGGCAGAACTTTCATCTCGGGGCAATTTCGGCACTCTTTGAACGTCGACAGAGCCCGCTCTGGGTCGACTGCCCGCTTCTCGGCGAGCACCGGTCGAAACGCAACGAGCATGCCGATCGCAGAGGCGATCACGAATAGTTTCCGGGATTGGTTCATCGTCCCCGTCCTCTTTGTCGAATTGGTCGCGGCGGCTCCACCGACGGCTCGCGCCGAGGAGCTCGGCTCGCGGACTCCCACGCGAGTGCTCGCTCATGTGGACGGCGCGCGTGGTTGTAATCGATGGTGCGAGCGCGATCATGCGCACCCCGAGAGGCGGCGGTCAAGCGAGCTTGCTGCGCATGATACCCGTAATCAGAGCACGGCTTCACCGATCAAAAGCGCAGAGACACCCGAGCGCTGCTCGTCGATCGCGCCAACATCCCGAGCGACACGATCTCCACTCACGTGATTCAGCCGGAGCCGCCAAGCTCGACACGTGGGGACTCCTCGACAACTGATTCAGACGCTGCCCGGCGATATTTGCCCGCACGAAAGCGACGGGCCTCATCGGAGACGAAACGTCCGCACACCGACTGTTTGATTGCTTCGTCGCTCCAGCACGTGTTAAATGGGTTTGGGTGTCAAACGTCGAGCTCCGGCGGTTGGCAGGTGAGCGTTGGTCGGGCCGCCAACCGCGAGAGGCGGGCCCCATGGACCATAGACGACCGAACGACTTGCCACTCTTCCCACCGCGTGCGCGTGACGTTCCCATGGCGACGAGACCGAGATGGACGGGGCGACGCCGCGCTGCCTACGCAGCTCTAGTCTTCAACGAACCAATCCTCTGCATCGTCATGTCGACGACCGCGGTGCTAGGGGCAGTCATGGCCCTCCTGCATGCGGCATTCTTCGTTCTGAGCGTTGGCTCAGTGCTGTTGCAGCTCAGCTTTTGCGTTCTGATGCGATATGTGGCGAACCGTCCTAGCACGCGAGTGGCTCGGAGCCCGTGTTGAGCGCCATCGCTGAAAATTTTCTCGGCAATTCGCCGGCATGGTACAAGCGCACGATCGTCGCGTTTCTCGTCCTGAACCCGATCCTGTTCGCGATCGATCCTTACATCGCGGGTTGGGCGCTCGTCCTCGAATTCATCTTCACGCTGGCGATGGCGCTGAGCTGTTACCCGCTGCAACCCGGCGGCCTCCTGGCATTCGAAGCCGTCGTGATCGGCATGACCTCTCCGGCGGCAGTCTACCAAGTGACCATCAACGCATTGGAAGTGGTCCTGCTGCTGATCTTCATGGTCGCAGGGATCTTCTTTCTCAAAGACCTGTTGCTGTTCACGTTCACGAAGCTCGTCGTCCAGGTACGCTCGAAAATTCTGCTGTCGCTGTTGTTCTCTGCGGGTGGCGGCACTACTGTCGGCGTTTCTGGATGCGCTCACCGTCACGGCCGTGGTGATCACCGTCGCGAGCGGGTTCTATGGCGTTTACCACAGGGTTGCCTCCGGCAAACATTTCCATCACCACGATCACGATTCGTCCGCTCGACGCGCACGTTCAGGATCTGCACCGCGAGGATCTCGTGCAGTTTCGTGCGTTCCTCCGCAGCCTCGTGATGCACGCGGCCGTCGGCACGGCACTCGGCGGCGTGACGACGTTGGTCGGCGAGCCACAGAACCTACTGATCGCGACGATCGCCGGATGGGAGTTCGTCGAATTCTTCGTCCGCATGGCGCCCGTCTCGCTGCCGGTGCTTGCGGCGGGATTCATCACGTGCGTGCTGCTCGAGCACTTTCGTTGGTTCGGCTACGGCGTGCGCCTGCCGCAATTCGTTCGCGGCGTGCTCGAGGACTTCGATCGAGCGGAGACGGAGAATCGCACAGCCCAAGCAGCGCGCGATTCTGATCGTGCAGGCCGCTCGTGGCGGTATTCCTCGTGGTCGCACTAGCGTTTCATTGGGCCGCAGTCGGCTTCATCGGCCTGTCGGTGATCGTGCTCGCTACGGCCTTCGCGGGCGTTACGCAAGAGCACCGGCTCGGCCATGCCTTTCAAGAGGCGCTGCCGTTTACCGCGCTGCTCGTCGTGTTCTTCGGGATTGTCGCCGTGATCCACGACCAAGCCCTGTTCCAACCGATCGTCGACGGCCTGCTCGCGCTGCCGCGAGACGTGCAGACCCCGATGTTCTTTGTCGCGAACGGTCTTCTGTCAGCCATCAGCGACAATGTTTTCGTCGCAGCGGTCTACATCAATGAAATCGCGACGGCGCTGGAGAGCGGCACGATCGACCGCGATCAGTTCGACGCGCTGGCGGTCGCGATCAATACCGGCACGAACATTCCGAGCGTCGCCACGCCGAACGGCCAAGCGGCGTTCCTGTTTCTGCTGACTTCGGCGCTCGCGCCGCTGATTCGGTTGTCGTACATGCGAATGGTCGTGATGGCGTTGCCGTATACGGTCACGATGACGTTGACCGGCCTGCTAGCGGTGATCTACTTGCTCTGACATATCGCCCAATGAGAGCCGCCGCTTGCCGTGACCTCTCCAACCCGGTGCACGTGCCCGCTTAGAGTCCGAGCAGCGCCGCAACCTCAGGCCACGACTTCGCGCCGTTCGCGCGCATCTCCTCGCTCAGCGCCGCCGGCATCCATGTCACGAAGGCGGGGGCGACGTCGGTCGCGCCCGAATGCGCTCGAACCAATCCGACACGCGCGGCAGTCGGCCGTCGCGCCAGAGATTCTCCATTGCCAACGCGGCGAGGCGGTTCACGTAGGGCGCCATTGCGACATCAGCCATCGTGAAGCGCTCCCCGACGAGCCAGTCGGATCGCTCCAACGCGCGTTCCATCTTTTGCAGGTAGTCCGCGTAAAGGCGAACCTTGTCGGCGGCACCCGGCGCGGCGAGTCCCTGCTGAATCCACTGCCACTTGAGCGCGCGCGCGGCGGCACCTTCGCCGGCGCCACGCTGCATGAACTGCTCGAAACTGCCAGCCCCATTGCGCAGAATCGTATGCCGGTGCGACACGACATACGTGATCGCCGAGCACGCGGGATGCAATTCCTCGTCGACGGCCTTCGTCCAGGCTCGGACACGGGCTCTCTCGAGCGGCGCGCGCGGATAAAGCGGCGGATCCGGAAAGGCTTCTTCGAGATACTCGCAGATCACAGTCGACTCCGTGATCACGTTTCCATCGACGATGAGCACCGGCACGACACCTTTCGGATTGATCGCGAGAAATTCGGGACGAAACTGTTCCCCGTTCAGAATGTCGACGTAGTGCCCGACCCACTCGAGACGTTTTTCGGCGAGCGCGAAGCGAACTTTGGCCGCGCACGCTGATGACCCATGGTGGTAGAGCTCTAGCATCGTTCCTCGCTACCCGCACCGTCTATCGCCAACACGACCTCACTAAGCAGCCGCTCGCCGCTCCCCGGAGTCATCGGCGGCGGGCGCGACGCGGCGCGTGCGCGCGTAGCCCAAGTGAGAGATGTCGGGCGGGAAGAACATCGCCCAGTTCCATTCGAGGAACAAGCGCACCTTACGGCCAACGTCGGAATCTTCAGCAGGTACACGCCGCGCCACATCAGCCAAGCGACGAAGCCGGCAGAGCTTAATGCCCAATACCTCGGCGACCGCCTTGTTGTGGCCGATCGCCGAAAGCTGCCCCATCGGTCGGTAGGTAAATGCCCGCGTCGGCTCACCCGCGACCTTGGACGCGATGTTCGCTTGCGAGCTGCCGCGCCTGCCGCTCCGCGAACTGCGCCGTGGGCGGAGAGATCTTGCCGTCGCGCGCGTTCGGCACGGCCGCGCAATCGCCCGATCGCCCAGAGACCCGCGGCGCCGGGCACGGACATATCGGAAGCGACTTCGAGCCGCCCGCGATTCTTCGGGAGCGGCAGCTGCGGCGATCAACGGATTGGGCGCCGTCCCGATCGTGCAGATCACCGTGCCCGCGGTGAGCAATTCGCCGTCGCCGAGCGTGATGCCGCGATCGTCGACGCGCACGCAGCGCGCATTCAGTCGCACGTCGATGCCCTGCGCGCGCATCTTGCGCTCGGCAAATCGGCCGAGCGCCGGCGACAGCTCCGGCAACAAATGATCGCCGCTGTGCACGAGGTGCACTCGGACGTTATCGATCGACCGGTAATACTTCGCCGACGCGCGTAAGAAAGTCGGCGAGCCCGCCGGCCACCTCGACGCCGCTGAAACCCCCGCCGATCACGACGAACGACGTGAGCCAGCGGCGCATTTCCGACTCCGGCTGCAGCTCCGCCTGCTCGAGACGCACGATCGCGCGATTGCGCATGAACAAACGCGTCGCCGAGCGTTTTCAGCGGCAGCGCGTAGCGCGCCATCCCCTTGACGAGCGCGAGATTCGCGCTCCTGGCCGCAAGCGAGCACCAGCTCGTCGTAGCGGATGTGCCCCGAACCCTCGCCGAGGTAGTGCACCGTGCGTTCGGCGAGATCGATCTCCGTGACCTGCACCATGTAGACGCGCGCTGCGTTTCGTGATCTGACGCAGCGGCGCGATGACGTGTCCGGGCAAGAGCGACGCGCCAACGACTTCCGGCAACAGTGGGTTGTACGTGATGAAGTTGTCGCGCGATCAGCAGCTCGATCTGCCATTCCGCGGGCAGCAAGTGCTCCAGGCGTTCCGCAAGCTTCGCGCCCGCGAACCCGCCGCCGATGATCGCGACCGTCTTACTTTCCATACCAGGTTCCTTGTGAGCTCGTGCCTTCAGGCCGGTCATGGGCCGGTTTCGCCCAGAGCACGGCCGCGTGGCCGTCGGGATCCCGCAGCGTGAGCGCGATCGCGCCGTGGCCGTCGTCTACGCGCACGATGCCGGGCGACACGTAGCCCCCGCGCCGCGCCCGCCGCTCGCCCGGACCGCGGAATCCACTGCGTCGAGATCGTCTGCGCGAAGTTCACCTGCCAGTGCCAAAGATCGTTCGCGAGCGTGTCGACCGGCATCGGTCGGCCGGTGCGCGGCGCGAGATAATCGAGCAGCTCGACTCCGATACCTTCGCGCCGCGCGCAGCGCCGTGATTCGCAGGCGCGCGCCGAACACGTTGTTCAGCTGCTCCTGCTCGGGGCCGTAGTTCTCGCTCGTGCCCGCGACGCGCATGCCGAGCACGTCGCGGTAGTAGCGCAGGCTGTCGTCGGTGTCCGCGACGACGATCGCCGTGTGATCGATGCCGAGGAACAGCCGTTCGCGTCGGCTCGTGCCAGCGCGCGTCGCCCTTGCCCGGCGGGAACTGCAGCATCTCGAGGTGGTGGCCGTCCGGATCGCGGAAGTAGAAGGCCTTGATGCCGCCCGCGTTCGGGTTCCAGTCGGGCAGCGCTGCGGGCCGGTCGAGGCGTGCTGCGACGTCGTGCTCGCGCAGCCGCGCGTAGGCGCGATCCATGTCGCTCACGATGATGGCGACGTGCTGGAACCAGCGGTCGTTGCTGCGAGAGTCCGACGGGATCGGGCGGCCTTGCGGCGCGAGGAACTGCTGAGCTCGATCGCTTCGGCGCCGAGCGTGCAGGCGCGCGACGCGCACGCGCGCGCCGAACACGCCATAGAGGTGCTCGATAGCCGGCGCCGCGCTCCTCGACTCGGCGACGCGCTCGAAGGAGAGCACCTCGGTGTAGAAGCGCACCGCGCGGTCGAGTCGCCGACCGTGATCCCGACCGAGTCGACGGCGCTGCTCGCCGTAGCGCTAAGCGCGGTGAGGATCGCGACGACCGCGACAAGCTGACGCAGTAGAACCCTGAGCATCGTATTACTCCCCATCAGTCCGCCCACGCGGGGACTCGCGCCCCGGCGTCAGCGGGCGTGGCCTTGGTTTTGAAGTGCTGCTCCGACTCCTTGAGCCGCTGCGCAAGCCGCTCGGCGGCGCGCAGGCTCCATGCGTAGATCGTGAGCGCCGGATTCACGCGGCTCGAGCGCGGCAGCACGCTGCCGTCGGCCACGGTGAAGCCCCGTGAATCCGTGCACGCGGCCCACAGGATCGACCGCGGACTGGCTCGGATCGGCGCCGGTCACGAGCGTGCCGCATGCGTGGGCTGTGCCGGCGATGCCGATCGCTGCGCGGCGTTGCGGTAGCCGGCCTTCCACAGGTCGCGGCTGAAGTAGCCGCACGAGCCGCTCGTGCTCCGCGAGTGCGGCCGGCGTACGGCGCGCAGTCGTAGTCGACGATCGGGTACTCCGATGCGCCGTCCGCCGCGCGCACGCTGTTCGCGAGCGGCGGAGCCGTCCTCGGTCTGCAGAAAGAACCCGTATGGCGCGTCCGCCGAGCGCGCGCGGCGAGACGCGGCACGAACCGCGGGATCACGTGGCGATCAGCTCGCCGTCGAAGCCAAGCGGCTGAACGCTGCTGTGCGGGACGCGGTCGTTCAAGAGCAGCATCGTCTTGCGCAGCAAGTCGGTCTGAGTGATGACGCGAGAATGCGAGCACGGCGCGTCAGCAGGTGGAGCTTGAAGTTGCTGCCTGCGACCCGTGCGACCGGCAGGTGCTGCAGGCCGCGCGCGAGCTGAGATAGCGCTGGAGCAAGCGCGGCGAGTGCATCGCACCGGCGGCGAGCACCACTTCGCGCGCGCGGAGTCGCGTGCCGTCGTCGAGACGCACGCCCACGATGCGCTGCGGTGTCACGAGGCGCCCGAGAAGCATCGCGACCCCGCGCCCCGTGAGCACGCGAGGTTCGGGGCGATCCGCGACGCGCTGCAAGCAACGCGCTCTCGCCATCGGCTTTCAGTCCCGGCGCGGAAGCGAAACCGTCGAAGTGCGCGGCCTCGGCTCGGCCTCCGAGGATTCGTGCTGTCGAGGCCGAGCGGCAGCGGCTCGGCAGCGCCAATCGGATACGCGGCCGAGCCGGCTCAAGATGCGCTCGAGATCAGGCTCGCACGCGAAACGGCGCACGCCGAGGAGCTACTCGATCTCGTCGTAGTAAGGCGCGAGCTCGTCGTAGCCGAACGGCCAACCCTGAGCATGTGCCGCTCGGGTTCCGCCGCGAACTCTGCCGCGCCGAACCGCGCGAGCGCAGCACCGTACCATTTCGTCTTGCCGCCGAGATTGAAGTGCTCTTCCGGCACGACGCGGCGGCCCGCGGCGTCGTCCATTGCTCGGTGCTCTTGTAACAGACCGTCGTGAATGACCTTCTGGACGTCGAGCGTGCTGCCGTCCTTCGGCAGCGGTCGCCCTTCTCCACGAGCAGCGACCCGCAGCCCGCGCGCACGAGCCGATACACCGCGGCGCTGCCGCCGGCGCCGGAGCCGACCACGATCACGTCGTAAGATGATCTGCAGTCGTCATCGGAGTCTCCTAGTTCATATCCGAGACGGCGAGGGCGCGCGCTCGGGCGCGCGGCTCGCCGCCGCAGTGGATACAACGCGTATCCGGAGGTGTGGCAGGAGCTTCGCGCATCCCGCGCCGCGACCGACGCGGCGATGAATCGCCGCGGCGGCGAGCATTCCGAGCGGCGGCGCGACGAAGTAGATCCAAAGATCCCCCCACAGCCCCGCCGGCGCGGCGGACGCGAAGCTGCGCGCGGGATTCATGCTCATGCCAGAGAACGGCGCCTCGAGCGCGATGTACAAAGCGACGAGCGAGCCAGCGGCGAGCCCCGTGAAGGGCGCGAGACGAACACGGCTCGAAAAGGCGAGCACCGACGACATCAGGCCGCACGAGATGAGCGCTCGAGGGCGAACGCGAGCATGACGCCTTGCGCCGGTTGGGTCGCGACGAACGCCACGGGCGGCGCGGCGAACCGCTCACCGAACAGAGCGAGCACGACCTGTACGCCGAGCAAGCCGCCCAGAAACTGAGCGACCGCGTAGCAGAGCGCGTCGTCGCCGCGCATGCGCCCCATGCACCAGAACGTGAGCGTAACCGCCGGATTCATGTGCGCGCCGGACCGTTTGCCCCACGGCGAGTAGATGAGCAGCGACCGCGGTGAGGCCCATCGCGATTCCGATCAGCGCCCGGCGCAAGGCCGAGCTCGGTATCAGTGCGGGCATCGCCGAAGTCCGGATGCTATGTGGGTAGGCGACCGCACGGTACGGCTCGTGGAGCCGATCGACGGTCAGACGGCCGAGCAGCTCGTGCCGCCCGGTCGCGAGCCCGGCCACGCCGACGGCGACCGCGGCGAGGTTCGCGACGGCGTCGGCCAGCGGGACGGTCGCAGGCAGCGCCTGGCGCATCTCGCGCGTGGACAACCGCAGGTCCGGGATGAACAGGACCGCGCGCAGCCCCCGTGGCGCATCGAATCGGATCGCCTCGACCCCATCCGCGGTCCACGCCGAGACAACGAACCCGCCGAGCAGTGCTGCGGCGGCGTTGTCGGGATGCTCCTCGATCTGGGCGGCGAGGCGGAGCACCTCGGCACTCGAGAGCGGCTCCCCGGCGAGCGCGTTCCCGGCCAGGATCCCGCCGACCGTGGCGGCGGCTGACGACCCGAGACCCCGTGAGAGCGGGATCTGATTGCGCATGCCGATGCGCCAGCCCACCCCGTCGGGCAGGTCGCCAAAGGCCATCCGAAGGGCTGCCTCGAGACCCTGCACGAACCGGTTCTCGCGGTCCTCGGTCAGTTCGTTGCGACCCTCACCATCGACGGTGAGCTCGATCTCGCCGCGGCTCCAGACGCGAACCTCGAGCTCGATCCTGTTCGTGATCCCAAGGGCCACCCCGAGACAGTCGTAGCCGGCGCCCAGGTTGGCCGAGGAGGCCGGCACCTCGACCACGACGGAGCTGCCGTCGAGACCCGCCAGACGGTGCCCGGGCATGTCGCTACCAGCCCAGCGCGACGGCGACGGCGCCGACCGTGCCGTCGGCCTCGATCAGTGGCGCGACGTTCCGTTCGGCGGTGGTCGGGTCCTTCAACCCGTGCCCGGTCAGGACGCAGACGACGGTGGCATCCGGATCGAGCTCTCCCGCCGCCGCTGCCTTGAGCACGCCGGCCACGCTCGCCGCCGATGCCGGTTCGCAGAAGATGCCCTCGAGCTGCGCCAGCGCGCGATAGGCCGCGAGGATCTCGTCGTCGGTGACGGCGCTGATCCGGCCGCCCGAGGTGTCGCGTGCGTCGACCGCCTTGGTCCACGACGCCGGATCCCCGATCCGGATGGCCGTGGCGATCGTCTCGGGATGCTCGATCCGGTGCCCGACGACGATTGGCGCGGCCCCGGCGGCCTGGAAGCCCCACATCCGCGGGGTGGAACGCCGTGATCCCGGCCGCCTCGTAGTCGCGGAACCCCGCCCAGTAGGCGCTGATATTGCCGGCGTTGCCAACCGGGATGGCCAGGATGTCCGGGTGCCGCACCCAGGTCGTCGCAGATCTCGAAGGCCGCCGTCTTCTGGCCGTCCAGGCGGAACGGGTTGACCGAGTTGACCAGCGTCACGGGATGGTCGTCCTGTTCGGCGAGCGCCCGCACGATCGAGAGCGCCTGGTCGAAGTTGCCATCGATGGCGATGACCTTGGCACCCGCGACCTGGGCCTGGAGCAGCTTGCCGGTCGCGATCTGGCCCTTTGGCAGGACGACGATCACCTCCAGGCCCGCCGCGGCACCGTAGGCCGCGGCCGAGGCGGACGTGTTGCCCGTCGACGCGCAGACGATCGACCGCGCGCCCGATTCCACGGCCTTGGCAACGGCCATCACCATGCCCCGGTCCTTGAACGAGCCGGTCGGGTTCTGTCCTTCGATCTTGAGATACAGGTTCTCCAGCCCGATCGTGCCGCCCAGCCGGGCCGCCCGCACCAGCGGCGTGAACCCCTCGCCGAGGGTCAGGGCGCGGGGTGGCGTCGGTGATCGGCAGGAACCGGCGATATCGCTCGAGCAATCGCGGGCGCGGCGAGATCACACCGGGATCATGGCCGACGGCCGGTTCAGTCATGGATTGGGTACAGCGTGACGTCGGCGTCGGCGGCAAGGAACGAAACGACGAGGTCGCGAGCGTTCGCGAGGTTCATCGGTGCCGTCCGGATGGTGATCCACGATCCCTCGTCCGTGACGAGCCCTTCGGCAGGATCGATCAGGGGTCGCGGCTCCGCGGACAGGCCGGCTGGAATGACCGCCAGCCAGCGCTGATCGCCATCGAGCGGATCGGAGGCATCGTTCGCGGGACCGGTCGCCGGCGGCAGGCCCGCCCAGGTCGAGGTGAGACCACGGGCCACGGCCACGAGGTCGCCGAGGACCGCGCTGCTGGTCGCCTCGCCACCCGCGCCCGGACCGGCGAGCTCGACCGTCCCGAGCGGCTCGGCGACGATCTCGACCCGGTTGGTGACGCCGAACGTCCGCCCAAAGGAGCCATCGGCCGGGACCGCGGTCGGCAGGACGGCCGCGGCGATGCCGTCGCCGGCCCGGCTCGCCGTCGCCAGCAGCCGGATGGTCAGCCCAACCCGGCTCGCCGCGTCGAGCTCAACGTCGGTCACGCCGACGATCCCGGGTTTGCCCCGGCCGCGCGCGGTCGGTGGTCGTCGGCCGACGCTCATCGGGTCCAGCCACGTACCGAAGGCCAGGCGCGCGAGGATGACCAGCTTGTTGACCGCGTCATCGCCCTCGACGTCGCCGGCCGGATCCGCCTCGGCATAGCCACGCGCCTGGGCGTCCGCGAGGACGTCCGCGTACGTGCGCCCATCGCGCGCCATCGCGCTCAGGATGAAGTTGGTCGTGCCGTTGACGATGCCGCGCACGCGCGTGACCTCGTTGGCGGCGAGATCCGAGGCGAGCGGCCCCAGGATCGGGATCCCGCCGGCGACCGCCGCCTCGAACCGGAACGCCACGCCGGCACGCCGGGCGGCGGCCTCGAGATCGGGGCCGTGGTGGGCCACGACATGCTTGTTGGCGGTCACCACCGGCTTGCCGGCACCGAGCGCGGCGACGATCAGGGTTCGCGCCGGCTCGTCGCCGCCCATCACCTCCACGATCACGTCCGTGGCCGGGTCCGCGACGAGATGCGCAGGTGCATCGGTCAGCAGCTCGACCGGGATCCCCCGCTCGCGAGCTCGGGCGAGGTCGCGGCAGGCGACGCCGGTCAGCACGAGGGGCGAACCGTCGTCCGCGCATAACGGTTCGGACCGGTCGATGAGCCCGCGAACGACCTCGCGGCCGACCGTGCCCGCGCCGAGGACGGCGACGCGCAACGGGGCACGGCTCATCGCGGAACCGGCCGGAGATCGCCGGCGCTTCGGGTGACGGACATCGCGCGAATGGTAGCCGACCCATTCGGCGCCTCGCGGGGGATCGAAGGGTGATCGGGGTCGGCTACACTCGCCAGCCATGACAACCGAGCTCGCTCCAGCACCCGCGCCGATCACGGCGCCCGAGGAGCGACCCCGGATCTTCTCGGGCATCCAGCCGTCCGGGATCGTCCATCTCGGCAACGATCTCGGCGCGATTCGCAACTACGTTGCCCTGCAAGCCGGGTTCGAGGCGATCTACTGCATCGTCGACTACCACGCCCTGACGAGCACCCACGATCCGGTGGTGCTCCGGTCGCGGACGCGGGAGATGGCGGCGGCCCTGCTCGCGCTCGGTCTCGACCCTGAGCGATGCACGTTGTTCGTGCAGAGCCACCGGCCCGAACACACCGAGCTTGCCTGGCTGCTCGCGACGGTCACGCCGGTCAGCTGGCTGGAGCGAACGCCGACCTACAAGGAGAAGAAGCTCCAGCAGCCCGACGACGTCAACCACGCCCTGCTCACCTATCCCGATCCTGCAGGCGGCCGACATCGTCATCTACAAGGCGTCGCGGGTGCCGGTTGGCAAGGACCAGTCCGCCCACCTGGAGCTGTCCCGCGAGATCGTCCGGACCTTCAACAGCCGCTACGGCGACACGTTCCCCGAACCCCAGGCCGTCTTCACCGAAGCCCCGACGGTGCTCGGCACGGACGGTGTCAAGAAGATGAGCAAGTCCCTCGGGAACACCATCGAGGTGCTGGCCGACGAGGCGGACGATCCGCAAGCAGGTGATGTCGATGGTGACCGACACCAAACGGATCCTGCGGACGGACCCGGGGCGACCAGAGGTCTGCAACGTCTGCCAGCTCCACCGCTTCTTTGGCCCGGACTGGGAGGAGATCCAGGAGGGCGAACGAACGGCACGGACCGGCTGCGTCGACACCAAGAAGCTCCTGGCGGACCGGATCGTCGCCACGTACGCCTCCGCGCGCGAGCGATACCTCGAGCTGCTCGCCCACCCCGAGGAGGTCGACGGGATCCTCGAGGCGGGAGCCGACCGCCTCGCGCCGATGGCGGCAGCGACGATGGACGAGGTCCGCACCAAGATGGGTCTTCGCTGACGGTCATGTTCCAGGACCGGCGCAGGACGCGTGAAGGCCGGCTGATCAACGCGCTCCTCGTGCTCGGCGTCGTTGCGCTGTTCCTGATCGTCGTCGGGTTGGTCGCCCAGGCGTTCTTCTTCTTTGGCGACGTCTTCCTGACGTTCTTCCTGGCGTGGCTCCTCGCGTTCATCATCAGCCCGGTTGTCGGCCGGCTCATCGACCTCGACCCGCGCATTCCCCGGGCCCTGGCCGCGGTCATCGTGTACACGCTGGTCGTGGCGCTCCTGGTCGTCCTCGTGATCGTCGCAGCGGGCGCGCTGGCGACCTCGATCGCCCAGTTCGTGGCGTCGATCCCGGACATCCGGGCCAACCTGCCGACGATCCTCGCGCCGTGGCAGGACGTGCTGGCGTCGATCGGGCTTGGCCAGATCGACCTCGTCGCCCAGGCGAACGACGCGCTGGCGAACCTGGACCAGCTTGCCGCCGCCCTTGTCGAACCGCTCCAGCAGGTCGCCGTGGCCAGCCTGGGCGCCGTCGGCACGATGCTGATCGTGTTCTTCCTGTCGATCTACATGGTCGTGGACCGCGACCAGATCGTGTCCTTCCTCTTCCGGCTCGTCCCACCCGCGTACGCGGAGGAAGCGCTCCTCCTCCAGACGTCCGTGTCGCGCTCGTTTGGTGGCTTCCTCCGCGGTCAGGCGCTGATGGGCGTCGTCTATTTCCTGATCGCCGTGGCGACCAACCTCGTGCTCGGGCTGCCGCTGGCGGCGCTCACGTCGGTCTCGGCCGGGGTCCTGCAGGCGATCCCGTTCTTCGGGCCGTTCCTGTCCTGGGCACCACCCGTCATCGTGGCCCTGGTGCTCCAGCCGTCGGCGGCGCTGCCGGCGCTGATCCTGATGATCATCGGCTGGATCGTGGTGATGAACGTGCTGCAGCCGAGGATCATGCAGGACGCCGTGGGCATCCATCCGATCGTGGTCCTCGGCTCGGTCCTGATCGGGTCGCGGGTCGCGGGCATCCCGGGCGCGATCTTCGGGATCCCGATTGCCGCCGTCGTGTCGGCGTTCTTCTTCCAGTTCCTGCACCGGGCATCGGGCGACCGGAGCGTGGCCGGACGGGCGGCGCGCCGCGTTGCGCAGCGAGAGGGCCGGCCGGTCCAGGTCCCTCGTGAGCCGAGCCCCGGGACGGCGACGGACATCGACGACACCGATCCGGCGAGCGCACCCACGTGAGCGGCGAAGAACCGGCGAGACCGCGCATGCGGGAGTCGGAATCGGTCGACCGTCGCTCGGCGGAGGGCCGCCGGCCTGACGGCATGGACATGACCCGCGAACGGGCGCGGACCGAGCGTCGCGACCTCGACAAGGAGCGTGGCGAACCACTTGCCGGGGCGGCGCTCCGAGGCAGCCCGCGGTCGTTGCGAGCGCACGCCCGCCCACTCGGCGACTGGACCAGCCGACCACGGATCCTCGTGACCAACGACGATGGCGTGGAGTCGCGCGGCCTGCTCGCGCTCAAGCAGGCACTCGAGCCGATGGGCGACATCACGGTCGTGGCTCCGGACACCAACCAGAGCGCGGTGGGCCACCAGAAAACGCTGATGCGCCCGCTCCGTGTTCGCGAGCGGACCCTTGGCGACGGCTCGCTCGCCTATTCGGTCGATGGATCGCCGACCGATGCGGTCAGCCTCGCCTTCCTCGGCTATTTCGGGTACGGCTTCGACCTCGTCGCGTCCGGCATCAACTACGGCGCGAACCTGGGCGACGACATCACGTACTCCGGCACGGTCAGCGCGGCCATGGAGGCGGTCATCAACAACTGCCCGGCGTTCGCGATCTCGCAGGAGTACTACGAACATCCCGATTTCGCGCTTGCCGCGCGGGCGGCCACCACGGTCGCCCGGAACATCCTCGAACACGGGTTGTCGCCGGGCGAGCTGATCAACGTCAATGTGCCGGCGGTGGCCCCGGACGAGTTCGACGGCGTCGAGATCACCCGTCTCGGCAAACGCGTCTACCAGGACGAGCTCGTCCAACGGGTCGATCCGCGCGGCATCCCCTACTTCTGGATCGGCGGGCCCCCACCCTCGGGTCTTGCCGTGCGAGGGGACCGATTTCCACGCGGTCATCAACCGGCGGATCGCCGTGACGCCGATCCACCTCGACCTTACTGGTCGCCGCCTGCTGAAGCGCCTCCGGACCTGGAACTGGGAGCTCCCCGAGGCGGTCGGCGATGTGCCACCGGCATCGAGCCGGCCGGCGGCCGCTCCGGACGGTCGTCGCGACGGCTGAGGCGTACGGCATGCTCGGAGACCAGAACCGGCGCTGACCATCACGTCGCTTGTCGCCGGATCGGGCCCGATCGATCAGGGCCGGCGGCGCTTCCGCCAGTCGGCGAGGATCTCACGGGCGGCGTTCTGGCCGTTCTGGCCGGTCACGCCCCCGCCGGGGTGGGCGCCGGCACCCGCCAGGTAGAGGCCATCGAGGCCGAGCCGGTACCGGGCGTGCCCGAGAAGCGGGCGCCACAGGAAGAACTGGTCGAGCCCGTGTTCGCCGTGCATCGGGTGGCCTCCGGTCAGGCCGAAGTCCCGCTCGAGGTCGGGCGGCGTCAGGACCTGCCGCGCCACGACCGAGGCGGCGAGTCCGGGTGCGTGCTCGTCGAGCGTCCTGATGACGAGGTCCGCGAAGCCCTCGCGACGCTCGTCCCACGACCCGTCGCGCAGGGTGAACGGCGTGTTCTGGACGATGACGCTCATGACCTGCGTGCCCGCTGCCGCTCCGTCGACGAGCGACGGGTCTGCGAGCGACGGGATGGTCGCCTCCATGACCGGGCGATCTGACAGGCGCCCGAACTTCGCGGCGTCGTGCGCCCGCTCGAGCGCATCGATCCCGGGTGCGACGAGGATCCGGCCACGGATCAGGCGCTCGTCACCGACGGCGGCGGTGAACCTGGGCGTCTCGGACAGGACGAGATTGACCTTGGATACCGTCCCCGGCGTCCGGATGTTGCCGGCTCGCCAGAGCAGGCTCGGACCGATGGCCACCGGGTCGGCGAGCCGCGTCAGGACCCCCTTCGGATCGATGCCGGCGACGATCGCGCGAGCATCGAGCTCCGTGCCGTCGTCGAGAACGACGCCGGTGGCTCGCCCGCCACGCGACGTGATCGAGCGGACCTCCGTGCCGGTCCGGATCTCGGCGCCGGCCGACCGGGCCGCGGCCTCGAGGGCCGCGCTCAACGCCCCCGGACCGCCCCGCGCGAAGACCGTCTGCCCAGCCGCGCCACCATCGTTCCCCGCGGAATTCGGCCAGCAGGACCGCCGTCGTTCCCGCCGACCAGGGCCCCATCGCGGTGTACTGGATCCCTCGCCAGGCGAGCGCCGCCTGGAGCGCGTCGGTCTCGAACCACTCGGCGACGAAATCGGCGACGGCCATGGGCAGGACGCGGGTGATCGTCCGGCCATCCCGTTTTCCCAGACCCCGGAACACCCGGCCAAGCTGCAGCCCCGCGATCGCGTCGCCGAGACCCGGGGATTCGATGTCGGGCGGGGTGCGAGCGGCGATCTCGCCCAGGAAGCCACTGAGCGACCGGACGAGTCGATCGAACCCGGTATACGCCTCTGCGTCCTTGGCCGATCGTGCTCGGAGCCCCTCTGCCGTCCGGGCCGGGTCGGACCACAACGTGATCGATCCGCCATCCGATCCCGGCACGAAGGCGCGCACATCCGGCCCCACCAGCGACAGGCCGTGGCGCTTGAGCCCGAGCTCGCGGACCACCGACGGACGCAGCCGCCCGACGGTATGGGCGAGGGTCGGAACGCGGGCACCCGGCGCGAGCTCGCTCGTCGCGGCCGCGCCGCCAACGGTGTCTCGCCGCTCGAGGACCACGGTCCGGAGCCCCGCTCGGCCGAGGTAGGCGGCGGTCACCAACCCGTTGTGGCCGCCGCCGATGACGATCGCGTCGTAGCCGTTCGTGGTCACGGCTCAGGCTGCCCGTCGGCCGTGGGCGCGCAGCACCTCGAGCGCGGCAATCCGGCCGTTGGCGCCCATGATCCCGCCGCCCGGATGCGTAGCCGATCCGCACAGCCACAGGTCACGGAGCGGCGTCCGGAACCGGGCGTACCCCGGGACCGGCCGGTTGAAGAACAGCTGCTCGAGGCTGAGCTCGCCCTGGAAGATGTTGCCCTCGGACAGCCCGGTCGTGCGTTCGATGTCGAGCGGGGTCTGGACGTTGCGATACAGGATGCTGTCCCGGATCTTCGGGGCGAATTCGGCGATCCGGTCGATCACGGCGTCGCCAAAGGCCTCGCGCTGGTCGTCCCAGCTGCCCGAGCTCGGGCGCCAGCTTGTACGGCGCGTACTGGACGAAGCAGCTGATCACGTGTTTGCCGGGCGGCGCCATCGATGGGTCGACGAGCGTCGGGATGATCATGTCGATGTACGGCTTGCGGCTGAAGTGCCCGTACTTGGCGTCGTCGTAGGCGGTCTCCATCTCGTCGATCGACGGGCTGAAGCTGATCGCCCCGCGGAGATGCTCGCCCTCGCCCGGAAGCGAGGTGAACTCCGGCAGGCGATCGACCGCGAGGTTGACCTTGCCCGACGAGCCACGGAACTTGAACCGGCGCACCTCGTCCTCGAACTCGGGGTCGAGGGTGCCCGGCTCCAGCAGGTCGATGAAGGTCCGGCGTGAGTCGAGCGAGCTCAGCACGGACGTCGCGCGGATCTCCTCGCCGGACTCGAGGACGACGCCGGTCGCCCGGCCGTCTGCCGCCAGGATCCGGGCCACCGGAGCCTCCAGGCGGATCTCGGCGCCGAGCGCGCGGGCGGCATTGCCGATCGCATTGCTGACGCCGCCGGTCCCGCCCTTGGGGATGCCCCAGGCGCGGAACGCACCGTCGATCTCGCCCATGTAGTGGTGGAGCAGGACGTACGCCGTGCCCGGGCTCTTGACGCCCTGGTAGGTCCCGATGATGCCCGACGCCGCCATCGTGGCCTTGAGCGGATCCGTCTCGAACCACTGGTCCAGGAAGTCCGAGGCACCCATCGTCATGAGCTGGACGAACACCGCCTGCTGGCGCTGGGGAAGCTGCTGGAACCGGCGGGCCAGCCCGGCGAGCGGCAACAGCGGTCGCGGGTCGAGGCTGGTGAGATCGGGCGGGGTGATGGCCAGGATCGGCTTGATGAAGCGGGCCATCTCGACCATCAGCTGGCCGTATTCCTCGTATGCCTCGGCGTCCCCCGCCGACCAGCGACGGAGCTCGCGGATCGTCCGGCCGTGGTCGTTGACCCGCCACAGGTAGTCGCCGCCAGCGGGACCCTCGCCCTTGCGCAGCGGCGTGAACGTCCCGTCGAGCGGCAGGATGTCCAGCCCGTGCTTCGGGAGCTGCAGGTCGCGGATGATCTCCGGGCGAAGGAGCGACACCACGTAGCTGAAGACGGAGAACCGGAAGCCCGGGAACAGCTCCTCGGTTACGGCCGCGCCGCCCAGGACGTGGCGCCGTTCGAGGACGAGCGTCTTCAGGCCGGCGCGCGCCAGGTACGCCGCGCTGACGAGGCCGTTGTGGCCGCCGCCGATGATGATCGCGTCGTAGGGTTGGGCCACCTCCTGAGTCTAGCCGAGGCCGAGCGGCCTCCGTTGCGTGTGCTAGAGTGTGTGTAGTTGACACACACTTGGAGTCACATGATGAGTCTCGTCCGGACGAACATCACGCTCCCCGAGGAGACATTAGCGCTCGTCGACGCCGTGGCAGGCCCTCGAGGCCGAAGCCGGTACATCGCGGAAGTCGTCGCGAAGCAGGTCCGGCGGGACAATGCTCGGATGGTCTTCGAGAAGTACGCCGGTGCCTTGAGGGGCTCCACGACCTGGGGTCGAACAGACGACGAGGTCCTCCAGAACCTTCGCTCGCTTCGAGATGAGTGGGACAGGCCATGGGTATGGGAGGAACCGGATGCGCTACCTGCTGGACGCGACCGTGCTGATCGACCACAGCCGCGGCAAACCAAGCGCCGTCGAGCTCGTTCGGAGCCTGTTCAGCGAGCCAAATGACCTTCTCGTCTGCGACGTCATCGTTGCGGAGGCGCTTTCGGGAGGCCCCGATGACGAGATCGCCACACTCCGAGTGATGATTGACGCTCTCGAGTACGTTGCGACCCATCCGGAAGCCGCCCGCTGGGCGGGTGAATCGCGTCGCCGCAGCCAACGGACGAGCCATCACCGCCTGGGCGACGCGATCATCGCCGGGATCGCCTGGTTTCTTGGCGCGACGGTTGTGACCCGCAACCCGCGAGACTTCGAGATCCAGGGCGTCCGCGTCCTCGGTTACGACTGAGCCAGACCGCTACCCTGCCGGAGTGACCGAACTCCATGCCGCGCCTGGGTAGCGTCGAGGTCCCGCCGCCGGAGACCTTGCAGTCCGGTGAATATTCGTGACGACGCGGCGCGTCGTGCGAGAGCGGATCGACCCTCGATTGACCGCCTCACTATTCGCGAACTACCGCTCGGCCATCGACGCGCTGCTCGAGCTCGTTGACAACGCGGTGGATTCACGATTGCCCGAGCGGCCGCTGCGGGTCGATCTGGTCGTGCGGCCGGAATCGATCGTGCTGACGGCGGTCGGAGGCACAGGGATGGGTCCGAGCGAGCTCGAGCGGGATTACCTGCGATGGGGCGCCTCGCGCAAGCGGGCCGGCGACCGGATAGGGCGCTACGGGCAGGGCGGCAAGGCCGCGATTGGCCATCTGGGGAACCGCTTCACCGTGACCGCATCGCGCGCCGGCGACGAGCGGGCGATCACGTTCGAGGATCCGGCCTACCGGGACCGCTCGAACCTTCGCGTCTATGAGCTCCAGGATCGGGCCAAGCCGGTTGGCGCCGAGCTCGGATACGTGCGGATCGAGATCGGCGAGGTCGACCGCAAGGTCGATCTGCGCCGCCTGCCCGGACGGTTTGCGGAGGTCTATCGGCCGCTCCTTGACGGTGGGACGCTGTCGATCACGGTGAACCGTGCCCCCGTCGTGGTCGCGTCCTGGACGCTGGCCGAGCGGCACGACGTGGCGGTCCGCGCCGGCGGCCGAATCGTGCGCGGATGGTATGGGCTGCTGCCAGACCCAGCCTCGCCCTCCGTTGAGCCGGGACTGCGGATCTATCACCTGGGGCGGTTGGTCGGTTCGCCGGAGTGGTTCGGGCACCCTGGGCCAGCGCTTCACCCGGGCATGAATCGCCTGGTTGGTGAGATCGAGCTCCCGCACGTGTCGGTCACGATGAACAAGTCGGACGTCGATCGCGATGACCCGACATGGATCGCCGTGGAGGCTCGACTTCACGCCTTGCTCGCACCGGTCGTTCGACGCCTGGCGCGCGAGGAGGGCCTGCATGTCGATCCTGGCGCGCTGCGGACTGCCGGTCAGGTCCGGCGGATCCTCGCACGGGCGCTCCGGCTGCTGGAATCGGGCAAGCTGTTCGAGAGCGAGATGGGCACGAGCGGCGCTGAGGGCCCGGGCGGTCAGCTGACGCTCGAGGGGACGGGGGCTGCCGACGAGGTCGATGTCGGTGAACCAGCCGGGGACAAGCCCGAGCCCGGTGAGTCGGACGGGTCGGCCGAGCGACCCCCTCGAGCGCCGCGGACCGCAGGGGCCGGGAGCGGTCGAGGCATCGGTGAGGTCGTCGTGCGGGCGCTCGATCCACGGCTCCGCAGCGCGATGGTGGTCGAGGATGGCATCCGTCGGATCGTCATCAACTCGCGCTATCCGCTCTTCGAGGTCCGCCGCGGCGACCTCTGGTACCAGCTCGAGACGGCCCTTCGTGAGGTCTGCGTCACGATCCCTGAGGCGACCGTGCCCGAGTTCGAGCGGAAGGTCAACGAGCTCATGCTGGTTTCGCTGTCACTCACTGGCCGGACGAGACGACGCCGATCGACTGCGACGGCCCGCCAAGCGAAGGGCGCCTGGGCACGGTAGACGGTGGGCAGTGGTCCGTTAGGCCGCGCCGTCCACGATCCGGCCGTCGCGCAGCTCGATGGCGCGGTCGGCGAGGTCGATCAACATCGGATCGTGGGTCGCGATGATCGCGGTCAGGCCCTCGCTCCGTACGATCGAGCGCAACAGGGTCATGATCGAACGTCCCGTCCCCAAATCGAGCTGCCCGGTCGGCTCGTCGGCCAGGAGGAGATCGGGCCGGTTGGCCAGCGCCCGGGCAATGGCCACGCGCTGCTGCTCGCCACCGGACAGCTCGTGCGGGCGATGGCGGGCGCGCTCACCAAGCCCGACCAGCCCGAGCAGTGTCGCGACGCGTTCCTCGCGCTCGCGCGGGTCGGCGGCCACCAGTCGGAGCGGAACCTCCACGTTCTCGGCCGCGGACAGGATCGACAGGAGCCCGAAGGCCTGGAAGATGAACCCGATCTTTCGCCGCCGTAGCTGCACCAGCTCGTCCTGGCGCATCTCGCTGACGACCGCACCGTCGACAACGACACGGCCACCGGTCGGCCGATCCAGGCCGCCGATCAACGACAGCAGCGTGGTCTTGCCCGAGCCCGACCGACCGCGGACCGCCAGGAGCTCGCCGCGGTCCACCGCCAGGTCGACCGCATGGAGCGCGTGGACGACATTCGAGCCCATCCGGAAGTCGCGGCTCAGCTCCAGCGCCTCGACCATCGGCGGGCCGCCCGGGATCGGTCGCGGCTCGCGGCCCGGGCGCACGAGCGCAGGGCGCTGATACGGCGAGGTCACGACGCACCCTCGGGCTCGTCGCGGTCACCGGCGCCGGCGGGAGCAGTCGAATCGCCGTCCCGGTCGACGGGCCGCGGCGCGCCGTACGGCCGATCGGGCCAGACGCCGATGTGGTCGTCCTCGAGCTCGAGGCGGACCCGTCGTTCGAGACCAAGCGCTTCGACGTGGGCGCGCGGGAGCTGCAGGCGGCCGGCGCGATCGAGCACGGCGTATTCGGTCGAGATCACGTGGTGTTCGCCCGCCTCCGAGACCGTCCGCTGCCGCAGGACCTCACTGCTCACGCGGCCATCGCGGATGGCCACGGTGCGGTTGACCTGGTCGCTGACGAGTGGGTCGTGGGTCGCCACGACGATGGTCACGCCGAGCTCGCGGTTGAGGCTTCGGAAGAGGTCAAAGATCTGGTGCGCGGTCGCGGTGTCGAGCTCGCCAGTCGGTTCGTCGGCAAGCAGGACTTCGGGCCGGTTTGCGAGGGCGACCGCGATCGCGGTGCGTTGCTGCTCGCCACCGGACATCCGCTCCGGGCGGTGGTCCAGTCGATCGCCGAGGCCGACCTGCTCGAGCAGCTCGCGGGCCATCGCGTCGCGGGTCCGTGCCGGGATCCCGTCCAGGACCATCGGCAGGGCCACGTTCTCCAGGGCGGTCAGGTACGGCAGCAGGTTGCGCGAGGTCTGCTGCCAGACGAAGCCGATGACGTGGCGGAGATACGTCGTCTGCTCCCGCGATCCCATGTCCGCGAGCTGGTGACCGGCCACCACCGCGCGACCAGCCGAGGGCACGTCGAGACCGCCGAGGATGTTGAGGAGCGTGCTCTTGCCCGACCCGGACGCCCCGATCAGGGCGATGAACTCGCCGGACTCGACGAGCAGGTCAAGCCCCTGGAGCGCGACGACCTCAAGGTCCGCGACCTTGTAGATCTTGACCAGGTTGTCGCACACGATGAGGGCGCGGTCGCCAAACCGCGGGCGTGGCTTTCGAGCCCGCTCCTCCGCGCCCGGCAGGTCGATGACTTCGGCCATCGGTTCGCTCATGACCGCTCCATGGTGGCGCCCCTGTTCACTGCTCGCCGATCCGCAGCGCGTGCCCGAGATCCGCTCGCCGGGCGACCAGGGCGCTGCCTCCGACGGCCATGACCACGACCGCAACGACCACGAGGGCCACGCCCGCGATGGAGGCCCAGTCGACCACGAGCAGCACAGTGGCGCCAGGGCGGCTGAACGCGGCGAGGTCGATGCCCGGGGCGAGGAGCCACGCGAGCCCGAAGCCGAGTCCGACGCCAATCCCGAGCGCGATGATGACGGGCAGCCCTTGCTCCACGATGGTCAGACCGGTGAGCTGGCCGTTGGACGTGCCCAGCGTCCGCAGGAAGGCGACCTCGCGCGATCGCTGCTGGGCGTTCAGGATCGCCACCGCCACGATGGCCAACGCGGCATACGCAAGTGCGAGCAGCAGCGCCACGACGAAGCCACCCGTGACCGCGGACACCAGGGGCGCGTCGTGCATCTCGGCAAATCGCTCGTACCGCGACACCAGCGCCGGCGGGATGTCGACGGCCGCCGCCGACGCGCGGAGCGCCTCCCCGCTCGACTGCGGTGCCCGGACCAGCAGGAGATTCGGCTGCAACGGCTGGCCGCGCCAGGCGGCGGCGATCGACGGGTAGGGGGCGATGGCGAATGGCTCAAATGCCGGGATGCCAGGGAAGCCGTCGCGAACCCCGATCACCTCGAACGTCATCGCCTGGCCGCGAATGCCCACCTCGACGAGGCTGCCGTCGGGGATCCGCTCGTTCCCCGCGGGGAGCCGGCGCGACAGCACCAGCGGGATCGGCGCTGCGGCCGTGCCCGCCTCGGGGCCGACGGGCGCATTCGCGAATGGCGGCGCCATCCGAAGCTCCACCGGTGAGCCTGCGAGGACTTCGTCGTACGCCGCCGGATCGACCGCCTCGAACAGGACACCGAACCGTTTCCCGGGGCCGGTCGACAACGGAGCGTCGAGCGCGACCAGCGCCCCGGCGACGGCTTCCAACCCGGGAATGCCCGCCACCTCGAAACTCGGATCGATCGCCGCCCGACCGGCGGACTCGATGCGGTAGTCCGCGCCGACGTCCCGCCATGACACGTCTGTCTGGCTGCGTTCGATGCTCACCCCGACGATCGACGAGAACGTGCCGATGGCGACCGTTAGCATCAGGATCAGGACCGGCAGATATCCAGTCGTCGGGCGGCGCCCGAGGGTTCGCAGCCCAAGCGCAGGCACGAGGTTGCGACGTCGGGCGCTCAACCAGCCGAGCGCCCGGACCGGCGCCGGGTAGAGACGCAGCGTGAGGAGCCCGACGGACAGGCCGACAAGCACGGGCGCGGCCGCCAGGAACGGGTCGAAGCCGGTTTCGGCACCGGCCTGTCCGACCCCCGCCACGCCGCGTTCCCGGAGCAGCCATGCCGCGGCCAACGACAGCGTCACGATCAACCCCTCGAACATCAGCCGTCGTGGGGCAAGGCGGAAGACCGGTGGATCGTCGCGCTCGAGATCGCGTCTTGCCCGTCTCGCGACCGGCCAGGTTGCGGCCAGCAGGAGGGCGGTCGCGCCGAACGAGACCAGGAGCGCCCCTGTCGACGACAGCTCGCTTGGCCGTGCCGGGGATGACCGCGCTGGCGACGACAAGACCGACCACGGCGGCGGGCACGGCGATAAGCAGACCCTCCCAGAGCTGTGTCGCCAGCAGTTGTCCCGCGGAGGCGCCCCGACCACGCGCCAGGGCAAGGCTTCCGCGGCGGCGGCGGACGATCAGGACCCCGATCAGACCCATCGCACCGGCCGCCACGGTGAGCGGGCCGAGCGCCGCAACCGACAAGGCAGCCTCGCTCGACGATCGCTGGTCGAGGTACCGCTCGACGATGTCGAGCAGCCCTGAACGGAACTGGGTCGAGCCGGGCCGAAGCGCGCCGGTCGTGTTGTTTGCTGCCTCCACGCGGCGGAGGTCGGCGGCCAGGACGTCGATTGCTCCGGCGTCGAGGTTGGCCGGCTCGACGAAGAACCGCCAGCGGTACCGCATCGGCAGCCCGAGCGCCAGCGTGTCGACGTAGGCGTCGGCCGCGAAGAGCGCGGTCGCGAAGGCGATCGGAGCGTCTTCGGTGCCGCCGATGGCGGCGTCGGCCAGCCCTCTGTCGTCGTACCAGTAGGGAGCGAACACGTCGTGGACGACAAATTGGCCGACGACCAGCACCTCCACCGGGGTCGCTGGACGCGGAAACAGGTTCCGAAGCAATGAGTCGTTGGGATCGACATTCGCCGCGAGGAGGTCACCGACCTCCGCCCCGATCGTGGCCAGGGTGGCCTCGGAAAGCACGACCTCGAAGCGCGGTGGGGCGGGCGGTTCCGCGTCGGAGTCCGACGCCACGGGGGCGGGCCAGCGACCGTCGGTCAGCTCGATGTGCTCCTCGACGGCGTCCTGCTGGCGCAGCGTGACAAAGGTCGTGAACCTGGGCGGATCGGCGATCCCGAAGCGCGGGGCATCGACGACAAACCGCGCCTCGCCGATGAGCTCCCGGACCGAATCGGGTAGCCGGGCCTGGAGTGCATCGCCGCGGGCCACGACCCGGCCGAACGGGTCCTCCCCCGTCGCCGGGACCGTGCCAGCCACGGTGAACTGGAGGTTCCGCTGGATCGCCGTCCCGCGCCCGGCCTCGTAGCGGATGCCCTCGTCCGCGACGCGGTTGAACAATCGGGGCCCGGCGGCGACCGCGAAGCTGGTAAGCGCGATGAGGACGAACAGCAGGATCGCAACCCCCCGCTCCGCCCGGAGACGCCGCAGGAGGGCCGCGACGGCGGCGACCAGGCGCACCGGTCAGTCCTCGCTCATGCGCAGCACGGAGGCGAGCCCGACCCGGCGGAGCAGCCAGGCCAGCAACACCACGGTGATCGTGAGCGACACGATGCCGAGCACCTCGAGCACCGCGATCGTGGCCCATGGGATGTCGACGATGACCGGCGGGAACGGCGTGGCTGCGCCCTGCGTGACGGTGATGAACGGCAGGACCACCCAGGCGATCACGAGCCCGAGGACCGTACCCGTGACCAGGCTGACAACGGCCAGCACCGCGTTCTCCAGCGACAACCAGACCGACAGCTGGTCGGCCGAGAGACCCAGGGCGCGAAGCAGCGCGAACTCCGTGATCCGCTCACGCGCGGACACAGCGGCGCTGACCATGAACCCGACCACGGCGAACAGCGCGGCCGCGACGAACCCGATCCCCAGAGCGCCGATGATCCCGAGCGCCACCGGATCGGTCGAGAGGGTCCGGGTTCGGTCCACCTGGCCCACGACAACCCGGCTGCCGATCGCCGGGCCCGAAACCGCCTCGATCACCGACGCGTCGGCTCCGGGCTCGACCGACAGCCACCATTCGTCAGGTGGCTCGACGGAATCGTTCCCCTCGAATCGCAGCAGGGCCACCGTCGCCAGGTCGACGATCGCCGTCGGCTCGGCTGGATCGGTCGCCGGGAACGCCGTGATGGCCCCGGTCACGACGACGTCGCGGCGGACGCCACCGAGCAGGATCGACAACTGGTCACCGACCGCACTGGCCGACTCGGCGAGGAAGGGCGCGGTCGCCACGATGGGGATCGGTTCGTCGGCGATGAAGCCGATCGATGCGGGGGCGAAGCTGAGAATCGTCGCGCGGCCCAATCGATCCTCGCCCGGCAGCACGTTGAGGCCCGGCGCACCCGCGATCGCCTGCAGCGCCGGTCCCTGCAGGGCGCTGCCGACGGCCTGGTGGGGACGACCGTAGAACGCAGCGGTGCTGCGCCAGCCACCGGACAAGTCCAGGGAAACGGGGGCCCAGGTATCGCCCTCGGCCGTCGACTGGAGGTCCCGGATGGTCAGCGTCGCGTCGGGAGTCTGGTAGCCCTCGGGCACGCTCACGAGCAGCTCGATCGCGACGAGGTCCAGCGGGTACGCAAACGACGCCCCTCCCCGATCGCGCGACTCGCCGAGCGGCACGACGAGTCGGTGTTGACCGGCGTCGATGGTGTCGTCGGCGCCGGCAAACCGGTACAACGTGCCGCGCGAGTCCATGACGACCAGGGTTGCGTCGAGGCCGCGCCAGCCGGCGATCTCGGACAGCTCGGCCGGTTTGACGACCTCGATGCCGAGATCGCTGTCGAATTCGAGCCGCTCGAGCGTCCGGATGTCGACGTCGACATCAAACCGGATCTGCGTCGGCTCACCGGGCAGCCGGATCGCCTCGATGGCGGGTCGTGCTTCGGACAGCGGCGCCATCAGCGCCGATATCGGTTCGCCCGCGACATCGGCACGGACGTCCACGACGGCCGCGGCCGCCGAGGCATCGAGCGCCAGCAGCTCGACGCCACCTGACGTTGACCCGAGACGGACCGATTCGCGATCCACGGGCAGGCGCTCGATCACGCCGGGCGTCTCCGCCAGGGCCCGATCCAGCGTCCAGCGCGGAGGGGCGCCTTCATGGGTGCCGGGCCGAAGCCGGACGTCCGCGCCGACCTGGTACGTCGCCTGATCACGTTGCGAGACCGACCACGTCCAGGCGTACGAGACGGCGAACACGCCGAGCGCCATGGCCAGCATCAGGAGCAGCGCCGACCGCGTGTAGCGGAGCGGACGCCGTGCGAGCTGTCGTGCCCCGAGCGTCGGTACCAGGGTCCGCGTCGGCACCGTGGCTCGCTCGATGAGCTGGGCGAGAAGCGGGACGATCCGGAGCGCCACGATCGCGCCGGCAAGCAGGCCGATGGCCGGTGTGGCGACCAGCAGCGGGTCCAGGCCCAGGGTTCCCTGCACGGACTGGGTCAGCGGGGCGCCGTAATGTCGCAACTGCCAGAGGCCGATCCCGGCGATCGCGAGGAGTGCCACGTCAAGCCCGATCCGCTGGCCGATGCTCGCGGTCTCCCCGCGGCTGAGCTTGCTGTGCGTGGCCGCCAGTGAACGGGCCGTGCGGAGCGCGGGCAGGGTGAGCGCGAACAGGCACACGAGGGCAGCGGCGCCGGCTGCGATGTAGGCGTCCAGCGCGACCTCGGGCGCAATGGTCAGACCGATGGCGACGAGTGGACCGGCGACGTTGAACAGGCTGAGAGCCGCCGCCGCCAGCCACGGTGCGGCCACGGCCGCAGGAACGGTGAGCAGCAGGCCCTCGATCAGTGCCAGGGCGACGATCCGCCAGATCCCCGCGCCACGCGACTGGAGCATCGCCGTGTCGATCCGTCGGTGCTCGATGAGAAGCGCCGCGCTCAGCAGCACGGCGTACGCGGCCAGGACGACGAGCTGGATCGTGAGCAGGAGGACACCCGTGCGACTCACCAGCAACGAGCGCTCCGCGCGCTCGAGGATCTGCGGGAGCTCGGTATCGACCGTGACGGTGTTGCCGAGGGCGGCCCGGAGCAGTCCGGGGAGCTGGCTCGACGCGCCCCTGGAGCGCCCCGACGTCCGCGACGCGCATCCGGCCCACGTCCGGGCGGCCATGCCAGGTCAACGCGATCCGGGTCGTCGTCGCCCGGGACAGCAGGGCCTCCCGGGTCGTGAACAGCGGGCCGTGCGTGTCGAACCGTTGACTGCTCTGGACACCCTCGAGCACGAGCTGGTCGTCCCACCAGAACGGGTCGCGCGGATCGTCGATCCGGAAGATTCCGACCACCTCGACAGGCACGTCGAGGTCGTCGTGGATCTGGCTGGTGAGCTCGAGGCGTCTGCCGAGCTGGAGCCCGAGACCCGCCGCCACGGTCTCCGTGACCGCGACGGGAACGTCGCGACTGGTCGTGACGGTCGCCTCCTCCGGCCACGCGCCCTCGACGAGCGATGCGTGCTCGGCCAGGCCGTCGGCATGGCCAAGCACGGTCAGCGTCCCGACCTCGCCCGGCGGCGGGTCGGGCACGGCGAAGGAGTCCGACCTCGCCGATTGGAGGACCTCGCCGCCGACCTCGCCGAAGACGCCAGTCAGCGCCTCCACCACGATGGTGTCGACCGCGGCGGCCTCGTCCGGCGCGACGCGGGTCGAGACGGCGATGTTCGCGGCTTCGACCGGCTGGTCGGCCAGGACCCGGTGCAGGCCGGCAATCGAGACGGCGTTCGCATACATGGATCCGGCCGCGAGCAGGGTCGACGCCAGCAGGCAGATCAGTCCGGCCGCGACCACGATCGGCCAATCGGCTCGTGAGCGGCGAAGGCTGATCCGCAGCATGGCGCCGAGCGACGGAAGCAACGGCAGGGTCCCCTGGGTGGTGCGATCGACCGCCCGCTACAGGGCTGCCCTGACCGATCGCGAGGCGAGTCGCCGGTGACCGCAATGGTCCGGACCGGCGCGAGTATAGCCGGGCACATCCGGCATACTGGAAACTCCCGCAGGAGACACCAGGTGAGCGTCGGCACCGCCTTTCACCCGCGCACGGCCCCTCTCAACCGCAAGATGCAGTGGCGGGAGTGGTCGGGCTACTTCGCCTCGAGCGTGTACGCCGATTTCCACGACATCGAGTACAACGCGATCCGCGAAGCCGCCGCCCTCATCGACGTCTCCCCGCTTTACAAGTACCTGGTGACGGGTCCTGATGCCACGCGGTTGGTCGACCGCGTGATCACCCGGGATGCGACCAGACTCGCCGTGGGTGGCGTCGTGTACACGCCGTGGTGCGACGAACACGGCAAGGTCGTCGACGACGGGACGGTCCACCGACTCGACGAGGGGCGCTATCGCTGGACCGCGGCCGATCCCCAGCTTCGCTGGCTCCGCCAGAACAGCGCGGGGCTGGATGTCACGATCACCGAGGAGACCGAGGCCACCGCGGCGCTCGCACTGCAGGGCCCATTGTCACGCGACGTCCTTGAGGCGGCGACCGGCGAATCGTTCGGGGACCTCGGGTATTTCCGGCGCCGTGCAGCGAAGGTCGGCCGGGTCGCGATCGATGTCTCCCGGACCGGCTACACCGGCGATCTCGGCTACGAGCTGTGGATCCCGACGGAGCGCGCCGTGGCCGTCTGGGATTCCCTGGCAAAGGCAGGCAAGGCGTTCGGGCTCCGTCCGGCCGGGATGGTCGCGCTCGACGTGGTCAGGCTCGAGGCCGGGCTGATCCTCCTCGAAGTGGATTACACCTCGGCACGGCACGCCATGAACCCAGACCAGCATTACTCCCCGTTCGAGATCGGTCTGGGACGGCTGGTCAACTTCGACAAGGGAGACTTCGTCGGCCGCCTCGCGCTCGAACGCGAGATCCCGGGCCGGTGGGCCGGCGCGCCGGCTCGTGGGACTCCAGCTCGACTGGTACGACATCGAGGGGCTCTACGACGCCCAGGGGCTCCCACCGGCGATCAGTTCGACCGTGGACCGGTCGCCCGTCCCGGTCTTCGCCGGGAGCCGCCAGGTCGGCCGGGCGACGAGCCACGGCTGGAGCCCGATCCTGAAGCAGGCGATCGCCCTCGCGTCCGTGCCACCACAGTACGAGGCGCCCGGCACCCAGCTATCGGTCGAATGGACGGTCGAAGGGCGACGCGGGCGCGTAGCGGCGACCGTCGTCACCCTGCCCTTCCTGGACCTGCCCCGCAAGCGGGCATGAGCCCGGGCATTCGCTGGGCGGCGCCCGTCAGGCGGTGACGAGCGGCACGTCGACGACGTGCTCGGCCAGGAACCAGACCTGCAGCTCATGACGGCGCAGGACGTCGCCCATCAACAGGTCGTTGCTGCCCCAATCGTCCGATTCTTCGGTCGTCTTGATCCCCGCCCGGACCTTTCGAATGATCGTTTCGTGGGCGCGCAGGGTCCGGTCGATCATCACGGCGACCTCTTCCGCGCCGTCGGGCGGTCGGGGGATGGTCGTCAGCTCGGCCGCGTGACGCGGATCACCGACGGCAATCCCACCGAGACTCTGAACCCGTTCGGCGAGGAGGTCGGTAAGCTCGTTCTGCTCCTCGGCGTGCTTGTCGAAGAGGAGGTGCAGCTGGTAGAAGGTCGGACCGGCCACCAGCCAGTGGTGCTTCTTGTACATCGAGTACAGCACCATCGTGTCGGCCAGGATTTCGTTGAGGAGGGCGCAGCTCTCCGAGCGCGCCTTGTCCGGCAGGGCGATGGGCAGCACGCGCAACGTCGCGAACCGCTGGATCTCGGGCGCGTTCACGGCGAGCTTGGGGTTGGGCGAACGACCGGCGCGCGATCGTCCATTTCGACTCGAGGTGACGGGCATCGTTCGTGTCGACGGCTTGGTCGATCGGCCGCTCGTCGGCGCGGTGCGGGTCGTTGCGGTGGATTTGGTCGTTGGTGCGTTCCTGGCAGGCATCGCGAGGTCTCCCCGTGTGGTGGTTGGCGAGGCCCGAGTCTGGACGGAGGGCCGGGCTATTCGCGACGGTCCGACATCGACCGGCATCGCAGATGACTTGCGATCCGCCCGTGGCGGCGCGCTTCATCCGTCCCGCGGGCGGGTCGCTCTCGGTCAGCGCAGGGTTCGTTGCGCGAACGCCTCGAGCCGGGCCAACGCTTCGGGCAGGTCGGTCCGGCCAAACCCGATTCGGAAGTGGTTGCCCGGATGCCCGAATTGCGAACCGGGGAGCAACAACACCCCTTCGGACCCGACGAGGTCCGCCGCCCAGTCGTCGATCCGGACGCCGGGCACGGTCAGGCGTGGGTACCCGATGGACCCGGCCCGAGGGCGGACCCAGGTGAAGCGGTCGACCCAGTCGTCGAAGAAGCCGTCGAGCAGGTCGAGGTTCCGGGCCACGATCGCCCGCGAGCGTTCGAGGACACGATCGCGCGCGCGGAGCGCGATGATCGCGAGGACCTCCGACGGTCCGGCTGAGCAGATCGTGGTGTAGTCCTTGAACCGCGCCACGCGGTCGAGGAGCGCCCGATCGTGGCTGGCCAGCCAGCCGATCCGCAGCCCGGCCATCGCGAAGGACTTGGACATCACGCCAAGAGAGATGCCGCTGGCCAGGACGTCGGCGCCGGCCGGGAGCCGATCCGCTGGGTCGAACTCGAGGCCGCGGTAGACCTCGTCGACAAGCAGGTACGCCCCCGCCTCTGCCGCAATCTCGACAAGGCCGTCATACGTGGCACGATCCGCCAGCATGCCCGTCGGGTTGTGCGGGACGTTGGCGACGATCAATCGGGTCGAGGGCGTCAGCTGGCGTCGGAGCAGGTCCAGGTCGAGCGCCCAATCGTTCGGCTCGAGGAGCTCGTGGAGCGTGACCTTGGCCCCCGCGGCGCGGGCGATCTCGTAGAGGCTCTGGTACCCCGGCCAGGTGACGATGGCGTGGTCCCCCGAACCAACCAGGACGTTCATCAGGCAGAACACGGCTTCTTCGGCGCCTGCGAATGTCAGGACGTCGTCGGGTTCGATCGTCTCGTAGAGCGAGGCGATCTCGCGACGAAGCAACGGATCCCCGGTGGACTCCCGATACCCGAGCGTCAGGCCCTCCCACAGCGCGCGCGTCTCGTCGTCGGCGAGCTCGAGGAGCTCGGCCATCGGGTACCCCTCGACGTCCGACGCGCACAACAGGTACCGGGCGTTGAACTCCCAACGGGCGAAATACCGTTCGAGGGCGAAGTCGGCGATGCGCACGGGCCAATGATGCGTCACCATCTCCCGCCATGAGCGAGAGAGGCGACGCGGGCCATGGCCGGGAGATCGTCATCGTCGGCGTCCCGACGGCCCTCGGCGGTCACCTGGCCGGGATGGAGCTGACGCCGGCCGGTCTGCGCGACCTCGGCCTGGTCGAGCGACTTCGGTCGCGACCCGAGCTCGCCGACGCTACGGTCCGCGATGCGGGCGATCTTCGGATCGAGCCCGGTTTCCGATCCGACCCTGATCCGCGCGCCAAGAACCGCGCGGCCATCTGCGAGTTCCTGCCGCGCGAGCGTGACCTGGTGGCGGGGATCGTGGCGCCGCACGAAGGCGGGGTCGAGACGCGACTGCTGGTCCTCGGTGGCGACTGCACCGTCCATGCCGGCGCCATGGCGGGTCTGCGATCAGCCTACCCGGATCGACGGCTGGCGATCGCCTGGTTCGATGCGCACGGCGACTTCAATACCCCGGATTGCACCCCGTCTGGCGCCGTTTGGGGCATGCCGTTTGCGATGATCTGCGGTCGAGGCGACGACGATCTCGTCGCCGCCGCTTCGGGCCCGACGGTGCGCGACGAGGACGCGGCGCTTTTTGGTGGCCAGGTCCTCGACGAAGCCGAATCGCGGGCCCTGGCCGCTTCGCGCATCGCCCATTTCGGGGCAGGCATGCTGGCCACCGAGGCGGGACAGGCCGCGGTCCGTGCCTGGGCAGCGGTCGTCGCGACGCGCGTCGATTGCCTTTATATCGCCTTTGACACGGATTGCCTCGATCGCGCCGGGGGGTGGGCCGTGACGTATCCCGAACCAGACGGTCTGTCGCTCGACACGGCGCTCCAAACGATCGGTGCGCTCGCGGCGGCGATCCCGGTCATCGGGTTTGGGCCAAGCGGGATCACGCTGGCAAACGGCGACCAGGAACGGACCGCGGATGCGGTGGTCCAGCTTGCCGAGGCGGCGTTCAGCGGTTCCGCGGCCTGACCCAGCCGCGGACAAGGCGCCGCGGCACGTCCTTCAGCCGGCGACCGCGTGCAGGTCGGCGGCGATCGTGCGCGCCCCGGTCTCATCGAGACCCTGGACGACAAGCAGCCAGCTCGGCGTCGCCCCTCGATCGACGGCGATTGCCCAGCTCCCGTCCGCGACCGCGATGAACGTGCCGGTCCGGTCCCCGAACCCGGTGTCGCCGACATCGATCCCCGACGGAACGCATCCATCCCCGGCATCGCAGAACCCACCCTGTCGCAGCACGATCCGTGCGTCGCCCGGGCCGTCATAGCTGATCTCCATCCAGCCGCCATCGGCCAGGCGGTACATCCCGTCGTCAACAAACCAGCCGTCGGGGACCACCGGGCAGTAGACCGTCCAGTCGACAGCGGCGGCCATCGACGCAAAGAAGTCGCGGTTCTCGTCGCTGCCGGTACAGGCAGCGGCGCTGCCGGTGCCGGACGAGGGGTCTCCCGACGAGCCAGCGGACGCGGTCGCCGCCGGGTCGGGGGTGGGATCGCCGCCAGCGGTGGGCGTGTCCGTCGGTGCCTCGGTCGGGACGTCCGGCGACCCGGATTCGCCCGGGGCCGCCTCGGACGACGACGGCACCGAGCCGCTCGGGGTGTCCGTCGAGGTGGCCCCGTCACAGCCCGCCAGGAGCACCGCGAAGACGGCGACGAGCAGGATCGGATGAGACCAGCGGCCGTCGGGACGGAGTCGCCCCGGCGCGCTCGATCGACGGCGCTTCACGCCCGGAAGCCTACCACCGGTCTCCGGGTTGGCCGGAATCCGGGGACGGCATCGGATCAGTGAACGGTCGCCAGGCCGTGCCTGGTTGCGGCACCACGACCTGGGCCGGATCCACACCCGCTGTCAACGCGATCGCGACACGCAGCGGCCCGCCGTGCGAGACCACGACCCACGACCCGGGCTGTCCGATCACTTCGCGCCAGGCGGCCGTGACCCGTTCCTCCATGGCCTTGGCGGTCTCGCCTCCCGGCCAGTCGACAATCGCATCGCCTCTGGCCAGGCGCAACCCGATCTCGGGATGCGACGCCTCGAGCTCATCGAACGTCATGCCCTCCACCGTGCCGAAGTCTGTCTCCGCCCAGCGGTCATCCACGGTGAACCCGTCCGATCCGCTCGCGCTCGCGATCACCGATGCGGTCTGGCGGGCGCGGAGCAGCGGACTCGACACGATCCGGACGTTCGCCGGGAGGCTCGCCGCGAGCTCGCGGCCTAGCGCAGCGGCGGCCGCTTCACCGGCCGCGGTCAGCGGCACGTCGGTCCGCCCGCAGTAGCGCAACCCGGACCAGGCTGTCTCCGCGTGTCGAACGAGGACGAGCTCACCCATCGCTCGGTCCGGACACCGATGCGGATTCGAAGGTCGCCATCTCGTCCCGGATCCGACAGGCCGCGACGAGGAGGCCGACGAGCAGGGCCGACCCGCTGCCTTCGCCAAGGCGCATCTCGAGGTCGAGGTACGGGCGGGCGCCGAGTCGCTCGAGGACGATCGCGTGGCCCGGCTCGGACGAACGATGCGACGCGATCAGCCGTGGCGCCAAGGCCGGCTGGAGGCTCGCCGCGACCAGGGCGGCGGCACCAGTGATGAACCCGTCGAGCACGACCGGGATCCGGGCGGCCGCGGCGCCCAGCATCAACCCGACGAGTGCCGCGATCTCGAGCCCGCCGACCGCCGCGAGCACCCCGAGTGGATCGGCTGGATCGGGTCGATTGACGTCGAGCGCGCGTTCGATGACCGCGACCTTGTGAGCGCGGCGGTCGTCGTCGATGCCCGTCCCGGTCCCTGTCACGCGGGAAACCGGCTCGCCCGTGAGGGCCGCGACGATCGCACTGGCCGCCGTCGTGTTGCCGATCCCCATCTCGCCAAGCCCGAGGACGTCGACCCCGCCATCCGAGCGGATATCGTCCGCGACCTGCAGCCCCACCCCGATCGCCCGGAGCGCCTCGGATCGGGTCATGGCCGGTCCCCTGGTCATGCTGGCGGTACCAGCCGCGATCCGCGCTCGCAGGAGCCGGCCGCCTCGCACTGCGTGCCGTCCGTGCGCGCGCATCCCCGGGATCGCGCCGGCGACGCCGACGTCGACGACCATGAGCGATGCGCCGGCGGCTGCGGCGAGCGCGTTGATCGCGGCGCCACCGGCGACGAAGTTCGCGACCATCTGGGCCGTGACGTCCGGCGGGTATGCGGACACACCTTCACGGGCAACGCCGTGGTCGCCCGCCGCGACGACGATCCAGCGCCGATCGACCGATGCATCCGGCCGGCCGGTGATGCCCGCCAGGTGGATCACGAGCTCCTCGAGCCGCCCCAGGCTGCCCCGCGGCTTGGTCAGCCGATCGAGGTGCGTCGCGGCGGCCGCCATCGCGCCCGTGTCGAGTGGTCCGATCGACGTGATGGCCGCGTCGATCCTGCGGCGATCGTCGTCCTCCGTGCTCACGCCGAGCCGGCCGGCTTGAGCGTGAGTGGCAAACCGGCGACCACCAGCGTGACCTCGTCGGCTTCCGCAGCGAACCGCTGGTGGACCAGCCCGACGAGGTCGCGGAAGGAGCGCGATCCCGGATGCATCGGCACCATGCCAAGGCCGATCTCGTCGCTGATGACGACCGCTGGGGCCTGGTGCGCACGGATTGCCTCGAGCGCTTCCGTGACCGGCCCGGCGAGGATCGGCTCAGGATCGTCGAGGTCGTCGCCGACGAGCGCGCTCAGCCACAGCGTGAGGCCCTCGAGGAGGAGCGGGTGGCCCGGCCCACCGCGCCGGACGGCGCCCGCCAGGTCCGTGCCGACGTCGATCGTGGGCCAGGTGGCGGGTCGGTAGCGCTGATGCAGGGCGATTCGGTGCTCCATCTCGGGATCCCCCCGCAGCGCCGTTGCGAGCACCGTGGCAGGACCATCGCCCGCGAACCGCCGGACCAGGTCCAGGCCAAAGCGGCTCTTGCCGCTCCTCGTCCCGCCGAGGACCAGGATCAGGGGCGCAGCCATCGAGTCTCCAGTGCGTTGATCAACCGGGGGACCCGATCAGGACCGCTGCAACGAGGACCGTCAGGGCAAACGAGCAGCTCGACGCTCGCGCCGAGCGCGTCGCCATCGACCTGTCCGCGGGCTCGAGCGAGTCCGAGCCCCAGCCCGAGCCCGCCGAGGCCGCCGATGCCACCCGCGACGCCAACGATTGGCGAACCGGGCACGAACGAGGCAACAAGGCACACGCCAATTGCCGTGCCCGCCGCGACTGCGGCGGTTCGGTTCGTCGACCTGGCCGCGAACCAGCCTCCCAGGCCGGTCGCCGGTGCGCGCGCACGGGCAAGTCGCACCAACACCACGGGCACGACGCGCGAGACCGCACAGGCCACGACGCAGGCGACCCCAGCCGTCGCGGGGCCGGCAGCGACGGCGAGAAGAGCCAGGCGATGCAGCGTCCACGGCCAGCACGAGGACGATGGCGACGACGCCGCCAACGCCGACCGATGGGTCCGTTCGCGCTCGTTCCGCGCCATCTGGGCCTACGGCCATGAGCGCGTCCGCCGTATCGGCAAGCCCGTCGAGGTGGACCGCGCCCGACACGACCGTGATCGCCGCCACGGCAAGTATGGCCGCGATCGGCGGGACGGCGATGCCCAACCCGACAAGCGGAATGAGCCCGGCCAGCCCGATCAGCCCGCCGACGATCCCGAACGCCGCAGCCCCGGTCCGCTCCCCGTTGTCGCCGCGGATCGGCAGGCGCGTCAACATCGTCGTCGCGGCCCGGAGCTCGGCGAACACGATTGCCCACGGGCGCGTGCGCTTCGGCTCGGTCGGCGGCTCGGTTGGCCGGGCTTCGTGATCGTCGATCCGGACGGGCGAGATCATGCCATCGCCACCGGGAGCCTGACCATCGAGGGGTCGACCCCGAAAACACGACGGATGCGACTGTCGGACAGGACCTCGGCGGGCGCGCCATCGGCCACGATCCGTCCGGCGTCCATGAGGACGAGCCTGGGGAAGAACGCCGCGGCGAGCCCAAGGTCATGGAGCACGGCGACGACCGTGGTGCCGTCGCGTTCGTTGAGGTCGACAAGCAACTCCATCGTGGCAACCTGGTGCCGGAGGTCGAGATGCACCGTTGGTTCGTCCAGGATCAGGATCCCGGCCGCCTGGGCCACGGCGAGGGCGACCAACGTCAGCTGGCGTTCCCCAAGGGACAACTCCCGGACGTCACGCCCGAGCAGGTGCGTGATCCCGACGCGTTCGATCGCGGCGAGGACGGCCGCGCGGTCGGATGGCCGGGCACCACGCACCGGATCCTCGTGGGGCAGTCGACCGAGCCCGACGAGCTCCTCCACGCGGACCGAGAAGGGCACCACGACCTGCTGCGGGACGACCGCCATCCGGCGGGCGAGGCTGGCTCGATCGATCGTCCGCACCGCTTCCCCGCCGATCCGGACACTCCCCTCGGCGGGCACCACAAGACCCGTCACGGTCCGGAGCAACGTCGACTTGCCGGCCCCGTTGGGGCCGATCAGCGCGACGCGTTCGCCTGAGGCGATCGCAAGGTCGATCGCGGCCAACACCTGTCGGCCGTGATAGGTAACCGTGACGCCTTCGAGCTCGATCACAGCTCGTACCCCGTCCGGGCGCGTCGGAGCAGGACGATGAAGAACGGCGCCCCGATGAGGGCGGTCACGATCCCGACCGGGATCTCGCCGGCGGCACGGGCGACGATGTCGGCAAAGGCGAGCAAGGCCGCGCCGGCCAGCGCGGACAGCGGCAGCACGAGCCGCGCACTCGGCCCGACGACCAGGCGAACCACGTGCGGGACCACGAGCCCGACAAACCCGATCAGCCCGCTGACCGCGACCGCAGCCGCCGTCACGAGCGACGCGAGCGCGAGCAGGATGGCCCGTTCGCGACGGACGTCGAGCCCAAGGTGTGCGGCCGCCTCCTCGCCAAGCAGGAGCCCGTTCAGGGATCGGGCACGGAGCAGGATCAGTGCCGTCCCGACAGCCACCAGCGGAAACGTTCCGGCAAGCTGGGGCCAGGACGCGGAATCGAACCCACCCAACAGGTACGAGAAGATCTGACGAAGGGCCGCACCGGAGAGGTACATGGCCATGGCCAGCCCGGCGGCCAGCAGCGAACCGACCGCGTAGCCCACGAGCAGCAGGCTGGTCAGCGGTGCCAGACCGCTGATCCTCGAGAGTCGGTAGACCGTGTAGATGGAGACGAGTGCGCCGACGAAGGCCAGCGCATGCAGCAGGCTGAAGCCGAGGAACACGAAACGGATCGGCAGGAGCACCGCGACGGCCGCGCCAAGTGCCGCCCCCGACGCGGTCCCGAGCACGTATGGATCCGCCAGCGGGTTGCGCAACAACCCCTGGAACGTCGCCCCGGCCACGGCCAGCGCCGTCCCGACGACCATTGAGGTCAGGACTCGCGGGACCCGCAAGTCCCACACGATCGTTTCCGTGGCCGGCGAGGGGGTAACCCCAAGATCGACCCCGAACAGGCGCTCGACGATGATCCCGAGCGTGTCGAGCGGCGCGATGGAGACACTCCCGATCGCCACGCCCAGGCACAGCAGCACGACCAGGGCGATGACCCCCACCCACGCGAGCAGGATCGGCCGGCTGCGGGCGCGACCGACCCGGACCGCGGCGGCCCGGGTCGGCGCGAGAGTCTGTCCGGTGGTCACGGCCGAACGCCCGCCTACTGCGTTGGTGGGATCGGAGCCGTCGACGCCAGCGCGACATCCGGGTGGATGATCTGGGCGAGCAACCGCAGCCCAAGGAACAGACGGGGGCCGGGTCTGGTCACCGTCTGGTCATCGATCGGGCGGATGTCGTCTCCCTTGACCGCGGTCATGACGTTCCAGCCGGGGCGCGCGGCGACCTGCTCGGCGGTCACGCCAAACGGTGCATCGGCGAGGAGGATGACCTCGGGGTCGGCCTCGATCAGGCGCTCGATCGAGATATCGAACTTGTCGGGGGAACCCGTCGTGATCGGATCACCGCCCGCGAGCTCGATCATCTCGGCCAGGAACGAGTCGTCGGCTGGTCCGTAGATCGCACCAGTTGCATCGAGCTCGTAGAACAAGCGCGGCCTCGCCATACCCGCGACGGCAGCCTCCACCGCATCGAATTCCGAGCGCATCCGATCCACGATGGCAGTCGCCTCGGCCGACCGGCCAGACGCCTGGCCGATCAGCGCGAGGTCGGCGAACACATCGGCCACGGACGCGGCGTACAGGACGACAACCGGGAGCCCGAGCTCCCGCATGCGCTCGATCGAATCGGGCGGCGTGAAGAAGTTGCCACCGGCAAACACGACATCGGGCTCGAGCGAGACGACCTTCTCGATATCGACCGCGTCGAACGTCGCGACGTCGGGGATGTCCCCGGCTTCGGGCGGAAAGAGGAAGAAGTCCTCGCCCTTGCCGACGATGCGGTCGCCGACGCCCAGGGCAAAGAGCGTCTCGGTCGCCGCCGGCGTGAGCGACACGATGACTTCGGGCTCCGCCGCGATCTCGACGGTCGTGCCTTCGTCATCGGTCAGCGTGACCGGGAATGCAGCCTCGCTCGGTGCAGCCGTGGCTGCCGGCGAGGCGGTGGCAGTCGCCATCGAAGGCGTCGCCGCGGTCGGCGCCGACGAACTGGGTGAGACCCCCCTCCGCCCGTGCACGCAGCAACGGTCAGGAGCAGGGCGGCGAGGAGGAGGAGCGCGAGCCGGTGCGGCGACGCGGCCGCACCCGGCGAGAGCGTGGAACCTGGACGGCGAGACACGAGAACCTCCGCGAAACGAGCTGGGCGGAGGGGCGCAAACATGCAAAACCCCTCGAATTCGACACGAATCGAACGAGGGGTCTCAGCCGGTTGATCGCACGGTCCTGCCTACCTTTCTCTCGAAGGTTCGAGCATGCACCGTGGAGTCGGCGACCGGACTCGTGGCTCCGTCAGGAGCGACTCACCGTAGCGGGACTGTGCCGGAATCTCACCGGCTTCGCGACCACGCGGCGTGACACAACTTGTCGTGCCGAGCGTAGCACAGGCCTCGTCTCGTTCCAGCCCACGCGGCCCACCGCACCCGTTCCCCGGTCCGGATAAGTCGCCGGTGAGCGCCGCTTGCGACCATCCCGACCTCGCCCTCCTCCCGCCAGTGCTTGGACCCGCCGGAGGAGTTCGACCGTGGTGGAGTCAAGATGGCGGCGCTGGATCGGGCGTGGCGTGATCGCGGTGGTCGCGCTTGCGTCGATCGGGTCGGTTGTGGCCAGCGCCGCCCAACGCCCGTGGGCGCCGATTCCTTGCGCTGGTGGGAGCGGCGACCGGGCCGAGGCGGCCCGATCCGTGGACCTCGCGAGTCCGGGAAGCCTCGCTGGCGAGGCGTGGTTTCGGCTCGACGCGCGCCTCGATCGCGCCGGTGCCCTGGCCGGCCAGCGGCTCGCCCTCGGTCTGGATGGCGAACGCGGCAGCAGGGTCCTCGACCTGCCACCGGAGTCGTTCGCGGCCGGCCCGTTCGGACGCGTCGTCCTTGTCGGGAGCGACGACGGATCGACGTCGAGACTGCGCCTGATCGACATTGCGGGGCGATGTGCATGGGACGTCGCCGAAGAGACCGACGTGGTCAGACGGGCGACGATCGACCCAGCTGGATCGGTGGTCTACGAGATGCGCGTCGATCGAAGGACACGGGCCGACCTCGGCATCTGGTCGAGGCCGCTCGACGGCACCGGGTCGGCAACGCGGGTTCCTCGGCCCGGTCGATGTCGACCCGCGCTTTGGCCTGACCTTTTCGACCGAATTGTCGTGGGACCTCGAACGGACGCGGCTGGTCATCCAGTCGTGTGGCGAGGCGGCCTGCCGTACCCGCGTGGTCCAGCCGAACGGAGGCCCGCACTGGATGATCGCCCGGCCCGAGCTTGGGTCGCTCGTCGGACTTGCGGGCGACAGCCTGGTGACCTACGCGGCATGCCCTGGTCTCCCGTGCCCGGTCATCGCCACGAACCTCGCGACGGGGACGCAGGCCGAGCTCTCCTCGGGCGCCGCGATCGCTGTGCTGGTTTCCACATCGGATGGCGCGCGTCTCGTCCACGAAGTGCTCGGCGAGGACGGCGGTGCGTTGCGATCCGTCCCGCTCGATGGATCGTCGGCAGCGGACGTGGGTTCGCTTCCCGAAGGACTACGGCTCCACGCGACGGCGGCGACCGCCGACGCCTCGACCCGTGTCGGGTCGGGCTGGGTGCTGCTCAGCCCCGACGGGCGGATCCCCGACACCGGGCCCGCGGCCCGCACCCTGCTCCGCCGCGTCAGCGACGGCATGACCGTCCGAGTTCGAGGAGGCCGCGCGATGAATGACACGCCACGATCCATCCGGCCAACGCATTGGATCATTCGCTGGACCGCGTTCGCCATCGCAGCGGCGATCGAGCTCTTGCTGGTCACGTCCGTGGTCACGGCACACGCACCAAACCCGGTGTTCGCCGGCGGGCGGTTCACCCAGAACCAGGCCCTTCCGTACAGCTGGCGCGCCGGCGCCGTCCCCGCGTACGGGTACCAGACTGCGATCAACGCGGCGGCCGCCGATGCGTCCTCGTCGCGCGGCTCCCAGGCGGCCACCTTCAACTATGCCGCAGGGGCACCAAACCTCATCGGCTACGGAACCGGCGCGACGTGCGGACCACAGGGCATCGCGTGCTTTACCCGGAACGCGCCGACGGGTTTCACGATGTGGATGCGCGAGCACGGCCACGTGTTCGACTGGGGCTTGCTGCGTTGGTGCCAGCACTACGCGACGTGGCCCGATGGGTGCTACGACGTCGAGACCATCATGCTGGACGAGTTCGGGCACGTCGAAATCCTCGATCACCACGCCAACTACTACGGCGATTCGGACTACACCGATGCCGTCGTCCAGGCGCTGTCGCGAGCCAAGCCAAGACCCGGCTGGAATGCCCACTCGTTTGGCCGCTGCGACATCGCCAGCCTGCAGGTGCAGTACGACATGCAGGGCTGGGGCGCGAAGTACTCGACGTGTCACGACCTGGTCACGACGCTGACCCTGGCCGCCAGCGCGGTGACCGTCCCCGCTGGCGGATCCGTGACGCTGACGACGACCCTCAAGGTCGCAGATATCGCGGCGTACTCCCGGCTCGCCCTCAACCCGGTGTCGCTGCGCGCAGTCACGCTGCAGCGGCGGCCACCAGGAGGGACCTGGGTGACGATCGGCGCGATGAGCTACGGCCCGACGTCAGGCACGTACACGAGCACGGTCCATCTCAAGGCACGGACGGAGTTCCGGGCAGTGTTCGCGACGCCGTCCGATGAAGGTCTCCGTGGCGTGACGTCCCCCACGGTGACCGTGGCGGTCGGATCATGAGCCAAGCCGCCCTCACGATGCTGGGCCGGATAGGGAAATGAGCACGGCCCGCCTCGGACTGTCGGCTGCGTTGGCGATCGGAATTGGCGCGCTACTGAGCGCCTGTGGTCCCGCCGCTTCCGGCTCGCGAGAACCGCTCCCTGCCTCGAACGCCGTCGCGACGGCAGGCCGATCGAGCGAACCGCAGTCGACCGCACCGGCGACGCCCGTGCCGACGACGAGCCCGCCGGCGATCGTCGGCTCGCCCGCCATTCCGCTGCCGCCCGACGCCTGGATCGCCGTCGAAGGTGGCGATCCGGTTGTCGGCGCACTGGGTTCGTTCACGTGGCGAGAGACCGGGTCTGATTCGCCGTGGTTGCCCGGGACGCGGGTCCATGTCGGGCGTGGCGAACTGCTCGTCGTCTCGCTGGCTCAGCCCATCGCGATCGCCAGCTGGACGGCCGGCCGGACGAGACCCGGCAGCCTGGACGCATCGGCGGCGATTGGCCTCGGTGAGGGCCGCGGCGATCAACCCCGGTTCCTGGCGCCGCCACCCGGGAGCTGGTCCGTGCAAGTCGTCGTGTGGTTCGCGGCGAACCAGGGTTCGGCCGCGTATTACTGGCTCGTCGAGGTCGACTGACGCGGAACGGCGCGGTCGAGAACCAGCTCGTCCGCGCCGTCGTCTGTCTGATTGACCGCCCGGGCGGTCGCCGCGATCAGGCGGTCGGGATCGGCTCCGCCGCAAAGATCGAGACCTGTGCTTCCTCGGGCAGCATCACCCCGAGCACTTTCTGGAGCGCCAGGAGGTGGACACATGATCCCCAACTGTCGAAATAGTGGCAGGTGCATCGCCACTGGCCGGCATCGAGGTCGACATGGTGCGTGTCGTTGTCGCCGCGGAACGTGAGCGAAAGCCGGTCGATGGTGATTTGATCGAGCTCTCGGGCGTACCGATTTGCCTTTTCGACCTTGCCGATCAGGGAACTGTGCATCGCGGTCCTACCTCCGTCGCCCCTCGGGCGTTGGCGGGCCGCCGTCCGGTCATGCACCTCGACCGGTGATGGCGGTCGCGTACCCCAAGCCTACACCCGCGGCCGTCTCCGGTCACCCCCGGAAATAGTCCCGGTCGGTCCCGAGATCGCGTGGCTTATGGGGCGTTCGTGCCTTCGCGGCCGAAGTCGTCCTCGAGCCGTACGACGTCGTCGAGCTCGGGGGTCGAGACCTCGATCAGGGTGCACCGATCGATCGCTTCGTAGCGGTGGATCCGCCCCGTCGCGACGTGGCGGTGCGCGCCCGGCCCGAGCTCCTCCATGACGACCGTGCCTTCGTCATCCTCGAGGTGCAGGCGCAGCCGTCCGGACGACACCAGGATCGATTCGTCCTTGACGAGATGGCGCTGGAGACTGAGCCGCTGCCCGGCTTCGATCACCAGGATCTTGCCAACGTAGCGGTCCGTGTGGGCCCAGATCAGCTCGTGGCCCCACGGCTTGTCGACCCGCCGCCCGGTCTCGGAGGACTCGGTGGTCATGCCCCGCGCACCAGCCGCTCGCCGGCGACGAGCAGGGCCTCCCGCGTCTCCGCCGAGGTCGCCTCCGTGTAGATCCGGACCAGGGGCTCCGTCCCGGATGCGCGGACCAGCAACCAGGATCCGTCGGCGATCCAGAACTTGAACCCATCGCCGGTGTCGAGCGGCATGATCCGGGCGAGCGGCTGCCCGGCCAGATCGGTGGGCGCGTGGCCCTGGAGGTCGACCAGCAACCGCCGCTTGGCCTCCGCGTAGGCGGGCCGCTCGAAATGGACGTCGATCCGCCGGTAGAAGGACGGTCCGGCGATCTCGTGAAAGTGTTCGATCGCCTTCGATACCGGCCATCGACCGGCCGCCCGCTCGCGGAGGAACAGGTCGAGGAGCAGCAGGTCGGCGTACACCCCGTCACGTTCGGGGAGGTGCATTCCGAACCCGAACCCGCCCGATTCCTCGGCGCCCATCATGGCGCCCGTCTCGATCATCTTCGGCCCGATGAACTTGAACCCGACGGGGGTCTCGTGTGTGGCGATCCCGTAGCGTTCACCGAGTCGGGCCGCCATCGACGTGTTGTTGACGCTGACCACGACCGGGTCCCGCCAGCCGCGATGTTCGGCCAGGTAGTACATCAGCAGGCCGGTCACCTGGAGCTGATGGACGAAGGTGCCACCCTCGTCGGCTGCCCCGGCGCGATCGGCATCGCCGTCGAGGAGCAGACCGAGATCGAAGCCGCCACCGGCGAGCATCCCGAGCGCCTCGTCGATGTTTGGCCGGATCGGTTCCGGGTTGACACCACCGAAGTACGGGTTGCGTTCCTGGTGGATCTCGGTGACCCGGATGCGGCCGCCCGCCAGTAACCGCGAGAGCCAGCCGCTCCCCGCACCCCACATCGGATCCACGAGGACGTGGATGTCCGCCGCCTTGAGCGCGTCGAGGTCGACGGTCCGCCGAACGAACCGTTCATATCCCTCGTACGGGTCGAACCGCTCGACCAGCCCGGCCGCCTCCGCGTCCGCGAAGGGGCGGCGATCAACGTCCCGGCCGCCGTTCTCGGCCAGACGAGCCTCGATCACGCCGAGAATGTCGGCGCCGGCCGCGGCGCCGGTCGGCGCCTTGACCTTGAAGCCGTTGTCGACCCATGGATTGTGGCTGGCAGTGATCACGATGCCGGCCGCGGCACCTCGCTCGACGACCTCGTACGAGCTCATCTGGGTGGGCACGGCATGGACGGCGAGGGCGACCGGGATATCGCGCGCCAGGATCACCTCGGCGGCGGCCTGGGCGAAATGCTCGGAGGCGAACCGGCGGTCGAACGCGATCACGATCCCCTTCGCCTGCTCGCCTCGATCGACCACGTACTGGGCGACCCCATCGGCGCAGCGGCGGACGTTCTCGAAGGTGAACTCGTCGGCGATGCGGGCACGCCAGCCATCGGTGCCGAAGACGATCGTGGTGCCTCGTTCGCCCTTCGGCGCCGGGGCGTCGCTGGCCAGAGTCAAGCTCGTTCCTCCGGTTCGGCACAGCGCGCGATGAGCGCCTCGACGCGGTCACGATCGGGGGCCGTGCCGCGCAGCACGGCGATCGGGTGCATCGCGGTGATGCTACCGCGCTCAGGCGGGGCGATGACACCGAGGCGGCCGTCGACCCGGCGGATGACCAGGTCGTCCGTCTCGACCTCGACCGTCTCGCCGGCCTGGACGACCGACCCGGCACCTCGCGCACCGATCGCCTCGAGCAATGCCGACCACGAGCCGATGTCCGACCAGCCGACGTCCATCGAGGCCATCACCACCTCGCCATTGCGCGCGGCGCTCTCCATCACGGCGTGGTCGATCGAGATGGCCCGCTGGATCGACTCGTACGCGCGATCGAGCATCTGCGGGGAGGCGGCCATCGGTCCGAGCGACTGGAGGAGGCCGGTGTAGCGGCCGAGCGCCGCCGTGATCGCGCGCCGTCGCCACAGGAAGATCCCGGCGTTCCAGGCGACACCGGTCTGCTCGGCGAGCTCGTCCGCTCGTGCCGGCCTGGGTTTCTCCTCGAAGCGCTGGAGCGGGTAGGCCCGGAGCCCGTGAGCATCGGCCCCACGCTGCAGGTCCGGGATCAGGTAGCCATACTCGATGGCCGGACGATCGACCTCGATGCCGAGCGTCACGAGCGGGTCGTCGATCCCGAACGCGCCCATCGCGAGGTGCTCGGCGCCGCGGAGCACGCCACCGAATGCGTCGCCGCGCTCGACTGTGTGGTCCGCCGGGAGGACCAGCATCACCGCATCCTCGGGCCGGTCGATGGCCAGGGCTGCGAGGGCGATCGCGGCCGCCGTATTCCGTCCAAGCGGTTCGGTGAGGACCGCCACGCCCGGCAGCTGGGATCGGACGAGTCGCTCGTAGCGCCGGTCCGTGACCACCGTCACGTCGTCCGTGACGCCCTCGAGTCGAGCAACCGTCGCCTGCAGGAGCGAGCCGTCGTCGACCAGCGGCAGGAACGGCTTCGGTCGTTCGGGCCGGCTCAACGGGTGGAGCCGCGTCCCGCCGCCGCCGGCCATGATCACGGCATACATGCGGGCTCCATTCTAGGGTCGGTTCAACGCGCTAGAAACTTGGCGGCGTGACGCAGAACAGGACCGACACGGGGACATCGCCGTGGTTCATGTTCCAGTGTGGGAGCCGCGACGGGAACGTGATCGCGTCGCCTTCGCGCAGGACGTAGTGCTCGTCACCGACCCACAGATCGAGGACGCCGGCCAGCACCACGACCACCTCCTCGTCCGAGTCGTGCGTATACGGCTCCGCGCCGGTACCCCCGCCCGGCTCGATCGTCGAGAGGATGACCTGGAGCTTGCCCGCCATGTTCGTCGTCAGGAACTCGTCGACGGCCTTGAGCCCCGGGTACGTGACCCGTCGGCGTGCCTCGCGCCGGACGACCCGGCCCGTCGCGGGTTCTTCGGCGAACAGCTGCGCGATCGAGAGGTCGAGCGCGTGCGCGATCCGCTGCACCGTCGCGATCGACGGGCTCGTCACGTCGCGCTCCACCTGCGAGAGGAAACTCTCGGTCACGCCCGCGCGTTCGGACACGTCCCGCAGGGTCAGCCGACGGGCCTGCCGGAGGGCGCGGATCCGTGCGCCGAGTTGGAGCTCCGTGGCCATCGACCGCCCCTCCGCAGACTGGCTTCAAGAAACTGAAGTATAGGTACAGCCACGGTTCGACGCGGTTGCGTTTCCGTCCGAGTCACTGCGAGATTCGCACCGATTCCGCGTTGACGGTCGCCTCCCTCGCCCGTACCATGCAGCGATCCTGTAGCGCCGCTACAGCACGTCCCGAGCGCCGATCTGCACCGCGAGGGCCTTGATTGATCGCCTCCCCGACGCCCGCTGACCTGGCTACCGGCGCCGCGAACGCGCGAGCTGGGGCCGCCCCGGATCCATCGGATGCGCCACCGGACGTGGAGATCCTCGACGTCACGAAGCGGTTTGGCGACGTCGTGGCCGTCGACCGGATGAACCTGCGGATCGCCCATGGGGAGTTCTACTCGATCCTTGGCCCGTCGGGCTGCGGCAAGACGACGACCCTACGCATGATCGCGGGGTTCGAGCAGCCGACCGAGGGCGAGATCCTGCTGGCGGGCAAGCCAATTGCCGGCGTGCCGCCGTACCGGCGCAATGTCAACACGGTGTTCCAGCACTACGCGTTGTTCCCCCACATGGACGTGGCCCAGAACGTGGGCTACGGGCTGCGCCAGCGTGGCACGGACAAGGCCGAGGAGAAGCGACGGGTTGCCGAGGCGCTGGCGCTCGTCCGCCTGACCGGGTATGAGCGACGGCGCACGTGGGAGATGTCGGGCGGCCAGCAGCAGCGGGTCGCACTGGCTCGCGCGCTCGTCAACCGACCCACGGTATTGCTCCTGGACGAACCCCTCGGGGCGCTCGATCTCAAGCTCCGCAAGGAGATGCAGCTCGAGCTCAAGGCCCTCCAGCGGGAGGTCGGGATCACGTTCGTGTACGTGACCCACGACCAGGAGGAGGCCCTGACCATGAGCGACGTGATCGTGGTCATGCGTGACGGGCTGATCCAGCAACTGGGCGGCCCAACCGAGCTGTACGAGCGACCGATCACGCGGTTCGTCGCCGATTTCATCGGCTCGTCCAACTTCATGTCCGGGACGATCGAGACGGTCGAGGGCGACGGGGGTCGCGTCGTCGTCCGCACGGATCGCGACCTCGCGTTGCGCGGCTGGGTCACCGACGCGTCGGTCAGCCCGACGGTTGGACAGGCGGTGACGGTCGTGACCCGGCCCGAGCGCCTCGAGGTCGGACCGCAGGACGCGGAGACGGCGGCGGGTTGGACCGCCGTCTCGGGACGGATCCACCAGGGCACCTACATCGGCGATCAGACCGAGTACAGGGTGCAAACAGATGGGGCGGGCGAGTTGATCGTCCGTCGTCAGAACGCCATGGGCGCGGGGGCGGGACAGGGCCTGGGGCCGGGGGACCCGGTCACGGTCCGTTGGCGGGAGGAGGCCAATCTCGTTCTCGTGGGTTGAGTTCGACAGTGCCCGGATGAACGGGCTGGAGGAGGCACGACATGGCTGAACGGGATCTGGACGCGCTGCTTCGCCGGATGGCCCATACCAAGGTCAACCGGCGAGGATTCCTGGCGGCGGCGGGCCTGACGGGAGCGTCGGCGGCGCTCGCCGCATGCAGCTCGCCCGGTGGGGCATCGACCGCGCCGTCGGCCGCGGCGTCCGCGGCATCGGCGGCCGCGTCAGCCGCCGGGAGCGCTGTTGCGAGCTTCGAGCTCGAAGCCGAGCTACTGACGTACAACTGGTCCGAGTACGTATCGCCGAAGAACATCGCCGAGTTTACGGCGCGCACCGGCGTCGCCTATTCCGAGGACATTTTTGCGAGCAACGAAGAACTCCTCGCGAAGCTCCAGGCTGCCGGCGGCAACCCCGGCTACGACATCTGCTGCCCAACGGCGGAGTACGTCCCCGGCATGATCGAGGCTGGCTACCTCCAGAAGCTCGACCTGTCAAGGATCCCGAACTACGAGTTCATCAACGCCGCATACCGGAACACGGCATGGGACCCAAACAACGAGTACATCGTCCCCAAGGATCTTGGCACCACCGGCGTGATGTACCGGACGAAGCTGGTTTCTGAGCCAGTCACGTCCTGGCGGGAATTCTACGAGCTCACGAAAGGCAAGTACTCGGGCAAGGTCGTCTTCGTTGACTCGATGGGCGACGTATTTCCGTTCCCGCTCAAGATGCTCGGTTACTCGCTCAACGACAACGACCCAGCGCATCTCAAGGAAGCCGGCGACATCCTCCTCGAACTCGCGCCCCACTTGCTCGCCCTGGACTCCGACAACTACGACGACAAGTTGGCCTCAGAGGAGGCCGCCCTGGTCCTGGGTTGGTCGGGGCCTCTCGTCGACCTCAAGGCAAACCCTGACACTGCTGACGCCACATATACCGAAATGAGCGAGGGCGGGTTGTTCTGGATGGATGTCTGGACATTGCTGACCGACGCCCCGAACCCGAACGCCGCGTACGCGTGGCTGAACTTCATCCACGAACCCGCGATCCAGGCGGAGGAGACGATCTCCAACGGTTACGCAACGGCGAACGATGCGGCCAAGGAGCTCCTTCCGGATGAGGTCCAGAACGACCCGGCCATATTCCCTGCTGACGCAGTCGTTGCAAACCTCGAGGGGAGCCTCGATCACTCGGGCGTGCAGCAACGCAACGATATCTGGGCCGAATTCAAGTCGAACATCGGCAGCTGAGGGGAGCCTCGCGCAGCACCCGGGACTCTGATGACCAGCGCGGCGAAGCCACGACCGGCCTCGCGCGGAAGATGGCGGTCAGTCCTCCTGACGTCCGTCCTCCTGTTGCCGGCCGGACTGTGGTACGTGCTCCTGCTGGTCGCGCCGATGGTCATCGTCGTGCTCTTTTCGTTCGGCAGCCGAGGACCAAATGGCGGGTACGTGCCGGGCTTTGGGCTCGACAACTATCAGAACGCGGTCGAGAAGATCGACCCGTTCATCACCAGCCTCGTCATGGCGTCTGCTGGCACGATCGCATGCCTGCTGGTCGCGCTTCCGCTCGCCTACTTCATCGCGACCCGGGCAGGGGGGCGCAAAAGCCTCCTGATTCTCTGTTGGTAATCCCTTTCTGGACGAGTTTCCTGATCCGGACCTACGCGTGGCTGATCGTGCTTGGGCCGGGTGTTCTGGGCGGGTGGATCGGAGACCTGGTTGGCGACAGCAGCTTCAGGATCCTCGGCACTCCGGTAGGCGTCGGCATCGGACTCGTCTACGGCTACCTGCCGCTCATGGTGTTTCCGCTCTACGTCACGCTCGAACGGATGGACCGCACGCTCGTCGAGGCCTCGAAGGATCTTGGTGCGGGTCGCTGGGCGACCTTCCGCCAGATCACGCTTCCCATCGCGTTGCCGGGGCTCGTCACCGGCAGCATCCTCGTCTTCATCCCGATGATGGGCGAGTACGTCATCCCGCAGATCCTGGGCTACGGGCGCGTGTTCCTCGTCGGCAATGCGCTCGTCCTCGACTTCCTCGAGTTCCGCAATTGGCCCGCCGGGGCCGCCAAAGCAGTTGGGCTCATCGCCCTCATGTTCTTGACGATCAGCGCATACCTCTTGTTCGTCAACCGCGGCCGAAAGAGCCGCGAGGTCAGCGTCCTGTGATGACGAAGTGAGCGCTCCCGCGATCACGGTTACCCATCGGGGAGCTGGACGCGTCCTCCCACGGGTCGACCGCAGGGCGCAAGCCGTGGAGGTCTGGCTCCGGGCGCATACCGCATTGGTCTATCTATTCCTGTACCTCCCGATCCTGATCGTGGTGATCTTCAGCTTCAATTCGAATCGTCTCGCGACGATCTGGACCGGATTCTCGACCGAGTGGTACGCCGTTGCGCTCAACGACCGGACGGTCCAGCGGGCGCTCGTCAACAGCTTCCTGGTCGCGGTTCCGAACGCGATCCTTGCAACCACCTTCGGCACGATGGCCGCGCTCGGGCTTCAACGAGTTTCCAGGCACGTTCGCCTGGGCTTCGACGGGCTGACCTATGTAAGCATCATCGTCCCCGAGGTCGTCATCGCGCTATCTACCCTCGTCCTGTTCGCATCAGCCTTTGATGTCATCAATCCGATCCTCGTGACGATCCAGGGTGGCGAGACAGGCGGATTCAAGCTCGGTCTCGGACACGCGACGATCGTCGCGGCGCATGTCCTGTTCAACACGAGCCTCGTCCTGCTGCTGGTCCGTGCCCGGCTGTCGACGATGGACCGGACGCAGGTCGAAGCGTCCGCCGACCTGTACGCCACGCCATGGAGGACCTTCCGGCAGATCACGCTGCCTCAGTTGCTGCCAGCGATCGTAGCTGGCTTCCTCTTGGCGTTCACGTTCAGCTTCGACGATTACGTCATCACCTCATTCGTCTCGGGACCAGGGTCCTCGACTCTGCCGCTTTTCGTATTCGGTCAGGTCAAGCGCGGCGTGTCGCCAGAGACAAATGCCGTGGCTGCGATGATGCTCCTCCTGACCCTCACGATCCTGATCGTCGGCCAGGCCGTCCTGGCGCGCAGTGCGAGACGAAGGGGCGGCGGGGCGGCCGGAACGCTCGTTGGTGCGGCGACGGCAGACACGGCAAGCTAGCCCAGATCAGCCGAGCGGGCGCTGATCTCGGGTTGCGGCTTTCGAAACCCGGCTCTGTCTCCGAGGTTGGGTTGCGAGCGACGATCGTGGCATCCTGAACCGATGACGACCACAACCGAACGACCGCCCGTGGATGCGCCGGCCGCGGCATACCCGCAGGAATGGCTCGAGCAGCACCTGGCCGAGGAACGCCAGGCAAGCTCGATCCTCAGCGAGATCCGGGAGATCGTCTTCGGCGCGCAGGACGGACTGGTCTCGACACTCGCCGTGGTCGCGACCGTCGCGGGCGCGTACGGTCAGGCATTTCCCATCGTCGTCGCGGGCGTTGCGACCGGTCTCGCGGGCGTCTTCAGCATGGCCGCCGGCGAGTACATCGGTTCCAAGAGCCAGCGTGAGATCTTCGACGCCCAGGTGGCGGGCGAACGCACCGAAGTCGAGGATCGGCCTGGGGAAGCGGAGGCCGAGGTCGCCTTCATGCTGGCGGAGGAGGGCCTGGGCGACGACGACGCCCAGCGCGTCGCCGCGATCCTGGCCCGCCATCCCGAGGTGCTGCTCCGGACGATGGTCAGCAAGGAGCTGGGCATCCAGGTCGATGCGGAGCACGGCGGCGTGCTCCGCGGCGCCATCCTGATGGGCGGCGCGTTCGGCCTCGGGGCCGCGATCCCGGTGATCCCATTCCTGGTCCTGCCGGTCTGGGCCGCCCTTCCAGGTGCAGCCATCGCGACCGGGATGGCGTTGTTCGGGATCGGCGTCGTGAAGAGCCGCTGGACCCATCGGTCCGCGCTGTCTTCCGGGCTCGAGATCCTGACCCTGGCGGCGGTCGCGGGGATCGCGGGATACCTGTTCGGGACCGTGCTGCCGCAGCTCCTGGGTGTCGCCGGGATCGCGGCCTAGCTGAGGTTCCCAATCGGGTTGTTGACGGGCTGAGGGCCCCTATCGTTCGGCTGCAGGTGTCGAAGCCGCAGTCGAGGAAGGGACCCTCATGGCCCATGCTAGTGCCCGTCTTACCCCGTTGGGTCGGCGGCTCCTGGTCGATCCGATCTCATCAGGCTGGACGATCACCCGGGCGGCGCGGGCCGTTGGGATCAGTCGCCAGACGGGGTCGAAGTGGTGGACTCGCTTTCAGCGGGAGGGCGAGTCTGGCCTGGTCGATCGGTCCAGCGCCGTCCACCGCCAGGCTCGTGCCCACCCACCGGAACTTGTGGCTCAGCTATGCGCCCGCAGGCGGGCGCTTCGCGTCGGACCCCACGTCCTGGCCTGGGAGACGGGCCTTGCTCGCTCGACCGTATACGCCCCTTCTCCGCCGGCAGGGCCTCGGTCGCCTGGACCGCCTCGACCCACGACCGGCGGTGGTCCGCTATGAGCGAGCTCGGCCGGGCGAGCTCGTCCACCTCGACACGAAGCGTCTGGGCCGGATCGGCCAGGGTGGCGGTCACCGGGTCCACGACCGCTCCGAGGCGGTTCGCCACCGCAGGATCGGCTGGGACCAGGTCCACCTGGCGATCGATGATCACAGCCGCCTGGCGTATGCGGAGGAGCTCGCCGACGAGTCCCCCGAGACGACCGCCGCCCTCCTTCGTCGCGCGTGGCGCTTCTATGCCAGCCACGGCGTGACGGTCGAGCGCGTCCTGACCGACAACGGCAGCCCGTACCGCAGCCAGGCCTTCGCCGAGGCCTGCGACGAGCTTGGCATCGGCCATCGCCGAACCCGGCCGTATCGACCCCAGACCAATGGCAAGGCCGAGCGTCTCGTACGGACCCTGCTTCACGAGTGGGCCTACGCTCGCCCGTTTGTCACCACCGCCGAGCGGACGACATCCCTCAGCCGCTTCATCGACTTCTATAACCGCCGTCGGCCACACTGGAGCTTGGCCGGGCAGCCGCCGATCAGCCGCGCGCCCGTCAACAACCCGACGGGCAAGAACAGCTAGGTCGGGCGCTTCGGCCGGTCAGGCGACGGGGCTGGGCTCCGGCTGCGGCAAGCCAGCATCGGCCGCGAGGAGTTCCGCCTTGTCGGTTCGCTCCCACGGCAGGTCGAGATCGGGCCGGCCGAAGTGGCCGTACGACGCGGTCTGGCGGTAGATCGGGCGGCGCAGGTCCAACGCCGCGATGATCGAAGCCGGGCGCAGATCGAAGTGGCGCTCGATGAGCGTCTGGATGGCGGCGTCATCGATCCGCCCGGTGCCAAACGAGTCGACCGAGAAGCTGATCGGGCGCGCGATCCCGATGCCGTAGGCCACTTCGACCTCGAACCGGTCGGCGAGCCCTGCGGCCACCACATTCTTTGCGACCCAGCGCGCGGCATAGGCGGCCGAACGATCGACCTTCGTCGGGTCCTTGCCGCTGAACGCGCCACCACCGTGGCGGGCCATGCCGCCGTAGCTGTCGACGATGATCTTGCGACCAGTCAGCCCGGCATCACCCATCGGACCACCGGTCACGAAGCGACCGGTCGGGTTGACATGCATGATCGGGTCGGCGTCTCGTAGATCATGGGGGATGCTCGGCAGGATGACCGCCTCGACGATGTCCGAGCGAAGCCGCTCCGGTAGGACGTCGGGGTCGTGCTGGCCGGAGACCACCACGGTCTTGACCCGGGCCGGGACGCCGTGCTCGTACTCGACCGTGACCTGGGTCTTGCCGTCGGGTCGCAGGTAGGGCAGCTGGCCGGATTTGCGGACCTCCGCGAGCCTCCGCGCCATTCGGTGGGCGAGGGCGATCGGGAGCGGCATCAGCTCGGGGGTCTCGCGGCAGGCGAACCCGAACATCATCCCCTGGTCGCCGGCGCCGAGCTCGTAGGCAGGTGCCGCGTCGTCGCGAACCTCGAGGGCGGCATCGACGCCCTGGGCAATATCGGCTGACTGCTCCTTGATCGACACGAGCGTGCCGCACGTCAGGTAGTCGAAGCCGTACTCGGCCTTGGTGTACCCGATCTCTTTGACCGTCTCGCGTACGATCGCGGCAACGTCGACGTATTCGGCCCTCGTGGACACCTCGCCCAGGACCAGGACGAGACCGGTCGTCGTCGCCGCCTCGCACGCCACCCTGGCATACGGATCCTGGCGCAGGAACGCGTCGAGGACCGCGTCGGAGACCTGGTCACAGAGCTTGTCCGGGTGCCCCTCGGTCACGGATTCCGAGGTGAACAGGTAGTGGGCGGCGTCGACGATGCTCATGGCCGCGAAGCCTAGCATGGGTACCGGAGGATCCGGGATGGGACGCAGGTACCAGCTACGCGGCAGGAGCTCACGCGCCCGAGCGAAGGGCTTCGAGATCCAGGTCGCGTTCGATCCGTCGGAGGACCTCGTCGCTGATCACGCCGCCGTCGCGAAGCTGGATCACTGCGTCGCGCTGCGCAGCCAGGACAGCATTGCGGATCTCGAGATGCTCGAGCAGCTCCTCCTCGCTCTCGTCCCGCGGCCCTTCGACGGCGTTCGGGACGTGCCCGATTTCGTGACTGTATCGAGCGCGCAGCTGGTCGACGAGCTCGAGGTGACCCGGGAACTCTTCGGCGAGCCCGCCGAGCCGGGTCATCGCCGCATCGACCGTGGCCAGGCGAGCGGTCGTCTCCTCCGTCTCGACCGCCGGGCCGGCAACGACGCCCAGCCGGCGAATGAGCCAGGGCAGGCTGAGTCCCTGTCCGACGAGCGTCGCGGCAATCACACAGAACGTGAGGAAGATGATCAGCTCGCGCTCAGGGACGTCCAGTGGCAACGCGAGCGCCGCGGCGAGCGAGACCGCCCCCCGCATGCCCGCCCAGCTCACCACGAACACGGCGTTTGGGGGTGGATACGGGTCCCGGGCGCGGATCCGCTCGCTGAACCGGCGCGGCAGGTACGTCGCCGGGAAGACCCAGACGATCCGGGCCAAAATCGCGGTCAGGCTGATGGCGACGCCAAGCGCTATTAGCTCGAGCGACGACCGTGGCGCCAGATGGTCCAGGATCCCAGGCAGTTGCAGCCCGATCAGGATGAACGCGAAGCCGTTGATCAGGAAGATCACGATGTCCCACACGCCACGACCCATCAAGCGGGCCGATGGCGACAGGACCCGGGCGGCGCGCCGTCCCGCGACCAGACCGGCAACCACGGTGGCCAGCACGCCACTGGCCCCGAGCGTCTCCGCCGGCAGGTACGCCGCGAATGGCCCGACGAGCGAGACCATGATCTCGAGCGTCGGATCGGATGTTCGCCGCCAGGACTCCGTTACGATCACGCCAACGATGAGGCCGATCAGGACGCCGACTGTGGCCGCGAAGAGGAACGACAGGCCCGCCTCGACCGGTGAGAACAGACCACCGAGTGCGGCTGCGACCGCAAAGCGGTAGGCGATCAACGCCGATGCGTCGTTGATCAGGCTCTCGCCCTCGAGGATCGTGACGATCCGACGAGGAACGTGGAGCCGCTGGAAGATCGAGGTCGCGGCCACGGCATCGGGTGGTGCAACGATGGCGCCAAGCGCGAGGGCCGCGGCGATGCCGAGCTCGGGGACCAGCGCGTTCGCGACGATCCCGACCGCCGCCGTTGTGAACAGTACGAGACCGATCGCAAGCAGGGCGATCGGTCGGGCGTTGGCCTTGAAGTCGCGGATCGGCGTGCTGAACCCGGCCGCGAACAGGATCGGTGGCAGGAGCAGCAGGAAAACCACGTCGGGCTCGAGCTCGATCGCCGGCAGACCGGGCAGGAACCCGAGCGCCAACCCGCCAAGCACGAGCAGGATCGGATAGGCGATCCCGAGCCGGCGCGCCGCATAGGCCAGCGCGATTGCGACGACGAGCAGGCCGAGGACCAGCTCGATCGGGCTGAGCTCGATCAACGCGCGCGTGCGCCGCCGGCACCGCGGCACCTGGCCCGGGATCGCCCGAGCGCCATTGCGTCCGGCCGATCAGCTCGACCGGATCGAGCGTGTCCGCAGGCTCGAAGCCGAAGACCTGGCCGAGGAACGACAGCTCCGCCTCGAGCGAGCGCCGGATTGCCGCCGCGCCACGGAACCCGTGGCCCTCCCCTTCGAACGGGAGGTAGGCATACGGGATTCCCTTGGCCGCCAGGGCCGCCACGATCGTCTCCGCCTGGGACGGCGGGACGACCCTGTCATCGAGCCCCTGCATCACGAGCACCGGGCACGAGATCTGGTCGAGGTAGTGAACGGGCGACCGCTCGCGGTAGGTCTGGGCGGCCTCGGGGTACGGCCCGACCAACCGGTCCAGGTAGCGCGACTCGAATTTGTGCGTGTCGCGGGCCATGGTCTCCAGATCGCCGACCCCGAACAGGCTGATCCCGGCGGCAAACACGTCCCGAGCTGTGAGCGCCACCAGTGTCGTGTACCCGCCGGCACTCCCGCCGGCGATCGCCATCCGCTCGCGGTCGACGTCACCACGATCGGCGAGGAACTCGGCGGCCGCGACGCAATCGTCGACATCGACGACGCCCCAGGCGCCGTTGAGCTGCTGGCGATACGCCCGACCGTAGCCCGTGCTGCCGCCGTAGTCGACGTCCACGACGGCGATCCCGCGGCTGGTCAGCAGCTCCTTGGCCAGGTCGAGGGCGGTCGACGCGTTGGACGTCGGGCCGCCGTGGGTGACGACCACGAGGGGCGGGCGCTCACCGGCCGGAGCGACAAATCGTGGGTTGCGCGGCGCATGGAACAGGGCGTGTGCGGTTCGCCCACCGCTGGTCGGGAAGCGGATCGGTTCGGGGATCGAGACGAGTGCCGGGTCCACCACGACGCCACTTGCCCGACGGAGGACCCCGGCCACGGCGAGCGTGTCCGGATCGAGCCGCGCCACGACCGTTGGTTCGCCCGGCGAGCCAGCGATGGTCACGATCCCGGGTGGACCAGCGACGAGGCCCTCGAACTCCGTGTACGTCGACTCGACCTCGCCGACGAGGTCGCCCGGTCGGACGTGGACAAGGTGATCGCGACCGTCGTGCCGGGCAACGGCGGCGATCGATCCTTCCGAGGCGAACGCGTACGACGACCGCCCGAAGACCCAGGCCGGATCGGCGAACTCCGCGGGTACCGGAGCGAGTGCGTCGAGGGTCGGGCCGTCGAGCAACCGGTACAGGTTCCACCAGCCCGATCGATCCGAGACGAAATGGATGACGCCGTCGGAGGACCACTCAGGCTGGGCGATCGACTCTTCGGGGCCGCCCGCGACCAGGACCGGCTCGCCCAGCGTGCCATCCGGGTGGATCGCGGCCATCCGGAGGCGACTGGCGTCCCAGGGCATGTCCGGGTGGTCCCACTCCAACCAGGCGACACGACCGCCGCCAGGGGCGATCCGGGGCGCGGCCAGGAAGTCGGGGCCGAGCAGCAGCACCGTCGGCGGCTCCAGGCCGTCGATCGGGACCGCAACGATCGCGGCCACCGGCTGCCCGTTGTTGCCGTGGTCCTCCCCGATGGCCAGGAACCGCCGGCGCGTGGGATCGGGCCGCAGGTCGGCATATCGCCACTGACCTTCGGGCGTGATTGCCACGGGCGTATCCGCACCCGGATCGATCCGGTAGAGCCGTCCGTCGGCGAAGTTCGAGAACACCACGACCCCGCCGGCCACGACATAGGAGCCGCCGCCGTACTCGTGGACCCTGGTGCGGACATTGAAGGGCGGCGGGGTCACATCGGAGATGGTCCCGTCCACGGCCGATCGGACCAGCACGCGACGGCCGCCCTCGGACGGGCGCCCTTCGAGCCAGTAGATGTCGTCGCCATCGATCCAGACCTCGGCGAGACCGATGGCATCGCCGACGATATCGTCGATCCGGATCGGCGAGACCCAGGATCCAAACGGCGCGACGGTCGGCGCGCGCGGCTCGGGGACGTCAGGCTGGTCTGGCCCCAGCGGCCATTCGGGTCGCTCGATCACGTCCCGTGGCGCCACGAAGCGACGTAGGCGGTCTGTTCCGCGGTCATCGGTTCGAGCGTGATCCCGAGGGCCGCGAGCTTGAGCCGCGCGACCTCCGCGTCGATTGCCTCGGGCACCACGTAGACCTGTGGCGCAAGCTCGGCGTGGTGTCTGGCGACGTATTCGGCGGAGAGTGCCTGGTTGGCGAAGCTCATATCCATGACGGCTGCCGGATGACCTTCCGCGGCGCCCAGGTTGACCAGCCGTCCCTCGGCGATGAGGTTGATGCGCTTGCCGCCGATGTCGAACTCCTGGACGTTCTCGCGGACATCGCGGACGTGGCCCTCGGCGAGGGCGCGCAGCGCCGCCAGGTCGAGCTCGGCGTCGAAATGGCCGGAGTTGGCCATGATCGCGCCGTCCTGCATCTGCTCGAAGTGTTCGCGCCGGAAGACGTTGACGTTGCCCGTCGCGGTGATGAACAGCTCGCCCCACGCGGCCGCATCGCGATGGGTCATGACGGCGTAGCCGTCCATGAGGGCTTCGAGCGCGCGGACGGGGTCGACTTCCACGACCGCGACGTGCGCCCCGTGGCCGTCCATGCGGGAGGCAATCCCCTTGCCGACCCAGCCGTATCCGGCGACCACCACCTTGCGTCCGGCGATCAGGATGTTGGTGGCGCGGAGGATCCCGTCGAGCGTGCTCTGGCCCGTTCCGTAGCGGTTGTCGAAGAGGTGCTTGGTCTGCGCCTCGTTGACCGCGATGACCGGGAACCCGAGGGCGCCATCCGCCGCCATGGCCCGCAGCCGGATCACCCCGGTCGTGGTCTCTTCCGTCCCCGCGAGGACGTCCTTGACCTGGTTCGGCCGGTCACTGTGCAGCAGCGACACGAGGTCGCAGCCGTCGTCCATGGTCAGCTGCGGAATGGTGTCCGCCACCGCGTTCAGGTGCGCGTAGTAGGTGTCGCGGTCCTCGCCGCGCCGTGCGTGGACGGCAATCCCGTACTCGGCGACCAGGGCGGCCGCGACGTCGTCCTTTGTCGAAAGCGGGTTGCTCGCCGCGAGCACCACGTCCGCCCCGCCGGCCTTGAGCGTGCGCATCAGGTTTGCGGTCTCGGTCGTGACATGCAGGCACGCCCCGATCCGCAGCCCGTCAAGCGGTCGCTCACGCTCGAACCGTTCGCGGATCAGCCGCAGGACGGGCATCTCGCGTTCCGCCCACTCGATCCGCCGGACGCCTTCGGCGGCGAGGCCGAGGTCCGTGACGTCGTGGGGGGTGTCCATGATTGTTGTCATCGAGGATCGGTCTCCCTGCGAGTGAAGAAGCGCCGGAGCGGCGCGGTGAGGGCCGGCCACGGCGAGCCGAGCCGGTGGATGAGGCGCTCCTCGAAGCGCAGGTGCTCGGTGTAGCCCAGGCGACGATAGGCGTTGAGTGCCGGGGGGTTGTCGGCACGGACGTTCAGCACGACCTGGTCGCACGTCCGCAGCAGCTCGGCCGTCACGGCGCCGGTCACCGCGGTGGCGAAACCACGACCCCGAAAGTCCACGTGGGTCAACACGTTGCCGACGACCGCCAGGCGGGCCCCAGGGCTGATCACGTGGGTCCCCGCGGCGGCCACGAGCAATCCGTTGACGCGCATGCCGTAGTACACCCCGTCGGCGACGATGGATGGCGGCAACCACGAGGCGAACCCGAGCTGGTACAGCCGATTGAGGTCGCCGATCTCGACCGGCAGGAGCCGCTGCACCGTGGCCGGATATGGGCGGAACCGCGCCTTGTCGACCCACATCCGGACCATCGTCGGGCCGGGGTCGACCCGGTACGCGGTCTGGATGGCGGGCACGATGGCCGGCGGGACCGCAACGTATGCCAGCCTCGGCCGGATCAGGTCCCGCAGCACGGCTTCGATCCCATCCCGGCGGCCCATCAGGAAGAGCGGCTGTGGCGTCGGACCGTTGTACTCGAGGACCAACGCGATCGGTTCGTCCCCATCCCAGGCCAGGCCCCAGCGGGTTCGGGCAAACTCCCGTTCCTCGAGGTCGCAGATGGCATACGCCGCGTAGAGCCGGTCCCCCTCCAGGAACGAGCGAAGCAACGCTCGATCGGTCGTCACCTGGGCGACGATGCCTTCGCGGCGTCCGAGCGCAACGGTGGCCATCAGCCGGGTCCCATCAGGCTGTCGCTTCCGCCGAGCAGCGCCGTCCCGCGGGTTGCTGCCCAGCGCGTCCGTGATCCCTCGACGGCGTCCCGGAGGCCGGTCTCGAACGGTGCGCGGATCACGCCCTCCTCGGTGACGAACCCGGCGATCAGCTCGGCCGGTGTCACGTCGAAGGCCGGGTTCCGGACCTGGGTCCCCGGTGGGGCGATGCGGACCCCCCGGATCTCGAGCACCTCCTCGGGTTTGCGCTCCTCGATCACGATCGCGGACCCATCGGGCGTGGCCAGGTCGACGGAGCTCGTCGGCACGCACACGTAGAACGGGATCGCGTGCCGTGCTGCGAGGACGGCCAGCGTGTACGTGCCAACCTTGTTGGCGGTGTCGCCGTTCGCGGCCACGCGGTCCGCGCCGACAAGGATCACGTCGACTTCCCCGTTGGCCATCAGGTGACCGGCGGCCACGTCGGGGATCAGCGTGTGGGGCACGCCGGCCTGGGCGAGTTCCCAGGTCGTCAGCCGCGCCCCCTGCAGGTACGGTCGTGTTTCGTCGACCCAGACATGGATCGGTCGTTCCGCATGGTGTGCCGCCTGGACGACACCGAGCGCGGTGCCAAACTGGCCGCACGCGAGCGGGCCCGTGTTGCAGTGGGTGAGGACGCGAACCGGCCGATCCTCGGGGATCGGCAGGATGGCCAGCCCGTGGGTGGCGAGCCGCCCATGATCGATCGTCGCCTCCATCACGATCGCGTCGGCCTCCGCTCGCATGGCCGCGGCGATGGCGTCGCCGTCCTCGGACAGGTCGCCGACCTCGTCGTAGCGGGCCATCACCCGGTCCACCGCCCAACGAAGGTTGACCGCCGTCGGACGGCTGTTGATCAGGGCATTGGCGCCACCCCGCAACGTCGCTCGACGGGCATAGGGCTTGGACGCCCGCATTTTCGCGGCGCTCAGGGCGAGCCCGATGGCGGCCACGGCACCGATCGCCGGTGCACCGCGGACGACCATCTCGCGGATCGCAAATGCGACCTCCCCAGCGGACCGGCATGGGTACTCGACGAGGGCGTCCGGGAGGCGACGCTGGTCGACGAGGAACAGGACGCCATCGTCCTCGCGGAACGCGGTCCGGAAACCGCCGGGCCCGGTAGCGGCAGTGGAGCTGGCATCGATCCCGGCGGCGGAGCCGGCCTCATCCGCGAGCCGGCCGGCCGCGCTGTCAGGGTCGAGGATTGCGCTGGCCGCCTCGGCGGATGCGCGTTGCAGCGCCTGTGCCGCCCCAGCCACCGTCGCCGCGGTCTGGATCAGCTCGCCGGCAAACGCTCGGAAGAACCGCCGCCGACCGAGGTCGGCCGACGCCGTGGTCGGGTCGACGGCCGGCGCGGGTGTCACCGCCGGGTCGCCGAGCGCCGGGCCGGGGGCGCCGTTTCCTGGATCGCCGACTGGTTCGGTCAACGGCGTGGCCTCGATCGGTCCCGGGTCAGTACTGGATCACGCTCGTGACCCGACGGCCATCGAGCCGGTCGCGGCCCTTGAGGAAGTCGAGCTCGACCAGGAACGCCAGCCCGACGACTTCGCCCTTGAGCCGCTCGACCAGCTCGATCGTCCCGTGAACCGTGCCGCCGGTCGCGAGGAGGTCGTCAACGACAAGCACCTTCTGGCCGGCCTGGATCGCGTCACGGTGGATCTCGAGCGTGTTGGACCCGTACTCGAGCGCGTATTCCACGGTGATCGTCTCCGCCGGGAGCTTGCCCAGCTTGCGAACCGGGACAAGGCCTGCGTTCAACTGATAGGCCATCGGCGCACTGAAGATGAACCCGCGGGACTCCATGCCGACCACGATGTCGATCTTCTCGCCGGCATAGGGGGCGAGCATCAGATCGATCGCCTCGCGGTATGCGCCGGCATCCTTGAGCAGCGTGGTGATGTCGTAGAACAGAATGCCGGGCTTGGGGAAGTCGGGGACCTCGCGGATCTTCGCGCGCAGCTCCTCGGCAGACACGTCTGTGGACCTCCATCGTCGGCGTCGCGGCGCCGGTGAGCGGCGGCGTGGGCGTTCGGAGAGTCTACCGCAGGCGCTCGGACCGTCTAGGGGCCGATGCCGGGGCTCGTCTCGCTGACGAGCTCTCGTGGGGCGCGGTGTCGCAGCCTGCCAGTGAGGAGCAGGCCCGCCAGACCGACGGCAAGTGCCAGGGCAAAGGCGATCGTCAGACCCGGCACCGGCTGGCCGCTGGCGCGAACCCCCGCGGCGACGATGGCGCCAGTCACGCCCGTTCCCAGGGCCGTGCCCAACGTGTCCGTCAGGGAAAGCGCGCTCGAGGCGGCCCCCTGCAGCTCGGGTGATGCCTCGCGGAGGACGATGAGGGCGGTCGGCGAGTAGGACAGGCCCATCCCGAACCCAGTCAGGGCAAAGGTCGGAATGGCGATCAGCCAGGTCACGTCCTGGCGCAGGACGAGCATGAAGCCGGCCAGCCCGACGAGGGCAACGGCAAAGCCGGCCGTGACGAATTTGGCACTGGACCATCGGCCCGACCAGTGCGCCTGCGTCCACGACCCAGCGGTCCACACGATCGTCGCCGCGGTCAAGGCAATCCCCGATTCGGTCAGCGAGAGGCCGCGCCACTCGACCAGGGCGAGCGGCACGAACGCGTCAACCGCGAAGAACATGAACGTGAGGAACCCGCGGAGCAGGATCGCCGCGGGCAGGATCGGTCGGGCCCGGAGCGTCCCTGGTGGCGTCAGCCGGCGCAGGGCATGGATCCCGATTGGCAGCCCGATTGCGACGAGCACGATCGTGAGCAGCGGCTCGCCCGACGTCAGTCCGCCAGTGACGAGACCAGCACCCACGGCCACCTGGATCGCCAACGGCAGGCGGCCCCGATCCGCGGCCGACGCCGTGGCTTCGGCTCCCGCACGGCCCGGCGCGGCCACGACGGCGCGGAGCGCACCGAGCGTCAGCGCCCCGGACACCGCGATCAGCGGCAGGAGACCCAGGAACACGAAGCGCCAGCTGAAGGTCTCGCCGATGGTCGCAGCGACTGCGGGCCCAAGCACTCCGGGCAGGATCCAGGCCGTCGACATCGTCGCGAACATCCGCGGGCGGAGTGGCTCAGGCAGGCTCCGCCCGATCGCGACGTAGGCGATCGGTGGGATCGTCCCCGCACCAAGACCCTGCACGAACCGCGCCGCGACGAGCATCGGCATCGATGTCGCCAGCCCTCCGACCAGCAGGCCGATCCCGAAGAGGCCCAGCCCCAGCGCGAACGGCAGCGCGAGGCCGCGGCTGTTGATCGCCCCGCCAACGACGACAATGCCAATGAGCGAACCGAGGAAGAACGCCGAGAAGACCCAGCCGTACAGCTCGATCCCGCCAAGCTCTCGAGCGACCTGCGGCATCACGGTCGAGATGGCGAGCGCCTCGAATGCGACGAGCGTGATCGTCAGGACCAGCCCGATCGTCAGGGCGCGGCGATTGGCCGACCACAGGCCATCGTCGCGAGGGTGTGGGTGCATCGGTGAAGCATGCCGCCAGACCGCAGGTTTGTGCCCGGCGACATCGCTGAACGGCGCCGGACGCCCGCATTTCGTGCCAGATGCCCTTCAGGCGGGCATTCGCCACGGGCTGCGTGACGAATGTTCCGCGGGCGGGACATCTGTCACAAATCCGGCGGCTCACCGCCGGCTCCCGAGCGTGAGCATCGCCTGGCTAGCCCGATAGCTCGTGAACTGTTGTGACGAAGGTCCGCCTCAGTTGCATTTGTCACGAACCAGACGGCGACGGACGGTCGTCGGCCGGTCGCCAAGTACCCAGCTCATCCTTGAGCAGCGTCTCGGCGGCTCGATGATCTCCTGCGGTCATGCCGGTGAGCGCGTCGAGACCGAGCAGCGCGGCACCGAGGACCGGCAACGCCTCGGACCGCCGAACGGTGGCGCCTGGCGCGATGGCCTCCACGCCCTCGCGGATCCGGGAATGGAACGACTGGTCCGTCGTTGCGAAGATGCCCCCCGCGAGAACGACGTCGGGTTGCCGCCGCGTGAGCGAGAGCCGGCGGATGATCGCCCCGGCCATCACCACGAGCTCGTCCGACAGGCGGTCGATGATCGACCGCGCGACCGGGTCCCCATCCGCGGCCGCCCGGAATACGGTTGGCGCGAGCTCCCGGAGCCGCGCCTGCGGCATGACCGCATCCTCGATGGCCCGGGTGACGTCGAGCGGGCGCGACAGCCCGAAGAAGGCCGGCACCGCGGTCTCGAGCGCTGTCCGCTGACCGCGGCCGTCGCGCGCCCGGACGGCGGCACCGAGCGCCGCGAGGCCGACGTCACCGCCACCACCCCAGTCCCCCGAGATCCCGCCGAGCGCCGCAAGCCGGGCGCGACGACCGTCCGGGCCGATGCCGGCCGCGTTCATCCCCGAGCCACAGATGAGGGCGACCCCCCAGCCGCGATCGGATCCGGCCCGGATCGGGGCGAATGCGTCGTTCACGACCTGGGTCTCGCGCGCGAGGTCCCGTGCCATCGAATGCCCGTCTGATGTTGCCGTGGTCGGCCGGCGCATCGGCACCGGCCAGGGCGTAGCACGCCCACGGCCGGGCGCGGATCGTCCTCGCGCATGCCCGCCAGCGCCCACGCCTCACGGACGAGGGCCGCGAGCCGATCGGCGCCGAATTCGAGTCCGACCTGCTGGTGGGACGTGGTCGGGCCGCGGAGGGCGGCCAGGAGCCGCCCATCGGCGGACACGAGAGCGACGTCGGTCTTTGAATTGCCACCGTCGACCGCGAGGATCGCCGCCGTCGGGCGCGAGGCGGTCACGAAACGCCGACTGGTGGGTCGGCGAGCTCATCGACCCGGACAAACCGCGCCCCCGCATCGGACAGGCGGGTCACGATCGAATCGAGCGCCTCGAGCGTTGCGGTCGGCCACGCGTGGAGCAGGACCACGGCTCTCGTCGCCATGGGCGAGGACCCCGTCGACGATGTCTCGAGCGATGACATCCGCGCTTCGGGTCGGCTCCCAGTCGTCGGCGGCGACATGCCACCCGACGTGTTGATACCCGGCGGCGGCCACGCCCGCCTGGACGCGCGCGTCATCCACGCCGGCGCCAAACGGACAGCGGAACCACGGCCGCGGGTCGCCGCCTCCGTTGGCCTCGATCGCCACGGCGGCATCGGCGAGATCCTCGGCAAGGCCGGCATCGGTCAGCAACGGCATGCGGGCGTGGTAGTGGGAGTGGCTCCCGATCAGGTGCCCGCCCGCCACGATGCTCGCCACGGTTTCCGGGTACGTCTCTGCCCAGCGTCCCTGGATGAAGAACGTGCCACGGATGTCGTGCTCCGCGAGTCGCTCGATGAGCGCCTCGGTCGTGCCGGGCAGCGCCGGGCGGTCCGGGTGCTCGGTGTCGAACGTGAGCGCCACACGCAGCTCGCTCACTTCTCGACGCCCGTGATGACGATGCCGCGCGTGAAGAAGCGCTGTGTCAGCAGGAACGCGATGACGGGGATGACCATGGTCATGAGCGTTCCGGCCTGGATCAGGCCCGGATCCCGATAGTGGACCCCGTTGAACCGTGACAGGCCCACCGCGAGCGGCTGGAGCTCTGGCTTGGAGGACAGGTAGATCAGGGGCCCGAAGAAGTCGTTCCAGGAATAGACCAGGTGGAAGATGCCGACCGCGATGACCACCGGCCATGCCTGGGGAAGGAGCACGGACCAGAGCGTCCGGAACGGGCCCGCCCCATCGATCGCCGCGGCCTCGTCCATCTCGGTCGGGATCGTCATGAAGTACTGCCGCATCAGGAACACGTCGTAGGCGTTGGCAAAGAACGCCGGCACGAGGAGCGGCAGCCAGCTGCCGACCCATCCGATCTTCACGAAGATGGTGTATGTCGGGATGATCGTCACGGCGGCGGGCAGGAAGATCGTCGCGATCAGGAGCGTGAACAACAGCCCACGACCCGGGAATCGGAACCGCGCGAAGCCGTAGGCCACGAGCACGCACGACACCAGCGTCCCGAATGTGCTGATGAGCGCGATCGCGATCGTGTTGAACAGCAGGCGCGGATAGTCGATCAGGTCCCAGACCCGGCCATAGTTCTCGAAATGCGGCGCCAGCACCCAGACAGGCTCGAGCGTTCGCCACGAACCCTGCCAGGTGATCGGCGCCGCGGTCGGGTTGGCCGGATCGATGAAGTCGCTCTGGGTGCGGCCGCGTTTGAGCAGCCCCATCTCCCGAACCGTCCCGTCGATCGGGAGCTTGTAGAGCTCGACTGGCTCGCCCTCGAACTCGAAGGTCGCGATGTCGGAGGGCAGGAGCGGCGCGCCTGATTGGCCAAGCTGTTCGGTGCTCTTCACCGAGCTCGTTGCCGCCCGGAGCAGGGGCGACAGGAACGCGGCGACCAGCAGGACGGCGATCAGGGTAAGCAGGAACGACTGCCCGTTGTTGCCGCGGGCGATGGCCAGCATCCGGGTTCAGCGCGCCTCGCCCGCGTAGTAGACCCAGTGGCGCGACGTGCGGAAGAGCACGAGCGTGATCACGAGCGTGATCGCGAACAACAACCAGGCAAGGGTCGCGCCATACGACATGTCCTGGAAGCTGAAGAAGTTCTTGTACAGGTACAGGTTGAAGAACAGCGTCGAGCCACCCGGCTCACCGGTTCCGTTCTTGAGCACCAGTGGGACGAGGAAGTACTGGAGCACTTCCACGATCGCAAGCACGAGCGTGTAGAAGATGACCGGCGACATCATCGGGACCGTGATGTGTCGAAGGACGGCCCACCCGCCGGCGCCATCGATCCGGGCGGCGTCGTAGAGCTCGCTCGGGATCCCCTTCAACCCGGCCAGGTAGACGATCATGCCGGCGCCGATCCCCCAGACGCCCATGATCACGAGCGCGGGGTAGATCCAGCCCGGGTCGTCGAGCCAGGCGGGCGGGTTGTCCACCCCGATCGCCTCGAGGAACCCGTTGACCCAGCCGGAATTGACCTCGAGCATGCCCTGCCAGATGAGCACGCCGGCCACGAACGGTATGACGTACGGCAGGAAGAACAGCATCCGGAAGATCGGCGAACCACGCAGGTGGCGCGCGTTGAGCAGCAGCGCGACCGCAAACGGCAGGATGACCGCGACGGGCAATGCGATCAGCGCGAACTTGAACGTGACCGCCAGTGAATCCCAGGTCTGCTGGTCACCGAGCACGGTCTGGTAGTTGCGCAGGCCGACGAACTGGAGCGGCTCCTCCTGCCCGAGGTTGATGTTGGTGAACGTGAAGCCGAGGGTCGCGACCATCGGGATCAGCGTGAACGCGAGAAACCCGACGATCCACGGCGCGATGAAGACATAGCCCCAGCGCGCGCGGCGCCAGGCCAGCCCCGACATGCGGGGCTGGAGGCGACGCGCGCGCCGAGGTGCCGCGGTCATTCGATGCGGGGTTACTGGCTGTCCCAGACGGCCTGCAGTCTGCGTCCTCAGCTTCTCGGCCTCGGCATCGATGTCGAGACCCGGGGTGGCCTGCCAGTTCGTGCCGAACGTCCCGATCAGGTCGAGTGACTCGTTGTACGCCGGCATGTACGACTCGAAGTTGGGCACGTCGGCGTAGTTGACGCCCTCCTTGGCGACGTTCCAGTCGATCTCCTGCGGGAAGTTCTCCGCAGCGCTCACGAAGTAGGCGTCCTGCTCCTCCGGACGGGCAGGCATGCCGCCGTACGTGTTGAGCAGATCGCCCGACGCGTCTCCGAGGAGATAGGTCAGGACCTCGAACGCCGCCTCCGGGTTCTTGGTGTCCTTGTGGATCCGGAACGTGTCCGCGTTGAACGCGGCCGTGGTCTGGCCCTGGTACGACGGCGATGCGGCCATGTCCCAGTCCTCGCCCGAGTCGCCCACCCCGTAGGTCGACCACAGGTAGTTCTGGCTCATGGCCACGTTGCCCGTGAAGAACGGATAGTCGCTTGGGTTGAAGTCCACGCTCTCGAAGACCGGTCCGGTCATCGCGAAGTGATCGGTCCACATGCCGTCGTAGAACCAGTTCCAGCCGGCCACCCAGGCGTCGGGGATCTGGACCGTCGTGCCGTCATCGGCCATCAGTGCCCCGGCCTTCCAGTACGCACCGGTCTGACGAAGGTCGTCGCGCTGGGGCTCGAAGCCCCACTGGACGATGTTGTCCGGGTCGAAGCCATCCTGCGTGGCATCGAGACCGTTTTCGTCGACGGTCAGCAGCATCGCGATCTCGCGCGCCGCGTCGTAGTCCCAGTCGACCTCGGACCCGTCGGGCATCGTGTACTTGCCACCCCACTCGTGCGGCGGCTCCTCCAGACCGGCTTCTTCAAAGAGGTCCTTCTGGTAGAACAGGACGGACGGGTAGACGGCGAACGGAATGCCACCCTGGCCTTCGCCTCCGACGTTGTAGAGCGACACGGTGGCTTCCGGGAACTGGCTCATGTCGTAGCCGGTGCTGTCGATGAGCGGCTGGAGGTCGAGCCACTGCCCGTGGAACGCCTCCGCGCCGCCGATACCAACCGGTCCCACGATGTCGGGGCCGTTGCCCGATCCGATCATGGTCGCCAGCGCGTCACGGGCGCCGGCGTACGGGACCGCTTCGAATGTCACGTGAATGTTGGGGTGGGCCGCGTTGAATGCCTCGGCGACCGCGTTCTCGACTTCGACCTGCTCGGGAGCGTCACCGCCGCCGAGACAGCAGAACCAGCGGATCTCGACGACCTCGCCGCCCGCCTCGCTCGCCGCGGCCGATGGGGCCGCGCTTTCGCCAGCCGCCGCGCTCGCCGCCGGGCTGGTGGTGGTCCCGCCGCAGGCCGCGGTGGCCAATGCCAGGATCGCCAGCAAGCGCCCCCAGCCGATGAACGGATCTAGCCATGTCGTACCTCGATGCCATGCGTTACGCTCCTCCTCTTCCAACGCGATCCAACGCGGGCGGACGACCACCCGCTCGACGTAATAGCGCGTCCGATCACCGCGCACGTAGGTCCGGCCGAATTCAACCGGCCGGTCATCCGAGGTGGACGCAACGCCCTCGATCAGCAGGGCGGGTGTCCCAGGTTTGCGACCCAGCAGCCGCGCCTCCCGAGCGCGGAGCAGGACCGGTTCGATTGCCTCGCGGGCCTTGCCCACGCGCACGCCGTACCGTTCGGTGAGCAGGTCATAGAGCGAGCCGTGCTCCAGGTCGGAGGCGAGCAGACCAGGAAAGCGTTCGGCGGGCAGATGGACCTGCTCGAGGAGCAGGGGCTCTCCATCGGCCAGCCGGAGCCGTTCGAGATAGAGCGTCGGCGAACCGAGCTCGAGATCGAGCGCGGCCGCCACCGTCTCGCCCGCGGCTTCGGGCCGGGCGGCGACCACCTGGGTCGCCGGGTCGAGGCCACGGGTCTGCATCTCCTCGGTGAAGCTCAGCGTGCCCGCGAAGTCGACGTCGAAGCGCGGCGGGAGCACGAACGTGCCGCGACCCCGCGTTCGCTCCAGTCGAGCTTCGCGAACGAGCTCACCCAGGGCGCGCCGGACGGTGATCAGGCTGCAGCCGTAGCGTTCGGCTAGCTCGCGCTCCGTGGGCAGCCGATCGCCCGGCGTCCACTCGCGTCCGTCGAGGGCGGCCTTCAGGTCGAGATAGACCTGGTGGTGCAGGGGGATGGGACCGAGCTCGAGTCGGAAACGGGCCATTCGGCAGTCGGGACCTCAGTCGAGGGTGGCTGTTCCGGGGGCTTGCGCGAGCGTCGATTGCTGATAACGTTATAAGCAATCCTGTCAAGCCCCGCAAGGGAGACCCACCCTGGGCGTCAAGATCGCCGTCGTCGGTGGCGGCAGTACGTACACCCCGGAACTGGTGGAAGGCTTCGTCCGGCGAGCCGATCGGCTCCCGATCGATGAGCTGGTGCTCCTCGACATCGACGCCGAGCGTCTCGAGGTCGTGGGCGGCCTGGCCCAGCGGATGCTCGATCGGCTCGACTGGGTCGGCCGACTCCGACTCACCGGCGACCGGAACGCGGCGGTCGACGGGGCCGATTTCGTCCTCATCCAGCTCCGCGTCGGAGGTCAGGCCACGCGTCTCGTCGACGAGACCCTGCCGCCGCGATTTGGGGTGATCGGCCAGGAAACGACGGGTGCCGGCGGGTTTGCAAAAGCGTTGCGGACCGTCCCGATCGTCCTCGAGCTGGCCGAGTTGACCGCCCGGCGAGCGGCGCCCGGGGCGTGGATCGTTGACTTCACCAACCCCGTGGGCATCGTCACGCAGGCCCTGCTCGACGAGGGCCATCGGGCACTCGGGTTGTGCAATGTCGCGATCAACATCCAGCGGACCATCGCCGATCGTCTGGGCGTTCCGCCTGAGCGCGTGGAACTCGAGCAGGTCGGGCTCAATCACCTGAGCTGGGAACGTGCCGCCCGGGTCGATGGCGTCGATCGGCTGCCCGAGCTGCTGGAGCGCGACGGCGCGTGGCTGGCCGACCACGTCGGCCTGCCGCTAGAGCTCGTTCGGGCGCTCGGCGCGATCCCGTCGTACTACCTGCATTACTACTACGAGACGGCCAGCGTCATCAGCGAGCAGCGTAATGGCCACACACGTGCCCAGGACGTGATCGACATCGAGGCTCGGCTGCTCGACCTGTACCGCGACCAGGGCCTGGCCGAGAAACCGGCGCTGCTGGCCGATCGCGGTGGCGCGCACTACAGCGAAGCCGCGGCCCAGCTGATCGCGTCCCTTTACGACGGCGCCGGCGACCTGCAGGTCGTGGACATGCGCAACGACGGGGCGCTTCCCGACCTGCCCGATTCGGCGGTGGTCGAGATCGCCGCCCGGATCGATCGCGAGGGCGCCCACGCGGTGCCCCTCGCGCCACTCGCGCCCGAGATGCGCGGCCTCGTCCAGGCGGTCAAGGCGTACGAGGAGCTGACGGTGGACGCGGCTCGAAGCGGAGATCGCCGGACGGCGCTCCGGGCGTTGATCGCCAACCCGCTCGTCGGCGAGTGGGCAATCGCCGAGCCGCTACTGGCCGCGCTCCTCGACGCCAACCGGGCGCACCTGCCCCGGTTCGCCGGCTGACGAGCTCGCCGGGGAGCGGCCGGTCAGGGAGGCGGCCGGGGAGCGGCCGGCCAGGGAGGCGGCCGGCCGGGGAGCGGCCAGCCATGGAGCGCCGGCCATGGAGCGCCGGCCAGGGAGGCGGCGCGCGCTGCTGAGGCACGCTCCTGGGGCACGCCCCTGAGGCGGCCCCTGAGGCGCGCTCCTGGGGCACGCTCCTGAGGCGCGCTGCCTGAGGCACGCTCCTGAGGTGCGCCCCTGAGGCGCGCGGCGGCGGATCGCGACAAATGCTCCTCGAGTGAGCGCTCGTCACGAGATCTGTGCCAACTGGTCGCCGACGTGATCATTTGACAGCGACTGAGAGGCTGAGCGAGGCGCTCCACGCTCAGTGCCGCGATGGCTTCCGGATTGGCCGTGACCTATGACCGCCTGACGAACATCCGGCACGAATTGGCTTGGCGCGGGCTCCCGCGACCCAGGTCACCCGGCAAGCGGCTCGCTGGCTGCCACGGTCAATCGAGCCACGACCGCCTGGGTGAGCGTCCAACCCTTGCCCGGATCTCGCGGAAGGCGGATGCGGACCTGGTTGCTCGCGAACGCGACGTCGGTCGGGCGGACGCCTTGGAGCGCCGGGCCGGCAAGCAGCCGCATGGCCGTGGCACGCGTGAGGTTTGCCCCGAACCGGACCACCAGCCAGCCCTCCTCGCGTGAGATCGACTGGACGCCAGCGGCCTCCGCTGCGAGGCGCAGCTCGGCCACCTCGATCAGACGCGACACCGGCCCGGGCAGCGCCCCGAAGCGGTCGAGCACTTCCTGGCGGAACGCGGCGAGATCACCCGGGGTTCGGGCGCGTGCCAGCCGGCGGTAGAGCTCGAGCTTCTGGGCCTCGTCGGGGACGTACTCGGTCGGCAGGTGCGCTTCGACCGGCAGGTCCACGACGGCCTGGGGTGCCGCGATCACCGGCGCACGGCCTTCCATTGTCGCCTTGCGCGTCTCCACGGCCTCGGCCAGCAGCCGCGTGTACAGGTCGAACCCGACCGCGGCCATATGTCCCGATTGCTCGCCGCCCAGGATGTTGCCGGCGCCCCGGATCTCGAGGTCGGACAGCGCGATCTGGAACCCCGCGCCGAGCTCCGACGCGTTGAAGATCGCCTGGAGCCGCTTGCGGGCCTCGTCCGACAGGCGCTCGCGTCGGCGGTACAGGAGGTACGCGTAGGCGCGTCGGCTGCTCCGCCCCACCCGTCCGCGCAGCTGGTAGAGCTGTGCGAGGCCAAGCGTGTCGGCGCGGTCGATCACGATCGTGTTGGCGTTGGGGATGTCGAGACCGGACTCGATGATCGTGGTGCACACGAGGACGTCCGCGGCGCCATCGGCGAAGGCGATCATGACTTTCTCGAGCGCACCCTCGCCCATCTGCCCGTGGCCGACCACGAAGCGGACCCCTGGCAACATCCGGCGGAGCTGCTCGGCCTGCGCCTCGATCGTCTCGACCCGGTTGTGGACGTAGAAGACCTGCCCGCCGCGGTCGAGCTCACGCAGGATCGCGTCCCGAACGAGCCCGGCCGACGCCTCGGCCACGCGCGTCTGGATCGGCAGACGGTCCTCCGGTGGCGTCTCGATCACCGACAGGTCGCGGATCCCCGCAAGGGCGAGGTTGAGCGTCCGCGGAATTGGGGTCGCCGAGAGGGTCAGGACGTCGACCTCGCGCTTGAGCTGCTTGAGCCGTTCCTTCGCGGCCACCCCGAACCGCTGCTCCTCGTCGACGACGACCAGCCCGAGATCCTTGAACCGGACGTCTTTCGACAGCAGGCGATGGGTCCCGATCACCAGGTCAACCGTGCCATCGGCCAGTCCCTCGATCGTGCCCGTCTGGGCCGACGGCGACACGAACCGTGACAGCAGCCGGACCTCGAGCGGGAATGCGGCGAAGCGCTGGGAAAACGTCGCGTGGTGCTGGGCGGCCAGGACGGTGGTCGGGACGAGCACCGCGACCTGCTGGCCGTCCTGGATGGCCTTGAATGCCGCGCGCAGGGCGACCTCGGTCTTGCCATAGCCAACGTCGCCGACGACGAGCCGGTCCATCGGGCGGGTCAGCTCCATGTCGGCCTTGACTTCGATCGCCGCCCGCATCTGGTCGACGGTCTCCTCGTACGGGAACGAGGCCTCCATCTCGGCCTGCCAGGGCGTGTCGGCGCTGAACGCGTGGCCGCGAGCCCCCGCTCGTGCCGCGTACAAGGCGAGCAGGTCCTCGGCCAGGTCGTCGACGGCCTTGCGTACGCGCTGCTTGGCTCGCAGCCAGTCCGTGCCGCCGAGCTTCGAGAGCGCCGGGCGCTCACCGCCGGAATACCGCGTCACCCGGCTGATCTGTTCGACCGGGACGAAGATCCGATCGCCACCCGCGAACGAGAGCTCCAGGTAGTCGCGTTCCTCGCCGCTGCCGCCTCGCTGGAGCATCTGTTCGTAGCGGGCCACACCGTGGTCGATGTGGACCACGAAGTCGCCCGTTGACAGCCGCTCGAGGATGTCCCGCGGGACGACACGTCGCAACGCACGTGGCCGGCGGATGCGGACCGTGCCGAAAAGCTCGCGGTCCGTGACGAACGCGAGCCCGTCGGGCCCACCGATGAAGCCCCCGTTGAGGCTTCGATCCACGAGCGCCACGGCACCGGGCGGGGGCGCTGTCTGGATCGTCGTGACGACGGCCGCTGCGTGGTCGCGCTCGGCGAGGATGTCCGCGAGCCGGGGCGCCTGGTCCGACGCCACCACGATCCGGGCGCCATCCGCCGCCCAGGCCTCCACGGCGTCGGCGAGGCGACCAGCACGACCGGCCGGAAGCACCGGCTCGCGCCACCCGAACGGATCGCCGGACGACAACCCGCCCCGGGCGATCGCGCTGTCCTCGGGCGGAACGGACTCCCAGGTCAGCTCGAGGGTGCGCGAACCGACAAGCCGCCCCTTCCAGTCACGCGGGGGCAGGTAGGTCGCCGGCCAGTCCTTTGGCAGCTCGCCGGCTTCGATCAGCTCCGCGCGACGTTCGTCCGCCTGTCGCCAGAGGAACTCGGCCGCCTCGGCGATGTCCCCCGGTTCGTCGATCAGGAGCAGCGTTTCCGGCGCGATGTGGTCGAGCCCAGTGGCGGGCGCCAGGTGGGCCGCCCAGACTTCGGCGGCATCGCCGACGGGCAATGCCCGGGTCTCTGTCGCGTGTCGCGCCGCATCGGCTGGTTCGGTTCCGAATCGAACGAGATCGGCAGCGAGCCGCTCGGGCAGTCGAGCGGCCCCGCGACCAAGGCGTTCGGCGATCGCCCCTGCGCCGCCGCGCGGGAGCAGGAACTCCGAGGCGGGCAGGAGCACGGCCGCTTCGACCGGGTCGACGGTCCGCTGATCCGTCGGGTCGAAGGCGCGGAGCGAGTCGATTTCGTCGCCAAAGAACTCGATCCGGATGGGCAGCGGCAGCGACGGGGGGAAGACATCCACGATCCCGCCCCGACGGGCGAACTCGCCTCGCCCGGCGACTTCGAGGACCGGCACGTAACCGAGGTCGAACAGGTCGCGCAGCAGCGCCTCCTGGTGGATCCGCGCCCCGCGCCGCACTTCCCGCGCTGCGTCGGGCAGGTCGGCGGGCGAGATCGTGTGCTGGAGGAGGGCCTGGACGCCGGCCACCATCACGCGGGCACGGCCTCCACGCCAGGCGGCAAGGGTCGCGACCCGCGCGGCGGTCTCGTCGGCGACGAGCTCGCTTCGCTCGTAGGCGAGCGCGGTCCGGGGCTCGAGCGTGACGACCGCGGCCGGGTCCCCGAGCCACGCGCCGAGCTCCTCCGCCACGCGGTCGCCGATCTCCGCGTCCCGGGCAATCCACACGAGTCGCTCGCCGTCCGGGGCCTGGCCGAGCGCCGCGGCCAGGTAGCTCTTTGCGCCGTGCGGGATCGAGACGAGGCCGACGTGGCGTCCGACACGTCGCGATCGTTCGGCTACCGGTCCCGGCTCGGGCAGGGCGTTGCCGCCTAGCCGCTCACGAAGCGCCGCGAAGGTTCCGGTCGCCGCCAGCAGCGGCGGGAGCGCCGAGAGGTCCGGGAGCCGGTGGCCGCTCCCCGGTCGCGTCCGCCCGTCAGCTCGAGGGTGTCGCACTTGCGGCTCGGGTCCGTGCTGTTGCCTTCGTCTGAGCGGCGCGCGCCGCGTCTTCGACCTCGCCATCGACCGCCGCGACGTCGAAGTCGAGCGTCTCCCCGGCCGTTCGAGCGTGACGAGCGGCGAAGTCCGTGGCGACCCGCTCGGCGATACGCCGGTCGCGGCCGCGCCGTCCGCGGAGCGGCGGGGTCGGCATGGGCTCAGTCCTCCGACCGGCCGAGCCGGATGCGCCGCCAGCCCGTGCGCGTTCGCCGGATGCCGTCGGCACCCGCCGGCCCGTCGACCTCACCGGGAGCGGCGAGGAGGGCACTGTCCGCCGGGCGGAGCTCGAACATGTTGAAACGGTTGGCGGCCTTGCTCGTCCCCTCGCGCCCCCAGGCCTCGATCGCGTCGGCGGTGGCGTCGAGGAGCTCGTCGAGACGAGCCGTTTCCTCGGGTCGGAACGTCGAGAGGACGTGATCGGCGCCGCCTGTCACGGGATCGCCGATCCCGATCCGGAGGCGGCTGAACTTCTCGGTTCCGAGCTCGTCGATGATCGAGCGCAGGCCGTTGTGACCACCATGCCCGCCACCCTCCCGGAAGCGGAGCTTGCCGAACGGCAGCGCGAAGTCGTCGGCGACCACGAGGATGTCGGTGAGCGGAGCGTGCTCGCGGGCAAGCACCTTGCGGACGGCAAGCCCCGAGTCGTTCATGAACGTCAGCGGTTTGACGAGCGTCAGGTCGAGGCCCTTGTACCGTCCGAGCACGACGCTCGAGGCGTCCCGCTGGCGGCCACGGCCCGCCCAGCCGGCACGATCCGCGACGCGATCGATCGCCTGCCAGCCGACGTTGTGCCGCGTTCGGGCGTACTGCGACCCGGGGTTTCCCAGGCCGACGACGAGCTTCACCAAATCCTCCGGGCAGCCAGACAGGGCCCGATCCCGCGTGGGAGGGCCTGCCGGGATGGTAGCAGCGGTGTCGCCAGGGGGCGCGGTATCAGGTCGCGAGCAGGCGATTCTCCAGGGCGCGCATCGCGGCTTCCTCGTCGGGGTCCGCGTGGTCCCAACCGCAGAGATGGAGCGTGCCGTGCGTGACGAGCAGCAAGAGCTCGTCGGCAGGAGACCAGCGAACATCCCCAGTCTGACCACCCCGACCCTCGACGGCCTGGGCAGCGGCCCGTTCGACGGAGACGACGATGTCCCCGAGGTGCGGCCGACGACGCGGGGGCAGGGTGAACCGGGGAACGGTCGAGGTCCCAGACCCCGGCGCGAACGTGCTCGCTCCCGGATGCGGCGGAAACGCGTCCGGGGGAAGGAGCGGGAATGACAACACGTCCGTCGGGCCGGTCTTGCCGAGGTGCGCGACGTTCAGCGTCGCGAGCTCGGCGTCGTCGGTCAGGATCAACCCGATCGACGACGGGCTCGGCGCCCCGGCAGCCTCGGCAGCCCGTGCGATCGCCCGCGCCATGGACGCCGCGGACGTGGGTGCGACGACACCGTCGCGCGCGATGAGATCGATCCGCCAGGGCCCCACCCGGAGCACGCGGGTCACGACGCCGAGGCGCTCCCCCCGCGTCCACCGGTCATCCGTCGCGACTCGAGCTCGACGACCGTGTTCTGCGGGTAGGCGATCCGCGTGTGGTACATGCCCAGGAGCTGCTGGACGAAGGCCTCGCGGATCCGCTCGATGTCGCGCATCGTCAGGTCGCACTCGTCGAACTGGCCGTCGGCGGTCCGCTCCTCGATGATCCGCGTGACCATCGCGCGGATGGCCGGCTCGTCGCGCGCGGCGAGAGACCGCACGGACGCCTCGACGCCGTCTGCGAGCATGATCAGGGCGGCCTCGCGGGTCTGCGGCTTTGGCCCCGAATGGCGGAACCGTGCGTCAACGATGGTCGCACCCGGGCCGGCCAGCTCCTTCGCGCGAGCGTAGAAGTAGCCCATGATCGCGGTTCCGTGGTGCTGCGGGATGTACGCGATGAGCGCCTTTGGCAGCTTCGCCTTGTAGGCGAGATCGATGCCGTCCACCACGTGTTGCTTGAGGATGCCAGCGCTGACCTCGGGTTCGAGCTGGTCGTGGATGTTCTCCGCCCCGGCCTGGTTCTCGATGAACGCGAGCGGATTGGCCAGCTTGCCGATGTCGTGGTAGTAGGCCGCCACGCGGGTCACCAGCGGGTCCGCGCCGATCGCCTCGGCCGCGCGCTCGGCAAGGTTGCCGACCATCAACGAGTGGTGATAGGTCCCGGGCGTCTCGACGAGCAACCGACGCAGGAGGGGTTGTGACGGGTTGGCCAGCTCAAGGAGCTGGAACACGGTCAGGATCCCGAACACCGACCCAAGGACCGCGAACGAACCGACGGCCGCGATCCCGGATCCGGCCGCTGATGCCGCCGATGCGAACCACAGCTCCAGGATGCCGCGCAGATCGCGGGCACCAAGGAGCGAGAAGACGGTCACCGCCAGTCCGCTGACCACGAACACCGCGACCGCGGCCTGGAAGAACACCTGCAGCCGGTCGCCCTTGCGGACGCCGACGATGCCGGCCATCCCGCCCAGGAAGGTGTACGTCGTGAATTCGAGCGAGGCGCCGTTCACGGCGCCCCCGATCACGGCGATGAAGGCCATGACGATCGTGGCGATCGAGGCGTCGAGGAGCACGGCAAGCAGCATCGCGATGGCCGCCGTCGGGAGGAAGAATGGCAACGTCGGGCGGCCCGCCGTGACCTTGAGCGCAAGGGTCACGCCGACGAGCAGCACCCCGATCAGGATCAGCACGTTGTCGCGGTGCCAGAGCTTTGGCCGGAAGCGCCAGATCCAGCTCAAGAGCATCACCGACCACGAGCACGGCAAGGAGCAGCCAGCCGGCAAAGCTCGCGATGTCGGGTGCCTCTTCGCTCAGTCCGAGCGCATCGATCTGCTCGATCTGCGCGGCGTCGATCCGCGTGCCCTGGCGGACGATGACCTCGCCCTGGAGGATCTGGACGCGAACGTCCTCGACCGCCTCCGCCGCCCGATCGCGGGCCTGCGTCGTGAGCTCGGGGCTGAACGACGAATTGGGCACCAGGAGGGGACTGATCAACTCCGCGGCCAGCATTCGTTCGGCTTCGTCGAGCCCACCGGCCATTCGCCCGGACAGGTCGGACCTCGCCTCGGCGACCTGGGAGTCGCGGAGCTCCGTCCGCAGCGTGGCATCCAGGACCCGTGCGGCCTCGGTCCGAACAGCCGCCCAACGCGCGGCGTCGATGCCAACGAGGGTCTCGCGGGCGCCATCGGACAGATCGTCCACTGCCGTCTCGAGCAGTGATGCCCGCTCCTCCGCGGCAAGTTCGGCGGCGAACGTGGTGTCGATCCGCCCGACTCGATCCTCGAACTCGCGCTGTTGCTCCTCGGCGATGGCAATCGCGTTCTCGCTCGTGAAGTCGTACTGCGGTTCAACGGCCGACCGGGCAGCGGCGCGCGCTTCGCTCGTCTGGACGACGCTGACGAAGTCGATCGCCCGCGGCGCCTCGATGTCCTGCGGCGCGAGCTCACCGGCGTTCACCTGGAGCGGTTCGTCGGGCAGGATGTCGACCCCAAGGATCGCCGTGAGCGCGGCGATCAGGACGAGCGAGGCGATCGCCAGGCGCGACGCATCACCGCGGGTGAAGCGGACGAGTGCGGGTGCGCGGGAGGTCAACATGGTCGTGCGGGCGTCAGTGGGTCTTGCCGTCGTGCGCGGCGAGATCGGCGGCCGCGAGGGTCTGGACGACCAGCTCGCTGACCCGTTTGCCGTCGGCCCGACCACGGGTTCGCGGCGCGAGCCAGCCCATCACCTTGCCCATGTCCCGCGCGGAGGCGGCTCCGGTCGCCGAGATCGCCTCCCGGATCAGGTCGCGGATCTCGTCTTCGGTGAGCGCCTGGGGCAGGTACTCCGAGAGGATCTCGATCTCGGTTTCCTCTTTCGTCGCGAGGTCCTCGCGACCGCCGTTGCGGAAGGCCTCGACCGATTCGCGGCGTGTCTTCACCTCGCGGCTGAGGACGGCAAGGAACTCGTCCTCGGTCAACGGATGGCCATTGCGCTTTTCGACGTTGTATGCCGCGCTGGCGGCCATCCGCAGCGTGTCGCGGCGCAGGGCGTCACCGCCGCGCATGGCGACGGCGATATCGGTCTGAAGGCGATCTCGAAGGGACACCGGATCTGGCACCTCGGGCGTGAGGACTGCCGCCGTGGCGGCCTGCCTCGCTAGGCCCGCGGGGGGGCAGGGATGGTGGTCGGGCTGAGCCCGCTCAGCCGACCTGCGTTCGGGCGTTCTTCTTGCGCTTTGCTTCCTTGCGCTTTCGCTTCACAGAGGGCTTCTCGTAGTGCTCGCGTCGGCGAGCCTCGGCGAGGATGCCGCTCTGCTGGATCTTCTTGTTGAAGCGACGCAGGGCGCTTTCGAACGTCTCGTTCTCACCCACTCGGACTTCTGCCAATCCCGGTTCACCTCCCCAGGCCTGGGGTCACGACTGTCGCGTCGGGCTCGCGGCCACCGGCTCCGACGCACGCTCGACGGCAAACCCGTCAAGGGCTGGCGGAGCATAGCCGAGGCCCCCGAGGAGGTCAAACGCCGGCCAGACCATCGATTCGGGGCAAAATCGACACCGGCGTGCAACACTCGGCGGTAACGGCCGGCGCCGGAGCGCGTCACCGGTTCGAACGCCACTCACCCGAGGCCCGGATGCCCACCCTGCTCGACCTCCTCGCGGACGCGGTCGCTCGATATGGCGAACGAACGGCCCTGAGCCTCCGACATGACGACGGTTCGACAACAGCGTGGTCCTACCTCGAGCTCGACCGGCGTTCGCGGATTGCGGCATGGCGACTGCGAGCGCTCGGGCTGGAACCGGGCGATCGCCTCCTCACCTGGTCGCCGTCCACCCCGGAGCTCCCGGCCGCCTACTTCGGCGCGATGCGGGCACGGCTGATCATCGTCCCGCTCGACCTGCGGATGTCGTCCGACGCCGTCGAGGGCATCGTTCGCTCGTCGGAGGCCCGGCACCTTGTCCTGGGCACCGGGCGCGATGCCCCGGATCCCCGCGAGGCCGGTCTCGCGCAGTTCCCGACGACGTCCGTCGAGGCGCTCTCGGCCGAGCCCGACGACACGTTCCCGGACGACTGGGAGTCGCGAGTGGCCGCGTGGCCCGCTCCCGCCGCGGAGGAGATCTACGAGCTCGTGTACACGTCGGGCACGACCGGTACGCCCAAGGGCGTGATGCTGGGCCACGACAACGTCTTCGCTTCGATCGAGACCTTCCACCAGATCGTCCCCAAGATGGAGCACCGGCTGGTGTCGCTCCTGCCGCTCTCGCACCTGCTCGAGCAGTCCGTCGGGCTGTGCTACGCCCTGTCGGTCGGCGCCGACATCCTGTATGTCCGGAGCCGCAACCCGCGCGTGATCTTCGATGCATTGCGGGACCAGCGCGTGACCTCGATGGTGGTCGTCCCCCAGGTCCTCGACCTGTTCTGGAGCGCGATCGAGCGCGAAGTCGGCAAGAGCGGTCGGACGGCCGCGTTCAACCGCCTGCGGGCGATCGCCCGGCGCCTCCCGGTCGGGCTCCGACGACTCCTGTTCCGGCGCGTCCACGCACAGCTCGGCGGCCAGTTCCGGCTCTTCCTCTCCGCCGGGGCGTTCCTGCCGCCTGCCCTCCAGCAGGGCTGGGAGGACCTTGGGGTCACGGTCCTGCAGGGCTATGGCGCCACCGAGACCGGCACCGGCTCGTGCACCACGCTCGACGATCATGGGCTCGGGACCGTCGGGCGGCCACCGCCCGGCATCGAGATGCGCATCGCCGACGACGGGGAGGTCCAGTTCCGCGGCCCCACCCTGTTCAAGGGCTACTGGAACGACCCGGCCGCGACGGCCGCCGCCTTCACGACCGACGGCTGGTACAAGACCGGCGACATCGGGCATCTCGACGCAAAGGGACGGCTGATCCTGTCGGGACGGTCGAAGGACATCATCGTGCTGCCCAATGGCTTCAACGTGTATCCCGAGGACATCGAGAACGCCTTGCGCGTGGCGGGTCTGCGGGATTCGGTCGTGGTCGAAACACGACCCGGTCGGATCGAGGCGATCGTCCTGGCCAGCGCCGCCGCGGCAACGGCCGGCGCCGCGCCCGCACCAACAGGCGCAGCCACGTCCGCGGGCTCCGGCACGGGCGACGCGTCGGACGTCACCGTCATGCGGGCGCGGATCGACGCCACGGTCAAGGCCGCGAACGCCGCCCTTGGCCCGAACCAGCGGATCCACGGCTGGCGGCTCTGGCCCGACGAGGACTTCCCTCGAACCCATACGCTCAAGATCAAGCGTGCCCCGGTGCGCGCCTGGGCGATCGCCGACACCGCGCCGGCGGACTGACTCAGCTCGCGATCGGGTATCCGACGCCGAGCGTCTCGAGCGTGCGCTGGATGTCAGGGGCCGCTGGATCCTTCGCCGCACCCGGCAACCATTCGTACAGGACGACGGTCGGTCCGACCTGGCGCAGGACGTACACGGTGCCCTCCGGTGTCTGGATCCGGCCCGGGCCGCTCGCGAGATATTGCTGCTGCTCCGCTGCGGCCTCCGATGCCCTGGCCGCGTCGGTGAACTCATAGACGACGATGAAGCCGCGCGTCGGGTCGGCCGGCAACGTCACCTGGAACACCGCCCGAGGGGCCGAGACCAGGAGCGGCAATTCGGCCGGGCGGATCGGCGCCTGCGAGTCCGCGAGAATGAGGTTCGCCGTCGAGAGGACGCGGACCAGCTCCGCGCGCGTCTGGTTGACGGTGGGAGACACGGTCATCGCCGGCCGGACCGTCGCGACCGGCACGCTGCCGACCGGCTGGTTGCCCGGGGCACACGCCGCGAGCAGGATGGCGCCGAACACGACCGCCGCGACCCGCTTCACCCAGGAGGCCACGTGAACGAGCGTCCGCCCATCAGGTGGATGTGGAGATGGTCCACGCTCTGGCCGCCCCATCGTCCAACGTTCGACACCAGCCGGTAGCCGGCGTCCGCGATCCCCTCGGACCGGGCGAGATCGGCGGCCACCCCGAAGATCCGTCCGAGCAGTGGCCCATCGGCCTCACCGAGGTCGGCCGCGGACCCGATGTGCCGCCGCGGCAGGATGAGGATATGGGTCGGCGCGCGCGGGGCAATGTCGCGGATCGCGATCACCAGGTCGTCGTCATGGAGCCGCGTGGACGGGATCTCGCCCGCGACGATGCGGCAGAACAGGCAGTCCGACTCGTTCACCACAGCACCGGCTTCGAGCTCATCAGGAACCCGATCGTGCCGACCAGGCCCGCCATCAGGTACGAGAGGTAGCGCTGGCGCCGGGCGCGTTCCGTCCAGGCTCGATCGTCCGCGGACGCCCGGATCCCGACAAGGCGTCGAAGACTCGGACGCTGGATGAAGAAGGCGATCGCAAGGTTCACGAAGTAGATGGACAACGCCACGAGGAGCCATGGCTGGCGGACCATCTCGGGACCGAGGACCGCGATCAGCCCGATGCCGGTCAGCGCGAGCCCTGCCCCGACGACGATCGTGCCGTGGGTCTGGGCCCACAGGAGCGCCTGGACGACGCCGCTCGTCGACTCGACCGTGGCGCGGCGCGCCCGCAGCGCGAATGGCAACAGGATCGATGGCAGGAACAGCCCGACCGCGAGCACGATGTGGGTGCCGAGCAGGATCGGGAAGAAGGACGGCATCGATCCGATTGTAGGGTGGGCGACTGAGGCCGGCATTCGGGGCCGGTGACAGTCCATGGGGACCACGGCAGCGGCCCGACGCCCGCGTAGATCGAACCGACCTGGCGCTGGGCGAGTCGTAGGCATTGAAGGCGGTCACCTCGACCGGCCAGGAACACGAGGCGTGTCGGTGCAGCGAGAGCTCGTCGAGGCGGCGCGGGACGGGGACCACGAAGCGTTCGAGGTCCTGGCGGCCGCCGTCGTGGATCGGCTCTACGCCATCGCTCGTCTCATCCTGCGCGATACGCACGATGCCGAGGACGCGGTCCAGTCCGCCCTGACGGACGCGTGGCGAAATCTGCACAAGATCCGGGATCCAGACCGTTTCGACGCGTGGCTACATCGTCTGCTCATCAACGCGTGCGCTGATGTGCGGCGCCATCGTCGTCGATACGAAGCCCACATCCGCGTTGTCCATGCCGAACCGGCAGAGGCCGACGGCACTTCCACCCTCGCCGACCGCGAACAACTCGAGCGCGGCTTCCGTCGACTGAAGCCGGAGCACCGGGTCGTCGTGGTCCTCCACTACTACCTGGGGCTTCCCTTCCATGAGATCGCCGAGCTGGTCGGCATCCCGGAAGGCACAGCAAAGTCCCGGGTCTATTACGCGACGGGGATCTTGCGCGCCGCGCTCGAGGCGGACGCTCGATCGACCGTCGCCGTCACCAATGGACGGACAGCATGAATACCAATGCGACTCCGGAAGACCGGATCACGGCGTGGCTCGTATCGGACGCGCCACCGCAGGCTCCCGATCGTCTGCTCGAGGTCACCTTCGAGCAGACACGTCGGATCCACCGCCGCGGGTCGCGCCTCGACTGGAGGATCTTCTCGATGATGCGAAGCATTGCGGTACTCACCTCGGCGGCGGTTGTCGTCGTGGTCCTCGTCATAGTCGGCGGCGGCCTTCTCGGTCAATCATCAGGTGTTGGGAGCCCACCCGTGTCGACGGCACCGTCGCCTCCTGGACCGTCACCGTCCGCGAGCGGGGCCACGGCAGACCCGGACCCCGCGACGGCGACCGGACAGGTCGCGTACCACGCGTCGGTCGACGGCAACCGGGATATCTACCTCGCCCAGGGGGACGGCACCGGCGTCATCCGCTTGACGACGGATCCCGCACAGGACATGTACCCATCGTGGTCCCCCGACGGCCGATCGATCGCGTTCCTACGAGACGGAGACGTCTACGTGATGGCGGCAGACGGCTCGGGCGCGACGCCTGTCACGTCGACTTCGGAGGCCGAGATAGCCCCATCGTTCTCGCCGGACGGCAGTACGCTTGTGTTCGGTCGACCAACAGGATCTGAGAATTTCGCGATCTATCGGGTGGACCTCGACGGCTCGAACGAGCAGCTGTTGTACGAGGAACCAGATACCCACCTCGAAGGTGGGGCGGCGCTGATCGCCGAGGATGTGTTGCTGGCCGTGCGCGACGAGATCGGTGGTGGCGGCCTCGAGATCGTCCGCGTCGACCTGACAACGGGTGTCGAGACTCCGCTGACGGACTATCGAGACGGTGAGGAGAACGTCTTCGCCGTGTCGCGCGACGGCTCACGCCTGGCCTACCAGAGTTACGGCCCGGAACCTGGACTTCTCATCATGGAGACCGATGGGACGAACAGTCGGCACGTCACCAGCGAGTACTCCGGGGGGAGGATCGCATGGACAGCCGACGGCTCGACGCTGAGCTTCGTGAGCGGTGGCTGGATCAACCTCATCCGGCCCGATGGGACCGGCTTGACGCGATTCCTCCAGGGCGACTCGCCGAGCTGGCGCCCCGCGACCTAGGGACCCTGCGTCAACGAGGGCGGCTGGCCACCAGCGCCACCCAGTCGCCCTCAGCCGCGCGACCACCGATTCGGAGCCCGGTCGCCTCGAACGCAGAACGGACCACGGCTTCGCGGTCGATGAAGATGCCCGATGCAACAAGGGTCCCGCCTGGCCGCAGCTCGTCTCGCAGAGAACCAGCCAGGGGCACGAGGACACCGGCGATCAGGTTGGCGAGGACGACATCGAAGGGCGGTTCGCCGCTCGGCAGGCTGCCGGCCAGGGCACGCACTCGCCGGGCGAGCCGGTTCCGGCGGGCGTTCGCCACGGTCGATTCGACGGCGATCGGGTCGGTGTCGACGCCAAGGGCATCGGACGCCCCGAGCTTCACAGCCGCGATCGCGAGGATGCCTGAGCCGCAGCCGACGTCGAGGACCCGCGCGCCGCGCACCCGGCCGTCGTCGGCGATCGATTTCAGCTTGGCGAGGCATAGGCGGGTCGTCGGGTGCAGCCCGGTCCCAAACGCCATCCCCGGATCGAGTGCCAGCACGACGTCGCCAGGGGCCCGGCGATGACGACGCCAGGTCGGCCGGATCACGAGGCGGCGGCCGATCCGCATGACCGGGAAGTAGTTCTTCCATGCCTCTGCCCAGTCGGCCTCGTCAACGAGCCGCGTCTGCAGCTCGCCGATGGGGCGCAGGCCAAAGGCCTGCAGGTGACCGAGAGCCTCGGTCGTGTCGGCGACCGCACGCTCGAGGGCGGCCCCGTCTCGCGCCGGGAGATAGGCGCGCACGATCGCCGGTCTTGACGGATCGATGCGAGCGCCGAGCCCCTCGTCGGTCAGCTCGAACCCAGGCTCCACGGACGTGCCGCCTTGCGCGGTCCGCCCGAGGATCTCGCTGACGGCTTCGACCGCCTCGATATCGGCCTCGACGGAGAGCTCGAGCCAGGCCCCGGACGCAGGAGGAACGCTGGGCGGGCGGCTCCCTGAGCCGCTCAACCGAGCCCGAGCTTCTCGCGCAGCCCGCCCGATCCGCCCGCGCCGACCGTTTCGCCGGTCTCTTCGGCATACGCGGCGAGGAGCTCGCGACCCTTCTTCGAGAGCTTGGTTGGCACGACCACGTCCACGAGCACGTGGAGGTCGCCCCGTGCGCCGCCGCGCCGGAGGTGCGGGACGCCCTTGCCGCGCAGGCGGATCTCGGTGTCCGGTTGCGTCCCTGGCTTGACCTCGACCTCCTCGGACCCTTCCACCGTCGGGACCGTGATCCGCGTCCCGAGCGCCGCCTGTGCGATCGAGATCGCGGCTTCATAGAACAGCTCGGTGCCTTCCCGTTTGAGCGAGGGGTGCGGCTGGACGTGGACCGCGACGTACAGGCTGCCCGCCGGACCGCCGCGCGGGCCGACCTCGCCTTCGTTCGACAGCCGGATCTGGTGACCTTCGTCGATGCCCGCGGGGATCGAGACCTGGAGCGTACGACGGCGCTCGGTGCGACCGTCGCCGCGACAGGTATCGCATGGCAACTCGACGACCTTGCCCTCGCCGCGACACCGCGGGCACGCGGTGACGTTGACCATCTGGCCGAGCATCGTCTGACGGACGGACCGGACCTCGCCGCGACCACCGCATTGCGTGCAGCCGATCGCCTCGGTCCCGGGCGCAGCGCCGCTGCCGTTGCAGGTCTCGCAGCGCTGCAACACGGAAAACTCGATCTGTTTGTCGGTGCCCTTGACCGCCTCTTCGAACGTGATCCGGAGGTCGTAGCGCAGGTCCGAGCCCGGCTGTGGCCGGCCACGACGGGCCGAACCGGCGCCGGCCGTGCCGCCGAAGAAGGCGTCGAAGATGTCATTGAAGCCGCCAAAGCCCTCGAACCCGGCGCCGGCGCCACCCAGACCGGCCTGGCCGAACATGTCGTAGCGGCCTCGTCGTTCAGGGTCCGAGAGGACCTGGTACGCCTCGTTGATCTCGGTGAACCGGTCGTGGGCGCCCGGATCGGCATTCACGTCGGGGTGCCACTGCTGGGCGAGCTTCCGATAGGCGCGCTTGATCTCGGCGTCAGTCGCCCCGCGTTCGATGCCGAGGATCAGGTAGTAGTCGCGTTCGGTGGTGGCCATTCGGGACGAGAAGAATACGGGAGGATCGTCACGCTGGCCGGAGGCCGCCACAGGCCGATCAGTCCCCTTGCGGGACAAGCCGCCAGACGCGCGTTAGCGCAGTTTCACCTCGGCCAGCGCCCGATGCTGTCGCGTTCCCATGGAATCGGCCTTCGATGAACGGTCGAGGGACGGCGCGTTGGCGCGGATCAGCTTGGCAAGGAGACGCTTCATGACCGTCACGTCAGGATCGGTCAACGGTTCGGAGAAGTAGCGCTGGATTCCTTGCAGGTGGCCCGGCCACACCCGGTCGAAGACCTCTCGGCCCTGGGCACTGATGGCGACGTTGAACTGCCGCCGATCCGTGCGACTCAGGGTTCGATCGACGAGGCCGTCTCGTTCCATCCTGTCCAGTAGTCGCGTAATGCCGCTTCGACTCAGCTGGTACCCAGTGACCATCGAGGCCACGAGGGCACGCAACGGCATCACGCCATCCGGAGCCCATGCCAGGTGCACGAGGACGTCGAATTCCTCGAGCGTCAGATCCTGCTCGGCCAGGTCATGGGCGAACCGGCTCATGATCAGACTCGTCGCCCATTGCAGATCTCGCCAGGTTGCCAGGCGATCGTCTTCGGTCACTTGCCGCGTCGCCAGCGGAAACCTCGTCCCGGCCGGCAGGGAGGGCGCGTCAGCCTCGGCTGCGAGGATGGGCGTCGTACAGCGTCCGTCCCGTGACCTTTGCCAGCTTGGTCGCGGCCTTGAACGTATCGGACTGGAACCAGCCCATGGCTCGATCCATGTCCTCGAACCTGATGTGGAACATGGCTGCGTTGGGGTTGTTGAGGTCCCGGTAGGCCGGCCCATCTTCGATGCCGTAGCTCGCCCGATTGGCAGCGTGAAGATTGTGCTGCTCCTCCCAGGCGGCGAAGTCGTCGGTCTCGATCTGGATGAGGATGTCGTGCACTTCCGTGCCTCCGTCTGGGCGGTCAACCCTGTCGGGAACACAATGACACTGCAATATGTGATTTGTCAATAGATGCAATGTCACATAACTTGCCGAGCGGTCGTGAGGTCGATGGCACGTCTCAAGACCGCATCGAGCATCGACGCGCTAAGCCGTCCCGTGAACGTGTTCTGCTGGCTCGGGTGGTATGAGCCGATCACCGCGTAGCGGCCAGCACTCGCCTCCGCGCCGTGGCCAAACCGTGGTCTCGGTCGGAGGTCATCTCCAGTGGTCGACGCGATCGCCCGGAACGCGGACTCCCATGCATAGGCCCCGAGGGCGAGCAGGACCCTGACGCCCGTCAGAAGCTCGAGCTCGCGGGCAAGGAACGGCGCGCAGTTGTCGCGTTCGGAAGGCAGTGGCTTGTTGGCGGGTGGCGCGCAGCGCACCGCGGCGGCGACATAGGCACCCGGCAGGCGAAGCCCGTCGTCCGCGCGGCGACTGGTCGGCTGGCTGGCCAGACCGACCTTGTGCATCGCGCGAAACAGGAAGTCGCCCGAGGCATCGCCGGTGAACACGCGGCCGGTCCGATTACCGCCATGAGCCGCCGGCGCGAGGCCGACGATCATGATCCGCGCGTCAGGATCGCCAAATCCGGGGACAGGGCGACCCCAGTACGCCTCCTCACGAAACCGGGCGACCTTCTCGCGGGCCACCAGCTCGCGCCACGCGACCAGGCGCGGGCATCGGCGGCAGGCGACGATCTCGGCCGTCAGGGCATCGAGCGCCGCAAGGTCAGTCATGCGGCGACCACCGTTCGCCTACTTCAGCAGGAGCTTGTCGATGCGCCGCGAGGTGACGACCAACCCGATGCACCCCATCACGGCCAGATATGCCACATGGAAGAGGAGGATCGGCGAGATGTGACCCACCGTCAGCGAGCGGATGAGGTCCACGCCCTGGTAGAGCGGGGTGAGCTGGACGAGCACGCGCAACGCCTCCGGATACGCGTCGAGCGGATAGAACGTGCCGGAGAACAGGAACATCGGCAGGACCACGAGCTGGATCAGGTCAAAGTCCTGCCAGGTCTTCATGAATGACGTGGCCGCCATCCCGACGGCCCCGAATGCGAAGCCCAGAAGGAGTGCCGCCGGCACGGCAAGGATGACCCATGGCGTGACGACCAGGCCAAAGACGACCATCACGCCCATGAACCCGACTGCGTAGAGGCCGCCGCGGATCAGTGCCCAGCCGAGCTCACCAAGGGCGATGTCGCCCGGCGACAAGGGCGTGGCGAGGATCGATGCGAACGTCTTGTTGTAGTTGAGCTTGAAGAAGAAGTTGAACGTGCTCTCCATGATCGCGCCGTTCATCGCCGAGCTGGCCAGCAGGGCCGGGGCCAGGAACAGCTGGTAGCTGATCTCGACGCCACCGGGTCCAGGAATCGTCCCGATGAGGGCACCCAACCCGAAGCCGATCCCGAGCAGGTAGAAGAGCGGCTCGAAAAACCCGGAGAGCAGGACGAGCCAGCTGTGCTTGTAGACGTACAGGTTCCGCTCGATCAGTCGGGCGGAGCGACGGCTGCCAAACGACCAGGCGGGGGTCAGGCGCAGGGCGATCATCCGCGCACCAGCCGGCGGTCGATCGTGTGGATCATGGCCACCGTCCCGGCAACGACGCATGCCACAAGCACCAGGACGTGGATCAGCGCGAGGAGCGGATCGTCGAGCAGCGTCCCGAGCGAGAGCCCGCGGGTCAACGCGCCCCCGTGATAGAGCGGGGTGATCCAGGCCAGCGGCCGAACGGCCTCGGGCAACGAGTCGAGCGGGAAGAACGTGCCCGAAAACAGGAAGAGCGGCGTGACGCCGAAGCGGAAGATGGCCGCGAACCGTTCCGGCGTCTTCTGGGTGGCGGAGAACGCGGCGATCGGAGCGGCGAATGCGAGGCCCGTGAGGGTCGCCGCCGGGATAGCCAGGATGATCAGCGGGGACGACGCCGCGCCGAACAGCACGATCACCGCGGTGAAGACCGCCGAAATGAGGGTCAGCCGGGCGCCGATCCAGAGCAGGTTGCCAAGGGCGATGTCGCGCGGCGAGATCGGCGTCGCGTGCATCGCGTGGAAGATCCTGGTCCAGACGAGCCCGCCCATGATCGGGAAGGTGGCTTCGAACGAGGCCGCCTGCATGGCGGTCGCCGCCAGCAGCCCGGGGGCGAGAAAGATGAGGTAGGACACCCCGCCGATATCGTCGATCGCCGAGTCCGAGACGTACGAGCCGAGGCCGAGCCCCATCGCGGTGAGGAACAGGACCGGGGACAGGAACGACGTGAAGATGCTCGCGCGAAACGTGCGTCGATACTGCAGCCAGCGATGTTCGAAGACCCGCCCCACGGTCGAGCTGCGGCGCGCCGCCGCAGGCCGCGCGCCGCTCGATGTCGGATGGTCGATGGCGGTCATCGGTATCTCCGCCTAGTCGATCAGTGACCTGCCGGTCAGGCGCAGGAAGACGTCCTCGAGCGAGGACCGCCGGACGAGGACCGTCTCAGGGTTCAGGCCCCGCTGATGGACAGCCACCGCCGCGGCCTCACCGTCGTCGGCGTAAAGCAGGATCCGGTCGGGCAGTCGCTCCACGCGCTCGGCAATCCCGTCGAGCTGTCCGTCGAGCGTCTCCGCGATCCCGGGCGGGAAGCGGAGCTCCGTGACCTCGCGAGTGGAGTAGCGATCGATCAGCTCGCGAGGGCTGCCTTCGGCGACGATCCTGGCCTTGTCCATGACGACCAGGCGGTCGCACAGCTGTTCGGCCTCGTCCATGTAGTGGGTGGTGAGGACGAGGGTCACGCCCCGTTGCTTGAGCCGGTAGAGGCGATCCCAGAGGAGGTGTCGCGCCTGCGGGTCGAGACCGGTGGTGGGCTCATCGAGGAGCAGGAGGGTTGGCTCGTTGATGAGCGACCGGGCGATGGTCAACCGCCGCTTCATCCCGCCGGACAATGGCTCGACCTGGTCGTTGGCTCGCTCGGTCAGCTGGGCGAACTCGAGCAGCTCGTCTGCCCGCCGGCCCACTTCCGCCCGGCTCAGACCGAAATAGCGCCCATAGATGACGAGGTTCTCGCGGACCGTGAGTTCGCTGTCCAGGGTGTCCTGCTGGGGGACGACCCCCAGGCGTGCCCGGATCTGCGGACCATGGATGGCCGGGGTCATGCCCATGACCTCGAGCGTTCCATCGGTGATCGGCGAGGTGCATCCGATCATCCGCATCGTGGAAGTCTTGCCCGCGCCGTTTGGCCCGAGGAACCCGAACGATTCGCCGGCCGCAACGTCGAAGTCGATGGCGTCGACGGCGGTGAAGGCGCCAAACCGCTTGGTCAGCTGGCGGGCATGGATAAGCGCATTCGAGGGTGTCTCGGACATGGGGGCGCATCGTACCGCAGCCCACTCGAGTGTTGAAACATGCTACATGCAGGTAGCATTCTTGTGGTATGATCCCGCTGCCAACGGGTGTTTCCAGCGCCCGGCAACCAGGAGCCTGAACCGCCATGGCCACCATGCCCGACCCCGTCGCAAGGCTGCTCGAGACCGCGCTCGTCGGTGAGCTGACCGTCATCGATGGACGTGGGCGCCCGGTCACCTATCCGCTCATCCCGCTGTGGGACGGCGGGCGGATCTACCTGACGTCTTCGACGCTGTTCAGCCGCAAGCTCGAGCACATCCGGGCAAACCCGCGTGTCTCGTTGTCGATCACCGATCCGGTGGCCGTTGGAGGATCGCTCGATCGGGCCACGATCCAGGGTGATGCGCGGGTGATCGAAGAGGATCCCCACGGTGGCTGGGAGCGGCTGCTGCCGACCTGGGAGCGCAAGGAACCGTCGATCGTCATGTTCCTCAAGGCACGGGTTGCGCTGCCGCTGTTCTTCGAGCGGGCGCTGATCGAGATCGTTCCGCACCGCGTGCTCTTCTGGCCCGGCGGCGACACGACGATCGCCCCGGCCTCGACGCTCATCGATGCGGAGGCAGCGTGATGCGCAGCACCCCCGAGATCGATGCCCGGCGCGGGGCTCGACAAGCTGGCGACGTATCCGTTCCAGGTCGCCACGTGGGTTGACGCTGACGGGTATCCGATCAGCGTCGCGGTCAACGCCCGGATCGACCCCGCGGCCGGAATGGCGCGATTTCCGGCACCGGCCGGCTTCGCCATCCCGGCAACCCACGACATTTCCCTGACCGGATCCCACATCCGACCGCAGCCAGGGTATGGCTATGACCAGCGACGACACGTCACCGTCTGGGGTCCGGCCCTGGTCCAGGATGGCGTCGTCGTCCTGCGCGCCAAGGACGCCTGGGGCTGGGACGAAGCCGAAGTTCCCTTCTTCGAGTACTCGGAGCGGTCCGTCGGGAAATCCCGCAAGTACTTCGATGCGCTGTCTGCGGAACGTGGCACGCCGGTCAAGCCCCGCCTGTCGCTTGGCTTCCTGACCCTTCGCACGACCCGGTTGCCGTTCCTGACCGCGACACTCGTTCCGGTCGCGCTCGGGATCCTCGTCGCGGCGCGGCAGGGTTCGTTCGATCTCGTGGCCGCCCTCCTGACGATCGTGGCCGCGTCGTTCGTCCAGCTCGGATTGAACGTGGCCAACGATGTCTTCGACACGATCCAGGGCGCTGACGACGCGAACGTGACGCCGACGCAGTTCAGCGGCGGCTCGCGGGTCATCCAGTACGGGCTGGTCTCGCTTCGGCAGATGGCCGCGTTGTCGACCGCGTTCTACGTCCTTGCGGGCCTGCTCGGCCTCGCCCTCCTGGCCATGCGAGGTTCGACCGCGTTGCTGCTGATCGGGGTGGTCGGGCTGGTCGTCAGCCTCGGGTACACGGCGCCACCGCTCAAGTTCGTCTACCGCGGGCTGGGCGAGATCGCGGTGGCGCTCGGGTTTGGTCCGTTCATGCTTGTCGGCGCGTACGTCGTACAGACGCGTGGGGCGTTGTCCTGGGAGCCGTTCGCGGCGTCGATCCCGGTTGCCCTGCTCGTCGCCCTCATCCTGTACGTCAACGAGATCCCCGATCGACGCGGCGACGCCCACGCCGGGAAACGGACGCTCCCCGTCCGGTTCTCGCCGCGGGCCGTGATCGCGGGCTACAACGTGGCCGCCGCCGGCGCCTACGTGGCGCTCGCCGTCGGCGTGATCCTCGGGCTGCTGCCCGTCCCCGCGCTGCTGATGTTGGTCACGATCCCGCTGGCACTCCAGGTGTCGCGCGGACTCGCACCCAATTACAACAACCCGTACGGGTTGATGGCCGTCATGGGCGTCAACGTCAAGCTGCATCTCCTTGCCGGGCTCGCGCTGCTCGTGGGATATGCCGTCGTCCTGGTCGCTGGTGCCGTGGCACCCAACGTGCGTCTCTTCCTCGGCTGACCTGTCCGGCCCAGGTCACGTGTTATCCGCTCCGAGCTGAGCGGGATAAGCCGTGGTGCATGCCTGCCCGCGATGCTCCTCTCCGTGGAAGTCGTGCGCTTCGGGCTTGGCGTGCGTGCGCTTCGCCTGCGACGTCGGTGGTCACAGGATGACCTGGCCGTCAGGGCCGGTTTGTCTCGACCGGTCGTTGGGCGCATCGAACGAGGGGGTGCCGATCGGGTAGCCGTACATACCCTCGAGAGCGTTGTCACCGCCCTGGGAGCCAGGGTCGAACTCCGGCTCCTATGGCAGGGCGAGGGTCTTGATCGCCTGCGCGACGCCAAACACGCAAGTCTCGTCGAATATGCCGTCGCTCTCCTCAAGGCGAACGGCTGGGAGGCGCTGCCAGAGGCCTCATTCAACATCCGAGGCGAACGTGGGTCGATCGACGTCCTCGGATTCCATCCGGCGACGGGTTCGCTCCTGGTCGTCGAAGTCAAATCGGTGGTCCCGGACCTCCAGGCAATGCTGGTTTCCCTCGACCGAAAGGGTCGGCTTGGGCGGGATGTGGCACGCGACCGCGGGTGGCGGGCCGTCTCCGTGACGCGGCTGCTGGTCCTGCCAAACGATCGAACCGCTCGGCGACGCGTCGACTCCCACGCAGCGACCCTTCGAGCGGCCCTGCCGGGTCGCAACGTGGCGATCCGGAGGTGGTTGAGATCGCCCGTCGGGACCATGCACGGCGTCTGGTTCGTGACAGATGCTCCTGAGGCGGGCACTCGTCACAGGGTTTCCCGTGTGCGGCCGATCACGGACCATCGTCCACGCTTGCAAGCGGAGGACTCAACGCGCCGGGCGTGACAATCGTCCGCATGGCGAGCGATTGTCACGAAACGCGTGACCAACGCCCGCCTGGGGACCAACTGGCACAAACGGCCCGACTTCGGCCGGACTGCGGCCCCGCGGGTCGCCCGGCCCGCGAATCCGGCCCGCGAATCCGGCCCGCGAATCCGGCCGCGAATCGAACGACCCGCGGGATCGGCCCGCGGGTCGTTGTTCAGGCACTGGCGAGGTCGCGGCTCAGACCTCCTTGAATTCTCCTTCGACCGTTTCCTCGTCCGGCGACGCGGCCTCACCCTCGGGGGCATCGCCATCGGCCGCACCCGTCCCGTCGGTCGAGCCATTGCCTGACTCCCCGGCAGACGAGGCTGCCTGGTAGGCGGCCGTCGAAACGCGCTGGAGCGTCTCGGCCAGGGCCGTCATCCCGGTCTTGACCGCTTCGATGTCGGAGCCCTTGAGGGCTTCGCGCAGCGACTCGATCCGGTTCTCGGTTTCGGCCTTGTCCTCGGACGAGACCTTGTCGCCTAGGTCCTTGATGGTCCGTTCGCCCTGGAAGCTGAGTGCTTCAGCCTGGTTGCGGATCTCGACCTCTTCACGCCGCGTGCGGTCCTCGTCGGCATGCGCCTCGGCGTCGCGAACCATCTGGTCGACCGCGCTCTTGTCGAGCATGGACGACGCCGTGATCCGGACCTGCTGCTCCTTGCCGGTGGCGCGATCCTTGGCCTTGACGTCGAGGATCCCGTTGGCATCGATGTCAAAGGTGACCTCGATCTGCGGGATCCCGCGTGGCGCTGGCGGAATCCCGTCGAGGATGAACCGACCCAGGGTCTTGTTGTCGGCCGCAAAGTCGCGCTCGCCCTGGAGCACATGGATCTCGACCTGGTTCTGGTTGTCCGACGCGGTCGAGAACACCTGCGACTTGGACGTCGGGATGGTGGTGTTGCGCTCGATGAGCTTGGTCATCACGCCGCCGAGCGTCTCGATCCCGAGCGACAGCGGGGTCACGTCCAGGAGCAGGACGTCCTTGACGTCGCCGGCCAGGACACCCGCCTGGATCGCCGCGCCAATGGCTACGACCTCGTCGGGGTTGACCCCCTTGTGCGGCTCCTTGCCACCGAACATCTTCTTGACGGCCTCGACGACCGCCGGCATGCGGGTCATGCCACCGACAAGGATCACCTCGTCGATGTCGCCGGGCTTGAGCCCGGCATCCTTGAGCGCAGCCTTGACCGGACCCTCGGTCTTGGCGACGAGGTCCGCGACCAGGTCCTCGAGCTTGGCGCGCGTCAGGGACACGACCAGGTGCTTGGGGCCCGTGGCGTCGGCCGTGACGTACGGCAGGTTGATCTCGGTCGTGGCGGTCGAGCTGAGCTCGATCTTTGCCTTCTCCGCGGCTTCCTTGAGCCGCTGCAACGCCTGCTGGTCCTTGGCCAGGTCGATGCCTTGTTCCTTCTTGAACTCGGCCAGCAGCCAGTCGATGACCCGCTGGTCGAAGTCGTCGCCACCGAGGTGCGTGTCGCCATTGGTTGCCTTGACCTCGAAGACGCCCTCACCCAGCTCGAGGATCGAGATGTCGAAGGTGCCGCCGCCCAGGTCGTAGACGGCGATCTTCTCGTCGTGCTTCTTGTCGAGGCCGTACGCGAGCGCCGACGCGGTCGGCTCGTTGATGATCCGCTTGACCTCGAGCCCGGCGATCCGCCCGGCGTCCTTGGTCGCCTGGCGCTGGGTGTCGTCGAAGTACGCCGGGACGGTGATGACCGCCTCGGTGATCTTCTCGCCGAGGTAGGCCTCCGCGTCCGTCTTGAGCTTCTGCAGGATCATCGCGCTGATCTCGGGCGGCGTGTAGCTCTTGTCGTCACCGACCTTGACCATCACGCCGTCGCTCTTGGCGTCCTTGTCGATCTCGTAGGGCACGAGGCCCTTGGAGCGCTTGACCTCCGGGTCGTCCCAGCGGCGCCCCATGAAGCGCTTGATAGAGAAGACGGTGTTGGCCGGGTTGGTGACCGCCTGGCGCTTGGCCAGCTGGCCGACCAGGCGCTCGCCGGTCTTGGTGAAGGCGACCACGGACGGGATCGTCCGGCCACCCTCGGCCGACGGAATGACGGTCGGTTCGCCGCCCTCCATCACGGCGACGACAGAGTTCGTCGTGCCCAGATCGATGCCGATGATCTTGCCCATGTCGTGTGTTGCTCCTTAGTTGATGTGCGGGGGTCGGGAAGCGGAGTCGGCCTCCGCCGTTTCATCAGTGGTGTTGGCGGCCACGGCGACCAGGGCCGGGCGGATGACGCGATCGCGGAGGCGATACCCGCGCCGGACCTCCTCGACGATCTCGCCTTCCTCGCGACCGGTGCCGGGCACGTTTGCGATCGCCTCGTGCTCGCGTGGGTCGAACGGCTTGCCCGCCGACGCATCGATGGCGGTCACGCCCTCGCTCTCGAGGAGCTGGCGCAGTTTGCGATCGATGGCGGCAATGCCCTCGAACCACGGGTCATGCGCGATCGACGACGGTCGCGCCTCGATGGCGCGATCGAAATCGTCGGCGACGACCAGGACCTTGCGGATGAGGTCCTCGCCCGCCAGACCGAGCTCGCGGAGGCGTTCCTCGGCCGTGCGCCGGCGGAAGTTCTGGAACTCGGCACGCTCGCGCTGGAGGGCATTGACCAATTCGTCGCTGTCCTTGCGTGCCGTGTCGAGCTCGCCGGTCAGCTTCTCGATCTGGGCCACCAGGGCGGTCCCCGAGACATCGATGGCGTCCGCGCGCTCCTGGGCGCGCGTGCGTCGTCGTTCAGGCATAGAGGTGATCCACCAATTCGTTCATGAGTCCAGACACGAACCGGACGGTGCCGATCGCCTGGGAATAGGACATCCGCGTCGGCCCCAGCACGCCGACCACGCCCATCGCGCGGCCCGGCTGGCCGTACGGCGCAAGGACGAGGGAAACGTCCTGCATCTCGAGCGGCTGGTTCTCGTGACCGATGAAGACCTGGATCCGACCGGCCCCGGCCACGCTGCCGACGAGCTGGCCCAGATACGCCCGGTTCTCCAGCGCGCTGAAGACCCGCCGGAGTTTGTCGCTCTGGGCGAACTCGGGCGCCGCCATGACGTTGAGCAAGCCGTCGCTGAAGACTTCCTCGATCGTCGCGGCATCGTATTCCTTGACGATCCTGACGATCCGCTCGCCGACCCGGCGGGCAAGGCGCTCGACCGGCCCGTCTCCCAGGGACGCCAGCCGCGCCGTCGCCCGCGACGCGGTGAGGTCGACGAGGCGATCGTTGAGCAGCGCTGCCGCCTGGTTGAGCGTTGGCTGGTCGAGGGTCTCGTCACCATCGACCGAGATGACCGCCTGCTTGATCGACCCTTCACGCAGCACGAGGATCAGGCTCGCCATCCGTTCGTTGATGGCCACCAGGTCGATCCGGCGGATATGGGCGTCGCGCGGCTTGGCCGGCGTGGCGATCCCGGCGGAGCGCGTCATCGACGCGAGCGTCGTCGCCGCGAGGCGGAACCAGTGCTCGCTCGCGAACTCGACCTGGCCGAACTGGTGGCGGATCATCAGCTGCTCGACGGCGGGGAGCGGCACGGCCTCCACGATCGACTCGACAAAGAACCGGTACCCGGCATCGGTCGGGATCCGGCCCGCGGAGGTGTGCGGATGCGTCAGCAGGCCGTTGGCCTCGAGCTCGGCAAGGATGTTGCGAACGGTGGCACTGGACACACCAAGGCCGTACCGCTCGACGAGCGCCATGCTGCCGACCGGTGTGGCGGTTGTGACGTATTCCTCTATGACGGCCCGAAGGATCGCCTGCGCGCGGAGGTCCAGGGGGCCAATGGGGCGGCGTCGTCGCGCCAAGGCCATTCTCCCGAGTGAGTTAGCACTCTAACGTGGAGAGTGCTAACGGTGTGGATCGGCATCGTAGCAGTCGGGGAGGCCGAGTGTCAACGCGGCTCGGGCGCTAGAGCAACCGCGCGAAGAGCTCGTTCGAGAGCAGGCGGCCCCGGGTCGTCAATCGGATGCGGGCGTCCGCGGTGCGGTCGATGAGGCCGGCCGTACCGGCCCACTGGAATGCGTCGCGGAACCTGTCGTCCGAGGCGGCCGTTTCCCCGAACACCATGGTCCGTCCGGAGTCCCACGATGATGGCCTCGGCCGCCATGGTATCCGGGTCGAGATGCTCGCAGTCGCCCGGCGGCAGCCGCGCACGATCGCCCGCGGGCGGCACGAGCGCCGCCAGGTAGCCGTCGAGCCGGGCCCCATTCCAGCGTCGCGTGACCCCGTCGAACGCGTGGGCTCCGGGGCCGACCGCCTCGTACGGCCGATGCTGCCAATAGACGAGGTTGTGCCGGCTTATGTGCCCCGGTCGTGCCCAGTTGCTGATCTCATAGCCGCGCCAGCCGTCCGCTGCCAGGCGAGCGACCGCGTGGAGGTACTGGTCGGCGGCTCGATCCTCGTCCTGTCGTGGACGGGCTCGCTGACGCCACCGGCGCGCCCCGCTCGTGGTCGGCAGGTGGTCGCCGCTCGTTCCGGTCAGCCCCTCCGCCTCCGGGTCGTCGAGGGTCAGAGCGTAGAGCGAGAGGTGATCCGGCTCGAGCGCCAGGGCCGCGTCAAGCGTCGAAGCCCAGGTGTCCATCGAGCTGTCCGGGATGTCGTAGAGCAGGTCGAGGCTCACCGACGCGATCCCACCGTCGCGCGCCGCCTCGACCGCTGCCGCCACGTCCGTGGCGCGATGGCGTCGACCGAGAATCCGCAACTCGTCGTCGGCGAGCGACTGCGCACCCAGCGAGATGCGGGTGACGCCGGCGTGGCGGAGGGCGGCCGCGTCACCACGTTCGTCCGGCCCAGGGTTGGCCTCGATCGTGACCTCGGCGTCCGCCGCGAGACCGAACCGCGCGGCGACACGCTCGAGCAACGACGCCACGGCGTCCGCCGGCAACAGGGACGGTGTTCCTCCACCGAGATAGACGGTCTCGAGCGGCGATCGAGTCATCCCGAACGTCGCGTCCAGCGCGTCCGCCCGAAGCTCGACCTCGGTCGCCACGGCCGCGAGGAACGCCTCCACGCGTGCCCGAGGTCCGCGCGCCGCCGCACCCGCGTAGACCACGAAGTCGCAATACGGACAGAGCGAGACGCAGAACGGCACGTGGATGTAGAGGGCGACTGGAGGACCGGCAATCGGTGCGAGCGCCCGAGGCGCGGGCGGGGCCTCGCCCGCTGGCAGGGTCGGCGAAACGACGTCCCTCAACGATCGCGCGTCGGGGACTCCCGCGTACCGATGACCCGCCAGCCGTCGGGCGGCCGTCGACGGCGTTCGATCTCCTCGACCTCTCGGCCGCGCGGGAGCGTCTGGCCGATGTGTCCGGTGCACAGGAAAACGGCGAACCGGGTGACCGCGTGCCCCAGGAACGACGCCGCGATCCCACCGGTGACCGCGGTGAGCCAGCCGCCGATGAACCCGATCCCGAGCGTCAGCCCGAGCAGGTAGCGGTCACGGCCAGGTGCGCCGAGTCTCGTCGCCAGCGCGTAGACGACGGTCTGGCCGAGGTTGGCGAGCGTTGGGTCGATGCCGCCGCTCAGGAGGAGGCCAAACAGCGCGCCACGGAAGGCGACCTCATCGATGAAGGCCGTGGCCGTGGAGTTGAGCAGCGCCCCCGGATACGAGCTCTCGGCCGGCAGTCGGATGCGGTGATACCGGTAGCTGGCGAAGCCCGCCGCGACGAGCACGCCCAGGCCACCGAATGCGATCCCGCCGAGCACCGCACCGAGCCTGTCGCCCGATCCCAGGAACAGCTCCGAACGGGCGGCTGGATGGATCGTCAGGATCAGGACAGCGATCCCGAAACCCAGCCCGTACCACGCGAGCCGGCGACGGACCCTCGGTCGTTCGCCGGCTCCTGTTGCCTCGTAGTACTCGGCGGTCCCGAAGCGCTCGGCGTCGACCCGCAGCATCGCCAGCAGGAGCGTCAGGCCGACCGCGATCAACGACCGCGACAGGATGATGAAGTCGTCCATCGGGTGAGCGTCAGCCCTCGTCCATGCGGAGCATCGCCAGGAAGGCCTCCTGCGGGATCTCGACGGATCCAACCCGTTTCATCCGCTGCTTGCCCTCTTTCTGCTTCTCGAGGAGCTTTCGCTTGCGGGTGATGTCGCCACCGTAGCACTTGGCCAGCACGTTCTTGCGCATGGCCCGGACCGATTCGCGGGCAATCACGTTCGAGCCGATGGCGGCCTGGATCGGGATCTCGAACATCTGGCGGGGGATGAGCTCCTTGAGCCGTTCGGTCAGGGCGCGCCCCGTCGACTGGGCGCGATCGCGGTGGACGATCAATGAGAGGGCATCGACCGGCTCGCCGTTGACCAGGATGTCCACCTTGGCGAGGTTCGCTGGTCGGTACCCAAGCTCCTCGTAGTCCATCGATGCGTATCCCTGGCTCCGGCTCTTGAGCTTGTCGAAGTAGTCGACGATCAGCTCGGCCAGTGGCATCTCGAAATGGAGCACGACGCGGGTCGGGTCGAGGTACTCCATGGTCATGAAGGTGCCCCGTCGGTTGGTCGAGAGCTCCATGAGCGGACCGATGTACTGGGTCGGCGTGACCACGCTCAGCGTCACCCATGGCTCCTCGATCGATTCGATGTCGGTCGGGTTCGGGAGCCGTGCCGGGTTGTCGATCGCCAGCATCCCGCGGCCGAGCGTCCGGTTGACGTGGTACTCGACCGATGGCGCAGAAGCGATGAGCTCGAGGTCGAACTCGCGCTCGAGACGCTCCTGCACGATCTCCATGTGGAGGAGGCCAAGGAACCCGCAGCGGAAGCCGAACCCGAGTGCCACCGAGCTTTCCGGCTCGTAGGTGAACGAGGCGTCGTTGAGGTGGAGCTTCTCGAGGGCCTCGCGCAGGAGCGGGTAGTCCTCGCCGCTGACCGGATAGATGCCCGCAAAGACCAGGCTCTTGGCCTCCTGGTACCCGGGGAGCGGCTCCGGCGCGGGACGCGCGACGGTGGTCAGCGTGTCGCCCACCTGTGCGTCGCGAACGTTCTTGAGTCCCGTGGCCACATACCCGACCTCGCCGGCCACGAGCTGCTTGACCGGGACGAGCTGCGGCCTGAAGACGCCGAGCTCGAGCGGGTCGGCCTCCGCGCCACTGGCCATCAGCCGGACCGGGTCGCCGAGACGGAGCGTGCCCTGGGCGAGCCGCACGTAGACGACAACGCCCTTGTAGGCGTCGTAGTGACTGTCGAAGATCAGACCCTGGAGCGGCATCGCCGGGTCCCCTTTGGGGGCCGGGATCCGGGAGACGATCGCCTCGAGAATCTCGGGGACGCCGGTCCCCTCCTTGGCGGAGGCGAGGATCACCTCTTCGCGGGGGATCGCCAGCACGTTTTCGAGCTCTTCCATGATCGTGTCCGGGTCGGCGGACGGCAGGTCGATCTTGTTGAGCACGGGGATCAGGGTCAGCCCCTCGCGCAGGGCGAGGTGGACGTTGGCGAGCGTCTGGGCCTCGATCCCCTGGCTGGCGTCAACGACGAGGATCGCGCCTTCACACGCCTGCAGGCTGTGGCTCACCTCGTAGGCAAAGTCGACATGTCCAGGCGTGTCGATGAGATTGAGGCCGTACGTGAGGCCGTCCCGGGCCTTGTATTCGAGGCGCACGGCCCGGGCCTTGATGGTGATCCCCTTCTCGCGCTCGAGATCCATCGAATCGAGCACCTGGCTCATCATCTGCCGGCCCTCGACGGTGTGGGTCAACTCCAGCAGCCGGTCGGCGAGCGTGGATTTCCCGTGGTCGATGTGCGCGATGATGCTGAAATTGCGGAGGCGATCCTGGGGGATGGTCACGGGGCGGGAGTGTATCGGGTCGGGCCGGCCGACATCCCGGGTTCGGCCGGGCCGGCGAGCGTTGACCCCCGGCGCCACACTGATCGCCCGGACATGACCGTGACCATCGGGATCGCGGGCAGACGCAAGGGAGGGTCGAGCCTTGCTTACTGGACGCCAGATCAGCCTTCGCCCGCTCCGTGGCGATGACATCGGACCGCTCCATGCCAGCTCTCTGGATCTGGAGACTCGAGGGCCCTGGTACCCGCTGCCAGGCACGCCGCTCACCAAGTTCGAGGCAGCCTTCGCCGCATCCGGATTCTGGTCGCAAGACGAAGGCATCTTCGCGATCGTCGATCGCAGCGAGCGGATGGTCGGGATCGTTGGCTGGGAGCACCTCAACGGGGACCTTCCGGACATCGAGGTCTCCTATCGGTTGCTGGATCAGGCCGAGCGCGGGAAGGGGATCGCGACCGAAGCCCTCGGGCTGCTGACCGGCTGGCTCTTCGACACCGGGCACGCGAACCGGATCCGGGCCAACGTGCACGTCGACAACAAGGCGTCACGCCGCGTCGTCGAGAAATCCGGGTTCACCCAGGAAGCGATCGCTCGGGCGAGCTGGTACAACCGTGGCCAGTGGCATGACGCTGCGGTCTACACGATCACTCGCGATGAGTTCGAGGCGCTTAGGGATTCGGCCGCACCGGCCTGACCCCATCCTCGCGATCCAGGCTGCACAGCGTCGCATTCGGAGGCATCGAGGCGCGATATGCCCTTGCTCGATCGATCGGACTCGGTGCTGGTCGTGGTCGACGCCCAACCGGGGTTCTCCGGCGCCGACGACGAGACGGCGCGGACGGCCGCCGCGTCGCGCGCGGTGGCCGGCTGGCTGGCGGGCGTCGCGGTGGCACTCGGTGTGCCGATCGTGGTGACGGAGGAGGATGCCGCCACGAACGGACCCACCGACGAAGCGATCACGCGCTGGCTGCCGGCCGCGTCGCCGGTCCTGGCGAAAGGAGTCTTTGGCCTGACCGAGGTCCCCGAGATCCTTGCCGCCATTTCGGCAACCAATCGCCGGACCGCCGTGATCGTCGGCGCCGAGACCGACGTGTGTGTCGCGCAGTCAGCCGTTGGCCTGATGGACCGGGCGTATCGCGTGGTCGTCGTAACGGATGCCACGTTCTCGCCCGGCGTCATGCACGCGCATGGCCTGCGCCACATGCGGGACGCCGGCGCTGAGGTCCGGCATGCCAAGGGCGTGTATTACGAGTGGATCCGCACGCTCGACGCCGCCCGCGCATTCGAGCGCGACCACCCGGACCTGGCGACCCCACCGGGCTTTCGCCTCTGACCGCGGGTCGCAGTCACGGGCGGCGACGGCCCAGGGCGAATGCGACGGCTTCCGGGGATTCCATGGCCCGGCCGGCCGCCCGCGCGCCTTCAAACTCGGCGATGCCCATCGCCTCGGGAAGCACGGCCAACATCCGCTCGTAGTGGGGCCGCTCATCGGGTGGCCAGGCCATCTGTTGGGCCTCCATGATCGCCTCGGCCGCGCCGACCAGCGTGGCTGCGCGCTCGTGCTCGGCGCGCTCGATGGCGATGGCGGCCAACCCGCTGATCGCAAATGGCGTCGTGAACCGGTGGCCCGTTCGCTCCTCGATTTCGAGCGCCTCGCGGGCGAGTGTTTCGGCCGTGTCGAGGTTTCCGAGCTGGCGCTCGACCATGCTCAGATTGCAGGCTTCGGACGCGACCAGGAACTCGTTGCCAGCTGACCGGACCAGGGCCAGCCGCTGGGTCATCCACTCGCGAGCCTCCACCAGGTCTCCGGCGATCTGGGCGCCGACGCCGAGGAGATGCAGCGCGTTCGACCGTCCAGGCTCGTCTCCGGCGGCCGTGCTCGTGTCGAGCGCTTCGCGGGCGAGCCTCCTGCCCTCGGGGACGTCCGATCGCAGGGCGACGCGGGAAAGGCCGCCCAACGCCTGCGACGCCATCGCCTGATCGCCGAACGTTCGCCCGATCTCGAGGCCCTCGGCGAACAAGGCGGCGGCGCGTTCGTCCCGACCCAGCCAGAACGGCATGAACCCGCCATAGATGCTGGCCTGACCTCGAAGGCGAGCTTCGCCACCGGGCTGTTCCAGCACCAGGTCGAACCAGGTGGCGCCTTCTTCGAACCCCTGCTGCGTGATCCAGTACGGGTAGAGGGCGTTCACAAGACGAAGGGCATCGTCGGTGCGACCGGCGTCGACGAACCATCGCGTCGCCGCGAGCAGGTCGTCATGCCGTTCGTCGAGTTTGGTGAGCGCGGACTTTGGGTCCGGTCCACGGACCTGGGGGCCGATCTGCTCGGCCACCGCCAGCATCGATTCCGCTCGGTCTGCCTCCATGGGCGGATGATACGAACCCTCGCGACCGCCGGCGGCTCGGGATACCTGTGCTACCATCCGTCTTCGCGCCCGGCGCCTGTCACGCGCCGCCGTGCATGTTCGAAACCCACCACCAACACTGAGGTTTGCCACGTGGCCAAGACGCCCCGCACCTGGACGGGCGCTCGCACACCGTCGGGGCTCAAGCGCGTCCGTCAGGCGGAGCGTCGGCGCGAGGTTCTCCAGCCTCGGCGCAGCGCCGCCAAGACGTACGTCGCGAAGGCCCTGGCCGCTGTGACGCAGCCGACCGACTCGATCGACCCTGCCGCCGCCCTCCTCGAAGCGCTCAGCGCGCTTGACCGCGCGGCGAAGGCCGGCGCGATCCACCCGAACGCGGCCGCGCGCCGCAAGTCTCGGCTCACCATCAAGGTCAATGCGGCCATCGGTGGCGCGGCCCAGCAGACCGGTTCTCGCGTCGTCAAGACCACGGGCAAGGCCGCCGCGGCCAAGGCCGCCAAGGCGCGCATCGCGGCAGGCAAGGCCGGCAAGGCCAAGGGCGCCCAGACCGCGGCCGGCAAGGCACGCGCCGCGCTGAGCAAGACCGCCCGAGCCGAGGCCGCTGCCGCGAAGGCCGCCGCCGAGGCTTCGACGGCGACCGCCGAGCCCGTGACCGCAAAGGCCCCGGCGGCAAAGGCCGCACCCAGGGCCAAGGCCGCCACGCGCAAGACGTCCGCGCCCGCGAAGGCGAAGGCGACCGCGAAGGCGGCGCCGAAGGCCGCCGTCAAGCCCAAGAAGACCGCCACCAAGTAGCTGAAGCGGCCCGCTCAACGACGATCGCCCCGGGTCACCCGGGGCGATTTCGATTCTGCGCTGGGAGCTGAGCCCCCGGCTAGCGCGCCACGACGGCGGTTCCCGGAGCCGGTGCCTTCGGCCGGAACACGCCATAGAGCCCCGCGCCGCCGAGCCCGCCCAACGTCGAGAGCAGCACGATGGTGCCGGCGCTGCTGAGTTGTTCGCTCCAGTAGAACCCGGCGAACGACGCCGCATCGGTTACGCCAGCTGCGATCAGCCCGGGGCCCTGGCCGGCCTCGAGATAGCGCTGATACACGCAGTCGGCACCGGCCGCACAGGCGATCGAACCACCAAGTCCCGGATCGCGATAGCCGTTGTCAGCGAAAAAGAACAGCGTCTTGACGACGAGGACGAGAGCCGCCATCGACAGACCCGTCACGAGGCCCGCGAACAGTCCATTCACCAGGATGCGGCGCCACGGACCGGCCCGCCGATCCGAGCGCTGGTTGGCGTAGTAGCCGATCAGCAACCCGGATGGAAGCGCGAGCAGCCAGATGATCCACTCGATCGGGATGATCAGGGTGAAGCTGGCCACGATCGTAACGGCCATGCCGATCCCGACATAGGCGGCGCTGATGGCGCCGCGATCGACGATCCGGTTCACGACCCCGCGAGCGCCGATCGACCGGCGTACCGGGCGCTGTCGCCGAGCTCGCCTTCGATCCGCAGCAGTCGGTTGTACTTGGCCACGCGCTCCGAGCGCGACGGCGCGCCCGTCTTGATCTGCCCGGTACCCATGGCCACGACGAGGTCCGCGATCGTGGTGTCCTCGGTCTCGCCCGAGCGATGGCTGACCATTGCCGTCCAGCCCGCGCTTCTCGCCATGGCGATCGCATCGATCGTCTCGGTCAGCGTGCCGATCTGGTTGAGCTTGATGAGGACCGAGTTTGCGGCGCGCATGTCGATCGCGCGGGCGATCCGCTCGGTGTTGGTCACAAGGAGGTCGTCGCCCACCAGCTGTACGCGTGCGCCGATCCGCTCGACCAGCGTTCGCCAGCCCGTCCAGTCGTCCTCGGCCATGCCGTCCTCGATCGAGACGATCGGGTACCGATCGATCCAGTCGACCCAGAAGTCGACGAGCTCGGACGAGGTGAGGGTTCGGCCCTCCTTCTCGAGGCGATACGACAGCTCCCCGTCGGCGTTGGGTGTCGCCGCCGGGTCGACGAGCTCGGTGATCGCCGGATCGAGCGCGATCGCGACGTCTTCGCCGGGCCGGTAGCCGGCGCGCTCGATCGCCCGCAGGATCACCTCGACCGCCGCCTGGTTGGTCGGCAAGCTCGGGGCGAAGCCACCCTCGTCGCCCTGGCCCGTCGAGTGTCCCTCTTCGTGGAGGATCGATCGGAGGGCGGCGAACACCTCCGCGCCGGCTCGAACGGCCTCGGAGAATGTCTCGGCGCCGACGGGTGCGACCATGAACTCCTGGAAGTCGGTCGAATTCGGCGGCATGTTTGCCGCCGTTCAGGATGTTGAAGAACGGGACCGGCAACGTCCTCGCGCCGACGCCTCCCAGGTATCGGTAGAGCGGCAGGTCGTACGACGCCGAGGCTGCATGAGCGCAGGCGAGCGACACGCCAAGGATGGCGTTGGCACCGAGCGAACCCTTGTTGGGCGTTCCATCGAGCTCGCACAAGAGGTCGTCGATCCCGGCTTGATCCGTCGCATCGAGCCCGTAGAGGGCCGGCGCGATCGTGTCGGTGACATTGGCGACGGCCTTGCGCACGCCCTTTCCGCCAAACCTGGCCTTGTCGCCGTCACGAAGCTCGACCGCCTCGTGCGCCCCGGTCGACGCGCCCGATGGCACCGCCGCGCGGCCAACCGACCCGTCCGCCAGGACGATGTCGACCTCGATCGTGGGGTTCCCCCGGGAGTCCAGGATTTCCCGCGCGTCGACGATCTCGATCGTGCTCACGCCTTGGCTCCAACCGCCGGTCGGTCGGGCAGGACGGTCACGCCGGGGAGCTCGCGACCCTCGAGGAACTCGAGTGACGCGCCGCCACCCGTCGAGATGTGGGTCATCCGCTCGGCGAGGCCCTGCTGCGTGACGGCTGCGACCGAATTGCCACCACCGACCACGACCGTGGCCCCGCTGTCCGCTCGATCGGCGAGCATCCGGGCGACGGCGTTCGTGCCGTGGGCGAACGACGGTATCTCGAAGACGCCAAGCGGTCCGTTCCAGAACACCGTCTTGACGTCGGAGAGGGCGTCGACCATCAGGTCCTGGCTGGCCTTGCCGAGGTCGACGATGTGCCACGAGGCCGGGATCTTCTCGGCCGGCAGGGTCTTGTACTCCGTGCCTCGGGTCACTTCCTTGGCCACGATCACGTCGACCGGGAGCACGACCCGGACGTTGTTCGCCTCCGCGGTCCGAAGAATCCGCCGGGCATCGTCCACGCGATCGGGCTCGGCCAGGCTCTTGCCGATTGCCTTGCCCTGTGCCAGCAGGAACGTGTTGGCCATCCCGCCACCGAGGACGAGCATGTCGACCTTGGTGAGGAGATTGTCGATCACCTTGATCTTGTCCGAGACCTTGGCGCCGCCGAGGATCGCCGCGAAGGGTCGTTCGGGTGCCTCGATGAGCTTCGAGAGCATCTCGAGCTCGCGCTCCATCAGGAGCCCCGCGTAGGACGGGAGCAGCTTGGCGATGCCGACCGTCGACGCGTGCGCCCGATGGGCCGTGCCAAACGCGTCGTTGACGTAGACGTCGGCATAGGAGGCCAGCGTCTCGGCGAACGCCGGGTCGTTCTTCTCCTCCGCGGCGTGGAACCGCAGGTTTTCGAGGAGGATGACCTCGCCCGGTCGGAGCCGGTTGATCGCGTCCTGCGTCCCGACGCCGAGCGCGTCGCCGGTCACCGGGACGTTGCGCCGAAGCAGCTGGGTCAGCCGCTCCCCCACCGGCCGCAGTCGCAGCCCGTCCTGGACCTTGCCATCTGGTCGACCCAGGTGGCTGGCGAGGATGACCATCGCGCCCTTCTGGAGCAGCAGGCTGATGGTCGGGATCGCCGCGCGGATCCGCGAATTGTCGGTGACCTTGCCGTCCGCCAGCGGGACGTTGAAATCGACCCGCACGAACACCCGTTTACCCGCGACGTCCGCGTCGCGAATGCTGCGCTTGTCCACGGCCCGTCAGACCGCGACAGGCAGGCGCGCGGCGACGAACGCGATCAGGTCGGCGACCCGGCAGCTGTAACCCCACTCGTTGTCGTACCAGGCGATGACCTTGACCATCGTCTCGCCGAGGACCATCGTCGATTTCGGCATCGATGATCGAGCTGCGGCTGTCGCCCTTGAAGTCCATCGACACGAGCGGCTCGTCAGACACGCCGAGGATGCCCTTGAGCGGGCCGGCTGCGGCCGTGCGGAAGGCGTCGTTGAGCTCATCCCTCGACGTCGGCCGGGTCACCGTCGCCGTGAAGTCGACGACGCTGACCGTCGGAGTCGGCACGCGGAGGCTGAACCCGTCGAACTTGCCCTTCAGATCAGGGATCACGAGGGCAAGCGCCTTCGCCGCGCCGGTCGTCGTCGGGATGATGTTCTGGCCGGCCGAACGGGCGCGGCGCGGATCGCTGTGGGCCACGTCCAGGATTCGCTGGTCGTTGGTGTAGCTGTGGATCGTGTTCATCAGCCCGCGCTCGATCGTCAGGAGGTCATGGACGACCTTGGCGGCCGGGGCGAGACAGTTGGTCGTGCAGCTGGCGTTGCTGATGATGTGGTGCGCGGCCGGGTCGTAGCGGTCCTCGTTGACCCCGAGGACGATCGTGATGTCCTCATTCTTGGCCGGCGCGCTGATGATCACCTTCTTCGCGCCCGCATCCAGGTGCGCCTTGGCCTTGGTCGCGTCGGTGAAGATCCCGGTGCTCTCGAGCACGATGTCGACGCCCAGGTCGCTCCATGGCAGCGCCGCCGGATCCCGCTCGGCCAGGATCCTGATCTCCCGGCCGTCGATGATGATCGAGCTGTCGCCGGCCCGGACGTCGCCGGGGTACGCCCCATAGGTCGAATCGTGCTTGAAGAGGTGGGCGTTCATACCCGCGTCGACGAGGTCGTTGACCGCCACCACCTCGACGTCAGGTGCGCGCTCGATGAGCGCCTTGAGCGACTGGCGGCCAATCCGGCCGAAGCCGTTGATGCCGACGCGGGTGGCCATGATGCGGGACCTCCTGGGTGGGCGCCGGGCCGCAAGCCGGGCGCATCGTGGGACTTGATGATCGGTTCGGAACGCCAGACCCCGTCTCGACCACCCGGCCGAGGGGACCCGACCCGATCGCGCACGAGGACCAGCCCTGGTGGCTGGAGGAACCCTCTCGCGTCACGCGCTCGGGTTACAGGCCCATTCTAGCAAAGGGCCCTTCGACGACCGTGAGCATCATGGCCCGGAGATCAGGGTCATCCGGCCTGACATGAAAAAGCCCCCGCCGTTCGGCGGGGGCTCTGCTAAGCGCTGCGTCAGCCGCCGATGCGGAAGACCTTCCCGCCACAGATCGGACAGGTGCCCGAGATCGCGGGCTTGCCGTTCTTCATGGTGATGTTCTGCGGGTTGACGATCTCGACCTTCTGCTTGTCCTTGACGCAATATGCCTGGGCCATTGGGCTCCTCCTAGATCTTCGAGATGCGTCACGGGAACCCTCGTCCCGCATCCGCTCCGCGGTGCCTGGATTAGACCGTATGTTGCCAGAGCGACGGTCGCCAGCGATCCGTCCCTGCTTCACGCTTGCGCGCATCCATGTCGGCGAGGACGAGCAGGCTTTCCAGCCCGGTCTCGACACAGGCCGCCTCGGCCGCGTCCTTTATGTCACCGCTGACGAACTCGCCGGTCGTCCGATTGGCGTACACCGCACAGACAACGCCGGCTCGACAGCGGGCCAGGGACGCGAGGACGAGGAGAGCCGACGCCTCCATCTCGAAGTTCATGACGCGCTGGCGCGCCATCTCCTCCGCGAGGTCAGGGTAGCGGATGGGCAACTGCGGGATGGGACGCCCTTGCGCCCCAAAGAATCCCGGAGCGGTCGCCGTGACCCCAACGTGATATCGATGACCGAGCCGCTCCGCGACCTCGATGAGCGCAACGACCGCCTCGTAGTCGGCAACCGCGGGGAACCCATCGTGGACGAAGAAGCTCGTCGTCGATTCGAGGCGGACAGCCCCGGTGGTGATGACCAGGTCGCCCAGGCCCATCTCCGGTTGGAGCGCTCCGCAGGAGCCGACCCGGATGAACGTCGGCCGTTCGGTGATCGCAAGGATCTCCGCAACGGCGATCTCGACGTTGTCCGTGCCGATGCCGGTCGAGACGACCGACACTCGCTGGCCCCGGTACCGTCCGGTGATCGTCGCGAACTCCCGGTGTCGTTGTTCGAGCTCGATGGAATCGAAGCGCGTGCCGATCCGGGTGGTTCGGTCGGGGTCACCGGGGAGGAGGATGTACTCGGCCAGTTCGCCTGGACCGAGACCGATGTGGTATTGCCGTTCTCCGGACGGGATCGCGATCCTGCGATCCAACGGGGTTTCGACGCGGTGGTCCGCGTTCGGCAAGCCCAATTCCTCGCTCAGGTGGCTGTTTCGCAAGCACGAAACTCGATCGAGGATAGTCCCGCGTTCTCACGAGCGTCAAGCAGAGTGGAACGGGCGTCCATCGTGCTCAACCGAGCGTGGGCGCCCTGAGAGGTCCGCAGCGGCCGCGAACTCGGCCACGCGGGCGGCGATCCGGGCCTCGGCACGACGCCGTGCATGCACCGTTCGACCCACTTTGAAGGCGAGTGACACGACTGACAGGACGATGAGCGTGCCAAGGCCCGCGAGCCCGGCGCCAATGCCGGATGGAGTGTCCGCGAGACCGGCAAGGTGCGGCGGCGCCGACGCGAACGCCTGGCTGGCGGCGGGAGCACTCGGTTGCGTCCCGACGGCCTCGCCGGGCTGGACGAGCGCTTCAGCAACCGGGTCGCCTGCCCGGATGATCCCCGCTGGATCGTCAACGATGACGGCCGGACCGTCCGTCAGGACCTCCACGCGCCCGATCGCGTTGATCGCGTCGTCCGGCTCCAGGAGCGGGAGGACTTCGAGTGCCGATCCGCGAAGGACGACCAGACCGACGAGCGTGCCGTCATCGAGCCAGACGCCGTCCGTGCGTAGGTCGACGACGAGACCGCCGACGCGGACCGTCCGCCCGCGATGTGCCACGAGGTCGACGAGGTCGGCGTCGATCGTCCCGTCCGGCGGCTCGGAACCCGCGCCCGACGTTGACCGAGGCCTTCTCGTTCCAGGTCCGGTCGTCGCGGCGCCAGTTGAGCCCTGGCTCGAGCGGCTATTGGTGGTTGGTGCGCCAAGGACGCGCAGATCGCCGCGGTCCCTCGGCGTCACCGCAAACCGCTGGTCCGACGCCGTCGGATGCGCCCGCCGGACGACACCGGTCACTCGAACCATCTGGCCCTCGGCGAGCATTGCGACGTCGATGCCGGCGCCCGGCTGGCCGACCACCACAACGCGGTTGCCGCCAAGAAGGACCTCGGCGCGCCAGCGATCGCCGAGCTTGCGCACGTCGTCGATCCGCCCGCTGAACGTCACCAGCCTCCACTCGTGCGCGCCGGTTGGCGTGGCGCGCAGTGTCAGCGGCTCCGGTGGTTGCCCGTTACCCAAGGTCGTGACGGCGTCGGCGCGCAGCCGCGGGGCGCCGTACGCCTGGCCCACGTGGCCCTGGATATGCAGTCGCGTCCCGACGGCCGGAGCCGCGGCGCCGCTCGGCAGGAGGACTTCGATCGCGCCCGAGGCGTCCTGGACCACGATCCGCCTGCCTGTCGCGTCGAGGAGGGTTGCTGGAGCCGTCACGATCGCCTCGATGGCCACGGCCTGGTCGACCCGGGCGAATGCTGCCGAGATCCGGATCGTCGCAAGCCCGACCAATCGATCGTCGCCAGCAGACTGCGAGTCGCCGTCGTCTTCGTCGCTCGACGGGGCGGCCGTGCCCAGGAACGAGACGTCGGCCGGATCACGCAGGCAGATGCGGTATCCGTCGGGCGCCCCCTTCTTCGACGCGCGTTGCCCGACCACGCCCGTCAGTCGATACGTGCTTCCGATCCTGAACGCGTCGGCCGTGACCTCGCTCGTCGAATCCGCGATGACCTTGACCGCGAGACCGGCCGCCCCCTCGAGGACGATCGTGAGGTCGCCACCCGAAGATCGCCTTGGTTTGCTCGCCACGGTCCCCGTGGCCGTGACCAGACGGCTCTCGAGCGACTCGTCGAGACCCGCTGCCGGGACGGAGATCGGCTCGGGCAGCACAGCCGTTCCGAGCACCGTGATGCCGTCCGCGAGCGGTCTTGATCTCCAGCTGCCCGTAGGGCACGGCCAGGGTTCCGGTGACCCGAAGGAGGGTGCCCCGCGGATAGCCCGAGGCCTGGTTTGGCAGTCGAACCGCCAGCCCACCGGTCGCGTCGGCCACCGCGATCAAGCCTGCGGTACCGAGCCGGCCAATCTCGGCGGTGACCGTCGCCTCGACCGTGACCCGAGCGCCCACTGGAAGCCCGCGCGCAGCCGCGATGGTCGCGATATCGCCGGGGGTCGGCGACGGCGTTGGGTCCGGCGTCGGCGTCGCCTCGGGGGTGGGTGTCGGGGTCGGACTCGCCTCGGGCGTTGGTGAAGGCGTTGGGGTGGGCTCGGCCAGGATGAGTTCGCCGTCGAGCGTTGCGTGGATCCGATAGCCCGCAGCGCCCGTGCCGGAGCTGTCACGTTGCCCCAGCGGGCCGGTCACGGTCGCAGTCATCCCGGTCCCGATCACACGGCCAGCGACGGCGTCGGGTCCGATCACAGCGCGAACGTCGCCAGAGCCATCGTCGATCGTGATCCCCAGACCATCCGCCAACGTGTCCGGCGCTCCGGTGACAGTCCCCGTGACCGATACTCTCGCGCCTTCGAGCGGCTCGGTTGCATTTCCCGTGACGATCTGGAACGGCGCTGGGAGGCCCCCGGTGCCCGCGATGTCGATCGCGCTCTCGCCGAGCTTGAGGGTCCGCTGCGAAAAGCGACTCGCGGTCGTGCCCCGAACAACGACCATCGTCCCGGCCGGCCAGGCACCGACGGCGGCAGCGTCGAGGTAGATCGCGATCCCGCCCGACTCGTCCTGGACGAACCCGCCACGGCCCGATTCGAGGCTCCCGAGCGAGGTGGTCAGGACCCCTTTGACGGTCACGGCCGTGCCATCCGCAAGCGTCCTGACAGTGGCGATCGGAATCGGACTCTCTGTCGGGGTTGGCGTCGGGGCAGGCGTTGGCGATGGGGTTGGCGTTGGCGCTGGGGTTGGAGTCGGTGTCGGTGTTGGCGTTGGCTTTGGGGTCGGCGTTGGCGCTGGGGTTGGAGTCGGTGTCGGGGCTGGCGTCGGCGCAGGCGACGGAGTGGGAGTTGGCGGTGGAGTCGGGGCGGGTGTCGGCGTCGGTGTCGGTGTCGCTTGCGGAGTTGGCGAGGGCGTCGGCGTGCTGTTCGGAACGGGTGGGGCTGCGAACCCCTGCGGTGACGGCGAGGTCTGGACGAACCAGTCCGACACGTTGTCGTTCGAATCCGTCGCGTTGCCGGCGACCGCGCCAGGTCGTCGCTCGACACTCGAGCCTGCCGGCGACGCGGCAACCGCGGTGCCCTCCACGAACCCGTTCGTGGCGTCGCCCCAGCCGACCGAGTCGACAACCGACCCGCCAACGACACGGAGCGCCAACGCGCCACCGGTCGCCGCAAAGCCACCCGAGTAGACGACGTCCGCGAGGGTCGCGAGGCTGCCGGCCGAGTTGGCGACGAGCAATCGCCTGCCTGGTGGCAGGACGGTCGACGCGTCCCACGAGGCCTTCCGCGTGACCGTCGACCCGGACGACGTCGCGTACACCAGCTCGAGACCAACAAGATCGATCGACGCCGCGCCCTGGTTCGCGATCTCCACGAACTCATCGGACGCGGAGGCACCGCCGGTCTGCACTTCCGAGACAACAAGTGTCGACGTCGGCCAACTCACGGCCGCCGCGAGGACCGGGAGACCCACCCCGCCCAAGGACGAGGTCAACAGGGCGACGATGAGTGCGGTCCAACCCGCACGCCGGGCACGATCCATCGGTGGTCTCCCACGTGAGGGCGGGCTCGCAGCGGGCGAGTGTTGGTTATAGCCAGTCGGGCTTCACCCGCGCTTAACTGCGGCCGAACGGGGCGACGGGTGGGCTGGCGGGCTCCGTTCGACTACGATGCGCTCCACCACCCGAGCCCCTCCACAGGAGACACCGTGGCCCGCGCCAAACGAACCTCGTCCGAACGCGCCGCTGCGCGCCGCCGCTATCGAGCCGCCATCGAGTCCGAGGAGTTCGACGGCGACGAAACGACCGCTGAGACGAGCGCCTCGGGCACGGCACCACCCACGCGCCAGGTCAGCTGCAAACGTCCGGGTCGGTATCGTCGCGGCGTTACGAGCCTCGATCCATCCGCTGAACGTCCGCGAGGATCTCGCGGCACTCCCCTCGCTCGTGACCAACAAGGCGCTGTGGCTCCCGGTCCTGGTCACGATCGCGAGCACGGCCGCCGTCATCGCGACGGGTGGGAAGGACTCGCTGACCGCGATCCTGTTCGCGTACTTCGTGCAGACGCCCGCGATTGGCGGCGTCTTCCTGGCCGGGTTCCTCGCTCCCCGAGCGAGCTGGCTTCTTGGCGCGATCGTTGGTCTCGTCGCGGCCGGTGGGTATGTTGCCGTCCTGAGCATCGTTCCCGCTGCGCTCAGCGTGGCGCCCGGTGCCGCCAGTCTCGAGAGCGTGGCCATCTCGGCCTTCCTCCTGTCACCGGTGATGGGGGCACTCTTCGCGTCTGCGGCCGCCTGGTATCGGCAATTCCTGACCCTGACGAACCCCAATCGCGGCCGGCGCAACCAGCCACCCAAGAAGGGGGCTGGGGACGGCCGATCCCGTGCCTCGACCGGCCAGAAGCCGAACGCCAAGGCGCCCGCCCGCCGCTGACCAGCGCGCAGACACGCTCCCGGAGATGACCGTGGTAGCGCGCTTCCGAGATCGGCGTCGTCTCCCGCCATGCAGCTCGGGATTTCGATAGAGACGCTCGCTGTCGGATCCGCTCATTGGCCGTGCGGCGAGGCAAGGCTTCGAACGATCGGCAGCACCGCTCTCTTGGCAACGCCGCCATGGCCCGACCGTGACGACGTCAGGGAGTGGATGGCGCCGCGCCGGTGCCGTCGAACGGTTCGGCGACTCCGCTGGCGTCCAGCCTGGCAGGCCGACGCGTGGCGTTACCCTGTCGTGCGCGCTCTCACCTGCCAGCGCGGCGGCGGTCATCGCCTGAGGCTCGCCGGAGTGCGCTCGACGAAGATCAGTGGCGGTCGGATCGCGCTGATCGGGCTTCGCTGGCTGGTCACCACTGGCCAGGGCGAGGTCGCCGCCTTCGCGACTGCCGAGGATCACATCTTGACCGCGTCGAGGCGACGGGTACCGGGTCATCGTCGCCGTGCTCCGGGCTGGGCCACGCCGCATTTCGAGGGCGCCTGGCAGGGGCTACCGCGACCTGCGACGCATCCAGCTGGCCCGACCACGAATGCTTGGCCTCGCACATCCCGCCCTGATGGCGAGTTCGGTGCCGCGCGGTCAGACCGAAGCTGCCGTGAGGCAAGGACGCGACGAGCTTCAGCGGTTACGGGCTCGACGGACGATCGCGAGATCGTCGCCGAGGTCGCTCCGTGGCCGGCGTCCGGCTCGATCGATCGCGAGGCCCTTGGAGCGTCAATCACGGCGACGCTCGGCCGCTCGTAGGCAGGTCATTCGGTCCATCCGCTCGTTCGGGCCTGGACCACGACAAGCGAGCGAGCTCCATTGTCGATCATCGGTCCGGGCGGAGCCGATGGGCCGGCGTTCCGTCGTTCACGCGCCACGGCGAGTCACGCAACTCGAGATCTCGCTGAGCGCCCGGAAGGATCGCCGGCGCGGAGGCGATGGTATCCGATCGTCGCAGCTGGTGCCGCGTCGATCGCTGGCTCGCGGTCCTGCCACGCCGCCGACCGAGCCGAGCCTCCAGGAGCGCTTCGCGCCAGCCGGGCGTGCTTCGGCGCTGGTCCGGCCAATCCAGCACGGGCTGCACGTCGGCAGCCTGGCCGGACCAGCGATCGATCCATCATTCTCGTCGCGGAGTACTGACCGCGGGCGCATCGACGAGGCGTTTGCCGGGTGTCGTCAATGGCGGGATCCGTCGGAACCCTGCTCGACTGCCACGCCAACTGGACGGCGGCGTGGATCCTGATGCGTGCCCGCGGCCTCACCGCCCGCCGACGACGGTCACCGCTGGAGTTCTCGATCCGGATGACGCCGGCCCACGCCGTCCGACGCGCCGATCCACCTTCGCTCGGGGTCCTCGTAGCAGGGCGAGGATCGCGCGACGGTCGAGGTGGAGATCTCGTCCGGCTGGCGTCGTTCACGGCGACGGGGTGGCGGGACAGTTCTGGCCGTCAAGCCGGGCCACCCCGCGTTTGACCGCTGGTAGACGCTACCCGAGTCGCCGCATTCCAGCGTGGCCGAGCTGGCGGACACCGGCCGGTTGGTCCGGACCGCCGGCCGCCGAGGCGACATCGGGGAGTGCCCGGACGTCCCAGGCGACCACGTTGACCACCTCGGCCTCGCGCTGGAGCTCCCCGTCCACGAGCAGCAGGGCATGACGCCGCACGACGCTCCGTAGCCGTGCCCAGGTGTCCGGCCAGAGCGTGACGTTGACCATCCCGGTCTCGTCCTCGAGGGCCAGGAAGACCGTGCCCTTGGCCGTCATCGGGTGCTGGCGGGTCACGACCAGGCCACCGATCCGGACCGGGCCCGTCCGCCGTTCGGGCAGGGCCGCATTGGGCACGGCACCCAGCCGATCCAGCGCCGGCCGGAACAACGTCACGACCTGCCGCCGGGCATCGAGCCCGATGACCGCGTAGGCATCCCCGATCCGTTCCGATTCGGTCAATTCGGGGAGTGGCGGGGCCTCCGTGGCCGGCAGCCGCAGGTCCATCGGGCGCCCGGCCGCCGCCGACCGCCGCCCAGCCGCCCGCGCCGATCCCCGGATCGCCCGGCCATCCACCCGGCCACGTGACGCCCCGGCCACCTCACGGAGCTGCCACAACAGCTCTCGACGCGGGCGACCCAGCGAGTCCAGCCCGCCGGTCCGGATGAGCCGCTCCAGGACCTCCTCGGGCAGCCCGGTCCGTTCGACCACCTCGACCAGGCTCGTGTACGGGCCGCGTGCCAGCTCCCGGTCGAGCAGCGCCTCGTGCTGCTCGCCGATCCCCTTGACGAGACCCAGCCCCAGGCGAACCCCCCAGCCCGTGGCGCTGTCGGGGATCCATCGCTCGCGGGCGGCGGCCGACGGGATGACACAGGCCGGCGATCGGACCGGCCGCGCCCGTCCCGTGACCCCGCTCCCCTCCGGCAACGGCTCACCCGGGTCGTCGTCATGCGAGCCATCGTCACCGGCGGCGGCGGCGAGGGCCCAGCCGGGCTGGCCGACCCATTCGGTGGTGGTCTTGTACGTGGACGCGTTGATGTCCACCGGCAGGACCGTCACGCCGTGGCGCTTGGCGTCATTGACCAGCACCTCCACCGGATAGAACCCCATCGGCTGGGCGTTGATCAGGCCGACCAGGAACTGGGCCGGGTAGAACAGCTTGAGGAACGAGGATTCGTAGGCGGTTCGGGCAAAGGCCGCCGCATGCGACTTGGCAAACCCGAACGATGCAAAGGCCGCGACCTGGCGGAACAGCTCCTCGGCCATCTCGTCGGTCATGCCCGGCTGGCGCAGACAACCGTCGACGAACTGGCGGTGCAGCTTCTCCATCTCGTGGCTCGAGCGCCAGGTCCCCATCGCCCGCCGGAACCCGTCCGATTCGGAGGGCGTGAACCCGGCGACCTCGATCGCGATCCGCATGACCTGCTCCTGGTAGAGGATCACGCCCATCGAATCCTTGAGCACGGGCTCCAGGCTCGGATGGAGATAGGTCACGGGCTCCAGGCCCTGCTTGCGGCGGAGGAACGGGTGGACGGCGTTGCCCTGGATCGGGCCCGGCCGGATGATCGCCACCTCCACCACCAGGTCGTCGAGGCTCTGCGGCCGTGACTTGGGCAACGTCTGCATCTGGGCCCGGCTCTCGACCTGGAAGACGCCGACCGTGTCTGCGGCCTGGAGCATGGCGAAGACCTCACCGACGGTTTCGGGCAGCCGGTCCAGGTCGACACAGACCGCGCAATCGTGCTCGATCAGCTTGAGCGTCTCGTCCATCGCCGCGAGCATCCCGAGACCCGAGCAGGTCCAGCTTGATCAGCTTGAGCGTCTCGACGTCGCGCTTGTCGAACTGGACCACGACCCGATCCGGCATGGTCGCGCGCTCCAGCGGCGCGATGTCGATGAGCGGCGCGCCGGTCACCAGCATCCCGCCCGAATGGATCGAGAGATGCCGCGGAAACCCGTCGATCCGGGCACAGAACTCGAGCCAGCGTTCCCAGTCGGACAGCCCGACCGTCGAACCGCCTCGGGGTTGCGGCGGTGGCTCCGGCTCCACCCGCGCGACCGAGGAATGGTCGCCGCCACGCCCCATCGTCGCCGCCCGGGGCGCCGGCGGGTCCCACCGGCTGGGCCGGCCGAGTCGGTCCATCGCCCGGCCCGCGTCCGTCCGACCCTCAGTCGCGCGCGGCGCGGGTTCGAGCTGGCCGCTCTCAGGGTCGACCCGGCGACCCTCGATCAGCGGCGGCGGCAGGAGTCGCTCGCGATCGACGTCGTACCCCGTGCCGCGACCGGCACGCAGCCAGGCGACGCTGGCCGGGGTATCGCCCGGACCGCCCTCGTCATCGTGTCGGCCGCCTGGTCGGATCGACGGTGGCGACTCGGGTGCCTCCTCCCACATCCCCGATCGCGCGGCGGATCCCTCCCGGAGCCAGGCGAACGGTCGCGGTGCGTTCGGATCCTCGGGGGTTGGCGGCTGATGCCAGGGCGGCACCTTTCCGATGAGCGGCATCCGGGTGTTCAGCTGGCCCATCCCGTCGACGAAACCGAGCGCCTCGGCGGCCTCGGCCGCGCGTGCCTCGGCCGGCAGTTCCTCTCCCTTCCGTCGGAAGAACTCGGCGAACCCGCCGTCGGCCTCCAGGTCGCGCCGGACCATCACGCTGTCGTACGTCTCGAGCGCCTTCGCCACCCGATCGACGAGCGGCCGCGGAAACCCCAGCGCGTAGCCCACCTCGCGCACCGCCGAACGTGCCCGATACGTGACGAGATTGCAAACCATCCCGGTGTGCTCCGGCCCATAGCGCCGGTAGACGTACTGGATGACCTCCTCGCGCCGCTCCGAGCTGAAGTCGATGTCGACGTCCGGGTAGGTCGTCCGGCCCGGATTGATGAACCGCTCGAACAGGAGGTTGTGGGCGATCGGCTCGACCCGGCTGATCCCGAGCGTGTACGACACGATCGAGCTGGTCGCACTGCCCCGGCCCTGGGCCGGGATCCCCTGCTCCTTGGCGAAGCGCATCAGGTCCCAGCAGATGAGGAAGAACTCGGCGAGGCCGGCACGCTCGATCACCTCGAGCTCGTGGGCGAGCCGCTTGACGACTGGGGAGGTCAAGGGGTGGTAGCGCTTGCGGGCGCCCGCCCAGCACAGCTCCGACAGGTACGAGAACGGCGTCTCCCCGTTTGGCACTGGAAAGCCCGGGAAGCGGTACTGCTCGAAACCGAGATCGATCGAACACGACGCGGCCAGCTCCGCAGCGGTCGAGATCCCCTCGCGCCACGCCCTCGCGGTGCGCGGATCCGCCACCGCGCCGGCAGCCTCACCCGGTGGGAGCCGCGCCATCTCCGAACCCGTCTTGAGATACGACTCGCCATCGGGGCGACGCAGGTCGCCGAGATCGTCGAGCGTCCGGCCGTGACGGATGGCGGCGAGGACGTCGGCCAGCTCTCGATCCTCGGGTCTGGCGTAGTGCACGTCGTTGGTGGCCACGACCGGAAGACCCAGCGCTTCGGCCAGGCTCGCCGACTCCGACACGAGCCAGTCATCGTCGGGGAGCAGGTGATGCGACAGCTCCACGAAAAAGCCGGCACTCGCCGGGTCGTCGCCGCGACCGAATAGCGCCGCGTATCGTTCGGCGACCGCTCGGGCACCGATCCGGTCGCCCGCCCGAAGCCGTCTGGCCAGCTCTCCCTCGCCGCAACCGGACAACGCCACCAGGCCCTCGGTGTGCTCGGCGAGCAGCGCCTGGCTGAACCGGGGAACACTCTTGGTCCCGGCCAGGTTGGCGCGCGAGACGAGCCGGCACAGGCTCCGCCACCCGACCTGCGACCGGGCGAGCAGGACCAGGTGCGGGCCGCGGGTTCGCTCGCGGATGCCTCGCAGGTCCTCCTTGACCGGTTCGCGGTGGCCGGGGAGCAACGTGCGCGACGGTCGTGGGCGGGCCGGCAGTCCTTCGCTGACAACCGGTTCCGGTCCGCCGGCCGCCGCGACGGTTGTGGCCCGTGATCCTCGCCGGCGTGGACGCCGACGGGCCATCACGATCCCGTCAGGGTCCGGGACCGCCGGATCGAGCAGCTCGATCTCGACACCGACGATCGGATGGAGACCCGCCGCCTCCGCCGCGGTGACGAACCGGACCGCCCCGTAGAGCCCGGCGTGGTCCGTGACGGCGAGCCCGGTCAGACCCAGCTCAACCGCTCGATCGACGAGGTCATCGGCCGGGGATGCCCCGTCGAGAAACGAGAAGTTGGTGTGGCAATGGAGTTCGGCGTACGGGATCTGGGCCACGGGTCGGCTCCGCTCGAGGCGGCTGACGGGGGCTGATCATCATAGAACAAATGTTCTATGATTGTCGATGAAACAAGACACCGGGGAGTCGGCGTCTCATCCGCATGCACGCACCGATGGCCCAGGTCGTCAGCTCCGCGCTCAGGATCGCCGTGATGGTTGGCCTGGCGATGCTGCTGATCCTCCGGATCTTCCCCGCCGTCCTGGAAGCGCAGGTCGGTCGCAACTAACGCACCACACAACGTCTCCGCGCCTGGGGGCTCGGCGGTCGACGTACCCGTCGGATGGGCTGGTGAGCGGCTCGTCTGGCCGCAGGACCCCGTCGCATTGGGGGCGACGGGGTCCTGCCATGTCCGGGCTCGCGACGGCCCGCGGCAGACGCCCGTTCGGGACGGATCGACGGCCACGGCTACGATGGCGCCATGACCGATCGCGCTCCCCGCCCCATCAGCCGGCACGGAACCGGACGGTTGCGTGGACTCGGTCTCGCCGCCGCGCTGCTCCTTGGCGCTTGCGACACCACGACACTGCCACCGTCGGTGACCGCGGTGCCTGCGCCGAGCACGTCAGCCCAACCATCGGACGTCAACGGGGCGCCGCCGGTCGGACAGACCGACACGGATTGGGGCCGAATCTGGGACGAGCTGCCCGAGGCGTTCCCGGTCTTCCCTGGCGCCACGCCCGCCGACGACGCCGCGACCGAGCCAGTGTCCGCGACGTTTGCGCTCGAAGGCGCGGATGCTCGCGCCGTCGCGACCTGGATGCAGACCGAGCTCGAGCGGGCGGCGTATCGAACCGAAGCGCTCAACGGGCCGTTCGAAGACGGCAGGTACGTCCTGGACCTCGTCGGCACCGGCGAATGCCGGATCGAGGTCGCCGTTGGACCGCTCGGCGGGCTGACGACGGTATCCGTGCGGTACGGAGCCGCCTGCCCCGCGCCCTGACCTGCGCACGAAAAATCGCAAGGTCGTGGTGCGGCCGCGCAACGCATTTGGCGCAGCTGCGGGCTATGCTGAGCGGGAACCGGTTGGGGCCGGTTGTCGGCTCGAGCTTTGGGGGTTGTCCATCGTGCAGACGGCGCAACCGCGAGATGTGGCAGCACTCGTGCTTGTCGTGGGGCTGTTCCTGATTCTCTTCATCGTCACGGTGATGCTCGGCGCTCCCGCACGCTGAAATTGAGGGGACACCTGCCGGCGCGGCACAGGGCGAGTGCAGCGCAAGGCGGAGCCGAGGACGTGAGCGAGCGCACCATGAGGTGCGTGAGCGAGCGCCCGGAGGCGACAACGCGGCGATGTGCCGCCCTTGCGCGCCGGCCTAGTCGTACAGGCGTTCTAGGTGCCATGAGCCGTCAACCCGGTCGAGGTAGACGAGCGCGAGCCACCGATCGCCGGCGACCTTGAAGTAGTCCCGCGCGATCGGGCCGCTCCACCAGGCCTCCTCGACCCGCCAGCGATTGCACACCTCGACGGCTTCGCGACGACCGTTCCAGCGAATGGCCACGAGCGCCCCGTCCTCGCCCAGCTCCGCATCGATCGGCGGGTGCTCGCGCAGCAGGCGGGTCACCGGGCCGCTCCCCCGTCGGCGAGGACCGGCCGCCAGCTCCAGCGGGCCTCGGGCAAGACCGCCTCCGGATCGTCGATCTCGACCCGTCGGACCCGGTCCTCGCCAAAGGTCAGGGCGAGGCGGGCGAGCTGCCATTCGAGCCGCGCACCGCGAGCCGCCTGCGGCGTGAACAGCAGCAGCTGCTGGCCGGCCGCCGGAGCGGTGCCGGCCAGCTCCAGGGCCAGGCGGGCGACGGCGGCCGGGGGTGGCGTCCGCTCCAGCCGGGCGAACAGCAGCCGTTCGATCGCCTCGGCGTCGGCGGTTGGTTCGGGGAAGCGCTGCTCCACGTCCAGCTCCGGACGGCGTCCCCGCCCGGGCAAACGCGAGATCGAGCTCGAGATGCAGTCGAGCGCTGGCGGCCGCCAGGCCCCGTGCCGTCAGCTGCTCGGTCAGGGCCGACGCGATCCGGTGGAGGACGAACCGGAGCGGCTCGAGATCCTCCGCGGCGGGCTCGATCGGGAGCGCGAGGGCCAGCCGCTCCGGCGTGCGCCGCGGTCGGAACGGTTCGAGCTCCTCACCCCGCGCCCGGGCGTGGATCCGGGCACCTTCCTCGCCAAACCGGGCGATCAGCGCGGATCGGGGAAGCTCGGCGATGGCCCCGATCTGGCGGAGGCCAAAGCGGACGAGCCTGGCCCGGACGTCGGGGTCGGTGGTCAGCAGCCTCGACGGATGCGGGGCGAGGAAGGTGGCCTCCGCGTACGGCGGGACGACGATGGGCGCATCCGGCCGGGCATGGATCGCGGCGATCGTGGCCGCGAACCGGGTCCCGGCAATCCCCGCCCGGATGCCACCGCCGCGATCGCCGCCGAGCGAGCCTTCGAGCGCCCCGGTCAGCCGGGCGATCAGGACCGGCTCGGCGCCCCACAACGGCTCGAGGCCGTCCACCTGGACCTCGAACAACCCGAAGGCCGCGATCGCCCGGGTCGGTGCTCCCGGCGATCCCCGGGCTGAACGCCGCGAGCGCCTCGAACGCCGTCTCCACGCTCGCCCGATCGGCATCGGGATCCGGGTCGAGGAAGGTCGCCTCAGGAACGAGCCGATGGGCGCTCCCGAGCGGTATCCCCCGTCGAACGCCCAGTGCCCGGGCCTCCGGATCGGCGTCCAGGACCGGGCCCGGATCCCACGGCCGGCCGCCCAGGATGAGCGGGCCGGGCGGGAAGGGCAGAAAGAGCTTGGAGGCTCGCGCCCTGGCGAGCTCGAGGAGGAGGTGTGGCTGGAAGAGATGAAGCAGTCGCATCGCGCTGTATCCGTTCGGGATGGATCGCGGGGGCTTGATCGATGAGGAGGCCGTCACGGCGGAGGCAGGCATCGCGTTCCCCACCGTCGGCGTAGAGGATCCGGAGCGTCGCCCGCCGCCCCGGCGGGCCGTAGCGGTTCCGGGCAACCAGGGCCTCGGTCCGCTGGCCGACGATGTCGCGCCCGAGGCGGATCCACGATCGGCGGGCCAGCTCCAGCCGGAGGCTGGTGGATTCGGCCACGGCCCCGGCCAGGCTCCGGCGAGACCCGGCGGCTCGAGCACGACGAGCAGCGTCTCCGCTCGTCGGGCCAGGGCGGCGAGACGACCGAGCCGATCGGCGATGGCGGCCGGCCGATCCGTGGTCGGCAGACGGCCGCCGGGCAGGTCCAGGACCAGCAGGTCCACCGAGCGCCCGGCCAGGAGCATGCCGCCGATGGCCAGCCCCTCGTCGAGCGTCTCGGGCGTGATGACCACCAGCCACTCGAGCCGAACGCCCCGGGCGACGGCCTCGACCGGATCGAAGCTCCGGCCCAGGTCCACCCAGGCCACGATGGCGCCCGTTGCCTGGGCCTCCGCGGCCAGCCGGAGGACGAGGGTGGTCCGGCCGCTGGAGCCGTCGCCGCGGATGGCGACGCTCGCCGAACGTGGCAGGCCACCGGGTCCCAGGATCGCGTCGAGCGCCGCGAACCCCGTCCGGACGACCCGCTCGTTCGGGGCGAGGACCGGTTCGGGGTCCGCTGGGTCGGCCGGTTCCGGCGACGTCGCGGCGTCCGGGGCCGGCGCAAGGGCCAGTGCCCCTTCGGTGATCCGCGGAGCTGCCGCTCCCCAGCGAGCCTGGAGGCTCGCCACGGCTGCCGTCACGTCCGCGGGGAGTGCCGTCATCCGTTCAAGATAGAACATTTGTTCTATCAGATCAAGCCGCAAGACCCCCGGATTCGGTCGCCAGAATCACGCCCCGCAGTTTCGTCCTCGCCCGGCACAACAGCGTCCGCGTGGCTCCGTCCGTTCGGCCGATCGATCGCGCAATCTCCACCGTTCGATAGCCTTGCGCCGCGAGAACGAGCGCCTGCCGATCGACACCGCCAAGTGTCGCCAGTGCCTCGCGCAACCCGACGTCCCGTTCGCACTCGAGCGTCAAAACCTCCGGGGATGCACCCTCGCTCGACCGGGCCATGTCGCCTGAGTGCCGTTCGGCCACGGCGATCCGCCGCCCGCGACTCATCGCCAGGTTGTACCCGACTCGATGCAGCCAGGAGCCAATGTGGTTCGGCGTCCGTCCCGCTCGAACCTCGATCACCAGGCGGATGAACGCCTCCTGGGCCAGATCCTCGGCCGCGGCCGGATCGTGAACGTGTCGGGTCAGTCCACGCCGAACGGCTGCGGCATGCGCCGCGAAGGCGGACTCGACGATTTCGTCGGCGTTGAGCTGGTGCGCGATGCCCTGCTGCATACGGCCTCGGCGGTCGCGACCGCTTGCGTGCGGCCTGGATGCCACACATTGACGGTCGCCCACTGCGGCCAGACCGCGGTGAATGCGGGATCTCGAACCTAGCGCCGGGAACGCAGGTAGACGTACGTCAGAAACGCAAGCCTGGCGAGGAAGATCAGGCCGAACACCACCGCTATCGGCAAAGAACAGGAGATCCGGGCCCTCGGGACACGTCGTCTGCTGCGCCTGTGCGAGACAGGCATCGGCCACGCGTTGCGCCTCGAACAACCGCAGCAGCTCGGGCACCGTGATCAGGAGTCCGACCAGCGGCAGTCCGAAGCTGAAGATCCGTCGTCGCCGTTCCTCCACGGAATGAGTCTACGCGCGGCGGAAGACGAGTCGAATGGGGGCTCAGGGAATGGTCAGGCGACTCGGGTCCGAGAGGTTGATGCTTTCGCTCGCGACGCCGGACTGGATGACAGCCGCCTCCCAGACGTAGTCGCCCGGGCTGATGACCCTCGCGAAGTACCGCATCAGCACAGTCCGACCGCCTGACGTATCGACGCAGAACGCGACACGTTGCGCTTGCACGTGGAAGGGGGACACGAACCGGCTCGGGTCGTCATCGACAGGAACCTGCAACCGTTCGACCACGGCAAGGCCCGAGGGAACCAGGTCCGTGACCACATGGCAGCCGTTGACGGCCTGCCCCCCGAAGGTCGCCGTCAGGCGTATCTCGACGAAGGTCGGGCTGGCAGCATCGCCGACTGGTTGAACGGTGCGACTGATCCCCAGGTCGGGATCCCGAACGATGTCCTCCAGTCGACGCGGCGCCTGCCACGACTCGGTGACATTCACGGTTCCCGCTAGTGACTCGAAGTGGAGTACGCGGCGCTGCGCGGGCAGCAGGCGCAGGGAGAAGCGTTCACCGGGTCCGAGATCCACGACGGTCCGCTCTCCGCCAACCGTGTACGCAAATTGCGCGTTGCCGACGGGCGTCCGGTCGATCATCAGCGCGACGAACGAGACCTGCTGCAGGTTGAACAAGTCGTCGACGGCTCGATTGGCCTCGACGTAGGCCTGCAGGTCCGGGGCGAACGGCTCGCTGAGGTGGGCGGAGATGAGCGCCATGAGCGCGGTGCCCTCGATCGTGTCGTCCAGGGATTCCCCGACACGCACGCGGATCGACGCACCTCGCCGCTCCCCGTGACCCGCAAGCAGGTCGCGCTCGACGGCTCGGGCCGTGTCGTCATCGCCGATCACGGCCGCCCCGAGCGCAAGGTATAGACGCTCGCGGATCGTCAGCTCCGGGTCGGCGAGTGCGTGCCTGATGTCGCTCAGGACCGGTTGCCGAAGGCCTGCCAGACCCGCCAGGGCGAGGTTGCGGCGTTCACGGGTCGACGTGGGGTCATTTCGCACTTCACGCAAGGCGTATGCGAGCGCGTCTCGGTCCATGCGCGCGCCAGCGATGAGCGCAACTCGAACCGTCTGGCCGAGGTCTGGCGAAGCGTATGGCAGGAGGGCGATCCCGCCCGAGGCCTGGTATTGGTCCGGATCGAACGGTCCATCGGGGAACCATTCACGCTCGACCCCGAAGGACTCGACCAGGATGTCCCTGGCGATCACCGCTGAGAGCCGCTGGTCGAGTCGGACGCCCGCGGACCAGGCAAGCGATTGGAGGAGCTCGAGGTATCGTCCACGGCCGCCATCCGCGAACACGTACGTCGTCCAGCCGGCCCCGCGCGTATCGTGGGGTCCGTTGGTCAGGGGGCCGACCGTCGTCCTTGTCGTGGTGAACCGGGAGTCGACGACCACGAACCGACGGGTCAGGCGATCCGTCCAGGTCGTCCCGCCACGACGGACGGTGCCGGCGATCGTCACCGAATGCTCGCCAGTCGACAGGGCCGGCAACGGCACCGACACATCGCCAAAGGCGACGCCGCTGACGATCGTATCGGGCATCCCGAGGGACCGCGAGGTGATCGTGTAGGTGACCGGATCCTCCCGGCGCAAGTCGGATCCGAAGGCGCGGACACGCAACGTCGGGCGATCCCCGGCGAGATATTCGGGGGCCAGTGTGGCATCGACGAAGAACGGCAGCCCGACCGGAATGAGGATCGAGCCCGAACCGCCTTCGGGCACGGCCGTCGTTGCGCTCGCGCTCACGTGCCAGGACGTCAGGTCGTCTGAGAGCTTGAACCTGACCCGGGCGTGCCCGTTGGCATTCGTGGTCACCTTGCGGAAGAGCACGACATCGGCGAATTCACTCCGGTCACCGCCTCCGCTCGTATCCCCTCCTTCGTTGCTGGACGTGCGAACGAACGGCACCGGGTGCGATCCGTGTGTCCACAGGAGCCCGGATTCCATGTAGTCGCCATACAGGTCGTACAACGGGTCCTGGTCGTACGCGCCACCGAGCGCGTAGAGCTTCTCGTCCACGGCCCGGAGGACCACGGCTGCGGCAGTTGGGTCGCCCGCCGCGTTCGCCGTCCATACGTCGAGGGTGACGGTGTCGCCGGGCGCGTACCGCGCGCGATCCGCCTCGATCGTGACCGCGAGACGACGTTGTTCCTGATCGAAGGCCGCCAAGTACGGGTTCTCGACCGGCGTGAAGGTCGTGCCGCTGAAGCGCACAGCCCAGACCTCGGCCGTGGGGACGAGGTCGTCTGTGAAGGTCGAGGCCAACTCCGCGGAATCCTGCGCGACCACCATGCGAAGCCCGCGTTGGAGTGCGAAGAAGAGGTAGCGATTCTGACCGGCGCTGGGGAGGACCCCGGCGTCCGTCCGGACCTCCAGGCAAATCGGACCGCCAATCCGGTACGGATCAGTCGCACCGGGGCAGTCAAGCGGCGAAAGGTACGGGACGAGTGAACCGCTCGTGCCACCCGCACGGGGCGCCTCTGGTCCGTCAATCGAGACCCAGGTCGTGACCTCGCGGCCGGCGGCATCCCGCGCCGCAACGCGCAGTTCGTATTCGTGTTCGGCGTTGATGGCGAATTGCAGGCCGAACGTCCCATCGGCCGCGCTGGTGACCGCCCGCGTCGACCGGCTGACTTCGTCCCATCGGTACGAATAGGTCTCGGACACACGCTTGTTGATGAAGTCATACGTCCGGTGCGTCTCAGTCTTGACGGCGACGAGCTCAATGATCTGCACCGACAGCGCGACGTTGCCGACGGACGGGCCCTTTTCGTCAACGGACCACGTGTCCGGCCATGCGGCCTCGAGGCGCTCGATGGCGACCTCGTTCAGGCTGCCCGTCAGGTCAATCTGTCCGTTGTGGACCGTGGCCGCGGCCTGGACCGTCACGCTACTCGGGAAGACCCGCAGGTATGTGCTGCCCTGGATCTCGGCCTCTTCGGATCGTGCGGGCTGGGCCGAGACGTAGGCGTCTGTGTTGGCCGCCGTTGTAAGTGACACGGTTCCCGTCCGGTCGGTCGTCGCGAGTCGCTCACTACCGAATACGTTCATCGCCAGGACGGCGTCAGGCACGGGAGTCCCGTCGAAGAAGCTCGCCCGGGCCGTCACCGTCACCCGATCGCCGGCAATAACGACGTGCCGGTTGCTCGAGAGATCGATGTGGTAGGAGGGTTTTCGGATCTCGTCGACGGAGAACCACACTTCGCCGAGCGAAAGGTCGCCGGCCTCGAGCCGGACGGTATAGCTGCCAAGCGGGAGTCCCTCGAAGGGCAGGTCGGTCGCAAAGGCGCCGGAGCGGTCGACCTCGACGGCAACGGATGCGATGTCGACGGCGCTGTCTCCGGTCAGGACGAGGCGCAGGTTGCGAGGCGGTCCAGCCGCGTCACGGGCCCCGATGAGGCCCCAGAGATGGACCGTATCGGTAGACCGGTACAGCGCCCGATCGCTTGTCAGGAATCGCCAGTAGTCCTGGGCGCGATCCGGATCGGCGCCCGCATAGCTCGTTACGTCGCCGAGATAGGCGCCTCGTTCCGCCGAGGGCACGATTGGCACGATCAGCGACCGACCGTCCTGTGCCGTGACCGCGAGTTGCTGTCTTGGGGATGCGATCGGGTCGGCGGCAGCGGCCAGCACGGTCTTTGGCGTGGCAACGACCAGCAGGCCGTCATCGTCAGTCGTTCCAAGCCGAGCCCCACCAACGACCGACACCGTCGCCCCGACGAGTGGTGTGCCGGTCGTCGTGTCGCCGGCCCAGACGATGAGACGATCCCTGGCGACCGCGGTATACGCGGCGACCTCGGTGACCTGGAGGACCGTCTGGGCCGGCCGGTCCGGGCGCGGGATCTCCACGAGGTACCAGCCAGCCTCGAGCCGCGCTGGCAGTCGGAATGCGGAACGGCCCCATTCGTTCAACGATTCCGGCGTGGCGACGAACGTGGTCACTCGGTCCAGGCCGACCGTCGACACCAGCCCTGTTCTCGATGCGATCGACCAGTACGGGGCATCAATGAGTCGTTCAACCGCGACGATCGCGGCGCTCTCGGACGGGAGGCGGTAGACGTCGACCGGGAACGCTGCTCGCTGCAGCGCCGGAGAGGACGCGGAGATCGAGACACCAACGAGCGGCGGTTCCTTCGTCAGGACCTCGATCACCCGACGCTCAAACCCGTACCAGAGCTGCTCGGTCTCCGGAGTCGGCGTCGTCTGGGCCGCGATCGGTGCGGTCTCGAACTGCACCTTCATGTCGTCCGACAACCCCTGCCCCGACCCCTCGATACCCACGCCGGCACGAACGATGACCGTGTACAGGGTGGCTGGCTGCAGGGCTGCGCCGGGAACGAAGACGACGGTGCGGTCGTGTTGTTCGAACGTTCCCTTGACTGCGGGTTCAATGGAGAAATGGGACGCGAGATCCACCACGCCGTCCTGGTCAAAGGTCAATTCGATGCCCGTATCCACGGGCACCTTCGTGGCGTGGTCGCCGGGGATGGTCGTGACGATGTTGATCGGCGCGGCAGCCTGGAACGCCCACGAACCGGCGACGGCTCCCGCGGGGGTACGGATCGTGAACCGGTAGACGCGGCCGGGTTCGAGTGACTCGCGTGGGTGAAGGTTCGCGCTCGCTCCGTCCGCGGCGGTATCGATCGTCAACTCGATGGGCGGGTCGACCTCAACCGTTTCTACCAGATCGGCGACCGCCAGCTGGCCGAGGCTGGTGAGCGTGAATGCTGTGGTCGGATCGACCTGGTCGCGATCCATCCGATTCGCGACGAGACTCGCTTGGGTCGATACCTCTGGGAGCGCAAGCGCGGCCCACGGTTCGCCGGCGTCGTCAATTGGCAGCGGCGTCGGCTCCCCGATCGAGGCGTCGGTCGAGGCAGGCCCCGGCAGGGCTGATGGAGTACTCGGATCACCACCGGGCCACAAGGCGACGGCCAAGACGAGCGCAGCAATGCCGATGACCCCGGCTGCCCAGACGCCTCGGCGTCTCGCGATGGCGATGTGTGGAGGCGGCATATTGGATGGAGAGCTCCGCATCGGGCTTGACGGACCCGAGACGCGGTGCTGCCGCGAGTGTTACCGCGAGCCCATCGGTGGTATTCAGCTCCGCAAATCGGGACGTCCTTGACAGGGCGCCAGCCGGGCTGACACTGCTGTTCGACGACTTGCGTCCGTGCCGACGTCGCCGTGTGTCAGGAAGGGGGCCGCTTGCCTAGCCAGCGGCCGGGAGAATCGGATCCTGTAACACCAGGTGGTGATGGGCGTCCTGAGCCCATGCCCGAACCCGCTGTTGCCGCCGACGCCGTCTTCGCCGACGCTCGAGGGCGCCATTCGGCCCAGGAAGCCGCGGTTGATGTCGTGACCGCGGCCTATGACGAGCACGAGCGTGCCCTTTATGGGTTTGCCCTTGGGTTGACGCGCAGCGGGACGGCGGCGGAAGACCTCGTCCAGGAGAGCTACCTGCGGCTCGTTCGGGAGGTACAGGCCGGACGAACCCCTGACAACGTGAAGGCGTGGCTGTACCGCGTCTGCGCCAACCTGGCGACGAGCCGGGGTCGTCGGGCAACGGTCGCCGTGCGGTATCTCCCATTCCTCGTCTCGCGCGAGGTTGGCGAAACGCCAGAGGCTCGCCATCTGCGGCTGGAGCTCGGCGTCGAACTGACCGCGGCCCTGGCCGAGCTCACCCACGATGAACGAACCGGCCTCCTGCTCTCCGCCGGTGGGTTTCACGGCCCCGAGATCGCCGAGATCATTGGTCGCAGCCACGGAGCCACAAGGACGATGCTGACGCGGGCACGGATGAAGGTGCAGGCTCGGCTATCAGGCGAGGCGGACCGCCGTGCATGACCATCGCGAGATTCTGGAGCTGGCCGCTGCGGCGATCGACTTCGAGCTGGACACCGCCGAGCGAGCCAGGCTCCGCACCGCGCTCGAGGAGTGCTCCCTCTGTCGTCGCCAGGCGACGGCCATGCGGGCCACCGCCACGATCCTCAATCGGCCCTCCGATATCGGGACACCCGGGCGAGTCCGCGACGTTGTCGTTGGTGCGGCGCTTCGTGGATCGCGACCGGCCCCAGCGCTGCGCTCGCTAGTCCTGGCCAGCCTGTCGATCCTGGTAGTTCTCGGCGGCACGGTGTTCGTGGCCGGGAACCGCGGCCTCGGGCTCTTTGCGACAACCTCGCCATCGGCATCCTTGTCCGCGCCAACGGCCGTCGCGCAACCGAGCGCGTCCCCGTCTGCGACACCTGCCTCGACGACGCCCGCTCCGACGACGTCCCCGGAAGCGACCCCGAACGCAACGACGCCGACCGTCTCGATGCCACCGATCGATGAAGGGCCGCTCCATGCGGGTGACATCGCGGCGATGGTGACCGATGGCCGGCTGGTGATCCGGACGAAGCCGAGCACCGGCGCCGACTCTGCGGTCTTCAAGACCAAGCTGTATCCGGGCCAGCGCGTGGAGACGCTCGAGGGGCCCGTGGAAGGGTCTGGATATTCCTGGTTCCGGGTCCGGCTGGGGGATGTCGAGGGCTGGGCGGCCGTCGCCGGTCTGGATGGCGATCCGTGGCTGGCCCCCGTTCGGAACGGGGTCATCGCGCTTGCCCGGGCGGCGGAAGGCGATATCGCCTTGGCAATCACGATCGGGCCTGACGGAAGGACCGACGAGCGCTCCCTCTTCACCGACCCCGGACTGGGTCAGTACCAGGAATTGACCTGGTCTCCCGATGGCACGCGATTGGCATTCGTGGCGACGCCGACGGCTGGAAACGGGTCTACGGAGATCTACACGATTGCCGCGGACGGGTCGAACCTCGTCCAGATCACCCAGAACGACGTCGACGACGACAGCCCGGCGTGGTCCCCCGATGGGACCCGCTTGGCACTGCGGGTCGACGAGGTTGACCCTGGAGCGCCGGGCGATTCGAACGTGGTCGTGACTTCCGTATCCGAGCCCGGGGTCACCGTGCTCGGACCGGGCGCCAACCCGGTCTGGTCGCCGGACGGCCTGCAGATCGCGATGACGGTCGCCGACGGCGGCGCCACGCGGATCTGGGTGCAGGAACCCGGTGGCGGGAGCCGCCGCCAGGTCGCCGACGTGTCCGTTGCATCGGCCCGGCCTGCCTGGTCGCCCGACGGTTTGCGTCTCGTCGTGTCGTCTTCGGGGCTTTCGATCGTCGACGTCGCCTCCGGTTCCCTCACCCCGCTGACATCAGAGCCGGGCTCGAAACCGATCTGGTCGATCGACGGGAGCATCGCGTTCGCGACGACCGGATCGGCCTCACCTGGCGTCTTCGTCATCGATGCCGACGGCAGTGACCTCAGGCGGGTCTCTGGCGACCCGGGCGTTGTCTCGATGATGGTCTGGTCGCCTGACGGTCGCTGGTTGCTCCTTGGCGACGACGTCAGCGGATCGCCGGCGAGCATCGTTGATCCAATCAGCGGCGCGATGATCTCCATCGGAGTGGAATTTGGCGGAACCCGCTCCCCCGCCTGGCAGCCGCGCCTGCCCTAGTTCGACGTCCGACCACGTCACGGATCCGTCATCACGCCGGCCTAGGATCGGCGCCTACCATGCACCCGATGCCCGCCCGACCGTCCCCACAACCGCCAGACCGGCCGATCCTCGTGGTCGACGACGACGCCAAGATCGTGCGGCTCGTACGCACGTATCTCGAGCGCGACGGATTCTCGGTCGTGACCGCGGCGGACGGACCGGCCGCCCTCGACGCCATCGAGACGCATCGGCCCGCGCTCGTCGTCCTCGACCTGATGCTCCCCGAGCTGGACGGGCGCGCCGTCATCCGCGCGGTCCGTCGCGACGACGAGGCGGCCAACACGCCGATCCTGATCCTGTCGGCACGGGGCTCGATCGTGGATCGGATCGCCGGTCTCGAGGACGGCGCCGACGACTACCTCCCCAAGCCGTTCTCGCCGGCAGAGCTGGTCCTCCGGGTCAAGTCGATCCTGCGGCGAGCGGCGGCCGCGAACCCCGCGGGGAGCCCCGCTGGGGTCCCGGCTGGGGGCACGGAGCCTGGTCTCGCGCAATCGCGACCACCGCTGCGCCGGGCCGACCTTGTCGTCGATGCCGACCGTCACGAGGTGACGCGAGCGGGCCTGATCATTCCCCTGACGCGAGTCGAGTTTCGCCTGCTCCTGGCCATCCTCGACGCCGACGGCCGGGTGCTGAGTCGCGATCAGCTCCTCGACGCCGTCTATGGCCAGGATGGGGCCGAGGTCCTCGACCGGACCGTCGACGTGCACGTCGGCAGGCTGCGGGACAAGCTCGACGACAACGCGGACCAGCCGCGGTATGTCTCGACCGTTCGAGGTGTCGGCTACCGGGCGGCACCAACGGCCACCGCTTCGGCAACGACGCACGAGCCATGATCGGTCGGGGGATCGCGCTGCGGATCGCGCTGGCGGCGATGGCGTCCGCGGCCGTTGGCCTGGCGATCCTCGCGGTCGGCGTGACCGTGGTCGGCTCGGACGTCTTCACCGAGTTGATGATGGAAGCGGGCGACTCCGCCGAACACGCGCAGGCGATGTACGACGAGTCGGTCACGACCGTGGTCGTGACGGCCGTCATCGTGGCGGCCTTCGCCAGCGTCGTCCTCGCGGTGGCGCTGGCGCGGATGCTGACGCGGCCGCTTGCGTCGGTCGGCCGCGCAGCGCGGCAGGTCGCCGACGGCGACTATGCCGCCCGCGTTCCGCGCGACGGCCCAGAGGAGATTGCCTCGCTCGCCGATTCGTTCAACCAGATGGCCGCCAGCCTCGAGCGACAGGAGCAGATGCGGAGAGACTTCATCGCCAATGCGGCACACGAGCTCCGAACGCCACTGACCAACCTGCAGGGCTACCTCGAGGCGTTGCGCGACGGCGTGGTCCAGGCCGACCCAGCGACCTACGATTCACTGCTGGAGGAAGCCGAGCGCCTGGTTCGACTCTCGAGATCGCTCGACGCCCTGGCTGAGGGCGATGCCTCGACCGCGCCACCGGCCTTGACGGATGTCGATCTCGCGGCGGCCGTCCGTTCGGCACTGGAGCTCGCGCAGCCAACGCTCGATCGAGCGGGGCTCGTGGTCGTCGCGGATCTGCCGGACCGCTTGCCGGCGCGGGCGAACGCCGATCATCTCTCGCAGATCCTGGCGAACCTCGTATCGAACGCCGCCCGATACACGCCGGCGGGCGGAACCGTCACCGTGCGCGCAGAGCGGCGGCCGGCCGACCTGCTGGTGTCGATCGCCAACACGGGCGAAGCGATCCCGCCGGATGACCTCGAGCGGGTGTTCGAGCGGTTCTACCGCGTCGAGAAATCGCGCGATCGCGCGCGCGGCGGTGCGGGTATCGGGCTGGCGATCGTCAAGCAGCTCGTCGAAGCCGGCGGCGGCCACGTCGGTGCCGAGTCGCGGGACGGTCAGACCCGGTTCTGGTTCAGCCTGCCGGCCTGAACCCGCTCAGGGTAGGCCGATGGCGATCATCCCGATCGCCACGCCGACGAGCCCGAACCACTGGATCCGCTTGAGCCGTTCGCCGAGCGCCGCGACGGCGACGAGGATCGTGACGGCCGGGCCGAACGAGGACGCGAGGCCGACCAGCCAGGTTGGTGCGCTCGACAGGCCAATGGCAAACGAGATCAGCCCCGTGGCATCGAGCGCTCCTGCGATCACGAGCATGACCGCCACGCGACGAACCGGCACCGGCGGCTTGTTCACGTCCGGGGCAGTCCCACGGCCGGCGACCGCAATCGCCGCGATCGCGACGATGGAGACCACGGCGATCACGAGGCGGGAGACGAGGAGGACCTGGAGCCAGTCCGCCGTCTCGAGGGCGATATCCATGGTGATTGCCATCAGCGCGAACAGGACCAGCGCGACGACGGCGAAGACAACGCCGGGGCCGGCGAACCGCGTCGCGCGCAGACCGCCATCGAAGGCCACGCCGGTCATGATCACCCCGATCGTCGCGACCGTGGCGCCCAGCGCCTGCAGCCCGGTCAGCGACTCCCCGCGCAGGACGACCGACAGGACGACGGTGAGCCCGCCATACGCCGCGACCATGCCGCTCACGACCGAGATCGGGCCGATCCGAAGACCCGTGAAATAGGCGAAGTAGGCGCCCGCTCCGATCAATCCGAGCAGTGTGGACATGCCGAGCGCGCTCGGGTCGACCGGGAAGGATGTCCCGGCCACGAACGAGATGATGCCCAGGAACATCGCGCAGATGAGCTGGACCCCGGCCGTGACCCGGAGGCTGCCGATCAGCCGGCTGGACAACGCGCTGGCGATGTCCATCGTGCCCCACGACAGGGCGGCACCGAGGCCGGTCAGGAGTCCAAAGGGCATCGACGCAGCCTAACGATCCCGCGCTGCGTCCGCGCCCGCGTCGCGGTCCACGCGTCCCGATCACGAGCCTCTCTATACTCGGGCCGATGGACGACCCGGGGTTGCCGCGACCGATCGACGGCGACGCGGAAACCATCCGGCTCCAGGCGGAGGAGCACCCCCTCATCGAGGACGTGCCGCCGTCCACGCCGGCCGAACACTGTCTTCGGCTGATGCACCTGCGTGCGTACGACGAGGCCGTCAGACGCGCCGCCGGCCGCGACGTGCTCGATGTCGGCTGCAACACGGGGTACGGGACGATCCGCTTCGCGCCGGTCGCCGGGCGAGTGGTCGGCGTGGACGTCTCACCGCTGGCGATCGAAGCCGCGCGCGAACGGGCACTCGACGGCCGTCCCGAATTCATCCAGACCAGCGGCTTCGAGCTGCCGTTCCCGGCCGGGAGCTTCGATCTCGTGACGAGCTTCCAGGTGCTCGAACATGTCCCGGACGCGACGGCATTCCTGCGCGAGCTCGCGCGGGTCCTGCGCCCCGGCGGGATCGTGATCCTGGCCACCCCGAATGCCGCGACGCGCCTCTACCCGGGGATGACGCCCTGGAACCGCTTCCACGTCCACGAGTACCGCGCCGACGAGCTGACCGAGCTGCTGGGCACGGTCTTCGCCGGGGTCCAGGTGCTTGGCATGGTCGGCGCGCCCGAGCTGTATGAAACGGAGACCCGGCGGGTCGATGCGGCGCGGCAACGGATCAGGCGGAAGGAGGAGACCGCCGCCCGCCAGGAGACGGCGCGGGCGGCGGCAGCCGCAAGGGCGCAGGCACGCAGATCCGCTCCGCTCGCCAGTCGGCCCTGGCCCGTTCGTGTTGCGCGCGCGGTCGTGCCGGGGCCGGTTCGAGCATGGCTGCGGTCTGTGGCGCGACCAGCGACGGGTGCGCGGCCGGTGCCGAGCGCTGGTTCGGAATCCGCTACGACGCCAACGGTGGCGGAGCCCGTCGCGGTCCAGACGCCCGAAGCCGCGCCGCCGGTCGACCTCGAGGCGTCCCTGCGGTTCACGGTCGACGACCTGTGGTACGTCGAGACCGACCTCGACCGCTCGATGGACCTGCTCGCGGTGTGCGAGGTACACTCTGCGACCGGTTCGGCGCCGTCCGCGGCGACCGTCTGACCCGGATGGGGATGTAGCTCAGCTGGAAGAGCACCGCGTTCGCATCGCGGGGGTCAGGGGTTCGAGTCCCCTCATCTCCACCACCTTCTCCGCCGGTGGCCTCAGCATGCCTGGCCGCGCGGCTCCCCCCTTGCCGCGCGACCCGGACTCGATTGCTGTCGAGCTCGCGAGAGGGCACTCTCGCGAACCCGAGCTCCGCGTCGATGGTGCTCGGGATCCCACCCCAGTTTGGGATCGATGAAGAACAATCACCGTCCGATGCAGGCACACCTTTGCGCATGCGCCCTGCGGTCAGACTGCGGCGAAACGCCGCCCTCCTGCGGTGACCACGATTCGAGCGTGAATCCGGCCTAGGTCTGGTGGGCCAGCCGGCTCAGCCCAGCCTTCGCAGGCGGGCAATCGTCATTCATGGCGAGCGCGTCGCGGTAGGCCGCGGCGGCCGAAACTCGATCGCCGGCGCCTTCGTATCCCTCGCCGAGGGCAAGCAACAGGTCCACGCACCGCCCCCGAAGCGCGTCGCGCCGGTCCTCGACCCATGCGCTGTCGCCGTAGAACGGGCAGTCATCGAGGTATTCGCCGCGATACAGCTCCCTGGCCGCCCCGAGCAGGCGCAGCGCGTCGGCGCGGTCGCTCGTTCCCCGGGCATCGTCGAGGCGCGCCAGGAATGCCGCGACATCGGACCAGTCGATGACCCCGGGATCGAGGCGGTATCGATCGTTGTAGAAGCGGATGACCTGGCGGCCACTCCGACCGGCCGGATCGAGTGTGTGGCGGAGCCCGCCGAGAGTCCGATGGAAGGCGAGATCGGCCCGCTCGAAACCCGTATCGGGCCAGATCAGCTCCAGCGCTTCGTCCTTGGCGACGCCTCGCTCGCCTCGATCGAACAGGAAGGCAAAGAGTGCCTGCGCCTGCCTGGTCCCTGCCTTTTCGCCGCCCCAGCGCTGGATCCGTTCGTCGCCACGCTCGACGTGCAGCGAGCCGAGCGCAAATACCCGCAGGCCGGGTGGGGCCGAGGCGCGCTGCAGGAGTGCCACGTGGAGGGTCGAAGCGGTCGTGTCCAGCTCGGCCCGGTCCTGTGACAGGTCGGTCAGCGCTTCTACCTGTTCATCCTCGCGTCTACCGGTCTGCAGGGCTGCCGCCAGATAGCCCGCCGTCAGTCGGACCAGCTCATCGTCTCGATGGCTGAGGTCCGCTCCCGACCGCACCGGCCCGAGGCGGAGCTCGCCCACCGGCTCGCCGTCCTCGACAAGCGCGATCCGGGTCACCCTGGGACCGTTCGGCTCGGCCCCGTCGGACGCGGCGATCGACCCGTCCGCTCGTACGACCCTCGCTCCCTCGAGGTCGAGGGTGTGGCTCAGGCGGGTCAGCGCGGGCTGGACGCCGGCATCGGCGGCCTGGGCGGTCAGCGCCGACAGGCCCAGGGCGCGGAGCAGCCGCTGACGGGCGATGGCTCCCGGCGATCGGTCTCGAAGGAGGGAGCGAACGCGGATCGCTGCCGGTTCGTACACGGCGACCGTGACCACGAGCGCGAGCGCTGTCAGCAAGGGCAGATTGAGCCCGAGCAAGATCCGGCTCGCCGTATCGACGGCGACGAGGGCACCGACCAACAGGAACAGGCCAAGACCAAGAGCGAGTGATGTCCAGAAGCTTTTGCCCCCGACGTCGCGCGCGAAGAACACGCCAGAGGGCAGGACGGCCGCGGCCGCGAGCACCATGGCCACGGCCACGAGTGAGATGCCGATCCAGGGATCGGTGTCGCCAAGCACTGGAAGGAAGCGGATGGATCCGCCGATCGTGGCCACCACGACGGTCGCCAGGGTGACCCCGAACTGGCGCCGACGAGGGTCGGTGGGCAGGGTCCCGCGGTACGCCCGGAGCAGCCAGATCGCCCCGATCAGCAACGTGCCGAGACGCGTGATGACCCACACCCAGCCCAGCACGACACCCGGCACCGGACCAACGCTCAGGTTGGGTGTCACGAACGAGACCGGGGCGGCGCGGTTGACGATCCCGGGCAGGGCGAACACTGCGCTCACGATGTACATAGCGGCGATCACTCGGCGTCGCCCGACGTCCGGGTGGCCCTCACTTGCGACGGCGAGGGACAGGTGCGCCGTCGCGGGCACGATCAGTGCCGCGGCGGTCTCCTCGATCGCATGGCCGATCTGGACGGCGCCTTCAGAGCTCGAGAGACGCTGAAGGATGATCGCGGAGCTCCACGCCACGAGCGAGAGGGACAGGAACGAAAAGGTCCGGGCCTGGAGCGCGCGCGATCGCGTGAAGACGGTCAGGCCCAGCCACACGCCGAGGACCGCGATCAGGCTGTGCGCCGCGACCTCGAGTTGCTGAGGCGATGGCAAGCAGGCGTCCTCCGCGAGGGCTGCGCGTCGGGCTGGTCGTTCGCGGGCATATTGGCACCAGTCGAAGCCGTTCGTCCACGAAAACCAGCCTCGGCATCGACCTCAGCGCCGCGAAATTTGATCGAGCCACTGGCGTAGCGCCGCACGACGCGACTAGATTGGAGCCATGCACGGCGACGTCCCAGACCGGCCGGCGATACGGATCCTGCTCGTCGACGATCACGAGATCGTGCGCGAAGGGCTCGCAGCGGTGCTTGGCCGGCAGCCGGGCTTCGAAGTCGTCGGTCAGGCCGATAACGCGGCGGAGGCGCTCGAAGGGGTCGAGCAACTCAACCCGGACCTGATCGTCCTGGACATCGGCCTGCCCGATATGTCCGGGATCGAGCTCTGCCGGGACATCAAAGCGCGTCACGCCCAGATCCGGATCGTGATCCTGACCGGCTCCGACGAGGAGGACAACGTGCTGTCCGCGGTCATCGCCGGCGCCAACGGCTACCTCCTCAAGCAGTCGGGGATCCGTGACGTCGTGCGAGCGATCGGCATCGTCGGTGAGGGCGGATCGTTGCTCGATCCCTCGGCCACGGACCGGGTTGCCAGGCGGATCCGCCACATCGGGTCGATTGTGGAGGCCGATCCTCTCGCTGGGCTGACCGCGCGGGAGCATCGTGTCCTGACGCTGGTCGCCGACGGAAAGACGAACAAGCAGATCGCGGCTGAAGCCCAGCTCTCGGAGAAGACCGTCAAGCGATCGGTGACCGCGATCCTCTCGAAGCTCAACCTCGAGCGACGAACGCAGGCGGCGGCCGTGTTCGTGGACCGGCGCCGGCCCGACTGATCCGGCCCGTCAGGCGTCCGGCCCGTCGAGGGCGCCGTGCAGCTCCATGGAGTGGTCGCGCAGCCAGCGGCGCCACACGAGGTGGTCCGGCCGACGCGACGCGACGAGCGCCCAGAAGCGCGACCCGTGGCCAAAGACCCGCAGGTGCGCGAGCTCGTGGATCACGACGGTTTCGAGCGCCTCGGGTGGGGCGAGGATCAATCGCCAGGAGAACGCCAGGCGACCCTGGCGTGAGGCGCTCCCCCATCGGGTCCGCTGGTCGCGAACGCTGATCGCGTTCGGCGATACCTCGAGCGCGGCCGCGTGCCGGACGATCGCACGCTCGATCTCGGTCCTGGCGCGGGGTTTGAGCCAGGCCTCCATGACCGTGGCGGTGGTTCGGTTGTCCGTTGGTGCAAGCCGGATGACGATCTCGTCCTCGGTCGATCCGCCGATCCGCTCGACGCTCGATCGTCGGACGCCCGGCTCCGGCGGCGCAAATCGGAGTCGGTGGAGGTCGCCCCGGAACCGGAGCTCAGCGCCATGACGCAGGCCGCCGCGGGCGGCGAGGATCGCTCGATCGCGGGCATGGCGGTCGAGGTGCCGACGAAGCCATGGTTCTCGCTCGACGAGGAAGGGACGGATGTGCCGGTCCGGGTCTGCCCAGCCACGCCGACCGGGTGATGGCACGGTCACGACCACGCCGCGATCGGGATGGATCACGACGCGCAGGCCGCGCGAGCGTGGCGATCGCCGCAAGGTGTAGTCGAGGGGGCCGCCGGGCAGATGGAGGGTGGCGGCCGTCTCGGTGACGTTCACGTTCCGATGGTGCCACGGCCGAACCAATCAGGCGCGACGCAACAGCCGCCCCGGCCGGTCACCCGTCTCGACCCCATCGAGGATTGCCGCACGCCCATTGACGACGACGTGCGGCATCCCGACGGGATACCGCGCCGGGTCGAGGTAGGTCGAACCCGCGGCGACGGTTTCGGGATCGAACACCACGAGATCGGCGAAGGCGCCCTCGCGCAGGATCCCGCGATCCCGAAGCCCGAGGCGCTCGGCTGGGACGGCGGTCAACTTGGCGACCGCCGCCTCAAGCGAAATCACCCCACGCTCCCGCGCGTACACGCCGAGCACTCGGGCCGTACTCCCGTAGGTGCGCGGGTGGGGCTTTCCCGCGTCGAGGATCGGATGACCGGGTCGCCGTCCCTCGGCATCGGTGCAGACCGCGATCCAGGGGACGGCCATGATCGTCTCGACGTCCGGCTCGCTCATGCACTCGAGCACGATCTGGACGTCCAGCCGATCGTCGACAAGGGCATCGAAGGCGACGTCGGCGGGGTCCCGGCCGGTCTCACTGGCAATCTCGGCGATCGAACGACCGACCCACTCGCGATGGCTGGCCGCCGACGACATGACGATGCCTGACCACCCAGGATCCCGAGCGACGTTCTCCCAGCCCGAGATCCCTCGCTCCATGTCGGCGCGAACGTCGTCCCGCGTGCCGGGCTCCGTGAGGGCGCCAACGCAGGCCTCGACGCCCAGCCCGAGCAGCGCCGGCGGCAGGATGATCGCGAGGGTCGTGGCTGCCGCCGTGTACGGGTACTGATCGGCCGCGACATCGAGACCGTCGTGGCGCGCGGCTTCGAGTCGTTCGATCGCATCCCCCGCGCGACCCCAGACGGTCTTCGAGCCGCATTTGAGATGCGAGACCTGCAGTCGCGCGCCGGATCCGGCGGCCCGCACGGCAGCGATCGATTCGTCAAGCGCGTCGAACAGCCCGTCGGACTCGTTGCGCATGTGGGTCGCGTAGAGACCGCCCCGACGTGCCGTCGCCGCGACGAGCGCCTCGACCTCGGTCGCCGCCGCGTGCATCCCGGGTGCGTAGATCAGGCCGGACGATAGCCCGAACGCGCCGGCATCGAGCGCTGCCTCGACCTCGCGCACCATCGCCGCAAGGTCGCCCGGCGATGCCGGCCGCGCTTCAGCCCCGATGACCGCCCCGCGAACCGTGCCGTGGCCGACGAGAAACGCGACGTTGGGTCCGAGCGTCTGTCCCTCGACGTGATCGAGGTACCCCGCGAAGGTCGTCCAGCTCGCCTGCAGCCCGTTGGGGTGCAACGCGAGGTCGATGATCTCGCGTCCGGCGTCGGTCACCGGGGCGAGGCTTTCGCCGCAATTCCCCGAGAGCTGGGTCGTGTACCCCTGGTGAAGGTGGCTGGCCAAGGCCCCATCGACGAGCACCGATCCGTCGGAGTGGCCATGCGGATCGATGAAGCCGGGCGCGACCACGTGGCCCGTGACGTCGAGCACCTGGGCGACGGCCGTCTTGTCGACCGCTGCGAGATCGCCGATCGCGGCGATCCGATCGCCGAGCACGCCAACGTCCGCCCGCCGGCGTGGCGATCCGGTGCCGTCGATGACCGTGCCGCCACGCAGCACGAGGTCGAAGGGTGCCATTCGCGGGATGGTGCCACGTCCACTAGCCCGGATCGGGCTCCTCGCGCATCTACCTCGCGAACGGCGGTCATCATCGGCCGTGGGATGGAGCGTCAATGACCGTCGATGCCCTGCGAAGGCCGCCCCCTGATCGGATCCTGACCATTCCCGGGTTCGATGGGCTCCAGGTAACCGCCAGTGCGTGCCTGGTTGACATCCGGGCCGAGGCACTCGCCGTGAAGGTTCGCCGGTCGTCGAACTGGTTCCTCCACCAACGGGTGGTTGGACCTTCGCATTCGGGCGAACTTCGTCACCACTGACGGCGGCGAGGCATGGTCCGAAACGTTGATCCGTGTACAACGTCGATTTCCAGGAGGACGCGGGCGAGACCCTGACCGTGCCAATCACCCTTGGCCCTGGTTCGTGGATCCTGCGGATCACCCTCAACCGGAGCCGCAACGGCGATACCTTCGGGGCCTACCACGACATCGCCTTGACCGTCGCGCCATAGGCAACCCGGAGGGCGTCGTTGGGCGAAGGTGCCGCGCGGTCCGTCGGCTGGCGCCCGTTCCTCTCAATTTCCCGCCCGGGGACCATGAGTCGGGGCGGGGAAGGTGCACAGCATCGAATTGCGGCGGTCGAGGCGATGGTCCACGCTCGCCCGCCTCGTTCGATTCCGCGAACCTGGCCCGGAACCCGCCGTCCGGTCCCACCGCGACCGCTCCGCGAGAATCTGAGGAAGGATCGACCGATCCTGGCCATAACGACCGCCAGGCGGCCAAGCGACAGGCGCTGGTCACGCCCCGTTGGTCGGGGCCGCGCAGCCTCGGGGGCCGCGGGATCGGCCTGCCGGCACCCAACCTGCCTGACCCGGGCCGATCAAGGGCCGCTGATATACTCCGCGTTCCGTGGGGCTATAGCTCAGCTGGAAGAGCACCTGCATGGCATGCAGGGGGTCCGGGGTTCGAGTCCCCGTAGCTCCACCACCCGCGACGAGACCGCGAAACCCTCACCCCTCGCCGGCGCGGCGAGGGGTGAATCGTCTCCGAGGACACCGTGACCGAAACCGCCGACACCCGCACCCGAATCGAGCGCTACGACCCGTCGGAGATCGAGCCGCGCTGGCAGGCGCGGTGGGCGGAGCTCGGCCTGCATGACACGGACCTGGTCGACGACCCACGGCCCAAGTACTACCTGTTGACGATGTACCCGTATCCCTCGGGCGACCTGCATATCGGCCACTGGTACATCGTCACGCCGAGCGACGCCCTGGCGCGGTACCGCCGCATGCACGGGTACAACGTCTTCTTCCCGATCGGCTTCGATGCGTTCGGGTTGCCCGCCGAAAATGCGGCGATCAAGAACGGTGGTCATCCGTTCACCTGGACGATGTCGAACATCGAGACGATGCGCCGCCAGTTCCGGACAATGGGCGCGACCTTCGCCTGGAACCAGGAAGTCGTCACCGCCGACCCGAGCTACTACCGCTGGAACCAGTGGCTGTTCCTGCGGTTCCTCGAGGCCGGGTTGGCGTACCGCGCGATGTCCGCCGTGGACTGGTGCCCCAACGACGGCACCCTCGCGCGCGAGCAGGTCGAGGGCACCGAACGACGCTGCTGGCGCTGTCACGCGCTGGTCGAGAAGCGCGACCTGGAGCAGTGGTTCCTGCGGACAACGAAATACGCCGACGAGCTGCTGGATTTCACCGGGATCGACTGGCCCGAACCCGTCCGGATCATGCAGACCAACTGGATCGGACGGTCCGAGGGCGCCGAGATCGACTTCGACGTCGCACCCGACGAGCATCAGCCCGGCGGCGACCGGATCCGCGTGTTCACGACGCGGCCTGACACGCTGTTCGGGGCGACCTTCATGGTCCTGGCCCCGGAACACCCGCTGGTGCCCAAGCTGACGCACCCGGATCGACAGGCGGACGTCGACGCCTACATCACCCAGGCGCGCCGCCAGACCGAGATCGAACGCCTGTCGACCGATCGCGCCAAGACCGGCGTGGCGCTGGGCGCCCAGGCGGTCAACCCCGTAAACGGCGAGCGGATCCCGATCTTCATCGCCGACTACGTGCTGTCGGGTTACGGAACGGGCGCGATCATGGCCGTCCCCGCCCACGACGAGCGCGACTTCGAGTTCGCCCGCACCTTCGGGCTCGAGATTCGCCGCGTCGTCGCGGCCCCCGGCACCGAGGCGAACGCGCCGATGGAGGACGCCTACATCGCGCACGCGGCAGACGAGCGCCTGGTCAACAGCGGCCGGTTCGATGGAATGCTCGCCGACGAGGGCGGCAAGGCCATCGTCGAGTGGCTCGCGGGCGAGGACCGCGCCGAGCCCAAGGTGACCTATCGCCTGCGCGACTGGCTGATCAGCCGGCAGCGCTACTGGGGCACGCCCATCCCGGTGATCTACTGCGAGCACGATGGGATCGTGCCGGTGCCCTACGAGGATCTGCCCGTCCGGCTGCCGGAAACCGTCGACTACGCGGGGAGCGGCGACAACCCCCTCAACCACGACGAGGCGTTCCTGCGCGTCGATTGCCCGCGTTGCGGGCAACCGGCCCGTCGCGAGACCGACACGATGGACACATTCATCGATTCATCCTGGTACTGGTATCGCTACCTGTCCCCCGACCTCGACGACGCCCCGGTCGACCCGGCCATGGCCCGCAAGTGGACCCCCGTCGAGCAGTACACCGGCGGCGCAGAACACGCCGTGATGCACCTGCTGTACAGCCGGTTCTTCGCCAAGGCGATGGCCGACTGCGGTCTGATCGAGCACCGGGAGCCCTTCCTTCGCATGTTCAACCAGGGCCAGATCCTGGGGGCGGACGGCGAGCGCATGAGCAAGTCGCGGGGCAACGTCCAGGATCCGGACGAACTCGTCCGTCGCTACGGCGCGGACACCGTTCGCCTGTTCCTGATGTTCATGGGTCCCTGGGACCAGGGTGGCCCGTGGAGCCCGACCGGGATCGGCGGCGTGCACCGCTTCCTGAACCGGGTCTGGACCCTGGTGCTCGACGCGAACGGTCGGGAGCCCGGCGACCCCGATTCCGGCAAGCTGCCCGTAGGCGAGGACGCGGCTGCCGCGCGCTCCGCCCTGCGTGCCGCGGCCCATCGGACGCTGCGCGATGTGACCGAGGATTACGACGGGTTCCGCTTCAACACGATGATCGCCAAGCTGATGGAGCTGTCGAACACCCTGTTCCGCTATCGCGGGACGGAGGTGGCCCAGAGCGCCGAGTGGGATGAGGCGATCCGGCTGCTGCTGCTGATGCTGTCACCGGCCGCACCCCATATCACCGAGGAGCTGTGGAGCCGCCGCGTGATGGCGGCAGGAGAGCCGTGGGCTTCGATCCACGCCCAGCAATGGCCCGACGTGGATCCGGGCGCCATCGTTGAATCGACCCGCGAGGTCCCGGTCCAGGTCAACGGCAAGCTGCGCGCCCGGATCACTGTTCCCGCCGACGCCTCGGACAGGGACATCGAAGCCGCGGTCCTGGCCAACGAGCGGATCGTGGCCGTCCTCGAGGGACGAACGCCGGATCGCATCGTCGTGGCGGGTGGTGGTCGGCTGGTGAACCTGGTCGTCAGGTGAACCTCGCGGGCGAGGGCCTGGCGTCCGAGGGCCTCGCGGGCGAGGATGCGGTCGCGTTCGACCAGTTCCTTGCCACGTCCGCGCCCGAGGTCGCCGAGATCGCACGAGCCCTCCGCCTGGCCGTCCTCGAAGCCTTCCCCGACGCGGCCGAGTGGTTCGACCCGGGCAATGGCCTGCTCGCGCTTGGGACGACCCGCACCATGCGCGACCTCCTGTTCGCCATCATCCCGCACAAGGCGCACGTCAACCTGCAGCTCGTCGACGGCGTCGACCTCCCGAACCCGGACGGCCGGATCGAGGGGACCGGCAAGCGTGCCCGACACGTCAAGGTCCGCACGGTTGCGGGAACAGAAGCCACGTGGCTCAAGGCGGCGATCGCCGCGCAACTCGCCATTCGCCAACCCGCCGGCCGGTAGCCGCGGACCCCGGAGGATCCTGTGCCTGACGTCAAGCTTGGTGCGCTGTGCTGGAACCAGTACACCAGCTGGCCGGACCTGCTCGAGGCCGGAAAGCGCGCCGAGAACGTCGGCTTCGATACCTTGTGGACTTGGGATCACCTGTATCCGATCGTCGGCAACCACGAGGGTCCCATCCTCGAAGGCTGGCTGACCCTTGCGGCCTGGGCCCAGGCAACGGAGCGGATCCGGATCGGGCTGATGGTCGGGGCGAACACCTTCCGCGAACCGGCGCTCACGGCCAAGATGGCGACGACGCTCGACCACATCTCGAACGGCCGGGCGATCCTCGGGATCGGCGGGGCGTGGTTCGAGACAGAGCACATGGCCTATGGGCTGGCCTTCGGCAGCGGGTTCCCTGAGCGCCTGCGCTGGCTGAGCGAAGCACTCCCGATCATGCGAGGCATGCTGCACGGCGAGCTCGCCACGGCCAGCGGGCCCCGCTACACGACGACCGGTGTCCGAAACGACCCACTGCCGATCCAGGCACGGCTGCCGCTGCTCATCGGCGGTGGGGGCGAGCAGGTCACGCTCAAGCTCGTGGCGCGGTACGGCGACGCGAACAACATCGGGGGTGGCTTCGAGAACGTGAAACGCAAGGAAGCGATCCTCGTCCAGCACTGCGAAACGGTTGGACGCGATCCGTCGGAGATCGAGCGGACCGTTGGCATCGGGACCGTGATCATTCGCGATTCACGCGCCGAGGTCGAGCGCCTCCAGAAGCTCACGTTCGAGCGCAACGGCAATGCCCGCCCGTGGACCGATCAGCCTGTCGGCACGCCCGACGACGTGGCCGAAGCGCTGGCGCCCTTCCTGGAGATTGGCTATCACCACCTCATCGCGGGCTTCCCGTCGCCGCACGACGAGGAGTCGATGACGCGTCTGGCGACCGAGGTCCGGCCGCTCCTGGAGCGCTGACGATGCCCTCCAGCGTAGCCATGACGAACGAGGACACCGACGAGCCCTCTTCACGGTTCATCACCGCTCTGCCATGGGTCGTCTGGACCGCCGCCGCGCTGGAGGCAGCGCTGATCGGCTTCTCGCCATTGCTCTTCCCGGACTTGTTGGCGACATCCCCGCCCGACGAGCAACTCGAATTCGGGGCGTTCCTGGTCTCAATCGGGCTCGTCGTCCTGGTGTTCGCAACCGCGGGACTGCTCATCGCGCGTCAGCAGCCGCGCAACGCCGTTGGCTGGTTGCTCCTCGGTGGCGGGCCGGCGCTCGGCGCGGTCTTCATTGGATACCTCGTGGGCGCCCTGCTGGCGGGGACCGACCCCGTCCTGGGTAGCTGGTTTGTCCTCGTCGGTGTGGTCCTGTTCGGACCGGCCCTCTATCTCGTTGGGCCCGGGCTGGCGTCCGTATTCCCACACGGCCGTCCAATGCCAGGGCGGTGGACGGGCACCTTCTGGCTCTGTGTGGCTGCCATCGCGGCCGGAGCAGCGATCGCTGCATTCACGCCGGGGCCGCTCGAGGAGAGCATCCCGGGCCTGAACCCGCTGGGTGTGGACGTGCTCCCCACAGGCCTGCGAGGCATCGGGAACGCGCTTACGAGCCTCGCGCTAGCCGGCGGCGCGCTGCTCGCGGTCGCCTCCCTGGTCGCGCGGTACCGGCGTTCGCCGTCCGATACCCGTCAGCAACTGAAGTGGCTCATCTTTGCGGGAATCCTGCTGGCCTTCGCCATTCCCATCAGCCTGGTTTCGGGCGACACGTGGGCGGCGATCGTCACGCTGGTGGCACTCGGGCTTGTGCCGGTCGCCGTGGTCGTGGCGGTGCTTCGATATCGGCTGTACGAGATCGACACCCTGATCAATCGCACGCTGGTGTACGTGCCGCTGGTTGCCATCGTTGCCGGGCTCTACGCCGGCTCAGTGGCGCTGCTCGAGCGCATCTTCACCGCGGCGACCGGCAACACCTCTGACGCCGCGGCCGTGATCAGCGCACTCGCCCTGGCCACCGTATTCACGCCGATCCGAAACGCGCTCCAATCGGCCGTGGACCAACGATTTAAGCCAAGCAAACCCGAGCCGGCGACCCGTTGGGACGACCCGGCCTTCCGTGCGGCCGTCGAAGAGATCGTCCGGGATGTGACCCGACAGCCTCGCTAGGTCAGTTCGCCAAGGCCGCGTCGGCGGTCTCCCCCGGGCCGGCATCGTCCGCCGCCTTCGCCCGGGCTCGATGGCGCGCCGCCTTGGCGCGGTTGCCACACGTCGACATGTCGCACCATCGGCGACGCCCCGTCCGTGAGGCGTCGTAGAAGATCCATTGGCAGGTGTCGCTGGCGCAGACCCTGATCCGCTCCGGCACGCCCCCGGTCAGCTCGCTCACCAGGGGGTCGGCGATCCGGGCAAGCGCATCGTCGATCGGGTCGCCGATGTGGCGATGGTCGACGTAGCAGCCTTCGGGTCCCGGGACGAGCTCGATCACCTGGCGGGCGTGGAGCGTGCGGTTGACGGTTGCGAGGGCGGACGCCTTTGGAATCCGCTTCTCGACGATCGCCTCCGCCACCTCGCGAAGTGCGTCGCGCACGTTGTGGACGCGATCCAGGTCCTTCTCGACGGCGGCGGGCTCGCGTCGCGACCTTGGCCTTGACCCGGTCCGCGCCTTCGTGGTGGATCAACCCGCGCTCGAGGAACCAGGCGAGCGCGTCATCGAGGCTCGGGAGCTTCTCGACCGGGAAACCATTTTCGGTATCGGCGGTGTTCAGGAAGTCGAAGGTTGCCTCCAGGTCGACCCCATGGGCGTGACCCGCAACAACCTTTCCAGCCGTGTTTGTAAACATCGTGATAACCACTGTATAGCACTTGACAGGTTACGCGCAACCCGGTACATTGTAACCAGTAAGACACCACAAACCAGTTACTCGGACAAGGAGGCCGGACCCATGGAAGCAGTGATGATGTTCCTGATCACGATCATCGGTCTCGCCGTCCTTGGCGGGGCTTCGGCAAGCTGGGGCGCGGATTCGCGCGAACAGTACCAGGACGACCACGTCCGCTGAGCCAAGTCTCAGCCCGGTCGTCGCCCCCTCTCTATTTCATCTCAAAGGAGACTTTCACGTGAACCACTACGCCTACGGGCTTCTGGCTCTCGACATCGCGCGACAGCGATCGCTCGAGGCCGAACGGCACTATCTCGAGACGCAGCTCATGGCCGGGGCGCCCGCAGCGCTCATCCAGGCTCCGCCGCCTCACCGCACAGGGCGTGGCCACAGTCAGCCGAGGTTCGGCATGGATCGTCCGCCGGCTCGATCACGGCGTGGCCGACGAGCTCGGCCGGAACCTGGCTCCCGCCAAATAACCGCTGTCCCGTGATGACGGATACCTACTGAAGCGTCGCCGCAGGGCGGCGCTTCATCGTTTTCGGACCCGCCACAGGCACTCCGCCGGCCACCGCCTCGACCACGCTCGTTGGAGCTCGTCGCGGTAGGTGCTGACCGCATCCTCGGCGGGCCGGGTCTCGATCAGGTCAAGCAGTTCGAAGCCTTCCCTGTGGAACAGAGCGATCCACTCGCCGTAGCCCAGGTTGAAGTCGATCGAGTCGTCGTAATCGAACTGATGCATGCCGAAGTAGTCGGCAATCAAGGTCTCCCCCGCCCGCTCGGCATCGGGCGCCCACGTGATCGACAAGATCGGGGAGCTGTGGGTGAAGGCGAACAGCCCGCCGGGCCTGAGCAATCGGGCCACCTCGGGAACGGTCAGGTATGGGTCGGAGAACGTCATCGCGCCGTAGTCGCAGAAGACGACATCGAAGCTCGCATCAGGCAGCGGAACCCGTTCCGCGCTCGCGTGGATGAGCGGAAAATCGACCTCCGCCCGCGTCAACAGGGTTTGCGCGTGCGCCAGCTGGCGCTCGGACAGATCGAGCCCTACCGGCCTCGCTCCCGCCTTCGCCAACGCGATTGACCACTGGGCCGCCCCACATCCAAGCTCGAGCATGTCCTTGCCCTGGACGTCCCCAAGCACGTTGAGCTCGGATTCCGGGATCTGCCAGACGCCCCACGCAAGCCCGCCGCTGACTTCCAGGAATTCCCCGTGTTCCTCCTGGTATGCGTCCGCCGTCTCATTCCAGGAGTCTCGGTTGCGCCGAGCGTGGACCGTGAGTTCCGCTGCAATCGGATTGTCGTCGTTCATGACGGGAGCGTAGCCGCGAACAGATCAGCCAATGGAGTCATGCAGACACGGGACTATCGTCTGGTCCCGCCGGGGCGATTTGCACCTAACGCGAGGCGTTCCGATCCGTTCTTCGCAGTGACACCCGGAGTCCCGTCACGCCACGCAGGGCGGTTGTCGGCTCCCACGCCACCGCCCACGTGTACCCGGAGGACGCATGAAGACACGGTCCATTTCCCTCGCGACGGCAGCGCTCATCATCGTGAGCCTGTTCAGCACGAGCATCGTCAGCGCCACTCCGCCGGCGGGCAAGGCCACCAAGTCGCAGGGCGCGTCCTGCGTTGCGGCATCGCCCACGCCCACCCCGACCCCAGGCGCGACGCCCACCCCGACACCGACCCCCACGCCCACGCCAACCCCCACGCCGACCCCCACGCCGACCCCGACACCAACGCCAACCCCTGGCGCCACCCCGACCCCGACCCCGACGCCCGCGGCGACGCCGGTCAAGGTCGCGAACTTCGGCGCGAAGGTCAGCACCGGTCATCCGTGCGGCAAGATCGTCGTCCAGGCGAAGGTCCTGCACCGCGGTCAAGGGCACGACGTTCAGCGCCAAGGCGACCGCCCACTTCGCCGGTGGTGACGTCACGGTCACGCTCCGCCGCAACGGCAAGTCGTTTGCCGCAACCGGCAAGATCCCGGTCCCGGCCGGTCAGCCAGCCGGAACGGTCAAGGTCGACGTCGTCATCACCTACGGTGGTGCGGCCCAGCCCGCGATCGTGAAGAACGCGAGGATCACCGCTCCGTAACCCAGACCTCCCCAATACGTGCACGGAAGCGCCGTCCCGAAAGGGCGGCGTTTTCGTTTGTCCGCGATGCCGCGGACGCCGTCAGCCGTTCGACCAGGCCTGCAGCTCGACGATGTTCCCCTCCGGGTCCGTGACGTAGCACCACGTCACGCGCCGACCGTCTGCCGTCGGGGTCGTGACCACGTCACCCAGGGATAGGCCTCCCGCTTCGAGGATCGTGTCGCGAGCCGTCGCGACATCGGGCACCACGAACGCGATGTGCCCAAAGCCCGGTCGGTTCGCGGCCGTGGCGGGATGCTCGAGGGACGGGTCGTACTGGAAGATCTCCAGCGTCGGGCCGGTCGGCCCGCCACCCGGCAGTCGGAGATGCATTCCCTGCAAGGCCGCGTTCGGCAGGCCGGTCGCGGCTGCCAGCTCCGGCCCACGGAGATTTCGCTCCGGCGGCACCGGCGTGCAACCCAGCACCCGCTCGTAGAAGGCCGCCAGCGCACGCCAGTCGAGCGCGATCACGTTGACATGGCCAAACCGGGCGTCGATCACACCCCCGAGTATGGGGCCTGGATCAAGCCGAGACGCGCTTCTCCGCGGCCCGCATCCGGATGCGCGGTGGCGTGGACCGGATCAGCAGCCCAGGGTCCGCGATCGGGGCTCGTTCGCCAAACAGGCGGGCGAACACCTCGACGAGCTCGGGGTCGAACTGGGTGCCGGCGTGGCGATGGAGCTCGTGCAGCGCTTCGTCATGGCTGATCGCGCGCTTGTACGGGCGGTCCTGGATCATCGCGTCGTAGGCGTCCGCGATGGACACGATCCTGGAACCCAACGGGATGTCGCGACCACGAAGCCCGTGGGGATAGCCATGGCCGCCAAACCGCTCGTGGTGATGCAGGATGATCTTGCCGGCCTCGAGGAGCCCGCCCGATTCGTCGAGGATGAGCTGGCCGATGCGGGGGTGTTGCTTCACCGACTCCCACTCGACGCTCGAGAGCGCGCTGGGCTTCTCGAGGATCTGGGCCGGAACCGCGACCTTGCCGATGTCGTGGAGGAGCGAAGCGATCCGGATCCGCTCGATCTCGTTTGCCGGGAGCTCCAGGTCATTGCCGATCGCGACCCCGATCGTCGCGATCAGGATGGACGGTCGCCCGCGGTAGTGCGCCAACGGCGAGATAACGTCGCTGAGCGCCGCCTCGGTCGCTTGACGCGCGACGGCCGCGACCTCGAGCGCCCGCGCGCGACCGGCGGCCGAGATCGGGGCGCTCGGCACCCGAGCGTCGTCGTTGGGCTCGGCGAACACGTACGTCTGGTTGCGGCCGAGCGACTTCGCCGAATACATGGCGTGGTCGGCGTCGCGAACGAGCGACTCGGCACGGAGTGATTTCCCCTGACCGCCAGCGATGCCGACCGAGACCGTGACGCTCAGCATGACGTCATCGCCAATCGTGAAGACATGGCGCTGGACGAGCAGGCGCAGCTTCTCGGCGACCTGGGCAGCGTCCTCAGGGCCAGTCTCTGGGAGGACGACCATGAATTCCTCGCCACCGTACCGGCCGACGGCATCGCTGTGACGCAGGCTTTGCTCGAACAGGCCGGCCACGCCGCGAAGGACGAGATCCCCAGCCTGGTGCCCGTGGGTGTCGTTGATCACCTTGAAGTGGTCGAGGTCCACAAAGGCCACCGACAGTGGCCGGCCGTGCCTGACCGCGCGGTCGACCTCGGTGAACAGCATGGACAGGATCGTGCCGCGGTTGGAGACCTGGGTCAGGAGGTCGGTCGTGGCCGCGCTGTGCGTCTCCGTGAGCGTTGCGGAGACGTCGTTGATCGAACGCTCGAGCCGGCCGAGAAGGCCTCGACCGGGGTTCGGGACGGTAGCATCGAGCTCGCCGCTACCCAGGCGCTCGGCGACCAGGATCAGCGCGCGAAGGCGTCCGATGGCGAGTGCCCCGAGGGCGACCGCCGCGACAAATGCTCCAGCGCCCAGCGCGACGGGGACGGTCAAGCCCCCACCGTCCCGGAACATCGTGATTGCCGCATTGCCCGTGGTAACGCCGAGACCGATGAGGACGATCGCGCCGAGCCCGAGCAGGACCCCCGTCGACTGCATAGGGCGCACCGTACCGGGACGTCGCGGCCCTACCCACGACCCGTTGGTACTGGCGAGGCGCCGCCAACCGGGCGGGGGGCGGTGGCGGACCCGATAAGTCCCAGATAAGGAGCGAACGCTAGGGTTGGGATCGACGTCTCGCCGCGTCGGAAGTGCCCCCTACGTGGCGAGACGTCGCGTTGCTGTTCGGCGTCGCACTCCTTGCCTCCCGCCGAGGAGGTCGATCGGTGGATCCATCTGCGACGCCCTGGCGCGTGCTCGAGGACCAGGGTCAGCAACGACCGCTCACTCGGGCAGAGACCGAGGCGCCAGCAACGGTCCCTGCAGGTTCGCAGAGGGTCCTGCTCCTGGGCGGCGGGGTCGTCTGCCTGATCGTCGTGGCGGTCGCCCTGGCATTCGGCGCCGGCGCCAATGGAACGGTGCTGGTCGAAGGCGGAACCCCGCTGGGATCGCTGGAGGGCAGCGCGGCTGCGGTCGGCAATGCCGAGGTTCCGTCAAGGGCGCCGGACCTTGTCGTCGAAATCGTCGGCGCCATCGAGCGGCCTGGGGTCTTCCGCTTGCCGCCTGGATCCCGCGTGGGCGACCTCGTTGACGCGGCCGGCGGCTATGGCTCTCGCGTCGATGCCAGCCGTGCCAGCCGCGAGCTGAACCTCGCCGCGCTGCTGCACGACGGCGACCAGGTCCGTGTGCCCTCCCGGGACGACGAAGAGACTGCCTTGCAGGGACCGAATGGGGGGTCACAGACGGGATCAGGCGGGGGGTCCACCGGATCGGCCGCGGGCCCGCTCGATCTCAATCGCGCGACAGCCTCGGAGCTCGAGGCTCTGCCCGGGATCGGGCCCGTGACGGCGGCCAAGATCCTTACCGCTCGCGATGAGCAATCGTTTGGGGCGGTTGAGGACCTGCGCACCCGCGGGCTGCTCGGCGAGAAGACCTACGAGAAGGTCAAGGATCTCGTGACGGTTCGCTGAGATGGGCCGAAGTGCCCGGCTCGCGGTCGGCGCGATCGCTGCCGCGCTTGCCGCGCAACAGGTCGGCTCGAATTACCTCGGAGCGTTCGTCGCCGCGGCGATGGCGGCCCTGCTTGTTGTGGACACGGTCAGTCCGCGTCTCGGAGTGCGCCGCGCCTGGCCGGTGATCATCGGAGCCGGTCTCATCGTTGTTCGGCTCGCTATCGCCCCTGGCAATCAGGACACCTTGAAGAAGCCACCTGATGGCGAAGGACCCTGGTCGCTCGTCGTCCTGGCGACCGGGTCACCCCGTGACGGCCACCAGACGGCGACCCTGGCTTCGCGCCCGGAGGTGCGGCCGGCGTTCACGGTTGCGGCAACCCTGCCGCGGTATCCGCTCGTCATCCCCGGCGACCGTATCGTCCTGAAAGGTGCGATCCGAGGCAGGCCGGATTCACCGTATGGCGACTATCTCGAGCGGATCGGAGCCGTCGGCACGATCACGGCACGCGAGATCGAGGTCGTGCCCGCACCAGATGACCCGGCTCGTCGCCTCGAGGCACTTCGCCGAGGTGCTGCGGACGCGCTCACGCGCGTCCTCCCGGAACCCGAGGCCGGGTTGGCTGCCGGCATCCTGATCGGCCTCCGCGACCGGGTGGACCGCGAGCTCGCCGCCGCGTTCACGACGGCCGGGGTGAGCCACGTGGTGGCCATCTCCGGCTGGAATATCGCGATCGTCGCCGCGGCAATCGCGTCCGTGGCCGGCCGCCTGGGCCGACGAAGACGCTCGGTGATCACGATCGTCGCGATCGTCGCCTACGTCGCGTTTGCGGGGGCATCGGCGTCGGTAGTGCGGGCGGCCGCCATGGCCGGCGTGGTGTTACTGGCCCGCGAGAGCGGCCGGGCTGGTCGCGCCGCGGCTGCACTCGGCTGGGCCGCAACACTCCTGCTGTTGAGCGACCCGGCGCTGATCGGCGACGCCGGCTTCCAGCTCTCGTCGCTGGCGACCGCCGGCCTGATCGCGTGGGCCACACCGATCACCGCGTGGATCGAGCGCGTTGGAGGTGGCCGTGCCCCGCGGTGGCTCGCCGAGAGCCTCGGCGTGTCGCTCGCCGCTCAGGCCGCCACGTTGCCGATCGTGCTTGCATCCTTTGGTCGGCTGGCCGTCATGTCGCCGATCGTCAACCTCGCGGTTGTGCCACTGGTGGCTCCGGCGATGGGTGTCGGCCTGGTCGGCCTGGCCGCTGGAGTTGCGGTTGCGGCGGGCCTACCCGCCGGGCTTGGGGCCGTCCTGGCCGCACCCGGCTGGGTGGTCCTGCGGCTCCTCGTTGCGATCGTGCAATTCGCCGCGTCCCTGCCATTCGCGAGCGTCACGCTGACCGCGCCACTTGACACCGTCGCCGCATTGCTATCGGTCGCGACCCTCTCCGCCGTCGCGTGGTGGCGGCGCCGAGGACCGGTCGATCGTTCCCGCGCAGTGACGTCGAGCACGTCTTCCGCCGGTCCACCTGGGTCCAACCGGGGAGCCCGTCGAGCCGCAGGCGTTGGCGGACGTCGCACCGTCGAGCGCGCCCTCGCGGTCGCGCTCGTCCTTGCGATCGCGGTCGTCGGAGGCGTGGCGTTGGCACGACCTGAGGGCACGGTCCGGATCAGCGTGCTCGACGTGGGCCAGGGCGACGCGATCCTCGTCGAGGGCTCCCGTGGTGGCCGACTGCTGATCGACGGTGGCCCTGACCCCGATCGCCTGCTCGTTGCGCTGGATCATCGCATCCCGCCCTGGGACCGTCGGATCGACACGATCATCCTGTCGCACCCGCACGAGGACCACGTGGCGGGCCTGGCGTTGCTGCTGATGAGATACGAGGTGGCGCGCGTCCTCGAGCCCGGCATGCGTGGCCCAGGCCCCGGTTACGCAGCGTGGCTAGGGGAGCTGTCAAACGGCGGTCAACCGCAACGGAGCGCCATCGCCGCGGGCGATCGGCTGACCGTTGACGAGATCGAGATGCGCGTGTTGTGGCCGATCCGCGGCCGCGTCCCGGCAGATCCGCCTGACGGCGGGACCGGCATCAACAACGTGTCGGTGGTCGTCGACGGCCGCGTGGGATCCCGGCGGTTCCTGCTGATGGGCGACGTGGAGGAGGCCATTGACCCGGAGCTCCTCCGAGCCGGTCTGTCCCGCGTCGACCTTCTCAAGGTGGCCCACCACGGTAGCCGGACCGCGACCACGCAGGCGTTCGTCGATGCCGTGCGACCCAGGGTCGCCGTCGCGTCGGCCGGTGCCGGCAATCCGTATGGTCACCCGACACGGGCCACGCTCGAGCGGCTCGCGACCGCTGGCGCACGGGTGCTCCGGACCGATCGCGATGGCACCGTGGTCATCGGGTTCGAGGCCCGTGGGCTGACCGTCCGCACCGAGGGCGCTCGCGCGCCCCGACCGACGACCAGACCGTCGGGCACGCCGATCGCCGCATCCGCCCCGGTGCCGGCCGCCTACCGGTTCCGGTGTTCGATCCCGGTCACGGCTCTCATCCCCGAGCGCGAGCCGTCGGCTTCGGCTTCGAGTGCGTCGCGTGATGGATCCGATCCTCCTGTCGGCCGTGCCACGACCGTCGGGTACCATCGGATCGATGACCGTTCCCGGGCGGGTGGAGGCCGCCTCCCTCCTGCTCGCCCTGGATCCGGCCCCCTGGTTCCTGCGTCATTCGCGCGCCGTCGCGGAGGTGGCGGCCTGGCTCGCAGCCCGGATCGATGCGGGCGGTGTCCCCGTGGACCGGCGACTGGTCGAGGCCGCGGCGCTGCTCCACGACGCCGACAAGGCATTGCCGGCCGGGCATCCGGTCCGCGCCCTCCCCCATGGCGAAGGCTCGGCAGCGTGGTTGACCGCGGCGGGGCACGGTGAGCTGGCGCGGGCGGTCACGAGTCATCCGGTCACCCGTCTGGCCGACGGCGAGCAATTCCGCCGGTGGGCCTCGTTTGCGACGCGCGAGGAGCGGATCGTTGCGTACGCAGACAAACGCGCCGGGCAGCGGCTGGAGTCGATGGACGCCCGGTTCACCTCGTGGCGCCGGCGATACCCACCATCGGCAGAACCGACGCGCGACAGCGCGAGTGCCTGGGACGTGGAGACCTTCGAGGCTGTCCGGACCAGGGCGCGTCGGCTGGAGATGGACGTGTGCCGGGCGGCAGGGATCGCACCCGCAGACGTCCGACGGCTCGGCTGGACCGGATCCGCCCTACGGACGGCGCGTCAGCGCGCGCGACATACCGCGACGTCGGGGCCTGCCACGTGACCACGACGCCGATCGCCTACTTCTGGGGGGACGACGAGCTCGCCGCGTCACGCGCAGTGGAGAGTCTCCAGGCAGCGCTCGGGGCCGAGACCGGGGCGCCGCCCGAACGATGGGAGATGCGCGGGGATCGGAATCGTGCAGGCGAACAGCTCGCCCGGCTCCACGAGCGGATCGCGACGCCGGTCATGTTCGGTGGCGGTTCGCTGGCGGTCGTGAGCAATCCCGGGCCCCTGGTGCAGTCCACGGATCAACGAGCGGCATTCCTCGCCGCGTTCCAGCTCGTCGCACCGGGCAACGCCCTGGTCATCCTCGACGCAACCGCGTCTGGAGCGAAGGCGCCTTCGCAGAAGCGGCTCGTCGACGCGGTGATCGCCGCGGGTGGGGCGGTTCGCCGGTACGAGTCACCGCGGCGCGGTGCCCTCGCTGGCTGGATCGAAGCCGAAGCGAGGCAACGTGGCCTCCAGCTCGCCCCGGGCGCGGCAAAGGCGCTCGCGGAGCGGCTTGGCGGGCTGATCGACCAGAACGACGTCGAGCGCCGCTACCTGACCAGGATCGCTTCCACGGAGCTCGACAAGCTCGCGCTCTATCGCGGCAACGACCCGATCTCGCCCGACGACGTCAAGGCGCTCGTGGCGGAAGCGGTGCCGGGTTCGGTCTGGGGGTTCACCGACGCCGTCGGCGAGCGACGTGCCGGCGCGGCCGCCGCCCTGCTCGAGCGCCTCCTCGACGGCACGCCCGAACCGGTGCTCCTCGCGGTGCTGCATCGACGCGTGCGCGAGCTGCTGGAGCTGGGTGATCGCCTCGGGAGCGGCGAACGGCTGCCGGCGGCGGCCAAGGCGATGGGGATCAACAGCGACTACCGCGCCCAGACCCTCGCATCACAGGCAAAGCTCTGGACGACCGAGGAGCTGACAGCCGCGCTCGACGGCCTGGTGGAGCTCGACGCCATGGTCAAGGGAGCGCCAGGATCAGGTCAGGACGAGGCCCAACGGCGACTCGCGTTCAGCCTCTGGGTAATGGATCACGCCGCGCGAACAGCCCCGTAATCAGCGGCGCCGCATTGGGCGTCCGCGGGCAACGTTAGTCCGCCGCGCTCCAGGCTTGTTCCTGGACGACTAGATCGCTCTCGATGGCGAAGACGCAGCGGCCTTCGCCGAGGTCAAGGAGCTCGATCAGCTCGGGATCGATATAGAGCTGCGAGCAGTCCTCGCAAAGGCCGCCGGGAATCCCGAAGCACAGTCGCTCACTCCGGTCCGGGAGCCGGAACGTGGTGTCGAACCGGGTCGTGATGAGCCGGCGGCTGCAGGCGGGGCATCGCTCTCGAACGCTTGACATGCCCGGAATGTACGGGCGCGTTCGCGCCGCTCACATGACCCGCTGGTACTCCGCCACCCCGTACCACATCGTGGGCCACATGGCCCTAACGAACGGCTACTGGACGCGAAGAATGGTCCGCGCCTCGGCCCAATGCTTCTCGAGACCGTAGTAATCACGCTCGGGCGGCGTGAAGACGTGGACGATCACCGAGCCGAAGTCGATCAGGATCCAATGCGAAGCGGACGTACCCTCGCGACCGATCGGCTTGATCCGCTCGTCTCGCAAGGTCGCGATGATCCCGCTCGCGATCGCCTCGAGCTGCCGCTCAGAGCCACCCGAGCAGATGACGAAGTAATCGGCCATGGTCGTCAGGTGGCCCAGGTCGAGCAGCACGATCTCGGCGGCCTTCTTGTCCTCCGCCAGCTCCACGATCCGCCGGGCGAGCTCGAGCGGGGCGCGCTCGTTGGTGGTGGCCGTCGAGCCGCGCTGCGGCAGGCCATCGGCTCGGGGTCTCGGCGTGGTCTCGCTGGGGATGGGATCGGTCACGGTTCGTCAGTCCTCCGCGGGTTGCGATATAGGGAATGGTCGTCGATGTACGCCGTGACTGCATCCGGCACCAGGTAGCGCAGCGACCGGCCTGCGGCGGCGCGTGCCCGGAGCTCGGATGCCGAGAGCCGGATCCGGGGACCGTCGAGCCACGTGACGCGGTCCCTGAACGATGCGAATTCCCCATCCAGAAAGGCGGGGATGGCGGTTTCGTATCCGTCGCGCGGCGCCACTGCGACACTCGCGAGCTCGAGGATGCGACGCGGCGAGCGCCAGGTCGGCAGCGAGGCGAATGCCTCCGACGACAGGATCAGCGTCAGGTTGGGCGGTCCGCCCCCGGTCGCCGATCGGGCGCACAGCGCTTCGAGGGTGTCGACCGTATAGGACAGGCCCTCGCGATCGAGCTCGATCCGATCAGCGACAAAGCGCGCATTCCCCGCAATCGCCAGCTCGATCATGGCGAGGCGATGGGTGCCGGCCGTGATCTCCCGATCCGGTTTGTGCGGTGGCCTCCCAGCCGGGATGAAGAGCACGCGCTCCAGCCCGAGGGTCTCCGCCGCCTCCTGGGCGACGGCGAGATGCGCGAGGTGGATCGGGTCGAACGTGCCGCCGAACACGCCAAGCGAGCCTGCGACGATCGGCGCGAGACCCGCCGTCACACGCGCTCCCAGGGCTGCGCCTCCCATTCGAGCTCCACGGCGCCGATCCGAACCGGGTCGCCCGCCTGGATCCCGGCGCGACGCAACTCGCGGTCGATTCCGAGCTTGGCGAGCTCGCGCTGGAACCGTTCCGCGGATTCTTCGACGTCGAAGTTGGTCTGCGCGGCGCTGCGCTCGATCCGCCGACCGCGCACCCTGATCACGCCGTCCCCGTCGCGCTCGACGCTGAACCCGTCGTTCATGGCCTCGATGCGGTGGACGACCACGCCGGACGGCTCGGGTGGCTCCGCGAGCTCGGCGGCGTCGGGCAACAGCTCTGCGATGGCCGCCCGGAACCGATCGAGCCCATCTCCGTGCTCGGCCGAGATCGCGAGCGCGTCGACGTGCTCCTTGGCCCGCGCCCGCTTGAAGTCGGGCCACGCGGCCCCGGCGGCCGGTTGGTCCATCTTGTTGAAGGCGACGAGCATCGGCTTGGCGAGCAGCGCCGGGTCGTGCGCCCGCAGCTCCTCGCGAATCACGTCGTAGTCCCACTCGGGATCACGCGACGCACCGTCGATCACGTGGACCAGGATCCGGGTGCGCTCGACGTGTCGCAGGAACGCATGGCCGAGGCCTGCGCCGCTGCTCGCGCCCTCGATCAGGCCCGGCACGTCGGCGATGGTCGGCCGACGCTCGTCGTCATCGGGAAAGTCCATAACGCCGAGGTTGGGCTCGAGGGTGGTGAACGGATAGTCGGCGATCTTGGGCTCCGCGGCGGTCACGGCAGCAAGCAACGTGGACTTGCCCGCGTTTGGCAGCCCCACGAGCCCGATGTCCGCGATCAACCGGAGCTCCAGTCGCAACCAAGCCTCGACTCCGGGCTCGCCCTTCTGGGCATGCTTGGGGGCCTGGTGCGTCGATGTCTTGAAGTGCGTGTTCCCCAGACCGCCCCGACCACCGCGGGCCACTACCGCGGTCTGGCCGACCGCGACGAGATCCGCCAGGAGTTCGCCGGTTTCGTCGGCGTAGACGGCCGTGCCGGGCGGCACATCGAGCACAAGGTCGTCGCCCGCCCGCCCATGACGTCGCGCCCGCGTGCCACGCCCGCCAGACGTCGCGCGATAGTGCCGTTTCTGCTGGAAATCACGGAGGGTCGTCTGCCCGGCATCGACTCGCAGGGACACCGACCCGCCTCGACCGCCGTCGCCGCCATCCGGACCGCCGCGCGGGACGTGCGCCTCCTGGCGGAAGGTCGCGGCCCCATCGCCACCATCGCCGGCGTGGACCCAGATCTTCACGCGGTCAAGGAACATCAGACCTCATTCTCGCACGGGCGCCACGGGGCATCCGCCGGGCGACTCAACGGTGTGGTTGGGCCTTGGGTGGCCCAGGGCGGTGCAGGCGAAGGCGCCCGCCAAAGAGAGGGAGCGAGCGCACTGGAAGTGCGTGAGCGACCGAACGCAGCCGGGCAACGCCCGCATGCGCCGTCCTGGGTCGCCCTACAAATATGCCAGCGGGTTAACCCTCGAGCCGCCGTTCCAGATGGCGCCGCGCCAAACCTCGAAGTGGAGGTGTGGGCCGGTGGCGCGACCGGACTGTCCGACGCGGCCGACCTGCTGGCCGTTCGAAATGTGCTGGCCGCTGCCGACGGAGATCGCCGACATGTGGTTGTACGTGCTGTAGAGCCCGGAACCGTGCGCGACCCAGACCTGGTAGCCGCCGCCATTGCCCTTCCAGCCCGCGAAGATGACCGTGCCGCTCGCCGCCGCCCGCACCGAGCTCCCGTAGTCCGCGGCGATATCGAGGCCGTAGTGCCCGTAGTGGTAGTACTGGCTGATGTAGTTGCCACCGCCTGATACCGGCCATCGGAAGGCGCCGCCGTTGTAGGTGACCGGCGCTCGCGACGAGCCGCTGCTGCTCCCACCACCACCGCCACCGGATCCACTGCGGGGCTCCGCCTTGGGCGTCGGGATCGCCTTGCCGATGGCGCCCGGGATGGCCAGGACCTGGCCGACGACGAGGTTGGGGTCCTCCAGCTTGTTGGCGTCGAGGATCTCCTGTTCCTTCACGTCGTACTTCGCGGCGAGGCTGGTCAACGTGTCGGACGCGCTGACCGTCAGGACGAGTCCGGTGACCGGCGGGATCGTGAGGGTCTGGCCAAGGTGGAGATCGTCCTTGGACTTGAGGTTGTTGGCCCACCACAGGGTCATCATCGACACCCCGAATTTCGAGGCAATCCCGGTGAGGGTGTCGCCCGACTGGACCTTGTAGGTCTCCATCAGGCTGCTGCCATCGGCGACGGTGGTGTCGACCGCGACTGGCTTGAGTAACGTGCCGTCGTCGAGGAACGGACCCTCGATCCTCGACCCGCTCGGCGTGGATGCCGCGAGACTGTCGAGCTCAGCCTGCGCTTCCATGCCCGCCTGGAGCTCCTCTGGCGACGCGGCCTCATCGATCTCGCCGGCGCGGTACGCGGAGACGTCCTCGGGCGTCAGGTCTGCGTAGGGCTCGGCTTCGGTGATCGTCCCACCGTAATCGGAGGCACCGCCAACCGCGATCCGGACCTCGGTCCCGGGGCCGGTCGGGCCACCCGTGGCGGGCAGAGGTCGCGCAGCTGACACGCTGACGATGGAGGCGCCGAGCAGGATGCCCGCGGCAACCAGGGCGACAGTGCGGTCGTGCCCGACGCGCGCGATCAGCGAGACGCTCGCCTGGCGCGTCGGGTGGGCAGCGGCTATCCCCCTCGCCGTCCGGTCACGGAACGGGGCGAGTCTGGCGGCAGCGGCAACGGCTCGAAAGCGGCGTTGCAGGTGCAGGGCGTCCACGAGGCTGACCGCAAGGGTCGTGGCGCTCGAGGCACGTGGGCTCGGGGGGCGGCGCAGGCGTCCGATGGCGCGCTGCACGCCGACCGACGCGTTCAGCAATATGGTCTCCTGACGTTTGGACGGTCCACAGGCGCTGAGGTCGCCAGGCTGGGGAATCGGGCGGACCGCCCGGGGTCGCGATATAGAGCTGGGGTCTCTTCTACGCGGCCGACGCCCGTTACAACGGGCTTACGACATCGTCGGGAACGTTACCACGGACATTGCGATTACGCCAAGAGCCGAATGGGCCCCGGGCCCCGTACCTCAGGCGTCGAGGCTCTTCGTCAGCGTGGAGAGGAACTCGGCGTTCGACTGCGTCTTCGCCAGGCGGTTGAGGAGGATCTCGATTCCCTCGTTCGCGCCGACTGCCGACAACATCCGGCGCATCGTCCAGACCATCTTGAGCGTGCCTTCCTCGAGGAGCAGCTCCTCGCGGCGGGTGCCCGAGCGCTGGACATCGATCGAGGGGAAGATGCGCTTTTCGGCGAGCTTGCGATCGAGGATCAGCTCCGAGTTGCCGGTTCCCTTGAACTCCTCGTAGATCACGTCGTCCATCCGCGACCCGGTGTCGACGAGGCACGTGCCGATGATCGTGAGGGAGCCGCCTTCCTCGATGTTTCGCGCCGCACCAAAGAATTGCTTGGGCGGGTACAGGGCGATCGGGTCGAGGCCGCCCGACAGCGTCCGGCCCGACGGCGGCAACGCCAGGTTGTACGCGCGCGCGAGCCGGGTGATCGAGTCGAGCAGGATGACGACGTCACGGCCGGTTTCGACCTGCCGCTTGGCGATCTCGAGCGCCATCTCCGCGACGTGGGTGTGGTTCTCGGTTGGCTCGTCGAAGGTCGAGCTGATGACCTCGCCCTTGACGCTGCGGCGCATGTCGGTCACTTCCTCTGGTCGCTCGCCGATCAGGGCGACCATGAGGAGGATCTCCGGGTAGTTGGCGCTGACGCCGTTGGCGATCTGCTTGAGGAGCATCGTCTTGCCGGCCTTTGGCGGGCTGACGATGAGGGCGCGCTGCCCCTTGCCGATCGGGTTGACCAGGTTGATCAGCCGCTGGCTGAGGTTCTTGGCGTCCGTCTCCAGGTTGATCAGGACATCCGGATGGACCGGGGTCAGGTCGGCGAACACCGGGCGGCGGCGAGCGGTCTCGGTGTCCACGCCATTGACGGCATCGACCCGGAGCATGCCCCAGTACTTCTCCGCCTCGCGCGGGGCGCGGACGGCGCCCGACACGCGGTCGCCGATGCGCAGGCCAAACCGGCGGACCTGGCTCGAGCTGACGTAGACGTCGTCAGGGCTCGGCAGCAGGCCGTGTCGGCGCATGAAGCCAAACCCTTCGTCGACGATGTCGAGGATGCCGCTCGCGTAGTCGTGACCCGCGCGCTCGGTCTGGCGCTGCAGGATGGCTTCGACGAGCACGTCCTTGCGCTCGCCCTGGTCGGCATCGACCTCGAGGTCGCGGGAAACCTGGCGGAGCTCGGTGACGCTCATCTCGCGCAGGTCGCTGACGTCGAGGTCGTTCCGCTCGCGGGCGGCTTCTAGCTCCTGCTGCTCTTCGTATTCAGTAACGGGGGCGCGGCCGCCACCGACGGGTGCTCTTCGTCGAGGTCGTCGGTTGCGGGATCGGTCGCGCTGGTCGGGGCCGGGTGCGGGCATGTGGGAAAGGTCACCTACAGGTGAAAGAGGGGCCGGGCGATGGGTGCGCGCGGAATTCTGGCCGCAGCGCGGGTGCCGGTCGGGATGACCTGAGGATAGACGGGCGATGACGCATCGTCAATGGGTTGTACTGGTCCTGTGAACGGCCAGCGATTGTGTCACCCGTAAACGGACAGGGTTGATGGATCAGGTCGAGTCAAGCGTTCCGGTGGAGCGCACGTTCGATCGCCTCGGTCAAGCCGAGATCGCGGCCCGCGGCACGGCCCTCCTCGAACCCCGGGCCGGCGTGAGCGAACACGCGACTGGCGTAGTCGGCCCGCTGCATTTCCCATTGGCCGATCGCACCGCGGTCCTCCTCCGCCTCCAGGGCCCCCCACAGAAGCCCGGCTCGTGCCAGGCGCCCATCCTCGGCCGCGATCCGAGCGAGGACGGCGAACATGAACACGGTGAATTGTCGATCGCCAAGCCGATGGGCGAGACCCAGGGCCTGGCGACAGAATCCTTCGGCTTCTGCAGGCTGGCCTGCATCCAATGAGAAATCCGCAAGATCACCGAGCGCGTGCTGCTGCCCCCACCAATACCCTGTCGCTGCGGAAGCGGCGACGCTCATGCTCGCGAAGTCGATGGCACGCTGAAGGTCCCCAGTCAGCCACGCGACGCGACCCAGCGCGCCGAGTGCCTGAGCCTCGCCGCGACGGTTTCCGACTCGTCGGTGAGACGACAGACTTGCCTCGGCAAGGGCGCGGGCACGGTCGAGGTCCCCATAAGCCGCCGCGTCGAAGGCCAGGCGGTTGAGGGCGTGGGCGCGGCCGCCCTCGTCCCCGAGTGCCTCGAATTCGGCGAGGCTTTCGCGGTACCGCTCGGAGCCGCGCTTAGGGCCGGCCAGGGTCATCAGCGAGCCGTGCGCCAGGAGCGCCTTCGCCCGTAGCTCGCGCGAGATCTTGCGCTCCGCGCCAAGGAGCTCGTCAAACCACTGCATCGCCTGCATCGCGCGACCTGCGGCCCAATAGTCATGGAGGGCCAGCGCGATCCGGAGGCCGAGCTCGACGTCGCCCGACGGGATCGCCCAGCCGAGGGCTGACCGGAGATTGTCCTGTTCGGCGACGACCACCTCGTACAGCTGGTCACCCTCGGAATCGATGGCGAGGTTCGCGGACTTGGCGAGCTCGAGGAAGTGGGAGGCGAACCGTCGGCTGACTTGCGTGGTCTCGCCTCTCTCGCCGAGCTTTTCCGCCCCGTACTGGCGGACCGTCTCGAGGAGCCGATAGCGCGTTTCGCTGGACGTCCCGCCAGACACGTGAATGGGGACCACCAACGACGCATCGACGAGCCGTTCAACCAATCGCAGCGCTCCCTCCTCGTCGCCATCGAGACAGACCGCCGCCACCGCCTCTAGTGTGAAGCCGCCGGCGAACACGGAGAGGCGCGCCAGGAGCGCCTGCTCGTCTGGCGCCAGGAGTTCATAGCTCCAGTCCATCGCCTCTCGGAGCGTGCGATGGCGGGCGGCGGTCAAGCGACGCCAGGAGACGAGGAACCGGAAGCGGTCAACGAGCTTCGCGGAGATGTCCGCGAGCGACAGCGCCTTCGCTCTGGCCGCGGCAAGCTCGATGGCGAGTGGCAGCCCGTCCAGCTCGCCGACAATTCGAGCAGCGAACGCCAGGTTGGCTGCGTCGTCCTGGAGGGTCGGGCTCGCGGCACGAGCGCGGGCGAGGAAGAGCGCCACTGCCTCGGACGCACGGACGGCGTCCTCGTCGTGCAGGTCTCCCGGTAGCCCGAGCGGCGGTACCGGGTCGTCGATCTCGCCGGGGACGCCGAGAACCTCACGGCTTGTCGCCAGGATGCGCAGGCGTGGAGCGGCGGCGAGCAGGCGCGAGGCCACGTCCGCTACCGCATCGCGAACGTGTTCGCAATTGTCCAGGACGAGCATGAGCTCGACGTCGCGCATGCGACTGCCCAATTGCTCGAAGAGTGACCGCCCTCGCACCTCGCGGACGTCGAGGACGCTCGCGAGCTGTCCGACCACCTGCGAACCGTCGGCCAGCGGCGAGAGGTCGATAAGGAAGACCCCATCGGGAAAGTCCGGCAATGCCCGTCGCGCCATCTCCAGCGCAAGACGGGTTTTCCCGACACCACCGACCCCGGTTAGCGTGACTAGCCGTGCCTCGGAGAGCAGACGAGCGACGTCTGCCAGCTCCATCTCCCGGCCGATGAAGTTGGTCAGCGGAGCCGGCAGATTGTGGCGTTCCTCGGGCGGTCGGATGGTCGGGACCTCGTGGCGCAGGATCGCTACCTGGAGCTGCTCCAGCTCCTCGCTCGGCTCGAGCCCGAGCTCGCGATCGAGCAGGGTGCGAGCCCGTCGGTAGACGGCGAGGGCATCCGCCTGGCGACCGGAGCGGTACAGTGCGAGCATCAACTGCCGCCAGAAACGTTCTCGGTAGGGGTGCTCGCGGACCAGGCCTTCGAGCTCGTCGACGAGCTCAACCGAGCGTCCAAGCGCAAGGAGGGCGTCGAACCGCGTTTCGAGCGCCTGGATTCGGAGCTCCTCGAGCCGCTCCGCTTCGATGCGCAGGGCTCCGTCATTCGCGAGCCCGTCGAAGGGGCGGCCGCGCCAGAGCGCGAGCGCCTCGCCTGACTGGTCCGCAGCGCGGCGAGACCGGCGGGCTTCGAGCGCCTGCCTGGCCTCGCGGACGAGTTGATCGAAGCAGACGGCGTCGATCGCCTCGGGGTCGACGATGAGCGCGTAACCGGCCGCAGATCCGATCAGGTCGACGTGACCATCGAGCGCCTTCCGCAGTCGGGAGATGTAGCTTCGGAGGGTCCCTTCGGCGCCGTCGGGCGGCTCGCCCGCCCACAGTTCGTCCATCAGCCGATCGGCAGCGACCGGGCGCCCCGGCTGGAGGAGGAGGAGCCCGAGCAGGGCCCGTTGACGGTCGCCGCCAACGGGCAACCGATCCCCGCTGTCAAGGACCTCGACGGGTCCCAGGAGCTGGAATGCGATCGAGCGGCGGTCTTGCGTCGTCACCGCCGGCATGCATAACGCGAATCGGCATGCGAAGCAAGGCGTGGGGCGCGCTCACCCTGGGCCTCCTGGATGAGTCCGCCCCACCTGAACGTTCAGCCGCAGGACAACGCCGGGTTGAAGGCCGCGACCACGCCGCCAGTGTTGTCCGCCACGACCCAGGCGTGAAGGTCATAGTTCCCAAGGCATGTGCTCGTTGTGCCGGGCATCGGCCCGTCGAATGTCTGGCTAGTGGGCGCGGTGCGTTGGTCGCAAGTCCATCGGCTCGGAGGCCGGCTTCGTTACCAGGAGCCGGGCGGTCCGAGGATCTCCATCTGGTGCCGCGCGGCGGCGGCCATAAGGCGCTGGGTGTCCGGCTCGGAGGGCGGCGGCAGCGTCCGGGATGGCGCTGGTTCCCCTACCTCCGCTACGAATTGCTCGAACCCGGCCGGGAGAGTGATCGTCAGCGAGCGAGTCACCCCGTTGGCCGTGTTCGCGAAGCCATGCGGTACATCCTTGGGCACCCACACGAGCGATCCGGCGACCGCCTCCCACTTCGTGTCGCCGCAGAAACCGGCCAGCGATCCCTCCAGCACGTAGAACGCCTCATCCTCGCCATGGTGGACGTGGCGCGGCGTTGCAAAGCCGGGTGGAGCCATGAACTCGACCACGGCGAGCGCGCCGCCGGTCTTTTCTCCGCCTGCTTTCACGGTGGCGAGGTTCCCCAGAAACCAGAACGCCTCCGCCTCGTCTTCGGCGATCGCGTAGTGCGACGAGGCAAATGACATGGCTTTCCTCCTCGAGCGTCGAACGGCTACGCAGCCCCCACGTGCTGATCAACGAGTTGAGCATCCTCACTCGGAATCGAGACTGGGCGCTCAGCTCGTCATGAGCCTGACGGCCATGCGTTGCAGTTCCGTTGCACGGCCTCTCGACCTCACAGGCAGGCGAGTCGCCACGTACCAGCCTTGAGCTATGGGACCGTCTCCGGGATCATGTGGCCCGATCACCGGCTCGACCGGCATCGCGGCCGCGAGCGCTCGCCGCCTGGCGGCCGAGGGCGCAGCCGCGTACATCGTCGAGGACGGCCGAGAATGCCAGGGCCCCCGCCGCTTCGATCGGTGGAGGCGGCCGCCGGTTCGGCGACGGATCGATGCACGCGCTGACCGCCGACGGTTGGGCGCCGTCACGCTTGCGACGTGCCATCCTTGCTGCCGTGACCCACGTCCACGCGACCGCGGCGGCCGCTCATCGACGACGACTGCTCGATGAGCTGTGCCGGTGTCTGTCCGGCGACTTCGACATCGAGCATTCGACGTTCCAGCTGGAGTCCTCGGACCGACGGCGGCTCGAGGAGGCCCACCATGCCTGAGCGCGGCGGCTGATGGATCGACTCCGCGACCGGGTCTGCGTGCTGACCGGCTCGACCGGGATCGCGGGGGCGAGCGCGCGGCGGCTGGCCGCCGAAGGCGCGTCCGTGTTTATCGTTTCTCGAACGGAGGACCATGCGCGTTCCCTCGTCGACGCCGTCGTCGCCTCGGGGGGCGTCGCCGCCTGGGCCGTCGCGGACCTCACCGTCGAGGCCCAGGTCGACGCCGCGATCTCGGCAGCCTGCGCACGATTTGGGCGGATCGATGGCCTCTTCGCGGTCGCCGGGGGCTCCGGCCGACGATTCGGCGACGGACCGATCCACGAGCTGACGGCCGAGGGTTGGGATCGGACGCTGGAGATCAACCTGCGGAGCCAGGCCCTCACCTGCCGAGCCGTCGTCCGGCAGATGCTCGCCCAGGAGCCGAATGACTCGGGCACCCGGGGCTCGATCCTGCTGATGGGCAGCGTCACCGCCTCGGATCCAGTGCCCGCGTTTTTCGCGACGCATGCGTATGCCGCCGCCAAGGGCGCAACGACCGCGTTGATGACCACGATGGCAGCCACGTACGCGGCAAACGGGATCCGGGTCAACGCCGTGGCGCCGTCCGTGACGGACACGCCGATGGCGACCCGGGCGGCCGGCGACGATCGGATCCGCGCGTTCAATGCGCGCAAGCAGCCGCTCGCCGGCGAGATGATGGATCCGCTGGAGGTCGCGCACGCCGCCGTCTACTTCCTGTCGGACGAATCGCGCGTCGTGACCGGTCAGCTCCTCAAGATCGATGGCGGCTGGTCGGTCCTGTCCGTGTCGCCCGAGCCCGAGACTGACCCGCACCTGTGACGTCCTCGACGCTGGACGCGCCCCTGCATCGCCGAGGTCGATGTCTGCGTGATCGGGGCGGGCTCGGCGGGCTCGACGGCGGCGATCGCCGCGGCCCGCACGCGGCGCCAGGTCCTCCTCGTCGATCGCCTCCCGTTCCTCGGCGGAACGAGCACGCGCGGTCCTCGACACGTTCTATGGCTTCTATACGCCCGGATCGACGGGCGCGCAAGGTCGTCGGTGGGATCGGCGACGACGTCGTGGCCGCGTTGCGGACCCTTGGCCCGGTCGTCGAGCGCCCCAACACCTACGGCGCCGGCACCGGTGTGACATACCTCGCCGAACACCTCAAGGTTGCCTGGGAGACGCTCGTATCGAGCGCCGGGCGTGCGGATCCTGCTCCACTCCCTGCTCCAGGCCGCCGAGGTTCAGCGACGGCCGGGTCACGACCGTGACGATCGCCACGCGCGCCGGCCTCCGTCGGCGTCGCCGCCCGGGTCTTCGTGGACGCCAGCGGGGACGCGGACCTGTGCGCGTTTGCCGGCTTTGGCTACGAGACCGCGGGCGAGCTCGACCCCGCCCAGACACTGACGACGACCTTCCGGATGGCGAACGTCGATCACGATCGTCGCCGGGGCATCTCGAAGTCGGCCGTTTACGAGTTGATGGCCGCGGCCGCCGATAGCGGCGAATACGACCTCCCGAGACGCGAGGGAAGCGACCACATCACGCCAATCGACGGCGTAACGGCCACGATCATGACCCGGCTCGATTCGTACCGCCGAGATCCCGACGGGCGGATCGTCAACGCGACCGACCCGTGGTTCCTGACCGAGGCCGAGATGGCCGGCCGGCGCCAGGCCCTCGAATACGCCCGGTTCCTCCACGACCGCGTCCCGGGCTACGAACACGCGTCGCTCGTCGCACTCGGCACGCAGATCGGCGTCCGCGAGACCCGCCGCGTCTATGGCGACGGGCGCCTGACTCGCGACGATGTCCTCGGGGCGCGCGCCTTTGACGACGGGATCGGCTTGTGCGGTGCCCCGATCGAGGACCACCACAGCGGCGCCGACACGGTCTGGCAGTACCTGCCGGACGGGTCCGCGGTCGGGATCCCCTACCGGACGCTCGTGGTGCGCGATGCGACGAACGTGCTCGTCGCCGGTCGCTGCTTCTCCGCGACCCACGACGCCCACGCGTCCGTTCGAAGCATGGCGCAGTGCATGGCCATGGGCCAGGCGGCCGGAACCGCGGCTGCGCAGGCGGTCGCGACCGGTCGGGATCCTCGCGACATCGACGTGACGGCGTTACGCGACCGGCTGCGCGCGGATGGTGCCATCCTGGAGCTGGATGCGGCCCCGGTCGTCGCCGCACCGGCCGAACACCGCGGATGACGTTCGTCCGAACGGTCCTCGGCGACATCGACCCGTCGGATCTCGGGGTCACGTACGCGCACGAACATATCGTGATCGACGGTGGTCGGCCGGTCCAGATGGTGCCCGAGTTCGATCTCGGTGACGTTGATGCGATGACCCGCGAGCTCGAGGACGCTCATTCCCTGGGGCTCCGATCGGTCGTCGACGCGATGCCCTGCGACGCCGGTCGCAACGCCGAGAAGCTCGCCGAACTCTCGCGGCGGACAGGGATCCATGTCATCGCGCCGACCGGGCTCCACCACGAGCGCTACTACGGCCCCGCGCACTGGAACCACCGGCTGACCGTGGACGAGCTTGCCGAGCTCTTCGTCGCCGACGTCTCCGATGGCATCGACACGTACGACTACAGCGGTCCGACCGTGCGCCGGACCCCCCACCGAGCCGGGATCATCAAGGTCGCCGGCAGCGACAACGGGCCATCGGACCGAGACGTGCGCGTGTTCGAGGCTGCAGCGCAAGCCCACCGACGGACCGGAGCGCCGATCCTGACCCACTGCGAAGGCGGCACCGGCGCGCTCGAACAGCTGCGGCTCCTGGGCGATCACGGTGTGGCCCTCGAACACGTCGCGCTCAGCCACGTCGACAAGGTCGTCGACCGTGGCTATCACCGCGAGCTCCTGTCAACCGGTGCGTTCGCCGAGTACGACCAGTCGTTCCGCTGGCGCGACGGGCCAAACGGGACGTTGCAGCTGATCGCCTGGATGGCCGAGGATGGTCTCGCCGACCGAATCGTCGTCGGCATGGATGCCGCCCGGCGGGGCTACTACCGGGTCTTCGGTGGCACGCCGGGGCTGACCTGGTTGCTCGACGGGTTTCGCGGACTCCTCGAGACGGCCGGGATGGACGGCCTGCTCGAGACGCTGCTCGTACCAAACCCGGCGAGGCTCCTCGCCTTTGCGGATCCGACCTAGGAGGAGAAACGATGGACGGGCATTCGATCACCATGCTCGGCACCGGGCTGATCGGGGACTTCTATACGAATACGCTGCACAGCCAGCGTGGCCGAGATCGGGTCCGCATCGTCTACTCGCGGAGTGCCGAACGCGGCTCGGCATTCTCGGACCGCTGGAACATCCCCGAATCGACCACGGACATGGCGGCGGCCGTCAACCATCCCGAGACGGACGTCGTGGTCATCGGCGTGCCCAACTTCCTCCACGAAGAAGCGATCGAGCTCGTGGCCCACGCCGGCAAGGCGGTCCTGTGCACCAAGCCGCTCGGCCGGACGGCCGCGGAGGCCAAGCGCATGCTCGATACGGTCGAGAAGGCCGGGATCTTCGCCGGCTATCTCGAGGACCTGTGCTACACGCCAAAGTCGCTCAAGGCCTTTGCGTCGGTCCGGGCCGGCGCGATCGGCGACGTGACCTGGGTCCGCTCGCGCGAGACACATCCAGGGCCACATTCGGCCTGGTTCTGGGACGGCCGGCTGACCGGTGGCGGCGCGATCATCGATCTCGGTTGCCACTGCATCGAGATCATCCGCAACTTCGTGGGCAAGGGGAACCGCCCGGTCGAGGTCCTCTGTCATACCGACACGCTGGTCCACCCGATCGCCGACGAGGACAACGCCGTGGCCCTGATCCGCTTCGAATTCGGGCGCGATCGGCCAGTTCGAGGTGAGCTGGACGTTCCGTGGCGGGATGGATCTCCGGGACGAAGTGGCCGGAACCCAGGGCACGATCTGGATGAACCACTTCCTGCGCACGGGTTCGAGATGTTCACGACGGGTGGTGGCGGCGGTTACGTGGCGGAGAAGGCCGAGACGTCGGCCGGCTGGCTGTTCCCCGTCGGAGACGAGGTTGCCGAGCTTGGGTACGTGGACATGTTCACCGACATGTTCGGTGCCATCGACGAGGGCCGGCCGCCGCAGGAAACCTTCTACGACGGGTATGTCGTCAACGCGGTCATGGACGCGGCCTACCGATCGGCCAAGGCCCGCGCGTGGGCGCCGGTCGAGCTCGAATGGCGCGGTGGGTCGACGCCGCGGATCGCCTCGACACCGGAGACGTACGACGGCCAGGTCGTCATCAAGCGCGAGGTCCTGCCCGACGGCCGGCTGAAGCTGATCCTCAAGGACCCGGCGTCAGGCGACTTCAGCGACCGGCTCGTCGCCGGGAGCTGACCGCGGGCAGGAGCCCGAGCCCGACGAGGTCGGTCCGAAGCGAGGCCGGATGCGCTCGAGGAGGTGCTGGAAGATCCGTGGAAAGGGTTTCCTCACGCGGACCTCGCCGGAGATCACGAAAGCTCACCCGGCCAGCGGGAAGGCCAAGTCCGGCACGCCGGATGGCTCGCCCGCCTCGATCCAGCGGCCGATGGCGTCCCGGGCAAACAACTGGTCCACCACCATGGCAGCGGCGCCGACTACGCCGGCCAGCCCGCCGAGCGAGGAATGCTGCACCAGCAGCTCGCGGGTCGCGAGCGGCAGCGACCGTCGATAGACCGTCTCACGGATGGCGGCCAGGAACTGGTCCGGGCTGTTGGCCACGCCGCCGCCGATCACGATCAATGACGGGTTGAAGAAGTTGACGACGCTGGCGAGCATCGAGCCGACCCTTCTGCCGGCCGATTGGAGCATGGCGACGGCAACCGGGTCCCCGAACGAAGCTGCTCGAGCCACGTCCTCGGCGGTCACGGCGCCCCGCTGGTCGAGGGCCATCCGCAACCGCGCACTGCGACCGTCGCGTGCGGCATCCTCGCCGGCGCTGCCGAGCGCCGCACCGCCGGCAAGCGCCTCGAGGCAGCCGATGTTGCCGCACCGGCAGACGACCGACGGATCGTCCACGACCTGGATGTGACCGACGTCGCCGGCGCTGCCCTGGGCGCCACGGTGGAGGCGGCCGTCGGAGATGATCCCGGCGCCGATCCCGGTTCCGATCTTGACCACCACGACGTTGTCGTGGCCGGCCGCGACCCCCGACCGCCATTCACCCGAGGGCGAGGACATTGACGTCGTTGTCGACCCAGACCGGAGCCTGGTACCGCAGGCCGAACCGTTCGCGAATCGGGTAGCCGTCCCAGCCGGGCATGATCGGCGGCGAGATCGGGCGACCCGTCTCGAACTCGACCGGGCCGGGCACGGCGATCCCGATGCCCCACAGGCGGCCGGGGAGGTCCTGGGTCGTGCGGAGCAGCAGCTCGAACAACGCCTCGACCCGGGCAAGACACGGCTCGGGCCCCGCTTCGATGCGGGCCGGCTCGTCGTGGTGACCGAGGATCCGACCGTCCAGGGTCGTCACGGCGACGTCGATGCTGGTCGCCCCGAGGTCGGCGACGAGGAGATGCCCGGCCTCGGCCCGGAAGGCGAGTCGTCGTGGCGGGCGTCCGCCGGTGCTCGGGCCGATGTCGCCCTCGCCGACGAGACCTCGCTCGATCAGCTCGCCGACGCGCTGGGCGACGATGGCCCGCCCGAGGCCGGTCCGCGCCACCAGCTCCGACCGCGAATGCGATCGCCCGAGGCGGATCTCGTCCAGCACCGCGACCAGCGCGTCGAGCGCTTCCTCCGGGAGCGGGCCGTGACCCGGGACGGGATCGTCCACGACGTCCGCGTCGGACGACGCAGGCACGCCTGCGGCGGGCTGGCTCGATCGCTCGGTCACCGGGTCAGCATACGCGCCAATGCGCACTTTTGCACTTGACAGGACAAAGTACGATGAGGGACGGACAAAGTTCGGCGGACATCTGGCCCGAGCACGGCCGAGCCCACGCAGCTGAACTTGCTCGGAACCCAACTAGACTGTCTAGACATTCACGCCGTTCGAGCCAGCAGGTGAGCGACGGCATGAGGAGGATCGCCGAGGTCGGCGCTGCCGTCATCGGCACGGGGTTCATCGGGACCGTTCACGTCGAGCAGCTGCGCCGGATCGGCGTGCAGGTCCGAGGCGTGCTTGGCAGCACGCCCGAGCGTGGAGCGGCCCGCGCCGATGCGCTCGGCGTCGCCCGCTCCTACCCGTCGCTCGACGCGCTCCTCGACGACCCGTCCGTAGACGTCGTCCATGTCACGTCGCCGAACCACCTCACGTCCCGCAGACCAGGCAGATCCTCGAGTCCGGGCGCCACGTCGTGTGCGAGAAGCCGCTGGCGATGACGGCCACGGAATCCTCGGAGCTCGTGGACCTGGCCGCGACGAGTGGCCGCGTGAACGCGGTCAACTTCAACATCCGGTTCTACCCACTCCACCAGCACGTCCGGGAGCTGGTCGCGGACGGCGGCGTCGGCGACGTCCGGTTCGTCACCGGGCGGTACTTCCAGGACTGGCTGCTGCTCGAGACGGACTGGAACTGGCGACTCGACCCGGACAAGGGCGGCTCGCTCCGGGCGGTCGGCGACATCGGATCGCACTGGCTCGATCTCGCGACCTTCCTGACCGGCCTGCCGATCGTGGAAGTCATGGCTGACCTGGCCACCTTCATCCCGGTCCGCGAGCAGCCGAAGGGGCCGGTCGAGACCTTCTCGACCCAGCGCAGCGCGGACACCATCGAGCGTCCGATGGCCACCGAGGACGTGGCAACGATCCTCCTGCGGTTCGAGAACGGAGCGCGTGGCTCGGTCGCCGTCTCGCAGATCAGCGCCGGGCGGAAGAACTCGCTCCAGTGGGAGATCGACGGCGTCGACGCTCGTCGGCCGCCTGGGACTCGGAGACCCCGGACCACCTCTGGCTCGGTCACCGCGAGCAGCCCAACGAGGTGCTCCTGCGCAACCCGGCGCTGATGGGCGCGGCCGGTCGCGCGGCCGCCGCGCTACCGGGAGGTCACGTCGAGGGCTTCGCCGACACGTTCGGGGCGCTCTTCCGCGCCGTGTACGCGGACGTGGTGGCCGGTCATCCGGCGGAACGGCCGCCGTACGCGACGTTCGCGGATGGCCATGACGAGATGCTCGTGGGTGACGCGATCGCCGAGAGCGCTCGCCTGGGCCGATGGGTCGACGTCGTCACGGGAGCCGTCACGTCCTGGCCGCGAGCCACGCGTCGTGAGACTCGGGTTGCTGACGGCGCCATTCCCGGAGACGCCCCTCATGGACGTCGCCGAGTGGACGGCGGCCAACGGCTTCGAAAGCATCGAGATCGCCTGCTGGCCGCGAGCCACGGGCCCGACGCGCCGCTACGCCGGCACGAGCCACATCGACGTCGCGAACCTCTCGGCGAGCCAGGCGTCCGAGATCGTGGACGAGATCGCGGCGAAGGGCCTGGCCATCTCCGGCCTCGGGTACTACCCGAACCCGCTCCACCCGGACCCAGCGCATCGGGCCGAGGTGATCGGCCACCTCAAGCACGTCATCACGGCCGCCGAGAAGATGCAGCTGCCGCTGGTCAACACGTTCATGGGCGCCGACGGCTCGAAGCACCAGGACGCCAACTGGGAGGAAGCCCTCCGGGTCTGGCCGGACATCGTGTCGTTCGCGCAGGACCACGGCCGGAAGATCACGATCGAGAACTGCCCGATGCTGTTCAGCCACGACGAGTGGCCGGGCGGGCACAACCTGGCGACGACGCCGCGGATCTGGCGGCGGATCCTCGAGCAGTGGGGCGGCACGATCGGGCTCAACTTCGACCCGTCGCACCTGATCCTCCAGATGATCGACATCCCGCGGTTCATCCGCGAGTTCGGGCCGCACATCCTCCACGTCCAGGCGAAGGACCTGTGGATCGACCGCGATGGGCTGTACGAACGAGGGCGTGTTCTCGGTCGGGATGGGCTGGCAGGTCCCCCGGCTCCCGGGTCTGGGCGACGTCGAATGGGATCGCGCTGTTTCGGCGCGCTGTGGCGGGCCGGCTACGACGGCGACGTGATCATCGAGCACGAAGACCGCGACTTCGAGAAGACGGACGACCTCATCAAGCGCGGCTTCCTCCTCGCTCGCGACGTCCTCAGGCCGTACATCAAGTGAGCACCGTGACGCGATCTCCATCGACGACCCTGACCGAGCGCGACATCGCGAAGGCGATCGACCACTCGCTGCTGCGTCCGGAGCTGGACGACGCGTTCGTCGAGGACGGCTGCCGGCTGGCCGGCCGAATATCGACGTGGCGTCGGTCTGCGTCCGGCCCGCCGACGTCCGACGGGCCAAGCGATCCTGGCCGGCACCGACGTTGCGGTCGGGACGGTGATCGGCTTCCCCCACGGGAGCCACGCGACCGCGACGAAGGTGTTCGAGGCGCAGCAGGCGCTCGCCGACGGCGCGACCGAGCTCGACATGGTCATCCAGATCGGCGCGCTCAAGTCCGGTCGCGACGACGAGGTCCAGGCCGACATCGCCGCGATCGTGGAGGTCGCCCACGCCGCCGGCGCGATCGTCAAGGTGATCTTCGAGAACGCCTACCTGACCGACGACGAGAAGATCCGGGCCTGCCACCTGTCGGAGGCGGCCGGCGCCGACTTCGTCAAGACCTCCACCGGCTTCGCGCCGGGCGGCGCGACCCACGATGACCTTCGCCTGATGCGCGCCAACACGTCGCCACACATCCAGGTCAAGGCGGCGGGTGGCGTCCGCACGCTCGACGCGCTGCTCGAGGTCATGGCGCTGGGCACCACGCGGATCGGCGCGACGGCCACGAAGACGATCATCGACGACTTCCGGGCGCGCAAGGCCGGCCAGGCGCCCCTCCCCAGCGGCGCGGCCACAGCCGAGGGCGGGTACTGATGGGCCGCGACGACGGCCGCGGCGCCGGCCCTTGCCTGGATGCGCGCGGCCACCGCGCTCCTCGGGCGGATCTCCGAGACACAGGCCGATGCGATCGAGACGGCCAGCGCGTGGTGCGCCCAGACCATCGGCCGGCGACGGGCTCGTCCACCTGTTCGGGACGGGTCATTCGCGGATCCCGGTCGAGGAGATGTTCCCGCGATACGGCTCGTACCCCGGGTTCAACCCGATGGTCGAGCTGTCGATGACGTTCCACACCCAGGTCGTCGGGGCGAACGGCCAGCGCCAGGCGATGTTCATCGAACGGACGCCTGGCCTCGCCGAGGTCATCCTCTCCAACTTCACGTTCGGACCGAACGACCTCGTGGTCGTCTTCTCGGCCGGCGGCCTACTCCGCCGTTCCCGTCGAGATGGCCCGGGGGGCGCGCCGCGCGCGGGCTCCGGGTGATCGCGGTCACCTCGGTCGCAGCAGTCGATGTCCGAGGAACCGATGCGGCCGTCGGCATCCGGCTGCTCGACGAGGCAGACCTCGTGATCGACCTGTGCACGCCGCACGCCGATGCCCTGATCACGATCGATGGCCTTGAAACCCCGGTCGGCCCGGGATCAACGATCGCCGCCGTCGCTATTGTCAACTCCATCAAGGTGCGCACCGCCCAGTTGCTCGTCGAGCAAGGCGACGATGCCATCGGTCATCACCCGGGCTCGGTCGTAGGCGCCGAGCGCTCGCGGCACTCTGTTTGACGACGCCTATCGAGAGCACGCGCGTCGAATCGCCCGTGTCATCGCTCGGGAGGGGTGATGGCGACGAGCAGCACGCGCAGGAGGTGAACCACGAGATCGCGATCGGCTCCCGAGAGGGGGCCAATCAGTTCGGCGGCGCGACCAGATCGGCGCGCCGTTCGTAAGAGGAGGAGAACGAATGATCAAGGGATCGACTTGGCTGCGGGTGCTGGCCAGCTTGGCCGTCATCGCGCTGCTCGTCACGGCATGTTCGAGCGCCGGCGCCTCGACGGCGCCGAGCGCCGAGGCATCCCGCCGGCCGCGTCCGAGCCGGCCGCCTCTAAACCGGCTGCGTCCGAGCCAGCGGCCAGGCGATGTACAAGATCGGCTACTCGAACGGCGGCGGCGTCGGCAACGGCTTCCGCGAGGAGCAGGTCTGCACGGCCAAGGCCGAGGCGCTGGCGTCCGGCCAGGTCTCCGAGCTCACCGACATCCACCGCGACACCGACGCCAACGGCCAGCTCCAGGACATCCGCGACCTGATCGCTGCAGGCGTCGACGCGATCATCTTCAACCCGAACGATCCGGACGCCCTCAACGCCGGCCCTTGACGAAGCGAAGGCCGCCGGGATCATGACGGTCTCGGTCGACCAGTTCGTGAACCACGCGGACACGTACCAGCTGTTCAACAACCAGGTCAAGTACGCCGAGCTCGGCGCCAAGTGGCTGTTCGACAAGCTCGGCGGCACGGGCACCGTCTACTACCAGCGCGGCTTCGCCGGCGCCGGCGCCGACACCGATCGGCACACCGGCTTCCTGAACGTGCTCAAGGATTACCCGAACATCAAGGTCCTCCCGAGCAATGACGGGGTCGCGACCCAGTGGGACCCCGCGACCACCACCCAGGTGACGAACGACTTCATCGCCAGTGGTGACTACGACACGGTCAACGGCGTCTGGACGTCCGGCATGGACGTCGAGGCCATCGACGCGATCAAGGCCGCCGGCAAGAAGTTCGTTCCGCTCGTCGGCACGGACCGCGGCGGCTCCGTCACGAAGTTCCTCGACGACACCAACTATCCCGGTCTCGATGGCGCGGCCGTGACCAACACCGCCGCCGTCGGCGGCGCGGGCCTCGCCCTGGCGCTCAAGCTCCTGAACGGTGAGATCGGTTACGACCGACCCGACGGCCGCACAGCCGAACACCGTCCTGCTCGACCCGGTCCTGGCAGATGACCAGACCGACGAGGGCAAGGCGAGCTCCAGTCGTGGCTCGTCGACGGTCTTGACCCGAGCTGGCCGCTCGGTCTCGAGATCGAGGGCTACACCCACTACACCCCTGAACAGGCCATCGCCTGCAAGGGTCCGAACGACTGATTCGTTCGGCCAGTGATCCACACAGGGGATGCCGGTTCGCCGGCATCCCCTGCCCACACCTGACACCCGGACGACCATGACCGTCACGGCCACGGACCTCATGCTCGAGGCGACCGGCGTTGCCAAGACGTACGGCGCCGTCGTCGCCCTGAAGGCAGCCTCGCTGGCGGTTCGCCCGGGCGAGGTCCACGCCCTCATGGGCGCAAACGGCGCGGGCAAGAGCACGCTCGTCAAGATCCTGACCGGCGCCGTCCGCCCCGACAGCGGCACGGTCTCGGTCCGGGGTCGGCCGCGCACGGTCCACTCGCCTGGCGAGGCGCGCCGCGGCGGCCTCGTCTCGGTCTACCAGGAGCCGGCACTCATCCCGGACCTGGACATCCAGTCCAACCTGCGCCTGACCGACACGCCGCTCGAGCCGTTTCGGCACTGGCTAGCGGAGCTCGGCCTGCCGGACCTCGACCTGTCGAGCATGGCCCGGGGCATGCCCCTCGCCTCCCTTCGGATCGTCGACCTCGCTCGCGCCCTCGCGATCGAGCCGGATGTCCTGATGCTCGACGAGATGACCGCAGCCCTGCCGGCCAACCTCACCGAGCGCGTCCTCGACGTCGTGGGGCGCCATCGTGGCGGCGATCGCTCGATCCTCTTCATCTCCCACCGCATGATCGAGATCGCCGCGGTCTGCGATCGGGCGACCGTGCTCCGCGAAGGCGTCACGGTCGGCGTCGTCGACGTGACCGCGGGCTCCGAGGACCGGATCGTCGAGCTGATGCTCGGCCAGGTGGCCGCTGACCTGACGAAGCCCGGGGCGGACAGGACCGAAGCCGGAGCACGACCGGAGGGCATCGCGCCGCGGCTGTCCGTCCGCGGGCTCAGCTCCGGAACGAAGCTGCAGGACGTCTCGTTTGACCTGTACCCCGGCGAAGTCCTGGGCGTGGTCGCGCTGGAAGGCCAGGGCCAGGACGAGCTCTTCGACGTCCTTGCCGGTTCCGATCGACCGAGCGGCGGCGAGCTCCACGTCGACGGCGTTCGCGTGACGTTCCGACATCCGGCCGACGCCATCCGGGCCGGGCTCGTCTACGTGGCGGCGGATCGCGCCGAAGCCCTCCTGATGCAGCGCTCGGTCCGCGAGAACATCGCCCTTCCGGCGACCGCCACCGTTCGCCGCTGGGGCCTGATCGACCTCGGCCGGCGAGAAGCGACGGGTCGACGAGGCGACGACGCGGCTCCAGATCGACACCCGCGCGAGCCGCGAGGTGCGCCGACTCTCCGGCGGCAACCAGCAGAAGGTGACGATCGCCCGCTGGGTCGCGCAGGGAGTCAACGTGCTGCTCTGCTTCGATCCGACCCGCGGAATCGACATCGGCACGAAGAACCAGATCTACCTGTTGCTACGCGATCTCGCCGATGCCGGCGCGGCGATCCTCCTCTACACCTCGGAGCTGAAGGAGGTCCAGATCGTCTGCGACCGGGCCATCGTGATCTTCGGCGGGCGCGTGGTGGACGAGATCGCAGCGACGAACGCGGATGAGCCGACGCTGCTGCGTGCCGCGTACCACCTCCGTTCGGACGCTGCGATGCCGGAGGAGATCGTCGGCGGAGGCAGCCGCCGCGGAGTCGCTGGCCACGGATTCGGCGTCCGACGAGTCGACCGATGCCATGGTGGAGTCAGCCCAGCCCGAGGGCGACGAATGAGCGCCGCGAACGTCGCCGTCGATCGAACGCGCCGAGTCGCCGCAAGGCGGCCTCCTCGGCCGCGCTTCGCCGCAATACCTGGACGCTCGGGCTCGTGGTCTTCCTCGTGATCCTCCTGGCGTTCACGAAGCTCATCCAGCCGACCTACGGGGTCACCGGGATCCAGGGGCTGGCGATCTCGGTCCTGCCGCTGGCGCTCGCCGCCGTCGGCCAGGCCATCGTCGTGATCTCGGGCGGCATCGACCTGTCGATCGGCTCGATGATGGCCCTGACGAGCGTCGTCGCGGCCTCTCAGATGAAGGGCCAGAGCGAGGAGTTCGGCATCGCGGTCGTCGTCGGGGTGCTCCTCCTGGGCCTCGTCCTCGGCGCCATCAATGGCAGCCTCGTCGTCCTGACCCGAGTCCCGGACATCGTGGTCACGCTCGCCATGTCGTTCGTCTGGGCGGGAACCGCGCTCCTCGTGCTGAAGTCCCCCGGCGGCGGAGCTGCCGTCTGGCTGAAGGAGCTGATCAAGGGATCGCTGGGTAACGAGTGGGTCCCGCGGGCCGCGGTCGTCCTGCTCGTCATCGTCGCCGTCATCTGGATCCCGCTCCGGCGGTCGAGGGCCGGCCTGCGGATCTACGCCATCGGCAGCAACCGGCTCGCGGCGTTCCGGAGCGGTGTGTCCGTGGGTCGGGACGAAGATCGCCGCCTACGCGGTCCTGGGCCTCTTTTCGGCCTTGGGCGGCCTCGCGCTGACGGCAAGCACCGGGAATGGAACGCCGGTCCCGGGACCGTACACGCTGCTGAGCGTGGCGGCGGTGGTCCTCGGCGGCGTGAGCCTCGCCGGTGGCCGGGGCGGGATCGTCGGGCCGCTCCTCGCTGTCGTCATCCTCCAGCTCATTCGCACGGACATGACGTTCCTGCGGTTCGATCCCAACCTCGCCGTGGTCGCCCAGGGGGCCATCCTCATCGGCGTGGTCATGGTCGGAAGCCTCGTCCAGCTGCGGAGGAGCCGGGCGTGAGCGGGACCGCCGACAGCGCGAACACGCGCAGCCCGTGGCTGTCCGTCGTCGCGTGGCGCGACGCTCTTCCGCGACCGACCGATCGTGCCGCTCCTCGGTCCTGCTTGCGATGCTCCTCGTCCTTCGGGAGGCCGCACGGCCCGGCATCTTCAGCGCCGACTTCGCGGGGACTACCCTCCGGGCCGCCGTCCCGCTGGCGATCCTTGCCGTGCTGCCAGACGTTGACGATGCTGACCGGTGGCATCGACCTCTCCGTCGGCGCGGTCGCCTCGATGGCCGGATTCGTCGTGGCGACGCTCGTCGGAGGCCAGGGCCTGGCCGTTGCCATCGTCGTCGCGCTGGCGATCTGCGGCGTTCGTCGGCCTCCTCACCGGGATCGGTGTCGGTGTCTTCCGTGTGCACCCGCTGATCATGACCCTGGGCATGGGCCTGGTCGTCCTCGGGCTGGCCAACGTCTGGCAGCTGGCGATGGTCCAGACAGGGGCGGGCGTCGCGCCGGCGATGCGGACGCTCGGCTCCGATCGGCTCTTCGGGATCCTGCCGTACAGCCTCATGGTCTTCGTGCCGCTGGCCTTGGTGGTCCTGGTCGGCCTTCGACGAACGGGGTACGGCCGGATGCTCTATGCCATCGGCGACAACCCCATCGCGGCTCGTCTCTCCGGTGCCCGCTCGTGGCAGGTGCTCGTCGTCCTGTACGTGATCTCCGCGCTCCTCGCCGCCATCGCCGGGTTCCTGATCTCCGGGTTGACAAACGTGGCCAGCGTGACGCTTGCGGACAGTTACGTCCTTCCCTCGGTCGCGGCCGCGGTCATCGGCGGGACATCGATCCTTGGCGGTCGAGGCGGGTTCGCCGGGACGATCGTCGGCGCGCTGATCCTGACGGTGCTCACGTCGCTCCTGAGCGTGCTCGGCCTCCCCGAGGCGATTCGCCAGGTGCTGTTCGGGTCGATCATCGTCGTCGTCGCTGCGGCCTACACCCGCGTGACGGGCGAGACCTGACGACCATGCAGCACCTCGGGTTGGACCTGGGGGCCACCAATCTCAAGTGGGCCATGCTGTCGCAGCTCGATGGTGACGTGGACGACGGTCGCCCGCGACCAGGTCCGCACGCTGATCGCGGCTGACGTGACCGCCGTGCCCGGCGTGGTCGTGAAGCAGCTCGCGCGAGGTCGGCGAGGAAGCCGATCCGCGCCTGGGGACCGGTCGCGACTGTGGGGATCGGGGTGCCCGGGTTGTACGATCCGGTCGGCGGGACGACGCGGTTCCTTGTCAACCTCCCGGGACCGTGGGCGGGGCAAGCCAGTGGCCGGCCCGGTTGGCGACGCGCTGGGCGTCCCGGTCCACCTGGTCAACGACGCGCGTGCGTTTGGGCTCGCCGAGCTGCGCCTGGGTGCCGGCGCGCGGCGCCGACTCGATGATCGGGTTGACGCTTGGCACGGGCATCGGCGGCGTCGTCGCGGTCGGTGGTCAGGTCATCCAGGGCCACGACGGCACGGCCGGCGAGATCGGCCACCAGACGATCGACCCGGATGGCCCGTGGTGTGGCTGCGGCAATCGCGGGTGCCTCGAAGCGTTTGCGAGGGCCGACCAGATTGCGGCGGCCTGCGGGACGGCGACGGCCGAGGAGGCGGTCGGGCGAGCGCGGGCCGGCGACCCAGCGCGCGCTGCGCGGGCTGGCGGACATCGGCCGATACCTCGGGATCGGGATCGCCAACATGATCGCGGTGCTCTCGCCGGACAAGGTCGTCATCGGGGGTGGGATCTCGGCGTGCCGCCGACCTCCTCCTCGAGCCGATCCGGGACGAGCTCATCGGCGCGTGAAGACCACGTCGCTCGACGCGGTGGAGATCGTCACCGCCGAGCTCGGGACCTGGGCCGGCGCAATCGGCGCGGCGATCCACGGCGCCGAAGCCGCCGAGCGCCAGGACGGGATCGCGACGCCAATGTCGGCCGCTGCACGGTGACCGCCGATCGAGCAGGCACTTCGCGAGCGGATCGCGGCGCTTCGGCCCGGCGCCCGCCTTCCGTCGGATGCCCAGCCGCGGATCCCGACCGGACGCCGGTCGGCGTGGCCAGCTAGACCTTGACGTCCGAGACTGTCCGCGGCGTCTCGTCCTCGACGATCAGGTCGCGGCTGGCCGAGTCACGGTCGAGGACGGCTGGATCACGGCCGTCGACCTCGACGACGCAGTGGCGGGTAACGAGCCATACCTTGCGCCCGGTTTTGTCGACGTGCATGTCCATGGCTGGGGCGGGCATGACGCGATGGGTGATTTCGCGGCGCTCGACGGGATGGCCCGCGAGCTCCTCCGCCACGGGGTCACCTCGTTCCTGCCCACGGCGGTGACCGCATCCCTCGAACGAGCTCGGCCGTCTTTGCCGAGCGGGTTCGTCGCTGGATGCCCAGCGCCCCCGAGAACGGCGCCGAACCGCTTCGGCTTCAATCTCGAGGGACCGTTTCTCGCGGAGGCGCAGGCGCGGCGCGCACGACCCGGCGAAGCTGCTCGTCCCGGCCGACGTTCCGCTGGACGGCGCTCGAGCCGCTCGTCGAGGGGCTACGGCTTGCGACGATCGCGCCCGAGCTGCCCGGAGCGTTGGAGTTGATCCGCTGGCTGCGCGATCAGGGCGTCGCGATCTCGATCGGGCACTCCGCGGCGACCCTCGTCGAGGCACAGGCAGGGTATGCGGCTGGCGCTACGTCCACGACCCACCTCTTCAACGCGATGAGTGGCGTCGATCACCGCGCCCCGGGTGTCGCCGTGGCCGCATTGCTCGACGACGCCGCGTACGTCGAATTGATCGCGGATGGCATCCACGTCCATCCCGCGTTGTGGGCGCTCATCACCCGGCTCAAGCCACCCGGGCGGTTGCTCCTGGTGAGCGACGCCCTCGCGATCGCGGGCACGGGAGACGGCCACGGCGCGATCGGTGGCCTCGAGATCGAGGTTGTCGGATCGCGGGTCACCTTGGCCGGGACATCCACCCTCGCCGGGTCCGTGCTCTCCCTTGACGCGGCTGTCCGGAACCTGGTCGCGTCCGGTGTCCGCCTCCCGGACGCTGTCGCGGCGGCCAGCCGCAATCCGCTCACGCTCCTCGGCGTGCTGGACCGAGGCCGGATCGACGTCGGCCAGCGAGCCGACCTCGTGGAATTCGACGAACGAGCTAAACCTCCAGCGAGTGATGCGAGCCGGCCATTGGTTCCCGGTGGTACCCGCGTAGGGCATCGAGGGGCCAGTCGCGACGGCGTGGCCGTCACTCAGGACGCTGATCGACCGAGGTCGCCGGAAGGCTGGCATCCACAGCTGATGCGGCCGGTCGCGATGTCTACGTCCATTGAGCAGAACGACGCAGCGGCCCGCCACGCAGAGACGGAGTTGGCTCTTGCCAGCGACGCTTGACCTCGAGCGTCCCATCGAACGCCGGATGGCTGTTGCGCAGCCGGATCAGGTCGAGTTGCCGCTGCACGACAGGGCGGTCGAGCGCTTCGTCGATCTCGGCGAGCGTGTAGTCGTGCCGGTTGATCGCCCGCCCTTCTCCGGTCTGCTCCACTGCCAGTCGATCGTTCGTCCCCGGCCAGCAGCCCGACGTAGTACACCTGCGGCACGCCCCGGGCGAACAGCTGGATGGCGCGCGCCGCGACGTACCGGTCGTCGTTGGCCGCCGAGCGCCGAGTAGTAGGTGCAGTTGAGCTGGTGGACGTCGAGCGCGGCGGCGTGGGTCGGCGAGAGGATGCGGCTGACGTTCCCGCCGCGCTGCTCGACACGCGTGGCGATGGCGAGCATCTCGGCTCGGCGACAGGATCCCATCGAGATCCGGGCGGATGGGGATGCCGTCATGGCAATCGAGGGTCGTGAAGACCCGATCCGGCATCCCGCTCAGGTGGTCGGCGAGGCGTCGCGCGTCGCCCGTCTCGAACGCGTGGAGGATCAGTCCGGGGAGCACGAAGTCGTACGTCCACAGGCCATGCTCCGACGAGCCGTCGGTGGGTGGCGTACGTGTCGTGCACCTCGGGCAGGACCGTCAGCCCGCAAGACGCAGCCTCCTCGGCCACCCAGCGCCAGGAACTCGTAGATCTCGGGCTCGACCATGAAGCAGCTCGTGCCTGGCTTCTTGATGACGTACGGCGACCGCGTCCAGCCGGACGATGCGCACCCCTCGCGAGGCGAAGGAAGCGGAGCCACTCCGTGATCAGCGCCCGTGTCGCGCTCGAGGTGACGTCGAGGTCGACCTGCTCCGACCAGTCGGCAGTGCCGAACGATGTCCAAACCCGCTCCTGCTCGCCCGTCTCCCGGATCGTGATCGTCGAGAACGGCGAGTTGGGCTTCCGAAGGACGATCAGGTCGAGGTCCGCGCGTGGCGGATCGCCGCCCGGCCAGATCTTGTCGACGGTGATGAACAGGTCCGCATGTGGGCGATCTCCGACCCAGGCGTTCGAAGTCCTGGAATTCCGGGCTCTGGCGCGAGATGTGGTTGATCATCAGATCGAGCACCACGTCGTGCCGCTCCCCGAGCCGTCGGATGTCCTCCCAGGTCCCGAAGCGCGGATCGATCTCGTAGTACGTGATCGGGGCAAAGCCGCGATCACCCGACGACGGGAATGGCGGAAGGACGTGGACCCCGTGGAAGAGGCCCGCCAGGCGCCCATCGAGCAGGGCGGACAGCTGCGGCAGGCCGCCCCCAAGCGAATCGGGGTAGGTCAGCAGCTGCGGTCGGGGCGAGATACGGCCGGGTTGCATGCCGAATCCGCGTGCTGGTTCAGGCGCCGACGGCGCGGCCGAGCGACGCAGTCGTCGGACGCGCTCGGCCGCGGTGCCGCAGCGTCGGTCGTCATCCCTTCACCGATCCCTGGAGGAGCGCCGCGATCACCTGTCGCTGGAAGAGGATGAACACGACCAGCGTCGGGAGCAGGATGAGGATCGTCCCCGCGCAGAGCAGCGGGATGTCCGTCGCGTAGTGGCCCTGGAACGCGCCGAGGGCGCCCGCCATGGTTCGCTGCGTCGGGTCCTCGACGAGCACCAACGCCAGCAGGAACTGGTTCCAGGCCCAGACCGACATCAGGATCCCGAGCGATGCGATCGGCGCCCGCGCCAGCGGCACGTGGATGCGCCAGAACAGGTCCCAGGTGCTCGCGCCGTCGACCCTTGCCGCCTCGGAGATCTCGCTCGGCATGTTCACGAAATGGGCGCGCATCCAGTACACGGCAAACGGCATGAACAGCCCGATCAGCGGCAAGACGATCGCGAACCGTGTATTGAGGATCCCCATCTGCCGGGCGAGGAAGTACAGCGGCGTGATGATCCCCTCGAACGGCAAGGTCAGCCCGAAGATGAAGAGGAGGAGCAGGTACCTGGCTCCCGGGATCCGCAGCAGGCCGATCGCGAAGCCCGCCATCGTGGAGATCACGAGCGAGATGGGGACGACCGCCAGCGACGATGAACACGCTGGAGGTGAGGAGCGCGCTCATGTTCGCCACGTTGAACGCCTCGACGAAGTTGCCCCACTGCGGCTCGCTCGGCCAGGACAGGCCGCTCGGGACGGCCCCGGATGGGTGCAGCGCGGTGGTGAAGATGCTCAGGAACGGCAGGACGGTGATCGCGCTCATCGCGAGGAGCAGGGCGCGACCTGCGTAGAGCTCCTGCCGGGCGACCCTCACTGCGCGCTCTCCCGGCTCAGGCGCTGGATCGGGAGGATCACCACCAGGACCAGGATCACGAGGACGACCGCGAGCGCCGACGCGATGCCAACCTGCCGCTCCAGGAAGGCAAGGATGTAGATCTGGATGCCGGGCACCGCCGTCGCGCCGCCCGGACCACCACCCGTCGACACGTAGACGATGTCGAACGCGGCCAGGGCAGCGATCACGGTGACCGTGATGCACACCCCGATCTCGTGGCGGAGGCTGGGCACCGTGATGGCCCTGAACTCCTGGAACCACCCGGCGCCGTCGAGGCGGGCGGACTCGTAGAGCGCCGCTTCGATCTTGGTCATGCCAGTGAGCAGCAGGACCGTACAGAAGCCAAGCAGGACCCAGATCCCGATGATGCCGACGGCCGGCAAGGCGGTATCGAAATCGCCGAGCCAGGCACGCGTGACGTCGCCCAGTCCAATCGCGGTGAACACCTGGTTGACGAGCCCGGGGAGCGACAGCAGCCGGCCCCAGATGATCCCGGCTGCGACCAGCGGGATCACCTGCGGAAGGAACAGGATCGTGCGAGAGATCGTACCCAGGCGACCAGTCGCGACGCGCTGGATGACGCTCGCGGTGACGAGACCGAGCCCTACCGGAACCAGACTGAAGAAGAGGACGAGCCGGAATGCGTTGAACAGCGTCTCGAGAAGACGCGGCTCGCTCAGGACGGTGACGTAGTTGGACAGCCCAACCCAGGTGGCCGGGCCGACGCCATCCCAGCGGTAGAAGGAGTACTGCACGGTCAGGAAGAGCGGCTGGATGACGAACACGAGGTACATCACCAGCGCCGGGACGACGAAGAGCCACCCGACGAGGGTTTGCCGGCGGATCCCCCGGTTCAGGAGATCCGCCAGGTGGTCCGCCGACGAGCTGCCCGGTGCCGACGATCTGGCGATCGCCGGCACCGGGCCGGCTTCGTCGGCGGCTTCAATCAACGGTTGAGCTCCTTCTCGTATTCCGCCTGGACCGCCTTCAGGATGCCGGCGGCGTCCTGTCCTGCCGCCGATCATCTTCTGGAGCTCGGGGGTCCAACCCTGGGCGAAGATCGAACCCGTCGCGTTGGCGATGAAGTCCATCCCGCCATTGTCCTTGGCGACCTCGTTGCCCGGCGGCCAGCGTCTCGTTGGTCACCGAACCCTCGGCGGCCGACGGGACAGGCAGGTCGGTCGGTCCACCTGGATTCGATCCGCCGATGTCGACGTTGATCTGGCGAGCGGTCTCGTTGCTCGCCACCCAGTTGAAGAAGAAGGCCGCGCAGTCGGCGTTCTTCGCATTGGTGGCGATGCCATAGGTGAGCGGCGCCGACATGGCTGCGAGTCGTGCCGCCGGCCTCGGCAGACGGGAAGACGAAGAAGCCAACGTTGCCGGGCAGATCCGTGTCGTACATGGCGTTCTGCCAGTCGCCGTTGAACATGAAGACACCTTCGCCCTTGCCGAAACGGGCATTGGCATCGGTGTACTCGATGGCGTTGGCATCCTCCGGGAAGTACCCGGCCTCGACCCACTGCTGGAGGTGCTCCGCGGCCGTCAGGTTCGCGGGCGTGTCGATGGTCGCGTCCGGCTTCTGGAAGATCCAGTCGTTGATCGGCTCCGTCGGTCCGTAGGCAGCCATCAGGTTCTGGAGCGGGAAGGCAAGGCCGCCGCCGCTGGCGGTGGCGTTCCACTGCATGATCGGCTGGAGCCCCGCGTCCTTGGCCTTGGCGAGCAGCTCCTCGAATTCGGCGACCGTCGTCGGTGGCTCGGTCATGCCGATCTGCGCGGCCAGCTCCTTGTTGTAGAAGACGCCGGTCATGCTGTAGTTGAGACCCATCGCGTACAGGGATCCGGAACCTCGCGTTCCGTCCTCGGCGACGCGGTTCTGGGCGAGCTGCGCGGCGGACCACTGGTCCCAGCCGAACGCGGTCGCGTAGTCGTCCAGGTTCTTGAGCAGCCCGTCCGCGACCAGCGAGACCATCGAGGGAAGCCGGATCAGGTCCGGCGGGTTGTCACCCGAGAGCAGGCGCGGCGTGGCCGTCATCAGGTTCGTGAACTGATCCTGCTTGATGTCCCAGGTCACGTTCGGAAACTGCTTTGTGAACTCCTCCGAAAGCTTGAACGGAATGTCGAAGCCGGTCTCGAAGTAGGCGTTCAACACGACCGGGTCCGTCCCGCAACCAGGTGCCGATGCCTCGCTCGGGGACGGCTCGGCAGCGCTGGCCGACGGAGCCTCGGCGCTGGCGGTTGCGATCGGCGCGGCGGACGGAGACACGGCGCCGGGCGAGGCGCAGGCCGCGGCCACGCCCGCGATGAGCATCACCACCCCGAGACGTACGGCCCATGATGTGGTGCGATTGCGTGTGATTTCGGTGCTGACCATGAACACTCCTCCTCCTAAGGCGTCCTCGGCGATTACCGATCCCGGATTGCGTCCGCGGCCCTCATCCACGGCCCTCCGTCGGAGGCGCCGTGGTCGCGCGGACCACCAGCTCTGGGTTCAACCGGGCGACGGGTGGCCGCTCGGATCGGCTCTCGATCTCGGACATGAGGATCTCGGCGCCTCGCCGTCCGGACTCGAAGAGCTGCTGACGAACGGTCGTGAGCCCGACGTAGTCGGCCGCCTCGATGTCGTCGTAGCCGATCACCGAGAGGTCTTCGGGGACGTGCAGGCCGATCTCGCGCGCAGCGGCGACCACCCCGAGTGCCTGCGTATCGCTTGCCGTGAAGATCGCTGTCGGCCGCCTGTCGTCGCTGAGCATCCGATGCGCCAGCTCGCGAGCCTCGTAGCGACCGTGCGCCCCATGCCCGATCCAGTCAGCCGGGATGCTCATGCCAACGGTGGCGAGCTCATCCGTGAATCCCCGCTCCCGGTCGCGGCTCGATGTGAAGCCGAACGGATCCGCGACGGCGTCCCCGATGAAGGCGATCGCGGTGTGTCCGAGGTCCAGGAGATGGCGAGCTGCAATCGCCCCGCCGGCGAGGTCGTCGCCGATGACGCGAGGCATCGACGCTACGGATGGCGTGTGAACATCGATGAAGACGACCGGAACCGGCGATCGGCTGAGCACCGATGCCGCTTCGGCAAGGGGTGGCAACGACATCACGAGCAGGCCGTCGGTCCGCTGCGACTGTGCAAGCGTGCCCAGATAGTGATCGCGCTTCTGGACCGATTCGACGTTGTAGATGACCAGGTCGAATTCGCTGTCGCCCAGGACGGCGTCGACGCCGCGCAACCGTTCGGCTGCCTGGGGGCGGGTCAGGAACGACACGACCACGCCGACAGTGAGGGTCCGGCCAAGGCTGAGGCGTCGAGCGGCTGGGCTGGGCCTGAACCCCAACTCCTCCACCACCGCCAGGATCCGGTCGCGGGTCTCGGCGTTGACAATGTCGAGGCCATTGAGCGCCCTCGACGCCGTGGCCACGCTCACCCCGGCCTCTCGTGCCACGTCCCGGATCGTCACCGACTTCTTCGGCACTGGGTTGCCTCCGCCTGAAACCGGTTACATGAGACCGGTTACAGCACGGTAGCACTCTCGTCAAGAGGCTGCGACTGAGGAGATCACTCGCCTGGCAGGCCAACAGCAAGCGGAGCCCACGCGATGCGCGGGCTCCGCGCCCGCCGGCGGACACTCACCTCGGCGGCATGGCCGCGAAGGTGCGTTCGATGTCGTCGAGGAGGCGGATCGTCGAGGCGGCCACCACGGACAGGTAGCGCTCGCCAAACTCGGCGGTCGATGAGCGGGCATCGCCCCAGGTGCCGGATTGGGTCGCGCGGTAGACCGAGCCGGGTGACGTAAAGAAGAACGCGGTGTGGACGGGAGCCCCGTTCGTCACCTCGGGAAAGGGCGGCATCTCCGCGTTTGCCCGGTCCATATCGACAAGCGCGGGGTTGATCGCCAGAACCGCCGACGTTTCGCCTCGGTTGGCGTGGAGCCCGGTCGACGCATCGAAGAACTCCGACGCCTCGGTCGCGCTCATGCCGTCCCAGTAGTTCATCGGAAAGGCGCGTGCGCCGGTCGGCATCCGCTCGGCGGCGTTGGCACACGCATACGCGATCGCATACGTGTTGTCGTAATGGCCGTTGAGGAAGACGATCCGGCGGAAGCCGATCGTCGCCAGCGAGACGCACAGGTCCTCGATGAGCGACATGAACGTCGGGATCCGGATATGCACGACGCCCGTGAACCCGGCGTGCGGGTACGAGAGCGAGTAGTTGATCGTGGGCGCCACGACCGCCCCGACCTCGGGGGCGATCCGCCGGGCGATCTCGGTTGGCACGAGCGCATCGGTCAGCAGCGGGCCGTGCGGGCCGTGCTGCTCGGTCGACCCGGTCGGCACGATAACCGTGTCGTGCTCGCGCAGGAACGCCTCGACCTCAGGGCTGGTCATCTCGCCCAAGAACACGGTCGGCGGTTTCATCGCGGCGTCCTCCTTCGGTCAGGCGACGTGGGTTGTGAGCTCCCCGATCCCCTCGATCCAGCACGTGACGGTGTCGCCGGGCTCGAGGTGTCGGTTGGGTCCGGGCGGGGTCGTCAGCCGTGGCGGCGTTCCCGAGACGATCAGGTCACCCGGGCGCAGCTCAACGTGCTTGCCCAGGAACGCGATCACCTCGGCGATCGTAAATCGCATCTGCGACGTACTGCCATCCTGGATCGGCTCGCCGTTGATCCTGCAGCCGAGCCGGATGCGGGCGGGGTCGAGCTCATCCGATGTAACGATCCACGGCCCGACCGGGCAAAAGCCCGTCATTGACTTGCCGAGCAGCCATTGGTCGCCATCGAGCCACTCGTCTCGCGACGAAACATCGTTGACGATCGTATAGCCGAAGGCGTCGCGACCCGACGCACCCAGAACTACGCCGAGCTCGCATTCGCCATCGACGTTCGGCGTCAAGCTTCGATCCCACGTCAGCGTCGCGCCGTGCGGCGCAACGGATGTCGGAAGCTTGCCGTACACGAGCGGACGTTGTGGGCGGCCGGGATCGGGTCCATCGGAAGCCCGGTAATTCAACCCGATCGTGAAGATCGCTCCAGGCTCCGAGACCGCGGGTCCGAAGGCCACCTCCGCCAGCGGACTCCAGGCGTCGCCCGGCTGCCGATCCGTCCAGGCCCGAACGCGATCGATGCCGACACTGCCATCGGCCACCAGCGCGCTGATCGTCCCCAGCCCGGGATCGAGCGGCAGGACCTGCCCTTCGCGAACGACGGCGACGCGCCCGTCCTCGAGCGTGGCGAGTCGCATGGTCAGGCGAGGACCGTTGGGTCGGCGAGCAGCGGAGCCACGGCCTCACGCATGACGTCGGCCATGCCCGCGACGCCGGTCCACCGCTCGAAGGCGATGGCGGCCTGCTGGATCAACATCTCCGAGCCATTGGAGGCACGCAGTCCCCGATCACGAGCCGCCCGCAGGAGCGGGGTCTCGGCGGGGACGTAGACGAGGTCGAAGACGGTCGCATGGGCCGGCAGCAGCGAAACGTCGATCGTGATCCCGCGATCGACCATACCGACGGTCGTTGCATTGACCGCGAGGTCCGTCGATCCGAGCGCTGACGGGAACCTCGGATCGTCGAGCGCCATGGCCTCGACCTCCCCGCCGACGTCCGCGAACCGTTCTGCAAGCGCCGCCGCGCCCGTGACCGTCCGGTTGCCGATGGAGACACGTCGCGCCCCCGCGCTGAGGCACGCAAAGACGACGGCGTGTGCCGCGCCACCCGCCCCCGCGACAACAACCGCGCATCCGGCAAGCGGCCGACCCATTGCGAGCTCCACACCCGCCCGGAACCCTGGCGCGTCGCTGTTGAACCCGATCAGCCGTCCGTCGGGCGTCTTGGCCACGTTGTTCACGGCCCCGATCCGTTGCGCGTCGGGCTCGACCACGTCCACGAGATCGGCCACCACTCGCTTGTACGGCGCCGTGACGCCAAGACCGAGGTAGTCGGGTCCCCGGGCAGCCGCAACCGCACCCTCGACCGAATCGGCGTCGAGCTCCTGGAGCTCATACCGGGCATCGATGCCCGCCGCCTCGAAGGCGGCGTTGTGCATGACGACCGAATGTCGACGCCGCAGCGGCTTGCCCAGCAGCCTGACGCGTTGCGTCATTCGCGCGCGACCCGTCGGGTCATCGCCGCCAGGGGCTCGGCGGGCGGCGAACCGGGCCGGCGGACGCAGGGAAGGCGACGTTCGGGATGATCTCGTCGACCCATTGCCGGAGCTGCCCGGGATCCGGCGTCATCGTGTGCAGGAAAAAGTACTCGACGCCCGCGTCCACCCTCGCCTGGAGCGAGGCGATGATCTCGTCCGGGGTTCCGAACAGGTAGACCGTCTCGAGGTACTGCGGCCCGCGCTCGTTGCTCATGACCTTGAGGAACGCCCGATGCTGCTCCTCGCGGGCCTTCTCGGGGTCGTTGGTCATGACCAGGTGCATGAAGTTCTCGTGTGCGACGAGCGTGTCCGACGGGTCCTTGCCCGCTTCTCGCATCGCGGCCTGCAGCTCCGCCCAGTCGCGGGCGATGTCCGGTGGCGGGCACGTGGGCCGCGGGATCCAGCCATCCGCTCTGACGGTCCTGGCCTTGACCGATTCGACGAAGCGCGGGACGTCGGGCGACTTCGGGTCGGCCAGCTGTGAGCCGCCGCCGATCCACAACAAGGGTCGTTGGGCGGTCCGCGGCTCGATGAAGACGTCGTCCACTGCGTAGTACGCGCCCTGGTACGTCACGCGTTCGCCCTCAAGCAGCGGCATCATGATGTCGAGCATCTCGTCGGTGCGCTTCCCGCGTTCCGACTTGTGGACGCCGACCGCCTCGTACTCGACGTCGTTCCAGCCCACGCCGGCGCCCAGGATCACCCGGTTGTCGGACAGGAACTGGAGCGTCGCCAGCTCCTTGGCCAGGATCACCGGGTTACGGAGCGGCATGATCAGGATCGACGTGCCGAGTCGGACACGCTCGGTGGCGCCGGCCGCGACCGCCAGGGTCGTCAGCGGCTCGAGCCAGTTCACCGAATAGAACCGCTTCGCCGCCAGCAGGTGATCGGTGATGAACAGGCTGTCAAAGCCGAGATCCTCGACCTCTCGAGCGAACGACTTGATGCCACGCGCACGCTCCGGTCCGTCGCCTTCCCAGATGTAGGAGGGCAGGAACACGCCGAACCGGCCGACCTCAGACATGCGCTTCATCCCTCATGCGTGGCTCCTCATCGACCCCGATACAGCGGTTCACGTTTCTCGAAGAAGGCGCTTGCGCCTTCGGCAAGGTCTTCAGTGGCAAAGATCCGTTCCGAAGCCTCCAGCTCGGCAGCAAGGCCAGCGTCGAGATCGACCTCCGGGGACAGGTCGATCAACCGCTTGGCCTCGCGCACGGCGAGCGGGCCACGTGCGGCGATCTCTTCAGCGACCGCGTCGGCGCGCGATCGGGCTTCGCCTGCCGGCACGACCTCGTGGACAAGCCCGATCGCCGCGGCCTCTTCCGCAGTCAGGATTCGGCCGGTCAGGATCAGCTCCTTGGCACGCGCAATCCCCACGATCCGTGGCAACCGTTGCGTGCCGCCCGCCCCCGGGGTCACTGCCAGGTGCACCTCCGGCAGACCGAGCCTGGCGCGCGACGACGCGATCCGAAGGTCGCAGGCAAGCGCGAGCTCGAGACCGCCACCGAGTGCGTTGCCCTCGATGGCCGCGATCGTCGGCATCGGCAGATCGGCAAGGCGGCTCGAAACGCGCTGCTCGAGCTCGTGACGCGCTCGCCCGCCGGGGCCCCGTTGCGCCTCGAACTCACCCACGTGCGAGCCGGCGGAGAACGCCCGCTCCCCGCTCCCGGTCACGACAACGGCGCGCACCTCGCCCGCGGGCGTGGCAGCCAACGTCGAAAGGGCCGCTTCCAGCTCATCCAGCAAGGCCTGGGTGACGAGGTTGAGCGGCGGGTTGACCAGCTCGAGGTGCGCGACACGTCCGAGCGTCAGCGTGATCAGCCCGCTCATGTGGCAGCCCCGAAGTCCGCGGCCAGACCCATCGGGCCCGTCGCGTAGAGCCTCGAATCCATGGTCCGCAGGTCCTCGGCAACCCGAGGCCGGAAGCCCATCTGGGCAAGGACGTCGCGCTCGACGTCGATCCCGGGCGCAGTCTCGATCAGCACCAGCCCGTCCTCCTCGAGCGAGAAGACGGCTCGCTCGGTGATGTAGCGGACCTGCTGCCCGCGCTCGCGGGCGAGTCGGCCGTTGAACGAGATCTCGCGGACGCTCGGTACGAACTTGGGCAGGCTCCCCTCGCTCACGATCCGGACGCCGCCATCGATCGCGATCTGGAGCCCCTGCGCGGTCAGCGTCCCGACGAAATTGATCTGCCCGGTCCGGGCGCTGATGTTGGGAAAGCCGCCCGGACCGCGGACCCGACCCTCGAACGCGTGGACATTGACATTGCCTTCTGCGTCCACCTCCGCGAACGACAGGCTCGCGATGTCGAGGCCGCCACCGTCGTAGAAGTCGAACATGTACGGCTGGTCGATCATCGCCTGGTAGTTGAACCCGGCACCGCCCTCGTTCCCGGCCACCGGCACACCGCCAAAAATCCCCTGCTCGACGGTCAGGACCAGCTGGTCCGTGATCCCCTCTTCCCAGGCCACCCGGCCGATCAGCTGGCTGATCCCGAAGCCGAGGTTGCAGATCGCGCCGCGCGGGAACTCGAGCAACGAGCGACGGGCAATGAGCTTGCGTACGTCGAGCGGCAACGGCGGCTCTGGGCGGACCGGCCGGCGCATCGCGCCCGAGTAATAGGGTGAATCCTGCGTGATGTAGGTCTGCCACTGGTCGGGCTCGACGTAGACGTGGTCGATCAGTGCGGCCGGCACCTTGACGTCACGCATTCGGAGACTGCCCCTGGTCGCGAGCTGACGGACCTGCGCGATGACGATCCCGCCGCTGTTCCGGGCGGCCATGGCCATCGCGAGCATCTCGCCCTGGACCGCTTCGCCTTCCATCGTCAGGTTGCCGTCCTCGTCCGCGGTCGTGCCGCGGATCACCGCAACGTCGATCGGGAACGCGTGATAGAGCAGCCATTCGCTGTCGCGGAGCGTGACGACCTCCACGAGGTCTTCGGTCGTCCTGGCATTCTGCTTGCCACCGGTCTGCCGTGGGTCAACGTACGTGCCGAGCCCGACATGCGTGACGAGCCCGGGTCGCCCCGCGGCGATCTCGCGCATGAGCTGCGAGAGCACGCCCTGCGGGAACGAGTACGACTCGATCTCGTTGGCCTCGACCAGCGCCCCGAGGCGTGGCTCGTTGCCGATGTTGCTGCCGATCGTCCGACGCATCAGGCCGGGCAACCCGAGTTGCGAGAAGCCCCGCTCGGCGAAGTCGCCGATGCCCACCACGCGGACCGTGGTCAGGTCGCGTGGCCGGCCCGTTTCGGTGAACACGGCCGCGAGCTCGTCGATGAAGCGCTGCGGCAACGCGTGCCCCGCGCCGGAGCCACCGACGATGACGGTGTTCCCGTCGCGAACCAGCTCGACCGCCTCGCGGACCCCGATCACCTTGCTCACGGCATGTACCCGCCGGCGTTGGGGTTGAGCGTCTGGCCAAGAAACAGGCTGGAGGCGTCGGACAGCAGGAAGATCACGCTGTCGGCCACCTCGTCCGCGCGACCGAACCGGCCCAGGGGCATGTCGCGCAACCGCTGACGACCCGCCTCGCTGTCGACGAGATCGGTGGTCATCTCGGTTACGGTCACACCAGGCGCCACGGCATTGACCCGAATCCCGCGCGGCCCGAACTCCTTGGCCAACGCCCGGGTCAGCCCGAGCAACCCGGCCTTGGCCGCGCTGTACGCCGCGGTCTCGGCGATGCCGATCTGCCCGAGGCGCGACGCGATGTTGACGATCGTGCCACTGCCTCGCTCGACCATTGACGGGAGCGCCGCCCGGCACGTGTGGTACGCCGCGGTCAGGTCCGTGCGGATGACCTCATCCCAGTCCGCGGGCTCGATCTCGAGGAACGGCCCAACCTGCGTGCGCCCGGCGTTGTTGACCAGGCCGTCCAGACGCCCGAACCGCTCGATCACGTCCGCCACCAGTCGCTCCGCGTCCCGGCCGTCGCCGAGGTCGGCCGCGAATGTCGCGCCGTCGGCACCCGCGGCCCGCACACGGTCGAGGGTCTGCTGGGCGGCCTCCGTCGATCGGTGGTAGTGGACCGCGACGATGGCTCCTTCCGCAGCCGCCTTCACCGCCACCTCCGCACCGATGCCGCGGCTGCTGCCGGTGATCAGGACGACCCGCCCGGCCAACGCACCGGCAGTCATGCCGTCGCCGCGATGTGGGTGTCGGTCAGCGGCTTCGTACGCGGCAGCGCGGACACCGCGGGCGCCGAGGTCGAACCACGGAGCACCACCTCGGTCGGGAGCACCCGTGGCTCCGGTGCAGCGCCGGCGAGAACCCGGTCGGCGTGCTCGAACCCGAGGCGACCCATCTCGCGCAGCGGCAGGCGGACCGTCGAGAGGCTCGGGGCGGTCAGAGCTGCGGTCGAGATGTCGTCGAACCCGGCGACGGATACGTCACGCGGCACGTCGATCCCGAAGGCGGCAAGGCGCTGGAGCGCACCGAGCGCCAGCAGGTCATTCGCGCAGCAGATCGCGGTGAACGGCGCGTCGCCCGCGAGGAGGGTCTCGACGCCGAGCGCCCCGCCGTCGTGGTCGAACATCGTGCGCACGACAAGGCGCTCGTCGAAGTCGATGCCCGCGTCCTCGAGACCCCGGCGATACCCGGCGAGCCGCTCGCGTGCGACGAAGAGGGACCTTGGGCCCGCGAGGAACGCGATCTGCCGATGGCCGAGACCAACGAGCGCAGCCACCATCGCCGCGATGCCGGCGGCATTGTCCACGCTCACCTCCGGCGGCCCGAGGGCGTGCGGCGACAGATGGACGACGGCGGCCCCATCGGCGCGCATGGCGGCGAGGTGCCGGTCGACCTCCTCGTTGAGGGACGGGTCGTCGAGACCGCTGCCGGCGAAGACGACCGCCGCCGCCCGGATCGAGCGCAGGAGGCGCACGTACGATCGCTCGCGCTCCGCGTCGCGTTCCGAGCTGCAGGTGATGACCAGGTACCCGGCCGCGGCGGCGCCGTCCTCCACCCCGCGGACCACCTCCGCGAAGTACGGGTCCGTGATGTCGTGAACCATGACCGCGACCACCGGGACGCGGCTCTTGAGGAGCCCGCGGGCCAGCGCATTCGGGACGTAGTCGAGCGTCTGCGCTGCCTCGAGGACACGTGCCCGAGTGGCCGCGCTGACCGGGTAGTCGGACGCGGAGACGACCCGCGACGCGGTCGCCGTCGACACGCCAGCCAGCCGGGCGACCTCGGTGATCGATGCCATCAGAAGGGGAACGTCGGCGGCTCGTCGCGCACCGTCACCCACTGCCATTCGGTGAAGTTGTCCAGGTTGGCCTCGCCGCCGTAGCGGCTGCCATTGCCGGACAGACCGGTCCCGCCGAACGGGATGGTCGCCTCATCGTTGAGCGTGCCGTCGTTGACGTGGACCATGCCCGCTTTGATCCGCTGGGCGAACGCCAGCCCGCGTGAGAGCGAGCGGGAGTACACCGACCCAACGAGGCCGTACGCGCTGTTGTTGGCGAGCGCCAGCGCCTCCTCGTCGGTGCGGAAGGTCGTCACCGGCGCGACCGGCCCAAAGATCTCATCGGTCCAGGCCGGCAAATCCTGCGTCACGTCCGCGAGCACCGTGGGCTCGTAGAAGAGTCCTTCGAAGGACCCACCGGTGACGAGCCGCGCTCCACCATCGATGGACCGCCGAACGATGTCGTCAACGCGGCGGACCTGCTTTTCGTTCACGATCGGACCCAGCTGGACATCCTCGCGGTATGGATCCCCCATGCGCAGCTTCTGGGCCTTGTCGCGAAGGGCGTCGATATAGTCTCCCGCCAGGCTCTCATGCACGATATGGCGCCCTGCGGCGAAACAGACCTGGCCCTGGAACTGAAACGCCGAGAACGCGCCGGCCGCGGTCGCCGCTTCCAGGTCGGCGTCGTCCAGCACCACGAACGCGTTGTTGCCACCCAACTCGAGCGAAACCTTCTTGAGCCGTGCCCCGGCCAGCTCCCCGACCCGCCGGCCCGCGGTGGTGGAGCCCGTGAACGACACGAGTGACACGTTCGAATCGGTGACAAGCGCCTCACCGACGTCGGCCCCGCCGACCACGATCTGGAGCAGACCCTGGGGAAGCCCGGCTTCCCGAAAGACCGCCTCGAACATTGCGCCGCCGATCACCGGTGTCTGGGGATCGGGCTTGAGGATGACGGCATTGCCGAGCGCGAGCGCCGGAGCGACGACGCGCATGCCAAGGACGCTCGGCGAGTTCCATGGCGTGATCGCCCCGACGACACCGACCGGGATCCGCCGGATCATCGAGAGGCGGCCCTTGACGGCAGTGGGAACGAGCGAGCCATAGGGCTGCCACGGGAGGGTGGCTGCGGCCAACATCTCACCGTAGGCGAAGTTCGACTCGTGGTGCATCTTGCTGTGCGAGGCACCCGTCTCGCGCATCGTCCATTTGCCGAACTCCGCGCGGTTCTCGTCATAGATCTCCGCGGCGCGGCGCAGGATGCGCGCCCGATCCTGATACGACGTCTCGGCCCAGGCGGGCTGCGCATCCCTGGCTGCGGATGCGGCCCGGCTGACGTCGTCGGCATTGGAGCCGCGGACCGTCGCGATCAGTTGGCCCGTGGCAGGCTCACGATCCTCGATCGCATCACTGCTCCCGGGCTCCCAGGTCTCGACGAAGGCCCCGAGCCAGCCCTGCGCCGCGGTCTCGGTCGGATCAGGGGCGATGACTGCCATCAGAGGCCTCCTTCGGGCGGCGCGGCGTCAGGGAGCGCTGCGTCTGCCGAGAACCGCTCGGCGTAGGTGCGCGGCGGCTCCGTCGCGACCGCGCGCTTGCCGGTCGCCGGGTCCCGCCAGACCGGACCTCGGGCGAGGACCGCATCGATGTGGCCCTCTTCGAGGTAGAGCGGGTAGAGCCAGGACTTGACCTCGAGCGCCATCTGACCGGGGTACCCGATCAACTCCCGGACGCGCTTGTCCGTGTAGTACCCCCCCACGATCACGAGCTGGAGGGCGGAGAGGCTGGTCGGCTCGTCGGCCAGGCGGGCCAGCCGGTCAGCCGCGGTCTCGCCCATGCCGGGCCGGAGTGATGCAGTGAGGGGTTCGGAGAGATCGGGGCGTGCCTGCAGGACGAAGCGGAGGCGATCGTCGGTCAGGACCTCGGAGGCCGAGGGCATGCCATGCGCACCGGGGATCAGTGTGTCGCCGATCGCCCGGATGATCGCGCGCGCATCGGCATCGAATGCTTCGAGTGGATCACTCATGCGGGCACCTGTTGGTTGAAGCGCGTTTCTACCATGTGGTCGGCGGCCCGAAGCGCGAGTGCGACGATCGTCGAGGTGGGGTTGACCCCGGACGAGGTCACGAAGCAGCTGCCATCGACCACATACAGGTTCGGGACGTCGTGCGCCCGGTTCCAGCGGTCCAGCACGGACGTCTTCGGGTCGTTGCCCATTCGGGCCGTGCCCAGGAGGTGCCAGCCCGAATAGCGCATCAGCCGATCCACCTCGATCTTGTAGGCGCCCGCAGCATCCATCGATTCCTTTGCTCGTTCGATGTGGAAGTCGAGCATCCGACGGGAGTTATCGGACATCCGGTAGTGCACTTCGGGCGCCGGGATCCCGGACGCATCGGTAACCGTCGTCGAGATCGTGATGTGATTGGCCTCGTCGGGCAGGTCTTCGGCGAAGAGACCCCAGTTGGCGCCGTGGCCAAGGTGCGTCTTGACGTGGGTGTGGTGGTCCGGGCCCCAGATCTGCTCGCCGGCCCGACTTGGCAGTGCGGTGTTGATCGGCCCGCCCGTCGGCGCCAGGCCCCAGCGGGCGCCGCGGACGAACCCGCGCTTCTCGTCGGTCTCGTAGAACTCGAGCGATTCGATCAGGTCGCCGAACTGGCCTTGCCAGCTCATGAGCGGCTCCTCGAACAGGCCGGCCACATTGGCAAACGGATGCATCATCAGGCGCTTCCCGACGAGCCCGGATGTGTTGCCGAGGCCGTCCGGGTGCTGCGGGCTGGCCGAGAGCAGCAGCAGCCGGGGCGTCCCGATGGCATTTGCGGCGACCACCACGACCTTGGCCGGCTCGAAGTGTTCCTGGCCCTCGTTGTCAATCCAGGTGGCGCCGGTCGCCAGGCCCTTGGCGTCCGTTTCGATGCGCCGCACTCGGGCGCCGGTGACGAGGCGGGCACCCTTCGCGATCGCCTTCGGCCAGTGCGTCAGGTCCGTGGACGCCTTGGCGCCTTCGTTGCAACCGGACTGGCAGGTGCTCCGCTGGACGCATGGCCGCCGGCCGTCGTATGGGGTTGAGTTGATTGAATTGAACTCGGGCCACCAGTGCCAGCCCAGCTTGGTGTGCGCCCGTGCGACCTTGAGCCCGGCTGCGCCGATGGGCAGCGGCGGCATCGGGGCGTCCTCGACATCGGGCGGATACGCTGGGTCGCCGGGCAGACCGGAGACGCCGAAGTCTCGATCCGTTCGATAGAAGTACGGCAGCAGCTCGAAATAGTCGACGGGCCAATCGTCAGCGACACCATCGAGCGACCGAACGCGGAAATCCGACGGTAGCGCGCGCGGCCAGGCGCCGGCGAAGATGATCGTGGAGCCGCCCACCGCGTTGTACATGAGGGGCGAGACCGGGGTGTCGTCCTCGACGATCGGGTAGTCCTGGGCAAGCCCGCGAATGTTGGGGCTCGTGGCCCAGTCCTTGCGCGCCTTGAGCTCCCAGTCGAGCTTGTTGCCGGGGTAGTCAGCGCGATCGAGCCACTCTCCCTGTTCGAGGCACACCACCGAAAAGCCGGCCTCGGCAAGGCGCTTGCCCACGACTCCGCCGGATGCGCCGGCACCGACGATCAGGACATCCGCGGGTTCAGTGGCCAATGCTGACTCCTCCAGCGGCGACGAACGACACCCTCAGCGACCAGAGCATAGTAAAGCTTCTCTACGTGGCGCGCGCGACCACCGTGTCCGACCGAAACGGGTGCGGTCAGGTGCGCGCGAGGATCGGGGCCGCAGCCTCGTCGAGCAGGCCAACCTCGGTCAGGACCGAGGCCAGGTGCGCGCGCTCGGCGTCGTCAAGCGGGAGCAGCGGCCGGCGCACGTGGGCGGCCTCCAGGACGCCCAGGATGCGCAGGCACTCCTTGAGCCGCACCCGGTAATCCCCGACGGGCCGGGCAAAGACGACGTCGGCGAGGCGCTGGACGCGCCGGCCAAGCGCCATGGCATCGTCGATGCGGCCGTCGTTCCAGGCATCGATCATGTCGACCTGCTCACGGGTCATCACGGCGCCGAATCCGATCAGCGCCCCGGTCGAGCCGAGCATGAATGACTCCAGGATGAAGTTGTCGTTGCCGGTCAGGAACGTGATCGGCCGCGGCAGGTCGTCGAGCACCCGCGCCGTGTCCATGAACCGGCGCGCGTCGAACGACGCCTCCTTGATCGCGACGACCCCCTCGACCGACGCCATCGCGCGTAGCGTCTCCGGCTCGAAGTTGACTCCGGCGAGCGCGGGCTGGAGCTGGAACAGGATCATCGGCAAGCCGGCCGTGCTCACCGCCTCGAGATAGCCGACCGGCACGCGGACGTCGAGCGGGTCGCTCAGGTACGCAGGGATCGGGAACATGAGCAGCGCATCGGCGCCGACGTCGCGGAACTCCTTCGCCTGGCGGACCGCCGCATCCGTGGACGGCCCGGCGAGCCCGGCAACGATCGGCAGGTCCGTCACATCGCGGACGATCCGCAGGACGCGGACCTTCTCGTCGTGCGTCAGATGCGGACCCTCGCCGGTGTCGACGTTGATCGCCAGCGCCACGGGTCCCTGACCGGCAACCCACGCGATATACGAGCGCAGTGACGCCTCGTCGATGCTTCCGTCCTCGAACATCGGCAGGACGGTGGCGGGGATGAGGCCATTGAGGTTGAGGGTCATGGCTGCTCCGACTCGACGGTTCGCGCTGGTTCGGTCGCCATCTTAGGGCGAGCCAGACCCGGGCGACGTTGACGCCGACTTGGGGCTCCGGTATTCTCGATAATCGATCAAACGTCGTCAAGGAGCACGATGGGCCAGCTCGACATCTTCAGCCTGGACGGCCGCGTAGCTTTGATCCCGGGCGGAGGCGGCGGCATCGGGTCGGCACTGGCGGAGGCACTGGCGGGTGCGGGCGCCAGGGTCGCGGTGGCAGGCAGGACCGCCGAGACGTGCGGGGCAACGGTCGAGCGGATCCGCGCCGCCGGATCCGAGGGTCTCGCGATCACGGCTGATGTCACCAATGAAGCCGACTGCGACCGGATGGTCGCCGAGACGATCGAGCACTTCGGGAGGATCGACATCCTCGTCAATGCGGTCGGTGGCGGCGCCGGCAAGGTCCTTCATCCGGCCGAGGCCTATCCCCGTTCCGATTGGGACTGGATCATGGAGCTCAATGTCCGGAGCACCGTCCTGCCGACCCAGGCCGTCGCCCGGGCGATGATCGCCCAGGGTCGCGGCGGCCGAATCCTCAACATCACGTCTGTCCGAGCGAACCTCGGGATCAACGCCGGCTACACCGCCTACGTGGCAGCCAAGGGAGCGATCAGCTCGCTGACCCGCCAGTGGGCCACCGAGTGGGCCAAGTACGACATCCGGGTCAACGCGATCATGCCGACCTTCGTCGACACGCCCCAGGTGGCCACCCTGCTCGCGGACCCAGTGTTCAAGGCAGGCATCGTCAACCGCATCCCCCTTGCTCGCGTGGGTGAGACGAGCGATCTCGTCGGCCCGGCGATCTTCTTCTGCTCGGACGCCGTCTCGTTCGTGACCGGCCAGGTCCTCGGGATCGACGGCGGGCTCACCGCGACCCAATAGCCCAGGAGCGACCTGTCATGCCAACGGCGACGCTCGAACTCGAACAGGTCACGACCAACGTCTACACCAGCACCAAGCTGCGCGGCTGCAACCCGAGCTTTGTCGTGACGTCCGACGGCGTCGTCGCGATCGACACGCCGCAGCTGCCCGACGCGGGCCGTCGCGATGCGTGCCGAGGCCGAGTCGCGCGGCCCGATCCGCTACCTGATCAATACCGAGAACCACGTCGACCACATCTTTGGCAACTGGTGGTACCGCGGCGCCGGTGAAGTGGTCAACCACAAGGGTCTCTGGGACATCTTCATGGACCCGAAGGCCGCGCTCGATCCATTCGACTACGCGCTCGAGGCGATCCCCACGGACGATCCGGAGGGCGCCGCCCTCATCCCTGACAGGGATGAGTACTACGCCAACCTCCCGCGTGGAACGGTGGTCTTCACCGGTGACCTGACGCTGAAGGTCGGCGACCACACGATCCATTGCCTGTGGACGCCAGGGCATACGCCAGGACAACTTGCGGTCCATGTTCCGGAGGAACGGGTCGTGTTCACGGGCGACACGATTTTCTCGGGTTGTCAGACCTGGCTGATGACGTCGAACGTCGACCAGTGGCTGGAAGCACTCGAACGTATCCGGGCGCTCCCCGATGTCGATCACGTGGTCCCGGGCCACGGCCCGGTCGTGACGCTCGACTACATCCAGACCCAACGATCGGTGCTGATGCGCTGGAAGGCGTCCGTGGCGGACGCGGTCGCCAAGGGCTGGTCGCGCGAGGAGACGATCGCGCAGGTCCGCTTCGACGACGAGTTCGGCCCGGTCGACGTCGGGCAGGGCTACATGATGGATCACATCCAGAACAACAACGCCGGGACCCTCTGGGACAAGCTCACCGCCACGGGGTACTCGAAGGGCCGCTAGGACGCCCTACGCGCGACCGGCGGCGACCTCGTCTTCGCGGCTGCGGCCGGCGAGGCGGATGAGGTCCTCGTGGAGCTCGAACCAGATCGAGTGGTAGCTGTCCACCCGCGGTGACGCGACGTAGCGGTGGTCGCCGGCCTGGGCCTGTTCCAGCGCCAGATCGAGACGGGCGCGGTAGTCGCCGAGGCGCGGGAGCCCGTGCTCGAGCGGGGTCAACCACGCGACGGCGTTGTCATGAAGCTGCGCCAGGCGATCGAGCACTTCGCGGTCGTAGTCGGGATCTGCGTGATCGTTGATGACCTGGGCTGCCGGATCCCGGAGCTGCCAGGCGGTGACCGTGTCCTTCATTCGATGGTCGAGTGGGACAAATGCGTCGAGCGCGGCTCCGGCCTGATCGAGACCCCAGGCACCTCGATCGACCTCGAGGAGTTCGGCCGCCCTGGCCACACCGGCGTCCGTGAGCTTGTGGGCGCCGGCTACGGTCGAAACCAGCCCGTCGATGGCTAGCTGATCCACGATCGGCTCGACGACTTCGGGCGTGACGAGCACGGCATCGGCCAGGCCCTCCAGCGGCACGAAGCCCTTGATCGAGATCGCTCGGAGGCAGTCGTCGGGCGAGACCTTGCGAACCTCGCTCGGGACGGTCGATGCATCCGCGACGGACGAGCTGTCGCCGATCGGGATTCCGAGCTCCTCCGCCCACGCAAGCAGCGTCCGCGCCTCCGGAACCACCGTCGTGGTCGCCTCGATCGCGCCTTCGAAGACCTCGCCGGAGCTGCCGTCGATCGTGATCACGTCGCCTGCCCTCAGCCGTCGATCGGCGACCTGGACCTCGCCGTCGCGAACCTCGATCCCCGAAGCGCCGACCACCGCCGGGATCCCCCAGCCGCGCGCCACGACGGCCGCGTGGCTCGCGAGCCCGCCACGCGATCGTCAGGATCCCCGCCGCGCGGGCCATGCCGTGGACGTCGTCTGGCGACGTTTCGGCGCGCACGAGGATGGCCGGCCGGCCGCGCTCTGCCGCGTCCATCGCAGCTTCCGGGCTGGTCACGATCGGCCCGCTGGCCATTCCGGGCGAGGCCGGCAGTCCGGTCGCCAGTGGCAGCACGAAGCTGCTCCGCACGGTCGATGTCGTGGGCGGGTTGGCGAGCAGCGGCGCAACGCGCCGAACCGCCTCCTCGCGCGTGACGGGGAAGTCCATGTCCTCGGCCATCTCGACGGCCATTCGCAACGCCGCCTGCGGGCTCCGCTTGCCGACGCGGACCTGGAGCATCCAGAGCCGCCCGTCCTCGATCGTGAACTCGATGTCGCAGAGGTCGGCGAAATGGCGCTCCAGGCGATCGGCGTGGCCTCGCAGCTCTGCCCCGATCTCGGGCAGGCGTTCATCGAGGATGCCGATTGGTTGGGTCGCGTGGGTACCGGCCACGACATCCTCGCCCTGCGCGTCGAACAGCACGTCGCCATACAGCTCGGCTTCGCCGGTTGCCGGATTGCGGGTGAAGGCGACGCCAGTCGCCGAGTTTGGCCCGCGGTTCCCAAACACCATTGCCTGGACCGTGACAGCCGTGCCGATGTCGTCCGGGATCCCTTCCTTCTGTCGGTAGGCCTTCGCCCGATCGCTGTTCCACGAGCGGAAGACGGCTTCGATCGCGAGTCGGAGCTGCGCCCATGGATCGGATGGCGCGGCCTGACCGACGATCGACATGAACCCGGCATCGAAGCGTTCGTGACACCCATGCGCGAACGCCTCGCTGCCCGAAGCGGCCGCGAGCCCGGCACACAGGTCGTCGTTCATCCCCAGGTTCAGGAGGGTGTCCATCATCCCGGGCATGGAGACGGGCGCCCCGGAGCGGACGCTTACCAGGAGCGGGTCCGCCGCGTCGCCGAAGCGGCGACCAGCCACCGCCTCCACCTCCACCATCGAGGCACGGACCTCGTCCTCGAGCCCATCGGGCCAACCGGCGGCCAGGAAATCACGACATGCCTGGGTCGTGATGACGAACCCGGGTGGGACCGGCAGGCCCAGGTCACGGATCATCACGGCCAGATTGGCCGCCTTGCCGCCGACGAGTCCCTTGGCCTCCTCGAGATCGGTGGTCGGCAGGGCGTCGAGCGCGAACACGCGGGTCACGTCGAGACCGTCTCCTCGTGGAGCGCTCGCCAGACGCGTTCGGGGCTCAGTGGCAGATCCCGGATGACGACACCCGTGGCGTCTCGCACAGCGGCCGCAACGGCTGGTGCCACCGGAAGGAGCGCGCCTTCGCTCATGCCCTTCGCCCCATATGGACCGGGACCATCCTCGTTCTCGATGGTGTCACTGAGCATCTCGAGTGGCTGGTCCATGCTGGTCGGGATCCGGTAGTCGATGGCGCCGAGGTTCCGGATCCGCCCGGACTCGTCGAAGATGTAGTGCTCCATCAGGGTGTGGCCGAGGCCCATGACGGCCGCGCCCTCGTCCTGCCCGCGAACCTGGGTCGGATTGAGCGCCTTGCCAACGTCAGAGACCGTGACGTGGCGCGCGACTGTCACATCGCCCGTCTCCCGATCCACCTCCACCTCGACCGCTGTGCAATTGAACTCGTAGAAGGCCGACGTCCCGCCGAGCGGATGGTCCGGCTCCGCTTCCTTGCGGCTTTCGCCCACCCCGATCAGCTCTCCGCCGAGGCGGCCGAGGCCGCGCTTGACGACGTCGCGAATCGGCAGCACCTGGTCGCCGATCCGAACCTCGCCTTGATCGACAACGACCTCGTCCTCGCCTACAGACTCGAGGCGGGCGGCCATGGACCGAACCTTCGCCTGGATGTCGCGGCAGGCCGCGAGGACCGCGTTCCCCATCAGCACAGACGACCGGCTGGCCGACGTCTGCTGGTCGTATGGCACGAGCGCGGTGTCGCCCATGACGACCGTCACCCAGTCGAGCGGCACGCCGAGCTCGCCGGCACAGATCTGGGCGAAGATCGTGCGCGCGCCCTGGCCCATGTCCGACGTGCCGGCGTAGACGATCGCGCTGCCGTCGGCGAGCAGGCGCACGGTCGAATACGACAAACCGGTCGTTGGTCCCGACTTGAGCCCGACGGCGATGCCCCGGCCAAGACCTGGCGTTGCCGGCGATCCCCAGTCGATGAGCTCCGCCGCGCGGCGAACGACCTGCGCCCAGTCGCCATCGGCGGGTCGGTCGTGCGGGATGAATGCCTCTCCAGGCCGGGCGAGGTTTCGAAGCCGCAGCTCGAGCGGATCGATCCCGAGCGTTCGAGCCGCCTCGTCCATGTTCGACTCGACTGCCCAGATCTGTTGCGGGTTGCCAAAGCCGCGGAATGCGGTGGAGGGCACGGTGTGCGACAGGACGCTGCGGGCCACGATCCGCACGTTCGGAACGCGATATGGCCCGTTAGCCGTGTAGCTGCCCTTGGCCACGGTCCTGTCGGCGATGTCGGCATACGCACCGATCAGGTAGTTCGCTTCGATGTCGCGGAAGACGAGCGTGCCGTCCCGTTTGAAACCCGATCGAACGTGCACCTCCGACGCGCCCCGCCGCACCGCCTGGAACGTCTCCTCCAGCGTCAGGACGAGCCGGACCCGCCGACCCGTCGCGCGTGCCATGAAGGCGAGCAGCGGCTCGTATTTGGCATGTTGTTTGCCACCGAATGCGCCGCCCGGGTCGGGCGCGATCACCCGGACCTTGGCGAGAGGCAATCCGAGCAGATCGGCGATGACGCGCTGGAGCCAGTACGGATGCTGGATCGAGCTCCAGATGGTGATCCCCTCACCGTCGGGCGCGGCCATGAAGGCGTGCGGCTCGATCGCGAACTGGGTGACCATCGGGAAGGTGTAGGTGCCCTCGGCGACGACCTCCGCTTCGCTGTCCGCCGCATCGACGTCGCCCCAGCCGTGCCGGTGCTCGTGGAGGACGTTGCTGGCCGAATGGGGGTCGTCGTGGCGAAGGCTCGGGTCCTGGACGAGTGGCGCTTCGGCAAGGATCGCGGCTTCGATCGAATGAAGCGCTGGCAGTTCGGTGTACCCGACGCGGACGAGACCGGCGGCCTCCTCCGCAGCATCCAGCGTCTCGGCGGCGACGGCGGCCACGGGCTCGCCGTGGTACTTCGTCTCGCCAACCGCCAACACCGGCCGATCGCGCCGTTGCGGGCCGAACCGGGGCACCGGCTGCGGGAGGTCGTCCGCGGTCATCACGAGCCTGACGCCCGGGACAGCCAGCGCGGCATCGGTATCGATGCGGTCGATCCGCGCGCGAGCGACGTCGAGCGCCACCAGCTTGACGTGGAGCGCGTCGTCGTGGGGCAGGTCGGCGACGTACTGCTGTCGACCGGTCACGCGCTCGTGGCCTCCGCCACGAGGTGCCGATTTGCCGACGATGGTGTTCATTGCGGGGCCAGCGAGGCGTCAGGGGTCGATCCGCGATCGCCGACGACGGGTGTCACTTCCGGGGTGGCTCGGCCGGCTCGGTCGCCGGCAGGCTCGCTCGCAGCGGCGAGGACCGCTTCGATGATCTGCTCGTAGCCCGCGCAGCGACACAGGTTGCCGGCCAGGCCCTCCTCGACATCAGCCCGGCTTGGGTGCGGAATGCGCGCGAGGAGGGCCGAGCCAGCGATGAGCTGCCCCGGGATGCAGAAGCCGCACTGCACGGCACCGGTGTCGAGAAATGCCTGCTGAAGCGGGTGGAGGCTCGCCGCGGACGCCAGTCCCTCGATGGTCGTGACGACCGCGCCGTCTGCCTCGACCGCGAGCACCAGGCACGAGTCCACGCTCTCGCCATCGAACAGGACCGTGCACGCGCCGCATTCGCCCGACCAGGCAGCATTCCTTGGTCCCGGTCAGGCCAAGGTCGTTCCGAAGGACGTCGAGGAGGGTGTGGTTCGGGGCGACGTCGATCGCCCGATTCGCGACCATTGACCTCCAGGCTGACCGGGATCGCCCTGGCCATCAGGCGGTCGCTCGAAGGCGGGCGGTGGCGGCTGCGACCCCCCGCAGGCCGAGGACATGGAGCATCGCCAGTCGATAGTCGGGGCTGGCGCGCATCGACTGGGGCGACGGGCTGTGCATCCGCGAACAGCTCCTCGAGGCGTCGCCCTTTCGCCGCTTCCGGCGCTGTCAGGATCGGCAAGCAGACCGCTGTCATCGACGACGAGGAGCGGCCGCGGCCCGAGGCTGCCATACGCGAGCCGCGTCACGCCGTCCGAAGACACCGAGCAGGCCAGTGTCACCGAGGCGAGGTCATGGCCGCGGCGACGGGTCCGTCGAAGATGGACCGTGCCCCGTCGATCGGTCGGCAGCGGCAGGTCGATCGCCGTCACCAACTCCCCGCGCCCGAGCGTCGTGACTCCGGAACGGACGAGGACGTCGTCAACGGGCACGACCCGGATCCCATCCGGACCGGTCAGCTCCAGCCGAGCCTCGAACACGAGCAGCGCCGGAAGCGTGTCCGCTGCCGGGGAGGCGTTGCAGATGTTCCCGGCCAGCGTCGCGCGGTTCCTGATCTGCACCGACCCGACAACCAGGGCCGCGTCGACCAACGCGGCGAACGCTTGCCGGATTCGGGGGTCGTCGGCGATTGCGGTCATCGTGGCCAACGCCCCGATGCGCAGCGCGCCGTCAACGTCTCGGATCTGGCCGTCGAGTTCGGCCACGCGCTTGACGTCGACCACGACCCCCGGTCGGATCGTCCCGTCACGGAGGCGAATGATCAGGTCGGTACCACCCGCGAGGAGGCGCGCGTCCGGCCCGTGTTCGGCGAGCAGGGCGATGGCGTCATCGAGACGCGTCGGCCGCTCGTACTCGAAGGCTCGCATGGTCGCGGTCTAGAGCACCCGATCCACCTCGTCGAGCAGCACCTGCGGGGTGGCCGCCCGGACGAAGAAGTAGGGCCGCTCGGCGAACCGGCCGCACGAACTCGGCCCGCGCCGCCCGCAACGCGTCGGTGTCGACGACCGGCATCGGGATGGCCGGGCGCCAGGAGCTCGTTGGTGAGGAAGTAGTTCTGGACCGAGTGAAACGTCTGGAACTGGCGCTCGAACGGGATCATCTCGCACGGTGGACGGGTCGAAGTTCCCGTCGATCGCCGGGACGATGACGACGTCGACATTGCTGGGCTCGGTGTGGATCTCCCAGGTCGGCATCGCGTCGAAGAACTTCTCGACGCCGCGCTCCGGGGCGGCCTTGTCGGCACGTTCGGTTCCCTCGGTGCGCTTCTTGAGGAACGGCGACTTTGAGCCGACGACGACGACACCGTCGTCGTTGATTACCGTGGTCTCTGTCGAAACGAGCAAGGCGCCGCGTCGGCATGCCTCGATCTGGCCCATTGACTTGCCGTGGTTCGACTCGCCGCCGAGAAAGACCACGGTCTTGTCCCGGTAGCGGACGGCCGAGGCGTGGAACGGATGCAGGCCGACCGATTCCATGCGCAACGCGAGCATCGTCACGACGACCTTCTGGATCGGGCCCGCGGGCCACGGTCCGTTGAACGTCATCCGCCGGCCGTCGTAGGCGATCCCCTTCGGTGCGTCCTGGTGCCAGACGATGTCGGGCTCGGCGAGCGAGACCTCTGGCGACGACCCTGACATCAGCCAGGCGGTAGTTCAGGAAATTCATGTCGTCGAGGACGTGGTCGAGCGCCTGCGAGCCATGCACGTCGACGCGGAGTCGCGCTGGTCCTGCCGACAGCTCCTCGGACAATTGCAGGGTGGAGATCATGGCTTCCTTCGGTGGACTGGGGTGATCGCCGGGGTCGCGTCATCGTCCGGCCAGCGCCGGGCCATGTTGGCGCTGACATCCTCGAAATGCTGTTGGAGTGCGGCCACGACCTCATCGGCGTTACGTCGCTCGAGCGCCGCGAGAATCGGGGCGTGCAGGTCGGCCGACCATTGCGGATCCGCGCCCGGAACGGCGAGGGTCAGGTAGGTCCGCGAGAACGGCTCGAGCGAGCGCCAGACCCGCTCGAGGGTCCCGTTGTCGGCGAGCTCGACGATTCGTCCGTGGAACCGGGCATCCGCCTCGGCCACGCCGTGCCCGTCGTCCTTGCGCGCGGCGGCGCGCATGGCGTCGAGGTGCCGAGCGAGCCCGGCCAGATCCGCATCCGTCATCCGCGGGACCGCGAGCCTGGCGGCGAGCGACTCGAGGGTGGAGCGGACCGCGTACGCCTCGATGATCTCGCGCTTCGATGGACGACGGACGCGCGCGCCGCGAAACGGCGTGATCTCGACGACGCCTAGCGCCTCCAGCCCACGGAGCGCTTCGCGGACCGGTGCCTGGCTGGTCCCGAGCTCGCGCGCGATCTTCGTCTCGATGATCCGGGAATCCGGTGGATGGTTGCCGTTCAGGATGTCCTCGAGGATCCGCTCCTTGACCTGGTCGGCCAGCACGCTGCGGGAGAGGGCGCGGGCGACAGCCATCTCGGTCCTTGTTACCGACCGATGGCCGCGGCCGGATCGGCGGCGGGCTCAGGCGCCTCGGCTGATCCTCGGCCCAGGACTTCGACACGCCCGGCGCCGCCGTCGATCCGGATCCGATCGCCGGTCTGGATCCGCTGGGTCGCTACGGAGGTTCCGATGACCGCCGGGATCCCGAATTCGCGCGCGAGGACCGCCGGATGCGACGTCGTGCCACCGGTGTCAGTGACGAGTCCCGCGATCTTGGTAAACAGCACGACCCATGCGGGATTGGTCATCTGGCAGACCAGGATGTCGCCATCACGGACGTCGTCGAACTCGTCGACCGTCCGGACGACCCGGGCGATCCCCTCGATCACGCCGGCCGATGCTCCGAGTCCCGTGATCACCGAGACGTCCTCGGACTGGGTCTGGTGGAACCGGTCGGGGTAGCCCCAGTTGACGAGGTACGGGAACGCCAGCTGTGAGGGCGTGACCGTACCCACCCAGTCGCGCGGGTGGATGCGGGCGGAAGCCTCACGTTCCGCTCGACGACTGGCGACGATCTCGCGGGCACTGATGGCGGTCGCGCTGCCGATGAGGCTCCGGAGCTCGTTGTAGCGGAGGAACATCACGTCGTCGGGCTGATCGAGCCGGCCGGCTTCGACGAACTTGCGACCGACCTCCATGAGCACAAGGCGGACGTGCGCGTTGGCACCCTGGTCGATGTAGAAGTGATGGTCCGGCGTCAGCGGTGCCATGCGGAGGTTGACCGCGTTCGCGGCGGTCATCTCTTCGAGCGCCTCGCCGGTCAGGCCCTCGAGGATCTCGCGCGATGCGGCCTCGATGTCGAGGCGCATTGCGTCGATCGCGCTCGGGTAGTCGTAGTCGGTGGTGAGGTAGCCGCGCACGAGCTCGAGGACGGGCTCCATGTGCTCGCGAACGGTCGGGAAGATGAACTCGTGGCTCCAGACCGCGTGCCAGCCAAACTCGCGTTGGTACGGCTCGACTCGCTCGGCGATGAACCGACGACCGCGTTCCGAGCGCTCGAGCGCCGCCGTGATCTCGCGTGTGTCCTCCGAAGCGAATGCCGCTCGAAGCTCGGCGTCGTCACGGACCTCGTTCTTCATCTTCCAGAGGGCCTCGATCGAGTCCCAGTTGCGATCCGAGGCGGAGTTCTGCAGGCGTCCCAGGAGGGCCTCGTCCACGCTCCCGCGCGTCTTCTCCATCACGGCCCGCAGCTTGAGCGTTGCGGATAGCTGCGCGAAGTTGAGCATCCAGTGGATCTTCCAGTGCCGGTCGTGGACGTCGATCGCGTCCTCGAGAAGGCACGCCGCGTCCGCCAGGTCCATGGAGTCGGCGGTGTCCAGCCGCATCTCGAGGAACGCGAAATTTCGCTCCATCTCCGGACGCAACCGGTCACGCCACCAGTCGGCGAAGTCTCGACCATAGACCGGGAGGACCGTGTCGAGGTAGGCCCCCATGGTCGTGGCGAAGGTCGGGTCGCGAGGCACCCTGGCCTCGTATCGGGAGCTGTATTCGGTGCCTTCGATGTGCAGCTCGGGATCGGCGGGGATGGCCGTCGTGTAGACGTAACCGTTCACGTTCTTGGCCAGCCAGTCGACCGCGAACGGCGTCCCAAACCGGCGGAACATGTGGTCGCAGCTCAGCCACCAACCGCCGATGTCGAAGAACATCGGGCTGACCGGATGCGGGATGTGCAGGTCGTCGTAGACCCAGAAGAATTCCTTCTCGACCTCCGATTCCCATGCCACCGGGAACGTCTCGTCACCGAGGAACTGGCCGAGGATCTCCTCCGTCACAGCCATGGCCTGATCCAGCCTCACATCGTCGATAATCGATGATTCAGCATACCCACGCGCACGAGCCGGGTCAACGCGCCGGGCGATCGCGCCGAGGTTGTCAGGCCTTGGCGGCAGCCGCCTCGTGGGCCTTCTGCCAGTCGGCCTTGAACTGGACGATCCCCTTATCGGTCAGCGGGTGATGGACCATCTGCTGGAGGACCTTGAAGGGCAGCGTGGCAATGTGGGCGCCGGCGAGGGCCGCCTGGGTCATGTGGAGCGGCGTCCGGATCGACGCGGCGAGCACCTCGGACTCGATCTCGTGGATCGCGAAGATCTCGGCAAGCTCGCGGATCACGATCATCCCGTCCTGGTTGATGTCGTCGAGGCGACCAACGAACGGGCTGATCAGGCTGGCCCCCGCCTTGGCCGCGAGCAGGCCCTGGTTGGCCGTGAAGATCAGGGTGCAGTTGGTCTTGATGCCCTCTTCGGCGAACCGGCTGATCGCCTCCAGGCCGTTCTCGCTCATTGCTACCTTGACCACGATATTCGGCGCGAGCTTGGCGTAATGCCGGCCCTCTTCGAGCATGCCGTCCACATCATCCGAGACACATTCCGCGGAGACCGGTCCCGGGGTGATCTTGCAGACCTGCTGCAGGATCTCGTCATACGACCCGCCCACCTTGGCGTACAGGGTCGGGTTGGTGGTGACGCCATCGAGGATCCCCCACCGGGCGGCGGTCCGGATCTCTTCGATGTCGGCGGTGTCGAGGAAGATCTTCATGGGGGAGGCTCCTGATATGGGCGGCGACGAGGGCGCGTCGATTCTAGTCCCGATCTCGTTGATACGGCGCGGCACCCACCGGGCGTCCTCGCGTTCCCCGAATGCCGCCCGCCGCCCCTCGCCTTGGATCGGGCATGGGCCAATCGGACGCACGGAGGATCCGTCCTTCTCCAGCTGGATCGTCTTCGGACCAAATGAGCCTCGAGCTGGGGCGCGAGCGCCGTTTCGGCCCCGAAGTTCGTGGATTGGCTCTGACAGGATCCAGAAATCACGCGATAAGGGCCAGCGGATGGCGGCACCGTAATGATGGAGGCATGCCGATCTACGAGCGGCCGGCCGATCGCGGGTCTGGCGTCGAGGCCGGTACCTGGCCAACCGAACGGCCACCGAGCTACTGACGGCCAGAAGTGCCGCCGGGATTAGTCAGCGAGAACTCGGTCGCCATGTCCGTGTGTCGCACAGCAAGATCGGGCGAATCGAGCGTGGCGAGCCGAACCAACTCACGATCGAGCTGGCATCAAATTGGCGGCGGCGCTGGGGCTGCAATTCAGCGCCAGTCTCCATCCGGACGGCAATCCCGTGCGCGATGGCGCGCATATCGCCTTGCTCGCACCGCTTCCGCGCGACGGTTGGCGCCGAGACTCAGGTTGCGAACCGAGGTCGCCATTCCCGATCGAGGGTGATCGACGAAGCGCGGATGGCGTTGTCGAAGGATCGGATGTTCACGTGATGGTCGAAGCTGAAACGCGGATCGACGATCTTCAGGCGCTGGAGCGCCGAATCAGCAGCAAGCAACGTGACCTTGGCGTTCGGCGAGTCATCCTGCTCGTCGCCGACACGAGGCACAACCGGGCGGTAGCTCAGCAGACATCTGCGATTGGCCGAGCGATTCCCTGAGACGACCAGGGGATGCCTCACTGCGCTCTCCCAGGGTCGAGAGCCCAAAGCCGACGCCCTTGTGTTCTTGTAGCCAACGCGGAGCCTTGTAACCAAGTCAGTGCCGTGTGGATCGCCGCAGTTCCATTTGACGAACGAGGACGACCTCCGCCGTCGTTTGATGCCCTGGCGGGACCAGACGGCGGCCAAGGGCCAAGCCGCGATCCGTTCCTTCGTCGGTTGGACCGCGCGAGCGTCCGATGGACCTGGCCCAGGTCAGCTTTCGACGTATCAATTGGGCCGATCCGGTCGAGACGCAGCCGACCAGATCAGGAGACGGCGGGCGCCTCGCTTGGCACGGGCGTCGCAACGGCGAGCGGCTCCTCGGCATGTGTCCCGAACACGGGCTCGCGGCCGTCGCGAACCGCGAGCGAGGCGGCAACGAAGCCGTCAAACAGCGGATGCGGCCGCTCCGGGCGTGATCGGAATTCGGGGTGGAACTGGCTGGCCACGAACCAGGGGTGGTCCTTGAGCTCCACGATCTCGACGAGGCGACCATCGGGCGACTGGCCGGACAGCAGCATGCCGGCCGCCTCGAGCGTCTGGCGATAGCGGTTGTTCACCTCAAAACGATGCCGATGCCGTTCGTAGATGACCTCCTGGCCGTAGACCTGATGGGCCTTCGAGCCGGGGGTGAGCTTGGCCGGATACAGCCCCAGCCGCATCGTCCCGCCCTTGTCTTCCATGTCGCGCTGGTCGGGCATGAAGTCGATGACCGGGTGCTCGGTGAACATGTCGAACTCGGTTGAGTTGGCGTCGGCAGTACCGACGACCTCGCGGGCGAACTCGATCACCGCGCACTGGAGCCCCAGGCACAGGCCGAGATATGGGACCTTGTGGTCTCGCGCGTAGTGGGCGGCGAGGACCTTGCCCTCGATGCCGCGATGGCCGAAGCCGCCCGGGACCAGGATCCCGGCCGCGCCGTCGAGCCGCTCGTGCAGGTTCTCCCGGGTAAGGGCCTCCGAATCGACCCAGCGAACCTTGGCGTCGACACCGTGCGCCCAGGCCGCGTGGCGGAGCGCCTCCGTCACAGACAGGTAGGCGTCCGGGAGCTCGATGTACTTGCCGACCAGGGCGATCTCGACGACCGGCTTGGGCGCCTTGATCCGCTCGACGAGCGCGCGCCACGAATTGAGGTCCGGGATGGCGTCGGGGTCGCCGAGCCCGAGCTCGCGAACGACGCGCCGCCCAAGCCCAGCCGCCTCGAACATGAGCGGGACTTCGTAGATGGTGTCTGCGGTTTCGGCCGGGATGACCGCCTCCGTGGCCACGTCGGTGAACAGCGCGATCTTCTCGCGGATCTCGTCGCTAACCGGGTGGTCACTGCGGAGCACGATCACATCTGGCTGGATACCGATGCCCCGCAGCTCCTTGACTGAGTGCTGCGTCGGCTTGGTCTTGAGCTCCCCCGTCGCCGCGAGGGCCGGCAGCAGCGTCACGTGCACGTAGAGGACGTTTGCCCGTCCCACGTCCTTGCGCATCTGCCGGATCGCCTCGAGAAACGGCAGGGATTCGATGTCGCCGACAGTCCCGCCGACTTCGACGATGACCACGTCCGGGTCGCCGTCGCGCGCAACGCGACCGATCCGCTCCTTGATCTCGTTGGTGATGTGCGGGATGACCTGGACCGTGCCACCGAGGTAGTCGCCCCGCCGTTCCTTGGCGATCACCGCCTGGTAGATCCGCCCGGTCGTGACGTTGGAAAGCTGCGACAGGTTGGCGTCGATGAAGCGCTCGTAGTGACCGAGGTCGAGGTCGGTCTCGGCGCCGTCGTCGGTGACGAAGACCTCGCCGTGCTGGTACGGCGACATCGTCCCGGGGTCGACGTTGATGTAGGGGTCGAGCTTGAGGATGGAGACCCGCAGACCGCGTGCCTTGAGCAGCCTGCCGATACTGGCGGCGGTGATGCCTTTGCCAAGAGAGGAGGTCACGCCTCCGGTCACAAAGACATACTTCGCCATGGGTCGGTCCTCCGGGGGGTTTTTCGAATGCTATCGAAAAAGGGGCTCCGAAGCAAACCGATCAACCGCCCGAAGGCCGACCGGCCCGATTCCTACGACGCCAGCGCAACGGCGAGAATCCTGTTCACGGTCGGCTCGACGATGAAGTCGGGGTCGTTGACGAAGATCACGACGATCGCTCGTGACCGCGGAAAGTAGACCCATTGCGCGCCATACCCAGTCTTGTTGCCGGAGTTCGCGACGGCGCCCGCCTCGGCGTAGGGCGCTGAGTCGAGCCCGTACGCCCACGCCCGGTGCGGACCCGCGAGCATCAGGTGGAGCGACGCTTCACCGAGGATATCGCCGGCGAAGAGGTGCCAGAGCCAAGCGGCCAGAGACGGTGCATCGCTCGCCATCGATCCCGCGCCTGTCCCGCTGGTGGCGGACGAGATGCACGACAGTGCGTTGCCGGCACCCATGTCCGACGCGTCGTACCTGCCCAGCTGGGCATCGATCGGGAGAGCCCAAGGCTGCGGCGTGATCCCGCCGGCTTCCTGATCCAGGATGCGATCAGCGCCGACGGGATCAAGGATCTCGGAACGTAGGGCGGACCCGAACGTCATCCCGGTCACATGCTCAGCCGCCACGGCGAGCAGCTCGTATGACGGACTCGAATACGCGTACGTGCCCGGCGAGGCGACCGGAGGCTTGTAGCCCGCGACCCTGTCGGCTTTGGTCCAGACCCGAGCCGGATCGGCGACGATCCGGTCCGCAACCTCCGGTCCGTGATCTGCGAGTCCGGCCCGCATTGCCAGGGTCTGGTCCAACGTGGCGCCATTGGCATCCACCTTCAGGTCGCCCAGGTAAGAGGCCAGAGGCGCGTCGAGGTCCATCTTCCCCTGCTCGACGAGCCGCAGGATCAGGGCTGCGGTGAACGTCTTTGTCAAGCTGGCGATGGCAAACTCGTCCTCAGGGGTCGCCTTCCGCCCACCGGGCCCGCCGATGCCTGCGGCACCGGCCCAAACTCCCTCTTCGGTGATCACGGCCGCGATCGCGTCCGGGGCTCCACGACGAACCGCGAGGTCGAGAGCCGCCTGGAGCTCGGCAGCTCGTGCCGGGTCGAGATGGGCGGTTGGGATCTCGCCCAGGGGGACCAAGGGCAACTCGGCCGTCGGTTTCATTGACGGCGATTGCGGCCTTTCCGTGGGGAAGTTGGTGGGTGCAGGCGAGGCGGCGACTGGTGGCGACGAGGGGCCAGGAACCAAGGTGACCGAGGATGCCGCACACCCGCCACCGAGCGTGACGACCAAGCCCAGCCCGACCAGCCGAGTCAGGTTGGACATGCGGGTCTCTGACATCGCTCGTTCCTCTAGGTTCCGCCCGTGTGGATGCGTCCACGGGTTGCCGATCCGCGATCGCCGACCTCTGCGGCAGCCCACGATGGGGGTGTGTCACCGTAGCAGAGGCCGTCGGCGCTATGCGGGTCCCGCTCCATGTCCACGGCGCCATCACAGGAGCCCGCCAGCTCTACCAGCGCGCGGGCATTTTCGAGACCGACGTGACGATGCTCAAGCGCGTCGACGGGGCAAGCGAGTCGCCCGCTGGTTAGCTCCGGGCTGGCGGCCAGGAACCTCGCGGCGGGTCGAGCAGACCCTCGCCCCACACCTCCGGGCCGCAGAAGAATTCCCGCGCGCTCGCGCGTATCAGGCTCGATGGGTCGGCGCGCCAGGCGTTGAGCGTCTCCGCGAGCCACGCGTCGATCTCGCTGAACTCCGTCCAGCGCCGGAAATCCCACCCAGCCTCCATGCAGATGCTGACGAGCGACCGCTTGGCCCACACCAGGTCCGCGTAACCCGCGGCATACCGATCGCTCTCGCCGTCTCCGATGAACACCACGGCGCGCCCGGCGGCCTGGTGGGCGAGGACGCGGTTGCGCTTGCAGGTCCCGCAGACCAGGCACGTCGGATGGCCGTTGGGAAACGTGATCATGGCCCGTCGGCCCTCGAGGGTCGTTCGAGCCGTGATGACCGGCAGCTCGCCCACGCCCAGGGCGTCGAGCGCCGGCTGGATAAAGAACCCGAACCCGTCCGAGACGATCTCGACAACGACGCCGGCCGCCTGCGCGCGCCGGACGAACCGCACGAAGCCACGGTCGTGGGGCTGCGCGGCGGCCGTGGCCAGCAGCGCCTCCGCCGGCGCGTCGACCAGTGCCATCTCGATCTCCATGAGCCGGCGGGAGCCCATCAGGCCCGCGTCGTAGGCGGCGGCCTCGGACTCCCAGATCGCCGGGACGTGTTCGGCCATCACCGAGTCGGACACGTCGGTGAGGGCGATCGTCCCGTCGTAGTCGACGAGGATGGCGATCGGTGGCTCGCCCGGCCGCAGCGGGGCGACGGGCGGTGCCGATCCGTCCGGCAACATCACGAGGGTGGTCCCCCGCCGGGGCCCACGGCCAGCCTGCGCGGCCACGATCCGCTACGCAGTAGCGCGACGCCAGCCAGGATGATGACCCCACCGACCACCTGGACGGGTCGGATCGCCTCACCCAGGAACACCGCGGCCATGACAACCGCGAGGGGCGGGACAAGGAACTGGAACGCGGTGACCCGGGTGGGTCCGAGTAGCTTCAGGCCATGGAAGACGACGACGTTGGCTACGCCCGCGGCCATCGTGCCCGCGTAGACGATCGCGAAGACCACGGCTGGGCCAATGGCCGACAGGTCAACGGTCGCCAGTTGGGCGATCCCAAACGGCGCCATGAACAGGGTTCCAGCCACGATCGCCCAGGTCGTGGCCACCAGCGGCGAGTGGCGCAGAAGGATCCCCGCGCTGTAGACCGTGTAGAGCGCCCAGCACACGGCCGCGCCAAGCGTCATCAGATCGCCGACGAGCGAGACGCCAAGGTTCACGCCCTGGCCCGCGGCGATCACGAGCGCCACGCCGACAAACGAGATCAGGGCACCGATCAGCTTGACCGGATTGGCCAGATCGGCGCCGATCGCGACGGCGAGCAACGCGGTGAAGACCGGCGTCGTGGCAATCAGCAGGGCGGAATCGCCTGCGGGGATCGTCTGCAGGGCGACCGGCCAGAGGATCTGGTAACAACCAAAACCCACGCTCCCAAGCACTGCGAGGCGCAGGACGTCCCCGTGCGGGAGACGAATCGCACCCTCCCGCCAGCGCAGCAACACGAGCAGGGTCACCGCGGCCAGGAGGTAGCGAAGGAACGTGAAGGCGATCGGCGGGATGACCCCGATCGCGCCCTTGACCACGATGAAGTTCGCGGCCCAGAACACCATGACGACAAGAACGGCGAGCTCGGCAAGCCGGCGATCCGCGGCGGTGGACGCCGGCCTCGATGCCGCAATCGATCGGGTGGCGGCGGACAGTTCGACGCCCGCCGGTTCGGCGGGCGTCTCGGGTTCGCGACTGGCCTCGGGCGAGGTCAGGCTGTGGTCTCCTGGTCGAGCTCCAGGATCTCCTCGTCAGCTTCCTCCGTCAGCTTCAGCCAGACGAACAGTCCGGCGAGAACCGCCAGAGGGATGACGATGAGGGCGGCAAGGGTGACCCCGAGGGCCACGGCGACGGTCTTGAGTGCTTTCACGATCTACCTCCACGCTGTGATGGGCAATGACGTCTTGTCACTTTGTTGTCTCGACGGGCGGTGTCGCCGCCTTTGGCTTGTCCGGTTGGCGAAGGGCGGGGCCACGCGCAACCAGGTTGCTGACGTCTTCCGCCGTGAATTCGGCGAGCTCGTGCCGCGGTCCGGCATTGGTATTCATCAGGAGCCGGACGACGAACGCACCGTCCTGCTCGAAGAAGAACACGTCACGCGGCTTTTGATCGTCCATGTACCGGCCGATCACGCGGAAGGCCGTCTCGTAGTGACCGGCCACGTGGGGCGGGGGCGGCTCCTTGCGTCCGCGGCGGGCCCCAGCCTCTTCCATGAACCGGGCGATGTCGTCATCGAGAAACGTCAACGTTTCCTTGGTCTGCGAGCCGATCGACTCCGACCAGGCGCCGCCGGCAGAGCCGCTCGTGACCATACCCTGGACGATGTAGCCGTCAGGCGCCTCGAGCAACAGGACATCTCGCATCCCGCGCTCGTCGATGAATGCGCCCATCGACCGAAAGACTTCCTCGAAGTCCTGGCGGGGGCTTCCCTCGTAGATCCGCATCCGATGGCGCTCCACATCCGATCAGGAGCCGGTCGTCCGGTTCAGACGAGTGTACCAGCGCTCCGTTGCACGGCAACGAGGTCAACGATCGTCGCCGTGTCGTTCATCCGCCAACCGGACCGCGAGCTCGCCCGCGACGAGCGCGTTGTTGACGATGAGGGCCGTGTTGGCACGGATCGAGGCGCCGCCCGTCAGGACCCCAATCCTGGCCAGCAACCAGGGCGTCAGCGCTGGCCCCGCGATCCCCGCACGACTGTGCGTCGCCTATGGCGCGCTCCACCGCCGCGCGGGCATCCGATTCGCCGATGGCGTCGACGGCCGGCACAGGAACGCACAGCAGCAGTCCGCCCCCAAGACCGAGATCGAGTTGGACGCGCGCGAGCACGGCCGCGCCGGCGACATCAGGCACGGACGCCGGTGCCGCGATCCCGGCCGAGCGGGCAAAGAAGCCGGGCAGGTCGGTCTGCCCGATGGCCACGACGGGGACCCCGCGCGTCTCGAGGTATTCGAGCGTGGCGGGCACGTCGAGGATCGCTTTCGGTCCAGCGCAGACGACGATCATCGGCGTCCGCCCGAGCTCCTCGAGATCGGACGAGATGTCGAAGGAGGGCACGTTCGCGTCTGGGTTGGCACCGACCGGGACACCGCCGAGCGCACCGCGATGGACCCCGCCGATGCCGCCAGTGGCGAAGACGAGGATCCCCGCCGCGTGGGCCGCGATCATCGTCGCCGACACCGTGGTCGCCGCCCATCCACCGGCAGCGATCGCCGCCGCCAGAGAGGGCCGGGCGGCCTTTCGAACCGAGCCCTGCGCCGCTGTCGCGAGTGTCTCGAGCTCGGCGGGCGAGAGCCCCACCAGGAGCCGGCCGTCATGCACGGCCACGGTCGCGGGAACCGCACCGGCCGAACGGACGGCGGCCTCTGCGGCGGTCGCGACGTCCAGGTTCTGGGGATAGGGCAACCCGTGGCTGATCAGCGTCGATTCGAGCGCGACGACCGGGGTGCCCGACCCAAGCGCGGCTTCGACGTCGGGGGCGATCAGCAAGCGCGCGCTGACGTCATGCGGGATGGGCATGGTCGAAGCGTAGCGCCGGGGCTACCCTGTCGCTCGTGCCCGCCCCCCGCCCGATGACGCCCGATGACATTCGCCGTCAGGTCGTGGTCGAGGAACTTGATATCTCGATCGACGGACGGCGCGCGATCGTCGCGCGGCGGTCGGTCCGCGGCAACCGGTACGTGACGCATCTGCACGCGATCCCGCTCGATCGGGGCCGGGTCAGTCGGCCGCGCCAGCTCACCAGCGGGATCGTCCGCGATGCCCGTCCGCGCCTTTCTCCCGACGGATCGAGGGTGGCATTCGTACGCACCGACCCGACGAAAGGCGACGAGCCATCGTCGATCGTCCTGCTTGAGCTTCGGACGGGGTCCATGCGCGTGCTCCGCCACCTGGGGTATGGCTCGGTTGGCGCGGTCGCGTGGTCGCCGGATGGGCGCCGACTCGCGTTCACTGCGGAGGTCGATCCACCCCGGTTCCTGGTCGGTACCGTGCCGCCCGTTGACGCGGCTCGGCGTCGACGGTCGACAACAAAGGCGGACGAGCCCACCCCACTCGCCCGACGGATCACCCGCGCTGACTGGCGCTGGGACGAGGAGGGGCACCTCGACCGTTGGTCGCACCTGTTCGTCGTCGAGGCCCGCACGGGCTCCTCACCTCGCCAGGTGACCGCGGGCGACTGGGGCATCGAGGATATCGCGTGGTCATCCGATGGACGAACCGTCGCGTTCGCCGCCGACGCACGGCCGGACGCGGACCTGCGACCGCGAACCACGATCTGGGCCGTAGCCGTTGACGATGCGTCCACAGGGATTGTCGAGCCACAAGAGGTGCTTGCGGCGGGCGGCTTTGCCAACCACCCCGCATATTCGCCAGATGGCCGTTGGATCGTCGCGATCGGTGTCCTGGACCCGGAGATGCTCGACGACGACAGCCCGACGATCCTCGTTGGACCGGCCGACGGGTCGGCAGCGCCCTGGGCTCTCGCGCCCGACCTGGACCGGCCGGTCGGCGACTGGACGGACACGGACCTCCACGGCTGGATGGTGTCCGGTCGGCCAGGGCCGTACTGGCTCGGGAACGACACGATCGTCGCGACCGTGACCGATCGCGGGCGCTCCCACCCGGTCAGGTTCGAGCTCGATCCCATGACGGGCAAAGGACGAAATCCGCCGAGCGCAACGCCCCGCGACGCATCTGGCCCGTGGTCGGATGCAACCAGCCACGCGCTCGGGGTCGCGGTGGACGGAACCGTCGCCGTGCTCGGTACGCTCGGCAGCCGGGCGATGGAGGTCATGACGCTCGATCGGGATCCGGACGGGAGCCCGCGATGGACGACGCGTTCGACGTTCGGATCAGCGTGGCAGAAGCAGTATCACCCGACCGACATGCGTCGCATCGACGCCCCGGGAACAGCCGGCCCGATCGAAACATGGATCGCGTCGCCGCCCGACGCCGGCGATCGCGCGCTGCCGTCGGTCGTCGATATCCATGGCGGACCATTGGGGGCGTGGGCGCCGGCACCCCATGTCGAGGTATCGCTGCTCGTCGCCGCCGGGTACCGCGTGATCCTGCCCAACATCCGGGGATCGACGAGCTACGGCGGATCCTGGATCCGGCCGCAACTGGGCGCCTGGGGTGGCCCGGATACCGACGACGTCCACGCCGCCGTCGATCATGTGGTCGCGCTCGGCCTCGCCGATCCTGAACGCCTCGGCGTGCTCGGGCTGAGTTACGGGGGGTTCATGGTCCACTGGCTCATCGGCACGTCGGATCGGTTCCGGGCGGCCGTGTCCGAGAACGGCGTGACCAACCACGTGAGCGCATGGGCGAACGCGGACTCCGGGCCCGAGTTCAACCGGGCCGCCCTGATTGGCGACCCGCTGAGCCCGGATGGCGTCGACCGGCTCTGGCGTCAATCCCCGCTTCGCAACGTGGGCTCGATCCGGACACCACTCCTCATGCTCCAGGCAGAAGAGGACCTGCGCTGCCCGCCGCAGGACAACGAGCAGCTGTTCATCGCCCTGCGCCACCTTCGGCGTACCGTCGAGTACGTGCTCTACCCCGAGGAATCGCACGTCTTCTCGTCAAGCGGTCGGCCCGACCGCCGGATCGACCGGATGACCCGGATGCTCGACTGGTTCGATCGCTACCTTCGCAGCTAGGACCGGAGGGCGTCCGTCGGTGGCGTGTTGGCCGCGCGGAGCGCCGGGTAGATCCCCGCCAGACCGCCGACCGCGCCGGCAGCCGCGACGCCGACCACGAGCCCGGCGATCGGCAGGGCGATCAGCCAGCCCTGGCTCGAGGCATAGATCGCGGCGATCGCCGCACCCAGGATCGCCCCGAGTACGCCACCGAAACCGGCGAGCAACACCGCCTCCGCCAGGAACTGGCCGACGATGTGGCCACGGGTTGCGCCGAGCGCCCGGCGTAGCCCGATCTCGTTCCGCCGCTCCAGCACGGCCATGAGCATGACGTTGGCGATGCCGAGACCGCCGACGAGCACGGCCACGGCACCCAGGCCGAGGAACAGCGATGTGAAGGCCGTGGCCGCGGCCGCCTTGGCCTCGATCGCGTCGGATGGTCGGCTGACCTCGACGGCCTCAGGGTGCTCCGGATCGGCGGTTGGTCCGAGGACCGCGCGGACGTCGTTGATGAACGCATCCTCGGCTCGGACGTAGATCGTGGTCGGGGCCATATCCGCGCCGTTTGCCTCCGCGATTTCTCGGCCGATCAACGCGGACCGGTCGATCTCCGGTGCGAGGGGCAGGGAATCGAGGATCCCCACGACGCTCCACCAGCTGTTGTTGATCCACACGAGGACCGGGTGGTCGAGCGAGGTGATCCCGAGCCGTTCCGCGGCCACGGCGCCCAGGACAACCGCCGGATAGCCGTCGAGGGCATCGTCGATGAATCGACCGGAGGCGAGGGTCGCACCCAGCGTCTCGAGCAGGTCATGGTCGGTTGCCAGCACGCCGATGCCGCTGGTCTCCGCCTCCGGGATCAGGTCTGTCCGACGGACCGTGGCCGACACGATCGACACGCTTGACGCGCTTTCGACCGGGCCGATCCGATCGATCATCGCCGTCGACTCCTCGGGCAGCGCGGAATCGTCGCCAAGAAATGTCTGCCCCGACCCGACGGTCAGCAGGTTCGACCCGATCCGGTCGAGCTCCGCGAGCAGCGTCGCGCGGCTCGACTCGGCGATGCCGAGAACCGCGAGCATTGCGGCGATGCCGATGGCGATCCCGAGCGCCGTCAACGCCGAGCGAAGCCGACGCGAGCCAAGGCCTGCGGTGGCGATGCGCAGGATGTCGCCCGGACCCATGCGCCCGGTGCGAAGGACAGCGGCCTCGCTCATGCCGCGACCGCCTCGCGCTCGATCCGGCCATCGAGGAGCTCGATCCGGCGGGGCAGGCTCGCGGCGATGTCGCGGTCGTGGGTGATCACACAGATCGTGGTCCCGTCCTCGGCATGCAGCTCGCGCAGGAGGTCGAGGATGGCCGCCCCTGTGGCGCTGTCCAGGTTGCCGGTCGGCTCGTCGGCGAGCACCAGCTGTGGCCGGCCGACGAGGGCACGCGCGATGGCCACGCGCTGGCGCTCGCCGCCCGAGAGGGCGCCCGGTCGGTGGGTCATCCGGTGGCCGAGACCGACCCGCTCGAGCGCCTCGGCAGCGGCCCGCCGACGCTCGGCCGGTCGCTCCCCGCGGTAGAGCAGCCCGTCGGCGACATTGTCAAGCGAGGTCTCGCCACCGAGCAGGAAGAAGGACTGGAAGATGAACCCGATACGCCAGGCCCGGAGCGCGGACAGGTCGCGGTCGGACATCGCGGCGATGTCGTGACCGGCGATCCGCACCGTGCCCTCCGACGGCCGATCCAGCGTTCCGAGGATGTGGAGCAGCGTGGACTTGCCCGAGCCGGACGGGCCGACGATCCCGATGAGCTCGCCGTGCTCGATGTGCAGGTCGACCGCGCGGAGCGCCTCGACCGGTGGGGTGCCGGGGTAGCGCTTGGCTACCCCGCGCAACTCGGCGACGGCGGTCATGACGGCACCACGACCAGGTCGCCCTCCGAGAGGTCGCCCGCCGGGACCTCGATCTCGACCCAGCCATCCTGGAACATCCCGGTCTCGACCCCGACGAGCGAGGTCGTGCCGTCGGCGGCCACGGCTTCGACCGCGTAGCCGCCTTCGAGCAACGCGAGCAGGGCACTCACCGGCACCACGAGCACGTCCTCGTGCGACTGCGTCGTGATCAGGACATCGACGGGCGCCTGGTCGACGGTCCCCGAAGCAGCCGGGTCGTCGAGCACGATGGTGACTTCGATGGTTGGCGAGCTCTGCGCATCGGCCGCGACGGCGACAGTGCCCACCGTGGCCACCCTGCCCGTGGCCCGTGTCCCGTCCGGCAGGTCGATGTCGACCTTGTCGCCGGTCGTGACGAGGGCTTGATCGTCAGCCGCGAGGTCGATGGTGACGACCCGATCTGTCGTGGTCGCGGTCAGGACCGCGAGACCGGCCGTCACGGTGTCACCGACGTTCACGGACTGACTGGCGACCCGAACCGCACCAGGCAGGAAGACGATCTCGCCGACCTCGATGCTGCCGGTCTCCGGTTTGCCGAGGCTCGCCTGCCAGGCCTTGACCGCGGTGCCTGTTGCCTCGTCGAATGCGCCCGACGCCGTCAGGTCATCATCGCCGAACCCAAGCTCGAGCAGGTTCTCCTGGAGCTGGCGGACATCCTCGCCTTCGAGACGCTCGGTCAGCTCGCGCCAGGCCGGTCGATCGCCGTACATGAGGACACCGGACGGCTGACCGTCGAGCTCATACAGCGCTTCGCCACGCTTCACGATGCTGCCTTCGTCGGGCAGGGCCGTGACCGTGCCGCGAAGTTGGTCGAGCTTCTCCTTTGCCGCGTCAAGGCTCGCGTTGGCGACCGTGAGGTTGCCTTGTGCTTCGGCGAGCGCCGCTGGGGTCGGGTTGAGGATCGCGGCGAGGCTTGCCTGGGCTGACTGGAGCTGCGCCTTCGCGGCGTTGAGCTGAGCCTTTGCCTGGGTTTTCGAGTCTGGCGAGGTCAGAGCCTCGAGCGCAGCCTGGGCGGACCGGGCGGCGGCTTCGGCAGCCGCGAGCTGCGCCTGGGCGCTGGCAGCGGCGTCGGGCGCCGTCAGCGCATCGAGGGCGGCCTGGGCGGTTGCGACCTGGGCCTGGGCGGCCACGAGCGCAGCCCCCGCGGTGGCCTGGTTTGCCGCGGAATACAGGTCGGCAAGTTGCGCCTGGACCACCAGCAGGCTCTGCTGGTCCGAGGCGACACGAGCCTCTGCCTGGAGCACGGCCTGGGCCTGAGCGGAGCAATCGGGTGTCGGCGCCGGTGTCGCGGTGGGATCGGGCGTCGGCCCAACTGCCGGGGTCTGGCAGGCCGCCTGTGCCTGACGGGCATTGGCCAGGGCCTGCTGGTCGGCAGTCAGGTTGATCTGGGCATTCGCGACCGCCGCTTCGGCCTGCGTCCGTTGGGCCGTACTCGGCCCGCTGGCAGCGTTCTGCGCAGTCAGGAGAGCGGCGTTCGCCTGGGCGAGCTGGGCCTGGGCAGTTGCGAGCTGGCTCGGCGTTGGGCCGTTGGCCGAGGCCCGGGCGGTCGCGAGAGCCGCTTTGGCCTGTGCGACCTGCGCGGCAGCTGTCTCGAGCTGCGACGCGGCCGGGCCTTTGGCAGTGGCCTGGGCGCTCAACAACGAGGCCTCGGCTGACCGGACCTGCGCCCGCGCCGCCGCGATGCTCTGAGCCGTCGGGTTCTTGATTGCCGCGACCGTTCGAACGGCGTTGTCGTAAGCGGCCTGGGCGGTCACGACCGCCTGGCTCAGCGCGGCGACGTCACCGGAGCCGCTGGTCTGGAGCTCGTTGACGACGCGGAGGTCACCGCTGTACCCGAGGGTCCCGTCGAACTCCTCCTGGGCAACGAGCGTCCGGCGTTCTACCGATGCCGTGGAGGTCGCGGCTGCTGGGTCCTCGGCAGCTGCACTCGGGGTAGACACGAGACCCAGTCCGACGACGGCGACCACCAGGGCCGCAGCGAGTGCGATGCCGGCGCCTGCGATCAGTCGCAGGCGCCCGCTGGAACGGAGCGCTGTGGTCATGGCTTTGCCGGCTCCGGGGCGACGTCCACGGTGCCGCCAGGGCCTTCGCCGTCGGGGCCGGTCTGCGTGCGTGGACCTCCGAAATCGTCGCCCAGGATCGGCTGGCAGGCCTCCTGCGCTTCCTGGAACTCGGGTGAGCTCGGGTCGATCTGATCGTCGCCGTTGGTCACGCTGCCGTCGTCGTTGCGCTGGATCATGATCCCGCCGTCCGTGCTCGGATCTGGCATCGGGATCCCGTGCTCGCGCATGCAGCTGGCAAATTCGAGCATCCGGTCCTGCATCTCGGGATCGATCTCGCGACGTTCGCCGACCGCCTGCTCGAGGAAGTGATCGCAGGCCTCGACCGCAGCCTCGAATTCCTCCGGGTCGCCATCCTCGCTACCGAACGCGAACGCGCCGCCGCCGGGTCCCGACGCCGTCTCGGGGTCGGGCATCTCGACGCCGTGATCGCGCATGCATTCCGCGAAGGCGAGCCGCGCGGCCTCGGGGTCGAGCGACGCCGACGGTTCGGCGGACGCCTCGGCATTTGGCGCCGCGGACTCGAGGGTGGCGACCCCACTGGGTCCGCCTGCGTTGGCCGAACAAGCCGCAAGGGCGGTGAGGAGCAGCAAGCCGGCTGCGGCGGTGCGAATGGTCGCGATCATGGTGGGTCTCCGCGAATGGGGATCTTGGTATCCCCAGTTCTAGAGACCGACCATGAAGGGCCGCTGAAACTGCGCCGACTCAGCGCAGGGGCAGGAGCACCTGGAGTCGGGCACCGCCGTCGGGCCGGTTGCTCGCAGCGATCGACCCGCCGTGTCGCTCCGCAATCCAGGCCGCAATGCTGAGGCCGAGGCCCGTGCCACCCGGCGGGGCATCCGGGGCGCGCCAGAACCGGTCGAAGGCCCGGGGCAGGTCCTCGGGACGAAACCCAGGGCCACGGTCTTCGACCGTTAGACGGGCGAACCCATCGTTGGGTCTCACACCGACCTGGACGGTGGACCCGGCAGGCGCATGGCGCACGGCGTTGTCGACGAGGATCGTGACGAGCTGTCGCAGGCGGGCCGGATCGGCGACCAGGGGCACAGGTTCCGCATCGACCTCGATCGTCACCTCGGCGTGCTGGGCGGCCGCAACCAGGGCGCCTGAGGCATCCAGGGCGATCTCTGCCAGGTCCGTCGGCCCCGAGGCCAGCTCGACGACGCCCGAATCGGTCCGAGCCAGCAGGAGAAGATCGTCGACAAGTGCCGTCAGGCGATCGACCTCGCCCTCGATGTCGTCCAGAGCGTGGCCAACGGTCGCGACCGGCTGATCCGCGTTACGGCGGAGATCCTCGACCGAGCCTCGGACGACGGTGAGTGGCGTCCGGAGTTCGTGCGACGCGTCCGCAGCGAACTCCCGTTGGCGTCGCAGGGCATCACGGATCGGGACGAGCGCCCGTTCCGCATAGACCCAACCCAGCATCAGCGACGCGCCGAGCACCAGGAGACCGCCGACCGCGAGAACGATCAGGAGAATGGTCAGCGTGTTGACCTCCGCGGTCCGGTCGCCGACCACCTGGATGAGGAGGAGCGTGTCGCCGATCGTGACGGGCATCGCGAGCATCCGGACCGGCGTGCCGCGCAAGAAAGCCACCTGGATCGTTTCCTCGCCATTCCGCGCGTGTTCGACCACATCAGATCCACCCTCCAGCACGGCCTCGAAGATGGGCGGGACGCCGGCCATGACGTCGCCGCTGGAGACGTTCGTGACAAAGCCGAACGTCCCGGAGGTCGGTCCGCCGACGACGAGGCCGGGCACCTCGGCCCGTTCGACGAAGACGTTGCCCGGTGGGACGTCTGTGACCGACGTGGCCCCACCGCCGACGGCCATGCCTTCGGCGCGAAGCTCGATCCCGGTTGCGATGTCCGTCGCCCGGGCGCGCAGCTGCTCCTCGCCGGCGGTCGCCAGCGACCAGGCCACCGTTGCGTACAGCAGGGCCCCGAGCGCCAGGAGCGCGACCAATATCGAGCCGCCACTCCAGGCGAGCAGGCGCCAACGAACGCGGCGGACGAGTGCGGCGTCGCCGGTCGGGCGGGCGGGTGGCGTCGCGGGTTCGGCGACTGTTGGAGCTGGTGCGTTCATGCCTCGGCCATCCGATACCCGACGCCCCTGACCGTTTCGATGCGTGCGGCGCCCACCGGTCCGAGTTTTCGACGGAGGAAGGTGACGAACGCATCGACCGTGTTCGGGGTGACCGCCACGCCAAACGGCCATGCCATGTCCAGAAGCTGGTCGCGAGATAGCGCATGCCCGGGATGGCGCAACAGGCACTCGAGCAGGGCGAACTCGCGCAGCGTCAGCTCGACCGCCTGGCCCTGCACGGTGACGAGCCTCCGAGCCTCGTCGAGAGCGATCGGCCCGACTATCAGGTGTGGTCCGGATTCGGGCGCCGCGCCGCCGATCCGTCGGCTGATCGCGCGCAGCCGGGCGGCCAGCTCCTCGTAGGCAAACGGCTTGACCAGGTAGTCGTCGGCCCCGGCGTCCAGCCCGGTGATCCGATCCGAGAGCCCGTCGCGCGCGGTGAGCATCAGGATCGGGACTCGCGAGCCAGTTCGACGGATGCGCCGGGCGACCTCGAAGCCGTCGATCCCGGGCAGACCGACGTCGAGGATCACGGCGTCGAAGGCCGGGTTGGCCTCGAGCAGCTCGATCGCGTCCTGGCCGGCCGTCGCGAGGTCGACGACGTGGCGGTCGTTCGAGAAGAGGCGCGTGAGGAGACGACCAAGACGCGGGTCATCCTCGACGACTAGCAGGTGCACCGACCAGTTGTAGCCGACGTTCCTGAAAGAAGTATGAAAGGCCTCGGCCTGCGTGGAGAGGTCCGGCCGATCCGGTGGGGTCGAGTGGCACGACCTTGGGGTGTGCCCGCAGGACGATCCGGTCATTGGGTTTGACGCCGATCGGCGCTAGATTGCTGGTGCGGATCCAGACGACTGTCCATCCGCGGCAACCCAGCTCGTTCAGGGGCGACTGGATCGACAAGGCAAACCCGTCGTGAGGCGGGGACGCAAAGCCACGGGACTGCAGAGCAGTCAGCCGGGTTACCGAACCCAGGAGGATCAGCATGCGGGCTGGAACAGCCATCACCACGAGCCTTCGCCACACGGTCGGCGTTGGGATCCAGGCGGTGCTCATCGCCGCGATCGCGACGGCACTCGCGTTCGCCATGGCAACGGCGTCAGGCGGCGCTCCCGGTGGAGCCGATTCGGTGCTCGCCGCCAAGGGTGGGCCTGCCGGTGGCGGCGGGTCGACGTCCTGGATCTCGTTGGCACAACCGGCGGGTCTTGCAACCTCAGCTCAGGTCACCCTCGGGACCAACGTCACGTTCGCTGCCGGGTATCCGAGCAACACCAAGAATCCCCGGGTCGAGGTCCTCTGCTATCAGCCGAGCGATCCCTCGGGTCTTGCCTTGTTTGATCCGGCGCGTGGCTATCTCGTCTATGGCGAGACCGGGGATATCGGTCAAGCCCGTGGAGACGGGACCAGCCCGCTCGGTTACAACGGCTTCCTGCTTGGTGGCGGGATGTCCGCCTGGCTGCTCAACGGCGGTTCGGCCGAGTGCGTGGCAAACCTCTTCTACTTTGGCCAGCGAGCTGGCACCCAGACGTTCAACATCCTCGCGTCGACGTCTTTCGCGGCCTCCTGACCGTTAGTCACCGCGGATAACAGCAAAGAGCCGGCCCGATGGGCCGGCTCTTTGCATTAGCTGACGTTTGGTGGATGCGAGGATCGGAGGTAGCTCGCGATCCTTGTGTCTTACGCCTCGATCTGGCGCCGCTTGCGGTTCCAGAAGCCAAGGAGCAGCAGCGGGATGGCAAAGCCAGCCCCGATTGCGCCCGTGAACAGGACCTCGGTACGACCCTCATCGGTCGCATGGATCTCGGTGATCTCTACGCCGCACGCGGTGGTGAAGCCGGTGTTGAACGCATCGCCACTGTACTGGGCCCTCCAGTAGTAGAGGCCGGTGTCCGTCACGGTCACGCCCGTGACTGTGCTTGCAACTCCGGCTGCCGAGATCGTGACGACCTCGTCAGACCCTTCCTGCGTGGCGCATGAGTCGTCGGAGTAGAGACGGAATGTGACGCGCGCGGTGCCTTCATCGCCTGCCCCATGGCGGATCCCGACGATCGTCATCGTGTCGTGAAGCACCCACTTCTGAACCGTGGTGCCCGACGGCGATGCTTTCGTGTCGTTGTTGTTGATGGTGCAGGTCACGTTGCCGCCGAGCGGCACCGTCACATGGGTTGCGTCGGGCATCGATGCCGCGCCGCAGTTCCAGGCGCCGGCCGTGTAGCCGGTTGGGCCACTCTCGCCGAGGGCGTAGGTGTCGGCCTTGAACGTGGCGGTGCTGTCAACCGGCGTGGTGCCCGACAGGTTGGTCGGCGAAGCGCCGGTCCCGGTCGCGGTCAGCGTCCAGTCGATGGCAGCAGCCCCGCCGCCGTTGTCGTTGGTGATCGTCTTGCGCAGGTGCAGGGCCGGCGCATTGTCGTTGTTGTTGATGGTGCAGGTCACGTTGCCGCCGAGCGGCACCGTCACATGGGTTGCGTCGGGCATCGATGCCGCGCCGCAGTTCCAGGCGCCGGGCCGTGTAGCCGGTTGGGCCGACTCTCGCCGAGGGCGTAGGTGTCGGCCTTGAACGTGGCGGTGCTGTCAACCGGCGTGGTGCCCGACAGGTTGGTCGGCGAAGCGCCGGTCCCGGTCGCGGTCAGCGTCCAGTCGATGGCAGCAGCCCCGCCGCCGTTGTCGTTGGTGATCGTCTTGCGCAGGTGCAGGGCCGGCGCATTGTCGTTGTTGTTGATGGTGCAGGTGCACGTTGCCGCCGAGCGGCACCGTCACATGGGTTGCGTCGGGCATCGATGCCGCGCCGCAGTTCCAGGCGCCGGCCGTGTAGCCGGTTGGGCCGACTCTCGCCGAGGGCGTAGGTGTCGGCCTTGAACGGTGGCGGTGCTGTCAACCGGCGTGGTGCCCGACAGGTTGGTCGGCGAAGCGCCGGTCCCGGTCGCGGTCAGCGTCCAGTCGATGGCATCAGCCCTGCCGCCGTTGTCGTTGGTGATCGTCTTGACGCAGCGTGCAGGGCCGGCGCATTGTCGTTGTTGTTGATGGTGCAGGTCGACGTTGCCGCCGAGCGGCACCGTCACATGGGTTGCGTCGGTGCATCGATGCCGCGCCGCAGTTCCAGGCGCCGGCCGTGTAGCCGGTTGGGCCACTCTCGCCGAGGGCGTAGGTGTCGGCCTTGAACGTGGCGGTGCTGTCAACCGGCGTGGTGCCCGACAGGTTGGTCGGCGAAGCGCCGGTCCCGGTCGCGGTCAGCGTCCAGTCGATGGCAGCAGCCGCCGCCGCCGTTGTCGTTGGTGATCGTCTTGCGCAGGTGCAGGGCCGGCGCATTGTCGTTGTTGTTGATGGTGCAGGTCTTTGTTTCGCCAAAGGCGATGCTGCCTGTGCAATCGGTCGAGTAGCTCGGTGTGTAACCGGTAGCCGCGTTCTCGGTGACGTTGTAGCTACCGACGGCCGTCAGCGTCTTGTCGACGCCGGGGGACGCGGTGCCGGTCCACGTGTTGCCGCCGCTGGCGGTGACACCTGTGATGGTGCCCGAGAAGTCGCTCGGCTGCGCCGATCCGCCGTTGTTGTTCGTGACCTCCTTGATGATGATCAAGTGCGCACTCTGACGAGTGTTCACGAAGGTGCAGGTGACGTTCTCGCCTTCAGCGAGGTTGATCGTGAGAGTCCGCGTGCCGACATTGCCGCCCTGGGTGCCACCGTTCGGGGTCCCAACCGTGCATACCGGGGTCTGCGAAGCTCAGGGCCCATCCGGTTGCCGCGCCTTCGACGACCGTGTACGTGGTGAAATTCGTGACGCCGGCGTAGGCCTGCGTATTTGATAGGTCGCCGTTGGAATCGTCATCGAGCGAGAACGTCGATGGCGACAGCCCACCAGTCGTCGAGAACGCGAAGTCTTGCGCGTCGTTTGGGTCTGCGTCCTTGACGATCGTGATCGATCCCGGGAACACCACGGCCGCCGCTGAGAGCGAGCGATCCTGGTTGCCACCGGAGCCGTCAAGATCGATCAGGCGCGTGTGGTAAGGCGAGCCTGGGATCGCAACCGCTGAGTTCAGTGCGCCCCAATTGACGCGAGTCGAGATATGCCCGCCCCAAGCCAGTACAGGGTTTGCCTGCGTGGGGGTGAAGGTGATCGTAATCCGTGCGGACTTGTCGCCCACGAAGCCGGCGCCATTGGCGTAGCTGTAGGCGCTGACACCCGTGATCGCGCCGCCGTAGAAGGTGAAGTTGCCTGCGATGGGCGTGACGCCCGCACCCGTAACCTGCGGATCGGCCGGGATGGGGAATGTCGTGGATGCCGCGCATCCCGAAATGCCGAGACACGGGTTGGCATTGCCCACGGTCCGGTTGAAGGTCGTCAGGTAATCGAGTGCATGTGTGCCGCTCTTCGTCGTGTCCCACTCGATCGTGACGGTGTGGCTGGATAGCGGCAGGTTGCCGAACGTCATGCGATACGGGATCGAGTCGCCTTCCTGGTACGCCGACTTGCTGGCGCCAAGGTTGCCGTTCACCCAATCAGCTGCTGCGGTGTTGCAACCGGATGTCCGGGTCGCAAGGTCTGACCCGTTGGCGCACTGGTCCAGGGTCGCGGACGGATTGGCGGCCATGACGGTCGCCGGAACGATGATCCCTGCGTTGAGCGCCAGGACCGCGATGATGGACAGGAATTTCCGGGTACGTTTGCGTGGGCTGTGCGAGTTCATTGGTGAGCTCCCTTGTTCGGAATCAATGAAGGAAATGAGTGCCGCCTCAGGCGGGTGGCCCATCAGGCATCCGCACCTCGCGGGCACAAACCGCCAAGGTTCGGGGTGATGGCGGGCAGCGCCGGACGAGCCCTCACGCACGTCGAATTTCGCAACGCAACGAACACTGCTACCGACCTTCCCCCCGGAATGCCGCGCGTGGCGCGTTGAAGCAATCGGACGGGGACGCGTCCAATTACGGTGTTAGGGGTTTCCCCTTGATCGCTATCGAGGCGCGCCCCCCGGCGCAGCGGCTCGACATCGGCGCCCTGTGTAGCAGTACGAAAGTACCGGGGTCAATGGTCCGAACGGGTTACGTGGTGCTGCCGGGCACCGACTCCCGCCGCGGTCCAAACCAGACCCCACTGGACCACGATTATCCGATCGCGAGCTCCGGCCGCGGTGTGGACAGCTGCCTTGCTGCGACTCGATGACCGCCCAACGTCGCCCGGTGGAGCGCCGCGGGTAGCGCCCGCCCGGCCGCCTTCGCGGCAAACCAGCCAACGAGAAATCCGGCGTCGAACGCGTCGCCAGCGCCGGTCGTGTCCGCGGCATCGATTGGCGCCGTCGCAACCTCGAAACGGAGCCGTTCGACGCCCGATCGCGCCAGGACCGTGGCACCTTTTCGCCCACGTTTGACGACGACGATGCTGGCGACGTCGAGCAGCCCATCCACGGGCCCGCCTCCGATCAGCGCTTCTGCCTCGGCGGCGGTGGCAAACAGGATGTCCGGCGCGGTCGAGGCGATCAGCTCGTAGGCGGCACGCCGTCCACCGGCCATCAGCGGCGCGACCGAAGCAAGGTCCACGCTGATGACAGCGCCGGCGGCTCGTGCAAGCTCGATGGCCCGCCGACCGGCCGCACCAAGGGGCTCACCGAGCAGCGAATAGGCCGGCAGGTGCAACGCCTGGGCACCGTCGAACCACGCTGGCTGCAGGTCCGCTGGGTCAAGGCGATCCGCGGCGCCGCGGTCCGGGACGAAGCTTCGTTCTCCTCCCGGACCAACAAGAACCGCGATTTGGGCGGTGCGCGCACCGGCTACGCGCGAAACCCGCATGGTCACGCCATCGCCGCGAACGGCCTCGACGAGCGCGCGCCCGGTGGCATCCCGGCCGACGGCCGCGATCAGTGTCGCCCGCGCACCGAGTCGGCCAAGCCAGCGAGCAGTAGTCGCCGCTGAGCCCCCCTGCACGAAGGTCACAGCGCCCGGCACATCGGTGCCGGTTTCCACGCTGCGGCTCGGGACGACGAGCACGTCAAGGGCCAGGTCGCCGAGGACGACGATCCGGGGCGGCCCGCTTCGGGCCGCTGCGCCGGGACGTCGGACGCGAGATGGGCGGTGGGGCCTGCGGATCGACGGCATGACCGGAGCATAGCCTCGCCCAGACCTACAATGACCGGACCATCCCTCTGGGCCCGACCACACCACGGAGCCTGCCCTCATGACCGTTGCCACGGACATCGATCGTCTCGCCATCGACACCATCCGGACGCTCTCGATCGACGGCGTCCAGAAGGCCAATTCGGGTCACCCGGGTGCCCCGATGGGTGCCGCGCCCATGGCGTACGTCCTGTGGACCCGATTCCTGCGCCACGCGCCGACACGCCCGGACTGGCCCGATCGCGACCGGTTCGTCTTGTCGGCCGGTCACGCGAGCATGCTCCTCTACTCACTCCTCCACCTCACCGGCTACGAGGTTTCAATGGAGGATCTCCAGTCGTTCCGGCAGTGGGGCTCGATCACACCAGGACACCCTGAATACGGCCTGACGTCGGGTGTCGAAGCGACCACCGGACCGCTCGGCCAGGGTCTGACAAACGCGGTCGGGATGGCCATCGCCGAGCGGCGCCTGGCCGCCGAATTCAACAAGCCGGAACACGCGATCGTCGACCACTGGACGTATGTCATCGCGTCCGACGGTGACCTCCAGGAGGGGATCGCCTCGGAGGCCTGCAGCCTTGCTGGCCACCTGCGTCTCGGGAAGCTGGTCGTGCTCTACGACGACAACCACATCCAGCTCGACGGACCAACGTCCATGGCCTGGTCAGAGGACGTGCCCAAGCGCTTCAAGGCGTACGGCTGGGACGCCCGGCGCATCGAGGACGGCAACGACCTGGGCGCGATCGAGGCGGCGATCGAAGCCGCTCGCGCGGACGACCGTCCGAGCCTGATTGCGGTTCGCACGCACATCGGGTTCGGCAGCCCGAATCGACAGGACACCCAGAAGGCGCACGGCCAGGCCCTCGGGCATGACGAGGTCCGTCTCACAAAGGAGGCATACGGCTGGGATCCAGATCGGTCGTTCTACGTCCCCGAAGCTGCGGGCCTGCGCTTCCGCGAGGCGATCGAGGCCGGCGAGGCACTCGTTGGCGACTGGGAGGCCTTGTTCGAGGCGTACGCCACCGCCCACCCGGAGGCGGCAGCAGAATTCGAACGCCGCCTCAGCGGAACCCTTGCCCAGGGCTGGGACACGGACCTTCCGACCTACGATACCGGCACGGAGGTGGCCACCCGTAACGCCAGCCAGGACGCGATCCAGGCGCTCGCCCCGCGCGTGCCGGAGCTGTTCGGCGGTGCGGCGGACCTGTCCGAGTCGAACCTGACCGACGTCAAGGGCGAGCCCAACTTCAGCGCCGACGAGCCCGGCCGGAACCTTCGTTTCGGAGTCCGCGAGCATGCGATGGGCGGGATCGGCAACGGCCTCGCCTATCACCGCGGGTTCATCCCCTACCTCGGCACGTTCCTCAATTTCAGCGACTACATGCGTGGCTCGGTCCGGCTCGCGGCGTTGTCCGGCCTGCACGTGATCTACGTCTGGACGCACGACTCGGTCGGGCTGGGCGAGGACGGCCCGACCCACCAGCCGGTCGAGCACTACGCCGCGCTGCGGGCGATGCCCAAGCTGTGGTTCATGCGTCCGGGGGATGCCAACGAGACGGCGGCGGCCTGGGCGCTTGCAATCGAACGGCGTGACGGACCGATCGCCCTCGCCCTGACCCGCCAGAAGCTGCCGACCCTTGCCGGCACATCGGAGACGGCCCGCGCGGGCGTCGCTCGTGGTGGCTACGTCCTGCGCGATGCAAGCAACGGCAAGCCCGAGATCATCCTGATCGGCACGGGGTCGGAGCTGCAGCTGGCGTTCGCGGCCGCGGAGGCCCTGGAAGCGGATGGCATGCCGGCACGCGTGGTCTCGCTGCCCTGCTGGGAGCTGTTCGACGCGCAAGACCAGGGTTACCGCGACGAGGTCCTGCCACCCGCGGTCCGCAAGCGTGTCGCGGTTGAGATCGGGGCGTCCTTTGGCTGGGAGCGCTGGGTCGGCGACGAGGGTGCGATCGTCGGGCTCGACCATTTTGGCGCCTCGGCGCCCGCCGGCACGATCTTCGAGAAGTTCGGGTTCACCGCCGAACGCGTGACCGACGTTGCGCGCAAGGTGCTCAAGGACCGCCTTCGCGGACGCATCGCCACGCTCGATGCCGGGCATTTCGGCTCGCATCCGACGATCGGGACGGGCGATCCCGGTGTGTCGCGGACCGAAGGCGCGGATCCCGGCCACAGCTGATACCCGGCGATCGACCGAGCCGTAGACTTCGGTCATGACAGCCCTGCGGGTGGCCTTTTCCGCCGACCATGCCGGCGCGGCGCTCAAGGACGAGCTGCTCCGCCGACTTCGCCGCGGCGGGCTCGAGCACGAATGGATCGATCTGGGTGGCGACGGCTCCGACCCGAACGACGATTACCCGGATTTCGCCCGACTCCTGGCTGGGGCCATCGTGCGTGGCGAGGCCGACCGCGGCATCCTGATCTGCGGGTCGGGGGTCGGGGCATCCGTGGCCGCCAACAAGGTGCGCGGCATTCGCTCGGCGGTCTGCCACGACACGTACTCCGCGCACCAGGGCGTTGAGCACGACGACATGAACGTCCTGACGCTTGGGGCGCGGGTGATCGGTCCCGAGCCCGCCTATGAGTGCGCTGTCGCGTTCCTCGGCGCCACCTTCAGCGGCGAGCCGCGCCATCGGCGACGGTTGGCCAAGGTCCTCGAGATGGAGGCGAACGGCGCCTAGCCGTCCGGTCGAAGGCGCCTAGCCGTCGGCCAACGGCGCTTAGCCGCGGGGCACGCCCGGCACGCCGAGCGCCCACCCGTAGGCGAGCCAGAGCGCAGTGATCACGGTCAGGATCACGACGATCATCACGATCCCGTCGCGGAATGTGCCAGTGGTGTATTCGTCGCCGAGACTTGGCCTGCGGAGCCGCATCCATCGATTGTCGCATGCGGCCGGCGCGGGACCTTGGGCGCGACGATGCGCGCTTGACAGGGTCTGAGCCCGAAGAAACACTGCCTCCCTCGCGGGGACTGAGGGAGAGGAGCGACACAGCCGATGGGTGGGCTGCGGCCGTCATCAGGCAGGGACGCGGTCGTCCGTGCCAGGTCGGCGGGGGTGATTGCGATCGCCGCGATGGCCGCACTGGTCCTGGCCACCGCCGTGTCGCCGATCGCGAGCGCGGACCCCGATCCAACATGGACCGGGCCCTGGCTGGAAGTCGCCCCCACGCACGGTACGGAATCGGACAAGTTCACGGCGTCCTACTGGCATGTCGCCGAGGGCTGCTCGTTCACGCGCGTTCGATTTGCGTGGGATGGCGAGGAGGCTGCGAAAGCAGACTTATCGCCGAGGACGTGCAGCGGGTCGTGGACCTTCGAAACGCCCCCGACGTCACAAGCCGGTCGCCACGTCGTCACCGCGGTCGCCTGCTACGACGACTCGATCGAATCGATCGAGGTCTGCGACAGCAGGACCACGGCGCGTGCCACCTACACAGTCGATCCGACTGCAACACCGACACCCACGCCCACGCCTACACCGACACCGACACCCACGCCAACGCCCACGCCATCGCCCACGCCCACGCCCACGCCGACACCGAGGCCATCGCCGACACCAACGCGGACGCCGACGCCGAGCTCGTCGCCGTCATCTGCCGCCACTCCCACGCCAACGCAACCACCCAGCCCATCGCCAACGCCCGCTCCGAGCCCGCCGCCGACAACTGAACCGACCAGCTCGCCCAGCCCGTCGACCGGGCCATCACCGACCGGCGAGGTCGCTGGGGCGACGAGCGCACCGAGCGCGTCATCGTCCGGGGGCACCGGCGCCGCGACCGCCCCAAGCGTTCCACCCACGCCCAACCCCTTTGTCCCGGCACTCGTGGCCGAGATCCGCGGTCCGGGGCTTGGTCAGCTGGATCCCGCCGTCCTGGTCACAAACCTGCTCCTGACCGTCCTGCTCGTCTTCCTCTTCGGCCTGACCGCCGAGATCTTCAACAGCACGATGGATGCCAACCGGGCCGAGATCCAGGGCTGGTGGCCACGGCTGATGCGCGGCCCGCTCCGGGTCCTGCGGCCGCTGTCGGCGTCGGGGTCTGTGCTCGATGCGTTGTCGAAGTCCGGAAGGATCGGTCGAGGCGTCCAGGTCCTGATCGTGCTGGGCTTGATGGGCCTGATCTACGGGTTCCTGAGCCCGGACTTCGGGCTCAATCCACAGAGCCTGATGCTGTTCATCTCGCTCGTCGTGGGCGTCGGCCTGGTCACCTATTTCGCCGAGGGGTCGTCGACGTTCGTGGCGGCAAAGCGGTACCGGGCCCAGACATCGATCCGGCTCTACGGGACAGCGGTCGTGGTGGCGATCGTCGCGGTCGTGATGTCGCGATCGGTCAGCCTTGAGCCAGGGCTGGTCTATGGCTTCATTGCCTCGGCCGTCATCGTCGCGCCGGTGACACTGGCCAAGCGTGATGACGCCACCCTCGTCCTCGTCCCGGCCGTCGGGCTCCTGGTGATCAGTGTCGTCGCCTGGCTCCTGCTCGGGCCGGTCAGGCTGGCCGCGGCCGATGGTTCGTGGCCACCGGCCCTCGCCGAGACGATCCTGGCAATGATCGTCATCGCCGGCCTGGAGGGCCTGTTCATCACGATGATCCCGCTCCGGTTCATGGACGGCGCGGCGGTGATGGGCTGGAGTCGGGTCGCGTGGGCACTGACGTTCGGGGTCGTGACCTTCCTCTGGTGGCAGCTCCTCCTGAACCAGGACCGCGCGTACGCGGCCGCGTTCGAACACACGAACGTCCAGGTCGTGCTCGCGACCCTCGGGCTGTTCATGCTGACGACGGGCGGTCTGTGGTCGTACTTCCGATTCCGCCCAGCTCAGGCCGAGGGACCGGGCTGACCAACGGCCCCCGCGCGGGCACGACGCGGCCAGCGTCAAACCGTGCGCGGCGTACCATGGAACCACCGTGGTCGACGCGCTCGAAACCCCACGACGTCGCGCTGTAACGATCCGTTCACGACGCGCGACTATGCTCCGGAGGTCACGATGACCGACCCCGTTTCGACCAGCCTCGTCGCGCGCCTCAGCCTGGGCGCGGCACGCCCCGAGTACGACGGGGCGGTCGAGCGCGCCAGGAGCGAGGAATGGGCAACCCGGCTGTTCGATCGAGACGTCACGCTCTGGTCGACCGATCCGCGGGTCGGAGCGGCCATCGCCGAGCGGCTCGGCTGGCTTGATGCACCCGTCGAGTTCGTCGATCGAATCGCCGCGCTCGAAGGCTTCGGAGACGCCATCGTCGAACAGGGCTACACGACCGTCGTGGTGGCGGGCATGGGCGGCAGCAGCCTCGCCCCCGACGTGCTCCACCGAACCTTTGGATCGCACGAGGGCTATCCGGACCTGCGCATCCTCGACTCGACCGATCCGGCGTTCGTCGCCGCGACGGTCGACGACCTCGATCCCCTCCGGACCCTGGTGATCATCGCGTCGAAGTCGGGGACCACGACCGAACCAAACGCGTTCCTGGCCGACGCCTGGACGCGCGCCCACGCGGCACTCGATGCCGTCGGCCATCGCTCGAACGAGAGCCCGGGTGCCTACATCGCCGCGATCACCGACCCGGGCAAGAGCGTCGACGCGATCGCGCACCACGACGAGTTCCGCGAGGTCTTCCTCAACCCGCCCGACATCGGCGGCCGATACTCGGCACTCTCCTACGTCGGGCTAGTGCCGGCGTCGGTGATCGGTCTCGACCTCGACGCGTTGCTCGCCTCGGCGAACGCGATGCTTGGCCTGTGCCGGGAGCCCGACCCGTCCGCCAATCCGGGAGTGTCCCTCGGTCTCGCCATCGGGACGCTGGCCAAGGCCGGGCGCGACAAGCTGACCTTTCTGACCGATGACGCGGTCTCGTCCTTTGGCGCCTGGGCGGAGCAGCTGATCGCGGAGAGCACGGGCAAGCGTGGTATAGGGATCGTGCCCGTCGACCTGGAACCACTCGGCGATGTCGAGCGCTATGGTCCCGATCGCGCCTTTGTCCGCATCTCGCTGGCCGGTTCGGAAGACGGGGTCCGCGACGACCTGGCGGCAGCGCTGGAGGCCGCGGGTCATCCGCTGATCCGGATCTTCATCGCCGACCCGATCGATCTCGGGGCCGAGTTCGTCCGCTGGGAGATCGCCACGGCCATCGCGGGCGTCGTCCTCGGGATCGATCCGTTTGACCAGCCCAACGTCGAGGAAGCAAAGCAGTTGACCCGTGACGTCCTTGCCCGGCATGAACGAAACGGGGCGGACACGACCGCGGCGCCCCCACCGCTGGCCTCCGACGGCACCCTGGAGCTTCATGGTGACGCAGCGCTGCGCCTGACCTCGCACGACGGCACGGTGACGGCTGAGCTCGCGCGGCACCTTGCCCGTCGACGGTCAAATGCCTATCTCTGCCTCCAGGCGTTCATCGCACCAACGGCGGATCGCGACGCGGCCATGTCCAGGATCCGGGGACGTCTTCGCGACCGAACCGGTCGGGCCACGACCGCGGGCTACGGACCCCGGTTCCTGCACTCGACTGGGCAGCTCCACAAGGGCGGCGCCCCGATCGGCTGGTTCCTGCAGCTCACCGCCGATCACCCGCAGGATCGGCCCATCCCGGGCTGGCCATACACCTTCGGGCAGCTGATCGACGCCCAGGCGAGCGGCGATTTCGCCGCCATCGAGGCCCACGATCTGCCTATCCTGCGAGTCCACCTCGGCGCGGATCCGGACGCCGGGCTGGCGTCGCTCGAACGAGCCCTCGAGGCCGCACTCGACACTCCTACGGAGGCTTGACCGCCATGCACATCGGGTTCATCGGCCTCGGTCGCATGGGGGCCAACATGGTCCGCCGCCTGATCCTCGACGGTCACGCCGTGGTCGTCTACAACCGGACGCCGGAGAAGACGACCGAGATCGCCGGCGAAGGCGCGATCGCGTCGTATTCGATCGAGGAGCTCGTCAGCAAGCTCGAGAAGCCGCGCGCGGTGTGGGTCATGGTTCCGGCCGGCGATGCGACCGAAGCGCAGATCACGGAACTGCTCGAGCACCTCGAGCCGGGCGACACGATCATCGACGGCGGGAATACCAACTTCCACGACGACGTCCGGCGGCACCACGACCTCGCGTCGAAGGAGATCGGCTACGTCGACGCGGGCACGTCGGGCGGGATCTGGGGGCTCAAGGTCGGCTTCTGCCTGATGGTCGGTGGCGAGGACGCGACGGTCGAACCGCTGGTGCCGATCTTCACGTCGCTGGCGCCCCCGGGCGGCTATCTCCACGTCGGCGGGCCGGGCGCGGGGCACTACGTGAAGATGGTCCACAACGGCATCGAATACGGACTCATGCAGGCCTACGCCGAGGGCTTCGAGATCATGCACGCGAGCGACTACAAGCTCGATCTCGGGGCGATCGCCGACCTGTGGATGCAGGGTTCCGTCGTCCGCTCGTGGCTTCTGGAGCTTGCCGGGCGCGCGTTCAAGGCAAACGGCCAGGACCTCGAGCACCTCAAGGGGTTTGTCGCCGATTCGGGCGAGGGTCGCTGGACGATCCAGGAGGCCATTGATAAGGACGTGCCCGCCCCGGTGATCACGCTCTCCCTGCTCACCCGGTTCCGCTCGCGCCAGGACGATTCCTACGGTGCCAAGGTGCTCGCCGCCCTGCGCAATGAGTTTGGCGGCCACGCGGTCAAGACGGAGTAGCTGATGGCCACGGGTCGCAAGGGCGGGGTGGCCACACCGGTGAAGGACCCTGCCCCGGTCGAGGCGCCCTCGGACCAGCCGATCCCCGCCCGCCCCGCGCCGCGTCCCAAGGATGCGCCGCTGACGATGAAGGACCTCCGCCAGGCACGGAGCGGCAAGAAGGCCACAAAGCCCAGGACGCTCGAAAACCCGCTCCGCGAAGGTCTCCGGCTCGAACGCGTTCCCGACCCGTCGATCGTCGTCCTCTTCGGAGGCACCGGCGACCTCGCCCATCGCAAGGTCGTCCCGGCCCTCTACCACCTGTGGCGGTCGAACCTGCTGCCGCACGAGTTCGTGCTCCTGGCAATCGGGCGACGCCCCTACGACGACGAGTCATACCGCAACGACATCCGGAAATCGCTCGACGAGCACAGCCGCGCCCTGCCGATCGATGAGGACGCCTGGCGGTCTTTTGCTGAGCGGATCTGCTACCAGCACCTCGATTTCGAGGATCCGTCCGGGTTCGAGTCACTCGTCGCCCGGCTCGACGCGCTTGACAAGGAACGCGGCACGCGTGGCAACCGGCTGTTCTATCTCGCCACGCAACCGAGCCAGTTCGCGGACATCGTCGGGCAGCTCGGCCGGGTGGGACTCGACCACGAGAAACACGATGAGGGCTGGCGCCGGGTCGTCATCGAGAAGCCATTCGGGCACGACTCCGACTCGGCGAGGCGGCTGAACCGGGAGGTCGGCAGGGTCTTCCGCGAGTCGCAGGTCTACCGCATCGATCACTACCTGGGCAAGGAAACCGTCCGAAACCTGCTGGTCTTCCGATTTGGCAACGGCATCTTCGAGCCGCTGTGGAACCGACGGTACGTCGACCACGTGCAGATCACCGTGGGCGAGTCGATCGGCATCGAGAACCGCGGCGCGTTCTACGAACAGACCGGGGCGTCGCGTGACGTGCTCCAGAACCACCTGCTCCAGCTGGTCAGCCTGATCGCGATGGAACCGCCCGCCCGGTTCGAGGCCGATGCGCTCCGTGACGAGAAGGTCAAGGTCCTGCGGGCCATCTCCAGCGCACCGGCAGATGTCGCCGGCAACGTGGTTCGAGGGCAGTACGGCCCTGGCTGGGTCGCCGCCACGCAGGTACCCGGCTACCGCCAGGAACCAGACGTGGACCCGGAATCCGAAACCGAGACGTTCGTCGCGGCACGGCTGATGATCGACGACTGGCGCTGGTCTGGCGTCCCGTTCTACGTCCGGACGGGCAAGCGGCTACCCAAGCGTGCGACGGAGATCGCGATCCAGTACCGGGAAGTCCCCCACCGCCTGTTCAAGGACGAGGGCGTCGAGCCCGATGCGAACCTCCTCGCGATCCGGATCCAGCCGGACGAGGGGATCATGCTGCGGTTCGGCGCCAAGGTGCCGGGTCTCGGCATCGACGTGCGGTCCGTGACGATGGACTTCACGTACGGATCGGCGTTCAGCGTGGACTCGCCCGATGCCTACGAGACGTTGATCCTCGACGCGCTCCAGGGCGATGCGTCGCTGTTCACCCGGGCAGACGAGGTCGAGGAAGCCTGGAGCATCGTCGATCCGATCATCGATGCGTGGGCCCAGGAATCGGCGCCGGAATTCCCCAATTACGAGGCTGGAACGTGGGGGCCGGCCGCCTCCGACGAGCTGCTCGCCCGCGAGGGCCGGCGCTGGCGCCGGATCTAGCCGCCGGCCATGGTCACCGAGACACCGCTCCGCATCGGTGAGCCCGTCCTCCGCTGGACCGCCCGCGCCCATTCGATCGCCGAGATCGAAGGAGAGCTGGCACGGATCTGGTCGACCCCTGACCTGACCACCCGGATCGACGGCGAGGCGAGCCGCCATATCGCGGCGCGGACCAGTGTCATGAACCTGGTCGTGGTCGCCCGGCGACCCGAGCTCGCCGAACGCTGCGCGGCCACGATCCAGATGCTGACCGGGCGACACCCGTCGCGGACGATCGTCATCCAGTCGGCCGATCCGGATGGACCCTCGTGGCTCGATGCGCGGATCGAGGCGCACTGCATCCTCCCGCGCGAAGACGCGCCGGAGACCTGCGCCGAGACGATCCACCTGACCTGTGGTGGCGAATCCGGGCGGCACCTGGCGGCGATCGCGACACCGTTGATCGTCCACGACCTGCCGGTCACGATCTGGTGGCCAGGCGAGCCGCCGTTCACGACGCGCGCGGCGCAGGACCTGCTGGCCGGGGCCGATCGGCTCGTGGTCGACGGCTCCACCTGGAGCGGCGACGGGCTTGCCCGCCTGCGCGATATGGCCGGCCTGCTCAAGACAACGCGGCTGGCGATCAGCGACTTCGCGCTCGTGCGCCAATCACGCTGGCGCGAGGCTATCGCCTCGACGTTCGACGATCCGGACTTCCTGCCGTACCTCCGTTCGATCCGGCGAATCGCGGTCACGTACGGGACCCACGACGAAGCCGACACGCTCGGATCGACGAACCTGGTGAAGCCGATCTACCACGTCGGCTGGCTCGCGTCGCGGCTTGGCTTGTCCGTGGTCAAGCCGCTGGCCGTCGCCGGTGGGTCCGGGTCGACCAGTGCTTCTGCAAAGCGGAGCTCCTCGCAACACTCGCGACCGGTTGGACGCGGTCTCGTCGCGACGTTGTCGGACGGACGGGCCGACGTTGGCGTGGTCGTCCGGCCCGTCGTCAGCTCGATGCCGTCGGGCACGACCCTCCGGGTCGAGTTGCTGGCCGAGCGACGTGGCTCGGAGCTGCGCACGGACGTGACCGCGGAGGCCGAGACGGTCCACGTGCGGGTGTGGCAGGACGGCGTCGAAGTGCTCGACCGCAGTTTCCGTGCCGCTCGTCGAACCGACGTCGACCTGCTCGCTGAGGCGATCGAGACCGGCGCCCACGATCCGGCTGCCACTGGAGCGCTCCGGGCGGCCGCGGCCATCGCCGGGAGCGATGGTCCTTGACCGAGCCGGACGTCGTCGTGGTCGAGGATGGATCGTCGATCGCCTCGGCGGCGGCTGAACGGATCGCGGCGAGCCTTTCGCGAGCAGTCGACGAACGCGGGCGCGCCGACTGGGTCACCACGGGCGGCTCGATGGCGCCCGCGATCTATCGGCGCCTCGCCGACGCGCCGCTCAGGGATGCCGTGCGGTGGGCGTCCGTGCACGTCTGGTGGGGCGACGACCGGTTCGTCCCGCGCGATCACCCACTCTCCAATATCAAGCCGTTTGACGACATCCTGCTGTCGATCGCCTCGACCGAGGGTGGGCAGCTGGGCCTTGGCACGAGCGGCGCGCCACGACCCGTGCCCCTGCCACTGGACAACATCCACCCGTTCCCGACGAGCGCCGCCATCGGCGCGTCACGCGACGCTGCATGGTGTGCCGCTCAGCTCGCCGGTGCGTTGCGCGAGCACGGGCCGCCGGACCGCGACGGCTGGCCGGTCTTCGATCTCATCCTGGTCGGGATCGGCGCCGACGGCCACCTCCTGTCCGTCTTCCCGGGATCCGCGGCCTTCGACTCGGGCGAGCTCGCCCTTGCCATCCCGGCGCCGACCCACATCGCACCCCATGTCGAGCGAGTGACGCTCAACCCGGCGGTCCTGACGGTGGCGCGGACCGTCCTCGTGGTCGCCCAGGGAGACGCCAAGGCGCCGGTGATCGGCGACATCTTCGGGTCCGAGCGCGATCCGCGGCGACTGCCCGCACAGCTCGTCCGAAGCGAGAACGCGGTCTGGCTCCTTGATCACGAGGCGGCTACCAAGCTCGACGCGCGAGTCACCCAGCGCGCCTGAGGAACCCCGTCAGCCTGAGCCGGAACGCTGGCGCATGAGCCGGAGCGCGGCGCCGAGCTCATGTGACGTGAACGGCTTCTGGAGGAACCCGGCGAGACCGCGGCCGACGAACCGGGCACTCGCTTCCTGCTCGGTGTAGCCGCTCATCAACACGATGGGCACGTCCGCGTCGATGGCGCGGAGCCGTTCGAAGGTCTCGAAACCACCGAGCCGCGGCATCGTCAGGTCCAGGATGACCAGGTCGATCGAACCGTCCGCCTCTCGGAAGCGGCTGATGCCCTCGTCGCCGTCGGCCGCCGTCGAGACGCTCATGCCGGCGCGCGCGAGAATGGCCACGGCCACGCTCCTGACGCCCGGGTCATCGTCGATCACGAGCACGGTGCCGCTGGTCTGGACCGCCGGCACGTCGGCATCCTCGAACGACGACCGGGACCCAGAACGGGTGGATGAGCTGTCGAACATGCAGAAACGAGGCTACGCCATCTCGAGACAGCGCCGGCGACCGATAATCCGCCGATGACGTCGACCGCGCGGTCCGACACCGTCCTGTCGCGTGACGGGACGCCGATTGCCGTGTTCGGTGGATCGGGGGACGGGCCGGCGTTGCTCCTCGTCCACGGAACTGCCGGCGATCACACGACGTTCCGCGTCGTGGGACCGCGGCTGGAGGCGACGTTCGCGGTCGAGGCGATGGATCGGCGCGGCCGCGGCGCGTCGGGAGATACGCTGCCCTACTCGATCGAGCGAGAATTCGAGGACGTGGCCGCGGTGGCCGAGGGGATGGCGGCGCAGGCCGGTCGCCCGGTGGCCGTCTTCGGCCACTCCTACGGCGGGCGATGTGCGCTTGGCGCTGCGCTCCGGACCGATGCGATCGACCGCGTGATCTGCTACGAGGGCGCGCCGACGCCGTCCGGTCAGAGCTATCACCCGGCGGGTCTCGAACAGCGTCTCCACGATCGACTGGAGGCGAACGACCCTGCCGGTCTCCTCGCCACGTTCATGACCGATGTCGTTGGCATGCCGTCGGCCGACCTCGACGCCTATCGCGCGGATCCCGTGTGGCCCATTCGTGTCGCGGCGGCGGGGACGATCCCACGCGAGCTCGAGGCGGAACGAACGCCTGCCGCGTCGCTCGACGCGCTCGGCGCGGTGCGTCAGCCGGTCCTCCAGCTGCTCGGGTCGGCCAGCCTGCCGGTCTTCCGCGCCGCGACGGTCGCGCTTGACGGCCGGCTGGCTGACGGCCGGATCGTGGAGATCGAAGGCGCACGACACGCCGCCCACCACACCCATCCGGATGCGGTCGTCGAGGCGGTTCGAGCGTTCCTGTCCGACGAGGGCCGAGACGGCATGCGAGACTGACGACATGTTGCTGGACATGGACATCGTCGGCTGGATCGTTGTCGGCCTCATCGCCGGGGCCATCTCTGGCGCGCTGGTCGGAGGGCGAACCGCGCGTGGGTGTCTGCCCAACATCGTCGTCGGGCATCCTCGGCGGGATCGTGGGTGGCTGGCTTGCCGGCCAGATGGGCTTCGACCGCGTGCAGGGCTTCATCGCCGCAGTGGTCGTCGCCGTCTTTGGGGCCCTCGTCGTGCGCCTGGTCCTCAATGCCCTCAACCCGGACTGAACGTCGCGGGAGAGCTCGGGTCTACCATCTCGACATGACCGACTCCGCCGCCCGAGGGCAAGCTCGAAGCCGAGGCAGAACCCACCAGCCGGCCGTACTCCCCGGGCCTCGAAGGGGTCATCGCCGGAGAGACGAGCCTCGGCTATGTCGACGGCGCTCGTGGTCGCCTGCTCTACCGCGGCTACCGGATCGGTGACCTCGTCGCCCACGGGACCTATCCGGCGGTCGCCAACCTCCTGTGGACCGGCGACTGGGATCCCGGCGCACCGCCTGCCGACGGCACCCATCCCGGACGCGGTCATGGCCGTGCTCCGCGCCATGCCGTCCTCGACAAAGCCGATGGATGCGTTGCGCACCGCGGTCTCGGCGTGGGGCGCGACCGCAGGCGCTCCCGTGGCCGCCGACGGTCGAACAGGCCCGAGCCCTGACCGCATTCTCGCCTTCGGCACTGGCGGCCTTCGCCCGCCTCCGGGCCGGGGAGGAGCCGGTCGAACCCGATCCGTCGCTGGATCTCGTCGCCGGGTTCCTGTACCAGCTGACCGGTTCACCGCCGGACCCGGCCACGGCCCGCGCCCTTGATGCGTACTTCATCGTCGGCTCCGAGCACGGATTCAACGCCTCGACCTTCACCGCCCGGGTCATCACCTCGACCCGCTCGGACATCGCGTCCGCGGTGACGGGGGCGATCGGCACGATGAAGGGCCCGCTGCACGGTGGCGCCCCGTCGGAGGTTGTCGACCAGCTCGCGCAGGTCGGGTCGGCCGAGCACGCCGAGGCCTGGATCCGCGAGGCCCTGGATCGCGGCGAGCGATTGATGGGCTTCGGACACCGCGTCTATCGGGCCTACGACCCGCGGGCGGCGGCCTTGCGCACCGTGGCCGAGGGCATGGAGCACAAGCCCGACTGGCTCCAGCTCGCGATCGAGGTCGAGGACGTCGCCCTGCGGGTCCTCGCCGAGAAGCACCCGGACCGGCCGCTCAAGACCAACGTCGAGTTCTACGCCGCGCCCGTGCTGATGGGCGTCGGGCTCTCGCCGGACCTCTTCCCGGCGACGTTCTCGCTGGCCCGCCATGCGGGCTGGACGGCCCACGTCCTCGAGCAGGCCGCCGACAACCGCCTGATCCGTCCCGACGTCAACTACGTCGGCCCCGCGGAGCGCGACCTGCCGGCTGATTGCCTCGGAGCCAGTTCGCCCGGCCCCAGCGGCGCTACGCGCGCTACAGCCAGCCGCGCCGCCGGAAGTAGGCGACCATCGCAATCAGGATGAACGCCATCAGTGCGAGGATGGCGATGAACGCCGTCTCCGACTGCCTCCCCGGGGATCGCCACGTTCATCCCGAAGATGCTCGCGATGAGCGTCAACGGCAGCAGCACGACGCTGGCCGCGGTCAGGATCCGGAACGAGTCGTTCAGGCGGTGCGAAAGCACCGACTCGTTCGTCGACTCGAGCGCCTCGATGACCTCCTTGTAGTTCTCGAGGGTGTCCCAGATCCGCTCGGCGGCGTCGGAGATGTCGTCGAAGTAGATCTCGAGCTCCTCCTGGAGATAGCGCTGCTTCGTCCGCTCGAGGTCGCGCAGGACCGCGCGCTGCGGGCGCGTGATCCGGCGGAAGTTGATGATCTCCTGCTTCGCCTCGGAGATGTCGCGGACGATCTCGCGACGATCGGCCCTCGAAGATGTCGTCCTCGATCCGGTCGAGCTTCACCGCCATCTTGCGGAGCATCGGGAACGAGGCGTCGACGCAGGTGTCGACGATCTTGTAGAGCAGGTAGCCGGAGCCCTTCGACAGGGTCGCCTGCGCGGAGGTCGTCCTTCTCGCGATAGCGCTCGAACATCGCGTTGAGCGGCGGCAGCGGGATGTTCGGCAGCGTGATCAGGTAGTCCGGCCCCATGAACAGGTCGAGCTCGGCCGTGAGCATCCGCGACGGTCGCCTTCTCGAAGATCGGGAAGTGCAGCACGATGAACACGTAGTCGTCGTACTGGTCGAGCTTCGGCCGGTTGTTGCGCGAGTAGACGTCCTCGTAGTCGAGCGGGTGGAAGTCGAAGTGCTCTTCCAGCCAGTCCCGATCGGCGGCGCGGGGCGACTCGATGTGGACCCAGCGCAGCCCGGACGACTCGATGATCTCCGGGGCCGCGGGCTCGATCGGGACGACCGGGAACCGCCGCGCCGGGTCGGCGCGTGGGTCGCGGGCGCGGCAGGGCGAGTTCGGCACGGCTGCATCCTACGTCACGGCCGCTCCGCGACGTCCGTGGCTCGATCCGGGTAGAGTCTTGCCGCTGTTCGGATCGACCGGCATCAATGCGGCCGAGCGTCGCGCATCCTCGAGGACTGACCTTGACCACAGCGTGTGACACCGGCCCGGGTGGATGAGCGACCTGTCCACCCCCATCGCGCTCAGGCGCGACCGCTCGTTCCTGTCGATCCTCGGCCTGCCGCCAATGTCCTCGATCGAGGCTGGCGGCTGGCTCGTGGCCGCCGGGTCGTGGCTGTTCGTGGTCGCGCTCGCGACGCCCATTGGACGTCAGCTCCGGACGGGGCAGGAGGCCTTCTGCTACTGGGTCGCCAGCATCCAGTCCCCGTACGCGTTGTCCGATTGGACCGCAGCCGGTCGCCTATGTATATTCGCCGGCGTTCCTGCAGCTGATCGCCCCACTGGCCGAGCTGCCGTGGCTCGCCTTCTTTGGCGTCTGGACCGCGTTGCTGCTCGTGGCCATTCGGTTCCTGACCGGTCCACGGCTGTTCGCCGTCGGGGTGCTGATCGCCACGTTCGAGCTCGTCGGCGGCAACATCTCGCTGCTTGCTCGCGGTCGCGATGGTGATCGGCTTCCGATGGCCGGCGGCATGGGCATTCGTGCTTCTGACCAAGGTCACCCCAGGCGATCGGGCTTCTCTGGTTTGCCGTCCGCGGCGAGTGGCGTTCACTCGGCATCGCGCTTGGCGCCACGGCGCTCGTGGTCGCGGCGTCGGCCGTGATCATGCCCGGCGCCTGGCTGGAATGGTTCGATCTCCTGGTCCGCCTCGCCGGTCGTGACGGCACATGGGCCGCGGTGCCGATCCCGTTCCTCGTGCGACTCCCGATCGCGGTCGCGGTCGTGGTCTGGGGCGCCCGAACGGATCGCCGCTGGACGGTCCCGGTGGCCGGGATGATCGCGCTTCCGGCGCTGTGGTACGGCAGCCTGACGATGTTGCTGGCCGTGGTGGCCCTGCGCGACCCGGGCAGAAACGCCGTGGTCAGCCCTCGGGTCTGAACCCGGTTCCAGCGACCACGACGGCTTCGTCCGGTGGCGTGCCCGCCGTCCCCGAGGATCGCCTAGCCAGGATCCCGACCGCGCCGATGAGCAGGACCACTCCGCCGAGGATGAACGGCCCCGACACGCCGCCACCTGTCGCCACCACGGCGCCAACCGCGGGCCCGACGATGCCGGCCGCGTACAGCGGCAGGTAGACCAGGTTCAACGTCGCCGACCGGCGTTCCGCCGGTACCTCCGTGGCAAGGAGGCCGAACACCATCGCGCTGACCGTCGATGTCGCAGCGCCAAGGACCACCGCCAGCAGCGCCAGCGCTGCGACCGAGGGGACGAATGGCATGAGCAGCATCACCGCGCCGCCGCCAGCCAGCGCGGTCACGAGGACCGGTCGAAATCCGATCCGGTCGCCGATCACGCCACCAAGCGGCGACACGATCCCGCCGACGAGGGCAGCGGTCCCCGCGACGAGGCCGATCGACGATGCAAGCCCCGGGCCACTCCCCGCCAGCAGCTCGACGATGACCGGGATGTACGGGCCGGCTCATCTGGGTAGCGACGTACGACACGCCAAAGATCAGGAAGATCCGCCGCACGGCCGGGTCGGTCGAGCACGTCACGCAAGGCACCGAATGCCAGGTCCACGATCCGCCCGGTCGGGATGACCTCGGGTCGGACCTCCCGCGAGCCGAACCCCACCAGGAGCGCCGTTCCCACGGACAGCACCGCCGACGACGCGAACACCCACGGCAACGTCCAGCCCAGACCGTCGACGAGGATCCCCGCGAGTCACCGGACCTGACGGCGAACCCGATCGGCCCCGAGGCGCCGAACAGATGGCGATCGTCGTCCCGAGGCGCGCGCGGGGCGTCACGTCGCGGATACCCGCAAGCATCACGCCGGTATTGCCCAGCTGCAGCCCGATCAGCAGCATGGACACGGCCAGCTGCCATGGCTCTCGGGACAACGCCACGCCGGCGAACACGACCGCCTCGACGAGCGCGCTCCGGACGATGACGACCTTCCGGCTGTACTTGTCGGCCCATGCGCCCCACAGCGGGACGAGCGGTGCGCCGACGACGAAGATCAGCGCCGTGAACAGCCCGACGAACGCCAGCCGATCGTCCTCGGCCACGCCCATGTCGCGGAGATAGGTCGGCAGAAACGCAAAGATCTGGCAACGCCGAGGCCCTCGACCATCGAGGTGATCCAGAACACGACGACCAGGACACGCCAGTCCTGGCCAGGGCGGGCGCGCACCGGCGCCCCACGAGAATCGGGCATCCGCGGAAGCCTAGCTCAGGGACCGGGACCGCCGCGACCGCGGGCAACGCACGCATCGGGCGTCCCAGTCATGCCACGGGATCGTCCGGCCGGCGGGGCGTCCGAGGCGAAGGCGCCGCGTGCGACGAAAGGGAGCGAGCGCACCTAGGTGCGTAAGCGAGCGTCGGCGGCGCGGGCAACGCGCGCATCGGGCGTCCCAGTCACGCCACGGGACCTGCCCGCCGGCGGGGCGTCCGAGGCGAAGGCGCCGCGCTGCGACGAAAGGGAGCGAGCGCACTCGAAGTGCGTGAGCGAGCGTCGGCGCGCGGGCAACGCCCGCATCGGGCGTCCAGTCGGCGGGACAGCAGAAGCGCCCGAAGGAACTGGTAGGTACCAGCCTTTCAACGGTCCGGTGGCTACGGCAAGCCGCAGTCTCCAGGTCGCCGCCGGGTTCCTCGCTCGCTGGCCTTGCGACCATCGAGCCTGGTTCCCGGGACCGTTCCGAGGATCGCTCCTCGATGCGGTCTGGCGGTTCGCACCTGCCCCTTCGGGCAAGACGAAATGTACGGCCGGGGGTCATGGCGTCACAAGGCGCTTGTCCACGAATGTCGGTCAGATCGGCATGAAAGTTATCCCCGAAGTTCCCACCGATGTGGACGCGCTGTGGATACACTCCCGTTGCAGGAGGAATACGGGATGGCTCGACTGCTGGCGCGGATCGTCGCGGCCCAGGACGTGTGGGCGCGACCGCTCGGTGACTTCAATCATCGATGGCTCAGTGCGCTGTTCCGCCCGATCCGGCCGCTCAAGGACCTGGCCAACGGAACCTGGCTGGGGCATCCGCGTGCATTCGGCCGTCACCGATATCCCGATCGGGACGCTGTTCATCGCCATCGTCCTCGACGTCCTCGATCTTCGGGTAGCGGCGGACGTCGCGCTCCTGACAACCGTGCTGGTCATGCTCGTGGCCGCCGTCACGGGCGCCGCGGATTACGTCGACACGGATGGCACCGCGCGGACACGGGCCACGCTGCATTCGACGCTGATGGTCATCGGCCTCGTGCTGGTCATCGCGTCACTCGTGGTGCGGGCGACGGGACCCGTTGACCGGGCCATTCCGATCGCACTCTCGATCATCGCGTTCCTGATCGTCACGGCGGGCGCGTTCGTCGGCGGGGACGTCGTCTATGTCTTCGGAAACATGGTCAGCCGGCACGCGTTCCGTGGTGCCGGCGCGAAATGGATCCGGCTCGACGTGGGAGGCTTGACCGACCTCGCCGAGCTGCCGCATGCAACGCCGACGAAGGCGCGTGCCGGCATCAACGACCTCGTGCTGGTCCGAATCGGTGCGACCGTCAACGCGCTGCACGCGGTCTGTGCCCATGCCGGCGGCCCGTTGGCCGAGGGCACGGTTGTCGACGGCTGCATCCAGTGTCCGTGGCACGGCTCGCGTTTCCGGCTCGACAATGGCCGGGTCGCCCAGGGACCCGCGCTCTACGACCAGCCGGTCTACGAGATCCGGGCGGCGGAGGGCGGCGGATACGAGGTCCGGCGGGCGAGCACCTGATCGTCGGTCGCGCCGACGCGGGTCCCGAGGGCCGACCCGTACTCGAGATCGCCATCCCGGACCCCAGCCTTGTCGTCCTGATCGGCGCCGCCGGCTCGGGCAAGTCAACGTTCGCGGCTCGGCATTTCGAGCCGAGCGAGGTCCTCTCGTCGGATGCATTCCGAGCGATGATCTCCGGGGACCCCGCGAACCAGGCCGTCAGCCGGGCGGCTTTCGCCTGGCTCCACCGCGAGCTCGCCAAGCGGCTGACCGATCGGCGGCTGACCGTCGTGGACGCGACGAACATCGATCGCGGTGGACGACGGGAACTGCTACGCCCGGCGGCGGCGGCCGGTCTGCCATCGGTCGCCATCGTGTTCGACCTGCCGGAGGATGTCGTCCTTGGGCGGAACGGGTCGCGGGTCGCCCGCGTCGTCGACGAGGAGGTGGTCCGACGCCACCTCGCACAGATGCGCGCGCTGCTCGACGCCCCTGGTGTCGGACTCGAATCCGAAGGCTTTCACCGCGTATGGGTCCTGCGTGACCCAGCTGAGCTCGACGCAGTCAAGGTCACCCGAGCCCTCGGCTGATCCGGCGGTCGCGCCCTACGCGGATCCCGACGCGATGCACACGATCGCAACGACCGCGAGGACAATCCCGACGACGTGGGAGCGGGTCACCCGCTCGCGGAGGAAGACGGTTGCGAGGATCACGGTCGTCACCGGGTACAGCGACGAGAGGACGGCCGCGATCGCGAGGGCACCGGTCTGGACGGCCAGGATGAACGCGGCGTTGCCCGCCATGTCGAGGACGCCGACGCCGGCCATCGCCGGCAGCCAGCGCCGATCGACCCGCCAGCTCCGCCGACCGACCAGGATCACGGCCGCGATGAACACCGCCTCAGCGGCCCGGATGATCGTGAGCGGACCGAACGTATGGCCGTCGCTGATCTGGCTGATCGCGATCCCGAACGTGCCAATGGCGCCGCCGGCGAGCAATGCGATGCCGATGCCCGACGGGCCCGAACGGTCGTCCGCGACCCGCGATACGAGGACGACGGCAACGATCGCGACCGCGATGCCGACGACGATCAGGGGCGAGGGCAGGCCTTCGAGCACGACGCCGTAGATCACCGGGATCGCCGCGGCGAGCACGCCCGTGATCGGGGCGACGACCCCCATCCGCGCCGTCGCGAGCCCGTGGTAGAGCGCGACGATCCCGATCCCGCCGCCAGCCCCACCCGCGATGCACCACGGGACGTCCGACGGCAGCGGCATCGTCTCGCCTCGCACGAACGCGATCGCAAGCGCGAGGACGGCGCCGACCACCTGCGACATGAGGACGACGGCGAGGACGGAGACCCGCCGGGACAGCAGCCCACCGCCAAAGTCGCCCGCGCCCCAGGCGAGTGCCGCGACGAGCCCGAAGACGATCGTTGCCGCTTCGGCCGAGAGCAGATCGCTCAGGCCGGTTGTCCCACGGGCACGTTGTCGACCGCGGTGGGGCCGAGGAGCTCGACGACGGCGTCGGCCGCGTCGTCGTACCGATCCGAGGTCGTCAGGTAGATCACCTGGAAGTCCCCGGCGAGCGACTTGAGCAGGGCAAGGGCACGCGCCGCGCGAGCGTCGTCGAGCGTCACGAACGGGTCATCGAACACGAGCGGCGGCCGCCGGTCGCCCGTGACGAGCCGCACGAGCCCCAGTCGCGCGATCAGGTAGACAAGGTCGAGGGTGCCCTGGCTGAGCGCGTGGACCGGCACCCAATCGTTCTTCTCCGGCGCATGGACTTCGATATCGAGCGTCTTGTCATCGACCCGGACCCGGCGATACCGGCCGTCCGTAGCGGGCGCCAGGTCATGGACCATGTGCGCCTCGAGATAGCGCGTGGCGGTCTTCATGGTGGCCTGCTCCGCACGGTCGATGGCGGCCAGCGTGGCCGCGTAGACGCGCTGGCGGCGTTGGAGGGCAGCGAGCTGCTCCTGCCACGTCGCCAGCCGCTCGGCCTGTCCGGCGACCTGTTCGGCGTCAACGGCGTTGGCCTCGACCCTTGCCCGGGCATTCGCCTCGTCATCGCGTGCCCGGCCGAGGGCCTCCTCGGCGTCACGCAGCTCGACCTCCAGCCGTTCCCGCGCTCGCGGCTCCCTGGCGATCGGCCCCAGGGCATCCAGGGCGCTCCCCTTCTGTTCGATCTCCAGGGCGGCGGCGTCGCGCAGGCCCGGCAATGTCTCGCGCGGCTCCTTGCCGACGAGGCCATCAAGTTGTGCTTCGAGCCGATCGACCTGGGCGACGTGGGCGTCCTCCAGGACGAGCAAGTCCTCCGCCGCCGCGAGGTCCGGGAGCCCGAGCGCCCCCAGGTTCTGCTCGAGACCGGCCTCCGTCAGCCGGAGCTCGGCCTCCATCTCGGAGCGGCCGCGAAGACGGCGATCGATCTCGACGTCGCGGAGCTGGCCCTGCATCCTGTTGCCTCGCCGCATCCACCAGGTGACGCCGACAAGGGCCAGGCCGATCACGGCCACGACGACGCCGATGAGCTGGGGCGTCTGCCCCAGATCGAGCACGCCGAGCGCCGTCGCCGCCGCGCTGCCCGCGGCGAGAACGAGCCCGATCAGGACCAGTGCGACCGACAGCCGCGCGAGCGGCTGCCACGTCACCGCGGGCTTCAGGTCGAACGACACCTCGACCTCGCCTGAGAGCGCGGCCTTGAGCTCGCGGATCCGGGTGTCGAGGGTCCGAAGGCGTTCGACCGTCGCGCGAAGCACCGGTAGCGGCGTGGGCGATGGGTGGCTCGTGGCCAGTGTCTCGACCTCGGCTGTGACCTCCACCGCGGTCTTGAAGCGATCGTATCGTTCGGCGGCCGCCTGCCCGTTCGGCGGTGATCCGCTCGGCCTGTTGGGCCTTCTCGAGCATGCTGCGTCGCTCGGTCAGCGTGCCCTCGGTCTCGGCACGTCGCTCGCGGGCCCCCGACATGGTGTCCCGATCGCGCTCCAGCTGGACGAGCGCCAGCTCACCTTGTTCGAGGGCCAGCTTGGCCTGCGCGACCGCCTGATCGGCGACCTTGAGCCGACCTGGGTTTCGGTCGCCCTTGGTCATCAGGTCGTGCAGCGCGCGATCGAGCTTCTTGCGTGCCCGGCTGGTCCCGCGATCCGCCCCGCTGATCGACGCCTGCAGGCGATCTCGAAGGGCGCCATCTTCGCGCGACAGGTCGCTCAGCTCGAAGTGGTGGACCGAGGAGGTCGAACGGAAGAAGCCTTCCGTGGGGAGCCCGGTCAGCTCGGCGAGGACCTGGTCGGCGAGGGTCGGGTCGGAGATGACCTGGCCGTCGTACTCGAGTCGGACCGCGCCCTTGCCACCGGCGAAGGTCTTCTCGACCGTGCCGGTCTTGCGCTGGTCCTCTTCGTCCTGTTCGAACTCGATCGAGACGATCGAGCGCGCCGCGGGCGGTGCGTCCCACGGCCGCAGCGCCTCGATCTCGGCGGCCGTGCTGGTCACCCGGCGGGTGAGCACCAGCTCGAGGGCCCGCTGAACGGTCGATTTGCCGGCCTCATTCGGTCCGCGTATGACGGTCAGGCCGGGCGCGAATGTGATGTCGAGGGCGCGATAGCGGCGGAAGTCCCGCGCACTGAGCTTGCGAACCCTCACAACGAGACCTCGTGGCCGGCCAGGAGCAGTCGCCCAAGCCGGAGCGCGTCGCGCTGTTCGGTGGCCTCCGCCTCGGCGCCGGAAGCCTCGAGCTCCGCGATCCGGGCCTCCAGGTCGCGGATGAACGCGCCGGCGATCGTGTCGGGCGACGGCAGGGCGCCCTCGGTCAGCGCGGGCACTGAAGCATCCCGGATCCGCACCTTGAGAAAGCTTGGGGCCAGGGCGGTTTCCATCTCTTCGATGTCGAGGTCGAGCTCATCTGGCCGGACGCCGACCAGCCGCACGTCGAGGACCAGGTCCGGATCTCCCATCCCGCGCAGGCTCTCGATCAACGCCGGCTGGGTGGTCTGCGCGCCGGCGTCGAGCTCGTGTCGTTCGAACCGGGTCTTGCCGACCTGACGCTCCTCGACCGTGACCGTCTTGGCGCCATCGCGTTCGTTCAGCTCGACGAGCAGGACCTTGCCCGCACGATCCTGGTCGAGCGCCACGGCTTCGGGCGCGCCCGCGTACGCGTAGGTAACGGTGCCGGCTTTGCCAGCCTGCGCCGAGTGCCAGTGGCCCAGTGCGAGGTAATCGAGGTTCGTCGCGGCGATCTCGTCGGTCGTGATGACGACCTCGTCACGATCGGTCTTGCCGGGGATCGCGATCGCCCCATGGACCATGCCGATGCGCCACGTCGGGCCCCCCTCGTCTCCCTTGCCATCGATGTCCTGCAGTGGGCTGTGCGGAGCCCGCTTCGTGGCAAAGACCGGGCCATGGACCCGCACGTCGCACGTCCCAAGGTGAACGGAGGTGGTCTCCGGGTCGAGAACGGTCACGAAGTCGTCGTCCGGACCGTTGCCCGCCAGCGCAGGCAAGTCGTACGCGCGGTAGATCGAGGCGCGGTCATAGACGTCGTGCGTGCCCGGGATGATCACGGTCCGGATCCTGGCCTCGACAAGGCGCTTGAGCTCCGCTGCCACGCGCTCGACCGAGCGGCGCGGCTGGACGTTCGAGTCGAAGAGGTCACCGGCGATCAGGAACAGATCGACCTTCTCGGCAATGGCGAGGTCGATGGCGGCCTTGAAGGCCGCGAACTGTCGCTCACGCTGGGCACTCGCCTGCTCTCCGAGGTCATCGTGGCGGGCGCCGAGATGGACGTCGGCGGTATGGATCAGCCTCAGCATCCGGTGGTGCGAGTCGCCTCCCTGGCTGTCACGGTCCGGACGTCCCAGCGTGGAGCTGCCGGATCCTGGGATCGGACATGATGCGAGCGAGGCGCCCCCATGACTCCCCGCTCGCTGACCCCACTGTCGGGGGGCATTGTGACAGGTACGGTGTCAATCCGGCCGGCTGGTCCGGCCCCCGGGGAACGTAATTCGGCCGTCAGCGACCTGTTTCGGCGAGGCGTTGTATCCTGCCGGCTGCTACACCGGTGCGCCCCGAGACAGGGACTCCACATCGGCACCTGGGTTCGCGCGGCCCCGGCCAACTCGCCAGACCACGCACATCCCGCCCGTCGGTGCGGCCGCCCTCGACAGGTGCGTACCTCTGCAGATCCACGCGTCTCGGAGGAGCATCGTGACCTACGTCGATCGAACCCTGAACTGCGTCGATTGCGGGGTGGAGTTCATCCATTCGGCGGCGGACCAGGAGTTCTACGTCCAGAAGGGGTTCGTCAGCGACCCGAAGCGCTGCACCAGCTGCCGGGCCAGCCGCCGTGCGTCGCGGGATGGCGGCTACGACGTCCGCGACATCGGTGGGCCGCGCGGCTACGAGCGTGGTGACGACCGTCCCCAGCGCGAGTACTTCGCGGTGCTCTGCTCCTCGTGCGGGAACCAGGCGCAGGTGCCCGTTCAAGCCGCGCATGGACCGGCCGGTCTATTGCTCCGACTGCTTCCGGACGGTCAAGCCGGGATAGTCGGTCCAGGTCGTCGACACCTTCGTCGAGCCGGAAGGTCTCGCCGACTCCGATAGCGATCGCGGTGCCGTCCTCGCCAGACCGTCACGCGCGACCGACCGTGGACCTGCCACGATCCGTCGCGACCCACCACCGCGGTTCCTTCGTCGATCCCGAGCACGACCGAGCCGCGTGGCGCCTGGAACGCAATCAGCGCGCAGAACGGCTCGGGCCAGGCGTCGTAATGGGGCACAACCGAGGCACCGGGGACGAACCCGAGACCGGCGTTCCAGCGCAGGAGCCATGGGACCAGCCCGAGCCGGAAGTCGAAAGCGTGCCCGGCCAGGACCATGGCCCCCGCTGAACATCCGGCGAGCACCGCGCCCCGGGCGTGGGCATCGGCGATCGCGCGGCCCACGGCGCTCCCGGTCAACGCATGGATGAGGTGTGCCGGCTTGCCGCCTGACAGGTAGATCAGGTCCGCCTCGCCGACCGCCTGCGCCGCCGCGGCATCGTCGGCTTCGAAACGATCGCGCACGAGGACGGGCTCGACTTCTGCGCCAAGCTCGCCGAAGTGCGCAACGCCCATGGCCGCCCAGCGCTGGAAGACCTCCTCACCGTCGGGGTACGAGGCTGTGGGGAGGATGGCCACACGGGGTCGGGCCTGACCGGTCGCGGCCAGGAGGCCCGCGTCGAATTCGGCCATGATCGGGAGGAATTCATCGGCGCCAACGAGCGCCACGGGTCCGGGCACGGGCAGAGTCTACCCGGGCGCTTGCCGGAAGCCCGCGGACGCTGCGAGACTGGCCTCGCAGGAGTCGGCCCAGGGCTCCCCCGGAGCACCGATGAGGATTCGATGACCACCCGCCAACGCTGGACGCTCGTCGCAACGGTGATCGGATCCGGCACGGTCTTTCTCGACGGAACGATCGTCAACGTGGCCCTGCCCAAGATGGGCAACGAGCTGCCGGCGTCGATCGTCTCGGTACTCGAAGGCCAGACCTACGTCGTCAGCGGCTATCTCGCGATCCTGTCCGCGTTGCTGATCCTCGCGGGTGCCCTCTCCGACCATTTCGGCCGTCGGCGCGTCTACGCGATCGGTTTGGGCGGGTTCGCGATCACGTCCGCGCTGTGCGGTCTGGCGCCCACACTTGAGCTGCTCATCGTGTTCCGCCTTCTCCAGGGCGCAGCGGGTGCGCTCCTCGTGCCGGGTTCGCTGGCCCTGATCACGCAGACCTTCGAGGGAGAAGCCCGTGGTCGGGCATTCGGGATCTGGGCTGCCTCGACGTCCGCCCTGACCGTCCTTGGCCCGATCGTCGGCGGGATCGTGGTCGACACCCTCAGCTGGCGTCTCGCCTTCCTGATCAATGTCCCCCTCCTCACCATCGCGTTGTGGGCGACCCTCTCCCACGTCGAGGAGTCGCGCGACACCGATGCCAAGGCCAGGTTCGACTGGCTGGGTGCGTTCGTTGCCGCGCTGGCCGTGGGCGGCCTTTCGTTTGGCCTGATCCGGGGCCAGTCCAACGACTGGGCCGATACCGCCGCCTGGGTCTGCCATCGTCATCGGGACCCTGGCGCTCATCGCGTTCCCGATCCTGATGGCCCGGCGCCCCAACCCGCTCGTGCCGCTGGACCTCTTCCGCCAGCGGACGTTCGCGACGATCAACCTGGCCACGTTCTTCATCTACGGAGCGCTGTATGTGACGATCACGTACCAGGCGCTGGTCCTGCAGGGCGTGATCGGCTACACCGCGCTGGCGGCTGGCGCCGTGGGCATCCCGGTCGGGATCATGCTGTCGCTGCTGTCGACCAAGATCGGCACGCTGTCGGCGCGGCTGGGCGCACGCCGCTTCCTGGTTGGTGGACCGCTGCTGATGGCCGGGGCGATGCTCTGGTTTGCCCGACTGCCCGCCGATTCGACGCCGTGGAAGGCCGCCATCGAGTCACCCGAAACGCTGATCCCACCGCTGTCCACGCTGACTGACGTCCTGCCTTCCATCCTGCTGTTCGGCATCGGGATCTCGATGGTCGTGGCTCCGTTGACGAGCACCCTGATGAGCTCGGTCCCGGGTCGCTTCGCCGGACTCGGATCCGCGATCAACAACTCCATCTCCCGCGTCGGGCAGCCGCTCCTCGGCGCGATCATCTTCGTTGCGATCAGCGCCTCGTTCTACGGGAACCTCGCAGCCAGGGCACCGGATCTCGACACCGGCTCGGCCGAGGTGCGGGCGGCATTCCAGCCGATCAACCCTGCACCCGGGAGCGCCACACCGGACCAGGTGGCGGCCGCAACGCAGGCGTCGATCGACGCGTTCCACCTGGCCATGATCGTCATGGCCGGCCTGCTTGCGATTGGCGCGCTGGTCTCGTGGGTCGGCCTCCGCGACGGCGCGACCAAAGCCGAGGAATGACCGTCCCCGCCCGCCCGCGCGAGTGGGATGCCACGACCTACGATCGGGTCGCGGATCCGCAGACCCGTTGGGGACGGGGCGTCCTGGATCGGTTGCCGCTCGAAGGAACGGAGCGGGTGCTGGACGCGGGCTGCGGGAGCGGACGCGTCACCGAGCTCCTGGCAGCTCGGCTCCCGGGTGGGCACGTCGTCGCGCTCGACGCCTCGGCGGCGATGATCGAGGCGGCTCGCGCCCGGCTGGCCCCATTTGGCGATCGAATCGAATACGTCGTTGCCGATCTCGGACAGCCGCTCCCGCTTGCCGAGCCAGTCGATGCCATCCTTTCGACCGCCACGTTCCATTGGGTAGCCGATCTCGACGCGTTGTACGCCAACCTGGCGGCCGTGCTCCGGCCCGGTGGGCGGCTCGTGGCGCAGTGCGGCGGAGTCGGCAACGTCGCGTCCGTTCGTCGCGTACTGGCGACGATCGGCGATGGCTGGCCGGGCGCCGCCCACTACGAGACGCCACTGGCAACGGTTGAACGGCTCGACGCCTCGGGTTTCGTCGACATCGAGTGCTGGCTGACCGACGAACCGACGCGCTTCGAGCCGGGCGAACCCCTCGAGACGTTCCTGCGAACGGTGATCCTGGGCGGCCACCTCGAGCGGCTCCCGCCCGATGAACGAGACGACTTCGTCAAGGCCGTCGCCGACGGGCTCCCGGAGCCGCTGATCGACTACGTCCGGCTCAACATCCTGGCGAGGCGAGCGAGTTAGTCGCGGACGCGGAACGGCGCTCCATGCCCCGGGATGACGATATCGGCCACGGCGAGGATGCGCTCCCGCGCCCCCTCCAGCGCCTCCTGATCCGAGGCGACTGGGTCGAGCGTCGGCGAGCGGTCGGTGTGCCACCACACGTGGGTCATGGCGTAGGTTGCGTCGTCGGCCTCGACGATCAGCGAGGCGTCCTCCTCCGTGTGACCAGGCGTCAGCCAGAGCTGGCTCTTTGGGCTCAGTCGGTAGCCATCCCCGTCGTGGTCGAGCCACAGGTCGTCCCGATACCGTGCCCAGAAATCGACGACTTCGGCGTTCGGGAACAAGGCGATGTTGATCGTGTGATCGGGGTGGTGATGACTCAGGAAGATGTGGGTGACCGCCTCCGCTGAGACGCCCAGATCGGCGAGCGGGTCGAGGATCAGCGAGCGGTTGGCGACCATCCCGGGATCGACCACGATCGTCGCGTCGCCATCGCGGACGAGGACGACGGAACTGGCCGTCCGATCGCCGCTGTAGCCGGCATGAAGAAGATGCACGGTCGCCATGACGCGGATCGTAGGGCTTGCGGGACGCGACCGGACCGTCGTCGCGGCGGATGGGATCGATCGCTGGTTCGCGGCGGGTCATGCGATCCTGCGGTCATGTCTCCAGACCGTGCCGCCGACCTCGTCATCCTCGGTGCTCGCATCGCAACGATCGATGCCGCCCGCAGCTGGGCGAGTGCCCTGGCGGTTCGCGACGGGCGGATCGTCGCCGTTGGCGCAGATCCCGCGATCACGGCCATGGTCAGCCCGGGTACGCGGGTCATCCAGGGCCGCGGACGCACGGTGGTCCCCGGTTTCGGGGATGCCCACGTCCACCCGGTGCATGCCGGCCTGGACATGTTGCGCTGCGACCTGCACACGACGCGGAGCATCCCCGCCTACCTCGAGGTCATCGCCGCATACGCGGCCTCGCACCCCGATGAACCCTGGATCCGCGGCGGCGGTTGGTCGATGGATGATTTCGTCGGCGGGGTACCGCGCCGGGAGGACCTCGACCGGGTCGTCCCCGATCGCCCGGCGCTGCTGCCGAGTCGCGACGGGCACACGGCCTGGGTGAACAGTCGAGCCCTCGAACTGGCCGGGGTGACGGCCCGGACCGCAGATCCGGACGATGGTCGGATCGATCGCGACCATGCCGGCGAGCCGGTGGGCAGTCTCCAGGAGGGCGCGATCGATCTCGTCGAGCGACACATGCCGGCGACCAGGCCGGACGAGCTCGTGGCGGCGTTGCGATTGGGGCAAGCCGAGCTCCACTCGCTCGGGATCACCAACTGGCAGGACGCCATCGTGGAGCCGGAGGCCGAGGAACTGGCCTACGTCGAGGTTGCCGGGCGTGGCGAGCTGTCGGCGCGCGTCGTCGGAGCCCTGTGGTGGGAGCGGTCCCGTGGCGCCGAGCAGATCGAGGAGCTTGTCGATCGACGATCGCGGACGACGAGCGATCGCTACCGAGCCACCAGCGTCAAGATCATGCAGGACGGCGTCATCGAGAACTTCACGGCTGGTGTCCTCGAGCCCTACCTGGGCAGTGACGGTCGGCCGACCGACAACCGTGGGCTCAGCCAGGTGGACCCGGAGGCGCTCAAGGGGTATGTCACCGCCCTTGATGCGCTCGGCTTCCAGCCACATTTCCATGCCCTCGCTGAACGCGCGGTCCGTGAATCCCTCGACGCGGTCGAAGCGGCGCGGCAGGCCAATGGCCCCTCCGACACCCGCCCCCACATTGCGCACATCCAGGTCATCCACCCCGACGACATCCCGCGGTTCCGGGAACTCAACGTGGTGGCCAACGCCCAGCCCCTGTGGGCCATCCAGGAAGGCCAGATGGAGCGGCTGGCGATTCCGTTCCTCGGCCCCGAGCGGACGACCTGGCAGTATCCGTTCCGTTCGCTGCTCAAGGCCGGTGCGACACTCGCGATGGGCTCGGACTGGAGCGTCTCGAGCGCCAATCCGCTCCTCGAGATGGAGGTCGCGGTCAATCGCACGACGGATGCGTACGGCGGGAACTATCCCGTCTTTCTCCCGGAGCAGCGGATCGATCTCATGGATGCGCTTGCGGGCTTCACGGCCGGCACGGCCTGGGTCAACCACCTCGAGCACGAGCTGGGTTCGATCGAGGTCGGCAAGACCGGCGACTTCACGGTCATCGATCGCGATCTCTTCGACCGCGGCGCGGGCCAGATCCACGACGCGCGGGTTGTCGGCACCTTCATCGACGGCAACCCGGTCTACGAGGACGCCGCGCTCGACGGGTGACGGCCGTCCGGACACGCATGGACACATGACGATGCCCGATTGACCCCGGACGTCGATGTGCGTGACGTGCTCACTGGGCGATGCTCTTCATGTGCCAAGGAACCAAATCCGAGGCAGAGAAAGGAGAGACCAGTGAACGTCCTCGCGATCTACGTCGCCAATGAGTACCTCCAGTCCGAGCGAGATCGGGCGTTCGAGCGGGCCATGACGTACGCCATGCCGGCCGAGCCAAGCCTTCGACATCGACTCGCGTCGGCTGCCGCAGGTCTCCGTCGCCTCGCTCGGCGAGCTCCGTCGAGTCGACCAGCCCTGCCAAAGCTCGAAAACTATCCCTACCGGGGCTGAGCTCCTCCCTCAGTTCTGGTCTTCCCGCCAAGACACGAAACCCCCGCCCTCCCAGCGGGGGTTTCGTGTGTCTAGGGCAAGTCCGCCGGTCGTATCGATGTCGCGCAGGGATCGCCCTTCCGGATCGACCATCCGCCAGACAGGCTCGGCGATCACGGTCCGTGCGAGCTCCTCGGTGACTGCCCCAAGTCGACGCTCGCCGGCCTCGATCAGCCGTTCGGCCGCCGCTCGGGCGACGTCCCGGCGGACGACCATCGGCAGCGGCCGGGGTCGATCGCCTTCGGCAAGGACGGCCACCTCGATGCGTCGCATCGTCGAGGGCGTCGAGCAGCAGCTCGATCACGCCTGGCTCGAGCTCGGGCATGTCGCCGGCGGTGACAAGGACGATGGCCTCGCGAGCGGCGGCCAGTCCGGCCGCGAGACCCAGGAGCGGCCCGCCAAACGGCGACGCATCGCGGACGACGCGAACATCCTCGTCGACCGCCTGGCGCTCCGAGCGGCGCGGTGATCACGAGGACCTCGGTCGCCACGGGACGCACGGCGGCAATCGCGTGGTCGAGCAGGGACCGCCCGCCCAGTGGTTCGCGGAGCTTGTCCCGGCCAAACCGGCTCGATCGACCGCCAGCAAGCACGATGGCGCTGACCCGACGTTCGGTCATGGTTCGGCGAGGGGCCGGCCGCCGGCGACCGCGTCCTCCGGCGGCGTCACGGACCTGGCGCGCGGTCCCGGGACGTGTCCTCCCTCGGTTCGGCGGAGGATCTCGCGACGGTCGAGGTCCGCCAGGATGGCCATGACGTACTTGCGGCTCGTCGCCGTGGCATCGCGAAGGATCGCCGGTGTCAGCGGCGCCTGACGGGCGAGATCGAGCGCCTGCGCTTCGAGGCCCCGGTATGTGGCCGCTTCGTACGCAAGATCGTCATCGAGAAGGACGATCCGACCGGTCCGCTGGAGCTCGCGGATCCCGAGCCGAGGGCATCCCGCGACGCGCGCGGCTTCGTGCCAGCGGTGGCGGGCTCAAGACCGCGAGGGCACCCAGCAACCGGTCCATCGCAGATGCCAGGACCGGATCGGCATCGACCGCGCTCTGACGATGCTCGCCGGGCAACCCGATGGCGTCCCCGTCGCGGACGAGCCGCCCACCGCTGACGAGGCTATCGATGAGCGTAGACGCCGCACGCGCCGCCTCGTCGCGACGCAGGGATGTCAGCCGACGCAGCGTCCGCGCACAACGGACCCGGACCTCGGCCAGACCCGGTCGAGCCTCGGGAGCCGCGCCCCAGGCACCGAGCGCCGCAACGACGTCGGCCGCCGCGGTCTCGGCCACGTCTTCGGCGAGCGGGGTGGAACCCTTCGTGGCGATCGCCCCGTGGAGGTCGAGTCGGGCCGCTTCGATCGCGACCGCCTCGTCGGGCCACGACGGCGGCAGCCAGGCGGACGACCCGCTCGGGCGTCTGGCGACGTCGCGAGATGCCACGCGGGGGCGACACGTCGAGGACGATCGCGCCGATGGCACGATCCGACCCGGTACCAAGACGCAGCACCAGCCGGTCGCCGGTGGCCGCCGCCACCGGCGCGCTGAGTCGGAGGATCGCGGCCGCCGCGCCGTCGTCCAGATCGATCGCGTCCCGGCCGGAGCGGACGATGGTGGCGTCCACGGCCGCGGTCCCGAGGTGCGTCCGGGCGCGCGTCCGATCGGGCAGCGACCGCCGGAGTCGGACGAGGATCCGATCGGTCTCGGTGACGCCGTCGTCGTCGGTCAGGACCGCGCCGCGGTGGACGGCCTCCGCGTCGATGCCGGCGAGATTGATGGCGGTCCGGCCCGGACCGGCGGTCTCGACCGGTTGGCTGTGGACCTGCAGCTCGCGGGCCCGGACCGTGGCCTTGCCCGGGACCAGGCGCAGACTCCGCGTTTCGAACCAGCGGACCGCCGCGCAGGGTGCCGGTGACGACCAGGCCCCGCCCCTTGATCGAGAACACGCGGTCGATCGCCAGACGCGATGCGCCGGGTCGCAGGGGTCCGACGAGGCTCGACGGCCTCGCGGCCACCCGGTCGCGAAGGTCCACAAGGGCCTGGCGAACGGCGTCGATCCCGGCGCCAGTGACCGACGAAGCGGCGAGTACCGGCGAACCGGCCAGGGTCGTGCCCGCCAGGAGGCGTTCCACGGCCTCGCGGACCTCGGCGATGCGCGGCGAGGGCACGATGTCCGTCTTGGTGATGACCGCGATCCCGTGCTCGATCCCGAGGGCATCGAGCAGCTCCAGGTGCTCGATGGTCTGGGCGCGATGTCCGTCGTCGGCGGCGACCACAAGCATCGCCGCATCGATCTCGCCCGCGCCGACAAGCATGTTCCCGACAAGCCCGTCGTGACCGGGCACGTCCACGAAGTCGATCTCGGACCCGTCCAGGAAGTCCGAAGTGCGCATAGCCGACGTCGATGGTCATGCCGCGGCGACGTTCCTCGGGGAGCCGATCGGCATCGATCCCGGTCAGCGCGCGCAACAGTGCGGTCTTGCCATGGTCGATGTGTCCGGCGGTCCCGACGACGACGGTCATCGCCGACCCGAGCGCGTGCGCCAGAGCCAACCCCAGCGCGGCATCGTCGGCCGGGTCCACGGTCCGAAGGTCGAGATGGACCGCTCCATCCTCGACCCGGCCGATGACCGGCGGATCGCCGGCGCGCAGCCGACCGGCGAGGGCCGCCGCTCCCGTGCCGCGCACGACGAGCCCCACCGACGCAAGGGTCTGCCCGGGCAGCGATCCGCCGCCGACCGCCGCGGTCATCGCCGCGATCTCGACCTTCGAACCGAATGCGTCCGGGAGATCGGCCACGATGGCGTCCCCACGGCGGCGGAGCGAGTCGGAGCTGGCGGCGATCATCCGCCACACCGGGATGTCTGTTGTTGCCCGACCCGCGCGGTACAGGCCGAGCGTCGCGGCGAGCGCCGCCAACGTGACCTTCTCCGGTCGAACCGCGCGCGCCAGCGGGTCCTGCCTGATCCGGGCGATCAGGTCCGCCCGACCAACGATCAGACCGGCCTGCGGTCCACCCACGAGCTTGTCACCGCTGAACGTGACCAGGTCCGCACCGGCCTCGAGTCGCTCGCGCGGCGTTGGCTCGTGCGCGAGGCCATACGCCACGGTGTCGAGGAACGCGCCGCTGCCGAGGTCGTCGACGACGATCGCGCCGTGGAAGTGCGCAAGCTCCGCGAGGGCGCGCGCATCCGGCGCTTCGACGAAGCCCGCCTGGGTGAAGTTGGACGGATGGACGCGCAGGACGACGGTCGCGCGGCCCTCGGCGAGGGGCGCCTCGAAGTCGGCCGTTCGCGTCCGGTTGGTTGTCCCGACCTCGATGAGACGAGCCCCGGCACGGCGGATCATGTCGGGGATCCGGACGCCACCGCCGATCTCGACGAGCTCGCCCCTCGAGACCGCGACGCCGCGTCTGCCGGCAAGCCCGACCGCGAGCAGGAGCGCCGCCGCGTTATTGACGGTGACGATCGCGTCTTCCGCGCCGGTGAGGGCGATCAGGTGTGCCTCTGCCACCCGGAACCGAGGCCCGCGTCGCCCCGCGTCGCGATCGAACTCGAGCAGGGAATAGGCGGCGGCGGCTCGGCGGGCGGCCTCGATGGCCGCAGCTGGCCACGGCGCGCGACCGAGGTTCGTGTGGAGGATGACCCCGGTGGCGTTGATGACCGTCGTGAGCCCGGCCGCCGGATCCGCCAACGCATCGAGGCGTGTGGCGACCGCCTCCGCCAGGTCCTGCAGAGCGGTCGTCGGTTCGCCGGCGGCGATTGCAGCCCGCTCCACCTCGACCGCTTCGCGGGCGGCAGAGGCAAGTGCCACGGGCTCGAGCTCGCCCGAACCCGCCCGCGCCCGGACCGCGGCAAGCAGCCGTTCGACGCTGGGGGGACGCGGGCGATCCGACGACATTGGTCCTCCGTGGCGGGAACGCGTGGGAGTCGAACCCACCGCGCCGCGCCGAGCGCCGCGCCACTGGTTTTGAAGACCAGGGGACCCACCGGGACCCGACCGCTCCCGGCCCGATGGTAGCGCGACAGATCGGGCCTATCATCGAGGGCGTGACGACGCTGGAATCCAGACCGCTGCGCCTGACCGAGATGACCGATTGCGGCGGCTGCGCCGCGAAGCTCGGTGCGGATCTGCTCGCCGAGGCGCTCGCGGGTCTTGGCGCCGAGGCTGCGGGCGATGCATCCGGCAACCTGATCGCCGGCCTCACGCCACCCGACGACGCGGCCGTCTACCGGATCAGCGACGACCTCGCGATCATCGGCACGCTCGACTTCTTTCCGCCGCTGGTCGACGACCCTCGGGCGTATGGCGAGATCGCCGCAGCCAATGCCCTCTCCGACGTGTTCGCGATGGGTGGCCGGGTGTTATTCGCGCTGTCCATTGCCGCGTTTCCCGAGGATCTCCCGCGCGACGTTCTGACCGAGATCTTCGGCGGCGCCTCGTCGAAGGTTCGGGAGGCGGGCGGCACACTCGCCGGCGGTCACACCATCAAGGACCCCGAGCCGAAGTACGGACTCGCGGTCATCGGCGCGGCCCATCCCGATCGCTTGCTCCGCAAGGCGGGCGCGCAACCGGGGGACGTGCTGCTGCTCACGAAACGGCTCGGGACCGGGCTGCTGGTCAGCGGCCAGCGCCAGGGTCGAACCGACGCATCCGACCTCCAGACCGCGATCGACCAGATGCGGACGCTCAACCGCGCCGCATCGGAGGTGCTGCAAGGGCACGGCGCGACCGCTGCTACGGACGTGACGGGATTCGGGCTGCTCGGTCACGGCCTCGAGATGGCGCGCGCTTCCGGGACCCGGTTCGTGTTCGATGCCGATGCGTTGCCCGCTCTCCCGGGCGCGCTCGAGCTCGCACGGGCGGGCGTCGAGACCGGCGGCGCCGCACACAATCGGCGGTTCGTAGACGATGCGCTCGACGTCGCGGAACATGTGCGCCCCGAGCTCATCACCCTCGCCTATGACCCCCAGACAAGCGGCGGTCTCCTCACGGCCATCCCGCCCGGTCGACTCGCGGCCGTCCTGTCCGCCCTGGACGTCGCGGCCGTCCCCAACTGGCGTATCGGCGAAGTCGAGGAAGGAGCCGGACTTCGGCTCAGGTGAGAACACACCGTGGGATCGATGCGTCTTGAAGCACTGACGTGCTCGTTGCTACGCCTGGCCGGTGCGTCCTCTGAGCCAGTCGTCCAGGCGCGTGGGCGCAATCCGCGCCCCTCGCCCCGGAGTCAAGGACCCATCGTCGAGGTGGGCACCGAAGTACTTCACGGAGTCATCGGTGACGACCGGCCGCGAGTCGCCGGCCGCGGATAGCACCCGGCGGACCAGTTCGTCCAGTCCAACAGCCTCCGGACCGGCAACCTCAACCACGCCATCGGCCGGCGCTCCCTCGACCACGTCCGCCACGATCGTGGCAAGGTCGCCGGCGGCGATGGGCTGGAGGCGCGCCGATGACAGCCGCACCGTGCCGTCGCTGGTCTCGGAGTCGGCGATCGCGCCGAGGAACTCGAAGAACTGGGTGGCCCGTACGATGGTGTACGGGACGCCGCCGTCCGCCACGAGCTGCTCCTGCGCGACCTTGGCACGCATGTAGCCGCTATCCGGCGCACGATCCGCACCGACGATCGACAGTACGACGTGGTGCGCGATCCCGACCGTCTGCTCGGCCGCCAGCAGCGTCCCGGTTGAGGTCTGGAAGAAGTTGAGCACCGCCGCGTCTCCGAACGACGGCGAGTTCGACACATCGACGACGACCTGGGCTCCCTGCAGGCCTTCGACCACCCCTGTGCCGGAAATGGTGTCAAAGCCAGTGCTCGGTGACGCGGCCACCGCCTCATGCCCTCGGCCCTGCAGCTCGGCCACCACCAGGGCGCCGAGTCGCCCGGTCCCACCAACCACCACAACCTTCATGACATTCTCCACCTCCCTGGACCAATTTGGTTCCGAATCACTGCGGGATATTGAGTCACCGTTCGATTGGCGGTTGACACGATAGATTGTGGCCGTGCGCGACGATCGATGGAGTACCTCGATGAGCTTGGGCGCATGACGGTCGAAGGGATCGCGTCGACCTGGCCGGACGACACCGATCGGCGATCTCTCGTTGCGGAATCTGATGCAGCCTTGACCGCGGGCTGACCGACGGCAGGCACCGTCGATGCGTCGGTGGGCGAGGCTTCGAGTGAAAGGACGAACGAAAATGACCGACACGAAGCCATCCACAAAGCGCAGTTCGGCCAAGGCGTCCGGCAACGTCTTGAGCGACGAAGAGCGCGCCGCGATGCAGGAGACCATCCGGGAGCGAAAGAAGGCGGCCAAACGCAGCCCGGAGGAGCAACGCACCGAGGGTGAGGCCGACGTGCAGGCCAAGATTGCCGAGATGGCCGAAGACGATCGGGCGATCGCGGCTCGTATCCACGAGCTCGTCCTCGCGGCCGCGCCGGACCTCGTGCCTCGGACGTTTTACGGGATGCCGGCCTATGCCAGGGACGGCAAGGTGATCTGCTTCTTCCAGGCGAAGTCGAAGTTCAAGGTGCGCTACTCGACCCTGGGCTTCCAGCCCGACGCGCGGCTCGACGACGAGGAGATGTGGCCGGTTGCCTACGCCCTGACGAGCCTGACGGCGGCGGGCGAGAGGCGGATCACCGGGCTGGTCAAGAAGGCTGCGAGCTGAAGCAAACGTCAGCTAGGTGAGTTGGGAGGGTCGAAGCCCACTCCGAGGCCCCTTCATGCCTACGTCCTGATCTGTACCTGAGTGGCTGACCGTATGAGCGTAGCTACGGGCCTGGTCGTCCAGTGGATAAAGTCCTCGAAGAACTCCTGGCTCAGCCGTTGCGCCTCGTCGTCCCCGAACCCGCTCCCGAGCGCCTCGAAGCCATCGAGCTCCCAGCGGCTCTCGTAGCCGAAGTCCCCGAAGCCGCGGACGGCAAACGAGGTGCCCAGGTAGGTCCAGCCCGGCGGTTAGTGCTCTTGAAGCGCCGCGTCGTTCGCAACGAGCCAGTCGCGATGGGCTCCACTCTTGGTGACCCAAACGCTGCGCAAGAACGCTTGGCAGTTATGCCGAGCCTTCCGCCGCGTCCGGTCCATCAACATCGACGCGCTCCGGCGCGGTGCCGATGCGCAGCACAAATCCGTCGAAGTCGACATCAGTGCCGATCATCTCGCGGTGGATCGTCCCAGGCGGAACGTGGAAGAAGTCGCCCGCGCCGGCCACGACGCTCTCAGCGCCGCCCGGCCCGAATTCGATCGTCGCCGACCCACGGCTGACGTAAACGTAGGTGTCGTTTGCAGCGTGGTGATGCCAACTAGTCACGTTGCCCGATTCGATTCGGATCCAGCTGGCCCATCGGCCCTCGCGCTCGAATTGCTGACGTCGTTCCATCCCGGGCACCTCCTGCCCCGGCGTTCCCTCAGGATGGTGGACGACGACTGGTCGGGATGCGCTCATCTCTGCCTCATGTCTTGCGGTTGGCCAGCATGGCACCGCTCGGGCCTTTTCGTATCGCTATCCGCTGACTGAGGGGGCGATCCACAAGTCAACCCTCGGGAGCATTCGGTTGCCACGGCCCCTCAATGACCGTCGCCTCCTCGTCGCCGGGCCAGCGCGGCATTGTGATACAGAGGAATTGGAGCGGGTCGACACCCGTGCACCGATACTGGAATGCCGTCCCGACGGGAATGTCGATGGAAACGCCTCGCGCCAGGATGGTCGTCTCCTCGCCAGTGCCGTCTCGTCGCCATATCTGCCCCTCGCCCGCGAGAACGTGCCAGAACTCGCTCACCGTGGCGTGGACGGTCGCCCGATTCACCTGACCTGGCGGGACGGTGGAGTGGATCATGCCGCCGGTCTCGCCTTCGATCAGGTACCGGATCTCGGCCCCGGCCGGGGACCGTCCCTCTGGAGTGGCAGGGAACGAGCGGGTCTGCATGGAGAACCTCCCTGTGCTTCCACGCATTGTCCTCGCGCGGGCGCCTCGGTAGCGCTCGGACCCGGCGTATACTCCCTGGCAGTATGCATGGTGACGCTGCACTTTCTCTCAATCGAACGGCCTTGCAGGCCACGCTCCACTGCCTGACCGGCTGCGCAATTGGGGAAGTCCTGGGCCTCGTCATCGCCACCGCGCTTGGGTGGCACGATCTACCCTCGATCGTGCTCGCGATTGTTCTCGCGTTCACGTTTGGGTATGGGCTGACGATCCGCCCTCTGATTACCGGTGGCTTGTCGCTACGAGCAGCCTTCCGAACGGCATTCGCGGCCGACACGATTTCAATCGGGGTCATGGAAGCGACCGACAACGCGATCGTGGTCGCTATCCCCGGGGCAATGGCCGCTGGCCTGTCTGACGTGCTCTTCTGGGGGAGCCTGGCGTTCTCTTTGTTTGTTGCCTTCCTGGTCGCTCTGCCGATCAACCGGTGGCTGATCGCACGTGGCCTTGGACATGCCGCCGTGCACCACCAACACGCGAGGTAGCAAGGTCCGAGTGATGTTCCTCGACGGAACGCTTGCAGCGATCGGTATTCCGGTGCCCGATTCGTCATTCTCCCGCGCGGCTTGGGAGCTGATCGCGACGGTCGCGCCGCCGTACCTCGTCAACCACTCGGTGCGCGCCTACGCCTGGGCGGTCGAGCTGGCGCGGCACGACGGCCTCCCCTACGACCAGGAGGTCCTGTACGTGAGCGCGATCTTCCACGATATCGGGCTCGTGCCTGCGTACGACCTCGGTGGCTGCTACGAGCGCGACGGCGCGATCGAGGCGGAGCGGTTCTCGCTCGAGCACCTGCAGCCGCCCGAGAAGGCCCGAGCGATCTTCGACGTCGTCGACCTGCACCAGCTCGATGAAACGCCGCCTGGTTCGACGACCGAGGTCGTCCTGCTCAACCACTCGACCGGCACCGACGTCACCGGTTACCGCTACGACCACGTTCGATCGGAGGCGATCCGGAAGGTCGTCGCCGCCTACCCGCGCCTGGAGTTCAAGCGCGACTTCGCCGCCGCCTTCCGCGACCAAGTCGCCCGAAAGCCGGCTTGTATCGCGGCCGAGATGGTCCGGACCGGCATCCTCGAGGAGATCGCGAACGCCCCGTTCGATTCCTAGCCGGGCCGGGCAGCTAGCTGGCTCGGCGTCTCCACGGCACTAGCAGTCGAATACGAACCAGCACAGCTCGTTGCGCAGCCGCTGGTCGTCGAGCACCAGTTCTCGGATCTTGTGAGGGAGTTGCTTGCGCTGCCATTGGCACTCCAGGCGACCCGCCGCCTCGCCTTCGTGTTCAGGGGCCGCCGCTCGCACAGCCCTGATCGCGTAGGCCGCGGCACCAAGCTCGTGGGCCGCTACATGGCCGACTGCCGCCGCCTGACCGGCAGCGTACGCAGCGTGCCGCGCCGCACCCCGCAAGTCCCTGGCGGCGGCGTTTGCATGGCCGCCCGCCGTGCGGGCCTCCCACCACGTGATCTCACCCCGCGCCCAGGCACGCCCGGAGTCGATCGCGCGACGGGGACGGTCGTCCTTCGGCCTTGCCCGCTCGAAGTGGTGCAGGGCGTGCTCGGCGCAGTCAGCGGCCCACAACGCGAGAAGATGATGATCGTCGTCTTCGAGGCTCCCGCCCCGACGCACGGTGATGAACCGCGGATCGCGGATCTTGGGGAGGATCACAACTTGCTTATCCGCTCTTGTGTCCGCCAAGGGTAGCGGCGTGGCGATGCGATCGAGCAGTTTTAGAGAAGCCAACATCGCATCGGGTCCCTAGCATCAGGGTCCTCCCTATCCGATCTCGAAAAGGAACCATGCGATGAACGACACGAAGAAGACGGCAAACCGGACCACAGCGGTCGACAAGACGGCCAAGGCATTCACCGAAGAGGAACGATCCGCAATCCAGGAGCGCGCCAAGGAGGTGAAGGCGGCGGCACGTCGCGGCGCGAAGGCGGACGTCGAAAGCGATGTGCTCGCCAAGATCGCCGACATGCCGGCCCCGGACCGCGCCATGGCCGAGCGGATCCACGCCGTCGTCAAGGCCAGCGCACCTGACCTCGAGCCGAAGCTCTGGTACGGGCAGCCGGCGTACGCCAAGGACGGCAAGGTCGTCTGCTTCTTCCAGGCCGCGGACAAGTTCAAGACGCGATACGCGACACTCGGGTTCAGTGACGATGCGATCCTCGACGAGGGCACCATGTGGCCGACCTCGTTCGCGCTGACGAAGTTGACCACCGCCGACGAGGCAAGGATCGGCGCACTCATAAAGAAGGCGGTGGGCTGAGCCGCCAGGAGTCGAACTGCGAAATGGCCGGTTTAACCGATCCACGTCAAGCGGCGATCGCAGGATCGGACATGGTCGAGTGGCTCGCGCACGCCACGGAGCTCGGCGATCGGCCGGACGAGATCGAGCTGCTCCGGACGATCGAGTACGACACACCGGACGGATCGTGCGACCTGTTCGTCTTTCGCTTCCGAACCCTTGAGCCACAGTGGGCCGCCGGGTCCGGTTGGATGATCGGCGTCGCGGGTCCGTACCCCAGGTCAAGTCAGCCGACCACGGACGGTCTTGGCTGTACATTCTCGCGGCTGGCACGCGAAGATGCGATGCCCATCGAAGCGCACGTCGACCAATTGATCGGCGATGTCGCTGCGTTTCATTCGCAGATCCGCGGGCGCTAGCCGGGGGGATGGCGATGCCCTCGGTTCCGGCTCTCGAGATCGGGGGCACCCATGTCGCCGGGGCGATGGTCGACCTCGGGCTGCGGGCCCTCGTCGATGGCACGCGGATTCGGCTGCCACTCGATGCAAACGGCACGGCCGACTCGATCCTCGCAACAATCGTCCACTGCGCGCGTCTCCTGGCCGCGGCGCCAGGTTCGACGTGGGGCGTGGCGATCCCGGCACCGTTCGACTACGTCACTGGGATCGGCGGCTTCGAAGGCGTGGCGAAGTTCGGTTCGCTTCGGGGCGTCAACGTGGGTCGCCGGCTGCTCGACGAGCTCCCTGCCGATAGCAGCGTGGTCTTTCTCAATGACGCGGATGCTTTCCTGATCGGCGAGCGGGCAGCCGGCGCGGCCGTCGGATATGCGCGAGTGGCTGGGATCACGCTTGGGACCGGGATCGGGTCGGCATTCCTGGCCGATGGACGGATCGTGAGCACCGGACCCGACGTCCCTCCCGAGGGCGAGGTCCATCTGCTCTCGATCGATGATCGACCGCTCGAGGACACGGTCTCCCGTCGTGCGATTGTCACGGCCTACGAACGCGTCAGCGGATCGGCGGGTTCGAAGCCGACGCCGGACGTGCGGGAAATCGCGGCGCTGGCGCGGCACGGTGACGCCGCCGCGCGGGCCGCCATCGATGGCCCGCTTGAGAAGCTTGGGTATGCCCTGGCGCCATGGCTCGAGCGCTTTGGGGCCACGGCACTTGTCGTCGGTGGATCGATGGCCGGGTCGTGGGACCTGGTCGAGCCGGCACTCCGGACCGGGATCCCGAATGGGGTTGCGGTCTTGCGCGCTCGCCTGCCCGATGAGGCCGGGCTGCTCGGCGCTGCGCTGCACGCAACGGCCGGCGCTACACTTTCCGGGTCGGCATCCGCAGGAGGCCCGTCGTGGCAAAGCCCTACGTGAGACTGACCCAGCCCCTCGTCCGCGACACGAAGGGCGGCGAGCTTCGACCCGCGACCTGGGACGAAGCGCTCGACCGGACCGTTGCCGGGTTCATGGCCGCCAAGGCGGCGCATGGCCCGACGACATTCGGCACCTTCAGCTGCAGCAAGGCGACCAACGAGGTCAACTTTGCCGCGCAGAAGTTCAGCCGAACGGTCCTGGGCAGTAACAACATCGACAGCTGCAACCGGACGTGACACGCCCCTAGCGTCGCCGGTCTGGCGACCGTGTTCGGTGCCGGTGGTGGCACAAATTCATACCGTGAGGCCGAAGAGACCGATCTGATCGTTCTCTGGGGCAGCAACGCCCGCGAGACGCATCCGATCTTCTTTCATCACGTGCTGCGCGGCGTTCGCCGCGGTGCCCGGCTGATCGCGGTCGACCCACGCCGAACGTCCAGTGCCGAATGGGCTGACCTGTGGCTCGGCCTTGACGTGGGCAGCGACATCGCACTGGCCAACGCCGTCGCCCACGAGATCATCGCGAACGGCCTGGAGCACCGCGAGTTCATCGACCGCGCGACCGTCGACTTCGATGCCTTCAAGGCCAAGGTCGAGCCGTACACGCTCGAATACGCCGAGCGCGAAACGGGCGTCCCAGCGGCCGCCATCCGCGAGCTTGCCCAAGCCCTGGCGACGGCCCCACGGGCATTGATCTGCTGGACGCTCGGGATCACCGAACACCACAACGCCGTCGACAACGTGCTGGCGCTCATTAACCTCGTGCTGCTGACCGGGCACGTTGGGCGATATGGCTCCGGGGTCAACCCGCTCCGTGGCCAGAACAACGTCCAGGGCGGCGGTGACATGGGCGCGCTGCCCGACCGGCTCACCGGCTTCCAGCACGTCGAGAACGACGCGCTCCGGGCGAAGTTCGACGCGACCTGGGGCGTCAGCGTCCCGCCAAATCGTGGCTGGCACCTGTCCGGCATGTTCGACGCGATGGAACGGGGCGAGCTCACCGCCGTCTACTGCATCGGCGAGAACCCGGTGCAGTCCGAGGCAGACCAGAAGCGGGCCATCCATCTGCTTGAGGGCCTCGATCTGCTGGTGGTCCAGGACCTGTTCCTGACGAAGACGGCCCAGCTCGCGGACGTCGTCCTGCCCGCCAGCGCTGCGTGGGCGGAGTCCGAGGGCACCGTGACCAACTCCGAGCGGCGCGTCCAGCGGGTCCGCAAGGCAGTCGAAGCTCCCGAGGGCGCGCGCGACGACCTCGCGATCATCTTCGACCTCGCCAACCGCATGGGCGCCGGCTGGGGTGATGCCGACCCGGAAGCCGTCTGGAACGAGGTCCGCAGCCTGTCCCCGGTCCATGCCGGGATGAGCTACGCGCGGCTGGAGGCCGAGGGTGGACTCCAGTGGCCGTGCTACGACGAGACCCATCCGGGCGAGCTGTTCCTCCATTCGCGGCTCTGGGAGGATCCCGTCCCGGGCAACCGGGTGCCGTTTTCGCCGGTCGATCACGACCCGCCGGTCGACAAGCTCGACGCGGACTTCCCGATCCGATTGACGACTGGTCGTCGCCTGGAGTCCTACAACACCGGTGTCCAGACCGCCGGCTATACCTCCCCGATGCGTCGCGGCGAGAGCCTTGACATCAGTCCGGAGGACGTCGCCAGCTACGGCCTGGCCGATGGCGAACGCGTCCGCGTCGTCTCGCGCCGCGGCCAGGTCGAGGTCCCCATCCGGATCGACGAATTGCTGCGCCCGGGGCTGACCTTCATGACCCTGCACTTCCAGGACGACGTGGCCACGAACCTGCTCACCATCGACGCGACGGACCCCAAATCGGGCACGGCCGAGTTCAAGGCGACGGCGATCCGGATCGAGAAGCTCGGCGCCGGCGTGCCGGCATGACGGACCAACTGGACGTCCTCCGGGAGATCGCCGCAGGGTTCGACACACACGACCTCGACCGGATCATGCGGCACTTCACCGAGGATGCCGTGTTCGAGTCGCCTCGAGGTCCGGAGGCCTACGGCCAACGGTTCGTCGGCAGGGATGCCGTGCGCGAGGCCTTTGCCGGGCGGTTCACCGGGATCCCCGACGTCCGCTACGGGGAGGACGACCATTTTGTGGCCGGCGACCGAGGGGCGTCCGAATGGACCCTTCGCGGCACGACCACCGACGGTCTGCGGCTCGAGGTCCGGGGTTGCGACCTGTGGACCTTCCGTGACGGCAAGGTCACAAAGAAGGACTCGTACTGGAAGTTCCGAACGGTCGAGCTCCGCTAGCACGCCGGGCATGGACGATCGGGTCGCGCAGCTCCGACCACCGGACGACGACGTCGAGCGCATGGAACGCGCCCTCGGCTGGCGTCCCGCGAGCTTCCGCCGCGCCGCGCACGATCGAGGCGCGAGCGATACCGCGGCCCGCTGGATCGTCGCCGACGGCCTCCACCCCGAACCGGGCGGTCGCTCCGCGTTCGTCAAGATCGGCGCCACCGAGCTGACGGCCGAGTGGACCCGCACCGAGCACCGGCACTACGAACGCATTCGCGGGCCATTCCTGCCGAGGATCCTGGGCTTCGATGACGACGGCCACAGGCCGGCGCTGGCGCTCGAGGACCTGTCCGACGCCGAATGGCCCCCGCCGTGGACGAGCGAACGCGTCTCGCTCGTTCTCGATGCCCTCGCGGAGATTCGCGCGGCCACGCCACCCGACGGGCTGCCCCGGCATCAACCCGACGACGGCGCTGACTGGCGCCGGGTCGAGGCCGATCCGGCGCCGTTCCTGGCCCTGCGCCTCTGTTCGGCGGCGTGGCTCCGCGCCGCGCTGCCAAGCCTCATCGATGCGAGCGCGAACGCTCCCCTGGCCGGCGAATCGCTGGTCCACCTCGACATCCGGAGCGACAACCTGTGCTTCCGGGATGGCCGGGCGATCGTCATCGACTGGAACCACGCCCGCCTGGCGAACCCGGATCTCGACGTCGCCTTCTGGCTGCCGAGCCTGCAGTCAGAGGGCGGACCAGCGCCCGAAACGGTCCTGCCCGACGCTCCCGAGCTTGCCGCGTGGGTCGCCGGCTTCTTCTGCTCGCGCGCCGGTGGGGAGCCGTTGCCCGAGGCGCCGCACGTTCGGCCACTCCAGCACGCGCAGTCCCGGACCGCGCTGCCATGGGCGGCGCGGGCGCTCGGGCTCGCACCGCCCCTGTAGACGCGGGGCTCGCCAGCGAGCCACCGGCGGACATGGTGCGGCGCCGGCCGCAGGGCATACGACCGGCGCCATGACGGGAAGGATGCGGGGTTAACGCCCGGAGATCACCTGCGCGACCTGCAACGTGACCATTCGGCCAAGCAGCGAGTCGCTGTCGAGGGTGTCGGGATCGGAGGCCGCGTACTCGCCACTCACCTCGAAGGTGAACGCGCCGTAGGCGACCGGCGGATTGGCGAACGACCGCAGGTCGATGAACGCGCTGGCCGTGCCGGCGCCCGCGGTGATCGATTCGGTGGTGGTCCCGAGCACCTGCCCGGCCGCGTCTCGGACGGTCACAACGTAGCTCGTGCCGTTGATCCCGACGACCGCGAGCGATGGATGCGATAGCGTCACCTTGACGTGCGTCGTCCCGATCGGGACGGCGACCGCGTAGGTGTGGCTGTCCGTGCCGGCGACCGTTCCGCGCGGCGCGTCATAGGTCCACAGGTCGGTGCGCGTGACACCGAACCCGTCCGCGGCCAGCACCCGGGCATCCGCTCGGGTCTGCGCCCTCGGCAGGTCCCTGGCCCACGTCTTCGAACGAACGAGGGTCACTGCCGCGCTCAGGTCGGCGTAGCCGTAGCCGGCCTGCCAGAACGGGATGGCGCTGCCGTCGGCAGCGGTGACCGGTGTCGCCGTGGCCTGGAGGGCCGAACGAACCTGGTCCGGAGTAAGCGCCGGGTTAGCCTGGAGGAGCACCGCCGCCGCGCCGGCGATATGCGGTGCCGCCATGCTGGTACCTGAGGCAACAGCCTGGCCGTAGTCAGGCGGTGGGCACGGCCCGATCACGGTGCCGACCGTATCGCACGTCGAGCTGATGTCGACACCCGGTGCCGTGACGTCTGGGTGGTACACGCCGATCCGGTCGCCGGTCCACCAGGTGTGACCGCCGCCGCCGATCTGGGTCGGCTGCGAGTTGTCGTAGATCAGACCGTTCGACGAGAAGTCGCCGCGATGGTGGTCGAGCGAGCCCGCGGCCACGGAGATCACCCAGGGTGCCTCACTGAAGGGGTTGAGGCTCATCTCCGCGTTCTCGGATCCGCTGTTGCCGGAGGCGAAGACGACGACGACGCCCTGGTCGGCGACCGCCTTGGTCACCACGGCCACGGGATCGCGAGGGTCGAACTGGCGGAAGGAGTTGCCCCAGGAGTTGTTGACGACATCGATGCCCCACAGGTCGGGCTGATCGAGCATGTGGTCGTACGCGGTGACGACAGCCGTCGTGAACAGGACCTCGCCGATCGAGTAGCAAACGAGGCTGGCGTCGGGCGCGACGCCGAAGCGGCTACCTGCCGGATCCGTCGTGCTGTCGGCAGCGACGATGCCGGCCACGTGCGTGCCGTGTCCGCCACCGATGTCGGTGTTCTGGTACGGGCCAGTCTCGTTGGCGACGACGATCCGGTTGCCCGCGTCGGGCGGAAGGTTCGCGTACTCAGCGCTGTACAGCTTGACGTTGTGCACGACGTGATCGCCAAGGTCCGGGTGGCTTGCGTCGCAACCGCTGTCGACGATGCCCACCGTCACGCCCCGGCCGGTGAACCCGGCGGCGCGCAGGGACGCCGCGCCCATGGCGTCCGAGGACGCCGTATCGAGAAGTTCGATCGCCTCGTCGGGGTAGATATCGCTGGCCATGCCATTGACGACGGCTGCCTGCATGGAGGTGACGGCGCCCGCCACGAGGGCGAGCGGTACGTGCCGCATCGGCTGGACGACCAGCCCCAGGCTCTCGAGGGCCGTGACCTGTGACGCGGTCGGGACCGAGTCGAAGGTCGCGATGCCGCGAAGGCTCGTGGCCCCCGAGGCGGTCGACGCGAGCAGGCTCGAGATGCCGATTGGCAGAACGCCCGGGAGCGACAACGCCCGAGCCGATCCCGCGGCCAAGGACGTAGCCAGGGACGCGAGTGCCAGCGCCGCGGCCAGCCCGACCACGACCAGCCGGTGTAACGCGGGTTGTGGGACCGCCGCGACGGTTGCTGCCCTGCCGAACATGTGTCACCTCTTCCAGTGGTGTCTGCCCTGATCCGTGTTGCCGGCACTATAGACACCCCGTCAAGTGGTGACAAGACCCAATTTGCGGACATCGGCGACGGAGGCGCCGGCGGTACACTCGGCCGTGATGGACCTGCACGTGATCGGGCCACTCGCGACCCCCGCCGAACGCGCCGCGGTCGACGCGGTGCTCGGACCCGCGGAGTCGGGCTGGGCGGGTGGCACCCGCAACGCGGCGATCGACGGGCACGCGTCGCGAGGCGGTCACGCCGCACGAGCAAATCGCTCGCAACTGCTCCCCGCGCTGCACGCGATCCAGTCGAGGATCGGGTGGATCAGCCAGCCGGCGCTCAACTACGTGTCCCGGCGGCTCGCCGTACCGCCTGCCGAGGCATATGGGGTCGCAACCTTCTACGCGCTCTTCGCGACGTCGCCTCGGCCACCAGTCGCTGCGCACATCTGCGACGACATAGCGTGCCGGCTCGCGGGCGCGGAGGCGGTCTGCGCGGACCTCGAACGCGCCATGGGCCCGGCGGGAGCACCGATCGGCGACGCCAGGGCGACCTGGTTGCGCAGCCCGTGCCTGGGGCTGTGCGATCGCGCGCCGGCGGCGCTCTTCACGGTCGCCGGCGAGCAATCGAGGGCATTCGCCGTCGCCCCGGTCGATGCGAGTGGCGTCGTCGCGAGGCTGGAGCGGCCCGAGACCGCGGACCCCGTGGGTGGCGATCACCCAAGGGAGATCGTCGACGAGGATCGGCTCGCCTCGCCGACGCGCCTGCTGGCCCGTATTGGCACCGTCGATCCCGGGTCGCTCGACGACTATCGAGCGCATGGCGGGTACGCCGCCCTGACGCGCGCGGTCGAGGTCGGGCCAGACGGGGTGATCGGCGAGATCACTGCTTCGAAGCTTGTCGGCCGAGGTGGCGCCGCGTTTCCGACCGGCCGGAAGTGGGCCGCAGTGGCATCGCAGCCGGCCCGCCCGCACTACCTCGTGTGCAACGCGGACGAATCCGAGCCCGGGACGTTCAAGGACCGGGTGCTGCTCGAGGGCGACCCCTTCGCAGTGGTCGAGTCGATGACGATCGCGGCGTACGCCACCGGCTGCGAGCGGGGCTACCTGTACATCCGGGGCGAATATCCGGAAGCGGAGTCGCGGATCGCCCATGCCATCGCGACGGCTCGCGAGGCCGGACTCCTCGGCAACGACATCCTCGGCTCTGGCTTCTCGTTCGACATCGAGCTCCGGCGAGGCGCCGGGGCCTACATCTGCGGCGAAGAGACGGCACTCTTCGAGTCGATCGAAGGCAAACGCGGCGAACCGCGCAACAAGCCGCCGTTCCCTGTCGAAGTCGGGCTCTTTGGCAAACCGACCGTGGTCAACAACGTCGAGACCCTGGTCAACGTCCCGCACATCGTGCTCGAGGGCGGCGAGGCGTTTGCGGCGATCGGCACGGAAGGCTCGACCGGGCCGAAGCTCTTCTGTCTCTCCGGCCATGTCGCGCGGCCCGGCGTGTACGAGGTCGAGTTCGGGGCGACGATGCGCGACCTGATCGAGCTCGCGGGCGGCGTCCCGGGCGGGCACGCGATCCGGACGATCCTGCTGGGTGGCGCAGCCGGGGTCTTCGTCGGGCCGGACGTCCTGGACACGCCGCTCACGTTCGAGGCCACTCGCGCGATCGGCGCCACGCTCGGGTCCGGGGTCGTGATGGTGTTCGACGAGACGGCCGACCTGGTTGGCACGCTGCGAAGGATCGCCCAGTTCTTCCGCGATGAGTCGTGTGGACAATGCGTGCCCTGCCGCGTCGGGAGCGTTCGGCAGGAGGAGCTGCTCGCCCGGCTGGCCACGGGTTCGCGTGTTCGGCCGCGCGAGGAGGAGCTGGTCCTGCTTCGAGAGATCGGCCAGGCGATGCGCGATGCCTCGATCTGCGGGCTGGGGCAAACGGCCTCGTCGGCGATCGAGTCCGCCCTTCGTCAGCCAGACCTGGTGGCCCTGTGAGCGATGGGTTGAGCATGGACCGCGACCCGGCGCCGGATCCCCTGTCGCCGCACGCCGGCCAGGCGTCCGCCGCGCAGCCGCTGACGGAGATCCTGCTCTCGCCACCGGCCCGCCCGAGCCGGCCGCCGCAAGCGCCGCCGGCCGTGCCTCGCGCGTCCGTCGCGCTCACGATCGACGGACACGAGATCTCCGTGCCGGCCGGCTCGACGATCCTCGACGCCTGCCGGACCCAGGGGATCGACACGCCGACGCTCTGTTACGCCGAGAACCTGACGCCGGTCAACGTCTGTCGCGTGTGCGTCGTGGAGGTCACCGGGTCGCGGGTGCTCGCGCCGGCCTGCTCGAGGACCGTAGAGCCCGGGATGGAGGTCCAGACCGACTCGGAACGGGTCCGGCTCTCGCGCAAGGTCGTCCTGGAGTTCCTCGGGTCGTCGGTGGACGTGTCGCTGACCGGCCCGGCGGTCCCGGATGGCTCGTTTGCCGCGATGGCGCAGCGGTACGGCGCGGATCCGTCGCGGTTTGGGCCGCCGTCCCCGCCCGCAGCGGCCGGCGAACGAGACGCACACGAGCCCGGGCACCATCACGCGGCCCCAGGTGACGCCACCGCCGCCACGGTCGCCCAGCCGACCAAGATCGACAACGAGCTGTATGTCCGCGACTACTCCAAATGCATCCTCTGCTACAAGTGCGTCGAGGCGTGCGGCGAAGACGCCCAGAACACGTTCGCAATCGCGGTGGCCGGCCGCGGCTTCGATGCCCGGATCTCGACGGAGCAGGCCGTGCCGCTGCCGGAGTCCGCGTGTGTCTACTGCGGGAATTGCATCGGCGTCTGCCCGACGGGCGCGCTCATGTTCAAGAGCGAGTACGACATGCGCGAGGCGGGCACCTGGGACGAGGCGGCGCAGACCGTTACGGACACGATCTGCCCGTATTGCGGCGTTGGGTGCGCGGTCAGCCTGCACGCGCAGGACGACCGAATCGTCAAGGTCACCTCACCGCTCGACTCCTCGGTCACCGAAGGCCACCTCTGTATAAAGGGCCGCTTCGGCTTCGAATTCGTCAACAACCGACCGGGCCGTGGCGAGGGCCAGGTCGGCGACGGTCCCGCCTAGCCAAGGCCGCTGAGGTCGCGCAGGTCGATCCGGTTGTCGTGGGCGTAGACGTTGAAACCATCGCCACGGAGGAATCCGACCAGGGTCACGCCGAGTCGCTCGGCGGTCTCGATCGCGAGGTCCGAGGGGGCCGAGACCGCGGCGATGATCGGGATGCCGGCGACAGCGGCCTTCTGGACGATCTCGAAGCTGACCCGACCCGACACCATCAGGATTCGGTCGCGCAGCGGGAGGACCCCCGCGAGGACCTGCGAACCGATCACCTTGTCGAGCGCGTTGTGGCGACCGACGTCCTCGCGGATCGCGATCAGCTCACCGTTCGGCGCAAACAGCCCGGCGGCATGCAGCCCGCCGGTCTCCTCGAACGCACGCTGGGCGGCTCGCAGGAGATCCGGCAGCGCAAGGATGACGGCGCGAGAGACGACAGGGCCGTCGCCCAGTGGCGCGACCCGGAGCGCCACCTCGTCGATGGAGGCCTTGCCGCAGATCCCGCATGACGCGGTCGCGATGAAGTGGCGTTCGGCGACCTTCGAGTCGTCGAAGGGGACCGACAACCTGACCGTGATCGTGTCGTCGGGTTGGCTGAGATTTGCCGGGTCGCCGGCGGTGGTGCTTGCCACCTCGGGACCTTCGATAAGCCCCTCTGTTCGCAGGAACCCGACCGCGAGCTCGGCCTCGTGACCGGGCGTCCGCATCGTGACCGCCACGGCCACCGGTTCCTGGCGCGGCCCGACGGCGCGGATCTCCAGCGGGGCCTCGCCCACCACCCGATCGTCACGAACCTCGAGCGACTCCCCTCGAACCGCCACGATCCGTCTGCTTGTGACATGACGGACGGGCGGGAGGCGGGTGTCGCGCATGGCCGCATGATAGGCGGGTGCAGAGCGACGACCCGATCCTGTCGCGCGACGAGCGGGCGTTCCTCGATGCCGCTCGCCGCGCGATGCTGGCGACGATCGCCCCCGACGGGCGGCCTCGGCTCGTCCCGGTCTGCTTCGTGCTTCATCCGGTTCGGCCGGTGCTCTACACGCCGCTCGACGAGAAGCCCAAGGCGGTTCGCGACGTTCGGCAGCTGGCGCGGGTCCGCGACATCCTCGCCGACCCACGAGTCACGCTGCTCGTGGACCGCTGGGACGAAGCCTGGGAGCACCTCGCCTGGGTGCGATGTCACGGGCACGCGACCCTCCTCGCACCCGGCGACGAGGGTGAAAACGAGCGCGACCCGGCCATCTCGGCGCTGCGGGCCAAGTACCCGCAATACGCGGGGCACCGTCTCGAGGACCTCCCGCTGATCCGGATCGAGATCGAGCGGACGACCAGCTGGGGAGAGCTGGCGCCGTCCTAGCGGTCGAGGAAGATCGCCTGGCCGGTCGGGCGCAGGCAGTGCGTGGAGCTCATGGCCTGGAGGTACCCGCCGGCGTTCAACAGCGCCACCACGTCGCCCTCCTGGACGGGCGCCATCGGGTAGTCCTCGGCAAACACGTCGCCCGCCTCGTTGATGTGGCCGGCCACGGTCACGACCTCCGTTCGTGGCGCGTCTGGCTGCCGGCAGGGCACGAGCTCCTGCGCGTAGCGGTAGATGAAGTACGCGCAGTTGACGTTCCAGCCAATGTCGAGACCGACGAACGTGACGTCCCGGCGCCGCTCAACGGTGACGACCTCGCCGAGCAGGATGCCGGCGTCCTTGGACAGGTAATCGCCCGGCTCGCAGGCGACGGTCACGTCGAGCGGGCCGAGATGTCGTGCCAGTGTCGCCGCGTATGCGTCTAGGTCGACGGCTCGCTCGTCCTGGCGCGCCGGAGCGCCAAGCCCGCCACCCACGTTGACCTCGGTGATCGGACACCCCGCGGCGCGAAGGCGCGCCACGGCTTCGACCGCGCGAATGAGCGCGGCCTCGAAACCGGACAACCCATCCGCGAGCCATCCTGATCCCGCGTGGAAGTGGACGGTGTCGATGGTCAGGTCATGCCTGGTCGCGGCCGCCAGGGCATCGTCGAGCCGTTCGAGGCCGATCCCGAACTTGGTCGGCCGGTCGCCCGAGTACTCGAGGTGGGCGTTGTAGCCCGCCCCGACGGCAGGGTCGATGCGGATGCCGATGACGGTTCCGGGCGCACGCCGGCCATACCGCTCGATCTGGCTGACGGCGTCGAGGTTGACGTGAACCCCCCGGGCGAGGAGGACGTCAATGTCTCGCTCCGACACGTTCGTGCCCGTATAGCTGATCTCGTCCGGGCGCCAGCCGCATTCGATCGCGCGCTCGACTTCCCCGGGCGAACATGCGTCGATCCCGAGGCTTTCGGGGGTCCGTGCGTCGCCCGGCCCGCGAAACACCTCGAGGACTTCAGGGAACGGGTTGGCCTTGAGGGCGAAGCGAACGCGAAACGGGAGCCCAGTCCGGGCCAATGCTCCTTGTAGCCGTCGAGCGTTCTCCCTAAACCGGGCGCGGTCGTAGACGAAGAGCGGCGTCCCATGCTCGCGCGCGAGCTTCTCGGCATCCTGCCCCGCGATCGCGAGGCGCCCGTCGGCAACCTCCAGTCCGGGGCGCACCCACCAGGGAGCGTCGGTCAACACCATCCCGGGTCAACGCAGGCGATCGCGGCTGATCAGCCGACGATCGCGATCGGGTCGTGTGGGTGCGGGTGCGAATGCCGTCGACTCGAGCCCGAGCCCGGGGTCCAACGGTCCGGACCTTCCTCGATGTCGACGCCAAATGTCTCGAGCAGCTGCGATGACGATGCCGCGATCTGGGCAATCGCAGCCTCGAAGGCTTCGGCATTTCGGGCCGACGGTGTGCGGTAGCCGCTGATCTTGCGAACGAACTGGCGGGCGGCTGCCTCCAGCTCACCCGTCGTCGCGGCGGTGTCGGCGCGGCGCAGGGTCTTGATGCTTCGACACATGGCGGCAGGGTACATCGAGTCGGCGCTACGGTAGTCCGGGATGGACGTGACCAATCGTCGAGCACCGCTGCCGTCGCCCGTTGCGCTGGTGCTGGCCGTCGTCGCCGGCGTCGCCCTGGCGCTCGTCATCGACGTGGTTCGCACCGGCGGCCCGTCTGCCTGGCTTGCCCGGCATCACATGGCGCCGCCGTACGAGGCGAGGGGCCAGCGGTTCGACATCGGGCGCCGCGAGCTCTACCTCGACTGCCGGGGCGAGGGCGGGCCCACCGTCGTCCTGGAGGCGGGTTCGGGTTCGGATAGCTCGACGTGGAGCGCCGTGCTCGATGCGCTCGCGGAGACGACTCGGACGTGTGCGTATGACCGAGCCGGGCGTGGACGAAGCGACCCGATCGAACGCCACACGCTCAGTCATGCAGCCGCCGAGCTCCACGCGCTGCTGGCAACGGCGGGCGAGGCACCGCCATTCGTGGTCGTCGGGCATTCGCTTGGAGGTGCGTTCAGTCGCGTATTCGCATCGGAGAACCGGGACAAGGTGGTCGGCCTGGTCATGGTCGATACCTTCGACCCGGACCTGCAGGAGGACTGGATCCACCCCCTGCTTGGCTCACTCCGAGCCGAGTACGACGCGACGCTGGACGCGTTGCGCGCGACAGTCGAGGCGGTGGATTCGCTCGACTGGGCGGCGAGCGAGGAGCAACTGCGCGCGTCATCGGTCGAGGGGCTGCCGATCGAATTCCTCGTCGCAGCTCGCTACGAGCCGCGCCTCAGCGAGGCCGAGAACGTCGCGATCGAAGCCGCCTGGGAGGACGCCGTCCAATCGCTCTCCCCGGGCCTTGTCACCCGGACGATCGCGTGGGGCGCCGGGCACATCATCCAGGTCGACCGGCCCGACCTGGTCATCGAGGCGGTGCGCCGCGCGGTCGACCGGGCGAGGGCGCAAGCGGCTGAGTCGATTGCGAGGCCCGTTGCGGACGAGGCGCCGTACCATGCCGAAATGGTTGTCCGGGAGTGAGAGGCCTTATTGCACTCGCCGTCATCCTCGTGACCGCATGTGGCGGATCGTCGGGCTCGGCATCCGCTGGGTCCACGGGGGCCCCAGCCCCCGGGCCCTCGGAGATTCCGTCCGCCAGGCCTACAGAGGGCGTGGTCGAATGGCAGGACTACGCGCCCGACGTGCAGCCCCGGATCGACGAGCTTGCCGAGGCGAAGGACTGCGCAACCCTCCAGGAACAGTTCAACATTGCCGTGGCAACGCAAAGCGACACGCTCAGACGCACCGGCCACAACAACGCAAAGCTCCTCAACTACATCAACGACGCGTTGCGCGAGGCGGGTTGCTACCTCTGACGGTCCCGCGGCGAGGTCGGCCGAGGGCTAAGCTCACCTCAATGGACCCATTCCGGACGATCATCGAGCCATTCCGCATCCATGCGGTGGAGCCGATCCGGATCACCACCCGCGCCGAGCGGTTCGCCGCCGCCGAAGCCGCCGGCTGGAACCTCTTCGGGCTCCACGCGGACGACGTCCTGATCGACCTCCTGACCGATTCTGGCACTGGGGCCATGAGCCGCGACCAATGGGCGGCCATCCAGCACGGTGACGAGTCCTACGCCGGCTCGCCGTCCTGGTTCACGTTCCTCGAAGCGGTCACGGAGCTGTGGCCCTTCCGCCACGTTATCCCGACCCACCAGGGTCGGGCAGCCGAGAAGATCCTCTTTTCGGTGATCGGCAGACCGGGCAAGGTCATCCCGAACAACACCCACTTTGACACGACGCGCGCCAACGTCGAGTTCGCCGGCGCCGAGGCGCTGGACCTGGTCATCGCGGAAGGCCGCGATCCGTCCGCGAATCATCCGTTCAAGGGCAACGTCGATGTCACGGCGCTGGAGGCGTTGCTGCGTGAGCGTGCGGCCGACATCCCGGTCGTGTTCGTCACCGTGACCAACAACTCGGGCGGCGGCCAACCCGTGTCGCTGGCAAACCTGCGAGCAGTTCGCGAGCTATGTGATCGGTACCGGAAGCCGCTGTTCCTGGACGCCTGCCGGTTTGCCGAAAACGCCTGGTTCATCAAGACCCGCGAGCCCGGGCAATCCGACCGAGACGTGATTGACATCGTGCACGAGATGGCGTCGCTTGCCGACGGCATGACCATGAGTGCCAAGAAGGACGGGCTGGCCAATATCGGCGGCTGGCTCGCAATGAACGACGACGCGCTGGCGGAAGCGTGCCGGAACGTGCTGATCCTCACCGAGGGATTCCCCACCTACGGCGGGCTCGCAGGTCGTGACCTCGAGGCGATTGCCCAAGGGCTACGGGAGGTCGTCGACGAGGACTACCTGCGCTACCGGATCCGTTCCACCGCCTATCTTGGTGATGCGCTCGACGCGGTGGGCGTGCCGCTCGTCAAGCCGTTTGGCGGCCACGCTGTCTACATCGATGCGCGGGCGCTCCTGCCCGGGATCCCGCCGCTCGAGTACCCGGGTCAGGCGCTGGCGGTCGCCCTGTACCTAGCGGGCGGCATCCGGGGGTGCGAAATCGGGACGGTAATGTTCGGGCGGCATCCCGACGGCACCGAAACTCCTGCGACGATGGACCTCGTCCGCCTGGCAATCCCGCGCCGCACATACACACAGAGCCACATCGACTACGTGATCGAGGTTGTGACCGCGGTCGCGAAGCAGACCGACCAGCTGCCCGGCTACCGAATTGTCGAGCCGCAGCCGGCCGCGCTTCGGCATTTCACGGCACGGTTCGAACCTCTCGGAACCTTGTGAGCGCGCGGACGGCGCATCGCGGCCTCGGGCCAGGGCCCAGATCAGCCGGTCGCGTACTTCCACTGGAAGGACGCCGGTGTAGCAGTGGCCGAGGGCCAGGCACGCACCACCGGTGAGGTCCCATTGCCGACCGGACACGTACGGCCCACGGTCCACGACGGGCAAGGTCAGCGATCCGACCGTTGGCCGGGTTGCGGAAGGTGATCATGGTCCCGCACGGCAGCGTCCGGTGGGCGACGCCAAGCAGCTCCTCGGGTCATGGCCAGCCCGCAGGCGGTCCGCTTGCCGTAGAAGTCTCGGGCCGTACCAGGACACGTTGCCATCCCAGCGCCACGGGTTCTTAGGATCGAACCCGGGTTGGACTCGGGTTGGGCGTCGCGAACCGGAGCCTGGGGTGGCTCGGTTTGCTGGGCCGGCTCGAGCAAGGTCGAGCCTTGATCCAGGTTACCGGCTGACCGGGCCCCTGGATCGAGAGGCGGAATCGTCATCGTCGTCCCGCGGACAAGCGCCGCGACCTCCACGCGTTTGAAGAGGTCCGGATCCACCTGCGCTTCGAAGCTTGGGGCCTTCGAGCCAGCTGAGCCGGGGACGGCGACCAAGGCGAGCAGAGCGATGAGCGCCGTACTCGCGACGACCCTGGGGCGTCGCACGTCTTGGCCAACATAGCATGGAACCCCGTCCTGCAGGGATTCGACGGTATTCGCCTGACAAAACCCGGACGTGTCAGGATCGTTGCAATGTCCGTCCGAGAACGTACCCGCTCAGTGGTCCGCTCGACGTCCGACGCACGCTCTCGCCGCTGGGGCGCGGTCCGGGCGACCGGACGCTCCGGTTCGTGGCCAACCGGGCCTGGCGGGCGACGCGCACGCCGGATGGCCCGGCCACGGTCGCGCTGGAGCACGCTCGGAGCCCAGCTGCGCGTCCGAGGCCTGGGGCCCGGGAGCAGAGCGCGCGCTCGATGGCGTGCCGGCGCTGCTCGGGCTCGGCCAGGCGCCCGCTGCCGCTCGCTGGAGCCCATCCCACGGTGTCGCATCTCGCACGCCGGTTCCCTGGCGTCCGGATCCCGCGGAGCGGCGCCGTGCTCGAAGCGCTGGTTCCGGCGATCCTCGAGCAGAAGGTGATCGGCGAGAAGCCAGGCGGGCCTGGTTCGAGTTGATCTGGCGGTACGGCGAGCCCGCTCCCGGTCCGCCGGAGCTCGGCCTGCGCGTGCCGCCTGCGCCGGCGATCGCTCGCCGCGCTCCCCTACTACGCCTTCCATCCGCTGGGCGTCGAGCGCCGGCGCGCCGACCTGATCCGGCGAGTCGCCGCCCGGGCCAGCTGGTTCGAGGTCGATCGTCGGAGCTGCCGCTGCCCGACGCGTATGCCCGCCTCACGGCGGTTCCGGGGATCGGTCCGTGGACCGCGGGCGAGGTTGGCGTGCGGGCGCTGGGCGACGTGGATGCCGTGAGCGTCGGCGACTTCCACCTGCCCAACCTGGTGGCGTTGCGCTCGCCGCGCGAGCCGCGCGGCGACCGACGCCCGGATGCTCGAGCTGCTCGAGCCGTACCGCGGCCAACGTGCGCGGGTCATCCGCTGGCTCGAGCTCAGCGGGATCCGCCGCCCCGCGCTACGGCCCGAGGCTCGCATTCCGCCGGATCGAGGAATCGTAGGCAGGCGGCTACACTCGGGCTCCGCCGCTCCGGAGCCCGATGACGACCACGCTCGACAGCCGCCACGACACGACGCCGTTCACGCGGCCATCGCGGCTCGCCAGGCTGGAGGACCTGCTCAAGTCGAGGATCCTCGTCCTCGACGGCGGGATGGGCACGCTCGTCCAGGCGTACACGCTCACCGAGGCCGACTACCGCGGCGAGCGCTTCCGTGATCACCCGCGTGACCTCCGGGGCAACACGGACCTGATCTGCCTGACCCGGCCGGACATCGTGGCCGCGATCCACGGCGCCTACCTCGATGCCGGCGCCGACATCATCGAGACCAACACGTTCACCGCCACGCGCATCGCGCAGGCGGACTACGGGCTCGAGGCGGTCGTCGCCGAGATCAACCGCGAGGGCGCCCGGATCGCGCGCGCCGCCGCCGACGCCGCCGAGGCCGCCGAACCGTCGCGGCCGCGCTACGTGATGGGTTCGCTCGGGCCGACCAACCGCACCGCGTCCATCTCCCCGGACGTGACCGATCCCGGGCGCGCGCAACGTCACCTTCGACGAGCTCGCCGAGGCGTACGCCGAATCCGCCCAGGGCCTGATCGAAGGCGGCGCCGACCTCCTGGTGATCGAGACGATCTTCGACACGCTCAACGCCAAGGCCGCGATCTTCGGCGTCGAGGCCGCCTTCGATGCGACGGGCGACCGGATCCCGCTGGTCATCTCGGGCACGATCACGGACGCCTCGGGCCGGACGCTCTCGGGCCAGACCGTCGAGGCGTTCTACACCTCGATCGCGCATGCCCGCCCGCTCGCGGTCGGGCTCAACTGCGCCCTTGGCGCCCGGCAGCTCCGTGCGCACGTCGCCGACCTGGCGCGGATCACCGAACTGCCGGTCATCGCCTATCCGAACGCCGGCCTGCCCAACGAGTTCGGCGGCTACGACGAGACGGCCGAGACCACGTCCGCGCCTGATCGGGGCCTAGGCACGCGCCGGGATCATCAACATCGCCGGCGGCTGCTGTGGCACGACCCCGGCCCACGTCCAGGCGATCGCCGCCGCCGTCGCCGGTGTCGCGCCTCGGGTTCGGCCTCGTCGTCGAGCGCAAGACCCGGCTGTCCGGGCCTCCAGGCCGTCGCCATCCCGCAGCCGGGTGGCGTCTTCGTGAACGTCGGCGAGCGGACCAATGTCACCGGGTCGCGCAAGTTCGCCAAGCTGATCCTCGAGGATCGGTTCGACGAAGGCGTCGAGGTCGCCCGCCAGCAGGTCGAGGCCGGCGCCAACCTGATCGACGTCAACATGGACGAGGCGATGCTCGACTCGGTCGAGGCGATGACCAGGTTCCTGCGCCTGATCGCCGCCGAGCCGGACATCAGCGCCGTCCCGGTGATGATCGACTCGTCGCGCTGGGACGTCATCGAGGCCGGGCTCAAGTGCGTCCAGGGCAAGTCGGTCGTCAATTCGATCTCGCTCAAGGAGGGCGAGGCGCCGTTCCTCGAGCACGCCAGGCTCTGCCGCCGGTACGGCGCCGCCGTCGTGGTCATGGGGTTCGACGAGCAGGGCCAGGCCGACACCGCCGATCGCAAGGTCGCCGTCGCGACACGGGCGTACAAGCTCCTGACCGAACAGGCCGGGTTCGAACCCGAGGACATCATCCTCGACCCGAACATCTTCGCGATCGGGACCGGGCATCGAGGAACACGCCGGCTACGCCGTCGCCTACATCGAGGCGACCCGACGGATCAAGGCCATCGCTGCCCGGTGCGCTCGTGTCCGGCGGGTTGTCCAACGTCTCGTTCGCGTTCCGCGGCAACGATCCGATCCGCGAGGCGATCCATTCGGTCTTCCTGTACCACGCGATCGCGGCAGGGATGGACATGGGGATCGTCAACGCCGGCGCCCTGGCGATCTATGACGAGATCGACCCGTGAGCTGCGCGCCCTGGTCGAGGACCTCGTGCTGGATCGCCGGCCGGACGCCACGGAACGCGCTGCTCGCCGTCGCCGATCGATACGCCGGTGAACGGGCGAATGCCACGCAACCGGGTGGCGACGCGCAGGCCTGGCGATCGCTGCCGGTTGGCGAGCGGCTCACCCACGCGCTCGTCGAGGGGATCGACTCGTTCATCGTCGAGGACACCGAGGAGGCGCGACAGGCGGCGACCCGACCGATCGAGGTCATCGAGGGGCCGCTGATGGACGGCATGAACGTCGTCGGCGACCTGTTCGGCGCGGGCAAGATGTTCCTCCCGCAGGTGGTCAAGAGCGCGCGGGTGATGAAGAAGGCCGTCGCCCATCTCGTGCCGTACATCGAGGCAGCAGCGCGAGCCCGGCGCGTCGCGTTCGAACGGCCGGATCGTGATGGCCACGGTCAAGGGCGACGTCCACGACATCGGCAAGAACATCGTCGGCGTCGTGCTCGCCTGCAACAACTACGACGTGATCGACCTGGGGTGATGGTCCCGGCCGGCCGGATCCTGGACACCGCCCGGGAGACCGGCGCGGACCTGATCGGGCTGTCCGGGCTGATCACGCCCTCGCTCGAGGAGATGCGCCACCTCGCCGGGGAGATGGAGCGCGAAGGCTTCGAGTTGCCGCTGCTGATCGGTGGCGCAACCACGTCGCGGACGCACACCGCGGTCAAGATCGAGCCCGAGTACCACGGCGCGGTCGTCCACGTGGCGGATGCGTCACGGGCCGTCGGCGTGGTCGGCGCCCTGATGGACAAGGACCGGCGCGACGCGTATGCGGCCGGGGTCCGCGAGGAGTACGAGACACTGCGGCGAGAGCGCGGGGCTCGCCAGGAGAAGGTCGCGCGCCATCCGATCGCCGAGGCGCGACGGCACCGGTTCGCGATCGACTGGACCGGGGTCACCCCACCGCGCCCGACGTTCCTGGGCGTGCGCACCATCGAGGACCAGCCGCTCGATGAGCTCGTCGAGCGGATCGACTGGACGCCGTTCTTCGCCACCTGGGAGCTCAACGGGCTCTATCCGGCCATCCTGTCCGACGCTCGGATCGGCGAGGCGGCGCGGTCGCTTCATGCCGACGCCCTGGCAGCTCCTCGATCGGATCGTGTCGGAGCGGCTCCTCCTCGCGCAAGGGCGGTCGTCGGGTTCTGGCCCGCCAACAGCGTCGGTGACGATATCGAGCTCTTCACGGACGAGACCCGTCGCGGCTCGGTCGGGACCATCCATACGCTTCGCCAGCAGATGGTCAAGCCCCCCGGCCGACCGAACATGGCGCTGGCCGATTTCACCGCACCACGCGATTCAGGATTGATCGACTACGTCGGCGCGTTCGCGGTCACCGCTGGACACCGCCTGGACGAGCTGGTGGCCGAGTTCGAGGCCGCGCACGACGACTATTCCGCGATCATGGCCCGCGCCCTCGCCGACCGGCTCGCGGAGGCCTTTGCCGAGCGGCTCCACGAGGTCGTACGCCGCGAGCTCTGGGGGTATGCCAGCGAGGACGGTCTGTCGAACGATGACCTGATCGCCGAGCGATACCAGGGGATCCGCCCGGCGCCGGGCTACCCGGCCTGCCCCGACCACACGGAGAAGGGCGCGCTCTTCGATCTGCTCGGGGCCGAGGAGCGCGCCGGGATCCGACTGACCGAATCGTTCGCGATGCTCCCGGCTGCGGCAGTCAGCGGCTACTACTTCTGGCACCCGCAGGCGGCCTATTTCGGGCTCGGCCGGATCGGTCGCGACCAGCTGGTGGACTACGCCAAACGCAAGGGCATGCCGGTCGACGACGATGGCCCGCTGGCTGGCCCCGAATCTTGCCGAGGACTGAGCGAGAACCAATGTTGCCGGCCCGTCGTATCTTGTGGCGATGCTGATGGTCCGGACGCAGCGCCGCCCGCTGGCCGCCCGCCGGTTGGCCCGCGCTTGGGCTCGCCGCGTCTGCTGCTGATCGGCGACCGCAATGTCGCCGGTCACGGCGGCCGAGTCATCGTCGTACAAGCTCGACCTCGGGACGCGCCGCGACTTCGTGGCCCAGACCAACTTCGTCCAGTGCGTCGGCGCAAGCATGCAGATGATGCTCAACATGATCCGCGATGAGGACGACCGCACCGCGGCGACCCAGCTGGAGCTCCAGGTGCTGGCCCGCAAGTTGAGTGGCCGGCGGCCCGAAGGCAACGAACGCCAGGGCGCCAGCGTGCGAGGCTGGGCGGCCGGGCTCAATCTGCTGGGCGCCGGGCCATACACCCTCGTCGGGGACGACGACCATCGAGGAAGCCTTGCTCACGGCCGCGAAAGCCATGCGGCAGACCGGCAAACCGGTAGGGCTCCTGATGTGGCGCGGACGCCACGCCTGGGTGATGAGCGGCTTCCGGGCCAACGGCGACCCGCTCGGCGCCGGGACCCGCGTGACCGCCGTCTACGTCGAGGATCCGCTCTACCCGCATGGCTCGAGCGTGTGGGGACCGAGCCCGGCGCCCGGCGCCGCGTTGTCCGTCGCCGAGCTGGGGCGCCAGTACGTGCCGCGGCGCACCTCGAACCGATTTGGCAGCACCCTGAGCGCCCTGAGCGGCAAGTACGTCCTCGTCCTGCCCTTCGAGATGACGCCGAAGACGCTCAGCCTGGTCTAGGTGCGGCAATGGACTTCAGCAAGTCACCGCCGGATCTGGTCGAGCGATTCGAGGCGATCACGAGCGAGATCCCCGGCGCGGAGCGTCGCCAGATGTTTGGCTACCCGGCCCTGTTCGTTGGCGGATACCACGTGACCGGGCTCCACCAGGCGACCTGGGTCGTGCGTCTGGCTGAAGCCGACCTGGCCGAGCTCCTTGCGATCCCGGGAGCCAGGGCGTTCGAGCCGATGCCCGGTCGCGCGATGGGCGGCTATGCCGTCCTTCCCCCGCAGGTCACGTCCGATGATGGCGCGGTGCGCCGTTGGGTGGAACGAGCCATCGAGTACGGACGAAGCCGGCCACCCAAGGAGCCGAAGAAGCGGAAAAGCTGAACGGCGCCACCCCAGCGGCGCCGTTCATGTTCGCGATGTCGGCAGGAGGATTGCCGTGCCGTGATCCTCGGCCCGGGCCTGGCGAGCCACAGTGGACGGCCGTCGCGCGTCGGCATGGACATTTGTCAGGTTGGGTCGACGCGGACTCGAGTCTCCCGCATCCGCGCGGCGACCACCAAGCCTGACGCTGCCGTGAGGACCGCCACGACGAGGATGGCGAGCGACGCACCGAACGCGGAAGCCACGACGCCAACCAGCACCGCGCCGGCCGCGAACCCCAGGTCGCGCCAAAAGCGGTAGACGCCGATCACGGCTCCTCGCTCGTGTGACGGGGCGACATCCGCGATCGCCGCGATCAATGTCGGATATACCATCGCCGTCCCGAGCCCTAGTGCCACGGCGCACGCGAACCACGGCCAGAACCCGCCAGTGGCCGCGATCGCCGCGATGGCGATCGCCTGGAGCAACATCCCGCCGACGATCAAGGGACGGCGCCCGTATCGATCCGAGAGCGCCCCGGTTGCCAGCTGGGTCAGACCCCACGTGGCTGGGTACGCTGCCGAGAGCAGTCCAATCTGCGCGATCGAGAGACCGGCCGCCGCCTGGACGATCGGAAGGAGGCCCCAGGCCAGACCATCGTTCAGGTTGTTGACGAACCCTGCCTGCGACGCCGCCGACAACGACGGGTCGGCGACGCTGGTCCGCCACGCCAGTCGGCGCCAGCCACCGGCCGTCTCCGCGCGGGTCGGGGCTCCCGCCGCCACATCCATGGAGGCGTGGCCGCGCGTCTCGCGGACGAAGAGGACGCTCGCCCCCAGTCCCAATCCCGCGATCGCCAGCCCGATGAAGAAGGGGCCGGGCCGCAGCCCTGCACGTTCCGCGACCAGACCGGTCAGGAAGGCCACGAGAGCCACGGCGAGATACCCCGACGATTCGTTGAGCCCGAGCGCCAGGCCACGACGTCCGGGGCCGACAAGGTCAATCTTCATTAGGACCGTCGTCGACCAGGTCAGACCCTGATTGACGCCGAGCAGGACATTGGCCGCGATCACCCAGGTCCAGTCCGGCGCGAGGATCAGCACGAGCGGAACCGGGAGGCCGACGAGCCAACCCGCAACGAGCACCGGTTTGCGACCAAACCGGTCGGCGAGCTGCGCCGGCGACCAGGTTCGTGATCGCCTTGGCGAGGCCGAATCCGACGAGGAACGTGAGCGCGGTCGATGTCGCCTCGAGACCAAAAACATCCGTGGCGAGCAGCGGGACGATGGCGCGCTCCTGGCCGACCATCCCGCCGACGAGTGCGTTGATCCCGACGAGGAGGGCGAACTGACCGGCATTGGCACGGAGACCCAGGACGATCCCGGAACGGGGCGGCCCAACCATGACCGGGAGGCTACCATTCGCCCCGCGTCATCCGGGTCGCGTTGACAAATAGCGCGGTATAGTCCGCGAATACCTCGCTATTCGCCCATCGCTCTTGAAGGAGACGCAAGGGATGGCAACGCGGCACGCGAGCGACGAATCGAGCCGCATCCGGGTCGGCCAGGCGGCAGAGATGCTGGGCGTCACGGTGGAGACCGTTCGGCGCTGGGAGACCCAGGGTCGCCTTCGGATCGAACGGTCGACCGGCGGGCAGCGTCTCGTCCCTGTCGCCGAGGTTACCCGGCTTCTTGCCGAACGCCGCCGGGCCGGGCTGGATCGGCCAATCGTCGCCGGGTCTGCCCGCAACCGCTTTCCGGGCGTTGTCACCCGGGTGGAGCGGGACGGTGTGGCGGCGGTCGTCGAGATCCTGGCCGGACCGCATCGAATTGTGAGCCTGATGACGGCGGAGGCCGTCGACGAGCTTGGCCTGACCGTCGGCGACGAGGCGATCGGGGTCGTCAAGGCAACCAGCGTGATCGTCGAGATCGCCGCTTCGAAGGAGTCGCACCAATGACGACGATGCGGTGGATCGCCTTCGCCGCCCTCGGCCTCGCGCTTGTCATCGGTTGTTCTGGGGGCGCAACCCGTTCGGCCACGCCGATGCCAACAGTGAGTCCCGTGGCCCTGACGATCTACGGTGCGGCGTCGCTCAAGGACGCCCTCGGCGCGGTGAAGTCCGCCTACGAGGCCGCCGCCCCCGGCGTGACGCTGACGATCGCGACAGATTCGTCGGCCACCCTGCGTACCCAGATCGAGCAGGGCGCACCCGCCGACGTGTTCCTCTCCGCGGATCAGAAGAACCCCGCAGACCCTCGTCGACGCCGGACTGGCGGACGGTGCGGCGGTGGACTTCGCCGGCAACGTGCTGACGCTCATCGTGCCCTCGGACAATCCGGCCAACATCGAGACGCCCGCGGACCTGGCGCGCCCCAGCATCAAGGTCGTCGCGGCTGGCGACGAGGTGCCCATCACCATGTACGCCGAGCAGGTGATCGCCAATCTCGCGACCGATCCCGGCTATCCGGCCGGCTTCGCCACGGCGTACGCCGCGAACGTCGTCTCGAAGGAGGAGAACGTCAAGGCGGTCGTCGCCAAGATCGAGCTCGGCGAAGGAGATGCGGCCATCGTCTACGCGACCGATGCGACGGCGGCGCAGGGCGTAAGGACGATCGAGATCCCGGCAGCCGCGAATGTTCCCGCTACGTACGCCGGCGTGGTCGTCGCCGCGTCGACCCACCCGGACGAGGCCCATGCCTTCCTCGACTGGCTGGCGGGGCCGGACGGACTCGCCACGCTGAAGGGGTTCGGGTTCCTTCCGCCCTCATGACCGGCCGGCGCTCGCGGGTCGGGCTGGTCGTATTGACCGCCCCGCTCGTCGCCTTCCTCGCGCTGCCCGTGCTCGCCCTCGTCCTGCGGGCGATCCTTGGCGGGGGCCTGGCCGATGCGCTGGGCAGCCACGCGGTGCGCAACGCCCTGGCGCTCAGTCTCGCGACGACGGCCGTCAGCCTGGCCATCACGCTGATCCTGGGGACGCCCCTGGCGTACCTGCTGGCACGTCGCCGGTTCCGCGGTTCGTCGATCGTCGAGACGATCATCGACCTGCCGATCGTCCTGCCGCCCTCGGTCGCCGGCCTCGCGTTGCTGCTGCTCCTCGGACGTCGAGGGGCGCTGGGGGGTGCGCTGGACATCGTCGGCATCTCGATCCCGTTCACGACCGTCGCCGTCGTCCTGGCCCAGACCTTCGTCGCCGCTCCGTTCTACATCCGTTCGGCGCGAGCCGGCATCGCCGTCGTCGATCGCGACACCGAGGACGCGGCCCGGGTCGACGGGGCGACAGAGCGCGACGTGTTCCGCTGGGTCACGCTGCCGCTGGCCGGTGCCGCCCTCGCCGCGGGGGCGGTCATGAGCTGGTCACGCGCCCTGGGCGAGTTCGGGGCAACGATCATGTTCGCCGGCAACGTCGAGGGCAGGACGCAAACGCTCCCCCTGGTCGTCTACGGCGAGTTCGGTGCCGGCGACCTGGAAGCCTCGGTCGCGGCGGCATCGATCCTCGTGATCGCCGCCTTCGGAGTCCTCGTCTCCGTGCGCGTCCTGCGCTGGGGTCGCGCGCTCGACATCCGGGGCGGCTAGACGGGCGACGTCGCCCGCTCGTGGCGGTAGAACGGGAGCGGCTCCGGAGCCAGCGGCGTATTCCCGAGGATCAGGTCGGCGGCCTTCTCCGCGAGCATCATCACGGGGGCGTAGATGTTGGCGTTGGTCACGTAGGGCATCGCGGAGGCGTCGACCACGCGCAGTCCCTCGCAGCCCGTGGACGCGCATCGTCCAGCGGTCCAGCACCGCCGCCTCGTCCACGCCCATCCGGGCCGTGCACGACGGATGGAGCGCGGTCTCGGCATCTCGGGCGACCCAGGCTCGGATCTCGTCATCGGTCGAGACGGCCGGCCCTGGAGATGTCTCGCCGCCGTTGAACGGGGTCATCGCCGGCTGGTTGAGGATCCGCCGCGCGACGCGGATCGCCTCGACCCACTCTCGCCGATCCTGGTCCGTCGAGAGGTAGTTGAACTGCAGGGCCGGGTGGTCGTGCGGATCGGTGCTCTTGAGGGACACGGACCCGCGGGCATCGGAGTACATCGGCCCGACGTGGACCTGGTAGCCGTGACCGGGCGCGCCGGCGGTCCCGTCGTAGCGGATCGCGAGCGGCAGGAAGTGGAACATCAGGTTCGGATACGCGACGTCCTCGTTGCTCCGGGCGAACCCGCCGCCTTCGAAGTGGTTCGTGGCGCCCGGCCCGCTGCGCAGGAAGAGCCATTGCGCGCCGATGAACGGCCGACGCCAGAGCTCGGTCGCCGTCGGCTGCATCGAGACCGGCTGCAGCGATCGGTACTGGATGTAGACCTCGAGGTGATCCTGGAGGTTGGCACCGACACCGGGTAGGTCCGCCACGACGGGGATCCCCAGCGCCCTGAGTGGCGCCGCGGGACCGACGCCCGAAAGCAGGAGCAACTGCGGCGTGTTGATGGCGCCGCCGGCGAGGATGATCTCGCCGCCCTCGATCCGTTCCGTGCCGCCGCCTCGTCGCTCGATGTCGACCGCGACGGCGCGACGGCCCTCGAACACGATGCCGGTCACGAGCGTCCGCGTCCGGAGGTGGAGGTTCCGGCGGCCGCGAACCGGCCGCAGATACGCCTGTGCGGCGCTCAATCGCCGCCCGCGATGGATGTTCCGATCGAACGGAGCGAACCCCTCCTGCCGATACCCGTTGACGTCCGGCGTCAGCGTGTAGCCGGCCTCGACGCAGGCCGCGAAGAAGGCCGTGAACAACGGGTTCGTGGCTGGACCACGTTCCAGGACCAGCGGCCCGTCGTGGCCGCGGTACGGGTCCTCGGGGTCTGCCGCGAGGCAGGTCTCCATCCGCTTGAAGTACGGCAGGCAGTGCGCGTAGTCCCATGTTTCCATGCCCGGATCGGCCGCCCAGCGCTCGTAGTCGAGCGGGTTGCCACGCTGGAAGATCTGGCCGTTGATGCTCGACGAGCCACCGAGCACGCGACCACGGGCGTGGTAGACGCGCCGGCCGTTCATGAACGGCTCGGGCTCCGACTCGTACTGCCAGTCGTAATAGCGGCTGCCGATCGGGAAGGTGAGCGCCGCCGGCATGTGGATGAAGACGTCCAGCCGGTAGTCCGGACGACCGGCTTCGAGGACCAGCACCCGGGTGCCGGGGTCGGCGCTCAGGCGATTGGCCAGGACGCAACCGGCCGAGCCGCCACCGACGATGATGAAGTCGTAGCGACGCCCGGTCATGGGCAGCGATGCTAGCAGGAGGGTGACCCGCGAAATGGGCGACCGTGAGCTCGATTTCGATCGGTTCGACGCACTGACGTTCGACTGCTATGGCACGCTGATTGACTGGGAGGCCGGGATCCTCGCAGGGCTCCGACCGGCCCTCGCCGCGAACGGCGTGGACCCGTCCGATGACGAGCTCCTCGAGGTGTACAGCCGGGCCGAGGCCGCCGCTGAGGCCGGCCCGTACCGGCGCTACCGGGAGATCCTCGCCGGCTGCCTAGGCGATGTCTGCGGAGCGTATGGCGTGACATCCGACGAAGCGACAGGGACGGCCTTTGGCGGCTCCGTCGGGACGTGGCCGGCATTTCCGGACTCCTCCGCCGCGCTTCGCCAGCTCCAGAGCCGCTTCCGACTCGGGGTCATCACGAACTGCGACGACGACCTGTTCGCGGCATCGAACGAGCGGCTCGGGGTCGACCTTCGACTGGATCGTGACCGCGCAGTCGGTGGGAAGCTACAAGCCGGATCCGCGCAACTTCGAGGCCGCGTTCGACGTGATCGGGCTGCCGCGCGAGCGAATCCTCCACGTCGCGCAGAGCCTGTTCCATGACCACGTGCCGGCGAAGGCGCTCGGCCTCTCGACCGTCTGGATCGATCGACGGCACGATCGGCCGGGATCTGGCGCGACACCGCCGGCGAGCGTCACGCCGGATGCGGTCTACCCCGATATGGCGTCGTTTGCCACCGCGGCGACCGTCAAGTGACCGATGGGGACGCCCTGGACGCACGAAAGCGGGCCCGTAGGCCCGCCGTTCGTGCGGTATGCGGATCTCTGGGGTGATCCGCGTCGAAGATGGGGTTCCGTTGCACGTACCGCGGCGCCGGTGCCCTCAGCGCTGATCGCGGTTTCTTGGTCGCCCGTCTTCGTGATGAAGTGCGGATGCCACCGTATCGCCAGAACAGCGACGTCCGGAGGGGCCAAATGGCCCGTTGTGTGGGCCACTCGGGGTCGCGAGCTTCAGGGAAGCGCTCGCCGGGCGACCATGACGGGGACCGGCGAGGTCCGGACGATCCGCTCCGAGACACTCCCCTTGACCAGGCGATCCACGCCGCGGCGCTGATGCGATCCAACCACGATGAGGTCGACGTCCTCGGCGATCGCGGCTTCGACGATCGCTTCGCCTGGATCGCCTTCCCAGATGAGCGTGCGGACGGGCACGCCCTCTCGCCGTGCGCGATCCACGATCCCTTGCGCCGCTACCTGACGGGCATCCCGAGCCTGGTCCATGCGCTGGCGGTAGCCGCCTGCCGGCTTCCACAACAAGCGCGGGTCGATCACGCTGACTAGCAGCAACGCGCCGTCGAGACGGCTTGCGAGCTCAAAGGCGAGCTCCTCGGCGTTCGCCGACGCGGACGACAGATCGGTCGCCAGCAGGATCGTCCGAATCCCGGCGCGGTCGAGGGGCACGACACTCCCGGGAGCCGTGGCGCTTGTCATCGCGGATTTCCTCCGCGGGGGTGGGAGACGACCGGTTCCATTGGCTCAGGGTGGCCACGCGACGGCCACGGCGAAAGTGACGTCCGGCCCAAAGCCGGGGGCCGATTGGCGCCCGGTCCTGGGCTTATGGCGGGGTGGGGCTGGTAGATTGGCTTGCATGACAGCCAATGCCACGCAACGAGGTCCAACGCTTGGCGTTGCCGAGTTCGCGGCCCTGGTCGAGGCCACGCGCGCAATCGCGGAGGTTCTCGAGGTCGAGGCAGTCCTCCAGCTGATCGTCGAGAGCGTCCGCACCCTCGTCCAGGCCGAATATGCCGCCCTCGGCATCGTGGACGGCAACGGTCGGATCGAACGGTTCATCACCGTCGGTATCAGCCCCGACGACCGAGCGCGGATCGGTCCTCCACCGCGCGGCCACGGTCTCCTCGGCCTGATCATCCGCGAGCGTCGGTCGTACCGGATCCCCGACATCGGTCGTCACGGGGATTCCTACGGGTTCCCGGCCAACCATCCGCCGATGGCGTCATTCCTGGGCGTGCCGGTCGTGACCGAGGGTCGCTCGGTGGGGAACCTGTACCTCACGAACAAGAAGGGCGCAGCCGAGTTCAGCGAGTCGGACCAATTGCTCGTCGAGATGTTCGCGTTGCGAGCCGGCATCGCGATCGAGAACGCCAGGCTCCACGAACAGGTCTCGCGCCTCGCGGTGGTGGACGAACGGGAACGAATTGCGCGAGACCTCCACGACGGCGTCATCCAGGCGATCTACGGGGTGGCGCTGTCGCTCGAGGATGTTCCCTCGATGATGGCCGACGAGCCGGACGAGGCGAGCGCGCGAGTCGATCGGGCGATCGATTCGCTCAATCTCACCATCCGCGAGATCCGAAACTTCATCCTTGGCCTGCGATCGGAGTTGCTCCACGGCGCAGACCTGCTCGCCGGCCTGGCGACGCTTGCCAATGAGTTCAGCGCGACCGGCGCATCCGAGATCGAGCTGGACCTGGACATCACGCCGGAGCTCGCGTCGAGCATCCCGACGGCCCACCGGGTGCAGCTGCTGCAGATGACCCGCGAGGCGCTCAGCAACGCCGCACGGCACGCGCGAGCGCAGCGAACGAGAATCGTGATGCGGGTCGACGGGGACGCGGTGATCCTCAGTGTCGAGGATGACGGCATGGGGTTCGACACCAGCGCGGCCGTGTCCGCGGGACACCTGGGCCTGGCCAATCTCCACGACCGGGCCGCGGCGTTCGGCGCGACCGTCACCATCGAGAGTACGCTGGGAGAGGGAACGGCATTGAGCATCCGCGTTCCCATCGCTGATTCGGAGCCCGAGCCATGACCAACCCGGAAGGCACGAGTCCGTTGCGACTGCTTGTCGTGGACGACCACGAGGTGGTCCGCCAGGGCCTGGTCGCCTTGCTCGAGCGTCGCGAGGCCTTCCAGGTGGTCGCCGAAGCCGGCACGGTTGCCGAGTCGATCGAGCAGGCGCGGCGGCACCAGCCGGACATCGTGATCATGGACGTCCGCCTTCCCGATGGCTCGGGGATCGAAGCATGCCGGGCCATCCGCGCCGAGCTTCCCAATACCCGGGTCGTGATGCTCACCTCATACCCGGACGAGGAGGCAGTCCTGAGCGCGATCGTGGCCGGGGCGAGCGGCTACCTCCTCAAGCAGATCCGCGGACGGGACCTCGTCGCCGCCCTCGAGACGGTCGGTCACGGTGGGTCACTGCTCGATCCGGCGGTGACCGAACGCGTCCTCGACCGGATCAGGCGGATCGCTACCGGCGTATCGGAGAACGACGAACTCTCACAGCTGACGTCGCAGGAGCGAAAGATCCTGCTCCTCGTGGCGGAGGGCAAGACGAACAAGGAGATCGCAAGTGAGATCTTCCTGTCCGACAAGACGGTCAAGAACTACGTCAGCTCGATCCTGGCGAAGCTCAACCTGGAGCGACGGGCACAGGCTGCGGCGTTCGTCGCCAAGCACCGCATCGACCGCGGCGGCGTCTGAGCCTTCGAGTCTGTCCACCGGCATGGGGGTTGTTCGGGCGGAGTAGCCTTTCCCGGATGCAGCGCGATGCTCCCTCGACGCCGCAAACGGTGCGCGACGCCGTTCGTTCGCGCGCCGCCGCCCAGCCGCGACTGGTCCCGGCCCGCTGGATCGGCCCGCTGGCCACTGGCGCCGCGGTCGTGCTGATCCTCCTGGTCCGACAGTTCGTGCCGATCTCGAGCCCGGGCCTCATCCTGCTGGTCTTCGTCGCCATCTCCGGAGTGCTCGCCGGGATCAAGCCCGCCCTCATCTCGGCGGCGCTCGTGGTCACGTTCGTGACCGTCGACGCCTCGGCTGGGCAGCTCTTCGTCTATGACTCGACAGCGTTGAGTCGGATCGCCGTAAACGGATCGAGCGCTGTGGTGATGGCGCTCCTTGTCGGTGGCATCCAGCAGCGCCTGGCGACGCAGAGCGAGCTCATCGCCAGCCAGCAAAGCGAGGATCGCCAGCGGGCCATCACCGAACCGGCGAGCGAGGCGATCATGACCATCGACACCGGGAGCATCGTCGTTGCCGCCAATCCGGCATCCGCGGAGCTCTTCGGCTACCCGATCGACGAGATCGTGGGCGCGTCGATCACCAGGCTGATGCCGCCCGCCTATCGAGGGCGGCATTTCGATGCGTTCGCTCGCTATCTGCGGACCGGTCGGCGGACGATCCCCTGGCATAGCGCCGAGCTGCGGGCCCTCCATGCGAGCGGACGCGAGTTCCCGATCGAGGTTTCGATCGGCGAGTACGGCTCCGGCCCGGAGCGACGCTTCACCGGGATCATCCGCGACATCAGCCGGCGGAAGGATATCGAGGCCCAGCTGCTCCAGGCCCAGAAGATGGACGCCATCGGTCGCCTGGCCGGTGGCGTCGCGCATGACTTCAACAATCTGCTGACGGCGATTGGTGGCTATGCCGAGCTGGTCGGCAGCTCGATCGACGTGGACGATCGCCGACAGGAAGCCATTGCCGGCATTCGCCAGGCGACGGACCAGGCGGCGTCATTGACGAGGCAGCTCCTGGCGTTCAGCCGCAGCCAGGAGCTGAGACCTGCCGTGATCGATCTGAGCCAGGTCGTCACCAACCTTGTCCCGATGATCCGGCGCCTGCTTGGCGAGCGTATCGAACTCGTCGTCAAGCCGACGGAAGAGCCGTGCCGCACCCACGCCGATCGAAGCCAGATCGAGGCGATCCTGGTCAACCTCGCGGTCAACGCCAGCGACGCGATGCCCGATGGCGGGACGCTCAGCATCGAAACGGCCAACGTCGAGCTCGACGCGACCAACTGGCTCCATGACTCCGAGGTGACGCCCGGAGCGTACGCCGGGCTTGTCGTCTCCGACACGGGCGTGGGCATGGACGCTACGACGCTTTCGCACGTCTTCGAGCCGTTCTTCACGACCAAGGCGCCCGGATCGGGAACGGGTCTGGGGCTGGCGACGGTGTACGGGACCGTCAAGCAGTCGGGCGGGTACATCTGGGTCTATTCGGAACCGGATCACGGGACCACGTTCAAGGTCTATCTGCCCCGGACCGAAGAGCCCGACGAGCCGGCTCCGATCGAGGCGCCGAAACCAGTCGGCGCCCAGGGACCCGGGCACGAGACGATCCTTGTCGCGGAGGACGAGGCCGTGGTCCGGGAGATGGTCGTGGCATCGCTCGAGCGGCTCGGATACAGGGTCGTCGCGGCAAGTACGGGCGAAGAGGCCGTGCGCCTGATCGACCGCCTCGGCGACGAGATCGACCTCCTCCTGAGCGACGTCGTGATGCCGGGAATGAGCGGACCCGACCTCTACGATCGCGCGCGCCGGACGCGTCCTGACCTGCGCGCCATCTTCATGTCCGGGTACACCGCCCTGTCCATGGGCCGGCCGATCCCGGACGGCATCACGCTCCTGGAAAAGCCGTTCTCAGGTGCCCGCCTCGACCAGGTCGTCCGCGAGACGCTCGCCCGCGAGCCGCTCGCCAGGGAGCCCTGACCTCCCCGACCGTCAGCTCCCGTTGGCCGGCACGGATTGGCGCTGCGTCGTGACCACGGTGACCGGCACGAGGATCGAACCCTTGAGTCTCGTCGGCACGTCCTGGCCCAGCCACCTCGAGATCCCGGCTGGCAGGGTCGACAGCAGCACTTCGTCAACCTCGCGACCGCGAAGCGCGTCCTCGGTGGCCTCGATCGGATCACGATGCCCGATCTCGCCGGTCGCGGTCGCCCCGATCCCCCTGAGTCGATCGAGGGCCTCGTCCAGGCGGACCTGCGCGTCGGCGCGAGCCTCGTCCTCGTCCCAGGTGAGGCCACGCTGGTTTGGTGTCGCGGGGACCACGATGTGGAACACCGCGGGCCCTGTCGCCAGGCGCTCATCGATCGCGGCCGCGAGCTCGGCGCTGTCGAGGGTCTGGTTCCCGACGACCAGATAGGAGCGCATGGGACACCTCCTTCGCGATGCGGTCCTGCTACGAACGGTACGCTCGCGTGGCAAGCTCGGATCCGCCGATCGAGTGCATCCACTGCAGAACCTCGTCAGGAGTCGCCCGCAGCGAATGTCTGTCGTAATCGAGCCCGAACGCCCTGACAGCCCCGATGCGGTCACCCTGATCGAGGAGCTCGAGGCGCATCTGGCGCCCCAGTATCCGAGCGAGAGCCGTCATGGCCTCAGCGTCGATCGGCTGATCGCCGAATCGGTCACGTTCTTCGTGGTTCGGTACGACGGGTCGCTGGCGGGCTGCGGTGGGATCAAGCTCGTCGGCACCGAGTTCGGCGAGCTCAAGCGGATGTACGTGCGCCCGGCGTTCCGCGGCCTCGGTCTCGCGAAGGAGCTCGTCGAGCGGCTCGCTGCGCACGCATGCGAACACGGTCTCTCGCTCCTGCGTCTCGAGACGGGGATCCACCAGCGGGAGGCCATCGGCCTGTACGAGCGAATGGGCTTCCGCCGCATCCCGGCGTTCGCTCCATACCTGCCCGACCCGTTGAGTCTCTGCTTCGAGAAGTCGCTGTCGTGCGGATCGTAGGGTCCGTCCGCCGATAAGCCGCGGGTGAGGGCCGCGGACTACCGTCCGGAGGCCGTCGGGTCGGCCGTCCTTGCCGATCAAGCAAGCTGGCTACCGGAGAGCTGGATGGTCTGATCCTCCCTGGACTCCCACATTGGAATCGCCATTGAACTCGCCGCCGATGAACGAAGGCGACGGAGGTCCGTCCCGACGTTCGGATCGGAGGTCCCATGAAGCGCACCCCCTTCGTACGCGCCGTCATCGCTGCCTGCCTCTTGACGGTTTCAACCACGTCGCTCGCCACTGCCGCAGAGAAGTACGCGCCGCCGATCTACGCGGTCACTCGCTACATCGTCGACGGGATCTACCAGCAGTACGAGACCACCGGCGGCTTCTACAGCACCGGGATCGGCTGCGTCGGTCCCTGTACGACGAGTATTCAAACGACGTACACCTGGTCCAACTCGTGGTCGGCCACGATCAGCTTCAAGAAGGAGCCGGTCGACGCCACCGTGGGGTACAACACGGCGAATGGCGGATCGGTCTCCCATACACAGAGTTTCCCGGTACCCGCGGGCAAGTCCGGCGTGATCTGGTACGCCGACTACTACCAGGTCAAGAACATGTACGTCCACACCGAGACCTGCTCCGGCGCGGGCGGATGCACGTACAAGTACGGAACGGCGACCGCCAGGCTGTGGCTCAAGCGGCTCTATTCCGTCCGCCTCAGCTGACGACCCCGTGGATGAGTCGCGTCCGCCGCGCGGCCCATCGCCTTGAGCCCTGAGTGATGTCCGCCATTTCCCGATCTCGCCTCGGATCCCCGACAGCATGGTTGAGCGCCGCGCTGATTCTGTGCGCGGCCTGCTCGCCTGTGCCCGCACCGGGCGATCAGCCAGTCCCGGCGCCACCCGCCGGGTGGACGTCCCTGGGATCCGTGCAGGCCGATGCGTCCGACGGCCTGACCGTCGGTCGGTACACCTTCTCGGGGCGTGGGGCGGCGGTGCATGCGGTCTGCCGGGGCAACGGGACCCTGTTCGTGATCGTGGGCTGGACGGACGTCACCTCGACGTCAGGACCTGCCCGGTTCGAAACGGCGGCTTTTCCCTGTCTGGCGCCGACTGAGACGCCCAATCTGTCTCGGATCGAGTTTGTGGCAGTCCCAACGGGCGAGTCCGATGTAGGTGCATTCATCGTCGAGGGCGCGAGCGCGATCGGGCACCCGACCTATGCAGTCTCGATCGAGGAGCACGAACCCGTAGGCTCCGGTGTGGCACCTTGCCGGTGCGCCGCCGCCACGCTGTCGCATTCAGCGCGGGATTTGGCAGGCTTTGCGATAGCCGTCGGCGGCGGACGGGGGTATCCTCTTGCCCGTCATCTGGCCGCTCGGGCCACGGCCGCGCAACGCACTCATCCTTCCATGAAGATCCGCACGATGTCTCATACCCAGGCCCGGGGGGAGGTCTCGCTCCATGTCGCTGACCCAACGAGTAGAGAGGGCGCAGAAGCAGAAGGACGCCCCGACGACGCCCGATTCGTCGCTCGATCCGTCGCGCGCCCTTGTCCCGGTGCCGCCAAAGGATCCCCGGGCAAGCGGTCGCCAGGAGATGCTGCGAGGCGTGACGCTGCGGCTTCAGGACGAAGTCATCAGCACCTTCGATGCGAACCTGGACGTAAAGAACCCCGAAGAGGTTCGGGGCAAGATCGAGAAGATGGTCGACCGGGTGATCGGCCAGTACGAGTTCGCCGTGACGGCGGACGAGCGGATCGGGTTCATCGACGAGATGATCCACGAGGTCACCGGCCTCGGACCGCTCGAGCCGCTCCTGGCCGACGAATCGATCACCGAGGTCATGGTCAACGGGCCGCGAAACGTCTACATCGAGCGGCACGGGAAGATCCAGCGTGTCGACGTCACCTTCCACAACGACGAACACGTCCGGCGAATCATCGACCGCATCATCACCCCGCTGGGTCGCCGCATCGACGAGTTGAGCCCGCGCGTGGACGCCCGGCTGGCCGACGGTTCGCGGGTCAACGCGGTGATCGCGCCGCTGTCGCTCATTGGCCCGGTCATCACCATCCGGAAGTTCTCGGCAAAGCCCTATACCGTGGACGACCTCATCCGCTTTGGCACGGCGACCCCCGAGATGTTCGAATTTCTCCGGGTGTGCATCGAGTCCAAGCTCAACGTCTTCGTATCGGGCGGCACCGGCTCCGGCAAGACCACCACGCTCAACGTGCTCTCATCCTTCATCCCCAACGACGAGCGCATCGTCACGATCGAGGACGCTGCCGAGCTCCAGCTCTACCAGGAGCACCTCGTGACGCTCGAGTCACGCCCGGCCAACCTGGAGGGCGAGGGCGAGATCACGATGCGCCACCTCCTCCGAAACGCCCTGCACATGCGGCCCGACCGGATCATCGTCGGCGAGTGTCGCTCCGGCGAAGCGCTGGACATGATCCAGGCGATGACGACCGGCCAGGCCGGTTCGCTCTCGACCGGCCACGCCAACAGCCCCCGGGACATGCTCCGGCGCATCGAGACGATGGTGCTGATGACGGGATACGAGCTGCCGCTGCGCGCCATCCGCGAACAGGTGGCGTCCGCCGTCGACCTGATCGTCCATACCGCGCGTCTCAAGGACGGCGGCCGCAGGATCATCAACATCACCGAGGTCTACGGGATCGAGGACGACGAGATCCTCGTCCAGGACATCTTCTCGTTCGAGCAGACCGGGGTGAAGGACGGCAAGATCCAGGGCGAGCTCAAGCCGACCGGGATCCGGCCGACCTTCATGCGCCGCTTCGCGGCGAACGGGATCGACCTGCCCCCGGGCGAGTTCGGCATCCCGCCCGAAGACCCATCTCGACCCACCCATCCAGGCAAGGAACGAACCCGCTGGGGTGGCAGCGACGGCGCGTCGCACGATCCTGCCAACCTCGTGACGGTCGGTCTCGGTCGTGCGGTCGCGGCGGGTGGCATGGTCTATGTCTCCTCGATCGGCCCGATCGACCCGGAGTCGGGACGTGTCGTGAATGGCACGATCAAGGAACAGACCCGCCTGTGCCTCCAGAACCTCAAGACCAAGCTCGAGGAGGCCGGGAGCTCGCTCGAGAAGGTGGTGTGGGCCAACTGGTCGCTACGGGAACCGACCGACTTCGACAGCTTCAACGAGGAGTGGGTTCGCTGGTTCCCGGGTGACAGCCCGATCGGCCAGGGGACGCTGATGCCGCCGCTCCAGCGCCGGGCCGGGTTCCGGATCTCGATCGGGGTGATTGCCGAGGCGTGATGCCCCGCGCCGCTGCCTCAGTCGGGCAGCGTCTTGCGGAAATACACGAGGTCGGTGCCCAGATGTGGCTGCCGGTGCGTTTCCCGGTAGCCGTAGCGGGTGTACATCGTGATGTTGGCCGTATACCGCTCGTTCGTGAGCAGCCCGATCTCGCGGCGCCCCTGCCGACGCGCCTCGTCCTCCGCGTGATTGAGCAGCCGGCGGCCCAGGCCGCGGCCCTGCTGATCCGGCGCCACGGCCACGTTCTCGACCCAGAGGTGGTCGTCTCGCAGGTCGAGCTCGAGGACGCCGACGATCCGGCCGCCGTCCTCGACCACCCACACGACGTGTTCCCTGACCGCGGCCGCATAGTCCGTCAACATCGGGAGCGGCGTGCGCCCGATGAGCGGCTCGTAGTGTTCGTAGGCGGCGCGCACGAGCGCTGTGATGGCGGGCGCGTCCTCGGCGCCTGCCAGGCGGAGTGCTGAAGGGTCCACCAGAGGATGGTACGAGGCGTGGACGCTGGCGGGCGTTCAACGGTCCAGGAGTTGGTCGACCGGCGCGAAGTCGTCGATCAGGACGACGGACTCGCCAATGAACGCGGCAACCTCGGCTGGATCGGCGACAACCGCCGTCTGCGCGAGTTCGCCCCACGTCGCGATGGCCGCTTCGATCGACGCCTGGTCCAGGTGCGTCTCGCTGGCAACGACCACGAGGTTGCCACCGCCCTTGCCCTCGATCGTGCCACGTCCACTGATCACGGCCACATGCGGAAACCGTGAGGCGGCGGTCGCCGTCATGGCTCGGACGAACTCGAGGCGCGGGCCATCGATCACGTTCATGACGTACGCGCCTCCCGGTCGAAGCACCCGCGTCACCTCATCGAGGAACTCGGCGGTCGTCAGGTGCCAGGGCACGGCAAGCCCGCCAAAGGCGTCCCCGAACACGAGATCGAAGGCAGCGGACGGCAGTGCGCGGATCGATTGCCGCGCATCCCCGAGCCGTACCTCGATCCCGTCGCTCGCGGTGAACCCGAGCTCGGCGTGCGCGATCTCGAGAATGCGCGGGTCGAGCTCGAGGACGACCTGACGGGCGTCCGGGTGCAGGGCCTGGAGATATCGCGGAAAGGTGAACCCGCCGCCGCCGACATGCAGGACATCGACCGCGCTTCGAATCGCGGCCCGGCGCTCGGCCGTCGCATCCGCGAACCGACGCAGGTAGCCGAATTCGAGGTTCGTCGGGTCGCGAACGTCGACTGCGGCGTGGGTCAGGTTGTCGAGCACGAGCACGCGAACGTCCGGGTCGGCGCCGCTGGTGTTGATCGCAACGCAGTAATACGCGGTCTCCGTGTCACAACGGGATGGCTGCCCCAGGGCAAAGGCGCCAGACAGGAGCACTGCCACGAGCAGCAGGGCGGCCGAGCCCGGCCCGCGGCGGCTGAGCCACGCCGTCAGGCCGATGCCGATGACCGCCAGCCCGATGCCGACCGAGATGATCAGCACCCGGGTCGGGATCAACCCAAGCAACACGAAGCCGGTGAGGAAGGTGCCGGTGATCGCGCCGACCGTCCCGATTGCCGACAGCCGGCCGACGATCGAACCGCTCGTTGCGAGATCGGTCAGGGTGCCGCGGACGAGCATTGGCGCGACGGCGGAGAGGACGGCTGCCGGCACGACGAACCCGGTCGTAGCGAGAATCACGATCGGCCCGAGGCCGTCGCCCAGCTTCAGACCGCCGACGAGCCCGACGATCGGGACGGCGGTGATCGCACTGACTCCACCCAGCACGAACGTCGGTCCGATGAGCGGGAGCGGGCCGAAGGCATCCGCCGCCTTGCCCCCGAGCCACGCACCGAACGCGATGCCGGCAAGGATCGCACCGATGATCCCGGTGTACGTCGTCAGCGACACACCCACGTATGGCGCCAGGAGCCGGCCGGCCGCGATCTCGAGGACGAGCACGCTCGCGGCCGAACTGAATGCCAGGAGCGCGGCAAGCACCGGCGAGAGGCGTCGGCCGGTTCCTGGATCGGCGTGCCGCGCGGTTCGGTCCCGATCGTCCATCGGAGCATGGTAGGCGAGCCCGACGGAACGCTAGGCGCGGAGGCCGGCCGCTCCGGACAGGACGTCCGCGAGTCCGTCGCACAGGGTGCGCAACGTTGACCCGTCCAGCTCGCCGTGATCCGGGTTGACCTCGGAGATCGTCAAGGCCGCCCAGTTCGGGGCCGTGACGAGTACCTGGAGCGCGGCCACGAGTTGCGTGAACCGGAGCCCCGTGTTGCGCCGTCGTTCCTCGGCGAGGGGGAGGTCGAGGTAATCGAGAACGTCGACATCGACATGAACGAGGAGCCGCTCGAAACGTGGCGCCCATCCCTCGACGACCGCCCGCGCGGCGGCGGCAGGGTCGGTCGCTACTTCGCCGAGGCGGACCTCCTTGATCCCACGCTCCTCGATGACCCGTCGCTCGAATGGCGTCGAATTGTCCGTCCCGAAGTAGACGACCTGGTCGGGATGCAACATCGGCGTCCGATGGCCGACGCCGGCCAGGAGCGGCACGGTGTCGTCCAGACCGAGCATGTGGGCGACGCCCATCCAGTCGAGCGCGCCGTCCTCGACGCTCTCGGGGGTATTCAGGTCGGTATCGAGGTCGACGTACACCAGGCCGACGTCCCCGGTGCCGACCGCGGCCCCGGCGACCGTCCCGAGCCCGACCGTGCAGTCACCCCCGAGGACCAGGACCGCGGCGCCATCGGCGAGGCTATCGGCAACGCGATCGGCGACGGCGCCCGCTACGCGCGCGACTACCTCGGCATGCATGGCGCGTGGGTTCGTTCGGTCGACGGTCCAGCGGAACCCGGGCACGTCGCCACAGTCCGAGACTGCGATGCCGCGCTCGACAAGCCGGGTCATGAGTCCCGCGGCCCGGATGGCCTCCGGCGCACGCTCCTGCCCTGGCGCATACGCTCCCGCGCTGCTGGGGGCGCCGATAACGTCGAGGCGTCTCGTCATCCGGCCGAGTGTATGTGCGTGGTGGGACGGGCGTCATCACGGCCCAGGAGGAACTCGCGCCCTGGCGAGATGAGGAAGTCTGGTCGGGGCGAGAGGATTTGAACCTCCGACTTCATCGTCCCGAACGATGCGCGCTACCAGGCTGCGCCACGCCCCGACCGAATGCCCGTTGCAACAGGGCTGGTGGATGATACCCCACCGCATCGGATTGGTCGCCCATGGCCTCCGATGCCGAGAACCGGGCGGCGTCGATCGACGTAGGACGCCTTGACGGCGATCGACGCCGATTTGGAGGGTCCCATGCCATCGAGTCCCGAGACTGGCCGGACGGCACGGCCATGGGTCGTGCTGATCGTCGGCGCCACGGTTCTGGCCCTGGCAGCGTGCAGCACGCCCGGCGCGGCACCCTCCAGCACGGCGCCCCAGGCGACGATCGAGAGCGCAATGCCATCGCCGTCGGCGTCGGAAACGTCATCCGGCGGTGGACGCGGCGACTACGACTACATCGACCCCATGGCAACCGCATCGACCGAGGCGTCGGCTCCACCCGTCTCCGCGACGAGCGTCGACGTGGTGACCGCGACCGGTCCACTCGGGACGTACCTCACCGGCGTCAAGGGGCTGACGCTCTATACCTTCAAGCCGGACAGCCCCAACACGAGCACCTGCGACGGCGGCTGCGCCGAGGCGTGGCCACCATTCACGGTGGCGTCGGGAGTTGAAATCGCAGCAGGCGCGGGCGTCGACAAGGCCCTGACGACCTTCGCCCGGGCCGATGGCAGGCTCCAGGTCGCCTACGACGGCGCCCCGCTGTACTACTTCGCCAACGACACCTCGGCCGGCGACACCAACGGCCAGGGTCTGGGCGACAACTGGTTCGTCGCCAAGCCCTGAGCGCCGCAGCCCGTCAGTCGGCCCGGGTCACTCGGCCGGGGTGAGCCAGACCGGGTACTCGCGGACGTTCTGCGGGCTCCCATCCCTCGCGGACGCCTCCCAGACCCGCAGGGTGCCCCAACCGGCCCCTGGCACGGCATACGGAAGGGTCACGTCGAACGTGCCCCGGCAACCCGTGCCGCATGTCGCCATGGCTGGTACCTCGACAACCGTGGCACCGTTGCCGTCCAGCAACGTGATCAGGAACGTGGCCTCGAACACGTTGGCCGAGCCGGTGATCCTTGCCGGGTTGCCGATCGCGGCGCCGTATGCCGGACGGTCGACGTAGATCGACGGCAGGAGGTCGGCGTACTGGTCTCGCCCAACCGGCCCATCGAGCACGATCCCCTCGTTGCTGAAGACCGTGACCGGCTGACCTTCGATCTCGAACCGGACCGTCTCGACGGTCGGGAACTGGGTCAATGTGTAGACGACCTGGGCGAGCCGGACGAAGATCGACATGCTCCCCCCGCCGGACTCGAACTCGCTCGACAGGTCGACGGTCGCCACGCCATCCTCGATCGTGAGCCCGAGAAGGCGCGTGCCGGCCGGTACGGCCGAGGTGATCTCGCGATCACCGGTCTCTGCCGCCGACGGGCCGGCCAGCAAGGCGTTCAACGCAGCCGTCCCGATGGCCTGCGTCGTGGGGACGTCCCGCAGCAGAGGCACGACGCCCGCGCTGCCTGGCTCGCCACCGAGATAGAAATAGGCGCGGATGACGACGGTGTCACCGGTTGGCGATGGCGAGCTCGTGGCTGGCGTGGTGCTCGGGGCGGGGCTCGAACCGGGCCCACTTGCGGACGGCGCGGCCGTCAGGTCGGGGCTGCCCTGGGCGACGGACGGTGCCGGCGTCGGCGCCCGCGACGGAACCTGACCGAGACCGCCGCCGGGTGCGCAGGCGCCAACAAGGGCGGTCACGACAACGGCGGCAAGGACGAAAGAGATTGGGCGGCGCCGGGTATGCATACGAGTTGAGCTCCTGGAGTAGTTCCTGGAAGACCATCCTCCGCCCGCGAGATCGCGATGACGTCACCGCCGCGTAACGATCAGGTCACAGGCAGGCGAAGCTCGATCCGGAGGCCGCCCGTCGGTCGATTCGTTGCGCGGAGGCTTCCGCCGAGAAGCGTTGCGTGTTCGGCGGCGATGGCGAGACCAAGACCGCTGCTGCCGTCATGACGCGATGGGTCGGCCTTGTAGAACCGCTCGAAGACCCGCTCGAGGCGGTCGTCCGGGACGCCCGGGCCAGCATCGGTGACGGCCACGACGACTTCGTCACTCGCGACCTCGACGGTGACCTCCACCGCCGCATCCGGGGCGTGTTCGCGGGCGTTGTCGAGAAGGTTGCCGACGATCCTTTCGAGCCGGCGCGGCTCCGAATCGATGACGACAGGCGGATCAGGCAACGTCAGGACGGCCTCGGGGAGCCGGGCACGAGCGACCGACGCGACCAGCCGCCCGAGATCGACGGGCTCGGCCGCGACCCGCTCGGCGGCCGCATCGAACCGCGACAGCTCCATCAGGTCGTCCACCAGGGAACGCAGACGGGCAACGTCGCCCACGAGGAGCTCCCCCGCCCGGCGACTGTCGGGGGGCAGCGCTCCCAGGTCCTCGCGGAGGATCGACGCTTCGGCCACGAGGGCAGCGAGCGGCGTCCGGAGCTCGTGGGCCACGTCCGCGACGAACCGGCGGTTCTGCGCCTGGGCGGATTCCAGCCGCTCGATCGTCTCCTCGAGCGCGGCGGCCATGCGGTTGAACTGGTCTGCCCACGCTCCAAACTCGTCGCTCGAGGTGATCCGGACGCGGGCGGATAGATCACCCCGTTCGATCCGCTCGGCAGCCCGCGCGGCGGCCTCCACCGGTGAAAGCACGCCCCTGGCAATCGCTCGAGCCGCGACAAGGGCGAGCAGGACCAGGAGGAGCGCTCCCCCGCTCAACGCGAGCCGGAGTTGTCCGAGCGTCGCCTCGAGTCCGCTGACGTCGTGGACGAAATAGAAGTCGGGGCCGGTCGGCGGGAGCCGGCCGCCGACCACGAGTGAGGCCGTGGCGCCCACGCTGGTCCAGGCAAAGGCAAGCTCGCCGGCCGCCACGCGTGATCGCAGGTCGCCCGGCAGGAGCTCGAGCGCGCCGACGATCCGCGAACTCGAGTAGAAGGGTTCGTCGGACCCGAGATCGACGATCGTCTCGACGCCACGCTGGCCGAGGGTCTCGCCCAGCCGGCTGGCCACGACCTGGTCGAGGGTCGGGTCCGCGGGGAGCCGGTCGGGGATGAGGACCGAGAGGTCGAAGCGGGCCTGATCCTCGGCATCGGCGAGCGCCTGTCGGTGCAACCCATAGTCGACGAACACGTACGACCCAACGCCAAGCACGGCGGCAGTCAGCGCGACAAGGGCGAGCAGCGTCGCGGAGAGTCGCGCCCGGATACCTCGCATGGACGGTCGGCCTCAGCGGGCGGCTTTGTAGCCTGCGCCGCGGACGGTCAGGATCAGCGTGGGGTTCCCCGGATCGGCCTCGACCTTGGCGCGCAACCGACCGATCGCGACGTCCACGAGTCGGGAATCGCCGAGATAGTCGTACCCCCAGATTCGATCGAGCAGGACGTCACGCGCCAGCACCTGTCCGCCGTGGCGGATGAGCTCAACGAGCAGGTCGAATTCGGTTCGCGTCAATGGGATGTCGCGACCGTCCCGCGTCGCCGTCCGACCAGCGACGTCGATCGCCAGGGGCCCGAGATGGAGCCGCGCGGCGTCGTCGGCGCCGCGGCCCGCCCGGCGCAACGCGGCGCGAACTCGGGCGACGAGCTCGGGCACCTCGAACGGCTTCTTGACGTAGTCGTCCGCCCCGGCTTCGAGCCCGACGACGATGTCGATCGTGTCCGCCCGGGCGGTGAGCATGACCACCGGCACGGTCGAGGTCTGGCGGATCTGCCGGCAGACCTCGAGGCCGTCGATTCTCGGCAGCATGATGTCGAGGAGGACGAGATCGTACGGCTCGGTTCGAAAGCGCTCGAGACCCGCCACGCCGTCGGCCGCCGTGGCCACGGTGAACCCGGCGCCCGCCAGGCCGATCGCGGTCACCTCGCGGATCGACGGGTCGTCCTCGATGAGCAGGATCCGGGCGTCCACTCAGGTCCTCGAAGGGGGCGCATCGCGTTCCGGGATCTGCCCGGGCTCCGCTGGCCAGTATGCCAGCCATCAATCCCCGGTCAGCGTCGCCTCGTGCGCGGCGTTCTCACGGGCGCGCTGCTCGGTGCGGATCGGCAGCGTGAACAGCGCGGCAAGCAGGAACGTCGCGGCCATGACCAGGAAGACGATCGGCAGGCCCGTCGCCTCGCCCGCGGTGTCGATGATGACGCCGTAGACCGCCGTCCAGAGCGAGCCGATCCCGAACGCCATGGTGAAGTAGAGCGCGTACGACGCGTCCCGGATCGACGGCGGCGCAATGTCCGCCAGCAACGCCTGGAGCTGCGGGCTTTCCGCGAACGTGAAGAGGCCCATCAGGATGATCCCGATCCACAGTCCGACGAGCGACGAGCCAGCCAGGATGAAGATCACGAAGGCCGCCGCACCTCCGAGGTAGACGCCAACGATCAGCGGCTTGCGCCCGAACCGATCGGACAGCCAGCCTGCGACCAGGGGTGTGGGCACGGAGAAGACGATCAGCGCGCCATACAACAGGCCGGAGACGTCTTCCTGGAGGCCGATCACCCGGGTCATGTAGATGAGCGCGAACAGGTTGACGACGCCGAGGCCGCGACCACCGCCCCCGAGGACGGAGGTCAGGTACAGCCAGCGGAGATCCCGGTCGCGCAGGATGCGTCGAAAGGCGGAGCGCACGCTGCCGCTCGCGAGGGCCGCGGCCTGGTCGGTCCCACGCTCGCGAACGAACAGGAGGATCGCGATCGCGATGGCGATGGCCGGAAGACCGAAGGCGATCGCGGCACCGCGCCAGCCCACGGCCGCGATGAGTGGCACGCCGATCAACGCGACCACCACGGTGCCCACGTTGCCACCGGCGATGTGAGCGCTGATCGCGAACCCGCGGCGCTCGGGCGGGAACTGTTCCGCGAGGAGCCCGTTTCCGACGGGATGCTGCGGGGAGCCGCCGATGCGCGACAGGATGTTGGGGATGGCGAACGTGGGGAAGCCGCTGGCCAGCGCCTGGGCGGCGAACCCGCCACCAAACAGGATCCCACCCGCACCGAGCAAGCGGCGGCGCGAGACGAAGCGGGTCAACCCCGCGTAGCTGAGCTGCACCGCCCCGGACAGGAAGCTTCCCGTGGCGGCCAGGAATGCGACGGCCTCCACTCCGACGCCGAACTCATCGATGATCTTGAGGAAGATCAGCGGCAGCAGGACGGCCTGCGCATGGTTGACCGCGTGCGCGACGGACAGCAGGCCCAGGGAGCGCATCGGGTAGATGGCCGGCAACTGCATGGATCTATGGTGCCCCATCGTTGGCCTATCGGGCTGGGCCAACCTGCGGTTGACTCGGCCACCCGGCGGTTGCGTGTCGGAGGCGTTTCCGCCATCGTGGTGGGGCCGATCGCCGCTCCAGGGCTGACGGCCATGACCGCGAGGGACCCGACTCGATGCCAACCGTTCTCATCGTCGACGACGAGCAGCACATCCGGCTGCTGATCGAGCAGACGCTCGAGGATCTCGAGGATGACGGCGTGGAGCTACTCACCGCGGCCGACGGCGACGAGGCGGTCAGCGTCGTCGAGAACCATCGACCCGAGCTCGTCTTCCTCGACGTGATGATGCCCCGGCGAAGCGGCTTCGAGGTCTGCCGCGTGATCAAGCAGGAGCTTGGGATGACGGACACGTACGTCGTCCTGCTGACGGCGAAGGGCCAGGCGTACGACCGCGAGCAGGGCATCGCCGCCGGTGCGGACCTGTACATGACCAAGCCGTTCGATCCCGACGAGCTGCTGCGTCGAGCCCGGGAGGTGCTTGGGCTCGGCGACGGCTCCGGCGACCGGAGCGCCTGATGGACGCGACCGAGCTTCGCCGACTGATCGTCCGCCATCGGCATGTTGCGCCGATGCTCTCGGTGCTCCTTGCCGGCACGGATGCCCGGGTGACCATCACCGACGTCGACGGCGAGATCATCCTGGATCGCCAGGCGGGCGCGACGTCACCGGACGCCCAGGCAGAGCGCCACCCGATCGTGGTCGAGGGCGCGACCGTCGGCTGGGTCGCGGGACCACGTCCCGCCGCGTCGATCGCGGCCGTGCTCGGGATATGCCGGGGCCCGGGAGACGGACAAACGGTCGCTCGCCCGGGAGGCCCTCGATCGATATCGCGAGCTCAACCTGATCTACGACCTCGCGGACGAGATCGGCGCGGTTCTCGAGACCGATGCCATCGCCGCCGTGGCCGTCGCGGAGGCGAGCCGCCTCCCCACCGGCGGGCTCGGGTTTGTGATGCTCCTGACCGAGGATCGCGGGCGTCTCACGGCCCGCCCGGCGACCGGAGCGGACGCACCGATCGTCGAGCACGACGCTGCCGACGGCATTCTCGGGGCGATCCTCGCCGGCGACCCGGAGATCGTCAACGACATCGCCGGCGATCCCCGTGCAACGGCGCTGGAGCGGGCCTTCGCCTCGGTGGTGGCGGCTCCGTTGCGAGTCCGGGGCGAGCGGATCGGCGTCATCGGCACGATTTCGCGGGATCCGATCGAGTACTACGCATCGGACCTGCGGCTGCTCGGCGCGATCGCGTCGCTGGCTGCGCCGACCTTCGACCAGGCGGCGACCATGGATGCGGCACTCCGTGGCCTGGGCGGTGCGCGATCTCGCGCGGCCAGTTCAGACACGACGGTCAGCGGCGCCGACTCGAACCCTCGCGGCTGAGCGACGCAGGGGCGCGTCAAACGATGGACCGGCGGGCGATCGCGCTTGGGGTGCTTGGTTCGCTGGCCGTGCTGGCGTACCTGGTGGCGCGCGGTCCAGGGTGGGAATCCGTCGCGGTCGTGCTTGCCGCGATCCTGCCTGCGGGGCTCGTCCTGTATGGCGGCGCTGCGCGCGGCCGGTCGGGCGCGTTGCGGACCGCGCAGCAGCAGACCGAGCAGGCGTACCTCCGGTCCGAGCGCGCGAACCTGGATCTCCAGGAACGGCTGGCCGAATTGATGACCCTGAACGAGCTGGCCGCCGCCGCGGGCTCCACGCTCGATCGCGGCGAGCTCCTGGACGGATCACTGGCCGCAGTCACGCGACACCTGCGGTTCGACCGCGCCCTCATCATGCTCGCCGACGAGGAACGCGGCGTGCTGACGTCGGGTCGGTCGGTCGGCGGCAGCCCGGAGATGAACGCTCGTGTCGCGGAGCTGGAGCTGCCCCTCGATGCGAGGGTGTCGCAGCTGGTCCAGCTCTTCCACGCCGACGGGCCGCTCTTCTTCCGCGACGCCGACCACGACCCCGACGAGCGCAACCGGGCGTTCGCCCAGATGATGGAGGTGAGCTCGTTCCTTGGCACACCACTCGTCTCCAAGGGCCGATCGGTCGGGATCCTGGCGGTCGACAACCGGGTTTCCGGCCGCGACGTGCGCTCCGGCGATGGACCGCTGCTCTACACGGTGGGCAGCCTGATCGCGGCGGCGATCGAGAACGCGCGGCTGTACGCCGAGGTCGAGACCCAGAAGGAGGCCCTCGAGCGACGCGTCGTCGAACGAACGGCGGCGCTGGCCTCGGCGATCGAGGAAGCCCAGGCGGCGCGCGTCGTCGCCGAAGCCGCGTCTGCGTCCAAGAGCGCCTTCCTCTCGAGCGTCAGCCACGAGCTGCGGACACCGTTGACCTCTGTGGTCGGGTTTTCACGCCTGATCCGGCGACGCTTGGACGAGGTCATCTTCCCGACCGTCCCGGCGGGCGACCCCAAGCGCGATCGTGCCGTGCGCCAGGTTTCGGAGAACCTCGGGATCATCATCGAGGAGGGCGAGCGCCTGACCACCCTGATCAACGACACCCTCGACCTGGCCAAGATCGAGGCGGGGCGCATGGAATGGCGTCGCGACCCCGTCGACATTGCCGAGGTGATCGCCCGCGCGACGTCTGCGACGGCCTCGCTTCTCTCCGGACCGGGGCCCGAGATGGTCATCGACGTGGAGCCCAGGCTACCGAGCCTCATCGGCGATCGCGACCGGCTCATCCAGGTGGCAATCAACCTGATCTCGAACGCGGTCAAGTTCACGCCGTCCGGCTCGATCACGTGTGCGGCGAGACAAGACCCGACCAGCGGCACGGTCATCGTGAGCGTCAGCGACACCGGGGTCGGGATCGCCCCGGAGGATCATGCCCGGGTATTCGAGCAATTCGGGCAGGCCGGCGACACGTTGACGGACAAGCCGCGGGGAACCGGGCTCGGGCTGTCGATCTGTCGCGAGATCGTGGAGCATCACGGCGGCCGGCTGTGGCTCGAATCCGAGCTTGGGAAGGGTTCGCGGTTCTCGTTCAGCCTGCCGGTGCCGCTCGGTGGGACGGGCACCGCCGAGCCGGGAGTCGACGCCCCGGTTACGACGGCTTCCACGGCGTCGGCCGTGGCGCAACCTGGTGGATGATCTCGAACCCGGTCGTATTTGACAGGACCTCGACGTCCGTCCCGTGGAAGCGGATGGCGGCGGCGCCACTGCCGGCACGCAGGTTGCCGATCGTCAGTTCCGGCAACCAGTCCGGGAGCGCGGGGTCGACGTAGAGCCGCGACCCGGTGCGATCCGTGGTGGCGTGGATGCCGCACAGGATGGCGATGAGCCGGAAGATCGAACCAGCCGCCCACGCCTGGGGCACGCTGGCGCCCAGGTACTGGACCGGGAAGCTGCCCTCGTCGCGGGGCAGACCAGCAAAGAGCTCGGGCAGCCGGTTGGCCAGGAACCGCTCGCTCGCCTCGAACAGGCCCCGGGCAACCTTGGCCGCTTCCACATCGTGGCCGTATCGCCGGAACCCGCCAGCGATCATGGCGTTGTCGTGCGGCCAGACCGAACCCGTGTGGTAGCTGAACGGGTTGTAGGCCGCGTGGTCTGACGAGAGGGTCCGAACCCCCCAGCCCGACCACATGTCATCGGCCATCAGCCGCTTGACCACCCGGGCGGCCCGCTCGGGCGGGACGATCCCGCTTGCAAGGCAGTGGCCGGCGTTCGACGCGACGGTCTCGATCGGATGTTTCTGCCCATCGAGCCCGAGGTAGTACGTGTCTTCCGCGTCCCACCAGAAGGTCTCGTTGAACCGGTCGAAGAGCGTCTGGGCCTCGGCCCGCAGCCGCTTGCTTTTCCGGGTGTGACCGAGGACCTCGTAGATGTCGGCCAACCGGACCTTGGCGTCGTAGGCATACCCCTGGAGCTCGCAGAGGGCTAGAGGAAGCACGGCGAGCGACCCGTCCGCGTTGGGGATGGCATCGCCCGCATCCTTCCAGCCCTGGTTGTAGTACCCGTGCCTGGAGCGAGTCGCGTACTCCTGGAACCCGTCGCGGTCGCGATCGCCGAAGTGGTCGATCCAGGCCATCGCGGCCTCGGCATTCGGCAGGTAGCGCTTCAGGACCTCCACGTCCCCAAGCCACTGGTACAGGTACGAGATGACGATGACGAACAGGCTCGTTGCGTCGTGCGTCCCGTAATAGGGCTGGAACGGCAGGATCCGGAGTTGCGCCAGCTCGCCATGACGGATCTCGTGGGGGATCTTGCCGGGCTCCATGTCGCGCTCGGGATCGTCGGCGGTCGCCTGGAGCTCCGACAGGCGACGGAGCGCGCCCGACGCGAACTCCGGGTAGCCGCTGATCCCCTGCATCGAGACGACCAGCGAGTCCCGCCCAAACAGGGTCACGAACCAGGGCACCCCGGCCGCCGGGATGAAGACGCCCTTCTCGAACGCGGGGTCCTCGAGCTGGAGGGCGTCCATGTCGAGCTGCGCCTGCTCCCAGGCGCGCAAGACCGTGTGGTTCGGGGTCTCGAGCCGGACTCGGCGCATTCGCGGGAGGTCTGGTCGGGCCGCGGACCAGCAACCGCGTTGCAGTCGAGGGTCGTCGGGCGACGCTTCGAATGGGTGAGGGGCAGCCAGCGCATGCACGTATGCCAGACGTCCTTTGGCGCCACCTCGGCGATGAACACGAACCGGCCGTTGGCGAACTGGACCGTGCTGTCGGAGCGATCTGCCTGGAGGACCAGCTCGCGGACGAAGTCGCGGTGGACGTACGTCGTGCGCAGCTCGCGGGCGGATCGGAACCATCGCGCGTTGATCTCGCCGCGGCGGACAAGCTGACCCGACTTGACATCGAAGATGTCGGCGAAGTCGGACTCGATCTCGATCTCGATCGTGAGCCGGACGGTCCGCCGACCGTAGTTGACGATGTCGTAGTCCTCGTGCACACCGCCGGACACGGTCCGGTCGACCCGGAGGGCGATGGTCTGGCGGGGCACGACCCCGTCGCGATCGAGCAGCTCGGGGTTGGAGTATTCGAAGCGCGACGAGTAGAACAGGACGGGTGATGCGTTGAGCAGCAACGGTCGCTGCCCGTTGATGAACAGCTTGTAGCCGGACACGAAGCGCGTGTCCCGGGCGAAGAACCCTTCCTCCGCCTCGCGATCGATCCGGCCGTCCGGCTGGCACACGACGAACCGGTCGTCCCGGTTCATGGTGATGGTGGACGGCCCGACCTGGATCGGGAGGGTCACCGGCGCTCCCCGCCCATCGCGGTTTCGAGTCGATCGGCCGCCGGGTAGACGATCCGGCAGGCCACGAGCGCGACAAAGGCGACGCTGATCGTCAGCAGGGCCGCGGTGAGGATCGTGCTGATCGCCGTGGTGACGGCGACGACGATCGCCAGCGCCCCGATGCGAACGGGATTCACGCAGGAGAAGCGCGGCGCTGAGACGGAGCCTGCCCAGCAGCGGCTGTCCGTCACGTGCCGGATCCGCAACGAGTGGCCACGCGACGAGCGCCGCGCTCCAGACCGCCACCAGACCCCAGCCGGCGAGCGTCGCGAGTCCCCAGCCGAGGAAGTCGCCCTGGCCCGCGATCCCGGCGACGAGGTTCGTGCCGAGGACCACGCTTGCCGCGACCACACCGAAGCCGAGGGCCAGCGATGCGCCGGCGGCATGGCGATAGGGCCACAGGACGTCGTGCCAGCCCTGGGTCCGGTGCAACGCGGACGATCCGGGCGGCCATCCGGAAGATGCCGGCAGTGGGCAGGGCGAGCAGCGGCAGCAGCAGGAGCCCTCCCAGCGGCCAGACGAGTCCGACGACCACGATGACGACGAGTCCGGCGCCCCACACGACGTTCGCCGACACGAGTCGCATCGAATTGAAATAGTAGTCCGTGAACGCCGCCCGGATCGCGACGCCAAGCCGCGGCACGCTGGGCGGCGCGATCGCCGGAGCGATGGGCGACGCAATCGGCGACGCGGCCGGGCGCTCCTCCCCGATCCTGGCCTCAGCCCTTGACGCCACTGGCCGCGATCCCCTCGACGAAGTAGCGCTGGAAGAACAGGTACAGGATCAGCACCGGAATGGTCGCGAGCACGACGAGCGCCATCAACGGCGGCCAGTTGCTCGAATACCCGCCGGCGAGTCGGAAGAAGCTGAGTGCCACCGGGACCGTCAGCTGATCCTGCTGCTGGAGCAGCACGTAGGGCCAGAAGTAGCCGTTCCACGTGCCCTGGAACTGGAGGATCGCGACGGCCGCCAGCGCAGGACCCGCCAGCGGCAGCATCACGCTCCGGAAGGTCCGGAAGAACCCGGCCCCGTCGATCCTTGCTGCCTCTTCGAGATCGCGCGGGATCGACAGGAAGTACTGGCGGAGCAGGAAGATGCTGCTCGCGCTGATCGCCAGGACGAGCATCACGCCCGCGTATTGCAGGACGCCCTTGGTGAACCCGATCGCGTTCAGGATCAGGTAGACGGGGACGAGCCGCAGCTGATCCGGGATCATCAGGGTCGCCAGGACGACCAGGAAGATCAGCTCGCGACCGGGAAACCGCAACCGCGCAAAGGCGTAGCCCGGCGATGCTCCCGAGGACAAGGTTGCTGACGGTCACGACGACGGCGATCAGCCCGCTGTTGAAGAACAGCCGTGGCAGCGAGGGATCGAGCTCGTTGAACACGACGTCGTAGGCATCGAGGGTGAACGGATCCGGGATGAAGGTCAGCTGAACCGAATCCGGCAGCGTCTTGAATGACGTCACCAGTGACCAGGCAAACGGGACGAACATCAGCAACGCGTAGCCGATCAGGAACAGGTATGCGATGCGACGCGGCCATGGGTTCCGCGGCCCGCAGCCCCCCTTCGGCCGCGGTCAACGTCGTCGGAGCGGTCGCCTCCGCCAGCTGTCCGCGCGGGCCGGGTTGCAGCGCCCCAGCGGCGCCGGGCTCCTGGCCGCCTACCACGATGGGGCCTGGCCAAAGAGCCGTCGTTGCACGAGCGTCAACCCGAAGATGATCGCGAAGAGGACGACCCCGACCGCCGCCGCGTAACCGAAGTCGAAGTCGGCGAAGGCTGATTTGTACAGGTACAGGACCATCGTCATCAGCGCGTTGTTCGGATCGCCGTTCGGGCCGCCGGCGATGGCCGCCTGATCGAACAGCTGCAGCGCCCCGATGACCGCGACCGTGGCCACGAAGTAGTGGCCCGGGCCGCAGCAGCGGGAACGTGATGTGCCGGAACGTCTGCCATGCCCCGGCGCCGTCGATCGCGGCCGCCTCGTAGACCTGGCCGCTGATCGATTGCAGCGACGCGAGATAGAACAGCATGAACGTGCCCGACGTCGTCCAGGCGTTGAGGATGATCACGGTGTTGAGGGCGGTGCCCTGGTCGAAGATCCAGTTGTGGTTCGCGTCAAACCCGAACAGCTCGAACAGCGGGTTCAGCCCCATCGCCTCGCGGACGGTGTTGAACAGGCCCTCCGGGGACACGATGAAGATCCACAGGATCGTGATCGCCGCCGAGCTGGCGATGGCCGGGAAGTAGTAGGCCGCGCGGAAGAACGTCTTTCCGCGGATCTTCTGGTTGACGATGATCGCGAGGAAGAGCCCGATGACCATCGTCAACGGCACCCAGACGGCCGCGTAATAGAGCGAGTTCTGGATCGCCCGATGGAAGATCGGGTCGGTCAGCAGGCCTTCGTAGTTGGCCAGACCCTCGAACTCCTCGGGGCCGGAGCGGACGTTCCAGTCCCACAGGCTGATGAAGATCGCGTAGAAGACCGACCCGATCTGGAGGATCAGGAAGAGCACCATCGGGATGGCGATCATCGCGTAGCCGGCGATCGCCTCTGAGCGACGCGCCCGTCGAAGGCTCGGTTGCTGGGCCGGCCGCCGCAGCGGACATGGTCGATCCCTCCTGGCTGGGCGTGCGCGGACGGGGCCGGGCGTGTGGTCCGACCCCGTCCGTCTGGCTCGCGGGCTGCCCGCGAGCCCTCGGTTACTGGGCTAGCGCCGCGTCGATGGCTGCCTTGGTGGCGTCCACGACGGGTGCGGCGTCGTAGGTCTTGTCCTGGATCTGGGCGATGAAGTTGTCCTGGAACGCCTTCTGGACGTCCACGTAGCCGGGCATGAACCCCGAGCCAGGACGGGCGTACGCGCTGCCCGCGGCCAGGACGTCCTTGCCGGCCGGGACGGGCACGTCCTTGCGGGACGGCAGCGCCACGCCACCGGCGGTCCACTTCGCCATGCCGTCCGGGCCGGCCAGATAGCTCAGCAGGACGAACGCCTGGTCCTTGTTGACCGAGTCGGCACCGATCGAATAGCTCACGGTGAACGAGATCGTCACCGGGCTACCCGACGAGCCCGTCGGCATCTCCCCCCAGGCGTACTTGATATCGGGATAGGTGCTGGTCATGAACGGATCGAGCCAGCCACCTTCGAAGGCGAAGGCGACCTGGCCCTTGCCGAGCGCCTCACCGCACCAGCCCGAACCGAGGTCGGCCGCGGTCATGCCCAGGCCGTTCTTGAACAGGTCCATGTACCACTGGACGGCGGCCGCGGAGGCTTCGCGTCTCGATCGCCGACGCCGAGCCGTCCTCGGTCACGAGCTCGCCGCCCTGCGCGTAGAGGAACGCGAGACCACGGTCGAGACCCGGGTTGAGACAGATCGGGCGCGCCAAGACCATCCGATGCCCTTGAGCGCTTCGGCCATGCTGACGAGCTCGTCCATGGTGGTCGGCGCTGTCGGCACGTGGGCGGTGTTGTAGGCCATGGCGATCGTGTTGCCGTCCTTCGGGAAGCCGTAGGTCTTGCCGTCCGCCTGGAACGTGCTCAGGTAGCCCTCGAAGAACTGGCTGGTATCGAAGCCCGGACTTCGCGATGTAGTCGTCGAGCGGCTCCAGGAAGCCTTCGCCGATCCACTCGGGCGCGTACTCGGCGTTGACGTAGAAGAGGTCAGGCACCTCGCCGCTGCTGATCTTGGTGATCATCACGGTGCGGTAGTCGCCCGCGATCGGCTGATAGTCGACCTGGATGTTCGGGTACTGCGCCGGGAACCCAAGGAGTGCCTGGGTGAGCGCCTCGCCTTCCTCGGGCGAGGACCGCCAGCCGGACAGGATGGCCGTCCCCGTGATCGAATTCGGATCGAAACCGCCGCTGCGGCGCTCTCGCCGGGGCTGGCAGCGGCACTGCCTTCGGCCGAGGCCGCCGGGCTCTCGCCGCCGGCCGGACTGGACGTGGCTCCGCCACTGCTGCAGGCGACGAACAGGAGGCTCGTCGCGACAGCCAAGACGAAGATGGTCTTGCGCATAGGGTCGCCTCCACCGGTGGCTGACGGGATACGCCACCGCGGCACCGGCTCCACGAGGCGCGTCAGATGACCTTATGCCCGCACATCGCAGGGGGGTGTTTCGGGGTGCCCGGTCGCATTACAAGATTGCTTCAGCTGGCCTCCGAGCCGGCGATGCTGGCGTGGACATGGCGCCTCTGCCGCTGATGCCGCTCGAATGCATCTGCGCCTCCGGGACACGCCAGTCTGATGCAGGCGAGCGGCATCACGGGCGGCTGGCCTCGCGAGAAGGGCACGAAACGCCCGAACCTCTCGGGCCGGGCGTTTCCTGTCTGGCGAACGGACGGTCCGCCGACCGTCGACTCTCAGTACTGGAAAAGCAGCTCGCGGTACTTTGGCAATGGCCACAGGTCGTCGGCGACGAGCGTTTCGAGCTCGTCGGCAACCGTGCGCAACGTCTCCTGCGCCGGGATCACGGTGTCCACGAAGACGCGCGCCTCGTCCTGGACGGATCCGGCCTCGTGCGCTTCGTGCTGCGCATGCTTGAGGGCATCGACGGCATCGACGAGCGTGTCGGCGAGCGCTGACACCTTCTCGCACACGGCGGACACCCCACGAGAGGAGGGCACCTGGTTGAGCTCGCCCAGGTAGCGCACGGCGGCAGGCAGGATCATCGTCGAGGCGATGTCCACGGCGCAGCTCGCCTCGATGTCCTGGACCTTGACGTAGCGCTCCCAGCTGATGTCCACACGTGATGCGAGCTCGCGCTCGGTCAACACGCCGAAATCGGCGAAGAGCGCCTTTGCCTTCTTGGTGGTGAGCGACGGTAGCGCGTCCACCGTCGATCGGTTGTTGGGCAACCCGCGACGAGCCGCCTCCGCGTGCCACTCCTCCGAGTAGCCATTGCCCTCGAAAAGCACCTGCTTGTTGGCGTTGGCGATGGCTGACAGGATCGTCGTCAGGCCGGTCATGTCGCCGGCCTTGAGCGGCTCGAGCTCGTCGGCCAGCTTCTTGAGCGAGTCGGCGACCGCCGTGTTGAGCACGGTCTGCGGCCAGTAGATCGGGGCGGACGAGCCGACCGCGCGGAACTCGAACTTGTTGCCCGTGAAGGCGAACGGCGACGTCCGGTTTCGGTCGGTGGCGTCCTTCGAGAGGACCGGGAGTGATGTGACCCCGAGCGCGACGTCGCCGCCGTGCTTCGACCCGGTCGCCACGCCCTTGCTGATCTGCTCGACGACATCCTCGAGCTGGGAGCCGAGGAAGATCGACATGATCGCGGGCGGCGCCTCGTTCGCGCCGAGACGGTGGTCCTGACCCGCGTCGGCGATGCTCGCGCGGATCAGGTCGGCATGTTCGTTGACCGCCCGGATGACGGCCATCAGGAAGGCCAGGAACTGGGCATTGGCATGCGGGTCGTTGCCAGGATCGAGCAGGTTCTCGTCACTGTCGGTGGACATCGACCAGTTGTTGTGCTTGCCCGACCCGTTGATCCCGGCGAATGGCTTCTCGTGGATGAGCAACATCAGGCCGTGCTGCGGGGCGAGCCGCCGCATGAGGCTCATCACGATCATGTTGTGATCGGAGCCAACCGACGTCGGTTCGTAGACGGGGGCCATCTCGAACTGGCCCGGGGCGACCTCGTTGTGACGGGTCTTGGCCGGGATGCCGAGCCGCCATAGCTCGCGGTCGAGATCCATCATGAAGGCGAGGATCCGCTCGCGGATCGGCCCGAAGTACTGGTCCTCGAGCTCCTGTCCCTTGGGCGGCTTCGCCCCGAAGAGCGTGCGCCCGGTCAGGAGGAGGTCGGGCCGCTGCTCCGCGAGCCGGCGGTCGACCAGGAAGTACTCCTGCTCGGGGCCGATGTTGGTGAACACACGCGCCGCGGCCTTGTTGCCGAACCAGCGGAGCACGCGCAGCGCCTGCTTGCCGAGTGCCTCCTGCGAGCGCAGGAGCGGGATCTTGTGATCGAGCGCTTCGCCCGTGAAGGAGACGTACGCGGTGGGGATCGTGAGCGTGACGCCGTTTGGCTCGACCTGGAGGAAGATCGGCGACGTGACGTCCCACGCGGTGTAGCCACGCGCCTCGAAGGTGGCGCGGATGCCGCCCGACGGGAACGAGCTCGCGTCCGGTTCGCCCTGCACGAGGTTCCGGCCGGAGAATTCGGCGATGCTCTTGCCGTCGCCGCTCGGGGTCAGGAAGGAGTCGTGCTTCTCGGCCGTGGAGCCGGTCATCGGCACGAACCAGTGCGTGTAGTGCGTGGCCCCATGGGCCATCGCCCATTCCTTGACCGCGTGCGCGACGGCGTCCACGATCGCGGGGTCGAACGGCTCCTGGCCCTGGCTGGTCCGCCGCAGCTTGGCGAAGATCGGCTTGGCCAGGTACTGACGCTGGGCGGACTCGTCGAACACGTACTGGCCGTAGATGTCGGCCCCGGCGCTTTCGAGGTAGTCCTGGGTCTTCGCGACCCGATGGGCGGCAATGGCCGAGATTGCGGTCTGTCGAGCGGTCATGGGTCTCCTGACGTCGGCGACGTGATGGCCGGCGCGGCGATGTCCGACTGGACCCATTCCAGCGCGGTCATCCGATCCCCAGATACCTCCGAGAGGACGGCCGACCTATATGGTGCACGGCACCACACTCGGCGGGCGCCGGCACGGTCACGATAGCAGCGGAGCAGGTTGCGGTTCAGCGTCAACCGTCACCAAAAAGGGTTGTGCCTCGTGCAAGAGTGCCTCGGCGGACGCGTTGGCACCCCGACTCACGAGGCGGCCCGTCAGGCGGGTCGACGCGCGGCGACGAGCTGGTCGAGCAGCCGGCCGAACTCCCGTTCGACGTCGATGTAGCGGTCCGATCGCCAGACGATCCCGAGTTTGCCGTCGGGTGCGAGGCGTGCCCAGACCCGCCTGCGTGGCAAGTAGAACGTGATCGTGATCCCGGCGATGAGCAGGCCGAAAGCCAGCCAGACAAGTCCCTGGCCGGGATCCTTCTTGGCGATGAGGAGCGTGTACTCGCCAAACCCGGCGAGCTCGACCGACACGCCGAGGTCGGCGGACGCGCGCGTCTCACCGACGAACAGGCGGACCGGCGCGTAGTTCTCCGGGATCGGCTGCCCCGCCGCATCGGTCCCGACCACGCGGTACGGCAGGACGATGACGAGGCCACGGCCGTCCGCCGCCCGGTCCAGCAGCAGCTGCAGCCCGAGATCGCTGCCGGGGACGGCGAGGATGCCGTAGGGCAACCCACCGGCGGCGTCGGTCAGGGGAACCTGCCCATCCCACAACGGCGCCCCGGACGCGTCGCGCACGACAACGTAGGGCGCCGGTCCGAACCCGTTCTGGTGGAACGTGTAGCCGGCCACCGACAACGGGTCGTTGACCCTGATCGTCTTGCGCGCGATCTCGTTGCCGTCCTGGTAGACGGCCAGGTCGGTCGTGAAGTCCGAGGCCTGGCCGGTCTCGAACCCCGGGGCTTCGAACGCGAGGTTCTTCACGAGGAGCAGGCCCGGCGTTCCGATCGGCTGGACCGTCAGGGACGAGCCTTCGGGTACGACGAGGCCCTGCTCCTCGCCCAGGCGCGACGTGACGGCCGCGGCAACCAGGAAGGTGACCAGCCCGGCATGGGTCAGCAGCGTGGCCAGTTTCGTGAATTGGTGGCGGTCGCCATAGACGAAACGGGCGCCATCCGGGGCCACGGCCTCCCGGATCCGGAACCCGTTGCGTCGCAGGACGGCCCGCACGCCATCGATCGGGACGTCGTGCATCGCCGCCCGGTCCGGTAGCCGCGGATCGAAGAAGGGTTCCGGTTGGTCAACCCGGATGTCGCGCACGCCGCGCCACAACCTGGGTGTCCGATCGAGCGTGCACACGACGATCGAGATCACCAGGATCGTCAACCCGGCGCTGAACCAGACCGATCGAAAGACCGAAAAGGCGCTGAGGCGCTCGAGGACGTCGACCAGGCCGGCACCAAGGAGCGGGTCGTAGCGGGCATGGATCTCGTCGAGGGCGGTCGCGTAGTCGGATGCGGAGCGGAACGCGAAGTCCGGGACCTGGCGGATGGTCATGCCGACCACCGCGAGCAGCGCCAGGACGATGATCTGGGCGACGGCGAAGTCGACCGATGTCAGCAGGCGCCACAAGCCCCGGCCCACCCGAGCGAGCATCGGGACGCCAGCCGGCCGCATCGAGGCCGCCGAGATCGCAGCCGGTGTCGCGATGACGGGCTCCTAGGTCCCGCCGAGCGCCGGCACGGACTCTCGGTCGGGAGCCGGGGCGGAGGCCGGGATGGCCGCCAGGGCAGCACCGAAATCGGCCTGGAGGTCCTCGAGGTCCTCGAGACCGACCGACACGCGGAGCAGGCCGGGCGTAATCCCCGCCGCCAGGAGCTCGGCCTCGGTCGATTGGCGATGCGACGTCGATGGGGGATGCACGACCATCGTGTGGACGCTCCCCAGCGACGCGGTCAGCTCCGGCAGGCGGAGCGCGTCGATCACGGCCTTCCCCGCAGCTCGGCCCCCCTCGACCTCGAAGGCGAGCATGCCGCCGGCAACGCCGGGACGGAACTGGCGTGTTGCGACGGCGTGCTGCGGGTGGCTGGCGAGCCCTGGATACAGAACGGAGCGCACGCCACCCTGACGCTCGAGCCAGCCCGCGAGTGCCGCGGCGGTCCGCGCGTGTCGCTCGGCGCGAACCGCCAGGGTCAGGATCCCGCGCAGGACCAGGAACGCCTCGAGCGGCCCGAGCGTCGCGCCCGATTCGATCTGGACGCGTTCGACCTCCGCGATCCGCTCACGCGATCCCGCCACGACACCGGCGATCAGGTCGCTGTGTCCGCCAAGGAACTTCGTCGCCGATTCGACGACAAGGTCCGTCCCAAGCTCGAGTGGCCGGCAGACATACGGCGACGCGAACGTGTTGTCGACGATGTACGTCGCGCCGTGTCCGGTGAGCCAGGTCGGCCAGCCCGGCGTGGTCGGCCAGAAACGTGGTCGGGTTGGCGATCGTCTCCGCGTAGAGGACGCGGGTCGGCGCCTCGGCAAGGACCAGGGCGACCGCTTCGAGGTCGGTCGTGTCGACGAAGTCGACGCGGACTCCAAAACCGCCAAACGTGTGGAGCAGGAGCGCGCGTGTCGAGCCATAGATGGCAAGCGGGGCGACGACTCGGTCGCCCGCGCGCAGGACCGACGCAAGCGCGGCGTGGATGGCGCCCATCCCCGACGCGAAGGCCACGCCCGCCGCCCCGCTGGCCAGCTCCGCGTATGCGGCGCCGAGGGCGGCCGTGGTCGGGTTGGAGATCCGGCTATAGGCATAGCCACTTCGAGGATCGCCGAGGACGTCGCCGAGCTCATCGGCGTCAGCCGCCGAGAAGGTCGCCGTCTGGTAGATCGGCACGCTCGTCGGGGTCTGGTCGAGGCGTGGGGCGCGTGACGCCGCGGCGATGGCCCGGGTCGAGAAGCCGCGCGCCGACCGTCCCTCGTCGCGTCGTGATCCGTCGTCCTGGCCTGGAGTCCCGTCGCTCACGACGGCGATGCTACACCGGACTCGTCTTTTGCCGCCCCCTCGCCTCCGCCACGGGTGCCGTGACGACCGCGGTCGTCGTGGACGGGCACGGACACGCCCGTGACCCGATCCTTGCCGGCCCGCTTGGAGGAATACATCGCGTTGTCGGCGCTGATCATCAGCTCGTCCGCGGTTCGGCCGTCGCCGGGGTAGCTGACGACGCCGACCGAGATCGACGGGTGCGCCACATCGGGCAGATCGATCGACAGTTCGTGGACGCCAAGCCGGATCTTCTCGGCCAGGACGAACGCGCCGGTCGGGTCCGTTTCGGGCAGGAGAACGACGAACTCATCGCCGCCGTACCGGGCCGCCGTGTCGATCCGCCGGACGCCCGCGGCGATGACTTCACCGACGCCGCGCAGGACCCGGTCGCCCTGGAAGTGGCCGAGCTTGTCGTTGATCGTCTTGAGGTCGTCGAGATCCATCATCAGCAGGCAGAACCCGCGACCCGACCGCGCACAGCGGGCAATCTCGCGACCCACGGCGGCGAAGAAGAAGCTGCGGTTGAACAGCCCGGTCAGGGCGTCGACGGTCGACAGACGGATCGCCGCGTCGCGGGTGCGGCGCTGTTCGCGGGCGATGACCATCGCCGCATACGCCAGGAGGATGAGCGCGGTCAGGTTGACCCCGACGGTCGCGGCGGTTGCGGGTCCGATGGTCGCCCCCGTTGATCCGGCAAGCACCGCGAGCATGTAACCAAGCGAGGCGCCCCCCGCGAGCACCACGGTGACACTCGAGGTGACGACGAGCGCGGCGCCGCCGACGATCAGCGGAAAGACGAAGAAGAAGGGGCTTGCGACCCCGCCCGTCAATGCGACCAGGAGGGTCGCCACGGTGATCGCCACCGATCCCTCGACGACGAACTTGGCCGGGCCGAGGACATCGCTCGGGAGGAGGTCATGCACCACGAGGACGAACATGCCGCAAAAGGCGAGGAGCAGCAGGATCGCCGGCTGCGTGTCGGCCCACAGTCCCGTCGCCGCCACGATGGTGGTCGTGCTGAGCAGGAAGACCCAGGCCACGATGCGCACGATCCGGTCGTAGGTCGGGTTGGTGACGTCGTCCCCGCCCATCCCAACGAGACCGCCAACGACGACCGCTTCGGTCGCGGCCCGATCCGCAGGTTCGGTGAGCTCGACCCCACGCGCCAATCGACCCGACCGCTCGCGTATCGGCGGGATGACGATGAACGCCATCAGGACGAGGTTCACGGCGATCGCGGCGACGATGAGAATCAGGACCGGAACAACCGGCATTCTCAGGTCTCCCGGGTTTGGTCTGGCGGCCGCGCGCCCGTAGTCGGTGCATCTTAGTCGCAGAGACGCCGAAGGCGAGGGCTTTGATGCCCTCGTTGGTGCATTGGTTCAACGCTTCGGCCGCTCAGCGCGTGCCGTACTGGTAGGTCTGTTTCACCAACCGCAGGTACACGAACGTCTCGGTCTCGCGAACGCCCTTGATCGCCCGGAGGCGTTCGGCCAGGAAGACCAGGAGCGCCTCGTTGTCCTCGCATACCGTCTCGATCAGGAGGTCGTACGTGCCCGCCGTGATCACCACGTAGTCGACCTCGGGCATCTCGGCGAGGCTCTCCGAGACCTCGATCAGCATGTCGCTCTCGCAACGGATCCCGATCATCGCCATCTGCTGGAAGCCGAGCTTGAGCGGATCGGTCACGCCGACGACCTGCAGGATTCCTCGCTCGATGAGCCGATTGGTCCGAGCGCGGACCGCCGCCTCGGACACGCCCAGATCGTTGGCGATTTGCGTGAACGGGCGGCGTCCGTCGGTCTGCAGGTGCTCGATGATCCGCTTGTCGAGCGCGGAGACCTCTTCGCCGCCACGACCGGAGGCGGGCCGCGACCGCGCGGCGGAACGCGCAGGAAGGGTCATGGCCGCATCTGCATGGCGCACGGATGCTAGCACGGGGTGTCGGGCGCGCCGCGACGATGGCGTGATCGTTCCGCGGCCCGCCCTCAGCCGGCGTCGAGGTCCCGGAGGACCGGGGCAAGTGCCCGGATCGAGCCGACCGTGATCGGGTCGAGCACGAGCTGGACGTGGCTGATGCCCTCGGCGGCGTAGCCGCGCAGGACGTCGGCCATTTCGGCTGGGCTGCCACTCAACGGTTCGGGTGCTTCCTTGGAATAGGCGCCCTGGAGGCGGCCCGCGCCACCAGGCAACTCGACGAGGACAGCTACGGTCCGTTCCAGTGCAGCGGGGTCTCGACCGACGTCGCGGCAGGCCGCGTCCACCAGGTCCCGGAGCGCCGCAACACCCGCCGGGCGGTTGCCCGTGTCCGCGAACCAGCTGTTCCACGAGTCGACGTATGGGACCGTGGCGCGGAGCATCCGCGGCCCATTCGAACCGATCATCAGTGGCGGCCCACCCGGACGCGGGCCGCGCGGCAGGAGCTCGCAATCGCGGACCTGGTACCAGCGGCCGTCGAAATCGATGGCGCCGTCGCGCAAGAGGGTTCGAATGATCGTGAAGGCCTCTTCGAACCGATCGACCCGGTGGTCATACGGGAACCCGAACGCCCGGAACTCGGCTTCGTTCCAGCCGGCGCCAAGACCCAGGACCAACCGCCCGCCGCTGATCTCGTCGATCGTGTTGGCCTGCTTGGCGAGAAGCGCCGGGTTGTGAAAGTTGGTGCACGCGACCAGCGGCCCGAAGACGACGCGACTGGTCACCGCGGCGATGGCAGCCATCGACGACCACGCCTCCCAGGGTCCTCGTGGGTCGCGATCGGGAAACCGGTACAGGAGATGTTCGCCGAGCCAGATCGAATCGAACCCGAGGTCCTCGATCGCCCGGACCATGTCGAGCACCTCCGGCCAACGAACCTCGCGCTCGACCTCGGGGAGCTGGACGCCGACCTTGAGCGGTCGACCGGGCGTCGTCGTCGTGTCCATCGGACAAGCCTACCGATCCGGGGCATGCGCCGCGACCCGTCGATGCCCGTATCACGTCCAGATACGTGCGTGACACCGGGCTGGGCGCGGAGTGAGGCGAACCCGGGGCTGAAAACGAGTCGAGAGCCCTCGCTACGCTGGTGGTGTCAAGACATCAGCAACCGGAGGCTCTCGATGCGCAAGTCTACGCGCGGCTCGATCGCCGAGGCGGACGGAACGCGGGTGGTCAGCTCATCGTCACGCACCAGGCGCCAACCACCCGCCGTTGCACCCGATCTGTCGCGCGATGCCCGGCGACGGCTGGCGATGGTCGACTGGCATCGCGCCCATGGTGCCAACATCAGCCGGACCGCCCGCCACTTCGGCTACTCGCGCCCGACCGTCTATCGCTGGCTTGCGCGCTATGACCGGCTTCCGGCTCGAGAGCGCTCGAGGACCGCCCTTCGGCGCCCCATCGACGACGTCGATCGACCTGGACGATCGAGCAACTGCGGCGCCGTCCGCGAGATCCGGCTCCAATACCCGCGCTGGGGCAAGGACAAGCTGCGGGTGCTGCTGCGCCGGGCCGGCATCGTCCTGTCGGTGTCGATGATCGGGCGGATCCTGGCCCGCCTGCGCCGCTCGGGCGAACTGCACGAGCCGGCCGCTCGACGCCGGATGAGCGTGCGCCAGCGACGCTGGGCACGGCCGTACGCGATCCGCCGAGCCGGCCGACTGGGTGGTCGAACCACCAGGCGACCTGGTCGAGCTCGACACCCTCGACATCCGGCCACTGCCCGAGCCAGATCTGGAAGCAGTTCACCGCCCGGACGTGGTCAGCCGCTGGGACACCGTCGAGCTCGGCCGACGGGCGACCGCGCAGGCCGCGGCCGACGTCCTCGACCGGCTGGCCGAGCGGATGCCGTTCCCGATCCGCGCCATCAGCATCGACAACGGCTCCGAGTTCATGGCCCAGTTCGAGGCCGCCTGCCAGGCCCGGGGCATCCGCTTGTTCGTCCTGCCGCCGCGCTCGCCCAAGCTGCACGGCGCGGTCGAGCGGGCCAACCGCACCCACACCGAGGAGTTCTACCAGGTGACCGACGCCCTACCCGAGCTTGCCGCCTTCCAGGCCGAGCTGCGAGCCTGGGAAGTCGTGTACAACACTGTCCGACCACACCAGGCTCTGGGCTACCTCACCCCGGCCGAATACCTGGCCTCTGTTGGGGTCAATGTGTAACGGACGTACTGGACGAGTACAGCCCGTTGACATCCCACGCACGGATCCGTCACCCTGCGCCCGACATGGACGCGACTCGTCGCTTCAGCCGCCGCGCGCAGCGAGGGCCCCAGCGGGCACCCTCGACCTGACGACGTGCGCCGATGTGGCGCCGTCAACCTGAAGCGAGTGACGCCCCGGCATACAAGCCGCGGGCGTCTTTTCTTTTCCAGCGCTCATCTCGAAAGGAGATCCAGTGGATCCCGCGCTCGCGCTCCGTGGCTTCATTCTCGGGTTCACCATCGCCGCGGCGGTTGGCCCGATCAGTCTGCTCGTCATCCGCCGCACCCTGGCCGAGGGCCGGGTGGTGGGACTCGCGTCCGGGCTCGGCGTGGCGACCGCCGATGGCACCTACGGCGCGATCGCTGCGTTCGGGCTGGGGGCGATCACGCAAGTCCTCGTCGACGCACGGCCGCTGCTTGGCCTCCTGGGTGGGGCGTTCCTGCTCTGGCTGGCCTGGACGACCGCCCGCTCAGAACCCCACGATCCGGCGACCGCACCGCCACGTCGCGGCGGGCTGGCTGGTGCGTACCTCTCGATCCTCGGCCTGACGTTGACCAACCCGATGACGATCCTGTCGTTCGGCGCGCTGTTTGCCGGGCTCGGGGTGACCGGCGGGGATACGGCAGGGGCCGCCCTGATCACGATTGGCGTGTTCCTGGGATCGTGCGCCTGGTGGGTGCTCCTGACCTCGATCGTGTCCGTCGTCCGAACCCGGGTGACGACGGCCTGGATCCGACGGATCAATGTCGCATCCGGGCTTGCGATCGGGGCGTTCGCGGTGGTCTCGATTGCCTCGGTCGTGGCGTAGGGCACCGCATTCCGAGACATGACCGCGTCAGATTCTCGTGGGACGGGAAGATGGCCGCGTTCTGGCCCTGGATTTGCCAGATTTCCATCGGTGGACCCTTGGGCCCAGAGTCAGGCCGTCAACCACCTGATTGGCGGCCCGGCCAAGCGTGAAATTCCCGCGGAACATGCTCGACACCCGTGGCTGGCGGGCCCAAGGATCCAGGGGTGGGAATCTGGCAACAATTCGACGCAGAAACTGGTGGGAGCTGCCGCCACACCGTCAGTGTTGCCTCGGCGTAGTCGGGGGCCGTCGCCGCGAGACGCGTTTCACGGACCGTCGGTTCGCCGGCTCATCGTCGGACTCCGAAAATGAAACGAGGCCCGTCCGAAGACGGGCCTCATTCTGCGGTCAGGCCGCGCGCACCTTGGTGGCGCGAGGACCCTTGGGGCTCGACTCGACGTCGAACTCGACCTTTTCGCCGCCGATGAGGCGGTCGAAGTTGAGCGAAGCGTCAAGACCGTCGCGATGGAAGAAGTATTCCTTCGCATCCTCTGCGGCGATGAAGCCGAAGCCGCGGTCCGAAACGACCTTCTTGATGGTACCGGTGGCCATGTTGACCTCCTGTATTCCCGAAACTCGGATTGCACAGCGCACGGGTCCGTTCGAGAAGAGGACGACCACGCGAAGCTTCGCCGCACAGTGCGACGAGCACCCACCGTAGCACGCATCCGGGAAATAGGCCCGCAACGGGGCGGCTCGCCTCGTGGACCATCGCGGGCCGACGTGCGACTAGTGCCGGACTCCCGCGTCGGATTGCTGGATGTTCGACTGCTGCGCGGCGACGTCACCGAGCGCCTGGGAGAGCGCCGTTGCGAGCGCGGGCGTCATGCGCGCCCTGGCAACGATCTCGCCCGGGTCGACGTGCGGGCCGGGCTCGAGTGTGGGCTGGGTGAGCTGGAACGTGACGGTGACGCCAAACGGGCCGACCGTGATGGAGAAGCCATCGGCAAAGAAGTCGGGAATGTCGGCCACGGTCGTCTCCAATACGTGCGCGGGGCCGCGTCTGCGACAGCCGTCGCCGGCTAACCTTGGTGGTCGGGGAGGCGGGATTCGAACCCGCGATCTCGTGCTCCCAAAGCACGTGCGTTACCAGGCTACGCTACTCCCCGCCGTTTAAAGCTCAAATAACTCCTGGTGCGTCAAGTCGGTTTCCTTCATCGTCCCCGCTTGAGCGACCCCGTCAGCCGACGGCGCGCTGGATAGCCAAGACGTCACCACCGCTGAGCACCAGCCGACCGTCCATCGTCAGGTACAGCAGGTCGACGTTCGCGCCGGCATCGGCCACGCGCCTGAGCAACTCGCCGCCGGAACCAGGTCGGTCCTCGACCGACGTAACGACGACATCGCGCTCATCGCGCACCTCGAGCCCGGCTGCGGTCAGCGCGTCACGCGCACTAGAAGCGTCCTCCACCAAGATATGCATGATGCCCTCACTGCCCGAGGGAAAGCCGCATACGCCATCGATGTTGATCCCTGCCCGGCCGAGTGCCTGTCCGGCATCTGCCAAGGTCCCCGGTCGATTCACCAGAACGACCGTCAGGTCTTTCGGCATCTTGGGCCTCCTTCACTGCGCTGGCCGGGGCTCCGATACGCTGAGGGTATCAGCATGGGTCGTGGGGCTCGCGCTCCGGGTCGACGCATTCGTTCGCAGTCGTTAGGCGTGTGCCATGCGAACTGACCCATCACGGCCGCTTGTAAGGGCGGTGCAACGCGGTCCTAACCGCTGAAGCGGTGCGCTCCTCTCGATTCAATGATGATCCTCCGTACTGGTCCGGGGGGCTCGACGCGCTGCGGCGAGGAACGACAATCGGAGGAGGACTACCCGTGCTACGAAGAACCCGACTTGGCATGCTCGCCGCATTGATCCTGGCGATCAGTGCCGCGGTGCCGGTGACAGCGGCGGTCCCGGTCGATTCGAGCGAGCTGCGCGATGCGGTCAGCGCCGAAGGTGCGCTGACCCACCTCGAAGCACTGCAGGCGATCGCAGATGCTAACAACGACACACGCGCCAGCGGGACCCCAGGCTACGAAGCATCCGTGGACTACGTGGTCGAGCAGCTCGAGGCAGCCGGCTACGACGTCGAGGTCCAATCCTTCATGTTCGAGTACGCGGAAGTCCTGGAGGCCGCACTCGAACAGGTCTCGCCGGCTGGCGGCGACACGTTCGTGTACAACGTCGACTTCTCCATCGCCGATGGGTCAGCCAACGCCGACATTACCGAAAACGTGGAGGCCGTTGACGTCCTCTTCCATACCAACGCGGATACCACGTCCACGAGCGGTTGCGAGGATGCTGACTTCGCCGAGTTCGTTGTTGGCGATATCGCGCTGATTCAGCGCGGCACGTGCACCTTCCACGAGAAGGTGATCAACGCCCAGGAGGCTGGCGCCGCGGGCGTCATCATCTTCAACGAGGGAAACACAGCGGAGCGCTCGGACCTCCTGTTCGCGACCGCCGTTGGCGAGACGGACATCACGATCCCGGTGTTCGGGCTCAGCTTCGAGCAGGGCCAGGCCTTCTATGAGCTCAGCCTTGGCGACCTGACGCTGCGCTTGGCGGCTGACATCTTCACCGAGCCGCGCGAGACGTGGAACGTGATCGCCGAGCTCGAGGGCCTGCGTGATGACCGCGTGGTCGTGGTTGGCGCACATCTCGACTCTGTCCTCGAAGGGCCAGGCATCAATGACAACGGCAGCGGTTCGGCGATGATCCTCGACCTCGCCATCCAGATGGCCGATCTCGGTATCGAGCCGGTCAATACGGTTCGCTTTGCCTGGTGGGGCGCCGAGGAGTCGGGGCTGCTCGGCTCGGAGTATTACGTCAGCCAGCTGACCAAGAGAGAGACCAAGGACATCGCGGTCAACCTCAATTTCGACATGGTCGCCTCGCCCAACTTCGTGCGCTTCGTCTATGACGGCGATGCTGGGCCGGGTGGCTCCCCTGTGGTCGAGGATGTCTTCCTCGACTACTTCGCCTCGGTAGGCCTGGCCGTTGAGCCGACCGATTTCGACGGTCGTTCCGACTATGGCCCTTTCATCGCGGTAGGAATCCCCGCCGGTGGCTTGTTCACCGGAGCCGAAGGCATTAAGTCGGCCGAGGAGGCCGCAATCTACGGCGGGACCGCGGACCTTGCCTACGACCCGTGCTACCACGCGGCGTGCGACACGATTGACAACGTCAATCTCGTCGTACTGGAGCAGATGGGGGATGCCGCTGCGCATGCCACTCTCACCTTCGCTATGACCTCGTCGTCGGTTCAGGGCACGGCCCAGGGCCAGGGCGGGGGCCAGTTCAAGGACGCTGAGTTCCGAGGGCATCGGACTGTTCGTTAAGGCCTGCGGGGTAGGGCGCCTCTCTTGGGCGCCCTACCCGCCTCTCCGGCGATTGCTGTGCGCGCGAAGCGTGGCGCTTCGACCGGAGCGTAAGTCCCTGGTACTGCCTGCCTGACACTCTCAAGCACCGGCCCTCCGCGCCGTCCCGACGTCGCGTTCCCCCCCCCGAAATGTCCAGCCTCGACGGGCCGACGGGGGCGTCACAGACGGCGTTCGCGGCGCCATTCAGCCCGACGGGCGCGATCGCGAGCTCGCATCGCAGCCTCTCAGCGGGATCCACGCCGTCAGCGTCGTTCGATGCGTCGGAAGCGTGGTCAGCTGTCGCCCGGTCGACCAGCCACCCCTGTCGCCAATCGCACAATAATCGAAGGCTTCTCGCTCACTGCCTTCGCGTTCCGTGCGGCGCACCCTACACCGCAAACGGCCTTGAGAGTCCCAAAGCACGTGCGTTACCAGGCTACGCTACTCCCCGCCGATTTCACGCTCAGGTACTGCATGATACGGGGTCGATCGGCCCCTGGTAGCGAGCCTACATCGCTGCGGAACCCGCGCTGCGCCGGACCAACGGTCCCGATCGACCCCTCGCCGTAAACCTTGGGTCAGAAGGAGCGTGCAGATCGCTGCGCCAGAACACGGATCATCCCGCGGAAGATCAGGGCGTGGGCCGGGTACAACAGGTACCAATACGCCAAGCCGGGCAAACCCTTCGGTTCGAAGAACGCCGTCTGGAGCAGACGACTTCCACCATTCTCCGGCATCACTTCGTACTGGAGCCAGGCCCGTCCAGGGAGCTTCATCTCGGCGCGCAGGCGGAGTAACTCCCCGCGCCGGATCTCCTCAACGCGCCAGAAGTCGAGGGCATCTCCTGCCCGGAGCCGATCGGGATCGCGACGGCCTAGCCGCATGCCGACGCCGCCCACGATACGGTCCCCGACTCCTCGGACTCGCCACAGCAGGTTGGCATAGGGCCAACCGCTCGCGCCCCCGACGCGCTCTACGGCGGCGAACACTTCATCCGGGGAGGCTCGGACCATGCGCATCCGTCGGTCGATGATCATCCCCTCGCGTGATTCCACAGCCGGGAGCGGCTCGCGGTTCCGCAAGCTTTGAGCATCGAACCATGTCGACTCCAACTCACCATCGCCGGACCGGCGGATGGCGAGTGCGAGCGCCTCGTCGTAGGTCGCGGCGGTCACGCCGAAGATCCGTGCCGGCGCCGGGTCGCGTACCACTACCTCGTTCCGTAAGCCTTCGATCAACGGGCGAGCGATGCGCGCAGGAACGGGCGAGATCAGGTTGACCCAGTACGAGCTCAACTTAGGCGTTAGGACCGGAACCGGGATCATGAGTCGCCGGAGACCTCGCATCGCCGCATAGCGAAGCATCATCTGGCCATACGACAGGACGTCCGGCCCGCCAATCTCGACAACGCCAGTGCGGTCGGGATGATCAAGCGCCGCGGTCAGGTAAGCGATCACGTCACCGATGCCGATCGGTTGACAGCGCGTCGCGACCCACCGCGGCGTGATCATCACAGGAAGGCGCTCAGTCAAGTGGCGAAGGATCTCGAACGAGGCGCTTCCGGACCCGATGACGATGGCTGCCCTGAACTCCGTGACGGCCACGCCATGGCGCGCTAACTCGGCACCGACCTCATGGCGACTTGCGAGGTGGTGCGACAGCGCTGGCGTGTCGTCTCCGAGACCGCCGAGATACACGATGCGTGACACTCCAGCCCGGGCCGCGGCGGTGGCGAACGCCCGGGCTGCGAGAACGTCCCGCTCGGCAAATCCCGATTCGCCCGCCCCCATCGAGTGGGCAAGGTAGTACGCGACCTCGATGCCGTCGACTGCCGGCGCGAGGCTATTGGGATCGAGCAGGTCGGCGCGCACGACGCGCGTCGTCGGGAACCGCTGGGCAAGCGGTCCAGGATCGCGACCCGCAAGCGTTAGGTCGTATCCGAGGCGCGCCAAGGCCGGTACCAGTCGGCCACCGACGTATCCGCTTGCCCCGACGACCAGAATTCTCATCGGACGAGTATGGGCGTCCCCCGCGCATGACTACGCGGAATCACTTCTCTCGGCGAACACAATCACGCCAAACTCGAGCACGAGTCCGGGGAGTCGGCGCGTCATTCGTTAAGGCGCCAAATCTCCGCGTTGAGGATGGTCGCGAAGGTGACCCACGCGAGGTACGGGAGCAGCAGCACGCCCGCAAGGCGCCGCGTCCGCCAGAACTCTGCGATGGTCGCGACGATCGCAGCCCACAAGAGCACGATGACGACGAGTCCCGCTCCCGGGTCGCGCCGGCCGAAGAAGACCAGGCTCCAAGCGAGATTCAGCGCGAGTTGGAGACCGAAGACGATCTCCGTCCGCGGACTTCGCGCGGGATTGGCGCGCCGGGCAAGCACCAGCGCGAGGCCCATTAGGAGGTAGAGCGTCGTCCAAACGGGTGCGAACACGGCGTCCGGCGGATTCCAGGGCGGCTTGTCGAGACTTCGATACCAGTTCGGGATCTCGCGCGCCGTGACCGCCCCGCCGATCGTGGCGACGGCGAGTGGTGCCGCGAAGGCGAGCGCGTCGGTTGCCAGGCGTCGGAACGGTCGGCGGATGTAAGGGCTGGCGGTCACAAGGTCTAGCGTAGCCCGCCACGGGGAACAAGAGTTCGGATTGGGCCTCGCCCATGATAAGTGCAGGCGCCTGCCCCGCTAATCACACAATAATTCGACGATCCTTCGCTCGCCGATCCCATGCTCAGGGAAGTGTCGCCTACACCGCTAACGGGCCTGAGAGTCCCAAAGCACGTGCGTTGCCAGGCTACGCTACTCCCCGCTATCAGCGTAGTACCGCACAAACTCACATTCGGCCGGAGGCGACTTACCTCACCGTTCTAATCGCACCTCGATCGTCATGAGCGAGTCCGACGATCGAGAGCCGGTCGCTGGCACGAACCTACGCCCATGGGAATGTTCGCCTCAGCGAGCGATCAAGATCGACCTTCAGCGTCGGCTGAGCCCGATCTCCTTGATGAAGCGAGCGCGCCGTGGTAGTCGCCATCACCTTGCAGGGAGGTATCTCTCCGCCAACGAGTCGATCGCCCCGCGCATCGTCTCAACGTCCACTCGGTAGGTTCCGTGCAGGTCTCGGCGACCGCGCCCGCCTCCGGAAGAAGGCGAGGTTGGCCAGCCCGGCGCGTGCATATTCCGAGCCGACCCTTTCCGAATCTGCCGGAGCATCTCAGCCACGAACGTGCGATAGCACGCTCTCAAGCGACGCGTCGGGCAACTCGCCCGCGGCTTTGAGTCGCGCCAGCATGTGAAGTCCGACGATGTCCGCCTTGCCCTCCTCAATCACGCTCTGTTGTTCTCGCAGCGCCTCGCGCACCGACCGCGTCCCGTCGATCGTGTGCTTGATCCCTAGCCCGTGGGCGATCTCGTGGCACATGACGTACTCGAAATACGCCTCGAAACGAACGTCGGCTCGCTCGTCGGCGGCGATCAGGCTGTCGGCAACGGGAACGGTTTCGTCGAAGATCCCGCGCATCGCATTCTTCAGCTGGAGTCGCCGAGTCCCTTTCGCAATTGCAGGTCCTCATCGTTCGGCAGGTGATGGCGTCGGGGGTGATTGCACTTGCGTCACCCGCGTAGCCACGGCGTCGTAGACGCCAAGCTGCCCATCGCGCTCGGAGTCTCCTTCTTGTACGCGTCCGGACGGGCAGCCCGCGCTGGAGTGCGGGCAGCGCTCCCGTTACTTGCTGAGCCGGCCTCCATTCGCTGTCCTTGAGAGGACGACGCCCGTGTGGGCCGTCTTGCGCCCGTAGAGCGCATCCTCGTAGTCCTCGATCGGACCGATGATGACATCGATCCCATGGACTTCATGTCGAGCCATGCCACTCACTTGGCGGTAGTCGTCGGTCAGCAGGGCTCGCACAAGCTCGAGATAGGTGCGCAGACCCGGATCGTCGGCGAGCACACCGGCCGCGCGGAGCTTGGCGCGGCTCTCCCGACCGTGGCAAATGCCTCGTGGTAGGGGACCGCGACGAGCCTGCCGCGGCGTCGCGGCGGACGAGCGTGTATTGGCTGCGGAGGGCGACTGCGCGCTCGGGGGACTCGGCGCAAGCGGTCTCGAATTCGCGCTGTCCATGTCCGCCGGATAGAACTGGCCCCCGTGGTTTCGGCCCCACTCCAGCAGGAACGGCGCGTTCCCCGCCGACGGTCCCAAGGTCCGTAGTTGAACTCGGCGAAGCGCCGCGCCTCGGGGTCGTCGATCGTGCTCAGCAGGGCGTCCCGATCACCGTAGCTTCCTGCCAGAAGATCTCGTCCATCTCCCAGCATCGAGAGCAGCGGCAGCATGGCCCGCTCGCGCTCGCTCAGTCCACCGAGCAGGTCCGTGGTCAGCGCCACCTCGACCGGGGCTGTCCATCTGCGCCATGCGTCTCCGCTCCAATCCTGTAGAGACCTTAGCTTTGTGCGCTGCAGATTGGGCGACTGGACCTTCAGTCAAATTGCTACCGAGCAAGTGTCCGAGGCCGCAGCTGGCGGACACAAACCCTGGCAGGCGAGTGAGCGTGCCAATCGCACAATAATCGGAGCCGTTTCGCTCGAGCGTTCGCGCTCAGGACGGCGACACCGCTAACAGCCCTGAGAGTCCCAAAGCACGTGCGTTGCCAGGCTACGCTACTCCCCGGGCCGGCCAATCATACTCACGCCCGGTGGTGAACCTGGCGGCGCGCATCGCCGACTACGCCCGACCCGGCGAGGTCCTGTCTCGCAGGCGGTGGTGGATGCCTCTGGTGACGTCGCGGCCGCGTTCACCGAGATCGGCCCGGTCGACCTGAAAGCGGTCTCGCAGGCGATCCGCCTCCATGTCGCCCGCCGCAGGAGCTGACCTGGCTACGCTGCTCCCCGCTCTCCGATTACAGGGCTACCGCCGCGCTCGACGCCTTGTACGGCCCGAGGCGGCGCCGACCCGGCGTCCTGCGGATGAGTCCGGGGTTGTGTGCCTCAGCCCGATCCCATTGATCGATCGAGGCTGGTCGCGCCAGCAGGTACCCCTGTGCCAGCGTCACGCCCAGCGAGTGCACCATCGTCCGCTCAGCCTCGGTCTCCACTCCTTCAGCGACGACGACCGCGCCGGCAACCGCCGCGAAGTGAACGGGACCGGCCACCAGGGCCTGGCGAGACACGTCGGCGTTGACACCCCGGATGAGACCCGCGTCAATCTTCACGATGTTCGGCCGAAGGTCGACGAGGTGCTGAAAGTTTGCGGCCCCGGCACCCGCGTCGTCGACGGCCAGGCGCACGTCGGGCCCTAGCCTGCGCAACGTCGCATGCAGTGGCGCGTATTCGTCAATGACGATGTGCTCGGTCACCTCGAGGACGATCGGCCGGGTTCGCTGGGCGAGCAGTCGTTCGAGGGCGTCACCCTCCGCGAGCATGCCTGGCGAAACATTGAGGCTCAGCCATGTACCCGCTGGGAGCCGAATACCCGCACCGAGTGCTGCGCTCAGGGTCGCGATTTCAAGCTCGGCGCCAAGGCCGGCCCGCTCGGCATCGCCGAACACCCGGTCAGGCGCGTCACCCGAGTCAAACCGGGTCAACGCTTCGAAGCCAACTGTTTCTCCGGTCGCGAGGTCCTTGATCGGCTGGAAGACCGGGTGGAAAGCTTCCGACAGGATCGTCTGGGCGATCTGTACGCGTGCACCCCGAAGGTGACGCCGCGACAGGAGGGCAGGGCCGAGGATTGCGCCGGCGATGGCGGCGGACTCGCCGACCGAGGGCAGATCGGTCACGAGGTGGCCCACGAGCGAAGGATCCGTCGTGGCGATCATCAGCAGACCCACGAGATCGTCGCCGACGAGAATCTGGCGCGAACGCCTGACCCTTCACGCCGAACGCCGTGAGCCGCTTGTCCCCGGCATTTGACTTCGACCGGGGCTCCCAGAGCTCGGCCCACGCTCCACCCGCGGATCGCTTGAGCAGGTACTCCGCCCGCCCAGCCGGCGCGCGATCGTCGATTCGGATCGGCTGCTCCTCGCGCCGGCAACGGCCAACACGACGAGGTCTCCGTCGACACACTCGATGATGGCCGCGATGTCGACGAACGGCAGGTGGGCGACCGCAGTCACGATTTGCGCCGCGGTCAATTCTGCCGAGGCTGCGAGTGGAGGGTCCGGAGGGTCGACAGGTGGCGAGGCGCTCCGCCGTGATCTCGATTTGTCGAACGGTGGAATCACGAAGGTCACGAAGGGACTCGCGCGCGTCCATCGCGAAGTCCATCAATCCGGCAAGCACCAAGCCGACGATGCTGACGAGCATCGCGTCCGCGAACAGCGTTCCGCCCAGCCTCCGATCGCTGGTAGTTGGTGAGGCAGGCATCGAGACCAGGATCGCGATCGCGAACAGCACGGCGGGCACCGACCGGGAGCAGCCACTTTCGCGAAACATGCGGGAGGACGAGAACCACCGAGACAATCGGCAGGAGCGCGTTGAGGACCCGATATCCGGGATCAGTAGGTGCCCACGGCGCACGACGATGAGACTCGCGGCGAGCGCCAAACGCGCACGCAACGGCTGGCCTGCGCGGATCTGATGGGTGGCAATCACGAGCCCGATCGCGAACACGCACGTCGGAAGGCTGCAGCCGCGAAGCCTGGCATCGAAGGACGACCGCGAACGTGGCCTCGGTTGCCCGAACAGCACCGTGAGGCGAACAGTCCCGGAAGAAGCGGGCCAGCCGATCGCGCTCAAGGACGCCACTCGGATTCGGCGAAGCGATGTCCAAGCCAGCTCGGTGGGCACCCCACAGGGAGCTAGCCACGAACCGGGCCCTTTCTGCCGGCGACCGCGGCGAAGCCAAGCATCAACGCGATGGCCGTCAGCAGCCATGTCAGGTCCGGCGTCCGTTGACGTTGGTCCGCTTCGGGTGTCGTGTCCGTCGTCGGAGGGGTCAGCAGCAGATCGCCGGTCGGTACCGGGGCCGGGACGGGCGCAGGGATCGGCGCAGGAGTCAGGATCAAGGTATCCGGGGGCGGCAGCAGCGGGGCAGGAGACGGGGTCGATGACGGTGTGGAAGTCAATGCTGCCGCAGGGATCGGGGTGGGTGTCGGCGTCGGGGTTGGCGTCGGCGTCGGGGTTGGCGTCGGCGTTGGTGTCGGCGTCGGGGTTGGCGTCGGCGTCGGGGTTGGCGTCGGCGTGGGTGTCGGGGTTGGCGTCGGTGTCGGCGTCGGGGTTGGTGTCGGCGTGGGGGTTGGTGTCGGCGTCGGCGTCGGCGTCGGGGTTGGCGTCGGCGTCGGGGTTGGTGTCGGGGTCGGGGTCGGGGTCGGTGCACAATCGGAACGGGTGATTGCGTTCGTGTCCATCGTGACTGCGCCGTTTCGCGCGAGCGCCCGACCGTCAATCGCGACGCCGGTCGTGACCGTGATCGACGTCAATGCGAGGATCGTGCCCGCGAACGTCGAGCCTGTCCCGAGTGTGGCCGAGCTCGTAACCTGCCAGAAGACATTGCAGGACTGGGCGCCATCGACCAGCGACACCATGCTCGCCGAAGCGGTCGTCAGCGCCGATCCGGCCTGAAAGATCCAAACGGCATCCGGGTCGCCGTTGGCATCAAGCGTGAGGACCCCGGTCAAGCCAATCGTTGAGGCCGAGCGGTAGACACCCGGCAGGAGGGTCAAGCCGCCGATGTCACCGCTGATGAGGACGTCCGGAGCCTGCAGCGCGGCCGCGTTGTACGCGCTGATCAGGTCGACCTGGGCCTGGATGGCCACGGCGTCGGTGGCCGTATGGAGGCCTCCGACCAGCAATCCGGGCGGAAAACCGGTAACGGCGGTTCCGGGACTGAGCCCGAGGTCGCCCGTGATGACCGAATTGCCGGTGTTGGTGACCGTGGTTCCAGCGAGGACCGCGAATGTCGAGGCGGTTCCGAGGTTGACGTCAGTGGCGACGGCGCTGACCGTGGCGGGCAGGGCGGCAATGGCGATGGCAATCGCCACGACGGTGCACTTGAGCTTGGTCATTGGTGACCTTCTGGCATGGATCTGGTTCGACTGACGCGAACTCACCGATGCCAGGAGCAACCTGGCCCCTTCAAGAGGGGGAGCTGTCTAACCTTCAGGAAACCTACGCCGCGAGGATGGCCGTGCCCATGGCTCAATCGTCAGACGGATCGGGCGATTGCCGGACATCGATGACGGTCCCCCGAACAGAAAACGACCCCGACGCTGTGTCGGGGTCGTTCCGTATATGGCCTAGTCGATAGGTCTACCGTCGGCGCTTCAGTGCCCGGCGGACCACGGGAAGGCCGCCACCGAGGAGCAACACGCCGAGGGCGAGCGCCTCAGCGGTACCCGGCACGACGGCCGAGGCGGGCGCGATCCCACCACCGCCGCCAGGTGGCGTCGGGGTTGGTGTCGGCGTCGGCGTCGGCGTCGGGGTTGGTGTAGGCGTGGGCGTCGGGGTTGGTGTCGGCGTCGGCGTCGGCGTCGGCGTCGGCGTCGGGGTTGGTGTCGGCGTCGGCGTCGGCGTGGGGGTCGGCGTTGGTGTCGGCGTTGGTGTCGGGGTTGGCGTCGGCGTCGGCGTTGGTGTCGGGGTTGGTGTCGGCGTCGGCGTCGGCGTCGGCGTCGGCGTCGGGGTTGGTGTAGGCGTCGGTGTCGGCGTCGGCGTCGGTGTTGGTGTTGGCGTCGCTGCGCACTGCGCGATTCCGGTCACGCCTGTCGTGTCACCGTGCCGTGTATGCGCGGCCGCACCTTGCGGCGAAACCCAGATCAGGACGACCGGGTTGGTCGCGCTGCTCGTTTCGTGACAGACGCCAACCTTTGGGCTGGCGGCAAAGGCGGGGAGCGCGATCGTCATGAGCAGCGCCGCGGTGGCGACGGTCAATCCGGCGAATGCGGTTCCTCGGCGAAGGAGCGTAGAGAGCATAAAACCCCCTCCTGGCTACGTCCCGGCGGACGTGCATTGTCCCAAGGGAGAGCCAATACGGCAAGCCGTACTTTCGTCCATGCCATTACACGGGCGTTGCGGTCGCCCAATTCTGGGCGTTCCAACCCACATCGGGTGCGTCACGCGCGACCGTAGCCGCCCGTCACACCACCAGACGCCGGGCGATCACTGGCAGGCTGATCGATCGCTCGGCGTCTCCACGTGTGGTCAGCCCAGGACCACCGTGACCCGATGCGTCTGGCCGTCGTCCGCGAGCGGGATGGTCGCGCCGGGACCCGCCAGCGCCTGGCCGTCCAGCTCCGCCGAGACGACGCCTCGGCTGACGCTGTCGGGGTTCTCGACGGCGATCTCGTAGCGCGCCGAGTGATAGCCAAAGGCGATCTCGAATCGTGGCCAGGCTCGCGGGATGCACGGTTCGATGACCAAGTCGGTCCCGCGAAGCCGGAACCCGAGGATGGACTCGACGCCGGCCTGGTACATCCAGCCCGCGGATCCGGTGTACCAGGTCCAGCCGCCGCGACCGACATGGGGCGGTTCGGAATAGACGTCCGCGGCCATGACGTACGGCTCGACCTTGTAGCGATGGACGCCGGCCCGGGTGCTGGCGTGGTTGATCGGATTGAGGATCGAAAACAGCTCGCCGGCCTTGTCACCCTCGCCAAGGGCCGCGAAGGCCAGGACCGACCAGATCGCGCCGTGCGTGTACTGCCCGCCGTTCTCGCGGACTCCGGGAAGGTAGCCCTTGATGTAGCCGGGATCGACGTTCCCGTCCGCGAATGGTGGGGTGAACAACAGGACCAGGCCGTCTCCGCGACGGATCAGGTACTCCTCGACCGCCGCCATGGCCCGGATTGCGTGCGGTGGGTTGGCGGCGCCGGACAGCACGCTCCACGACTGGGCGATCGAATCGATCCGGCACTCGGCATTTGTTGCCGAACCAAGTGGCGTGCCGTCATCAAAGAACGCCCGGCGATACCAGTCCCCGTCCCAACCGTGGCGTTCTAGGGCGCGCCGGAGGCCCTTCATGTGGGTCCGCCAGCGAGCCGCTCGTTCGTTCTCGCCGCGGGCTTCGGCGATGGGGGCCATCGCCGCCATGACGGTGTGGAGGAACCAGCCCAGCCAGACGCTCTCGCCCCGGCCGTCATGGCCGACACGGTTCATCCCGTCGTTCCAGTCACCCGATCCCATGAGCGGGAGGCCGTGCGTGCCAACGCCCATGCTCACGTCGATGGCCCTCGCGCAATGATCGAACAGCGACGCCGTCTCCCAGGCCTGGTCAGGTTGGAAGTAGGCGTCGTCCTGGCCCTCCCGCAGCGCTGGGCCATCGATGAATGGGACCGGCTCATCGAGGATCGCGCCGTCGCCGGTGACGGCCACGTATCGATCGACGGCGTAGGGCAGCCAGAGGCGATCGTCAGAGATCCTGGTCCGCACCCCACGCCCGGTCGGCGGGTGCCACCAATGCTGAACGTCGCCCTGCGGGAACTGCTGGGCGGCCGCGCGCAGGAGCTGCGCGCGCACGAGTTCCCGTTTCGAGGTGGTGAGGGCGATCGAATCCTGGAGCTGGTCACGGAACCCGTACGCCCCACCGGCCTGGTAGAACGCCGTACGCGCCCAGATCCGGCAAGCCAGGGACTGATACAACAGCCAGCCATTCAGGAGGATGTCCATCGACCGGTCTGGGGTCTTGACCTGGATGGTCTCGAGCGCCTCGTCCCAATACCGGGCGACATCGCGCAGCGTCTCCTCGGGATCGAGCGCTCGAGCGCGGTGGACGAGGTCGGCGACCGTCGCCGCCGAGTCGGCTCTGGCCGAGCAGGACGCGGACCTCGGTCCGTTCGCCGGGAGCCAGCTCGAAGCTCGTCTGGAGGGCCGCGCACGGATCCAGACCGGCGCCGACGATCCCCTTGAGCCGGTGACCCCGCTCCAGCCCGGCGGGCAGGTCGAGCGCGCCGTTGCGGCCGATGAACTCGGTCCGGTCTGCCGTCCAGGCCCCTTGCCGACCACCGAGGTCGAGAAACGCGACCCGACCGCCAAAGTCCGGGTTCCACGGATTGCGCGCCGTCAGGGCGCCGGTCTCGACATCGAGGTCGGTGACGATCGTGGCCGTCGCCGGCCCGCTCGAGACGCCAAGGGCCCACTCCGCGTACGCCGTGACCGACAGGCGGCGGCGCCGCCCGGAGCGATTCTCGATGGTCAGGAGACCGACCTTGACCGGCTCGTCGAGCGGCACGAACTGCACCATGTCGAGCGCGATGCCGTCGCGAACGTGCTGGAAACGGCTGTATCCGCGACCATGCCGAGCGATGTAGGTCGATGACTCCGGCCGGATCGGGAGGGCCGTTGGACCCCAGATCTCGCCTGTCTCGTCGTCCCGGATGTAGATCGCCTCACCGGTCGGGTCCGTGACCGGATCGTTCGACCATGGGGTCAGCTGGTTTTCACGGCTGTTCTCCGCCCAGGTGTACCCGGAGCCCGACTCGGACGCGAGGAACCCGAACGACGGATTGGCAACGACGTTGAGCCAGGGGGCCGGCGTCGCCTGACCCGGCCCCAGGACGATCACGTACTCCTTGCCGCCGTCGGCGAACCCCCCGAGGCCGTTGAAGAACTCGAGCGGCGGGCGCGCCACGGTCTCGTCTGCGCTCGTTGTCGCGTCGACACGGGTCGGAAGCATCGGGGCGGTCCGATCGGGACGCTCGAGACGGATGACCTGGTCGGCCAGGGTGCCTCGGCGACTGAGCAACACGGCCCGGGCGGCGGTCAGGAGGAGAGTCCGATCGTCGCTCGATAGCTGGTCGCCACGGAGGATCCGCACCGTGCCATGGCCGGCGTGTGCCTCGTGCGCCGTCAGCGCCTGGCTCGTCCGGACGACCGTCTCCAGCGCCTCCTGGAGGGTTTCCGCGTACGTCGTGCCGTGTTCATTGAGGATGACCAGGTCGACATCGAGGACCTTGAGCCGCCAGTACTCGTGGGCTCGCAGCAGCTGCCGCACGATGTCGAGGTCCTCGACCTCGTCGATCCGGACCAGGACGATCGGGAGGTCACCGGAGATGCCGTGCGGCCAGAGGCCACTGGCGCCGCGCCGGTTTTCGGCCTGCAACCCGGCCGGCGGCCGGAGGGACGGATCGGAGTAGAGGATCCGGTTGGCAAGACGCTGGAAGAGATGCGCTTCGTCCTGGTCGATGCCGAGGTGATGCAGCTGGACCTGGGCCTGCGTCCAGGCAAGGGTCGCCGCCCGCTCGTACGTTGCGGAATCGCGGTACTTGTCCGCGAGGTCGAGCACGTCCTCGCGCGAATTCGGCGACCACGGTCGAGAAGATCGCGTGAGCGGTGGCGCCCGGCGCTAGCTGGATCCGCAGACGGAGGCTGAAGATCGGATCGAGGACGGGCCCAACCGTGTTCGACAGCGGCCTTCCGTCAACGACCGCTGCCGGCTCCCGAACCGAGCGGCCACGGCCGAGGAACCGGGCGCGGTCCGTCTCGTACTGGATCACGCGTGGCAGCTCACCCTCGATCGCGGCGACATGCGCCGCCCAGACCTGCGGATCCGTCGCTGAGCGTGGTCGGCGCGTGGCCAGAAGCGCGTTCACCTCCGGCGCAAACTCGGTCTGGACGAACAGGTTCTGGAAGGCTGGGTGCGCCACGTCCGCGGCCTGCGGCGCCAGGACCACTTCCGCGAACGAGGTCAACTCGATCTCACGGGCCGACGATCCGAGGTTGGTCAACGACACTCGCCGGATCTCGGCATCGTGCTCGGCCGAGACGACGACGGTCATGCGCGTGGCGATCGGTCCGTCGCGGCGAAAGAACTCCGCGTGTTCCTCCGCGTAGTCGACCTCGTAGCTGTCGGCTTCGACGCCAGTCGGCTGGTGGCCGGCTGACCAGACCGCGCCGGTGTTCCGGTCGCGCAGGTAGAGATAGCTGCCCCACGAATCCCGCGTGACATCCTCGCGCCAGCGAGTGACCGAGAGGTCGCCCCAGCGGCTGTACCCGGAGCCCGCCGCCGTGACCATCACTGCATACCGGCCATTTGACAGCAGATGGGTCCGCGGAATGGCATCGTGGGGCGAGGTGAAACGGCGGAGCACGGGCGGCACGATGTCGCGGACGTCGGCGGCGCTCTTGACCTCCTCGGCGCGCGGCCGCGCAACCAGCACGTCGCGCGGCATCCGTTCCTGGAGCAGGAGCTCGGTTGCCTTTACCAGGGGGTCGGCGTGGAACCGTTCGACCATCACGGACCCGGTCAGGACGTTGCCGAGCGCCACCAGGAGCATCCCCTGGTGGTGGGCCATGTAGCTCATGACGACCACCACGCTCGAGCCTTCCGGCAAGCGTCGAGGCGTGTAGTCGAGCGCCTCGCGGAAGCCGAAGGGACCGGCCGCCCCGGCCTTGAGCAATCGCTCGAAGTTCCGAATGGCAGGCTCGGGCGCGACCAGGGCGCCCAGCCCGGTCGCGTACGGCGCGATCACGAGGTCTTCGCTCAAGCCACGCTTGAGCCCGAGACCGGGGACGCCGAAGCTCGAATACTGGTAGGTCAGCTCCACGTCGCGCGCGTTGAAGGCCGATTCCGAAATCCCCCAGGGCACCCCCCGACCGGCCGCGTAGCTCATCTGCCGAGCCACGACGAGGCGATAGGTCTGGTCCATCAGGCTCGTTGGATGCGAGCGCATGACGAGGGCCGGCATCAGGTACTCGAACATCGAGCCGGACCACGAGACCAGGGCGGAGCCGCGCCCCACGGGCGTCAGCGCGCGACCAAGCCGGAACCAATGCTCGGCATCGACGTCGCCCTTCGCGATGGCGAGGAAGCTCGCCAGGCGGGCCTCCGACGCGAGAAGGTCGTAGTAACTCGGATCGAGCGTCCCATCTGTCACGCGGTAGCCAATCGAGAAGAGCTTCCTGGTTGGATCGAACAGGAAGGCAAAGTCCATCTCGTCGAACAGCCGCTTCGCCTGTACGGCGATCTGCTCCAGGCGGCGCTCGACGGTTGCCCACTCCTCGGGACGCCCCGCGGCGGCGAGGTCCCGCCGATGGCTGGCGACGCTCGCCCCGGCGGCTTCGGCCCAGGTGACGAGCTCGCTCCCGAGGTCGTCGCCGCGCTCCGCGGTGATCGCGGCCGCCACGTCAGCCAGCGTGCGCGTATGGTCGGCGAGTTCCTCGAACCGGCGGATCCAGTCGTCGCGGGATCTCGGCTCGGTCACACCCCAGTCGTCCGGCTGGCCGAAGGCCTCCTCGAGCTGACGCGTCGTCAGCGTCTGGGTCCGCCGCTCGTCGCCGGCTCCGGTAGTCGCCCGGCGAGCGAGCTGCAGGGCGTCATCCACCCCGGCGAGGGCCTGGTCGTACGCCGGTTCCCGATCGAGCAGCTCGCGACAGGCACTGGCCAGGGTGAGAAGGTGGCCGGCCAGGTTGCCACTGTCGACCGACGAGACGTAGTTCGGACCAAGGGGCAGCAGCGTCCGCGTGTCATACCAGTTGAAGAGGTGGCCCCTGAACCGGGGGAGACGCTCGATGGAGGCGAGGGTGGCCTCGAGACGGTGGATCATGTCGAGCGTGCCGATCCAGCCCAGATCCCGGGCGGTCACCGTGGCCAACAGGTAGATCCCGATATTGGTCGGCGACGTGCGATGGGCAACGACGGGCTTCGGATCGTCCTGGTAGTTGTCGGGTGGCAGGGCGTTGTCTTCGGCACCGACGAACGCCTCGAAGAACCGCCACGTTTGCCGGCCGATCAGCCGGACGGTCCGGGTGTCTTCGGGGGAGAGCTGGGCGCCCGGCGCCTCCGACGGCGGCCGGCTGATGATCCGCGCGACGAGCGGCGAGAGCAGCCAGAGGATGACCAATGGTCCGGCCATCCAGGCGTCCCCCGGCTTGACGACGAGGGCGAGGAGTCCGATCACGATGGCCAGCGCGGGACCCCCGGCCATCCGTCGGTAGAACCCGGCGAGATCGAGATCGACCGCAGCCCTCATCTGGGCAGCGGTCGTCCATTGCAGGAGCTTTTGCCGCGTGCCATACACGCGACTGAGGGCGCGCACGATGGCATCGCCCATCAGCCAGGCCTGGTGGGCGAGGAACGTCCAACCGAGGACGATGTGCGTCACGGCCAGACCGAGGTCGCCGGCCACGGCGCGGAGATGACTGCGCTTCGAGATGCCCTGCCGCTGCGGCAGGAGCCCGGTCACCACGGGCAGCAGGGCCGGGAACATCGTGACCGCCAGGAAGAACGCCGTCCACACCGCGGCCGATGCGCCGGGCACGATCCATGCCACGGCGAGCATGGCCAGTGCCGACGGCGGTGAGAGGGTCCGGCGGAGGTTGTCGATCATCTTCCAGCGACCGATCGCCGGCAGCGATCCCTTGCGGAGGCGTCCCTCGGAGTCGCGCGGGCGCCCGAGGATCCATGGCAGCAGCTGCCAGTCGCCCCGCGCCCAGCGGTGCTGTCGCGCCGCCGCCTCGAGGTAGTGCGACGGGTACTCGTCGAACAACTCGATGTCGGTCACCAGCCCTGCCCGGGCGAAGATGCCCTCGAAGAGGTCGTGACTCAGGAGCGAGTTCTCCGGTGTCCGATCCGTCATCGCGGCTTCGAACGCGTCAACGTCGTAGATGCCCTTGCCGGTGTAGCTCCCCTCGGCGAAGAGGTCCTGGTAGACGTCCGAGATGGCGGACGCGTATGGGTCGATCCCGGCGGCGCCCGAGTACGCGCGCTGGAAGGCCGTCGCTTCATGCTCGGCGGGAAGGGTCGAGGTGATGCGGGGCTGGAGGATCCCGTAGCCCTGGGTGACCCGACCACTCGCAACGTGAAGCTGCGCGCGGTTCAGGGGGTGGGCGATCGTCCCGACCAGGCGGGCCACGGCGCCACGGGGCAGGCGGGTATCGGCGTCGAGCGTGACCACGTACTGAATTCCGGTCGGCGGGGTGGCCCACGGAGCCGCAGTAGTCAGGATGTCCGTCGTCGTCGAGCCCCGAAGAAGGGCATTGAGCTCGTGGAGCTTGCCCCGCTTGCGTTCCCAGCCCATCCAGACACCCTCGGCCTCGTTCCAGCGTCGTTTGCGATGGAAGAGCAGGAACCGGGCGCCACCACCGGGTGCCTCGCCGTGGCGCACGTTCAGGCGTTCGATCTCCGCGACGGCGGCCGCGAGCACGTCCTCGTCACCATTGATGTGTTCGGTCGGCGCATCCAGCCAGTCAGACAGCAGGGCGAACCGAAGATCGCCCTCGGGATTGGCAAGGTGGTGGATTTCCAGGCCGGCCGCCTGCGCCTCGGCGTCCTCGACGCTGCCAAGGAGCGTCGGCACGACGACCAGCGTCCCGAGCTCCGACGGAACGCCCTCGGAGAGCTCGAGTCGGGGCAGCGCACGGGGTCCGAGAAGGCTCGAAACAGCCCGGTTGACGAGCGCGACCGCAAGGTCCGACGCCGGGCCGAGACCCAGGATGGCCAGCAGCCCGATCAGGATCCCCGACGCACCCGGCGGTGAGAGGAGGATCGGGACCGCGAGGACGAGTGCCGTGACAAGCGCAAGGCTGCCGAGGTACGCGGGCGTCGCCGCCTTCAGGTACGCGCGCCGGAGCCGCTGCGTTCTGGGCAGGCGGACGTGCAAGGCCCGCTCGAGATCCGGCCGGCCATCGGAGATCAGGAACCAGCCTGGTTCGGCGGTCGTCGGGCTCGCGGTTGCCATCGCGACGGCGGTCTTGGCGACCTCGACCTCCGTGCGTCCCGAGCTTTGGGCAAGCTCCTCGATGGCGTGGCGGTAGCGGTCCCGGGTCGCGAAGTCCATCTCGCCAAATGGACTCGTCGCACGGAGGGTCACGTCGACAAGGCTCACGCTCTCCACGAACTGGGCCCAGTCGAACCACGAGATGAGTCGCATGCTCGTGATCACGTTGCGGACCGTGACGTTCATCGACGCCTGGGCCTGGTGCTCGAGGCGAACCGTCTCCTCGGCGGTCGTCCCCTCCGTGGCGAGCAGCTCCTCGAGCTGTCGGAGTCCTGGAGTCACCGCCGGATCCAGGTCCCGTAGCCGCTGGAACAGCTGCACCAGGCCGGCGGTGGGAAGCTTCATGCGGCGCAGCCGGCGCAGCGTGGCGGCGGCGCGCTCGGGGCCCACGTCACCAAGGCCAAGGAGACTGTCGGCCAGCTCATCCGCCTCCTGGCGCGCGGCGCGGCCACGCACGATCTGCTCGGCGAGGCGTCGCAGGTTTTCGACGAGCAGGATCCGCAGCGTGATTGCGACCGCCCACAGCTCGCCGATCGTCAGCGGCTCGACGCGCTGGTAGGCGATCACCAACCGCCGGAGGCTCTCCGGATCGAACCGGCTGTCGGTGTGCGCGATGTAGGCCCAGGTCAGGCCCAGAACGCGCGGATACCCGGCCAGGTGCCCGTCGGCAAGCTTGGGCAGCTCCCGGTAGTAGTCGGCGGGCAGGTCGTCACGGATCTCGCGAAGCTGCTCCTCGACCACGTGGAAGTTGTCGACCAGCCACTCCGCTGCGGGCGTGATCGATCGTTCGTCCTTGATTGCCCGGGCGAGAACCCGGTAGGCACGGAGCAGCACGCGGCCGTTGTCCGCCACTCGCGGCCTGACGGGGCGTCCGACCCCCGGTTTTCGAGTGACCCGCTGGGCGGCCGCGAGGGATTCGCCGTGCTGTTCCAGCCGCTCGACGCTGAACAGCTCTGCGACGATCGGTTCCGTATCGTCAGCCTGACTGAGGCTTGGGCTGGAGATGCTGATCGACCACTCCCCTGAGGCTGTGGAGGCTCGTCGAGGGCCTTGGGCGAGGCGGGGCTGCGGGGGGTACGGGTTCCCCGGCTTGCCTCGGATCGGAACCGGTCGATCATAGGCTCGGTGAGCGGAGCACGCCTACACCCGGTACCCGCCAAAGCCACACGAGCGTCAGGGCGGCGGTGGCGACCCCCACCGGTCCGGCGGCGCCGTCCAGGTCGCGAACCGAGCGAGGAGCGTGTCGAGGTCGGGATCGATGGCGATCAGCTCCCGGTGTCGGGGCGCGATAAAGCCCTCGGCGACGGCGTGGTCGAGCCACGCGAGGAACGGCTCCCAGTAGCCGCCGGACGACAGGAGGCCGATCGGCTTGTCGTGGAGCTCGAGCTGGGCCCACGAGGCCACCTCGGCAAGCTCCTCGAGGGTTCCGAGCCCGCCGGGCAACGCGATGAACCCGTCGGCCAGCTCGGCCATGCTGGCCTTGCGTTCGTGCAGCGACCCGACGACGTGCAGGTCAGTCAGACCCGGGTGCGCCAGCTCCCGGTCGACGAGGCGGCGTGGGATCACGCCGATCACCTCGCCACCGGCGGCCAGCGCGGCATCGGCCACGGCACCCATCAGCCCGACCCGGCCCCCGCCGTAGACGAGCCCGACCCCCCGTCGCGCCAACCCGTCCCCGACCGACGCGGCCAACTCGACGTACGCTGGGCCGCGGCCAGGGCTCGCACCACAGAACACGCAGATCCGGGTCACGTCAGAACCCCAGGTCGATCAGCCGTGGTGCCAGGCGCCGGGCGGCGCGAGCGCGATGCGAGATGGCGTGTTTCTCGGCAGGGCTCCACAACCCAAGGGTCCGGCCACCCGGCGGCTCGGATGCGGGCTCGAAGATCGGGTCGTAGCCAAACCCGCCGGTCCCGCGAGGCTCGGTGGCGATCCGTCCACGACACGTGCCGCGGGCCGCGATCAGCGGCAACCCGCCGCGAAGACCCGCGATCTCGGGCAACGCCAGGGCCAACACGCAGACGTACCGGGCTTCCCGGCGCTCGGGTGGCAGGCCACGCAACGCATCGAGGAGCTTGGCGTTGTTGTCGGCGTCGGTGGCGTGTTCGCCGGCATACCGCCGCGTCCGGACGCCCGGGCCGCCGCCCAGCGCGTCGACCTCCAGGCCAGAGTCGTCGGCGAGCGTCGGGAGCCCGGTTGCCCGGGCGCCGGAGCGCGCCTTGATCGCCGCATTGGCTTCGAATGTCGCGCCGTCCTCGACCGGATCCTCGTCAATCCCGACGTCATCGAGCGACACGAGGTCGGTGTGCCGCAGGTCGAGCAGCTCGCGGAGCTCTCGCAGCTTGTGCGTCGAGCGGGTGGCGACAAGGAGTCGCCGGCGGGCGGACGGCCGGAGGCTCCGACGAGCGTCAGCCCGGAGGCTCACCGACGGACGGTGGCGAGGACCGCTGCCTGGGCCTCGAACAGGTGGGCGAGCCCCGCATCCGCCAGGTCGAGCAACCCGTTGGCAGCAACTCGATCGAACGGCTTGCCCTCGGCCGTCCCCTGCAATTCGACGTATGCACCGGCATCGGTACCAACGACGTTGAAATCGACGTCGGCGCGCGAGTCCTCCGAGTAGTCGAGATCGAGATACGGCAGCCCGTTGACCAGCCCGACGGAGACCGCCGCCACCTTGGCGACGAGGTGCCGTTCCATGCCGTAGGTGATCAGCGCGGCGGCCAGGGCGACATAGCCGCCCGTGATCGATGCCGTTCGCGTGCCGCCGTCGGCCTGCAGGACGTCACAGTCGACCGTGATCGTCCGCTCGCCGAGCCGCGACAGGTCGACGACACCACGGAGGGATCGACCGATCAGCCGCTGGATCTCGTGGGTCCGCCCACCGATCCGGCCCTTGACCGACTCGCGATCGGTTCGCTCCGAGGTGGCCCGCGGCAGCATCGAGTACTCCGCAGTCACCCAGCCCGTGCCCTTGCCGCGAAGGTGCGGCGGGACCCGATCGACGATCGTGGCCGCGCACAGGACCTCCGTGTCGCCCACTTTGATCCGGCACGAGCCCTCGGCCCATTTTTGGACGCCGAGCGTGAAGCTGACGGGTCGCAGGTCCGTGGGACCCCGCCCGTCGGTTCGAACGGTTGGCGGCCGGTTGCCGATCGTCATGTGGCTCTCTCCTCAGCCTTGGCAGCATCCCATAGCGCGTCGAGCGCCGTGAAGTCGAGGTCGCGAAGCGCGACGCCCTGCGCTGCGGCGGCCCGCTCCACGTGGGCGAACCGCCGCCGGAACTTGTCGTTGGCAGCGCGGACGGCCGCTTCGGCCTCGATCCCGCGACGCCGGGCGACGTTGACGAGGACGAGCAACAGGTCACCGAACTCTTCGCTCTGCTCGGCGGCCGAGGCGGCACGGCGCAACTCGTCGGCCTCCTCGGCGACCTTGTCGAGGACGCCTTCGATCGTGGGCCAGTCATAGCCGAGATTGGCGGCCCGTTCCTGCATCTCCTGGCTGGCCGCCAGCGCGGGCATGGATGGGCTTATGCCGTCGAGCGCGCTCTTTGGTCGGGCGTCGCCGAGCTCGTCGGCCGCGGCGGCGCGCTCATCGGCCTTGATCCGTTCCCACTGGCGGTTGACGTCCGTCGCGGTGCGAGCCTCGGCGTCGCCGAAGACGTGCGGGTGCCGTCGGACGATCTTGGACGCGATGGCAGCCTGGACGTCGGCGAGGTCGAACACGCCAGCTTCGGCGGCGAGCTGGGCGTGGAGGACCACCTGCAACCAGAGGTCGCCCAGCTCACCTGCGAGCTCGGGCGTGGCCCCGGCGGCGAGCGCGTCGTAGACCTCGTACGCCTCCTCGAGCAGGTGCTTGCGCAGCGATTCGTGGGTCTGCTCGCGATCCCACGGGCAACCATCGGGCTGGCGCAGGCGGGCGGAGATCCAGGGCATGGCCCATGGGCCGGCGAGCGCCAGCTCCGGGGCGACTGGAGACAGGAACAGCGGTGCGGCGAGCCATTCGGCCTGGAGCGTTTCCACTGTTGCCCCGTCTGCCATGCCAAATCGACCGACCGGGTGATCGGCCGGGTAGAGCCGCCGGATGAGGCGCAGCGGATCGCTCGAACCCGGCCCGGCGCGGCCCGGCAGTGGATCGGCTGCCGATGCGGCGCCATCGCCCGCCCGGAGCACGGCGAGCGGCACGAGCAGGACCGGACGCGACGCCTCGATCGGGCTCGCGGTCAGCCGCTCGGCGACGACGACCTGCAGGCCATCGGTCGGGTCGAAGCCCCAGCGGAGCCGAGCTTCCGCGACCAGCGCGTCGAGCATCGGCTCCCCTGCCTAGCTGATGTCGCTGGCTGCGTCGCCCCGGTCGATCACGACGGCATCCTTCTTGGCGTTGTACCAGTCGGAGAATGCCGTCGAGCGCAGCTGCTCGAGCTGTCGTCCCTCGGGGGTCCGGACCTCTTCGGCGAGCACCTTGTACAGGTGGAGACCATCACCCTCGACGGTCACAACCGGAGTGGTCTCACCGATCCTGGCCGCGAAGATCGCATCGATCAGGCTCGCCGCGAGCTGCCCCTTCGCAACCCACCCGAGATCGCCGCCGACCCCTGCCGTTGCCGCCTCCGAGTTGTCACGAGCCAGGTCGGCGAAGCTCGCCCCGCCGTCGGCCTCGGTCTTGAGCAGGTTCATCCGGTCGATATCGGGTGGCAGGTACATGACCTGGATCACGTGCCAGCCAAAGGACGACTTGATCGGCTTGATGATGTCGCCGGCCTTGAGACCCGGCGCCAGGATCGCGGCCTTGAACGCTTCGTCAATCCCGCTTGCGGAGTCGAAGTACGGCAACTTGCCGCCCGAGCCGGCGCTCCCCTGCGCGCTGCCCTCGTCGCTCTCGGCGCGCGCGATCGAGTCGAACAGGTCCGGGTCTGCTAGGAGCCGGTCGTAGGCGTCCTGCGCCTCCTCTTCCGCGGCCGCCCATGCCGGGTCATCGGCCTCGATCGTGGAAGCGGTCGATGGATCGTCGCCCGGTGAATAGAGGATGTGCCGCGTCTTGACCGCGTCGGCCCCGAGACCCTCCGCCGCCTGCGCGATGAAGATCTCCTCGACCTGTCGTTGCGGACCTGGGCCGGTGACATCGGCCACGATCTTGTCTTCGAGCTTCGTGTGGATGACATCCGCGAGCACGACCGCCCGATACTTCGTCAGGTCGATGCCGTCGTTCGTGAGCTTGGCCTGGTAGGCGTCATCGACCGTCTCTTCGGAGATCTCGGTGACCCGCCCGATCCGGTAGATGCCGTCCGCGCCGGCGATGACCTCGGTGGGAGCGTTGGCCTCCGCCTCGAAGAGTGCCGTCAGGAACGGCTCATCGATCTGGGTGTCCTCGGCCTGGAGCCAGCCGAGATCGCCGCCCTGTGCGGACGTCACGGGGTCGGTCGAGACGGTTTTGGCCACGTCCTCCCATGCCTTGCCGTCCTGGATCTGCTCGAGGGCGGCCTCGGCCGCCGTTCGAGCGGCCGCCGTCTGCGCGGTGCTCGGCTCGCTCGCCCCTGGATCGACCTCCGGGGCGAGCTCGATCACCCAGCCATGACGCTGTTCGGGCGTGGTCGCCTCCTCGAGAAGCCGGGCGTCGACGTCGGCGGGCGTGGTGGTCACGCCTTCCTCGGTCGCCAGCCTGGCCTGCAGCTTGGAATCGATCACGCGCTCGAGCGCGATCCCGGCGAGCTGCTGACGGGTGCTATTGAGCGAGTCGATCTGCTCCTGGCCCTGCGCCTCGGTCAACTGCCCGGCCACGACCGCCGTGCGGACTCGACGCTCCGACTCGTCGACGCGCCACGATTTCGATCTCGAACCGGTCGCGGAGCTCGTCCTTGGTGATCGGCTGGCCGTCCACGCTGCCGACCGGCGCGAGGTGGTCGTTGTACCAGGTGAGGGCACCGGCGATGACCAGGATGACGACCGCGGCGATGACGACGATCCCGAAGGCGATGTTGAGGTAGAAGTTCCGTCGGTCCTGTCCTTCCCAGGACGGGCGCTGGGCGCGTTTGACGACGGGCTTGGCTTTGAAGGTCATGGGTTGGATGGGTTCCTGCTGGCATGGCCGGCTGACGCCGGGGGATGACGGGCAAGGTATGGTACTCGATGTCCGTTGCGGTCCATCCCGCTACGGGCGAAGGGCTGCCGGGAGCGCGGCGGCAAGGCGCTCGCGCAGGGCCACGACGTACGGTGTCGCGAGGTGGTGCTCGTCGCGATACACCAGGTACCGGCCCAACACCGCCGGGCATGGATCGGTCGGACAGGCCCAGTCGGTCGGATCGATGAACGTGGCGCCACTTGCCCGGGCGATCGACGCCTCCGTCACTCGCCAGGCCTCGTCGATCATGCCGGCCCGTGGCGCTGCGCAGGCGAGGGCATCGTCGAGATGCACCGACAGGCAATCGGGCGGATCGTCCGCAAACTTGGGCGTGTCGCCGAGGAGCACCACGGCGTCGGCGAGCGGCTCGAGACGATCGAGGGTCTCCGCCAGCCCCGCGGCGAGCGCGACGCCCCCGTCGGCCTCGGCCGGCGCCCCGTTTCCGGCCGATCGGTAGGGATGGCTGCTGGCCACGAGCACGAGGTTTGGGCGTTCGGCGGCGATGCGCTCGAGGACGCCCACCCGCCAGTCGTCGCACTCGGCGTACGCTCGCTTGAACGTCGTGTTCCAGACGGTGATCCAGGCCGGCGTGCAGGCGCTCTTGGTCATCGACACGAGGCGCCACGATCGTTCGATCGCCAGGCGCTCGAGGGCCGGGAACCACTGGGCGGCGTGCGAATCGCCGACCAGGACCACGACGGTCGACGACCCGGGATCGCCGAACGCGCACTCCGGGATGGCTGTCGGCGGTTGCTCGAGGTGGCAGCCGTTGGCGTAGATGGACGGGATGTCGTCGCGGGCCGCGGTCAGGGCCGGAAAGAGATCCGCGGGAACCGGACCCGCGGGTGGCGGCGGAAGCGTGGCCGCGGGCGTCGCGTTGGCCGTCGCCGACGCGCCTGGCGACTCATTAGGGGTTGAGGGCGACGGCGTGGCGGCAAGCCCGCCCAGGTCGGGCAGCGGTGGCGCGGTGGCGCCCGCCTCGACGCTGGTTGCTGCGGCAAGCCGCTGGGTGGTCACGAAGCCGAGCCCAAGCGACGTCGCCGCCACGGCCATCGACAGCGCACCCGCGACGGCGAGGTTCCGGCGCGGCACGACGCCGACAAACCGCCCACGACGGATCGGATCTTCAAGCCAGCGCTGGCTGGCGTAGGCGATCGGGATGGCCGCGAGCATCAAGCCGACCCGGACCGGCAACGGCAGTGTCTCGCCGGCGACCGCGGTGGGCAGGACGAGGATCGGCCAATGCCACAGGTACAGGGAATAGGAGATGCGACCGAGGAACCGCGCCGGCCGCCAGCCAAGCAACCTCGCCGGTGTCTCGCCGGGGCCGCGCATCCCGGGCAACATCGCCAGTGCCGTGCCGACAGTCGGGAGCAGTGCGGCCATGCCCGGGAAGGGGGTGCTCGTGTCGATCAGGAAGGCCGACGCCACGATCATGCCGAGCCCGAGCCACCCCGCGGCGCCGGCCAGCCCGCGCGGGAGCGTCGCCAGCCGATAGGCCCCGACGGCCAGGAGCGCGCCGATCCCGAGTTCCCAGGCCCGCGAGGGAAGGGAGAAGAAGGCCCATGGCGCGCTGGCCGTCGTCAGCCAAAGCGACAGGGCAAATGACGCGACGACCACGGAGGCGGCCACCAGACCTACCCGGACGCGCCGGTTCGCGCTGCCGCGCGTTGCGAGCAACAGCAGCGCCGGCCAAAACAGGTAGAACTGCTCCTCGACGCCGAGTGACCAGAGGTGGAGCAACGGCGATGGCGCCAGTTCCGACTGCAGGTAGTCCGTCGCCTGGACCGCAAACCGCAGGTTCGAGGCATAGAGCGCGGCCGCGACGCCGTCAGCTGCGACATCCCCGGCGCGGAGCGGCGAGAGAACGACCACCGAGGCCACGACGGTGACGAGGATCAGGAGGGCGACCGCGGGCAGGAGCCGACGCAGCCGCCGGGCGTAGAACGAGGCAAGCGAGATGGTGCCGCTCGTTTCGAGCTCCCGAAGCAGGAGGCCGCTGATCAGGAAGCCCGACAGCACGAAGAAGACATCAACGCCGACGTAACCGCCCCCGAACCCCGGGACGGCGGCGTGGTAGAGCAGGACGAGGCTGACGGCCACGGCCCGGAGCCCTTCGAGGTCGGGGCGGAAACCTTCCTTGTCCGCGGCTGACACGGGCTAGGCCGGGCCGACGCGACCGGGCGGACGCGCGAGGCGATCGACAAGCGCGACGTACCGAATCGACTCGCGCTCCCAGGAACCCTCGCGCACCCGCGTCAGGGCGCGGGACAGCCGCGCCTCGCGGGCCTCCGGTTCGTCCACGATGCGCGCGATCGCCGCGGCGAGATCGTCCGCGTCGCCTGGCGTGTAGGTGACGACATCTTCGCCAAAGGTCCGCTCGACCATCGGCAACCTCGACGCAACGACGGTTCGACCCATCGCCGCGTACTCGAATGCCTTGGTCGAGAGCGAGAAATCGGTGAAGTCGGATCTCCTCGTCGGAGCGAGGCCGATGTCCGCCGCGGCGATCGCCCCGGGGATGGCTTCGATCGGGACCCGACCGTGGAATTCGACACGATCCGCGACCCCCAGCGCAGCCGCCCGGTCGCGCAGCGGGACCTCGGCAAAATCGCGACCGTACAGGTCCAGGCACACGGGGAGGTCCGGGCGCGTGACGGCGAGACGGCCGATCGCGGCAAGCACGACGTCCAGCTCGTAGATCGGGCTCAGGGCGCCGGCATAGACCAGGCGGAGGGTGCCATCGGCCATGAATGCACGAGCCGGATGCCGTGATGGGTCGAACCGTGCCAGCGACGGCGCATTCGGGATCACGGTGACCTTCGTCTCCGGCACGCCGATCTCGAGGAGTCGGTCGCCGAGCGCCTCGTTGACGGTAATGACCGCGCTCGCAAACCGGGTCGCGGCACGCTCCTGGAGCCTGAGCGCGGCATAGCCGACCCGCCCGGCCCGGCCACGGAAGCGGCTGCGAAAGAACTCGGGCATCGCCTCGTGGAGATCGAGGATGACCGGCGATCCCGATGATGCGGAGCGGGAGCGCGGCAAAGACGAGGAAGTCGGGCAGGGTGTGGACCTGGACGAGACCGTAGCGGCGTCGCCGGTGTGCGCTGGTCAGGGCGAACCCCGCGCGGATGAGAAACGCCAGGTACTCGCGGAGATATGTGCCGAGCCCGGCACCCTGGTGGCGCTCCACGCCCAGCCGCCGGACGGAGACGCCATCGAGGATCTCGTCGGGCGGATCGTCCGCACGTCGGAGGGCAAACACGTCGACCGCGCGGCCGGTCGCGACGATCGCCTCGGCTTCGCGCCGGACACGCGGATCCTCCTCGTAGTAGGAGTGCGTGAGCATGGCGATCGGACGCGGTCCGGAGGGCCTCGAGGGGGGCGTCATGAGCGTCGGGCAGCGTACCCCAACCGGCCAGTTCGACCGTGGTACGCTGCGGGCCCCATGAGTGCGACGGCAGACGCGCCAGCCCATTTTCGCCGCGGCGCCGTTCGTCCAGGGCCCATCGGTCTCCTCCGCGAAGCGCTCGTCGAGGTGGTCCAGCGGCGCCGCCTGATCCGCTACCTTGTCCAGGCCGACATCCGCAAGAAGGGCGCGGACACGCTGCTCGGCAACCTCTGGTGGGTGCTCGATCCACTCCTCCAGATGGCCGTGTATGTCGTGCTGGTGTCGGTCGTCTTCAACCGCGACACGCCGGACTACCCGCTCTTCCTGTTCGCGGCGATCCTGCCCTGGAAGTGGTTCCAGTCCACCGTGCAGGATGCGATCACCTCGGTCACCGGTGCCGATCGCCTCATCCGCCAGATCCAGTTTCCGAAGCTCGTATTGCCGGTCGCGTCCGCGGGTGCCGGCGTCGTCAACTTCGTCTTTGGCCTGATCCCACTCGCGGCGTTGATCCTGCTCCTGTACCGCGATCGGCTATCGGTGACGCTCGTCCTGATCCCGCTGATCGCCGTCGTCCAGTTCTTCTTCAACCTTGCGCTGGCCGTCGGGCTGGCCGCGATCAACGTCTTCTACCGCGACGTCGGGAACCTGTCCCGACACGCGCTCCGGCTGTGGTTCTACCTCTCCCCGGGGCTCTACGCGATCGAGGATCTCCGCCGCGCTGCCGGTGAGATCCCGGTGGTCGGCGACATCCTCCTTGCCAACCCGTTCGCCATCCTGTTCACCGCCTATCGCGCCGTCATCTACGACGAACAGCTCCCCGACTGGACCGCGCTCGTCGCCCTGCTCGTCGGCTCGCTCCTGCTCCTGTCCCTGACGACGCTCCTCTTCAAGCGGGCCGAGCCGTCGTTCGCGAAGGTCCTGTGACGGTGACCGCGCAGCCCAGCCCGGCGTCGAGCCCCGAGATCAACCCCGAGATCAGTCCGACGCATCCCGACGAGCCGCCGGCCGATGCCCGCGTCGCCATCCGGGTCGAGGCGGTCGGCGTCAAGTACAGCCTCCGCTTCACCCGCAAGACCACGCTCCATCGCTCATTCGTCAACCTCTTCGTCCGCCAGCCGGCGGACGAGTTCTGGGCGCTCCGCGACGTCAGCTTTGACCTCGTCCACGGGGAATCCCTGGCCGTCATCGGACCGAACGGGGCGGGCAAGAGCACCCTCCTCCAGGTGCTCGCCGGGATCATCCTGCCGTCCGAAGGCACCGTCGAGGTGGACGGCCTGATCTCGAGCCTGTTGACCCTCGGCGCTGGCTTCGACCAGGAGCTGACCGGGCGCGAGAACATCCGGCTCGCTGGTGCGTTCCTCGGGATCCAGGGCAAGGAGATGGCCGAACGAACCCCGGGGATCATCGAATTCGCCGATCTCGGGCCGTTCATCGATGCGCCGATCCGCACCTACTCATCCGGGATGCGGGCCCGGCTCGGGTTCTCGATCGCGACCTCGGTGGATCCCGACATCCTGCTGCTCGACGAGGTGCTTGCCACCGGCGACGAGGTGTTCCGGGCAAAGTCGAAAGCCCGGGTCCTGGAGCTGGTCCGCCAGGCCAAGGGCGTGGTGTTCGTCACCCACGACATGAACTGGGTGGTCGAGTTCTGCAACCGGGCGATCCTGCTGCAGAAGGGACGGATCGTGGCCGAGGGCGACCCGGCGGAGGTCGTGGCCATCCACAAGGAGCATTCGCGCCAGGCCAAGGCCGACCGGGAGGCGGCGATCGCCCGGGCGCTCGAAACCGCCGGGAGCGGCGCGCTCCCACCCGACGCGGCGACGGGCAAGCTGCTCGACGGCTGAACTTCCCGCCGCCTGATGCATCCGAGCCGCGACGTGCCGCTCCGCGTCCTGACGGTCGCCCGATGGTATCCGTCCCATGATTCGCCCGGTCGAGGGTCGTTCGTCGCGGACCTCGTGGCGACCACGGTGGCGGCGGGCGTCGATGCGCGCGTCGTGTCGTTCGACCGCGTATTGATCCGAGGACGCATCGAGTGGCGCGACATGGATCGGGTGCCCGCCCGATCGGCGTTCGACCGGGTGTCGACGCCTGACGCCCTGTTCGTGACGCCCGTGTCCTACGGGGCAGCCGGTGTGCCCGTTGCCCGGCTTCCCGTTGTCCGCCGTCCAGGGTCGGGCGACGTCGCCGCACTCGTCGAGGACCACCTCCATGCGCTCCGGCCATTCATCCTCCGACTCGTGGAGACCTGGCGACCGGACGTGATCCACGCCCACACCGGCCTCCCCGACGGCGTCGCGGCGGTGACCGTAGGCCGCGAGCTCGGCATCCCGGTGGTGGTCTCCGAACATGCCAGCACCGTCGATGCCGACCTCGTCGATCCGGACGCACGCGAGCGCTATCGAACCCTGTTCGAGCCGGGCGTCCGGCTTCTCGCGGTGAGCCCGTCGCTCGCGGAACGCATGGCGCGGGGGGCCGGTCTGCCGGCCGACCGGATCGAGATCATCCCGGACCCGGTGGCGGATGCCGCGTTTCCCCTCGCCGAGCCCTCAGGTCGCGACCCTGACGAGCTCCTGTGGGTCGGCTCGCTCGGCGAGCACAAGGGCATCGAGGTCCTGCTGCGGACCTTTGCGCTGGTCCGGGCCACACGACCCGCACTACGGCTGCGGCTCGTTGGTGACGAGCGCGCGGGCGGGGAGCGGGACCGCTGGAAGGCACTCGCCAACTCGCTTGGCGTGGGGTCGGCCACCACCTTCGAGGGCTGGCTGGATCGCGCGGGCGTGGCCGACGCGATGGCCCGGGCCGCCCTCTTCGTTCATCCAAGCCCGTCCGAGACGTTTGGGGTCGTCGCCGCCGAAGCCATCCTGACTGGCCTGCCCGTGGCCACCCGGCGCTCGGGCGGCGTCCCGTGGATCGTCGAGCGCTCGGGCGGGTTTGGGCGGGTCGCGGATGGCGACGAACCCGAAGCGTTCGCCAGGGCGATCGAGACGGCGCTCGAGGGCGATCTGGCGATCGACGCCGCATCTGCCCGCAGTCGCCTGGTCGATTCGGTCGGCACTGTCGCAGTCGGGCGGCAGGCAGTCGAGCTCTATCGCGTCGCGATCGGTCCGGATGCCGATGTGCGGGTTGCGGCGGGCACGGCGATTGGAGCAGACCCGCCCCGCCAATCCGCGGCCGCGCTCCCCCGCATCATCGTGGCTACTGGACGGGGGCAAGCGCGACAACTGGTCGGCCAGCTGCCCGTCGGACTCCAGGCGAAGGTCGTGCTCGTGCTGCCGGCCGCGGTCGGCGACCCCGAAGAGCCGGGCGCGGAGGCCATGCCTGCCGCCCGGATCGTCGAAGCCGCGCCCGTCCCGCCGCCCAAACCGAAACCGCGTGGACGCAGTCCCCTGGCGCGGCTCCGGCGCGCGTTCTTCCGGCCGGAGCCAACGGCGGACGATCTGCTCGCCGAGGCCATCACCAGGGCCGCCGGTCTCGCCGGGCTACGCCGCGGCCCGGTCGAGGTCGTCGCCATCGATGCACCCGCCGTGATGGTCGTCGAGCGGCTCGGCCCGAAGCGGACCGCTCTCGCCCCAGGGTCCCTGCGTTGGCTTGCCGACCGATGGGATGCCGAGACCTCGCGGCCCGGACCATGACTCGCGGTCCCGCTACGCTGGCCAGATCGCCCCGGCCAGGCCCGACCCGGCTCGTGTGCCACCATGGCGGCCATGGCCTACGACCCGCGTGACCACTGGTCGCGGCTGCACGCGCGCGGCGACCTTTCGAGCGTCGGGCAGTCGGGGCTGCCAGCCGACCTGAACTCGTGGCTCTACCGCGCGCTCGAGCGGCGGGTCCGATGGTTCGTCCGCCGGCATCACATCCTGGCTGGCGCGACCAGCGCGTTTGACGTCGGGGCGGGCACTGGCTACTGGGTCCGCGTCTGGCACGACCTCGGTGTGCCCCGCGTCGACGGTTGTGACCTCGTCCCCGAAGCGGTCGATCGGCTCGAGGCCACGTTCGGCGATCGCGGGGACCGGTTCTACGCGGCGGACATCGGGTCACCGGCCGCCGCCCTGCCGGCACAGGGCTACGACCTCGTGTCCGTGATGAATGTCCTGCTCCACCTGACCGACGATGCGGCCTTCCAGCGTGCCCTCGGCAATCTCGCGGCCCTCGTCGCGCCGGGCGGCCACATGGTCCTCGTCGAACCGATCCTGCTCGATTCCTCGTACGAGCGCCCGCCGACCGCGACCCAGACGTCCCGCGCGCGTGCCTTTGCCGCGTACCGCGAACCGCTGCTGGCCGCGGGTCTCGAGCTCATCGAGCTGCGTGGCGCCCTGGCGATGGCCAACAACCCGATCGAGGCGGGCTCGCGATCCGCGTACAACCGCTATCTCAGGTGGTGGCGGTGGGTCGCCCGGATGGCCAAGTCGTCACCTTCGAGCATTCGCTGGGTCGGCCCGCTCATGCTCGCGCTCGACCGCCTGGCCCTCGCGTTCGGGGCCGCGCCATCGAGCAAGATCGTCCTGTTCCGGCGGCCCAAACACTCAGGCGGCTGATCCCGGAGGAACCGTGGTGAGCCGGGCCACCAGGTCGAGGTACGGCACGACCGCGGTCTCCCAGTTGTATTGCTCGCGGGTCACCGCGAGACATCGTTCGCGCATCGCTGCATACGCGTCGGGCGGCTGCTCGATGACGTCGTGCAGGGCCCGGGCCAGGTCGTCGGGATCGCCGGGATCGGCGATCGCCCCGAGCCCATCCGCCTCGACGATCTGCCGCATCACCTCCAGGTCGCGCCCGATGACCACTGGAGTCCCGGCGGCGAGGCTCTCCCAGAACTTGTTCGGTGTCGACAGCCGCTGGTTGAGCGAGTTCGCGGGCACCGCGATGATCGAGACGTCGGCCGATGCCGCCCATGTCCGGACGGCGTCGGGGTGGACCGGTGGCAGGACCACGTGTCGCCGTTCGAACCGAGGCTCGCGAGCCTTCGCCGCGAGCGCGGCCGCCCACTGCGGGTTGACCGTCGCGCCGAGCATCACCAGGGCGGCGTCGCGAAGCCGGACCACGGCCTCGGCGGCCATCTCGAGCCCCCGCTCGCGACCCAGCTTGCCCAGGAACAGGACGATCCGGCGCTCCGCCGGAAGACCCGTCACTTCACGGATCAGGTCAGGGCGCGGATCGGGCACGGTCCAACGTGGTTGGCAGTTGAGCAGGACGGTTGGTCGCGCCCGGAACGGCCAGCGACCGTGGCAATGGTCGGCGAGCGCGTCATTGACCGTCACGACCGCGTCCGCGCGCCTGACCCATGCCGCTTCCTTCCGGCGGTACCGCGCCAGGAGCGGGGCCGGCACGTTCTGGTAGTTGTTCGAGTCGAGGATGGCGTCGATCACGTCGTAGATGACCGTCGCGCGGCGGCCGTTCCCGCGCGCGTCGCGGGCCAGGTCCAGCGCGACCGGCAGCGCCAGGATGCCAAAGGCGTGATAGAGGTCGGCGGGCCGAAGCTCACGTACGAAGGGTGCGCCACCAGGCCCGGACGTGGAGCGGCCAGAGCACGACCTTGATCGCCTTGTCGAGGTTGAGTGCCAGGACCTGGAGCACCTTGGTCGGCGGGTTCGGCGGCGGCGGCTGCCCGATCCAGCGACGGAGCGGGCCGGTCGGAACGTAGCGACGCGTCAGGATCGCCCCGTCGCGGTCCTCCGAAGGCATGCCGACACCCGCGACCGCCGCGATCTCCACGTCCCAGCCGGCGTCCGCCAGGCTCCGGGCGACACGCAGGCCGCGCGAATAGGGGGCGGCCGTGTTGGCAACGAGCAGGACCGCCCGAGGTCGCGATGACGGCGACGGGGCGCCGTCGCCGGCTGCCGTCGCCGAGGCGCCCTCGCTCACCAGCGCCGACCGGTCAGCCGGCTGTACTCCTCGAGCAACGCCTGGACCTGGGTCTCCCAGTTGTAGGTGTCGTGCGCGGCCGCGAGGGCCCGCGCACGCATCGCGGAGCGCTCCTCGGGTGGCGCGTCGACGATCGTGCGGATGGCGGCCGCGATCGCGTCGACATCGGCCGGGTCGACGGCGATCCCGCAGCCGGTTTCGCGGGCGATCGGGCCCATCCCCGGGTGATCCGAGCAGACCGATGGAACACCCGCCGCCATGGCCTCGAGGAACTTGTTGGGTGTCGAGAGGTAGTTGTTGAGGGTGTCGTGCTGGAACAGCACGCCGACGACATCGGCCGAGGCGACCCAGTCGAGCAACTCGGTCGGCGGGACCGCGGGCAGGACGTGGACACGCCCGAGGTTCTCCGGCCGCGCCGCCGCCGCCTGGAACTCGGCTTCAAGGGCGCCATACCCCATCACGGCGAGGATCCCGTTGGGGACCTGGCGGATCGCGGCCATCAGCTGCTCCACGCCGCGTCCGACCGAGAAGCCGCCCTGGTAGAGGACCACCCTCGTCTCGGGGTCCAGGCCGAGACGTTCGTGGAAGCGGCGCGGCTGTGGGGCCGGCGACGAGAACCGGTAGGAGCAGTTCATCACGACGACCGGTCTGGCGACGCCAAAGCGATGGGCAAGTTCGGCGGCGTATGGCTCGTTCACCGTGAAAACCCGGTCGGCCGCGCGAGCCCAATTGCGCTCCATCCGCGCCAGGATCGCCTTGATCGGGCCGCGAAGCCGGGCGAGGTTGGCCGCAACCATGTAGATGTCGCGCGAGTCGTAGACGACCTTCGCCCGGTGCCGTTTTCCCAGCGCGAGCGCAACGGAGATGCCCATGTAGGCCATGCCGTGATAGAGGTCGGCTGCCGGAGCGGTGGCCAGGGCCCCCCGACGGTGGCTGCGGATCATGAGGAAGATCCGGCCCCGCCTGACGTAGTCGCGGAGACGGCTCGGCAGCCCGGTGCCCGGCTGTCGTCGCGTCGGATGCGCCCAGCCCGGGGCCGCTTCGTCATCCGTGCTCGAGGATGGGGGTGCCACGCTTGGGGATGCGTTGGGCGTCCCGGTCGTTGACCGGACTGGCCGGGCGCTGAGCCGGAGGAGCCGCAGGAGCGGCAGCGTCAGGGACGGGAAGGGCAGACCGTCGAGGGCCGTGGTCTCCACGCGGATGATCGGATAGCCAACTTCGTGGATCTCGCGCCGTTCCAGCCCCGGTTTCCAACGGGCGAGAATGCTGACCTCGTGACCACGTTCGTGGAGGGTACGCGCCAGCCGGTAGCTCCTCGAATTCGAACTCCCCGGTGGACGGCAGGACGACCACGCAGCGCTGGGGCACGATCTCGTCAGGCACGGCCGCGAGTGTAGCGGACCACTCGCGCCGAACGTGGCCACGGCGTCCTTCAGCGGCCTGATGCTATCGTTCCCGCAAGCGTCCGAGCATCCCGCACCACCGGAGATTCCTTCTCGTGCACCTGTTTCTGCTCGGTGCCGGCCACGTCGGGCTGGTCACCGCGGTTGGCTTCGCGCGGCTCGGCCATCGGGTGACCGTGGCCGATCTCGATGCTGCCCGCATCGCCGCCGCGAACGAGGGCCGCGCCCCGATCTTCGAGCCCGGACTGACCGACGCGATCGCGGCAGGTCTTGCCAACGGTGCGCTGACCTTCACCACGGACCTCGACCCACCCGCCGATGCCCCGTTCACGTTCGTCTGCGTGAACACCCCAACCGGACCGGACGGTCCCCTCTCGACAGCGTATGTCGAAGCCGCGATCGAACGATTGCTCACTCGCGTTGGCCCCGAGCACACGATCATCGTCCGCTCCACCCTCCCGCTCGATGGGCCGCGTCGCATCGCGGCGCTGGCGGCAGGCCATCCCGATCGACCCTCGATCGTCACCAACCCCGAGTTCATGCGCGAAGGCCAGGCCCTCGAGGACTTCGATCGCCCGAACCGCGTCGTCACTGGCTGGCTCGAGGCACGGGACGCCACGGCGGCACAAGCCGTGCTCGACCTGTACGCCCCGCTGGGCGCGCCATCGCTCGCCGCAGACGCTCGATCCGTGGCGCTCATCAAGCTCGGTTCCAACGTCTTCCTTGGCATGAAGATCTCGTTCGCGAACGAGCTGGCCCGGGTCGCCGATGCCACGGGCGCCGACATCGATGAAGTGATCGCCGGGATCGGGCTTGACGGCCGGATCGGCACCGCATTCCTGCAACCTGGACCGGGTGTCGGCGGCTCGTGCCTGCCCGAGCAGGCCGTGGCCATTGCCCTGGAGACCGTGGCGCTCGACATCGAGGCACCGCTGCTGTCCGCCATCCACCGGGCGAATGCCACGCATCAGCGCCAGATCGTCGCGCGCCTGGAGCGGCTGCTCGGAGGCACCGGCTCGCTCGCCGGCCGCCGGATCGGGTTGTTCGGCCTGGCGTTCAAGGCCAACACGGACGACGTCAGGGAATCGCCCGCCCTCGCGCTCGCGGCCAACCTGCGCGCCGCCGGCGCGGACGTCCTGGCCCATGATCCGAGGGCGGAGGCACGCGCCAGGCTCGCCGATCCGCTCCTGGCCGTCGCGGCCACGCCGGTCGAGGCGGCACGCGACGCCGACGCGGTGGTGGTCGCCACGGAGTGGGCCGACTATCGCGAGCTCGACTGGGGCGCGGTGGCAGCCGCCATGCGCGGCACACTTGTCTATGACACTCGCGCCGTGGTCGATGTCGAAGCCGCCCGGGCCGTGGGGCTGACGGTGGTCCGTCTCGGTCGCCCAACCGCGGTCGATGATCCAGTCGACGCCGCGGCCTACGCGGGCAGCTCGCCGGCCAGCGATTCGTAGAGGGCGACGAGCCGCGCCGACTCGGTTTCCCAGTTCCATCGTTCGTGCGCGGCACGAAGGCAACGAGCCCGCAGGTCGTCCCGCTCATCCCGGCTGAGGTCGAGGATCGATCGGATCGCGCGTGCCACCGACGCTGGATCGGCTGGATCGCAAACGGCACCCAACGGCCCATCGGGATCCTCGAGCACGATCCGCCGCATCTCGAGAAAGTCGCTGACCACGACCGGCAGCCCGGTCGCGAGCGACTCGAAGAGCTTGTTCGGGCTCGAGAGACGGTGATTCAGCGTGCTGGCCTGGATCGGCATCACGCCAACGTCCGCGGAGGCAACCCACAGCGGCAGGACGGCCGGAGGGACAGCCTCGAGGACATGGATCCGCCCGCCGTAGCGCGGCTCGCCCGCCATCTCGCGCAGGACGGCCTCCTGGCTCCCGTACCCGAGGTAGACCGCGTGGACCCGTTCCATGCCCGGCTCGAGGATCGCGGCGGCCAGCTCCTCCAGCCCTCGATGCAGGAAGAACGCGCCGTGGTAGAGCGCGATCGGGGCGTCGGCGGGCAGCCCCGTGGCCTCCCGGATCAGGTCGGGTCGCTCGGCGGGGGCATCCCAACGCGCCGGGGTGTTGTACACCACGACCACCCGCTTGATCCCGAACCGCGGGCCGAGGATCTCGCCCAACGAGCGGTTCACGGTCACGAGCGCCGTCGCGTGCCGGGCCTGCCGTCGCTCGAACCAGCGCAGGACCGCCTTGCCCCAGCGCGATCGGTTCACGTTGGTCCCCGAATCCATGAACGACTCGTGGCTGTCGTACACGAGCAGGCCTCCATGGCGTCGCTGGGCGGCGACCGCGCCGGGGAGGGCCGTCAGGTCGTGGCCGTGGTAGACATCGGCGCCGGGCGCCTCGGCGGCGGCCGCGTTGTTCCAGCCGAGCACGCCAAACCGCCAGCGGATCAGCCAGTCGATCGTCGAATCGTGCCTGGTCGGATGGAGCCCGCCGGAGACGGCCATGAATGGCAGGCGGATCAGCGACGCGATGGCGACCAGGACGGCGACGCCCAGGAACGCGATCGAACGCACCCAGCCCATCGGGCCGCGCAGGAGGTGGTGCAGGAAGCGCCGCCGGACGAGCCCGTACATGCGCCACGGCCGGCGGTACCGGTACACCCAGGTCCGCCACTTGTGCGGGATCGGGACGAGGACGATGTCGAAGCCGTCGCGTTCGTGGCGCGTGATGTCGCGTTCGTCCGGGCCGTGGCGACCCATGATCGTCACGCGGTGGCCGGCTGCCACGAGGGTGGCCGCCTCGCGCAGGACGCGCGAGTCCCGGGTGACGTCGTTGTACACGAACATGACCACGCGGAGGGAGCGGGCAGAGGCGGGGCTGGTCAACGGCGGGCGTCCAGCGCCGTGCTGATGGCTTCGGCGGCGCCCGCGGGCTGCAGATCGAAGGCAGCCGCTCGTGCCCGGGCGAGCGGGGCCGCCGCATCTGGTGGTGCCAGCGTCGCGAGCGCCTCGACGGCCCGATCGGCATCGAGCCCGACGACCAGCATCCGGCCGTCCGATCCCGCGACCGCCTCGACCCACTCGGTGGTCCCCCTGAGGACCAGGCACGGCACATCGAGCCAGGCCGCCTCTCGCTGGACACCGCCGGAGTCGGTGAGGACCGCGGCAGCGTGCATCTGGAGGGTCAGCGAGGTGCGATACCCCTGCGGCTCGATCACGCGAACGTGTGCGGCGAGCGGGATGTTCGCCCGCTCGAGCGCGGCCCTCGTCCCGGGATGGATTGCCAGGATGACCGGGCGATCCGGGGACGACACTCGGCCAAGGAGCGAGACCCAGGCGCGCATCGCGTCGAGCTCGCGGTTCTCGGCCCGGTGGACGGTCGCGAACAGGTAGCCGCCGGGCTCGAGCACGAACCCGCCCAGCACGTCGGCCAGGGCCCGACCAACGCTATGGAGCGCGGTCTCGCTGACCACATCGGGACCGACCCGCGCTGCCAGGTCCTGCATCAGGTCGCCGACGAGCACCACGCCGTCGGTCATCCCTTCGGCGCGCAGGTTGTCGACCGCGGTCGGCGTCGGGGCAAAGAGCCATGTCGATAGGTGATCAGAGACGAGCCGATTGATCTCCTCGGGCATTCGCCGGTCGAAGCTGCGAAGGCCGGCCTCGACGTGCGCGATGGGGATGTTGAGCTTGGCCGCCGCGAGCGATCCGGCAAGTGTCGAGTTGGTGTCGCCGTACACGAGCACGGCGTCCGGCCGCCGATCGACCAGGATCGGCTCGAGGCCCGCGAGCATTGCCGCGGTCTGCTCCGCCTGTGACCCGCCTCGGACGCCGATGACGTGGTCCGGTGGCGCGAGTTCGAGTTCGCGAAAGAACGCCCCGGCAAGCGCGTCGTCGTAGTGCTGCCCGGTGTCGACGAGGGTCTCGTCATGGCGGCTCCGCAGCACCGGTGATAACGCGGCGGCCTTGATCAGTTGCGGCCGCGTCCCGACGACGCTGACGATACGCACGGCCAAAGGGTAACGGCCAGAAGGGCCCGCAGGCCGGCGAGTCGAGCCTCGGCGGGTCGAGCCCTAGCCGGCGGCGGGTCGCTCCGGCACGCCGATCCCGTGATACGCCACGGTTGCGGGCAGCGCCATCTCGCGCAGGGAATTGCGACCATCGAGGACGACCTCGAGGGCGCGGAACCACGACGGGTCGAGCGTGCTGAAGAGCGGATCGGCCGTTTGCGTGACGATCGCCCGGACCTCGGGTAGCGGCGAACCCCATGCCCACGGCTCCGCGCCGACGTGGGTGATCTCATCATCATCGAGTAGCGGATCGAATGCGCTGACGCGAGCGCCACGTGCCCGGAGCTGATCGATCAACGGGATCGCCCGCGAGTAGGCAAGCTCCTTGACCCCGTGCCGGTACGTCAAACCAAGGACGAGCACGTCGACACCTTCGAGGCTCCCCAGGGAGCGCTCGAGCGTCGCGATTGCGCGGTCGACCTGGCCATCGTTGGCCTTGCGCGACGCGTCGACGAGGGTCAACTCCGGTGCCCGGCTGAGCAGGAAGTGCGGATAGACCGGGATGCAGTGCCCGCCGACCCCGATTCCGGGCTGGTGGATGTGGCTGTACGGCTGGCTGTTGGCGGCCTCGATCACCTCGAGGATGTCGACACCCGCCCGTTCGGCGTAGTTGGCGAACTCGTTGGCCAGCGCGATGTTGACGTCCCGGTAGGTCGTCTCCGCGAGCTTGGCGAACTCCGCGGCCTCGGCGTTGCTCATGGCCACGACCTCGGCGTCGAGGACCGACGCATAGAACGCGGCCGCACGCGCCGTGGATGCCGGGCCGATCCCGCCGACGAGCTTCGGATATGTCGCCAGGTTCTGGAAGACGTGGCCGGACAACAGCCGCTCGGGCGAGAAGGCGACGTACAGGTCGTTCTCAACGGTCAGGCCGCTGGCCGCCTCGAGCACCGGAACGTAGCGGCCACGCGTGTCCCCGACGGGAAGGGTCGTCTCGAAGATGACCAGCGAGCCCGCATGCAGCCCCGGAGCGATGGCCGCCGCGGCTGCGTCCATGTAGCGGTAATCCGGCTGTTGACGGTCGTCCAGCATCACCGGGACGATGATCACCACGACGTCTGCGGCACGAGCCGCGCCCGTCCCGTCCGTGGTTGCGCGCAATCGACCGGACGCATACGCCTCGGCAACGGCTTCGACGAGGCCTGGCTCCTCGCCAACGTGCGAGTGACCCTCGTTGATCGCGTCCACCACGGCCTGGTTGACGTCGACCGCCATGACCCCCCAGCCATGCCCCGCGAACTGTGCGGCGAGCGGTAGGCCCATCTTGCCGGCACCGACCAGGGCTACCGAGCCGACGGTGTCCGGTTCGCCGGTCCAAGGCGACACGGTTCTCGGCGTCTCGTGGAGACACGGGTTGGCGGGCACGTCGATCGAACCACCGAGGAGGCTCGGGCCGCCGCGGGTCGGTCGTGTCGTGATCGTCATGAGGCCGCGAGCCGATCCGCCAGCGTCGTCAGGTCGACCGGCCGGCCGGTCTTGCCGGCCTCGAGCAGGCCGCTGGCCGTCGCCACCGCCCAGAGACCGTCCTCGGCACTGATGATCGGCGGCGAGCCGTCGCGGATCACGGTGATGAACGCGTCCAGTTCGGCGCCAAGTGGCTCCGCGTTCTCGACCGGCAGCTCCGCCACCTCGCCGGTGAATGTTGGCGCATACCCGCCGATCATCTGCGGGTGCCCCACGTCCGAGCGGGTGAACGTGAGCCGCTGGGTCAGGTAGTCGAGCTCGAACATCCCTTCCTCCCCGACGACGACGAGCTGGCGGCGCTTCGCCGGCGTCAGCCAGTTGACGTCGAGCATGCCGGTCGCGCCCGACGGGAAGTGGAGCAGCCCGAACAGCAGGTCCTCGTGGTCGGCATGCTTGCGCTGGGCAAGCTCGGCGAAGACCCTGGTGGGCCGCTCTCCGGCGATCCAGGACAGGATGTCGACGTCGTGCGTGGCCAGGTCGATGGTCACGCCCACGTCGCGGATGCGGGCGGGGAACGGGCCGGCTCGTCGGCTGACGATCGCGTAGACCGTGCTCAGCCAGCCGGCCTTCAGCAGGCGACCGAGCTCGAGCACAGCTGGATTGAACCGCTCCACGTGGCCGACCTGGACCGGCACGCCCCGATCCGCGGCGGCGTGGACGATGCGCAGCGCGTCCTCGACCGTCCCGGCGAGCGGCTTCTCGACAAGGACGGGCACGCCGCATTCGATCGCGGCAAGCGCCAGGGACAGGTGTGCGTTGGTCGGCGCGGCGACGACGACGCCATCGAGACCGGCCTCGCGGATCATCGTCAGCGGGTCGGCATACCCCTCGGCGTCAGTCCCGGCAATCGCCGGGGCAAGGACGTCCGCCACGGGATCCGCGACCGCCGCGAGCCGGCTCCCGTCCATGCCGGACAGGATCCGCAGGTGGTTTCGGCCCATCGAGCCCAGGCCAGCCAGACCCATCCGGAGCACGCGTCCCCCCGCGGGACGCCAGGCGTCGGTCACTGGGCGGCGACCTCGACGGGCGGGCGGGCGTCCGGGGCGCCGTCGAGATGGCGACCAACCGCGCTGCGCACCGCCTCGATGACCTGGCCCTGCTCGGCCTCGGTCAATCCCGGGTGCATCGGCAGCGCGAGGGTCCGCGCGGCGGCGCCATCGGTCACCGGCAGGTCGGCGTACAGACCACGCTCGAGGATGTAGGCCTGGCGGTGCACCGGCAGCGGGTAGTAGACGTCAGCGCCAATCCCGGCCTCGCGCAGGTCCGCGATGATCGCGTCGCGTGCTCCGCCAACGTCGATCGTGTATTGGTGGAAGACGTGCGTCCGGCCATCGGGCGTGATCGGGAGGCCGATGGGCAGCTCGCCGAAGGCCTCGTCGTAGCGGGCGGCAATGGCCTGCCGGGTGGCCGTGTTGCGCTCGAGCTTGGCGAGCTGGACGATCCCGATCGCGGCGGCGAGATCCGTCATCCGGAAGTTGTAGCCGAGCATCTCGAAGGCATACCGCGTGCGCATTCCCTGGTTGCGATGCAATCGCAGCCAGTCGGCCAGCTTGTCGTCGTTGGTGGTGACGAAACCGCCCTCGGCGGTGGTCATGTTCTTTGTCGCGTACAGGCTGAACGCGCCGTGCCCGAAGCTCCCGGCCCGTCGCCCGCGGAAGGTTGCGCCGTGCGCCTGGCAGGCGTCCTCGACGACGACCAGGCCGTGACGATCGGCGATCGCCTGGATCATGTCCATGTCCGCCACGAGCCCGAAGAGGTGGACCGGGCAGATCGCGCGCGTCCGGGGCGTGATGGCCGCCTCGATCCGCTTGGCATCGATCAGGTAGGTATCTGGCTCGATATCGACGAATACGGGCGTCGCGCCGGTGTAGAGGATCGCGTTGGCGGTCGCGGCGAACGTGTGCGAGACGGTGATCACCTCGTCGCCCGGCTCGAGGCCGATCCCGGTGAAGATCGACATGAGCGCAAGCGTGCCGTTGGCCATCGCCACGGCATGCCGGACACCGCAGAACTCGGCCCACTGGCTCTCCAGCTCGGCGACCTTGCGACCCTGCGCGAGCATGCCGCTGGAGAGCACCTCGGTGACGGCCGCGATCTCCTCGGGTCCGATGTCCGGGCGCGCGATCGGGATCATGCTGGTGCTCCCTGGGTGATGGCCGGGCCGCGCTGCTCCTGGAGCGCGCCCTCGTCGCCGACAAAGGCGTAATGGCGGCCGCAGACGACGCAGGACAGCTCGGGGTCGATGGCGTACCGCTCCCGCGTGGCCGGGGCGGGGTGGCCGGTGGCGTCATGCAGTCGCTGACCGCAGGCGCAGACCCAGCCGATGACCCGCGCGGGGTTGCCTGCCACGAGCGCATGCGCCGGAACGTCGTGGGTCACCACGGCGCCGGCCCCGACCATGCCAAACGGCCCCACGTCGCAGCCGGCGATCACGATCGCGCCCGCACCGATGGACGAGCCGTCGGCGAGGGTGACGGGACTGACGCTCCAATCCGCCGCCCGGGCCAGGTCGCCGGCCGAGGTCAACGCCCGGGGATGGCGGTCGTTGGTCAGGATCGCTCCGGGGCCGATGAAGACGCCATTGCCGACCGTGACGCCGTGATAGACGAGCGCTGCGTTCTGGATCTTGACCCGGTCGCCGATCGAGACCCCTTCGTCGATGAAGGCATCCCGGCCAATCACGCAGTCGCGCCCGATCGTGGCCCCGGTCCTGACCTGGGCGCGATGCCAGATGCTGGTCCCTGAACCAACGGTGACGTCATCCTCGAGATCCGCGCTCGGATGCACGCGCGCCGAAGGATCGATCACGGACTGGCAACTCCTGGGTCTTGCGGAAACGACAGGGGGACGCCGGCGAGTATAGCCCGCCTGCCCGGGCCGGCCCGAGCGAGGAACTCGTCAACGGCGGCGAAGCAACCCCACGAGCAGCCCGAACACGGCACCAAATGCCAGCGCGCCCCGCCAGTCCATGAGCGCCTTCACGGGGCCCTCGGTCTTGCCGGCGATGAGCAGGAAGACGCCGGCGGGCTTCTCGAACGTGACCTTGCCCGCGAAGGCCGTCCCGACGAGACCCTGGTCGACGCGGACCTCCTGGGCGACGATCGTTCGGACGCCACCCTGGGTCAGGTTCGCCTCCCTCGCGAGCGCCAGCCCGACGCCACCCATCTCGACGGACACCCGATCGGCGCGGGCGAGCACCACGCCGCCCATCCGGACGTTGATGTCGTCGGCCTGGGCGTTGACGATCCCGCCTTGCTGGATCTCGACGCTCCGCGCGGTCACGATCGACGCGCCGCCCTGGGTGATCGAGACGGCGTCGCCCGAGACCGTGTCGGCGCCACCCTGGTAGATCTCGACATTGGCCGGGCGTGCACCAGTCTCGAGCGGGGTCAGCGCGCGCGGACCGGTGGCGGCAGGAGCCAACGATGCGGCGGCGGCGGTCGTCCTGGCGCCCTTGGCAGCCCTGGGGGCCGCCGACCGTGGGCCCGCCGCGGTCGTCGCCCTGGCCCGCGCGACCTTCATGACCGGGGCGAGCTCGGGGCTCGACGCCGCAGGGTCGGTCGCCTCGCGATTCGATTTGGTGGTCGGTTCGGTCGTGGTCGGCTCGGCCATGTGCGGGCTCCTCGGTCGTGCAGCACCCGGTACGCGGGTTCGCTCGTGTTGCACCAGCCTACGCCCTCCGGGCCGGATGGACCTTCTCGGCTGGTTGCCTCGTCGTGTATCCTCCGCCGGCACCCGGGCAAGTCCGAGGAGCAAGTCCGGGGATCCGCGCATACGAGGGGCAGTCCAGGGTGTTCGGTTCATGAGACGGTCTGTCAAGGCCGCCGCCGCCACGCTGGTGCTGGCCGGCGCGATCGCCGTGGGCAGCGCCGCGAGCGGCCCGCTAGGGATCGGCGCCCCCGCCTCGAGCGGCAACCCCGACGTTGCCGGTCTCGTCGAACCCGTCGCCGCCGCGAGTCTCGAGCCGTCTAGCTCTCCGAGCCCGGTCGCGACCCCGACACCCACGCCAGGCCCGACGCCCACACCGACACCAACCCCTGCTCCGACCCCGGTCCTCGTTCGCGCGCCACTCACCGGCCTGATGGTCACGGAACGAGTCGCGTCGCAGCACCCGATCGCCTTGATGATCGACGACGCCCAGGGGGCCCGCCCCCAGTCCGGGTTCAATGCCGCGTCCGTGGTCTGGCACGCGCCGGCCGAGGGCGGCGTCCCGCGCTACATGATGATCTTCCAGGACCAGATGCCGACCGACGTGGGGCCGGTGCGGAGCGCCCGCTACTACTTCATCACCTGGGCGGCGGAGTGGCGGGCGGTCTATGGGCACGTGGGGGGCTCCCCGGGGGCGATGGCCACGCTCCGTGCCAAGGGCAACGGCCAGTTCGTCTACAACGCGGACCAGTTCCGCTGGGGCGGCACGTATTACCGGCGGATCTCCAAACAGCCCGCCCCGCACAACGTCTACTCGGACGCCAGGTCGTTGCGGATCATGGCAACGAAGGTCGGGGCCGAGAACGAGCTCCTGAAGCCGGTCTGGCGGTTCGGCAAGGACGCGCCGCTCGCCGAACGACCCTCCGGCGGGATCATCCGGGTCGTGTACCCGCAGAACTCCATCGAATACCGCTATGACAAGGCGACGAACACCTATCTCCGCGGGGTATCGGGCCAGTCGAAGCAGATCGACGCCGCCACTGGCAAGCGGGTGGCGCCGAAGAACGTGGTGATCATGATGGTCTCGTTCGGGCCGCTCAACGACGGGTCGAACAAGCACCGGCTCGAGGCAAGGAACATCGGCAGCGGCAAGGCCTGGATCGCGACGAATGGCCGGACCATCCAGGGCACGTGGAAGAAATCCTCGATCACCGGCCCGACCCGCTTCTACGACAAGGCCGGGACGCCGGTCACCCTGACCGCTGGGCAGACGTTCATCCAGGTCATGCCCCTTGGTTCCAAGGTCACGATCAAGGACGGCATCCCGCCAAAACCGGTCGCCACGCCGAACCCGACCCCGACCCCGACTCCATCGTCCAGCCCCTCGGGCTCCCCCGCGGGGAGCCCCGCGGGGATCCCCGCGTCGAGCCCGAGCGCCTCGCCCTCCTGAGGCGTCAGTCGGGCGACGTCGCGTCGCTCGAGGTCGAACGGACGCCAACCTGGGCGTAGATCGCCCGGGTCTCCGCCGCAACGTCGGCCCAGGTCCGCTTTCTGCCCTTCGTCCGTTCACGCGCCGCCGCCGCCACCCTCTCGTACACCGTGTCATCGGCCCACAACGTTGCAATCGCCACGGCAAGCCGTTCCGGGTCACGTGGCTCGACCAGGAGACCCGCTCGACCAACGAGCTCGGGCAGCGCACCGACGGCCGAGGCCACGACCGGCGTTCCCGACGCCAGGGCTTCCACGATCGGGAGCCCCGCCGATTCGGACAAGACCGGCAGGATCGCCGCACGGGCGGCATGGACCAGCCCGGCCAACGCATCGGTGGGCAGGTCCGGAGCGTAGACAAGCGACTCGCCGACACCATGTTGTGCCGCCCGCCGGGCAATCGACGCGCGGTCATCCGGGCTTGCCCCCGCGAGGAGCACCTGCGGTGGCCAGGCGGCAGCAGGATCGAGTCCGGTCGGGCGGGCCCCCGCGGCCAGGATCGCCAGGGCACCGAGCAGCGCAACGTGATCGAGGCGGGCATCAAAGCGCCCCGTGAAGATGAGGAAGCGCTCGTCCACCCCCAGGCGGACGCGGAGCTCGGTCACGTCCCGTTGCGCCCGTTTCGTCGGCCGCGCCGCAAAGTCGGGGCGCGGCGCCAACGGCACGACCCGCAGGTGCTCCGGCGGGACGTGGAGGAGCCGTCGGGCAGCCTGGGCGACGGCTTGCGTGCCGACGACAACGGCCGCGGCCTCGCGCACCAGCTGGGCCCGGAGTCGGTGTCCGAACCGCGCGGCCATCGAGCGCTGGAACGCGTCGGGCATCTCCCACGGGGCGAGATCGAGGAGCGTCGCCACGACCGGCAGGCCTGGCGCGATCGGCAGTGGCCCGCCACCGATCACGTGGTAGACGGCACCAGCCGCACCGGCCCGATCCGCCCGCCACGCGACCCCCAGGGACGCCCCGCGAAGGAGGAACGGATCCACGGTCATCCCGGCCGCGCCCAGGATCCGCGTCGGTGGCAGGAGCCGGCGACCGACGACATCCAGATGCCCAAATTTGGCCGTCGGGTCGGGCAGGTCGGACCGAAGGAAGAAGGCGAACGATTCGCCAGGGAGGGGATCGGCGTCGTAGGCGCGGAGCAGCGCCTCCAGATAGGCCGCCGCGACGGGCGCCCGATCGGGCGCCTGCAGTGGCCGGGCGTCGAGAACGACGCGGAGGCCGCGTGTTGGAGGCGGTGGCGGCGCGCCACCCAGCCGGCCTGGGGCGCCGCGGCTCACGATCGGGGCCGACGGCCGCGGAGCCGCTCGCGCAGCCCTTCGAACCGCAACTGGACGACCACGACAAGGGCTTCCACGATGATCCGCCGGCTCATCTTCGACTGCCCGACCCGCCGATCGCGAAAGGTGATGGGCACCTCGCGGATCCTTGCCCCGGCCCGGTCCGCCCGGAAAGTCATCTCGATCTGGAAGACGTAGCCGCCCGCGTGAACCCCGTCGAATGGCACGGCGGCAAGGGTCGCGGCCCGCCATGCCTTGAATCCGCCCGTCAGGTCGTTTGGATCGAGCCCCAGCACGACCCGTGCGAAGAGGCTCCCGCCCCGCGACACGATCCTGCGCCCAAGGCCCCAGTCGACCACGCCACCGCCGCGGGTGTAGCGCGACCCGATCACCAGGTCGGCCGTGCCATCGGTGACCGGCGCCACGAGCGCCGGGAGGGAGGCCGGGTCGTGGCTGAAGTCGGCATCCATCTGGACGACGACCGCTGCCCCGCCCGCCAGGGCGGTCGTGAAGCCGTCCAGGTAGGCGCGGCCGAGCCCCTGCTTGGCGGCTCGATGGAGCACCCGAACCCGCTGGTCGACGGCCGCGAGATCGTCCGCCAGGCGACCGGTGCCGTCGGGCGAGCCGTCGTCGACCACGAGCAGCGTCGCTGCGGGCAGTGCCGCGAGGATCGCGGATGCCACTGGCCCGATGTTCTCTGCTTCGTTGTAGGTCGGGAGGACGACCCAGACACCAGCGCCGAGCGCGTGGGACTCGCCCGCCGACGACGCAGCCGATGACGGCGCGATGATCGGCTCGGCTGAGGTCATGAACGAAGTGTACGGGCCGTCGTGTCCGACACGGCGTGCACCGCGTTCGGTCAGGGCGCGGTGATCGTGACGGTCCTGGTGAGCCGGGACACGCCGAGCGCGGTCGTCGTCCTCACGGTCGCGATGTAGACCCCGGGCTCGACCAGCTCCTTGTGGCCGTTGCGCCCGTTCCACGACCATGTCCAGGTGCCGTTGGGCAGCGGCTTGTCGACAAGCGCGCGGCGCACGAGCGTCTTGCCCTGGTAGATCGAGACCGACACGGTGGCCGGCCGGAGCAGCTTGACCGTGAGCCGGTTCTTCTCGTCGTCCGCCGGCACAAAGGCTCGCCGATCCCAGGTGATGTCGATGATGGTCCGGTCGACGACGACGGGCATCGTCAGGACCCTGCCGTTGCCGCCGGCGTCCACGGCGTCCACCCGGAAGTCGTATTTCCGGTCGGCGACCGGCTTGCCGGCGTCGTCCTTGCCATCCCAGGTCCAGGATCCGGTTGTCAGGCCGGTGAACTTCCAGGTGCGGACCGTGGCTCCCGTTCGATCCAGGACGCGGGCACGCCCGCTCACGACCTCGCTCGAGACCATCCCGAGATCCGTGGTGTCGAATCGCCGATCGCCGTTGGGTGAGATGGTCGCCGGAGTCGTCGCCGATGCGAGGTCTGGCTTGACCGAATCGAGCGTGACGAGGTTCCCAACGGCCGATCGGTTGTTGGAGGCGTCTGCCATCCACATCGTGACCCGGTACACGCCATCCGAAACCGCTGTCCCGTCCGCAGCTCGGCCGTCCCAGATCCAATGCGGCGCAGAACCCCCCTGCTCTCCTTCGATGATCGCCGGCCCAGCCGTCCCATCGATCATCGGCTGGACACGCCATCCGAAGCGGACCAGCCCGGTCGCCCGCACGCGGACGGCGAACGCATCGAGTCGACCGTCCCCGTTGGGAGAGAACGCGGCGCTGCTCGCGCGGCTGGCGATGATCTCCGGCGGCACCGTGTCGGTGATGAACTTGTCCTTGAGCAGTGCGTACAGCTCGGGGCGGCTGCCGTCATAGCCAAGCGCCCAGATTCCGGCGCCACGGAGGTCGTACTGGTTCACCAGGTCGTACTTGGCACCGAGCGTGGCGACATCGTCGTAGTAGAGCTGTCGCCAACCGGTCACGCAGCCATGGGTCTTGGTGCAGTTCTCGCGCTGATAGACAGTCCAGGCAACGCCTTCGACGGGATCGAACTGACGGCCGTTGGCCGCGGCGAGCTCCAGCGCAGTCTCGTAAAGCGCAGTCACAGACGCGCCGTACTTGGCGGCGGACGTCGTCGGCGAATTGAGGTCGGCCGTGGCGGTGGACCACGCCCGCCCGTAGTAGGGCACGCCAAGGATGACCTTCGAGGCTGGGATCCGGCTGGTGTAGGCGGCGATCGTGTCGGCGATGTCGTAGACGGGGCCGCCGATCGGCGCGATCGAGCCGGCCGTCCCTGACGACGAGCCCTTGTAGTCGTACCCCATGATCACGACCGCATCGGCGCCGTCGGCACCGGTCGCGGCTTCGATCGGGTAGTTGCCGATGTAGCCCAGCGTGTCGAAGGTGAGCTGATACCCGGGCGCGATTGCGTCGAGCTCCGCACGAACGGCCTTGACCAGCGCCGTGAACTCGTCCGCGTACCCGGAAACGATCGGCTCGACGTCGAGGTTGACGCCGTCGGCCCCGCGATCGCGAACGGCCGCGGCAACCTGGCGGGCGAGATTGCCCCGCGCGGCCGCGCTGTCGAGCAGGGCCTTCTGTTTGGTGACGCCACCCGAGCTCCAGGCGAAGGACTGGATGGTCAGGACGACCCGGGTGTTGTTGGCATGTGCGTCCGAGATGACCTTGGTCATCTTCGAGCTTGTCCAGCCCGCCCAGCCGACGGCGGTGGAACCGTCACTGTTCGTCGTCTCCAGGTTGCCATTGGCGGCGGCACCGACCCCGAAATAGGCGATCGTCGAGAGCTTCTCCCAGTCGAGCGTGGTGGAGCTGTCGGCCAGCTCCCAGTACGGCAGGAACCCGAAGACCTCGCGACGGAGACCGCCGGGATCGACGGCCGCCGCAAGACGGGCGGTGGCGACCGTGTCGCGGTCGATGATCGGTCGATCGAGCGAGTCGGGATCCACGGTCCGGACGGAGCCCTCCGGTCGTTCGACCGTGGCGCCGTCGCGGATGACGGTCCCGCTGAGCCGGCCGGCGGGGAGTTGCCGCGGGGCGGTCCCGGCGACCGTCCAGTCGTCCTCGGGTCGGGGCGTGAATGGGACGGTCACGCGACCACCCGGGGCAAAGTGGATCTGGTCGTCCGCGTGCGCAACCAATTCCTCGTACTGAACGCTCGGGCGAATGGGCCAGATCGACACGGCATCGGCTGGGGCTGCTGCACCGGTCAAGGGCGCGCCGATCGCGAGCATCAGCGTCGCGGACGCGATGGCGAGCAGCGGTGATCGATGGGGGGCGAACGTCACGGCGATCCTCAGCGGGTTGCCTGGACCGCTGAATCTAGCCCTCTGGTCAAGCCGATCCACCCGCCGAAGGTCCGGGGCGGGGGTAGTACGGGTGTGTCTGGTGTGGTCCGGGGTGGTTCCCCGGCGGCCGACTCGGTCAGCGATACCGTCCGGAGCGGGCCGGTGACCAGAGGGCAGTCGTCGTAGCGTCGCCTGGGAAGTAGGCGCGCGCCGACACCCAGATCGGGGTCGAGCTGCGGAAGTTGAAGTACGCCGTTCCTGACGCGTCAGCGATGCGCGCGGTGCGGATGTTGAAGGCGGTCCAGGGCTCGATCCCGACGCGAGTTGCGGTCCAGATCTCGACCCGCTTGCCCGCCATTGCCGGGCCGCCGGTGAACTGCCAGGTGAGGTACTTGCCGAGGCTCGTGACCTTGGTGGTCGAGGTGAACGTGGCGGAGGTGGTCACGCCGTACGCGGTGCCGGCGGCGAGGCTGGGGACAGGGGTGGGGGCAACCCCGGTCACCGGCGTTGCAGGTTCGCCAACTGAAACGCCCGCCGAACGGACGACGATCGCCCGATAGAAGCCCGAAGTGGGCGTCTCAGGATCCTGGAAGGCGGTGGCGCCGGGTGTGCGTACCGACGGGAACGAGACGATGTTGCCGTTGGCGTTTGGCTGGCTGGCCCACATCTGCTCGAGCGGCTGCTGGGTCGTGAACAGCGCCTGGAGGTAGCCCTCGGGTCCGGAATGACCGTCGGCGATGACCGCGGCCGCGCCTGCCTTCAGGAAACCGGCGGCGTAGTTGTCGGCGCGCTGGCGGGCAACGGACACGCTGGGTTCAGCCTGGCCCGGCTCCGAATTCCCAGCGGCGTAGCACAGGTGATGGAGCATGACCACGGCACCGGGGGCGAGATCGAGCGTCGAGACGTACGGCTCGCCGTAGTAGACGTTGTTGCTGTCACCGGCGCCCTCGACCTTGTTCAGGCCGAAACCGTTCTTCGTCGTGTAGGCCGGATCGTACGTGTACGGGCTTGGCCAGCCGTTGCCGTGACCGAAATAGATCACGACCGATGCGCCAGCGACCGCCGCCTTGACCTTCGACCAGGTCGCGTACGGGCTGTAGACCTTGATGACGTTCGAGGTGTACTTGATCGCCTCGGCATACGCCCGATCGGCCAGCTCGCGGTACCGCGGCGTCGTGCCGTGGGTCGCCCCGACGATGATCACGACCTTTTGCTCGGCCGCGGCCGCGGTTGTCGGCGCGATCGCCCCAAAGGACGCGAGCAGCAGGAGTACGAGGGCGACGGCGGACTTGCGCAATCAGGGCTCCGACATTGGGGGTTCGGCGATACCTGACACAGCCTCACTGACGAGGGGGGTCCCGCTCAATCGCGGGATGGTCCCGGGGCGGCTAGCCCGTTCGGGTGGGCGCGGGTGCGGTCTGGTGGGGACCGTTGTGGTCGGGTGCGGACACGCGGCCAGCGCTCAAGCCACCTTACCCGGAGCGGTCAACCCCCCGGGCGATCGACCTGGCAGGCGTTCAGACCTCCGCGCGAATCCGGGAAACCAGGTCCGCGAGCGACGGGTTGGACGCATCGCGCTCCGAAACGATGGGGCGCCCATCGGTCGTCACGAAGACGGTCGGCCAGGCGACGCCGACCGCCGGATCGTCCCAGGCAAACCCCAATTCGTCCGAGCCGTCATACCAGTTCGTGACCAGGTACAGCAGCTCGAGCGGCTCGAGCGCAAGGAATCCGTGCGCGACGCCAGGCGGGATGATCACCCAGTCGTCGGGACCGAGCTCGCGGATTTCGACGGTCGGCCGGTCGGCCGTCCCGGCGACCATGGAACGAGCATCGACGAGCGCGACGAACGCTCGACCGGACGCCACGACCCAGTAATCGAGCTGTCGGCGGTGGAGATGCAGGCCGCGCAGCACGCCGGCGGCGGAGGTCGAGAGGTTGGCCTGGACGAACGACTCAGGCGAGTTTTGCCCGCCGGTCGATCGCGTCGTCTCGTGCTCGCCCGGCCCCGGCGCTCGCCACAGCTCGCGGAACGAGCCGCGAGCGTCCGCATGGCGCGTCACGGCGCCAAACCGGACGCCAGGCATCGCCGATGCCGGCCGTTCGAGGCTCATGCGCCCGCTCGCACCCGGCGCTCCCGACGAAGCGCCGGCAGATAGTCGGCCATGGCCGCCGGCCAGGGTCGCAGCGGCTCCCCGGATGGAAGCGGCGTCGGCGCCAGGACCCCCCAGCGAGGTGGCGTCGAGTCGCGCCGCCAGGTCGTTGCCGGCACCTCGACGACGTCGATCTCGACAGCCGTCCGCGCCAGGACGTCACGTGCCCAGTCGGCGCGACTGGCCACGAGCCCATTCACGACGTGGTGGATCCCGGAAGCGGCATCCGAGGCCAACAGGTCCACGATCGCCTCGGCGAGGTCGTGCACATAGGTCGGTGTCCCCCACTCGTCGGCAACAGCACGCAACGGCTCCCCGGCGACGGCGGCACGTTCGGCGGCGTCGAGGATCCGGCTCGGGAAGTCCGTGCCGGGAGCCCCGAACAGCCAGGCGGTTCGAACGATCCCGAGCGAGCTCGAGCCGGCACTGGCAAAGGCCCTGCTGGCCAGGTGCTCCCCCTCGAGCTTGGAGGCGCCATACGGGTTACCGGGCGAAGGGGCGTCCTCCGGGACGTACCCGCGGCCGTCGGTGCGTCGGCCGTCGAACACCTCGTTGGTGGACACCGCCAGCAGGTCGATCCCGCGGGCCGCGCATGCCTCGGCCAGGACCCCCGTCGCGGTGCCGTTCCGATGCATCGCTAGCTCCGGGTCGCGCGCACAGCCGTCGACGTCGCTCCAGGCGGCCGTGTGGACCACGACTTCGGGGCGATCCCGTTCGAGAAGACCGCCGACGCCGATCGGCGAATCGAGGTCGAACGAGCTCCGGTCCCAGGCGATCGGTCCGGCCGGACCCGTGAATGGCGCGTCGGCCAGCGCCAGGACGAGCGCCCGACCGAGGCGCCCGGTCGACCCGGTGACCGCGACGCGCATCAGGCGCCCGGCGACGTCGAACCGGCCGGCGCAGCCCCCCCGGTCGCCAGTCGGTGGCCGTACTGGCGCTCGTACCACGCATCCCAGTCGCCCGATCGTGTCGCACGCCACCAGTCCTCATTGGCTCGGTACCAGTCGACGGTGGACGCCAGCCCATCCTCGAAGGCGATGTCCGGCTCCCAGCCGAGGGCATGCAGGCGCTCGCCGTTCATGGCGTACCGCCGGTCGTGCCCGGGCCGGTCCTCCACCTCGCGGACGAGCGACCACGGCTTGCCCAGCCGCTCGAGCAGCAATGCGACGACATCCCGGTTTGTCCGTTCCGAGCCACCGGACACGTTGTAGGTCTCGCCCGTCTCGCCACGCCGGAGGACGAAGTCGATGGCGGCCGCGTGATCGGATACGTACAGCCAGTCCCGGCGCTGCAGGCCATCGCCGTAGAGCGGCAGCGGCCGATCGTCGAGTGCGTTCGTGATGAACAACGGGATCAGCTTCTCGGGATGGTGGTACGGCCCGTAGGTATTGGCACCACGGGTCACGACCGCGTCGAGGCCGTGCGTCGCCACGTAACTGCGAACGAGCAGCTCGCCGGCCGCCTTGGCTGCTGCGTATGGCGAGCGCGGCGCGAGCGCTGCATCCTCGGCGGCGTGCCCGGTTTCCACGTGCCCGTACACCTCATCGGTTGAGACCTGGAGGTACCGCGGCCGCCCGGGGGCGATCCGGCATGCTTCGAGCAGCACGTGCACCCCGATCACGCCCGTCGCCAGGAACGCCTCCGGGTCGAGGATGGATCGATCGACGTGGGATTCGGCCGCGAAGTTGAGCACGGTGTCGACCGTGTCGACGAGCGGCCCGACGGCAGCCGGGTCGGCGATGTCACCGCGGACGAACGTGAGCCGCGCCGCCATCTCCGGATCGGCCCGGACCGGTGCCAGGTTGGCCTCGTTGCCGGCGTAGGTGAGCTTGTCGAGGACGGTGATCCGGGTGCCGTCCCGGCGAGCCAGGACGTCGCGGACGTAGCAGGAGCCGATGAACCCGGCGCCCCCGGTGACGAGGAGATGGTCGAATGCCCGTCCCACGGTTCGCGTCAGCCCACTGGTCGGCGGGTCGGTGGGGCGAGCTTCCCGACGGCATCGTCGGCTGCCGCCATCTCCGCAGCGCGGAGGAGCGAGGGGACCGTTCCCGCGTCGGTCCAGTGCCCGTCGTAAACCGTCGTGAACAGCCGGCCACCCGGGATGTAGTGGTTGAGGACGTCCGTGATCTCGAGCTCGCCTCGCCCGGACGGCGCCAGCCCCTCGATCACCTCGAAGGCGTCGGGCCGCAGGAAATAGACCCCGATCGGGATCAGGTCGCTCTTCGGATGCTCGGGCTTTTCCTCGAACCCGATCACGCGTCCGTTCGCGTCGATATCCGCGACGCCAAACCGTTCCGGATCGGGCACGCGGTAGAGCAGCGTGCCGGCATCGAACGCACCGGTCTCGAACTCGGCGGCGACCGCGGCCAGCGCCGGCCCGCGCAGGATGTTGTCGCCAAGGACGCAGCAGAAGGCGTCGTCACCGACGAAGCCTCGGGCCAGCCCGATCGCGTGCGCGATCCCGAGTGCCCCGGGCTGGTAGCGATACGTCAGGTCGAGCCCGAACGCCGAGCCGTCGGCCAGCAGCTCGACGACGTCACCGACGCTCTTGCCGCCGACGACCACCATCACCTCGCGGATCCCCATCCCGGCGAGCGTCTCGATCGGGTAGTAGATCATCGGCCGGTCGTACACCGGCAGCAGGTGCTTGTTGGTGACGATCGTCAGCGGATAGAGCCGGGTCGCGGTGCCACCGGCGAGGACGATGCCCTTCATCGCCGCGAAGGGTAGCAGCCGCACGAGCCCCGGCGGCTCGGCGCGAGAGGCCGTTGGCCGCCGGCTGGGATCAGGGCGTCGACGATGGTGCCGTGCTGGCACCTGGGTTCGCCGAGGGCGCTTCGCTCGGCGTGTAGCAGGGTTGCTCGCCCTCCGGCAGGGTGCCGTCCGGCTCATTGCAGTCGATCGGCTGCTGCTCGATCGGCGGCAGCCCGCCCTCGTAGGAGGTAATGACCAGGACGTATTCGAGCCGGTCGAGATCCGCGGCGGGCTGCAGGTAGGCCGTCTGGACGACGTCGTTGGCGTCACGGCGGACGTCGATCACCTGACCGAGGAGGAGACCCTTCGGGTACGGCGACCGGACACCGCCACCGAGCTCGATGCCGGCGGTGACGACCTCGTCGCCGACCGTGACGGTCTCGCTCGAGTCGATCTGGCGCATGACGAGCACGCCTGCGCCGAGCTGGCCGACCACCTCGCCGGTGGCCGCGGTCGTCGATAGCTGGCCGATGACCTTGAACTCGCCGTCGGTGAGCAGGATCACCTTTGCGCTGTCGGGGCCGACCTCCGTGACCCGCCCGGCGAGCGCACTGCCGGCGACGATCGCGACGTCCCCCACCGCGATCCCATCGTTGGTCCCGCGGTCGAGGACGACCATGCGCCTGAACTCGGAGGACTCGCGGGCGATCACCGTCGCCGCGATCGTCTTGTGCTCGAGGCCAGCCTTCAGCTGCAGGAGACCGGTGAGCAGGTCGTTGTCATGCTGGGTCGCCTCGTTCCGCGCGTTCTCGATCCGGAGCCGCTCGACCTCGGCCAGCAATGCCGCGTTGTCGACCCGCAGGCGGTCGATCTCGGCAACGGCCCCGGCCAGCGACGCCACCCCGGCCGCCACGTCGTGGACGGCGCCCTGCAAGGGCCGGAACGCGAAGCTCACGCCGTTCTGGACCTCGCGGACCGTCGGGTTCGAGGAGAAGGCCATCATCAGGGCGCTGACGACGAGCAGGGCGGCAAATGCAATGCCTCGTCGTCGTGCGGCCCGGGTCGCTAGCAGGGACGTCATCGATTCGGCTCCGCGGGGCGGCGATCCTACCGCGGGGGCCGAACGTAGGTGTCGGAAACCAGCACCCGATCCATCGCATCCAGGCTCTGGAGCACGACACCGGTCCCGCGCGCGACGCACGTCAGTGGATCGTCGGCCACGTGGACCGGCATCTGGGTCGCCTCCGCCACGCGCCGGTCGAGACCGGCGAGGAGCGCGCCCCCACCCGCCAGGACGATGCCCTGGTCCATGATGTCGGCGACGAGCTCCGGTGGCGTCTCCTCGATCGTGTCCTTGACCGTGTCGACGATCTGCTGGACGGAAGGTTCGATCGCCTCGCGGATCTGGTCGGCGCCGACTTCCACGCTGCGGGGCAACCCGGTCAGGAGGTCGCGACCGCGGAGCGCCACCCGTTGCGCGTCCCAGTCGCCCGGATAGGCGGATCCGATGGCGATCTTGATGTCTTCGGCCGTCCGCTCGCCGAGGAACAGGTTGTACTCGCGCCGCGCGAAGGACACGATGTCCTGGTCCATCTCGTCGCCACCGATCCGGATGCTCCGGCTGACGACGATGCCACCGAGGCTGATCACGGCGACCTCGGTGGTCCCACCGCCGATATCCACGATCAGGCTGCCGGACGGCTCGCTTACCGGCAGGCCGGCCCCGATGGCCGCGGCCATTGGCTCTTCGATCAGCCGCGCCCAGCGCGCGCCGGCGTTGAGGGCCGCGTCACGGACGGCGCGCTTCTCGACCTCGGTCACTCCGGATGGGATGCCGAGCAGCATGCGCGGCCGGGCCAGCATCCCGACCCGATCGTGGACCCGGTCGACGAAGTACTTGATCATCTGCTCGGTCACGTCGAAGTCGCTGATCACGCCGTCGCGCAGCGGCCGGATGGCGATGATGTTGGCCGGTGTCCGTCCGACCATCCGCTTGGCCTCCGCCCCGACGGCCAGGACCCGCCGCGTCTTGGCGTCGATCGCGACGACCGAAGGCTCGCTGATCACGATGCCCCGATCCCGCACGTGCACCAGGGTGTTGGCGGTGCCGAGGTCGATGCCGATGTCCCGGGAGAAGAGGCCGAGCAGACGGTCGAGCATGGTGCCTGGCAATTCCTTCGTGCTGGGTGGATCGTCACGTCGCGGGCGTCGCCGGAGTCGGGCGCGTCGCGGGAGGATAGCCGGTCGGGCTGGGAAGCCCGGGCAGTATACCCGCTCAATCCCCGTTGCCCGCCGGCCACCGGATCGGGGGATCGCGTCAGGCCATGGCACCATGCGCGCGGATGACGGCGGCGAGCGCATCAACCGCCTCGTCGACGCGGTCCTCGACGAGGCGACCATAGCCGAGGAGGAGACCGCGCTCGGGGCTCGGCTCGAGGTGCATCGGCGACAGCGCGCGAACCCGGATGTCACGTGCTTCCGCGGCGGCCACGATTGCAACGTCATCGGTCGACGGGTCCAGGTCGAGCAGCAGGTGCATGCCGGCAGCGGCTCCCCGGACGTGCAGCCCAGGCATCGCCCGGGCGAGGGCGCGAACCAGGTGGTCCCGCCGTCGTTGGTACAGGTGGCGGACCCGCCCGACGTGGCGCTCGTACTCGCCGCTGGCGAGCAGCTCGGCAAAGGCAAGCTGGTCGATGACCGGTGACCCGGAATCGGCCAACCCCTTGCGCATCGTCACCCCCTCGACCAGCTCGGCGGGCAGGCTCAGCCAGCCGATCCGGCAGCCCGGCGCGAGGGTCTTGGATGCCGTGCCGATATGGACGACGCGCCCCGGATCGAGCCCCTGGACCGCCCCGATGGCGTGCCGGTCATAGCGGAACTCGGCGTCGTAGTCGTCCTCGATCACCAGGCCCCCGGTGCGAGCGGCCCACCCGACCAGGGCGACCCGTTGGGCCGGCCCCAGCACGGCACCCGTCGGGAACTGGTGGGCCGGCGACACCACGACGGCGTCCGCCCGGAGCCCATCGAGCTGGTCGACGCGCAGGCCGTTGCGGTCGATCGGGCAACCGACAACCTGCAACCCCGACTGCCTGACGATGGCCCAGGCGCCCGGGAACGATGGCGTCTCGATCGCGATGATGGAGCGGCCCTGACTCGACAGGACCCGACCGAGCAGGTCGAGGGCCTGGGTGAAGCCCTGGGTCACCACGATCCGGCCGGGATCGATCCGGACCCCACGAACCCGGGCGAGATACGCCGCGAGCGCCTGGCGCAGCTCCGGGCGGCCACGGTGATCGCCATAGTCGAACGCGAGATCCGGGGCGCTCCGAAGGCAACGGTCCACGGCGCGGACCCAGGCCCGGCGCGGGAAGAGGCTGACGTCGGGCGTCGTGCCGATGAAGTCGAACTGCCAGGTCCGCGGCGGCAGCTCCGGATCCGGCGGCGCAACGCCGACGACGGAGGCGACGAGCGGCGCCGATCGCGGCCGGACGTCCAGGTACCCTTCCGACACGAGCTGGTCGTAGGCATCGCTGACGACGCCGCGAGAGACGCCGAGATCGATGGCCAGTCGGCGTGAGGAGGGCAGGCGCGTGCCCGACTGGAGCCGACCATCCTGGACCGCGGCGCGCAGGGCTTCGCGGACCGATTGCCGGAGCCGACCACGGCGCAGCTCCAGCTCGAGGAGCAGCTCGCGCGGTCCTCTGGCCCCGTCAACACGGTCTCGCCTGGCACTCGTCATGAGGCCATCGACGCTACACCATGGCCATGACCTGAGGAGGGCGGACGTGTGACCGATCCCGTCAACGACCCCGATGCCTATCGGCGGATGCTGCTGGGCGCGCTTGGGACCAGGATCCGGCGGTCGTCCTTGCCGGGGGCCCGGCGGCTGCCCGAGAGGTCATCCGTGAGGCAGGTTCGGCACTTCGGAGCCGGCCCGCCGTCGGGGAGTGGTCGGTCCTCGAGTGCATCGCCCACATGACCGATTCGGACCTGATCGCGGGTGCGCGGATGCGCTGGATCGCATCGGAGGACGAGCCGGACATCGTCGGCTACGACCAGGCCCTCTGGGTGTCCGAGCTCCGCCAGAACGATGATGACCCGGAGCTGCTGCTGGCGACCTTCGCCGCACTTCGCCGCTGGAACCTCGATCTCTGGGCCCGGCTGCCCGTCGAGGACCGAGAGCGGGTCGGGTCCATCGCGAGCGCGGTCGGGAGAGCATCGACCTGACCTTCCGGCTCATGGCCGGCCACGACCTGATCCACCTCGATCAGGCCCGCCGCGCACTCGTGACCGCTCGCGAGGCCTCCGGGGCGTAGCGCCGCCGCGTCCTCAGTCCGCGGCGCGGGCCGCCGTATCGGTCCGCTCGAAGGCCACCCCGCGATCCCGTAGCGACACGTAGGCGTCGTGCCCGATCACCAGGTGATCGAGCAACGCGATGTCGAGCAGGCGGCCGGCCGCGAGCGCCTCGGCAGTCAAATGAAGGTCATCGGGCGATGGCGTCGGGTCGCCCGAGGGGTGGTTATGGACGAGGATGACCCCGGCGGCATTCAATCGAACCGCGTCCCGGAACAGCTCGCCGACCCGCACCAGCGACGCACTGAGGTTCCCCTGGTAGACCGTCGTCACGCGGTGGACGTGGTTCTTGGTATCGAGGATGACCACGCGCAGCTCCTCGCGCTCGAGCCGGCCCATCTGGAGGACCAGCCGCTCCGCGACGTCGGCCGGGCCTCGGATCGTCCAGCGGGCGGCCGGCCAGTCGGCGAGGACCCTCCGGCCCAGCTCGAAGGCCGCCACCAGCTGTGCCGATCTCGCCGGGCCGATCCCCGACATTGTCGCAAGCTCGAGCTCCGTCGCTCGCGCGAGCCCGGTCAGTCCGTCGTACCTCGCGAGCATGTCCGCGGCGAGATCGACCGCCGATCGTCCGCGCACGCCCGAGCCCCATACCAGCGCGACCAGCTCCGCGGACGTGAGCCCACCGAGCCCGCGCATGGCCAGACGCTCGCGTGGTCGATCGTTCAGGGGAACTTCGCGGATGGCTCGACCGCGCGTCGACATCGGGCGGTCCTCCGATCCGGGGTAGGCGGATGTCCCCGGAGCCCGGACGACGGGAGCCCGCCGAATTCCCCCCGCCATCCGGACCTCGAGGACGTGGCGGAGCCTATCGGGCGACCCTCACCGGCCGGTCAACCCGTCGTGCATCGTCCATCACCCCCGGACGGGCGCCTAGATCGGCTGGTCGGCGACCTCGGCGAGGATGAGCAGCACCGCGTTGAACGCGGCATGGAGCCCGAACGGTGCCCAGATGGACCCACGACGGACGAAGAGCACGCCGAGCGCGATCGCAATCGGCACCCGGGTTCCGAACCCGACGACCGCCAGCCCGAATGCATCGCCGGCCGAGGTTCCCGACGTCGTCAGCACATGGGCAACCGCGAACACGAGCGCAGCCCGGAGCACGCCCTGCCTGACGCCTACGCCGCGAACCCACGCGGTGGTGGCGAACGCCCGGAAAAGGATCTCCTCGCCAAACGGGGCGATGACAGCACCGGCGAGGAGCGAGAGGGCAAGACCAACCGCCTCCCCGGTCGGTGGCAGGGGGCTCTCGGGGGTGACGGGAAAGATGGCCAGCAGGATCAGCGAGACGGGGATGGTGACCACGATGACCGGGAGCGCCCATAACACCCCGCCAAGGACCTCGCCGACGGCGTGTCGATCCAAGGGGCGCAGCCCCATCGCGGTCCAGCCGAGTGCTCCCGTGTCGACCACCAGCAGCCGAATGAGCCCGACGTAGACCGCCGCCTGGAGCGTGACCGACAGCAACGCCGCGGGCGGGCCGTCAAGGGGAATACCCACGAGCCCAAGCGGCAGCCCGATCGCGAGGACCCCAAGCAGGGAAACCGGGATTGATGCCGCAAAGACGAGCAGCGGCGATGGACCGGCGTACCCGGCCATGCCCCGGGCCCGTCGTTCGATGCCCTGCGAACCGGCCCCCGCGACCAGGCCAACGGACAGGAGGACGAGGCCCACGACCACGAGCGCCAGCCAGCCGGCGCCGGCACCCCCACCCGAGAGGACAGCGACGAGGACCAGGGCGAACCCGAGCACGCTCGCCAGCCAGCCCACGACGAAGAGCGCGGGGGCCGAGCGACCCTCGATCGTGAACGTGGACAAGCCGGGGCGAACCGTGCCCTCGGGGGGCGGCGTGGTCGTGGGCGCGTCCACGAGCGCGTCGGTCAACGCACCAGGGACCGCTTCGCTGGCCGGCTGTCCCTCGGTCGCGCCCGGGTCCGCCCGTTCCTCGGGCGTGGTCAACGCTCTGGCAGCGGATCCTGGGCGGACGCGGGCATGTTCCCGGTCGAGCGCGCCGAACCGCTGGCACGTTCGGGGCCCGTCGAACGGGATGGCGCGGATGCGGGTCGCACCGTGGTGCGGATCGCCGACGGCGGGGCGGTCGGTGCCTCGGCCGAGGCGGCGATCCGGCCGGTCAGCTCCTCGCTCGAGGGCAGGGCGCCCAGGGTGGTCGCGACGACCGGGCGACGTTCGAAGTCCTTGCCGCACCAGGCGCACAGCGACCAGTCGAGGCCGACCAGGCGGCTGCAATTCGGGCACACCCGATTGAGGCGGGTCCGGCACGTCGGGCAGATGATCCATTCATCGTCGATCCGCCGCTCACAGGTCGGACAGTGGTGGATCGCCTCCACTTCGGCGAGGAGCGCTTCCTCCGCCAGGTTCCGCTCCCAGACTTCGCCGATCTTCTCGTGGGGCCGGACGATCTTGTAGACCCAGACGCCGAGAACGAAGAAGAGCGGCGTGAACAGGATGATCCCGGCCGAAGCGAGGTACGGCAGGATCGCGTTGTCCGAGCGTTGCTGCATGTCACGGAACGCCCAGTACGCGGTGGCCAGCCAGACGATGACCAGGTAGACGCCGAGGGCACGCAGGCCGAACTGGAGGATCGGGCTGGAGAAGATGCCGGCCAGGGCGTCGCCGATCGTTCCGAGGATCTGTTCCATGCGCCTGGGTGGATGCCTCCGTGCGCGCTCCGGGTCGGCCGCAGTGTAGCAGGGCATTCGCGACGCCCCGCCCGACCGATCAGCCCGTTTCCACGCTCGTCGCGGGGGCCGGATTCGGCCACAGGTCACGGTGCGCAACGGACCAGACGGCTGCCCGCCAGGCCGCTGTGACGGAGATGAGCAGCAGGCCGACCAGCCACAGGGTCACGAAGACGATGACCGCCAGCGTCCCGGGAACCAGCGCGTCAGGCGAGCGCATGGCCACGCGAACGGCCGACCAGGCGACGGCCGCCGCGATCGCCGACGTCACGACCACGATGACGAGCCCGGCCGTCGGGACGAAGAATGCGGCGACGACGCCCAGCGGATGCCGGACGGTCGCCACGAGTGCGTCGCGGAGGGCACGGACGACGGGCACGCCGTCGAGCGCGATCCGGCGGGTCGCGAGCGCGCCCGTCACCTCCCCGAACGTCCAGGCGATGGCGAGGAGGACGACGACCTCTGGGGCACCGGCGAGCACCCGCAGGACGATCGGCGACGTGACATCCACGGGACGCGTCAGCTCTGCGTACGCGACGTCCACCAGTCGGACCGAGGCCAGGAGCAGGATGGCGGCGGTCGGTGTGTGGACGGCGATCCTCGCCCCAAGGACGCGCGCCCCGAGCGAGCGATCGACGGCCGCGAAGCGGGTGCCCGACCCTCGCTCCAGGGCTTCGGCCGCGTCCTCGTCACGCGATTACGCTGCGCGCCGCGTCGGCTTCGAGGATCGCGGCCACCAACCCGCCGACGACGAGCCAGGCGACGACCGCGATGGTGCCGGCGATCGCGAGCGCGACCACTTCGACGGACATGCCCTGGAACACCACGGTCATCAGGATCGGTGCCAACAGGTTGCCGAGGCCGACGGGCGATGGGAGCACGACGATCGGGAGCAGGACGAGCAGGAACCCGCCGCGGAGCAGGAACGTGGCCAGCCCCAGGGGCCACGTCAGCGGGGTTGCCAGCGTGGTGAGCAGCGCGCCCGTGAGCGCCGCCCCCAGCCTCACGGAGCCGGCGCGGCCGACGCCCCCGGGACCGGTGACCCGAGTCCGGGCGCGAGGATCTCCAATTGCCGCAGTGCGGCTTCGACGAGCGCGATCTCGGTGCCGTACCGCGCGAAGTCGCCGTCGCGCAAGGCGTCCTGGGCGAGCTCGAAGTGCGCGTTCGCGTAGTCGATCAGGCCTCGCACGTCCGTCGGGAGCTCGACCCCGGGCGTCGGCGCCGGCGTTGCGCTGGGTCCAGGCGACGGCGAGGTACCCGGACTGGGCGATGGGGCCGTCCCCGGCTCACCCTCGGCCGCGAGCAGCAGCCGGAGCGCCTCGCCAAGCGTCTCCGCCCAGACCACCTCGCGTGGCGAGGCGACCACGATCCGTCGGAACTCGGGGAACGCCGACCCCGTCGACTGCAGGTAGACCGGCTGGAGATAGATGAGCGACTCGCCGAGCGGGACGACGATCAGGTTTCCGCGGATCACGTCGCTGCCGGACTGGTCCCACAACGAGATCTGCTGGCTGATGGCCGCGTCCTGGTCGATCCGCGCCTCGATCTGGGCGGGACCAAAGATCGTGGAGTCGGCCGGGAAACGGTAGACCACCGTCGACCCGTAGTTGGGCTCGTCCATCCGGGCGGCGATCCACGCGATCATGTTCGGACGGTTCGTCGGCACCATCGGCTGGAGGAGGGTGAACTCGACGCCCTCCTCGCCCGGCAGGCGCATCACCACGTAGTACGCCTCCGACGGCAGCGTCTGGTCGCTACTCGTGTCCTGCGGCACCGTCCACAGGTCGTCAGTCCGGAAGAACTGCTCCGTGTTCGTCACGTGGTAGCGCCCGTACTGGCGGGTCTGCACGTTGAACAGCTCCTCCGGAACCCGCAGGTGGGCGCGCAGGTCGACGGGCATCGTATCGAGCGGCTCGAACAGGGTCGGGAAGACGCCGGCGTAGGCGCGCACGATCGGGTCCGACGGATCGCTCATGTAGAAATGCATCGACCCGTCGTAGGCGTCCATCGTGATCTTGACGCTGTTGCGGATGTAGTTGAAGGGAGCGCCCAGCCGGCTGCCCTCGAGTGCGGCCGGGTCAAACGCCTGGGCATGTGGGAACCGGTCGGACACGGTGTACGCGTCCTGCACGTAGACGAGGCGGCCGCTGCCGTCGACGACGACATATGGATCCTTGTCATAGCGCAGGAACGGGGCGATCCGGCCAAGGCGATCGCCCAGGCTCCGATGGAACAGGAGCTGGCTGTCGAGCGTGATCTGGTCGCTGATGAGCAGGTCCAGGTCCCGGAATCGGAGCGCGAAGAGCAGCCGCATCATCGTGTTGTCGAGCCGAATACCGCTTGTTCCCGACCAGCTCGTCGTCGTCCCGGCCGATGACGCCTCGTCGGTCTCGCCCGTCGGGTAGTCGAACTCTGCCTGGCGGGCGCCGACCACCACGTAGGAGCTGTCGCGTTCGCCGAAGTAGATCCGCGGTTCGGTCACCGTCGGGGCGCCGCCGCTCGATACCGAGGGCAGGTTGCCGATCAGGAGGCGCGGCTGGCCCTCGCTGGCGATCTCGTTGACCGGGACCATGGTCACGCCGATGCCGTGGGTGAAGACGATCCGCTGGTTGATCCAGCCGACGGCGGCCGGGTTGCCCTCCAGGTTGAGCTCGCGGGCCGACAACATGACCTGTCGCTCGACGTCGTCGATGACGTACCGATCCGTGTCGACGTCGGTGAAGTCGTAGTAGCGGCGGACGGTCTGGAGCTGGTCGAGGGTCACGCCGAGTGGCCGGTAGTCCCACAGTCGCGCGCTTCGGAACGTGTCGGCCTCGGCTTCGATGTCGGCCTCGGTCAGGACGTCCTCGCCGCGAAACTGGCGCTGGCTCCACGTGTCAAGCCCAAATGCCAGCCGGGTCATCGCGATGTTGTTGCCGATATAGCGCTCTTCCTGGGCGTACTGGTTCGGGACGACCGTGAACCGCTGGACCGCTTCCGGGTAGAGCCGCCCGATCAGCAACGAGGCGAGGAACCATACGGCGATCGTGAACCCGAGCGGCCAGAGCACCCTGGCGAACGCGCCGCCGACAAGGAAGGCCGCCGCCAACCCCGAGATCACGGTCAGGACGTCGTACGCGAAGAACTGGGCATTCTGGTCGGTGAAGCTCACGCCGTTGGCGACCCCGCGAGTGCTGTAGACGAGCTCGTACTTGTCGAGCTGGTAGCCAAACGCCACCGACAGCAGGAAGAGCCCGGCAAGCACGGCCAGGTGCACGCGAACCGGCGTCGTGAACACGAGCCCCGTGCGCGATGCGCCGACGAGATACTGCGTGGCGGTGAGCAGCAAGGCCGCGATCACGAGGCCGTTGAACAACCCCTGGATGAGCCGCAGGAACGGCAGCTCGAAGAGGAAGAACCCGATGTCGCGCCCGAAGACCGGGTCGCTGACGACCGTCCCGGGGTCCGGCGAGAACGACACCTGCTGGCTCCAGAGGAGGACCGTCTCCCAGTAGGTGGACACCGATCCACCCACGATGATGGCCGCGAGGACCGCGACGACCACGAGGGCCATCCCGGCTAGCGGCGTCAGATCGGGGAGGTCGCCCGCCTCGAAAACGACGGTCGACGGGCGGCGAACCTCGCCGCGCCCGCCGAATTCGGCGCCTGGTCGGGTGCCTCGCCCGTCGGCCGCCTGGGCGGCTTCGTTGAGTCGATCGATCAGACCGCGGATCGAGCTCTTGCCACCGGGCGTCGGCGGCGGGGCGAGGCGGCGAGCGAGGAACAGGTTGGCAAAGAAGACGACGAGCGACAGGAGGACCGCCCCCACGAACAGCCCCAGGGTGGCGGTCAACCGGGTCCAGAAGACGGAATCGAACCCGACACTCGTGTACCAGAGGGCATCCGTCCAGAGGTCGAGGCCGATGCCGAACAGCAGGACGAGGCCCAGGACGAGGACGATCCCCGCCACGAGTCCGAACTGCCGTCCGGCGCGTCCTGCGTTTCCGCCAAAGCCGGCACCGTCGTTCGGACCACCGGGTCCACGCCGTCGTGGCGGTCCGCCCCGACGTGGCGGATCCATGATCGGGCGAGGCCGAGCCAGTCGTTCCGAGTCGCTGTCGTCGCTGGCGTCGTCCCCGTCGGAATCCGGATCGTCCGGGTCCGGTTCGTCGTCCGGATCGTCGCTCCCGCCTACGCGTCGCGGGCCCGGATCCTCACCCTTCGCGGCGGCTTCGCGCCGGCGGAGTTCCTCGAGAAAGTCATCGAACAGGTTGCGCATGTGCGGCGAGTCTACTTGTCCGCACCCCTCAGGGTCGGTGGAGCCCTTCGACCGACCGGCGAAACGCCGCCAGGATGGTCTCGGCGAGCTCGTTCGGACGCATCGTGGCAGCCCGAGCCGGCTCGAACCGGAATGCGGCGCGGACCGCGAGTGGCGTCAGCCACGGACGGTCCGGGGAATCCGGTGGCTGGATGAGCCCGAGGCGCATCTGCAGGCGACCGGCGTCTTCGAGGATCAAGCCGGAGAGTGCGCCGCCCATCGCCGGTCCCAGGCGCGCCAGCGGTGGGTCAGGCGGCGGTCCGGCGTCCGGCGCCACGTGGCGAAACGCGATCAGGCCGGCGTCATCGACGACCCAGAGGATCGCGAGCCACCAGCCGTCGGGCGCGTCGGTTGGTCGACCCATGCCGGCGCGGTACGTGCGATCTCCGACGCGTACCACCTGCTCGCGCAGAAACGACGGGCCAGGCGGTGGCAGGGAGTCGGGCACGCCGGGCAGCATAGCCCGCATGGACGATGCGGTGGGTCCTGCCTCCGGCCGGGTCTCGAACGCGGCCGATCAGCCGGCGGTTGGGTCCTTCGGCTCGGCCGCTTCCTCGGAGTCCGGCGTCTCCGTGGTCTCTGGCGCGTCTGCGGCGGCCTCGTCGGCGGCGGCCTCGTCAGGGGTGGCCACGGGTTCGTCCATCGCCTCGGCGTCGGTGGTCGTCTCGCCGGAGCCGGCGGCCGCCAGAGCCGCGTCGATCGCCTCGACCGAGCGACCCTCGGCGGCGGCTTCCGCGCGAAGCGCATCGGCTTCGGCTTGCAGGTTGGCCACTTCGGCCTCGAGCTCCAGCCGCAGGATCTCGCGTCGGACGTCGAGGTCGGGCGGGGCGATCGCCGCCTGCTCCGCCTTCGAGGGGAGGTCGGTGGCGTAGTCGCCGCTGAGCCAGGACATCAGTCGACTTCGCGGTTGCGCCGGCGTCTTCGAGCGGATGATGGACGCCGCGTCGACGGCGGTCAGACCCGGGACGTTCGCGTCGGCGTCAGGAATGAGGTTTGCACCGCAGGACGGGCACGTCGTCATGCCTTCCGTGATGGAGGCCGAGCACCAGGAGCAGACAGCGGTCATCGGACGTTCCCCCGAACGTGACGGAAAGGCATGCGCGCATGCTACCGCGCTGGATCGGCGCGACGATAGCCCATCGGTCCGGGTCGGACACCGGACTCCGGCTGGCCGTCTACTCCCACTCGATGGTGGCGGGCGGCTTGGAGCTGATGTCGTAGACCACGCGGTTGACCCCCGGAACCTCGTTGACGATCCGCGAGGAGATCTTGCCAAGGACGTCGTACGGGAGCTTGGCCCAGTCCGCCGTCATGCCGTCTTCGGAGGTGACGGCGCGGATCGCGACGACGTTCGCGTAGGTCCGGCCGTCGCCCATGACCCCGACCGAGCGCACCGGCGTGAGGATTGCGAACGATTGCCACAGGGAGCGGTAGAGGTTCGCGGCCTTGATCTCGTCGATCACGATCCAGTCGGCTTCGCGGAGCGTGTCGAGCCGTTCGCGCGTGACCTCGCCGATGATCCGGATCGCGAGCCCTGGCCCGGGGAACGGCTGGCGCAGCACCATCGCCTCGGGCAGCCCGAGCTCGATCCCGACCCGCCGGACCTCGTCCTTGAAGAGGTACCGCAGCGGCTCGATCAGCTTGAAGCGGAGATCGGCCGGCAACCCGCCGACGTTGTGGTGGGTCTTGATCTTCTGGGCGGCCTTCGTCTCGGACGTGGCCGATTCGATGACATCCGGGTAGAGCGTGCCCTGGGTGAGGAAGTCGATCCGGCCCAGCTTGCCGGCCTCCTCCTCGAACACCCGGATGAACTCGTCGCCGATGATCTTGCGCTTGGACTCCGGATCCTCGACGCCGGCCAGCCGGGCGAGGAACCGATCCCGGGCATCGACCATCACCAGGCGCATGCCGAGGTCGCGCTCGAAGGTGACCCGGAGCAGCTCCGACTCCTTCTTGCGCATCAGGCCGTGGTCGACGTAGATGCAGGTCAACCGGTCCCCCACCGCACGATGCACGAGGGCGGCGGCCACCGCCGAATCGACGCCGCCGGACAGCGCACAGATGACCAGCCCGTCGGAGCTGGTCTCGCCGGCGTGGGCGTCGACCCGTTCGCGGATCTCCGCCACCGTCGTGTCGATGAAGTTGGCGGCCGTCCACGTGGGCGAGGCCCCGGCGATGCCGACCACGAAGTTGCGCAGGACGTCGCGGCCGCGCGGGGTGTGCACGACCTCGGGATGAAACTGGATGCCGTAGAGGCCCCGCGAGGGATCGGCAAGACCGGCGAATGGCGTCGAGTCGGTCTGCGCGGTGGCCTGAAAGCCCTCGGGCAGCCGGGTGATCGAGTCGCCATGGCTCATCCAGACGGGCTGCTCCCGATCGATGCCGGCGAAGAGTCCGTCTTCCTGCGTGATCGTCACGTTTGCGGGCCCGTATTCGCGGCGGGTGGAGGGGAGCACGTCCCCACCGAGCTCCTGGGCCATCAGGTGCGCCCCGTAGCAGATCCCGAGGACCGGGATCCGACCGGTCCAGACCTGCGGATCGGGACGCGGCGCCCCCTCGTCATAGACGGAGTTCGGGCCGCCGGACAGGATGATCGCGCGGGCACCGCGGCGCTCCAGCTCGGCATACGGCGTGTCGTGCGGGAGGAGCTCCGAGTAGACGTCGAGCTCGCGGACCCGCCGCGCGATCAGCTGGGCGAACTGGCTCCCGAAATCGAGCACGATGACCGGACCGAGAGCCTGGTCGGTGGCCGGCCGGTCCGCCGTCGAGCGGTCGGGCGCCGGTGCGTTGAGTGCGGTCTCGAGATAGGCCTCGACCTCGGCGTCGTCGGGAGCCAGCACCCGGTGGCCGGCATTGGCTGGCTCGCCGTGGATCGTCTTGCCACGGTCTGACCGTGGCGTAACGGCTGACTCCTCGAGGTCCGCCAAACGTCGCCTCCCGCTCCACGTGACTTGCGTCTCACAGTCTACCGGCCCTGGCCTGCGCCAGGGCCGGTATCGCAGGACTGCGGGGGCTCAGCCGCCGAGGATTTCCTCGATCGCGTCGACGATTGCGTCGGGGCGGTCAAACGGCATGTCGTGCGTCGAGTTCGCGATCAGCTCCAGGCGACCGGCGGTGGAGCGGGTGGCAAGCTCCGCCTGGAGCTCGGCCCAGATCGATTCGAACCTCGTGGCCAAGGCAGGATCGAGGTCCGCACCTTCGCCCTCATCGCCGTCGGCCGACAGCACGATCAACGGGATCGATCCAAAGCCTCGCGCCGACTCGGCTTCCGCTGCGCTGGCCATGAGGTCGAGGCCTTCGGCGTTGCCGCTGGGGTCCGCCTCCCATTCCGTGTATCCGGCCCGGTACTGGTGGATGACGTCGGATTCGGTCGCCGATTCCGCCGGGAGCTCGGCAAGGAACCGGCTGCTCGCGGCCGGCGGTCGCGGATCGACAAGGACCATGCCGGCCACGTCGTCCGGCTTGTCGGCGGCGTGGACCAGTACGTTGTAGGCGCCAGAGGAATGACCGACGAGCAGATAGGGTGGTTCGATCCCAGCCGCGTCGAGCAGCGCCCGCAGGTCAGTGACCTGATCTCGCGTCGTGCGCGACCCCGGAGCCCGCTCGCTCATGCCGGACCCTGCGCGATCGTAGCTGCAACCTCGGTGCGTCGCGCCAACCCTGGTCAGGACATCGGCCCAGACACCGAAGTCGCCGCCCAGGCCATGCTCGAAGATCACGGTCGGTTGATCGAGTCCGATCGGTCCGATGCAGACGATGTGGAGGGTCCGGCCGCCGACGTCCAGGTCGGCGACCAACGTGGTGTCGGCAGCCTGGCTCGGGCTCGGCGGAACCGTGCCCGCGGGCGTGACCTGGTTTGCCCCAGCTGGCGTGCATCCGACGGCGATTGCCAGGATCCCGGCGGCGACCGGCAGCATTCCCAGACGAGACACGTTGTTCATCCCCAAATCCTCCTGCGTGACCAGTGGCGTGGTCGACGCATTGAGCTTCCGCCACGAAGTGCCCTGACCGGATCGGGGTGGACGCTGAAGTCGACTCCGGGATATCCCGGATGTGCGGGACGCCGCGAGACGTATCGTGTCGCTGGAAGGGCGCGATGGTGCGCGGACAAGGCTTGGAGGTTCGGCGATGCTGGTCGTTCCTCGATCACGGACGACAGGCAGGCCCGGTCGTTGGCTGGTCATCGGCCTGTTCGTGGGCGCATGGCTTGCCGCCTGTTCCAGCCACACGCCCGGACCTCCCGATCCCGCGATCGCCGCGTCCGGGTTTCCGGTTGGAAGCTACGTCAAGGACTTTGTCGAGCCGCAATTCGGCCCGGGGCGGATCGCCTGGACATTCGCCCCCGACGGTCGCTGGGCCGAGGTACCGCTCGATGGCGCGCCGGTCGGCGCGACCCCGGTCAGGGGCTCATACACGGTGGACGGCGACATCCTGACGATCGCGACCGACTACCCACCGGATTTAGGGACCAGCAGTCACCACTGGCGCGTCGCCGATGGCCGGTTGTGGACGACGTTCGAGTCCTCGGAATTTCCAGGGGACGCCGACTGGTTTGCCATCCTCGATCCCGCGCCCTGGGTCCCGCTCGAATGAGTGGTGACCGGGTGTTGGTCGTGGACGACCACGCTGGATTCCGCGCGGTTGCTCGTCGTGTCCTCGAAGCCGATGGCTGGAGCGTCGTTGGCGAGGCGGTCGACGGAGCATCGGCCCTCGCCGTCGCGGAACGGCTCGACCCGGACGTCGTGCTCCTCGACATCGGCCTGCCCGACCACGACGGGTTCGCCATCGCCGACCGGCTCGCCGGTCTTGTTTCGGCCCGCGTCGTGCTGGTCTCGAGTCGCGAGCGAGCCGCCTACGGGGATCGGATCGCGTTGAGCCCCGCCATCGGGTTCATCGGCAAGGGCGAGCTGGACGGCACGGCCCTCCGGCGCCTGGTCGCGAGCGGCGACATCGAGGCCGAGTGAGCATGCGACGGCGAACCATCGTCCTCGTCGCGATCGGCGTCGTCGCCCTCGTACTCGGGCCGGTTGCGACCTATCAGCTCACGCTGACCGCACCCAGGAGCCCGGCACTGCTGCTCGCCGACGTGGCGGTCGGTTGGTCGATGATCGCCGCCGGGTTGATCGCGACCCATCGGCGACCGGCAAACCGACTCGGGCCCCTGGCCATCGCAGCGGGGTTTGCCTGGCTTGCCGGCGACTTCACGTCGGCTCGTGACGTTCGGCTCGCCTACGCGGCCACCGTCTTCCACGGCTGGTTCGACCCACTGTTCGCCCTCGTCATCCTGGCCTATCCGACCGGACGAATCAGCGGTCGGATCGCCCGCGGGTTGGCCGCCGGGTTCATCGTCGTCCAGGCCGCCTGGTCGATCGCCAAGGCCTACGGGCTGCGACCGATCGCCTGGTGGGACTGCCCGACCTGCATCGGCACGGTCGACGACTTCATCGCCACCACCGGGGTGCTCGATACGCTGGGCAGGATCGAAACCGCCGTCCTCACGTCGCTGAGCATCGGCGTGCTCGTGCTCGTGGTGACCCGCTGGCTTCAGGCATCCGGTACGGCGCGCGGGCGCCAGGCGCCGGTGGTCCTCGCCGGCGTCGTGCTGGCGCTTGGATTCACCGGCGGGTTCCTGCTGCAGACGATCGCACCCGAGAGCGCACGCACCGCCGGCGGCGAGCTGCGAGTGCTCGTTCTGGCGGTCCTGCGGATCCTCGTCGCGGTCGCGTTGCTGATCGGCGTTCTCCGCGAAGACGCGGCGCGAGGCCGGATCGCCGATCTCGTGACGCGCCTCGACGCGCTTCCGTCGACAGCGGTGCTGCGCGAGTCGCTTCGCGATGCGCTCAGCGATCGATCGCTCGAGGTCTACCGATGGGATGTCGAGCGAGGCGCCTTCCTGGATGCGACGGGCCAACTCGTCGACCTGCCGGCCGGGGATGCCCGGCGCTCCGTCCTGACGATCGAGAGCGAGGGCCGTCCCGCGCTCGCCATCGTCCACGACCCGGTCCTGCAGGACGATCCCGGCCTCGTGTCGGCGGCCGTCGCCGCGGTCCGCCTCTCGATCGAGAACGAACGACTCCAGGCCGAGGTGCGCACGCAGTTGGAGGCGGTTCGCGCGTCACGGGCCCGCCTCGTCGAGGCCGGCGATACGGAACGACGTCGGATCGAACGCGATCTCCACGACGGGGCGCAGCAGCGGCTCGTCTCCCTCCAGATATCGCTGCAGCTGTTGCGTCGTCACCTTGGGGCGGACGCCGATCCGGCTGCCCTGGCCGAGCTCGACCTGGCGACGACCGAGGCATCGAATGCGGTCGCCGAGGTCCGGGAGCTGGCGCGCGGCGTGCACCCCGCGGTGCTGACCGAGGCCGGGCTCGACGCCGCCCTCGCGTCCCTCGCCGAACGGTCGATCGTTCCGGTCAGCCTCGAGACCTCGATCGACGGTCGGCTCCCAGGTTCGGTTGAGGCGACGGCCTATTTCGTGGTCGCCGAGGCGTTGACCAATACGACGCGGTATGCCAACGCGACGCAGGCCACGGTGCGAGCACGACTTCGCGACGATCGCCTGTTTCTCGAGGTCATCGACGACGGCATTGGCGGCGCAAGCCTGGCCGGCGGCAGCGGGCTGCGCGGTCTGGAGGATCGCGTTGCGGCGCTGGGTGGAACCTTCGGGATCGTCAGCCCGGAGGGCGGTGGTACGCGGATCATGGTCGAGCTGCCATGCGCGTCGTCGTAGCCGAAGACGCCGTCCTCCTGCGCGAGGGGATCGGCCGCCTCCTTCGCGATGCCGGGTTCGATGTTGTCGGATTGGTTGGCGATGGTCGCAGCCTGCTCGATGTCGCAGCGCGTGAGCGGCCGGACGTGGCAATCGTGGACATCCGGATGCCCCCAGGGTTCTCCGACGAGGGCCTGGTGGCTGCCGAGTCCCTCCTCAAATCCGATCCCCCGATCCGCGTTCTCGTCCTCTCCCAGGCGGTGGAAGCGGCACACGCCGTTCGGCTCCTCGGCGACGGTCGGGGTGGGGTGGGATACCTGCTCAAGGACCGCGTGGCGAATGTCGAGCAGTTCGCCCATGCCGTGCGGCAGGTGGCCGACGGCGGCACGGTTATCGACCCGGAGGTGGTCGCCGTTCTCGTGGCCCGGCGGCACGCGTCGAATCGGCTGATGGACCTCACGCCACGCGAGCGGGAGGTGCTCGGGTTGATGGCGGAAGGGCGCTCGAACCGGGCGATCGCGACGGCGCTGATCATCGGCGAGAAGACGGTCGAGACGCACGTCGCCAACATCTTCTCGAAGCTCGGGCTCGAGGAGACCGACAGCGATCACCGTCGAGTCCTGGCGACGCTGAGCTGGCTTCGCGGACTGTGAGATCGCCATCCGGCTCAGTCGCGGTTGCGCATGGCCTCGGCAGCCATCGCGATGTACCGCTCCAGTTCATCGGCCACATCGGGGGTCACAGCCGTCTCCGCGATGGCCGCCCGCATGTGGTGGAGCCATCGATCGCGTTCTGCCGGTCCGATGGCAAACGGTGCGTGGCGCATTCGCAGGCGCGGGTGACCGCGCTCCTGGTCGTATGTCGTTGGCCCGCCCCAGTACTGGATCAGGAACAGGGTGAGCCGGCGCCGTGCCCCAGCCAGGTCGGGCTCGGGGTAGACCGCGCGAAGCAGCGGATCGGTCTCGACGCCCGTGTAGAACCGATCAACCAGCCGTTCGAAAAACGGCGTTCCGCCGGCGCGGTCAAAGAGGCTGGTTGGTTCGGGCATCGCCGCCGGAGGATAGCCGGCGGCGCCCCGCGACGGGCTCGGCAACGCCCATGACGACGGCCGCGAACCCCGCGTGCCGCGGCGGTGGTCGGAGCGGGCCAGGATCGGGCGGGATGCGCACGACCGTAGAGCGGCGCTCGCGCCGCGGGGATGGGCATCCGGCGCGGTCCGGCATGGACAGATGTCAACGACCGCCACGTCAGTCCGGCGCCGCAGTCTCCAGTCGGCGTCGGAACGCCTCGAGATCAAGCGTCGCGGCGCGCCGGGCCTGCGGCGCGACCATCGATTCGAACATCCGGAACCGGAGCGGGAGGCCGAGCCGGAGCGACCAGCGAAGACGGCTGCCGGCCCCATCGGGCACGACGGTCGCCTCGATGTCGATCGTCACCCCGTCGGGATCCCGACCGTGCACGCCGAGGGCCCGGCCTGGGTCGAGCCGGGTGATCGAGCCGTCGAGGATCGTCGAGCGGCCGGCCACGCGCTGCGAGATCCGGACCTTCGACCCGACGGCAGGCGGCCCGTCGTCGAGCCGTTCGACACCGACGATGCCCGACGCGACCAGCCAGTCCGGGAATCGTTCGATCGCCACGAGCTCGGCGAAGACGTCCGCAGGAGCCCGCGCGATTCGCGTCTCGATCTCGACGGCGATCGTCACGACGGGGCACTCGGTGGCTCGATCGGCCGGATCCGGAACGCCGGGCCGGAGCCAAGTCGTTCGGCCGGCGTGCCGTACCGCAGGATCAGGTCGCGAATGGCACCGGCGAGCTCGGCGCCGTCAAGCGGCTCCGCGATCCCGCGAAACGTTCGTCCTTCGATCGTTACGGCGCACTCGGGTTCGGCCAGCAGGTTGGCCGCCCAGTGCGCGCCAAATCCGGCCGCGACCACGATGGACCCGTCCGGCGCGTCGATGAACCCGACGTGCGCACGCGCTGGCTGCCCGCTCACCCGGCCACGGGTCTCGATCAGCGCGGCCTTGCCCCACGAGGCGAGCTGCTCACCGACGTCCATCGGCCCCTCGACCGTCGAGGCCGTTCAGCGGCTCCGTTGCCAGGACTTGCCCTCGGTCTGGGTGGCCGGCGCGTACACCATCTCGACCCGCTGCATGTCGCGGATCGTCCGCGCTCCGAGTGCCGCCATCGACTGACGCAGCGCCCCGACCAGGTTCTCCGAGCCATCGGTGACGTGGGCCGGGCCAAGGAGGATCCGTTCGAGCGACCCGACCGTGCCAACCTTGATCCGGGTACCGCGCGGCAGCGTGGGCGACGGCGCGGCCATGCCCCAGTTCGTGCCGCGGCCCGGCGCTTCGTCCGCGCGCGCCAGCGGCGAACCGATCATCAGGACGTCCGCACCGGCAGCGATCGCCTTGGCGAGCTCGCCGCCACGCCGCATGCCGCCGTCCGCGACGACCGGGACGTAGCGTCCTGTCTCGGCGTGGTAGGCATCGCGTGCGGCCGCGACATCGCTGATCGCGGTGACCTGGGGGACACCGATCCCGAGAACTTCACGGGTGGTGCAGGCGGCGCCGGGCCCGACCCCGACGAACACCGCAGCCGCGCCCTGCTCCATCAGCGCAAAGGCGGCTTCTGCATTGGTCGTATTGCCCACGGCGACGGGGATCGGCATGTAGCGCGTGAAATCGGCGAGCGACAGCGGGTCGTACTCGGTGGCGAGGTGCCGCGCGCTCGAGACCTGGCTCTGGACGAGGAACAGGTCCGCGCCATGCTCGGCGCAGAACGGGCCGAACCGGCGGGCGGCGCCGGGGGTCGCGGCGACGGCAGCCTTCGACCCTGCGGCGTGGATCTCGTCGAGCCGGCGGGCGATCAGCTCCTCGCGGATCGGCTGCTGGTAGGCCTCGGCAAGGAGCGCCTGGACCTCGCCATCGGGCGCCGTGGCAATCCGTTCGAGGACGGCGTCCGGTTCGTCGTACCTGGCCTGGACCCCCTCGAGGTTGAGGACGGCGAGGCCGCCAAGCCGCGCCAGGGCGCCGGCCAGCCTGGTGTCGACGACGGCGTCCATCGCGGATGCCAGGATCGGAATGGACAGGTCGATGCCGCAGAACGACTGGGCCAAGTCGACGTCGGCGGGCTCGATCGTGTCCGTTCCTGGGGCGAGGGACACGTCCTCGAATCCATACGTCGGGCGAATGGTGTCGACCTTCGAGTGGAAGACGCGCCGCTGCGCGGCGCTCGATGATTCGGGGATCGGGGGTGTCGCCGTTCGATCGATCACGTTGCCCTCCTGTGCCGCCTCACGGATGGGCTGCCTCCCGGTGCAGTCTAGCAGCGGCCCCCGCCCGGGCACCCGGGCGCGGCCGACTACTCCTTCAGGCGCTTCCCGTCCAGCCCGGTCTGCAGCCAGACCGCGCGCTCCGGGTCGGGCAGGATCGCGGCGACACGCTCGATCGCCTCCCGATAGGATGGCCATACGGACGACCTGATCGCCTCGCCCGGATCGACCCAGCGCGAGGCGTCGTGCTCGTGCGACAGCACGGGCTCGAGTCTCCGGGCCCACCCGGACCGCGAAGACCACTTCGCTCAGGACGCCATCGGCATCGGGCCAGTGGAACTGGCTGACGAGGTCCATGTCGTACAGCGCTTCGATCGCCTCGCCGCGAATCCCCGTCTCCTCCTCGAGCTCGCGGATGGCCGCGGCGACGACCCGTTCGCCGGGTTCGATCGTGCCGGTGACGCACTGCCAGAGCCCCGCGAGCGGTCGCCCGGCCGAACGGCGGAGCAGCAGGAGCTCGATCGCGGCGGGGTCCACGGGATCCGGGACGCGGTAGATCCAGACCGCCACCAGGTCAGGTCGGAACGGGCTCACCGATTGCCGCGGATGGGCTACAGCCGCTCGAACCGCTCGACCGGGAGGACGAAGACCGTGGCGCCACCAACCTCGACCTCGAGCGGATACGGCATGAAGAACTCGCCTGGCTCCATGATCGGCGGCATCGGGTTGACCACCTGGGTCCGCGACACGCAGTTCGCGCGGACGATGCCCATCACCTCGTCAACGTCGGCGTCCTCGACACCAACCACGATGGTCGCGTTCGATTGCTTGAGGAACCCACCGGAGCTGTGCAGCCGCGTCGCACGAAATTCCTTGTCGAGAAGAGCGTCGACGAGGGCCCCGGCGTCCTCGTTGTGGACGATGGCCACGATGAGTTTCACGCGCGGAGTATCGATGCCGCGAGTAACCCGGGTCAATGTGCGCAAACGGTCGCCAGGCGCCCGTAACCGCGGGTGTACGATGCGGCCCGACGACCCCTTGCCGGTCGCGGATCCTGCAGGAGCCTTCCGTGTCGACCGACGGATCGACCATCGATTCCCACGCCACCCTCGCGAACGCGATCGAAGTGGTGGCGACCGCCCCCGATCTCGAGGCGGCGCTCGACGGCGTCCTCGAGGTCGCCGCCGATCTGTCGCCGGCCATGGCCGCGATCCTGGTCCAGGACCCGGATCGCCCGGGTCTGCAGGTGGTGGCGACCACGGGCTTCGACGACGCCGCAGCGGCACAACTTGCCGAGGACGTCACCGATCCGGCCCATCCCTTTGCCGAAGCGGCCGCTGGACGGATTGCAACCTTCGATCGCGAGGCGACGATGGCCGACGGAACGGTGTTCGTCGGCGCCTACCTGCCACTCCTCGTTTCGAGCGGCGGCGTTGAAATCGCGCTCGGCTCGCTCGGCCTCGGCTGGCCGGCGCCGCACCAGGTGACCGAGCCCGAGCGCCGCCTCCTGAGCGCGCTGGCGTCGTTGGCCGCGGTCGCCGTCGACCGGGCGCGCCTGTCGTCGACCGCTGCGGAGCGATCCGACTGGTTCGAGCGGATGGCCCACACCGACCCGCTGACGGGTCTCGCCAATGAGCGGACCGTGGCCCGGATCCTGGAACTCGAGCTCGCCCGCGCCGCGCGGCAGGGCAGCGAGGTCTCGTTGGCAATGTTCGACGTGGACGACTTCCAGGCGACCAACCGGACCGGTGGTCACGAGGCAGGCGACGACGTCCTGCGCCGGGTGGCCGCGGTTCTTGCCGAGTCGGTCCGGCTGGTGGACACGGTTGGACGGATCGGGGGCGACGAATTCGTCCTCGTGGCACCGGGTTCTGCGGGCATGACCGTCGCGCACCGCGTCCTGGAGGGGATCACGGGACTGCCGGCGATCGCCGGGCGACCGATCACGGTGTCGGCCGGCGTGGCCCGCTTCCCGGTGGATGGCGCTGACGCCGACACGTTGATCGCCGCCGCGACCGAGGCCCTCGCCCGAGCACGCGAGAACGGCCGAGGCCGGGTGGCCGCGGGGACAGCTGCCCGAGGAATAGGTCCGTCCGGGCCGTCGCGCCGCGAGAACCGCGCAAGGTCAGCGCTCCGCAGCGGTCGTTCCCCGACCGCGCGCCTCCGGGCGCGCGGCCCGCTGCGTCGCGGTTTCCTGCCAAATGTCGGCCAGGCGTGCATAGGGTCGTGATCGACATGGGAGACCCGTCCGACGTTGCATGTGACATCCAGTCATGCAGTCAAGGCGTTGTAGCGCATCCAGCCCGCCTGCATGACCATGCAGCAAGGAAGGCATCGGGCCACGATCCAGGCGGCCAAGGCCCACGTAGGCGACATCTGACAGGAAAGGCTCGCCCGAGCGCACCGGAGCGAAGACCGCCCGGACCGCCCCACCGCGGCCGCCGAGTGCCCCCGTTCGTGGATCAGCCAGGCGAGGTGGCCACTCCGCTCGAGATGATCGGCATCGTCGGCGTCGTCGCTCCTGGGCCGGGCTCGAGCGTCAGCGCGACGACGGTCCCCGTCGCCGACGGCGGGCCCGCGACCTGGAGGAAGCCCGTGCCCGCGGTGCCTACCCGGAAGTTGCCGACCGGAACGGGAACGCCGTCGGCGCCGATCACCCAGGCCTCGTAGACCGAGCTCCCGGTGGTGGGCGCGAGATCGCGCATCGCGATCGCCAGGTCGCCGTCCGTATCGACCGCAGCAAGACCGGACGCGACTCCGCCTTCGCCGGCGAGCACCGCGGTAAGGGCCCCAGGCTGCGAAGCCGCCTGCAGGACGGCGGCGACGTTCTGCTCGTATTGGCGAGCCGCGCCGAGGTCGTTCTGGAGGAGCAGGTTCCAACCACCCAGCAATGCGATCGCCAGCACGGCGGCGATGCGCAGCACCCAGGCACCAGTTGAGGTTCGGGCTCGGCGTGCTTCGCGCTCCTCGGCGGTCGGGAAGGCAACGGGCGCGGCGGGAGCCGTTGGCGCCGCCGGGGCTGCGGGCGCGGCGGCCTGTGTCGGCGCAGCCGGCGTCGGGGCTGCAACCTGCGTGGTGCGCCGTCGCCCCGCCGCGGGCCGCAAGGTCGGCGGCGGCGGCCGCCATGATCCGGCCCTTCAGGCTGTCGGGTGGCTCGACGATCGGGACGATCTCGGCGAGGGCCGGGATCACGGCGCCGAGCTCCGCGATCTCGGGATGGCCGTCCGGGTGCGCGGCCAGGTGCGACCGGACCGCCGCCGCCTCATCGGCTTCGAGGGCGTCGAGGACGTAGGCGGCCGCAAGCTCGCGGACCTCGTCACAGGTCAGGTTGCGCATGGCGTCGAAGTCGCTCATGTCGACCCAACCTCGAGCGACCGGCGCATCGCCAGCAGACCGAGGCGCATCCGGCTCTTGACCGTGCCAAGTGGCGTCCCGGTTCGCTCCGCGATCTCCTGCTGGGTGAGGCCGCCGAAATAGGCGAGCTCGAGCGCCTCGCGCTGCACATCCGAGAGCGCGACGAGCGCCTCGCGAACGGCCACGGCATCGAGACCAGCGGACACCTCGCCCCAGACGTCGGGCAGGGTGAGTGCGTCCGGGAGCCCGGCATCGATCTCGGGCAGCTCGGTGGTGGGCCGGCGCCGGCGGATGGCATCGATCGAGCGGTGGTGGACGATGGAGAGGAGCCAGGTCTTGACGCTGCCGCGGCCCTCCACGTAGCGGGCGGCATTGCGCCACGCGCCGAGGAAGGCGTCCTGGACCACGTCTTCGGCGAGCGTGGCGTCATTCGTGATGCGGTAGGCGATCGAGTAGGCCATCGTCTTGTATCGGTCATATAGCTCTTCGAGAGCGGCGAGCTCCCCACCGGAGATGCGAGCCAGCGCAGCACGATCCGCCTCGTCGACAGGCGACGAGGTGCGGAGCGGCCGCGGTTGGTGTTCGAATGTCATCTGGTAGTGCGTGCGGCTACGGGTTTCGGTTCACCGATCGCGGTCAATCGATCGGCAGCGGCGTTGACAGCCGTCGCCACCTCGTCGAGCGAACGTGTCGCATCGACGACCGCGAAGCGTTCCGGTGACGCGGCGGCAAGGGCCAGGAAGCCATCGCGCACGCGTCTGATGGAAGGCAAGATCGAAGCCTTCGAAGCGGGTGATCTCGTCGGGGCCCTTTCGACCGAGACCGGCCTCCACGGACAGGTCGAGGAGGATGGTGAGGTCGGGCACGAGCCCATCGGTGGCGACGGCTTCCAGTGCCCGGAGCCGATCGAGCGGGACGCCGGCGCCATAGCCCTGGTAGGCCAGCGTCGAATTGGCGTATCGAGCGCAGACGACCGTCCGACCGCCCTCGAGTGCCGGGCGAAGGACCTCCGTCACGAGCTGTCGACGGGCGGCATTGAAGAGCAAGGCATCCGTCAACGGGTCGGGCGCGACTGCGGAACTCCCGCTCGCGAGGAGCAGATCGCGAACCCGTTCGCCGACCTGGGTGCCACCTGGTTCGCGGGTCAGCAGCACGTCGATGCCGCGCCCACGGAGGTGATCGGCAAGCGTCTCGGCCTGCGTCGTCTTGCCGGCGCCATCCGGCCCTTCGACCGTGATGAACCAGCCTCGACGCGCGGGCGCCCCGGGTTCCTGCACGCCGGGAGTGTATCGGACGAGCTGTCCTCGAATGCACAATGATCCGCGCGGGCCGGGTGGGCGAATGCCTCTCTGTCAGGATCTGGCAGGCACGCACAGCTGAGGCAGGGACGTATTCCGGATGACCGTCATCGCACATGGCCGCGTTCGCGGCGCATCTCTCAAGCTCCTGGTACGCCGGGCGGCCGCGGTCGCCGTGTGCCTCACGGTGTTCCTCGGCGTGCCCGCACTCGCTGCCGCCCATCCGCTCGGCAACTTCACGATCAACCACTATGCCGGCATCCGGATCGAGCCAGATCGGATCCTCCTTGATGTGGTCATCGACCAGGCGGAGATCCCTGCCTTCCAGGCGCGACTCGCGTTCGATGCGGACGGCGACGGCGAGCTGTCCGACGAGCGAAACCGAGGCCGGGCGCGCTTCGGCCTGCACCGGACCTGTTGACCGACCTCGATCTTCGGCTCGATGGCGTGCCACTTGGCCTCGCGCTGACCGAGGCCGGTCTGACCTTCCCGCCCGGTGCCGGCGGTCTCTCGACCATGCGATCGGTGTGCGTGCTTCGAGGCAGCGCTCGGGCGAGCCGCTCCAGGCGGGCAGCCGGCTCGATTTCGCCGACCGTTCGTTCGGTGAACGCGTTGGCTGGCGCGAGATCGTCGTCGTGGGCTCCGGCGTCACGCTGGACGACGGCGGAAGCGCGCTGCGCGCGTCGAGCCCGTCGAACCGCTTGACCCGGTACCCGGACGACTTGCTGACGCAGGCGCTGGCCGACACCGAGGTCAGTGTCCTGGTCAGCCCGGGCGGTCCCGCGCTGCCGGCGTTCGACATCCCGGATGCCGATGCCGTCGTCGCTCCCGGCGAAGCGTCCGAGGAGCCCGCACCGGCCGCGGCCGGGGCGATGGCGCCGGTCTCGGCCGCGGTCCCGGGTGGGGTCGGGGCGGGCGACCTGCCATCGATCTTCCGAACCGCGGACCTGACACCCTTCGTCCTTCTTGCCTCGATCCTGACCGCGGCGGCGCTCGGTGCCGGGCATGCCCTGACCCCCGGGCACGGCAAGACGTTGATGGCGGCCTATCTCGTGGGAACGCGCGGCACGCCGGTCCACGCAGCTGGTCTGGGGCTCTCGGTCGCGCTGTCGCATACCCTCGGCATCCTTGCCCTGGCGGCGCTCGTCGTTGGTGCGCAGGGCGTCCTGCCGCCCGACGTCGTCGTCCGGACGGCGCCGATCGTGGCGGCGATCTCGATCGTGGTGATTGGCGGATGGATGTTGTTCGGCGAAGCCCGCCGGCGCCTGGGCGACCGCGGACGGCTTGACCACGTCCACGGGCACGACCACGACCACGAGCCGCATGGTCCTGACGACAACGGGCACGGGCACGGCCATGACCACGGCCACGACCACGGTCAACCCCACCATGACGAACCAACCGCGCCGGGTGTACACCGCCACGGCGGGCTGACCCACAGCCACCTCCCCCCGCGGGGCTCGACGATCTCGTGGCGCGGCCTCTTCGTGCTCGGGCTGGCCGGCGGATTGATCCCATCGGCGAGCGCGCTGCTGATCCTGCTCGGCTCGATCGCCGCCGGGCGCCCGGCGTTCGGGTTCGTCCTCGTCATTGCCTTCGGGATAGGGATGGCTGCCGTGATGGGCGGGATCGGGCTGGCGCTCGTCCTCGCCCGAGGGAGGCTGGACCGCGTCGACACCTCGAGCTGGCTCGGACGCGCCACCGCGCACCTGCCCCTGCTCGCCTCGTGCCTGGTCCTCGGCTTCGGGATCTATCTCACGATCCAGGCCGTATCTGGCGCCGCCGTCCTCTAGTCGGACGGCGTCGGACGGCGTCGGAGTCCGGTCGCGAGCCAATAGGGAATGGTCCCAACTGTCGACCGGCCGGATCCCCTGCTACAGTCCGCCCGGCAATGCGAGATCTGACCCAACGTGCCCTTGATACGGCCGCTGCCCGGGGCGCGGGATACGCCGACGTCCGTGTCGTTCGCCGCCGCGACGAGAGCATCGCCATCAAGACCGGCCGGGTCGAAGGCGTCGCCTCCGGTGAGAGCGAAGGATTCGGGGTCCGCGTGCTCGTGGACGGCGCATGGGGGTTCGCCTCATCGCACCTGCTGACCATGGCGGAAGCCGACCGGGTCGCGGCCGAGGCGGTTCGCATCGCCAGGGCAAGCGCCACGGCGCTGCGCCAGCCCACCCAGCTGGATGACCGCCCGCCGGCCCATGGCCGTTATGAGACGCCGCTCGAGGAGGATCCGTTCGAAGTCCCGCTCGAGCAGAAGATCGCCGACCTCCTCGCCGCCGACCAGGTGGCATCCGCCGTCAAGGGCATCGCCTTCACGGAGTCGAGCTACGCCGCGCAACGCGAATGGAAGACCTTCGCCGCGACTGACGGCAGCCTGACCGAGCAGGTGATCACCCATGTCGGCGCCGGGGTCGAAGCGCACGCCGTGGACGGCGACGAGCACCAGCGCCGGAGCTACCCCGACTCCGGCGGCGGCTGGCAGGCCGGTGGGTACGAGTACATCCGGGGCCTCAACCTGAAGGAGCATGCCGAGCCGCTGGCCACCGAGGCGGTCGCGCTCCTCACCGCCCCGCAATGTCCCTCGGGCCAGTTCACGATCATCCTCGATCCGTCACAGCTATACCTCCAGCTCCACGAATCGTGCGGTCATCCATCCGAGCTCGATCGCGTGTTTGGTACCGAGGCGTCGTACGCCGGGACGAGCTTCCTGACCACGGACAAGCTCGACGAAGGGTTTCGATACGGCTCGGACCTGATCGACATCGTGGCCGACGCCACGGCCCCAGGTGGTATGGGCACGTTTGGCTGGGATGACGAAGGTGTCGTCGCGCAGGCGGTCCCGCTCGTCCAGAACGGCATCTTTGTCGGCTACCTGACCAGCCGGGAAACGGCGCCACGGATCGGCCGGCAAAGCGGCGGGGCGATGCGGGCAGAGGGCTGGAACCGGATCCCGCTCATCCGGATGACCAACATCAACCTGCTGCCAAGGCCCGGGATGAGCCTCGACGAGATCGTCGAAGACACGGACGACGGGCTGTACTTCGCTTCGAACCGCTCCTGGTCCATCGATGACCGCCGCCTCAACTTCCAGTTCGCGACGGAGGTCGCCTACGAGGTCAAGAGCGGCAGGAAGGGTCGCCTGTTCAAGAACCCGACCTACACCGGAATCACCTACGAGTTCTGGCGGTCATGCGACGCGGTCGGCGACGAGCGGAGCTACGTGATGCTCGGCACGCCGAACTGCGGCAAGGGCGAACCGGGGCAGACGGGCCATATCGGCCACGCCATCCCGGGCGCGCGGTTCCGCAACGTCCAGGTCGGAGTCGGCAAGTGGTAGACGCATGAACGACGACCGAGCTGGTGACGCTCTGGCACTCGCCCAGGCCGCCCTCGCCGAGGCCATGCTTGACGGGGTGACGGAGGCCGAAGCGCTGGTCATGGCCGAGGACTCTGCGCTGACCCGCTTTGCCAACAGCGAGATCCACCAGAACGTGGCCGAGACGAACCGCACGGTCAATCTCCGCGTCGTCATCGGCAAGCGGATCGGCGTCGCATCCACGGGGCGGACGGATGCGGAGGGCCTGCGCCGCCTGGCCGAGAGTGCGGCGGCCATGGCCGGCGTCGTCGAGGAGCTCGACGACTGGGGTGGCCTTCCCGACCCCACCGAGACAGCGCCCGTCGCGGCCGGCTATAGCACCGCGACCGCGGGGGCGACCCCCGAGTTCCGGGCCGAGGCCGCCCGCGCCGTGATCGCTGCCGCGGACGCAGCCGGCGTCACTGCCTATGGCTCGTTTGCCACCGGGCTCGAGTCGATCGCGATCGCGAATTCCAAGGGCGTCCGGGTCGGCGGGACGAGGACCACCTCGCAGCTGATCACCGTGTCGATGGGCCCGGCCGGCGGGACGGGATACGCGGAGGCGGCCGCGGTCGACGCATCAACCATCGACGCGGCGGCGATCGGGCGCGAGGCGGCCGACAAGGCCCGCGCGACCGCCGACGCGGTCTCGATCGATCCCGGCGACTATCCGGTGGTCCTCGAGGAGTACGCGGTCGTCGACCTGCTCGACATGCTCGGCTACCTCGGGTTCTCGGCCCTGGCGGTCCAGGAGGAGCGGAGCTTCGTCGAGCCTGGAAAGCGGATCGGCACCGACCTCATCACGATCCGCGACGACGGCCAGGATCCGGCTGGGCTGCCGCTCTGGTTCGACTACGAGGGCGTGGCCAAGCAACGCGTCGAGCTGGTCGAAGGGGGCATCTGTCGTGGCGTGGTCCACGACTCGCAGACCGCTGCACGAGCCGGCGTGACCTCCACGGGCCATGGCCTGCCCGCGCCCAACCCGTATGGGCCGTTTCCCTTGAACATGGTCATGGATCCCGGAACCGCGACGCGCGAGGAGCTGATCGGCGGGCTCGACCGAGGTCTCCTGGTCACGCGTTTCCACTACACGAACCCGGTCCACCCCAAGCTCGCCATCGTCACGGGCATGACCCGTGACGGCACCTTCCTCGTCGAGGGTGGCAGGATCGTGGGGCCGGTCAAGAACCTGCGGTACACCCAGAGCTACCTGGACGCGCTGGCCTGCACCGTAGCGGTCGGGCTCGAGCGCCGAACGCTCCGCGGGTTCCTCGGCGGGGTCGTCGTGCCCGCGGTTCGGCTCGAGAACTGGACCTTCACCGGCGGCACGGAGCACTGATGCCGGCGTTTGACGCGGAGGCCCTTCGGTCGGAGTTTCCCGCCCTGGCACGGGAGCAGGGCGGCCGACCGGTGGCATTTCTCGACGGCCCGGGCGGGACGCAGGTGCCGCAACGGGTGATCGATGCGGTTGCGGGCTATCTCCGTGACATGAACGCCAACGCCGGTGGAGCGTTCGAAACGAGCGAACGAAGCGACGCGATGGTCGAGGAGGCGCACGCAGCCGTCGCCGATCTTCTGGGTGCCGCGAGCCCCGACGAGATCAAGTTTGGCTACAACATGTCGACGCTCACGCTCCATATCGGCCGCTCCATCGGCGCGACACTTGGCCCCCGCGACGAGATCGTGGTGACGACGCTCGATCACGAAGCCAACGTCTCGACCTGGAAGGCCATGGCCGCCGATCGTGGGGTCACGGTCAGGACCGCCGACATCCGCGTGGACGACGTCACGCTCGACGTCGAGGACCTCGAATCCCAGCTCGGGCCGCGGACCAGGCTGGTCGCCGTCGGGTATGCCAGCAACGCCGTCGGTTCGGTCAACCCGGTACGCGAGATCGTGGCGCGGGCGCACGAGGTCGGGGCGCTCGCGTACGTCGACGCGGTGGCGTTTGCACCACACGGCCCGATCGACGTCCAGGCACTGGGCGCGGATTTCCTCGTCTGCTCTGCGTACAAGTGGTTCGGGCCACACCTCGGCGCGCTGTACGGGAAGGCGGAGGTGCTTGAACGGCTGCCGGCGTTCAAGGTCCGTCCGGCGCACGATCGGTTCGAGACGGGCACTGCCGCGTTCGAATCGATCGCCGGAACGCTCGCCGCCACCGACTATCTCCGCGACGTTGGTCGGAGCTACGGCAATGTCGCTGGGGCGCCCGGTGCCGAGCACGCCAGCGAGCGACGCCGGGAGCTCGTGGCGGGCATGACCGCGATCCAGGAGTACGAGCGCGACCTCGTGACGCGCCTGATCGACGGGCTCGAGGCGATCGATGGCGTCACCATCCACGGGATCACCGATCCAGCCGCCTTCGCGGCGCGGGTCCCGACGGTTTCCATTTCGGTCGAGGGGCATCACCCGCGGGCGGCCGCCGAGGCCCTTGGTCGCGCCGGCATCTACGTGTGGGACGGCGACTTCTACGCGACGAGCCTGATCGAGCGGCTGGGCAAGGCGGACGCCGGCGGGATCCTTCGCCTCGGTCTGGTGCACTACAACACCGCTTCCGAAGTGGATCGCGTCCTCGAGGCGGTCGCCAACTTGCGCTGAGGGGCCGGTCACCCCATCATCGCCGCGTGCCAGTCGACCGACCGGCCAGTGTTCGGGGTGGTTTCTCATGATCATTCTTCGTCGCGCGGCCCTGCCCGGCGCGCTGTTCATCGTCGTCATGCTGCTGGTTACCGCGTGTGGCGGCGGTGCTGCGGCAACGCCCGTCGCCGTCGCGCCCGGCGAGGTGACGCCCCCTCCGGCCCAGGAGGCGACGCCGACGCCCGAGGCCGCCAGCGAGCCGACCGACCCGTTGGCGTTGCCGACCTTCGACATCGGCGCGTTGACCGGCGGCATCCCGGGCGTGGATTCGTACCGCACGTCGTTCACGACCGGCGGCGAGCTGGGCTACGAAAGCGTCGTCGTCACCAAGCCCGTCCTCTCCAAGGACATCACGACGTACAGCAACGGTGAGCCGTCCACCAAGTTCATCATCATCGGCGACGAGGTGTGGCAGGCCGACGGTCCTGGCGCCGAATATCAGACGGTCCCATCGCAGATGGCCAACGCCATGCTCATGATGTTCGACCCGGCGCTCATGCTCGGCGCGTTCGGCGGCGCGAACATCGCGGGCGTTGGCGGACTGGTCGGCACCGAGGACAAGAACGGCGTCCAGGCGCGACATGTCAAGATCGATCAGACCACCGCTGCCGGCTTCGCCGCGTCGATGCCAGCCGGATCGGCGATCGACATCTGGGTTGCCGAGGCCGGCTACCTCGTCGCTTGGGAAATGTCCGGGTTCGACGCGGATTCCAACATCTCGATCCAGGTCACGAACGTGAACGATCCGTCGAACAAGGTCGAACGCCCAAGCTGACCTATCGCGCGCCGAGTGCTACAGCGACGTCCGGCAGGAGGGCCACAACGCCCAACACCATGGCGCCGAGCAAGGCTGCGCGCCCGGCGATGACGAGCCAGCGTGGGCGCGGCGGCTCACCGCGGTAACGACGCGCCCAGAACACAAGGGTCGCGAGACCGGTCGCGACGAGGGCCAGCCCAAGAGGTCCCTCCCCGAAGACGTATGACGCAATGACGATGGGGAACACGAGACCGCCACCCGCGATCGTGAGCACGAGATAGATCCCGTCGGCCAGCGCCGATGCGTTGGCAGATGGCAGGCGCCGGTCCAGCCAGCTGTCAACGAGCGAGATCGTCAGGCCAGCGACCGCCACGAGGCCCAGCAGCAGCGCGACCGTCGCGGCATCGTGTCGAAGGATTCGGAAGTCGGGATTGCTCGCCTGGATCAGCGCCACGCCAGTCAGGGCTACCGCTACGGGCATCGCCGCCACCGCCCGGCGTCCGACACCGCCAGGTAGCCACGGCGAAACCACGACCCAGATGGTTGCCCCGAAGAGGCCGAAGAACAACCCGCCCGCGATCACCAGCCCAAGCGTTCCAGAAAAGGTGATGTCTCCAACCCGGTTCCCGTTCTCGGTGAAGCGACCCGTGGCATCGGGGACCAGCAGCGCGGCGGCGCGCATCACGAGTCGACCGCCGACTCCGGCCACAAGGACCCCGGTGAGCAACCCCGCCAGGCCACCACGAGCGATATCCCGGAGGGGCTCGGCAAGCCGTCCGAGGGAGGACTTGACGTTCGTCGTCTCGAGGGCGGCCTGCGCCACCATTGGTTCGGTCACTGAGCCGTCCTCATATACCGTACGGCGATATATACGGCGTACCGAAGCCGACGTCAAGATCCAGCATTCGACGTTCCGCTCGGCAAGTTGACAAATCAACTCGCGACGTGCTATATCGCATCACGGTACTACGTCACACGATATAACTGGATAGGAGCCCACGTCCATGGCGCGACCTCGAGCATTCATCGCCGCCATCGGTTTCCTGCTGATCGGAACCGCCTCCATGGCGGCCGCGACATCAGCGACCGGGGCTCTTCATGCCTCGGCCACATTCGTCGACGTCGCAGGCGAGACCGTTGGTTGGGCGAACCTGGTCGAGGACGCGAACGGCATCGTCCACGTGAACATCCACGTGGATGGCCTGACGCCGGGGAACCATGGCATCCACATCCACGCGATCGGGAGCTGCAGTCCAACGTTCGCCGCTGCCGGCGGGCACTACAACCCGCTTGGCCACGAGCATGGTCTTGAGAACCCCGTGGGACCGCATGCCGGCGACCTCCCAAATCTGCGGGTCAATGCCGCGGGCATGGGCCATCTCGACGCGCGGACGGACCATGTGACCATCTCGGCCGGCGCGGCGACGCTGTTTGACACGACGGCCGGGGCCGTAGGCAGCGCCCTCATCATCCACGCCAACGAGGACGACCAGGTCACCGATGTGGGCAATGGCGGAAGCGGTGCCCGAATTGCCTGTGGCGTGATCACGGGTGGTTGACGGGACCGACATCAAGTTCGGACGGTTCGGCGAAACGGCGATGTGGATCCTGGTCGCGCTCGCCGGGGGCCCACGCCTCGCCGTTGGCATCCTCGATGACGTCCGATCGCTCGATGGGAACGTCCGGCTCGGCGCATTGTTTGGCGCGGTCGCGCGGCTCGAACGACGAGGGCTCATCGAGCCGATGGTGATCGGTGACCGTCAACCCGCGTATCGTCTGTCGGGGCGATGGCACGGAGATCCGGTGGACTACAGGGAGGGCCTTGCGCGATGAGTCGGCTGCTGCGTCTCTACCCGGCCGCCTGGCGTGAACGCTATGAGGCAGAGTTCATCGGCACGCTCCAGGAACGATCGGTCGGCCTGGCCGGTTCGATGGACATCGTTCGCGGTGCGATCGACGCACACCTCCATCCGGAGTTGATCGGCGGCGCCCCGCACATTTGGACACATCGCCTGCCTGGATTGATGGCCACCGTCGCCGGTCTCATCTGGTCGTGGTACTACCTTCGAATTGCCCTGGCCGCCCCTCAGGAATGGGGCTATGGCGTCCTGCTCGCGATGTTCCTGATGTTCATCGCCGTGCTTGGTGAGTACATCGCTCCGTATACGCGGCAGATCGGTCGCACCGCAATTGTCCTGATCGCCGCGGCCCTGCTTGCCGGGGTCCAGCCCCTGAACGTCATCGGTGACGGCATGCTGAACTTCGCGTTCGCAGCCGCCGCCATGCTGCTGCTCAGTGGCGGGCTATTGACCCTTGCCGCACTCCGTGCGGGACTCAGTACGGGCGCTCGCTGGGTCCTGATCATCGGGGGCCTGCTCGTACCGCTCGTCATCGCCATCCCCGTGATGGGAGGCTTCGGTCCGACCGATCCGGGCGGCGTGCCGGCGATGGTGGTCGCGCTCCTGCCCTACGGGATCGCCTGGGCGATCATTGGCCTGCGGATGACCATTCGGGGATCGGAGACGATCCATGACGCTCCGGCAACAGGGCCAGCATCGGAGGCCGCTCCCGCATGACGAACGCACTCGGAGAACTCGGTCGCTTCGCCGAGCCGTCCCTGCACATCCTCGTCTCGCTCTCGGACGGGCCCAAAACACGGCTACGCGATCATGACCGACGTCGAGGCCATTTCCGGCGCGCCGATGGGACCAGGGACGCTCTACGGCGCGCTCGCCCGACTCGAGCAGCGTGGCCTGATCGAGGCGCTCGAGCCCGAGGCACGCCGACGGCCGTATCGGCTGACGGCGCTTGGCGCGACGACGCTGCAGGCGCAACTGCTCTTGCTCAACAGCTTCGTACGGACTGGACTGAGCCGGCTGGAGAAGAAGGGGGCGTAAGCCCGCTCGCCTACCCCCTCGGCGGCTCCTCGGCAACAAGCGTTCGGCGCAGCCACACGCCCAGCGCGAGGGCCCCGATCGCGGGAACCGCGGTCCACCCTACGAACACGAGAATCGTCAGCACGAGCACGATCCGGAGGTCCTCCAGGCCGTCCTGGATGAACCCGGTGCGAACGCGCTCGGCCATGATCTCGGTCCGGTCGGCGAGCTCGTTGAGCGAGTCTGCGTTCCGGAGCAGCGCGTCTCGATCGGTCCCGAGGTCGTTCGCGATGAGGTCCAGCCGCGTGTCGAGGCCCTGCAGGTCGCTGGCCATCTCGCCAAAGAGCCGAGCCGCATCGGCGAGTGGCCGACTGCCCAGGATGCTGATCGACGACAGCTGGGACTCGATCGCCTGCAGGTTCGGCCGCAGGTTCCGGATCGTCTCGGCGGTCTGGCGGACGGATGGCGGCGTCCGCTCGAGGGTCACCGCGAACGTGATCGCGGAGCTGCCGGCCGCGCGCAACGTGTCGGCGGTGCGGTCGAGCGTGCTCGCGAGCTGCCTCGCCTCCCCGTCAACCCTGTCCGCGAGACCCGCGACGCGACCGGCCGTCCAGCCAAGGGCCACCAGCCCGAGCAGCGCCACGGCCAGCCCAGCGATGCCGTACGCGATCAGCCCCGAGCTGAGACGGCGCAAGCCGCCGCGCAGGCCGATCGGCGCGGTCGGCCCCTTCGCCTCCCCGACGGGCCCGCTCGGCCCGGGGCCGCTCGGCCTGGGGCCGCTCGGCCTGGGGCCGCTCACCGCCAGCCGCTACGCGCCGCGTCCGGGTAGAGCCTGACCCGGCGGTACGGCTCGCGTCCGCGCGACCGCGAGACCAGGTTTGCCCGCTCGGCAAGCTGGTGCTGGAGTCGCCGGATGTATGCGTTCTGGGGCGACAGCTCGACGGCCTCGGACGACTGGAGCACCGCCTCGATCGCGTCCTCGGTCTCGCGCATTGCAGCCTCACGCGGATCGATCTCGAGGGAGAAGATCGAGGTCAGGCTCGATTGCATCTGGGGGATCGTGTTGCTCTTGAGGACGTAGATCGGCATCGCCCGATCCTCGGCGTCGCGGAGCAACGGCGTTTTCTGCTTGTACTCGTTGCGCAACGTCATGACCACGTCCGCGTCGTCCACGTCTCGGGCGATGACGACGGGGAGCTGCAGATCGCGAATGGCCTGCTCGAGGCGCTTTCGGCTGATGCCCTGGGGGAGCACCCGAAGGGTCGGAAGTGGCGAGCCGCCCGGGACCAGCACGGTGCCGCCATCGGGGCCTTCCTCTGCGCCGAGCGGCAGCTTGTCGAGGTCGTCGTCCTCGAGCTCATCGAGGTTGACTGGAGCCGTCCCCTCCTCAGCCTTCATCGCGTTCAGCGCCTTGCTTGCCTGGTCACGCCACGCCTTCTGGCGCTCCAGCTCACGAGCCTCCTTGGCGCGCGTCTCGGCAGCGGTCGGCAGGGCCGCGCGCTCCAGGGGTCCGCGATCGGCGATGTCGCCCGCGACAAACGGTGCCTCGACCGCTCGTGGGCCGCCTCGAGCCGAAGCCGGCGGCGCGGCAAACCGCTCACCCGGGAGCGTTCCGGCCCAGCCACCCTCCGATACGGGTCCACGCGTCGAGGACTCGCGACCGGAGCCACCACGCGACTGTCGCCAGCCGCCCGTTGCTCCAGGCCGGTACCCCGGCCGGAACGCGGCACCGCGGTCTGCCTCGCGATAGCCGCCGGTCCGGTACGTTCCCTCGCCTCGCCAGCCGGGCTCCATGCGCCACGGTGATCCGGCGCCCACGAGCCCGGCGAAGCGCTCCGCGCCGAGCTGCTCGCGAGGTGACGGTCGTGGCCGACCCTGGCTGCGATGGACGCCTTCCTCGTCGCGCCAGCGAAGTTCCGGCGAGACCGCGTCGCCGCGCAACATCGCATCGATCGTGTCGGCCACGTCCGAGTGCACGACCACCCGTTCGCGATCCTGGATCTCGACGATGACGTCGAACGTCGGTGGCGCCTTGCGCTCGAGGACGCTCTTCTGGGTCCGCCGGCGGCGGGCCTCCTCGTCGCCGAGGGTCACGCTCTGGATCCCGCCGATCAGGTCCGACAGGGTCGGGTTGAGCATCAGGTTGTCCAGGTTGTTGCCGTGGGCGGTGCCGATGAGCTGGACGCCGCGTTCCGCGATCGTCCGCGCGGCGCCGGCTTCGAGCTCCGTGCCGATCTCGTCGATGACGATGACCTGGGGCATGTGGTTCTCGACCGCCTCGATCATCACCTCGTGCTGGAGCGATGGCGTCCGCACCTGCATCCGGCGTGCCTTGCCAATCGCCGGATGCGGGATATCGCCGTCTCCGGCGATCTCGTTGCTGGTGTCCACGACGACCACCCGCTTGCCCATCGCGTCGGCGAGGACACGGGCCGCCTCGCGAAGCATCGTCGTCTTGCCGATCCCGGGCCGGCCCATGATCAGGATCGACTTCCCGCTCTCCACGAAGTCGTTGATGATCTCGATCGTGCCGTAGACCGCGCGGCCGATCCGGCAGGTCAAGCCGACGATCTTGCCGTTGCGGTTGCGGATCGCGCTGATGCGATGGAGCGTGCGCTCGATGCCCGCCCGGTTGTCATCGCCAAACGTGCCGATGTGCTCGATCACGAACGCCAGGTCCGCCTCGACGATCTCGCGGTCGAGGAGCGCGGTTTCCGAATCGGGGAACCGCGCCTCGGGCCGGCGACCGAGGTCCATGACGACCTCGATCAGCGACGATCGATCGGGCAGCGCGTGGACCGCATCGACGATCTCGGGCGGCAGCGAGGTGAGCAGCGCGTCGAGATCGTCCATCGATTCGCGCTGGCGATCTTCGCTGCCCACGGCGTCCTCCATTAACGGGTCGATTAGCGCACGCCGGCCGGCACGAGAGCCGGTTCGGCGACACGAACGAGGGTTTCCTTCATCAACAGGGTGACGCTGGCGATCGAGTCGAACCCAGCGTCCTCCATTCTGCGGTCGATCGGCAATTCGTAGGTGCGAACCGGGGCGATGACCCCGCGGTCCTGGCGTCGATCGCCGCCCTTCGTCTGTGCGGCGATCACCCCGAGACCGAAGTCGATCAGGTCGGACACGTCCGCCTCCGGCCGGGCGACGACCTTGAGATAGTGCGGCTGATCCTCCTTGGCCACGCCCACCTGCAGGTAGGCATCGATCATCGCCCCATCGCGGCCACCGTCCACGGTGGTCTGGACGAACCCCTCCACGTCCGCGAACCGCAGGATCGGGGTGAGGCTCGAGCGCGGGACGCGCAGGTGGGCGCCCTGGCGCTCCCAGTCGGCCAGACGGTAGGCCTCCAGCCGGGTGACCGGTTGCGGCGTCGCCTGCGCATAGAGCCGCGACAGCGCGAGGGCATCGACCGACGTCGTGGCCCGGATGCGAGCGGCCTGGGCGCGCGGCTCCGTCCAGGGCGCCGGCAGCGGTCGCTCATCGGAGCGGAACAGGATCCGCTCTTCGCCGTAGCGCATGAACCCGGCCTGCATCAGGAGCTCCACGTTGTCGTCGGCATCGGCACAGGCGACGTGGAACCGGGCGGCCCCGCGCTTGGCACCCTCGCGCAAGAGGAGCTGGACGAGCCGATAGCGGATGTCACCGGCGTTGGCCATACCCACCGCATCGAGCTCCACGATCGTCCATTCGTCACGAACCGTTTCCCGCTCGACCCGCACCAGGCCGGCGATATGCCCCTGCTCCTCGTAGACGTACATCAGGTCGTTTGGCCGGAATGCCCCCAGCGGCAGCCGGAACAGGCTGAACACGCCGATCGGCGGGCCGTTGACCGGCAGACCGAGGGATCGCGTTTGGGCGCCGTCGGACTGGCACAGCCGGGACAGCTCACCGAGGGCGGCGAGATCGGTCAGGCGCGCGGGTCTGACCTTGCCGCCGCTCCTCGGCGCTCGGAGGGCACTCATCGCTCGGGCCTCCCGCGCCTCGTCGGGTGCGGCCTTCGACCCGACCCCTCGCCTGGATCGTCGTGCTCGGCGGCCATCGTCGCCATCAGGCGATGGAAGCGGGTTTCGCCGGCCAGCTCAGGGTGGAACGCGGTGGCGAGGATGTTCCGCTCGCGCACGGCGACGATCCGCCCGTCGTCGAGCCGCGCGAGCACGTCCACGTCGGGGCTCGTCCGCTCGATGATCGGCGCCCGGATGAAGATCGCGTGGACCGGCCGATCGCCGAGGATCGGGACCTGCAGGTCCGCCTCGAACGAGTCGAGCTGCCGACCGAAGGCGTTGCGCTCGACCGTCACGTCGAGAAGGGGCAGGATCGGCGGCTCGTTGCCGGCGATCTCATGGGCGAGCACGATCATCCCGGCGCACGTGCCAAAGATCGGGGCGCCGCGTTCGGCCAGGTCGAGGATCGGCTGGCGCAGCTCCCAACGCTCGATCAGCTGGCGCATCGTCGTGCTCTCACCGCCGGGCAGGATCAATCCGCTGAGGCCATCGAGATCGCGAGGCTCGCGCACGCGGACGCCGTCCACCCCGATCGCGCGGAGCGTGTCGAGGTGCTCCCGGAATGCCCCCTGCAAGGCGAGCACGCCGATCTTCATGGGCTGGGCCGCCGGCGACGCGTCGTCGCCCTACCAGCCGCGAACGGCGAGCCGCTCCTGGTCGGGAATCTCCTCGAGGGCGATGCCCCGCATCGGTGCACCGAGGCCCTTGGAGACCTCGGCGATCTTCTTGGGATCATCGAAGAACGTCGTGGCCTGCACGATCGCGTTGGCCATGCGCGCCGGATCCTCCGACTTGAAGATGCCCGAACCCACGAAGACGCCCTCGGCGCCCAGCTGCATCACAAGTGCCGCGTCGGCCGGTGTGCTGATCCCGCCCGCGACGAAGTTGACGACGGGGAGCTTCCCGTCGGCCGCAACCCCCTTGACCAGGTCATACGGCGCGCCGAGCTCCTTGGCCGCGACGAACAGCTCGTCTTCCCGCATGCCCTGGAGCCGCCGCATCTCGGACAGGACGTCCCTGAGCTGGCGGACGGCCTCGACGATGTTGCCGGTCCCGGCCTCGCCCTTGGTCCGCATCATGGCGGCGCCCTCGTTGATCCGGCGCAGCGCTTCGCCGAGATTGCGGCAGCCACAGACGAACGGCACCTTGAAGGCGTGCTTGTCGATGTGGTTGCTCTCGTCGGCGGGAGTGAGGACCTCGGACTCGTCGATGTAGTCGACCCCGAGTGCCTCGAGGACCTGGGCCTCGACGAAGTGGCCGATCCGCGCCTTGGCCATGACCGGGATGGAGACCGCATCCATGATCCCCTCGATCATCGACGGGTCGCTCATCCGGGCGACCCCGCCCGCCTTGCGGATGTCGGCCGGAACGCGCTCGAGTGCCATCACGGCAACCGCGCCGGCGTCCTCGGCGACCTTGGCCTGGTCGGGCGTGACGACATCCATGATGACGCCGCCCTTGAGCATCTGGGCGAGACCCTTCTTGGTCACCCAGGTGGATGTCTCGACGGTCATGTGGGACGGTTTCCTCTGGTGATCGCGCTCGGTTCGCCGGCCGGGTCTGGCCCCGGGGTCGTCGCCCGTTCGAGTCAGCCGAGCCCCTCGCGCGCGTCGATTATCGCACGAGTCCGAGCGACCGCCCCACGCTCACATCGAGCCGATCCACCCCTGGGACATCGTGTCCCGGCCCTCAGAACGTGTAGCGCGTCGCATCTACTCCGAGCGACGACCACGCGAAGGCCCGAATCGGCTGCAGCTCCCACAGGCCACCCGCCTTCCAGTTGGCGCTGTCGGCCTCGTAGTTCGCCGCAGCCTTGTACTTCGCGTAGCCCTCCAGGATCGTGTCGGCCAACGGCGCCGGCGGCGCCACGAGCTCGGTGGCCGATCCTTCGACCATGACGACCTCTTCGCCGAACTCGACGTGGATTGCCAGCTTTGGGTTCTGGCGGAGATTCCGCTGCCAGCGGACCGGGCCGCCCTCCACGTACCAATGATCGTCTGCCCAGGCACCCCAGATGGGGATGAGGTGGGGTGCCCGATCGTCGCCTGCCGTCGCAAGCCAGTAGATGGTCGCCCGCTCGAGCCGCTCCCGTGCCCAGGACCAGGGGAGCGTTCCCTTCTCGCTCTTGGGGACGCCGTACCCCGGGATGTGCGGCCGATCGACAGATGGTCCGGTCATGGTTTTGGTCATGCGTTCCTCCTTGGAGTCCAAGGTACGAGCGAAACCATGCCAGCCAATGTCATGGTTTTGGGCGAAACTTCGCGCATGCGAGCCGACCGCCTGCTGTCGATCCTGCTCCTGCTCCAGGCCCATGGCCTGATGCCCGCGCGCGCCCTCGCCGAACGGCTGGAGGTCTCGGAGCGCACCGTGCACCGGGACATGGAAGCGCTGGCGATGGCCGGCGTCCCGGTCTATGCCGAGAAGGGGCGTCGAGGTGGCTGGGCGCTCCTCGATTCGTATCGAACGGACCTCACCGGTCTGACCGAGACGGAGCTGCGAAGCCTCGTGATCGCCTCGGCGCCGGGCGTCCTCGCCGACCTCGGCCTCGGCGAGGCGGCTGACCGGGCGCTGATCAAGCTGCTCGCCGGTCTGCCCGACGCGCGACGGAAGGCGGCCGAATCGGCCCGGGGGTATCTCCACGTGGACCCGTCCGGCTGGCGCCGGCCGGACGAGGCGGCTCCCTTCCTGGGAACGCTGGAGCTGGCCCTGCGGACCGGGCGACAGATCGCCATGACCTATGAACGCGCGTATGACCAGTCGGTCGTGGAGCGCACCGCCAACCCGCTCGGGCTTGGTTGCGAAAGGCAGCGTCTGGTACCTGGCCGCGACGGTCGAGGGCAAGGCGCGGACGTATCGCGCATCCAGGATCCGGGCCGTCACCATCCTCGAAACGCCCGCGGAGCGACCGGACGGGTTCGACCTGGCCGCGTTCTGGACCGAATCGTCGGCCGAGTTCCGGGCCGCCCTGCCAATCCATCGCTTCGTCCTTCGGGTCGCACCCGAGGCCATGGGCCGGGTACGGCTCGGGTGGCGCTTCGCCACGGTCGAGTCGGAGAGCGATCCGGACGATCGTGGTTGGATCACCTGCATCATCCGGGCCGATTCCGACGACATCGCCATGGAATGCGCGCTCACGCTTGCCGGTCAGGCAGAGGTCGTGGAGCCAGCGGCGCTGCGTGACCGCGTCCTCGAATCGGCGCGAACGCTGCTCGGACGTCTCGAGGAAGGCCGCGCCTGACCCCTCCGTCGCCGAGTCGGCGCGTCAGGTCAGCGCGAAACGGTGCGGATCACCCCGGACATGAGCTTCGTGGCGCGGCGAGCTGCGGTCGGCGACAGTCGCGAGAGCGCATCGACGAGATCGATCACGTCGTCGTCGGGCAGACCGCCCAGCAGATCGAAGAGCCGCAGGATCGTCGTGTCCGGAATGCGCCCGAGCAGTTGCAATGAGCGTTCGAGCTCGCGTGGATCGAGTTGCGGGACCAGGCCAACGGCGCGATCGAACAACCGGACGAATACAAGAAACGCGGAGAGCCAGTCGCGCAGCCCGGCGAGCTCGGTGTCGTCCGGGTTGGCGGCCGCAGCGGCTGCGGCATCTCGCTCCTTGGCCTCAAGGACCGCGACGATGGGGTCGCCCTCGCGGATCTTCCGCTCGGCGATCACCCGGCCAAACCACTGCCAGTGATCGCCGACGGCGAGGTATGCCGTGCCAGCCGGACCGCGACGACCCACCCGTCGAGGTTCCTGGACGCGCTCGACGATCCCCCACGCCTCGGCCTCGGCAAGCGCCAGGCTCGCCGCGCGATGGCTCAAGCCCAACGCTTCTCTGACCTCCCGTTCGGTCAGGGGTTCCTGTCGAGCCATGAGGTAGGCCTGGACGCGTGCGATGGCCGGGGTCACGCCCCACGCCGCCCCCATTTCGCCCCACGCCGCGGCGAGCTCGACGCGGATTTGCTCGGCGCTCTTGGCATGCCCGCTCGTCGCGGTGGCTGTCGCCTCCCCGCCCTGCTCGCGCGCCCTGGAAGCAGCCCGTGTCGTAGTCACAACTTGCTATGAGAGGGTAGCACGCTGCCGACGGCGGGCGACCACGGACCGTTTCCCAGAAACGTGCGCCTTGACAGTAGCCGGTTCCACCATGTAACTTGCTATCGTCAAGTAGCACGCAGCGCACGGGTACCGATGCGGATCGTCATCGCGGGTGGATCAGGCTTTCTGGGTCGGCGGCTCACGGCCCACTGGCTCGCGGCCGGTGCGGAGGTGTGGGTGCTGTCCCGGACGCCGGAGCGAGCACGGCGACGACTCCCCGAGACCGTGACGATCCGAGCCTGGCAACCCCCACGCGTCGATGACGACCTCGTCAATGCGATACGCGGCGCGGACGCAGTGGTCAACCTCGCCGGGACGCCGATCGGGGGACGGCCCTGGACGCCCGGCCGCATGCGTGCGATCCGTCAGAGTCGACTCGACGCGACGGATGCGCTGGTCGACGCGATGCGTCGACTCCCCGAGGCGGACCGTCCGCATGTCCTGGTGAACGCATCGGGGATCGACGTGTACGGCGACCGGCCGATCGGCGAGCTGGCCGAGACCGCATCGCCAGGCGACTCGTTCCTTGCCGGCGTCGTGGTCGACTGGGAGCGCGCGGCAGCGGCCGCCGGCGAGCTGGGCGTCCGCGTGGTCACCGCCCGAACGGCCATGATCGTCGCGCCGGAGGCGCTTGCCTGGCGCCTCGTGCTGCTGCCGTTCCGGCTGTTCGTTGGCGGACGGCTCGGCTCGGGCAGGCAGCGGTTCACGTGGCTCCACGTGGACGATGCCGTCGGGCTCTACGACCTCGCGGTCCATGACTCGTCGATCCATGGCCCGCTCAACATGGTGGCCCCGGCGGTGCCATCACAGGCCGAGCTCGCCCGGGCGATCGGTCGAGCGATGGGCCGGCCAGCGGTCTTTCCGGTGCCCGCGGCGCTGCTGCGTCTCGTTCTCTGGGGCCAGGCGGACATCGTGCTCCACGGACGCGTGGCTGCCCCTGCCAGGGCGCTGGCGGCCGGCTACGAATTCAGGTATCCGAGCGTTGCGTCGGCGCTGGACGACGTCCTCCGCCAGCGGTAGCGCCCGAAGGCCATCGGCGGGGCCGTTGGAACGGCGCGCGACGGCCTGAGGTCAGGTTCGGCGGTCGAGCTCCTCGCGGAGAGCACCCAGGATCTCGAGCTCGATCCGGTCCTTCGGGCGGCCGGCGGCACGCTTCATCGCCATGAGATCGTCAAGACTAGCGACCCTGACCGGTATCCCGAGAACTTCGGCGCCGATGGAACGTTGGGCCAATATCTCGAAGTCCAGTCCTGGATCGGGATGAGCAAGCAGGTCGAGGTCTCCATACCTCGTAGTGAGGGTGAATACGTCGCCGGCTCGAAGAGCGTGGACATCGAGCGGCGCGCGGACGCCAGTTGGCAGCTCGCGCCGAACAGAGCCAAGCGAATGGACCGCCCTCGCCAACCTCTCGAGGTTGTCGCGGTCGAGAGCAAAGCAGATGTCGACGTCACCGGTGAGTGACGGTGAGCCATGAACCTGCGCGGCCAGCCCGCCGATCAGGACGAACCGGACGCCGGTGTCGAGCAGTTCGCGAAGGATCTGATCGGCTCGAAGGAGCGGGTGTTCGCTCATTCAGCCACGCGCCGGATAGATCGGCGCAGCTCCACGAAATGACGATCGTTCGCAATGGCGACGGCAAGTCGCTCAGAAGGCGACAGGCGGAGTAGCGCCAGGATCTGCGTCCGGTCGATGCCGATCCCCAGGCGTGGCAGCACCTCGAGCCCGAATTCGCAGGCCTCGAGCAGGCGATCGAGCGTGTTCACTCGCGGATCGGCGCGACCCCGCTCGATCCGGGCGATCGTCTCCTGCGGGATTCCTGACTTCGCCGCCAGCTGTCGTTGGGTCAGCTTCGCTCGAGCTCGCGCGTCGCGAAGCATCCTTCCGGCCATCGACACGCTCGTCCTCCTGATGATGTTATCGTCATCAGCATAGCACCCGGACCGGGCGCCGGGCGGGACCTATGATCGAACCATGCCCGTCATCAAGAGCCGTCTCGATCCCGCCAGCCCGGAGGCACGGGCCAATCACGACGCGATGGCGACGCTCGTCGGTGACCTTCGTGACCGGCAGGCGGCGCTCTCAGAGCCGGGCGCGGGCGGCGACGCCCGCTCGATCGCTCGCCATCGCGAGCGCGGCAAGCTCCCGGTTCGCGAGCGGATCGACCGGCTCATCGATCCAGGGTCGGCCTTCCTCGAGCTCAGTCCGCTGGCGGCAAATGGCCTCTACGACGACGATGCCCCCGGCGCCGGGATCGTCACCGGGATCGGCCGGATCGAGGGCACGACCTGCGTGATCGTGGCCAACGACGCGACGGTCAAGGGCGGCACCTACTACCCGATGACCGTCAAGAAGCACCTCCGTGCCCAGGACATCGCCCTCGAGAACCGGCTTGCCGTGCATCTATCTCGTCGACTCGGGCGGGGCGTTCCTGCCGCTCCAGGCCGACGTCTTCCCCGATCGCGACCACTTCGGACGGATCTTCTACAACCAGGCGAGGATGTCGGCGGTCGGGATCCCGCAGGTGGCCCTCGTCATGGGCTCGTGCACCGCGGGTGGTGCCTACGTCCCGGCGATGAGTGACGAGACGGTCATCGTCCGCGGCACGGGAACCATCTTTCTCGGCGGGCCGCCGCTCGTGAAGGCGGCCACCGGCGAGGATGTGACGCCCGAAGCGCTCGGAGGCTCGGAGGTCCACACGCGCCGGTCCGGCGTCGCGGATCACGAGGCGCTCGACGACGAGCATGCCCTGGCGCTCGGCCGGTCGATCGTCCGGAACATCAACCGCAAGACGCCGGAGCCACCATGGGACAGGAGCGATCCGGAGCCACCGGCCGTGCCGCCAGACGGGGACGCCGCTTCAGCGTCCCTCTATGCGTCCGTCTCGCTCGACCCGCGGCGTCCGGTTCCCGTCCGTGAGGTGATCGCCAGGCTCGTCGACGGCTCCCGGATGCACGAGTTCAAGCCGCTCTACGGCGAAACGCTGGTGTGCGGGTTCGCCCACCTTGCGGGCTACCCGGTCGCCATCCTCGCCAACGACGGGATCCTGTTCAGCCAGTCGGCGCTGAAGGGCGCCCACTTCATCGAGCTCGCCTGCCAGCGGAAGATCCCGCTCGTGTTCCTGCAGAACATCACCGGGTTCATGGTCGGCCGCGAATACGAGGAGGCAGGGATCGCCAAGGACGGAGCCAAGCTGGTCACGGCCGTCGCGCAGCGCCGAGGTCCCCAAGTTCACGGTCCTGATCGGCGGGAGCTTTGGCGCGGGGAACTACGCGATGGCCGGTCGTGCGTATCAGCCCCGCTTCCTGTGGTCGTGGCCAAACAGCCGGATCTCGGTCATGGGTGGCTCGCAAGCGGCCCGGGTGCTCTCGACGGTTCGCGGCGACTTCGCCGACGACGCCGAGCGCGATGCCTTCGAGGCGCCGATCCTCGAGATGTACGAGCGCGAGGGTTCGCCCTATTTCGCGACCGCGCGTCTGTGGGACGACGGCGTAATCGATCCGCTCGACACCCGCCGCGTCCTGACGATGGGGATCGAAGCGGCCCTCCACGCCCCGATCCCGGAGACGCGCTTCGGCGTTTTCCGGATGTAGTCCGGGCGCAACGGCCGCCCTCCGAAATCAGGCGTCGAGGTCTCGCTGCGGCATGACGACCGCGCCCCATCGGCGAACCGTGACGACCCACGCAGCCGACGCGATCGCGATGAGCGGCGACAAGCGGACGGCCCCATTCACGCCGCTCCGAAGCACCTGGCCGGCGAGACGGCCGCCCTCGTCGAAGCCGTCGATCGCCGAGCCCACGAGATAGGTTCCGATGAGCGCAGAGGTCACAGCCGCGACGGGTACGCCGAGCCCGAGGGCCAGACCGACGACCGCGCCATCGATCCGGGAGCCGAGGGCAGCCGGCGCAAGACCTGCGCCAAGCAGCGCCACACCGGCGATCCCGGCGAGCCCGGCGAGGACAGAGGCGGGCGGCGTCAACAAGGGCTCGATCGCCGGGAGCATCGCCATCCCGGCGGCTCCGACCGGAGCAAACAGGACGGCGGCAAGGAGCCCGCCGCGGCGGGCCATCCGGATCGCCGCCAGCCTTCGACCGGACGGGTCTGGGCGCCAGTTCGGCGACCAGGGATGCGGTGGACCCATCGAACCCAGCGTAGCAGCCAGCTGCCCACTCGCTAGGATGGCCGCATGGCTCCGGCACTGCGCGTCGATCGCACCGGCCCGGGAGGGGTCGTCGCTCGTGTTGACCCTGACCCGGCCGGACGTGCACAACGCCTTTGATGCCACATTGATTGCGGACCTTCGAGCCGCATTCACGGCGCTCGCGCGCGAGAGCCCGACCGAGCTCCGTGCCGTCGTCCTCGCCGGCGACGGACCATCGTTCTGCGCCGGCGCCGACGTCGCCTGGATGCGCGCTGCTGCGGCGCTCGACGTCGAGGGCAACGAGCAGGACGCGATGGCCATGGCCGACATGTTCGAAACCCTCGATACCTGCCCAGTCCCGGTCATCGCCCGCGTCCACGGGGCAGCGCTCGGTGGCGGGATGGGGCTCTGCGCGGTCTCCGACACGGTGATTGCCGAGAGTGGGACCCGGTTCGGGTTCACCGAGACGCGCCTGGGCATCCTGCCCGCGGTGATCAGCCCGTTCGTGGTCGCAAAGATCGGCGAATCCGAGGCGCGCGCGCTGTTCCCCGGCGGCCGGCGCTTCGATGCCATTCGCGCGCAACGGATCGGGCTGGTCCACGAGGTTGTCGAAGGCGACGCAGCCCTGGATGCGGCGGTCGAGGCAGCGGTCAGGGACATCCTGGCCGCGGGACCGACGGCCGCGCGGGCGGCCAAGGCGATCGTGCGCGAGATCCGTGGCCTCGGGCATGGGTCGGCCAAGTGGCACACCGCGCGCACCATCGCGCGCCAGCGCGTCACGCCCGAGGCACGCGAGGGTCTCGCGGCCTTTGCGGAGAAGCGGCCCGCCGCATGGGTGCCCGACGAGGATCCGGGCTGACGCCCTCCGTGCGACAATCGCGACAACAATGCCCGATGAACTCAGTCCGAGCGAGGCAGCGACGCGGATTGGCACGACGACGCGGTCCGTTCAGCGGTGGATCGCGGCCGGTCGCTTGCCGGCCAGGCGGGTTGGTGGACGCTGGCGTGTCGCGTCTGTCGCGTTAGACGCGTTCATCGAAGCGGCAGGACGCCTTCCTGCCGGCCAACCCCATCCCATCGGAACGCTATTCATCGCCAATCGAGGGGAGATCGCGGCCCGCATCGCTCGAACCTGCGATCGCATGGGCATCCGCGCCGTTGTGCCGCCCACCGACGGGCACGGCGCCCTCGACCTCCTCGACGGGGCCGCGGTGGCGGCCGCAGCACGGACGGCAGGCGCAGATGCGATCCACCCGGGGTTCGGGTTCCTTGCCGAGAACGCGGCGTTCGCCGAGATGACCATGGACGCCGGACTTCGCTGGGTCGGACCGCCGCCCGCTGCGATCCGGACCATGGGCGACAAAGCCGCGGCCCGGCGCCTGGCCATGCGCCTCGGCGTGCCCGTGCTCGAGGGGTACGACGACCCGGACCAGACCGATCGGGCGCTGCTGGCGGCCGCCGACCGGATCGGATATCCACTGCTCGTGAAGCCCGCGGCCGGTGGCGGCGGCAAGGGGATGCGGATCGTCCGCGAGCACGCCCGACTGCGGGACGCGATCGCGGCCGCGCGACGCGAAGCCGCCGCGGCATTTGGTGACGAGCGCCTGATCCTCGAGCGGCTCGTGGAAGGTGCTCGCCACGTCGAAGTCCAGGTCCTGTTCGACTCGGCCGGGAATGGCATCCACCTCGGCGAGCGTGACTGTTCGATCCAACGGCGCCACCAGAAGGTCCTCGAGGAGACCCCGTCCCCGGCGGTCGAATCCGGCGCTTCGCTCGCGGCTCACCGATGCCGCCCTGACGCTCGCGCGGGCGGTCGGCTACGTCAGCGCCGGAACCTGTGAGTTCCTGGTGGACGCACGAGGCGCGTTCACGTTCCTGGAGATGAACACGCGACTCCAGGTCGAGCACCCCGTGACCGAGCTCGTCACCGGTCGCGACCTCGTCGCCGACCAGATCCGGATCGCGGCCGGCGAGCCGCTGCCAGTCGCACCTGAAGGCGAGCGGGTGGCCAACGGCCATGCCGTCGAGGTCCGGCTCTACGCCGAAGACGCCGAGGCGGGGTTCCTGCCGGCCCAGGGGACGGTGGAGGCGCTGCGCTGGCCTGCGGGCGACGGCATCCGCGTCGACGCCGGGATCGAGCTGGGCACGGAGGTCGGCGGCCGGTTCGACCCGATGCTGGCAAAGGTGATCGCCTGGGGGCTCGACCGGCCAACCGCCCTGGAGCGACTCCGGGTCGCGCTCGACGACACGGTCGTGCTCGGTCTCATCACCAACCTGCGCTTCCTGCGCTGGCTGGTTCGTCAGCCCGTTGTCCTCGACGGCGAGGCCCGAACGGACACGCTCGAGCGCATCTGGCCGCCCGATGACTGGCCGGCCCGGACCGAGATCCCCGACGAGGCCTGGTCGACCGCCGCGGCGATCCTTGGCGGCGCAGGCAACGCGGCAGACCGCGACCCATGGACGGGCAGTTGGCGGCTCAACGCGTCCGCGACGCTGCGGGTCGAAGCCGAGGGGGCGCAACGAACCGTCGTCATCGGACAAGCTGGATCTCGCGTCGACGCGGTCCTGGCCGGTGACGTCGTCCATGTCGACCTCGCCGGTCGGAGCACCGCGTTCGCGATCGCCGCACCGCCGGACGTCGATCGGGCACGGGCGGCGGCGGCGCATGGATCCGCGAGCGGGCCGTCCCCGGTGGAGGCCCCGATGCCGGGTGCGGTGCTCACGGTGCATGTCGCGATGGACCAGGGAGTCGAGGCCGGGGACCCAGTGGTCACGCTGGAGGCGATGAAGATGGAGCACGTCGTCACGGCCCCGGTCGCGGGCCGCATCACCGAGATCGGCGTTCGACCGGCCGATCAGGTCGCCCGTGGCCAGCTCCTCGCCATGATCGAGCCCTGACCGGGCCGTTCGGGTACGCTCGCGGCACACGGAGGTTCGCATGGCCAAACACGACGCGACGTCGACCGAGCTGCCACAGACGCGTGAGGCCCTGTTGGTCCTGCACGCCGAGACGCGTCGCCGTCGGAACAAGGCGGCCCACGGCAGCGAGCAGCATGTCGAAGCCATCGACCTGCTTGGTCGGATCGAGGTCGAGATCGCCCGGATCGAGCGGGCCATGGATCCACCCCTCGGCTGACGCCGGGCGGACGAACGCCGCGACGTGATGGGCGATCGCGTCCGCATCTACGAGGTCGGGCCGCGCGACGGCCTGCAGAACGAGGCCGTCGACGTCCCGACGGCCGTCAAGGTGGAGTTCATCCGCCTGTTGGCCGCCGCCGGGCTTCGCGAGATCGAGGCGACCAGCTTCGTCGCGCCCAGGGCCGTGCCCCAGCTCGCGGATGCGGACGAGGTCATGCGAACCCTGGATCGATCGCCCGGCGTCCGCTATCCCGTGCTCGTCCCGAACGAGCGGGGCCTGGCCAGGGCGGAGGCGGCCGGTGTGGATGCCATCGCCGTGTTCACCGCGACGACCGACGCCTTCACCAATGCCAACATCGGGATGACGGTGGACGCTTCGCTGGCCGCCTTCGAGCCAGTCCTCCGGCGTGCCACTGAGCTCGGGTGGTGGCGTCGGGCGTACGTGTCGACCGCGTTTGGTTGTCCGTACACCGGGCGCGTCGAGCCGCGACGATCCGTCGAGGTCGCCCTCCAGCTGCTCGAGCTCGGCGTTGACGAACTGTGCTTCGGTGACACGATCGGGGTTGGCGTCCCGGGCCAGGTTGCCGCGATCACCGGGCTCGCAGTGGATGCCGGGATCCCGCTCGAAAAGCTTGCCTTCCACTTCCACGACACGCGGGGGACCGCGCTCGCAAACGTGGCGGCTGGGCTCGACGCCGGCGTGCGCTGCTTCGACTCCGCGGCGGGCGGGACCGGTGGCTGTCCATACGCTCCCGGGGCAGCGGGAAACCTGGCCACGGAGGACCTCGTGTACTTCCTCGACGCGTCGGGATGGGAGCACGGCGTGGCGCTGACCGGCGTCCTCGAGGCCGCCCGGTTCGTGGCGGGTGCACTGGGCCGGCCGCTCGCCACCAAGGTCGGCCAGGCGGGCGGCTGGGATCCGACTTCGGGCGAGTCGGTCGGGCGCGCCTAGCCCGACTCGCGTAGCGCGTCCGCGAGCGTGCGCTGCACGTTCGGGCGCTTCTGCTATCGTCCCGACCGATGGACGGTGTCGTACTCGTTCTGAACCAGAACTACGAGCCGCTCAACGTCTGCAACCTGCCACGGGCGTTCCGGCTCCTCTTTGGCGAGAAGGCCGAAGTGATCGAGTACGACCACCAGGTGATCCGGACGGTGCGGACCGAATATCGCGCGCCCTCCGTCATCCGGTTGCAGCACATGATCCGGCGGCCGCGACCCCGGGTGAAGCTGTCGCGCCGGGAGGTGTTCGCCCGCGACCGCCACACGTGCCAGTACTGCGGCCGCCAGTCGCACGACCTCACGCTGGACCACATCGTTCCCCGATATCGCGGCGGGACGCATACCTGGGAGAACCTCGTGGCGGCGTGCAAGCCGTGCAACCACCGCAAGGGTGGCAAGACGCTCGAGGAGGCCCGCCTGCGGCTCGCTCGCCAGCCGTTCGAGCCACGCAGCGACATCTATTCGCTGTTCACGCCCTATCTCGGCGACGACCGCAACGAGGCCTGGCGCACCTATCTCTTCCTGGGACGCAACTGACCGGCCTCGAGGCGGCAGTCCCCGAACCTGTTCGCGCCCTCCTGCGCAGCCTCTGGGACGCCGGCCAGGCGGCATACGTCGTGGGCGGCTCCCTCCGCGACGCGGCGCTTGGCCGATCGGCCGCGGACTGGGACCTGGCCTCCGATGCCCACCCCGATCGGCTCGTCGAGCTGTTCCCGGGGAGTGTCTACGAGAACCGGTTTGGCACGGTCGCGGTTCGTCGCGACGGCGAGGTGTACGAGATCACCACCTTCCGGAGCGACCACGATTACGCCGACTTCCGACGACCCCACCGGGTCGAGTTCGGCGACACCATCGAGCTCGACCTCGCCCGCCGGGACTTCACGGTGAACGCCATGGCCTGGGGCGCCCGAGCCGGTGACGAACCCGCGCTCGTCGATCCGTACGACGGGTTGGCCGATGTTGGCGCTCGCGTCATCCGGGCCGTCGGGGACCCGGCAACGCGCTTCCTGGAGGATGCGCTCCGGATGGTCCGAGCGATCCGGCTGGCCAGCAGCCTCGACTTCCGGCTGGACGAGGCGACGCACGACGCGCTTCGTGAGCACGCCGGGCTTGTCGAACACCTGTCGGGGGAACGGATCGCTGCCGAGCTCGACAAGCTCCTGGCGGCACCGATGCCGTCAACCGGGCTCCGGCTCCTCGCCGATACGGGCTTGTTGGCACCGATCTCGGCCGAGCTGGCGCGACAGCGAGGCATTCCCCAGAACAAGGTCGCGGGCGAGGATCTGTGGGATCACACGATGCGAACGGTCGACGCCGCACCGGCTGACCGGCCAATCGTTCGTCTCGCTGCCTTGCTCCATGACATCGGCAAGCCGGAAACCTTTGCCGAGGGCCACTTCCTGGGACATGACGCCGTCGGTGCGACGCTCGCCGAGGCCTTCCTCGACCGGCTGCACGCGCCGCGGGCCGTCCGGGATCGAGTCGTCGCGCTGGTTCGCCACCACATGTTCAGCTACGAGCCAAACTGGTCCGATGCCGCCGTCCGCCGGTTCATCGGCAAGATCGGCGCGCTTGGGCCCGGGGCCCTCGAAGAGCTGCTCGCCCTCCGCGAGGCCGACAATGCGGGCTCCGGGTTGCCGGCCGGCGCAGGGCTCGGCGAACTCCGGCAGCGAATCGCGGCCGAGCTCGCCGCGGATGTCGTCCTGGATCGGAAGGGCCTCGCGATCGACGGCGGCGACCTCAAGACCGAGCTTGGCCTGGACGAGGGGCCGCTACTCGGCAGGATCCTCGACGACCTGCTCGAGCGCGTGATCGTGGATCCGGTGCTCAACGACCGCCCAACGCTGCTGCTCCTCGCCCAGGCGCGGCTGGCGGACGACCGATGATGGAGCTGCTGCTCCAGGCCGAGGGAGCGCTGTCGGTCGGCCTGCTCGATCGCGCCGAGACCCTGTACCGCCAGGTTTCCGCTGCCGATCCCCGGAATGCCATCGCGATCGTCGGCCTTTCCCGCGTCGAGCTCGAACGGGGCAACCAGCCGACCGCGCTCGAGCTGGCCAGGCGCGCCCTGGCGATCGATCCGGAAAACGTCGCCGCGCAACGGATGGTCCAGCGGCTCGAGGAAGTGCTGGCGTTCCAGGGGGTGGACGTCTCGCCACCGGCCGCGACGGTGGCGGACGTTTCGCACCCGACGGTGCTCGCCCCCGCCGAGCCGACCGAGCCGCGTTCGCTTGTTGACCGCCTGCTTCGACGTCGGTAACCCGCGCGACGATCCGTCACCAAGGTCAGCGCGTATCGTTTGCCCATGACCCGGGTGTTGATCACCGGCGGAGCCGGCTACGTCGGTTCGGTTTCGGCCGCCGCGTTCCTTGACGCCGGGCACGAGGTCGTCGTCCTCGACGACCTGTCCACCGGGCACCGCGACGCGGTCCCGGATGGTGCGGCACTGCACGAGGGCACTTACACCGATGGCGCAGCGATCGAACGGCTGCTCAAGGCCGAGCGGATCGAGGCCATCCTGCACTGCGCGGCGCGGTCGCTCGTTGGCGAATCGCTGCGTGAACCCGCGAAGTACTTCCGGGAGAACGTGGCGGGCGGGATCGGCCTGCTCGATGCGGCGGGACGCGCGGGCGTCGGACGGTTCGTCTTCTCGTCCACGGCGGCGGTCTATGGCGCCCCGGATGTCAGCCCGATCCCCGAGAATGCGGCCCTCCGTCCGATCAACCCGTACGGCGAGTCGAAACGAGCCTTCGAGAGCGCGCTCAGCTGGTACGGCCGCGCCTATGGCCTTCGCTCCGTATCGCTGCGCTATTTCAACGTCGCGGGAGCCACGGAAACCCACGGCGAGGTCCACGACCCGGAGACCCACCTCATCCCGAACGTCCTGCGCGCCGTCGACGGCGGCCCCCTGCTGACGATCTTCGGTGACGACTACCCGACGCCAGACGGGACGTGTATCCGCGACTACATCCACGTCTCCGACCTCGCGGAGGCCCATCTCCTCGCCCTCAGCGCCACCGAGCCCGACGATCCGCGCACAGACGAGCCGCTCGCGCTCAACCTGGGCAACGGCGGCGGCTTCTCCGTTCGGGAGGTTCTCGCGGCCGCGGAGGCGGCCACCGGCCGGCCCGTGCCGCACACCATCGGTGCCCGCCGGAGCGGCGACCCGCCGGTCCTCGTGGCGCGGGCAACCCGGGCTGCGGAGGTGCTCGGCTGGCGACCGGTGAGGCCCGACCTCCGCGACATGGTCGGCTCGGCCTGGCGATGGCGACAGGCCCATCCCGCCGGATACGGGGACTAGCGCGGTTCGGTCGGACTACCGCTCGGGGCGAGGCGCTCCGGCGGGGCAACGGGACCCAGACCGGATCCGGCCAGCAACGCGCCGACCTCGCCCGATCCTGACCAGTCGTCGCGGACCGGCCAGATGAGCCAGAGCCCGATGAACATCGTGACCAGGAGGCTAAGGACGGCCGCCTGGTAGGCGCCGACCCCGAGCGGGCCGAGCAGCAGGAAGATCGTGGCGCCGTACAGGACCTGACCGATGACCTGGCTGCCCTTGCCGACGAGTCCGTACAACCCGAAGAACTCTCCGAGCCGATCCGGTGGCGACAATCGAACCATCAGCACGCGATCGGCGACCTGGACGCCACCGAGCCCGCTGCCGAGGATCGCGCCGGCGATCAGGAACGGCCCCAGGCCGGCCGGCCCGAAGCCAAGCGCAATGCCACCGATCAACAGGCCGACCGCCCATGACGCGAGGACGATCACGAGGGTTTGCTTTGGGCCCAGTCGGTCGCACAGCCACCCCCAGACGAAGCTCATCGCGATGGCCACCAGGGTCAGGCTGAGCAGGATGACGTTGGCGGTCGCTTCGGACACTCCGAGGACCTTCACCGTCACGACGCTCATGACCACGATCACCGTGTTGACGGCATCGGAATAGAAGAACCGCCCGACGAGGAATCGGCCAAGCCCGGGAACCTCGCGAGCGTGCGCGATCGAGCGTCGCAGCTGGCCAAACGCCGCCACGATCTCCGCGGCCGACAGGCGGGTGGCCGTCGCCGGGACGGGTTCGCGCACGAACAGGAAGATCGGGATGGCAAAGACGAGGAACAACAGCGCCGCCAACCGGAACCGGTCCTCGACCGGGACATCGAGCAGGAAGATCAACAGCCCGACAGTGACCGTGCCGCAATACCCGATCGCGGTCCCCAACCCGGACAGCTTGCCTCGCGACTCCGGACGGCTGACCGTCTTGAGCGTTGCGTCGTAATAGATGAGGGCTGCCTGGTAGGCGAAGTTCGCGACGATGAACAGGAGGACACCCACGATCGGTGGCACGTCGGCGATGACGAAGGTCGTGCCGATGCAGAGCGCCGTGAAGAAGAACAGGAACGGCAGCCGTCGCCCGCCTCGATCGGAAAGGGCACCGAGCACCGGCGAAACGATCGCGTTGAGGCCGACGCTGGCGATGATCGCGATCGACAGGATGATGTTGCCGTCACGTTCGCCGAACTGCTGGTCGTCGACCAGGTAGAGGCCGATGGCGCCCGACACCACGGCGAAGGTGAAGATCGTGTTGGCGAAGTCGTACAGGGCCCAGGAGGCTGGAACGATCGCCCGGCCGCTCGGCGTCATCGACGACAGCCCGCGCCCAGACGACGCGGGATCGCTCGGTCGCGGCGGGTTCGTTGCCACGGCTCGATGATAGGCGCGGCGGGCGTCGTAGGATGTGCCCGATGAGCGACCTGACTCCTGGATCTCAAACCGCCAGGGCGGCCGTTGCCGGCCTCCGGCCGCAGCCGTTCGGTAGCGGAAACCCGGGGCGCGTCCTCGACCCGCTGATCGAGCCGCTGTGGACGGGCGTCCGTTCCCTCGCCGCGATCGACGGCGCTGACGTGGCGCTCACGGACGAACGCGGCGACGAGGTCGCCGGGCACGATGAAGTCCGGAGCGCGCTCGCAGAGGCGGCGTCGGCGGAGCGGCTGGTGCTCGACGGGTTCCTGACCAAGTTCGCGATCCGCGACGGGAGTGGCGTCTACGTCACGATGGACGACCTCCCGTCCACAAGCCAGATGGTGAGCCGCCCGTTGACCGGGATCCGGCGCACCCAGGCCGAGGAGCGCCAGAAGGCGCTGGAGGAGGCTCGAGCCGCCCAGACCTTCGCGCCCGACGACGTCGTCAGCTTCGTCGCCATCGACCTGCTCTGGCTCGACGGGGAGCCGCTCCTCGACGTTCCGTTGCTGGAGCGACGCCGTCACCTCGAGTCCGTGCTTGTCGAATCCGACCTGGTCCGTCGCGGCGTCTACGTCCGGCCGCCGATCGAGGCGTGGGTCGGCTCCTGGCGGGCGCTCGGGTTCACGGAGCTCACGTTCAAGGCGGCCAACAGCCGGTACCAGCCGGGAACGGCCACGAACGAGTGGATCAGCCTGCCGATGCCTCGACGCTGACGCGCGGAGACACGCGCGGGACGGGCGGTGGTACGGTGGGTTCGTGCCCCAAACCGCACTGACGCCCGCTATCGCCGAACAGATTGCGCGGCTCGGTCGGGCCGACATCATGGTCGGCATCCCGAGTTTCAAGAACGCCGCGACGATCGGTTATGTCGTGCGCGCCGCCCAGGCTGGCCTGGTCCAGTATTTCCCGGACCTCCATCCGGTCGTGATCAACTCCGACGCCGGCTCGCCCGATGGCACCGGGCGGGTGGTTGTCGAGACCGAACCGCCGGATTACGTCGAGCAGATCCTGCTCGTCCGGCCGACCAACCGGCTCGAACGGGTGAGCCTGACCTATCCCGAGATCGACGGCGTCGGCGGCAAGGGCGCGGCGTTGCGCACGATCTTCGAGATCGCCGCGTCGCTCAACGTCCAGGCACTCGTGGTCGTCGACTCGGACCTGCGCTCGATCGTTCCCGAGTGGATCGAGCTGCTGGCCGGACCGATCCTCAAGGGCGGCTATGACTTCGTGGCGCCGCTCTACGCGCGCTACAAGTACGACGGCACGATCACCAACACCGTCACCTACCCGCTCACCCGGGCCCTCTACGGCCACCGCATCCGCCAGCCGATCGGCGGTGACTTCGGCGTGTCGGGCGACCTCGTCAAGCACTACCTCGAGCTCGACGACTGGACTGCCGACATCAGCAAGTTCGGGATCGACATCTGGATGACGACCTCGGCGGTGACCGGCGGATTTGCCGTCTGCCAGACCCGTCTCGGCGCGAAGATCCATGACCCCAAGGACCCGGGCTCGGATCTCGGTCCGATGTTCCGCCAGGTCGTGGGCACGATCCTGCGCCTGGCGAACAAGTACCCGGAGCACTGGCTGCAGATCAAGGGCAGCCACGACATCCCGGCGTACGGGTTCGAGCGGATCATCGATCCACCGCCGCTCGAGGTGAACACCCTGCGGCTGCTGTCCGAGTTCCACGCCGGCTCGCTGACGCTGGCCGACACGTGGCGGTCGATGCTGGCGCCCGACACGCTCGAGACGGTGCTCGAGCTGGCGGGCGAGGCCGGACGGTTGGGCGATGCGGCCCGATCGCGCCTCGGTCTCGGCGGCGACGTTGCCTCGACAACCGCGACCACCTTCGAGATGGCCGACGCGGTGGCCGCGTTCCACTTCCCCGATGACCTGTGGGCGCGCGTGATCTACGACCTGGTCATCGCCGCCCGCGATCCGAAGCCGTCGATGGAGGCGCTCGTCGCGGCGCTCGTCCCGATCTACTTCGGCCGCGTCGGCAGCTTCATCATCGAGAACCGCTCGGTCACCACCGACCAGGCCGAGGAGCGCGTCGAGCGGCAGGCGCGCGAGTTCGAGCTGCTCAAGCCATATCTCGTCAACCGCTGGAAGGAGACCGTGGCATGAGCGCGCGAGCGCCACTGCCGACCCGGATCCTGATCCCGGTCGCCAATCCGATGACCGCGGAGGAGCTGATCCGGCTCGGCGCGGCGATGCTCGATGAACGGAGCGGCGAGCTGTCGGCCCTCGGGATCGTGGAAGTCCCGGAAGGGATGCCGCTCTCCGAAGGCGCCACGCGTGCCCGGCATGCCCGCCGGTTGCTGCAGCGCGTCCTCGACTACGTACCCGACGGCACCACGATCCACCCGATCGTCCGCATCGGCCGGCACGCCGCCGAGGGCATCATCGAGGCGTCCGGCGAACAGGAATCGGACCTGATCATCTTCGGGTGGGGCGGCAAGGCCGCCGGCGGTCGCGATGGGAACGGGCCCACGGTCTTCTCGCCCACGATCGACGAGGTCGTGCGCGATTCGCCGTGCGACATCGCGGTGGTCAAGCAGCGCGGCTCGAAGCAGATCCGGCGCGTCCTCGTCCCGGTCCGCGGTGGGCCGCACGCCGAGCTCGCGATGCATTACGCCGACGCGATCGCGCGTCACCACGACGCCACGGTCGTCGTGCTCCACCTCGTCCCGCCGGGGATCACCCTCGCCGTTCGGGCACAGGCCGAGCGTGCGCTTGCGGCCTTTGTCAAGCAGCACCTCCAGGGCCGCAACGAGGCGATCCTTCGCGAGGCGCCCAACGTCCGCAACGCCATCCTGCGCGAGGCCGAGCGGGCAGACCTGGTGGTCATGGGCGCGTCCGCCCAACCGGGCGGCACCGGCAACGAGACGTACCTGTTCGGGTCCCTGCCGGAGACCATCGCGGCGCGAGCCAAGCCGTCGGTCATCGTGGTCAAGACACGGGAGCGCCTCGAACGGACCACGTTCGAACAGCTCGCCGCGCGCGCCGAGACGCTGGTCGCCGCCGACCGCGCGGCAGAGGAAGGTCGGGCCGTCCCGATCCGCGTCGAGCGCTGGTTTGGCGAGGCCAACTTCCACCACGCCGAATTCGCCGACCTGCGCCGACTGGTCACGCTCAAGGAGGCCCAGCACCTGACGATCAGCCTGGTCTTCCCGACGCTCGACGAGGAGGAGACGATCGGCCCGATCGTCCGGCGCGCGATGCGCGAGATGGTCGGCCGCGTGCCACTCCTCGACGAGGTGCTCGTGATCAATTCGGCGTCGACCGACCGGACCCGCGAGATCGCCGCGGCGGAGGGCGCCCGCGTCGTCCAGCACCCGGACCTGTTGCCTCGCTACGGCTCGTTCCGGGGCAAGGGTGAGGCGCTCTGGAAGTCGATCTACGAGACGTCCGGCGACATCATCGTGTGGGCCGACACGGACGTGAAGAACTGGCACCACCGGATGGTCTACGGGACGCTCGGTCCCCTCCTCCACGAGCCGCGGCTCCAGTACGTCAAGGGCTACTACCAGCGCCCGATCGTGGAGGGCGGCGTGCTCAAGGAGGGCGGCGGCGGCCGGGTGACCGAGCTCGTCGCGCGGCCCCTGATCAACCTGTTCTACCCGGAGCTGTCGGGCATGATCCAGCCGCTCTCGGGCGAATACGCCGGCCGCCGGGCGCTGCTCGAATCGATCCCGTTCTTCACCGGCTACGCGGTGGAGATGGGCCACCTCATCGACGTCGCCGAACGTGTCGGGATCGAAGGGCTCGGCCAGGTCGACCTCGAACGGCGGGTCCACCGCAACCAGGAGCTCGAAGGGCTGTCGCGCATGTCGTTCGTCATCCTGCAGGCGGTGATGAAACGCCTGGAGGAGCGACGCAAGGCGCGCCTGTTCGCCGAGATGGGCTCGACCATGAAGCTGCCTCGCTCGGGCAAGGGCCGGCTGTCGCTCGAGGTCATCGAGCTCGCCGACCAGGAACGCCCGCCGATGATCCGCATCCCGGAATACGTCGAGCGACGGCGGGCACTCCTCGGGGAGGCGGCGGTCGCCCACCTGCCCGGCCCGGACGACTCGAACGGCGGCGGCTCGACCAAGGTCCCGGTCGGCGCGCGACGCCGCCCACCACGCCAGCCCTAGGCGCCTGTGGCGAAGATCGCGGCGCCTCGATCGCACGGTTCTCTTCGCCCCGGACTCGTTCAAGGGCTCCCTGACCTCGGTCCAGGTTGCACGGGCGCTTGCCGACGGCTGGCTTCGGGCTCGACCCGCCGACGCGACGCTGCTCTGTCCACTGGCCGATGGCGGCGAGGGAACCCTGGAAGCGATCGCTGCGGCGGGCGGATGGGCCTGGCAGACCGCCGCGGTCCACGACCCGCGGCGCCGCCTGATCCAGGCACGATGGCTTCGGTCCAGGGACGGGACCACGGGCTGCCGTCGAGATGGCCGAGGCCTCCGGCCTGTCGCGCGTGCCGGCGGCGGACCGGGACCCGGTTGCCGCCACCTCGATCGGGACGGGCGAAGCGATCCGCGCGGCGCTCGAAACGGGCGTCTCATCGATCCTGCTCGGGATTGGCGGCAGTGCCACCACCGATGGCGGCGCGGGTCTGCTGCGCGGCCTCGGCGCTGATGCGGATCGCGACGCCGCGCACGTCGACCTGGACGGGCTTGACCCGCGCCTGGCGAACGTCGACCTGCAGGTGGCCTGCGATGTGACCAATCCCCTGCTCGGGCCCCATGGCGCGGCCGCGGTGTACGGCCCGCAGAAGGGCGCCTCGCCAGCGCAGGTGGAGGACCTGGACCAGCGGCTCGCGGCATTCGCGGAGGCCCTGGAGGATGCGGCTCAACTGCGCGTGCGCGACACGCCCGGTGCGGGCGCTGCCGGCGGTGTCGGGTTCGGCCTCCTGGCGATCGCTTCGAAGTTTCGATCGTTCGCGCTCCAACCGGGCGTCGAGCTCGTGATGGAAGCCACCGGGTTCGAGAAACGCCTGCCGGAGTCGGACCTGGTGATCACGGGCGAAGGGCGGATCGATGCCCAGACGGCCTTCGGCAAGACCGCGCTCGGCGTCGCGCGGCGCGCGGCGGACGCCGGCGTGCCCTGCATCGCCGTCGGCGGTGGCGTCGAGCCCGAGGGCATCGAGGCGCTGGCCGCCGTCGGCGCCGTGGCCGTGCCCGTCACGGAGCGACCGCAACCGGTCGAGGTCGCCATGGCCGCCGGGATCGCGCCCGTCGAGCGCTGCGGGGAGCGGCTCGCGCGGGTTGTCTCGGTCTGGTTGACTTAGTCCATGACTTAGTCCATGCTGATCCTGTGAGCAGCCAGGTCAATATCCATGAGGCGAAGACCCACCTGTCTCGACTCCTCGAGCGGGTCCAGGCGGGAGAGGAGATCACGATCGCCAAGGCCGGCAAGCCGATCGCCCGGCTGACAGCGATCCACGAGCGACCGAAGCGGCGGGTGCCTGGAAACGACAAGATCATCATCCACCCGAACTTCGATGATCCGCTCCCTGAATGGGATCCTGATTACATGCATCCGGAGGACCCGATGCGTGAGCTCCTCGGTTGAGGATCCTGCTCGATACGCACGCCTTCCTGTGGTGGGTGTCGCAACGAGGCGCCAGGCTCTCAGATCGCGCTCGTGACCTGTTGAGTGACGGCACTACGGACGTTGCCTTTTCGATCGCATCGGTCTGGGAGATCGCGATCAAGGTCGCAGGCGGCCGGATGGTCCTTCCGGACGTTGTCGAGCGGTACATACCCGATCGCCTGCGGCATCATGGGTTCGAATTGTTGTCAATCGAGTTGCCCCACGTGTTTCGCGCCGGTGCCCTCCCACGGCTCCACGGGGATCCGTTCGACCGGATGCTCGTGGCCCAGGCTCAGATCGAAGGACTGCCCATCCTGACGACCGATCCGGCCATCTCCCGCTACGACGTCGAGACGATCTGGTGACCACGTCCGCCGCCCGGCAGAAGCCCAAACCGAAGCCGCGGCCGAAGAAGCGAAAGTTCTCGGATCCCGCGAGGAGTTACGCGAAACGGCTCGAGCGGTACCGGCCCGGGCTGGTCCCTGGGTTCTCGATGGCCTGGTCAGTCGGTACGGCCGACCCGACCTGGGAGCGCCGGCTCGACCCAACCAGTGAGCTGATCCTGACGATCCTGACCCAGAGCACCGCGGACATCAACGCCGAAGTCGCCTTCGAGGCGTTGCGCCACGCCTATCCGGGCGACGGGGAAGTGCAGGCGCACAAGGCTGGAGCCGGCTGGGGCGGCTACGGACTGCCTGATGGCGTGGCCCCGGACTGGGCTCGGGTCGAGTTCGCGCCCATCCAGGAACTGACCGACGTGATCCGGCCTGGCGGCCTGCCCAACCAGAAGGCGCCACGCCTGCAGGCCACGCTGCGGAAGATCCGTGAGGAACGCGGCGACTACTCGCTCGAATTCCTCGGCGAGATGTCCGCCCTGGACGCGCGATCGTGGCTCACGGAGATCGACGGGATCGGCAAGAAGACCGCCTCGGTCCTGCTGATGTTCTGCTTCGGATCACCGCTGCTGCCGATCGACCGCCACGTCGACCGGGTCATGCGCCGGGTCGGCCTGCTCCCGCCAAAGGCGTCGATGGATGCCGCGCACGACCTGGTCCTGGGCATGTTCGAGCCCGACCAGATGTTCGAGGCACACGTCAACCTGATCCAGCACGGGCGCAAGGTCTGTCACGCGCAGCGCCCGGCGCACGAGCTCTGCCCGCTTCGCGATCGCTGCCGGTTCGTGGACCCGAAGGCGCCCTGAGCGGGCGGATACCTTCTCGGCGGCCTGCCAGGACGCCCTCCGACCGTGGCTTGGGTCGCAGCACCGTGGGCGACTGGTTAACGATGCTGCAGGATGCAGCCAAAAGGGCCGGCCCCCGTTCGGGTGACCGACCCTTCGTGCCATCGGTGCTGCCGTGCGCTTACGGGCGAACTTGAATGTTACCGCCGTTGATCACCACTTGAGCTGCTGGAGTTCCAAGTTGGTAGTACGTGCCCGTAGTCGTATCCCAGACCCGGATCGCGTACTTGTCGGGACCGGCGCCCGGGCTGGAGCCCGGTTCGGCGGCGTCGGTCACATCAACCTGGAAGTTGTAGTTGCCGCCCAGGCTGTAGGCGATGCCCGTCGTCCGGTTCACTGCCGTGATGTTGTTCTTGCCAGTGAATGTTGCCGTACAGACCTTCGGAGTCGTCGTCGTGCATGACTGGGTGAGCCCACCCATCGCGTTGCTCTTGATGATCCAGTTGTACTGCCCCGCCGGCAACGTGACACCGTTGATGACCTGGCTCGTCGCGAAGACCTTTCGATAGATGTAGAGGCTGTTTCCTTGAATGTTCGCGTTCCTCAAGTACTTGACTGTGAAGCCGAAGTTGCTGCGTGAATTGAGGTTCGGCTCGTTGACCCATCCGCCGCCGGTCGTGAAGCCGGTTCCGCCGAGGACGACGGTCACGACCACGTTCTCGACCGGCGCCGTGTAGTACGGGTTTGCCACGAGTTCCAGCTTGACGACGTAGTTATCCGCGCCGATGCCTGTGACCTGGCAGGTCGCTGACCCGATGCCCGCGACCGTGGAGGTGACGTTCCCGGTGCATGTCGCGACAGGCGTCGTGAAGGTCGAGTCGGTGAACTTGTAGAGCGTGAACTTGATCGAAGTCGTGCCGAGCTTGTCGCCGAGGTTTCCATCGGCGGCCTCGCGGATTACTCCCGCCATCTGAAGCGACGTCGTACTGTTCGTCGCCGTGCTCCCGGTGCTCTTGAGCGTGTCCCCGCTGTATTCGAGTGTGCTGTCTTCCTTCGTCACGTTGATCGTGACGTCCTTGTAGCTCGTTGCGGAGCCGTCCGAGAAGGTGACCCGGACAATGTAGGTTCCATCTCCGACGAGTGCCCGACCCTGCAGTGTCCATGTGCGCGGGTAGGTGGAGGTGTCGCCCGCTGCCGTAAGGGTGAGACCGCCGAGAGGGGTGGTGGTTGTAAATCCCGCATCCGTTGACTTCTTCCACGACGTGGTCGCCGTGAGAGCAGTCGCCGGAGAATCGATGTCGATTGCGGTCAGGGTGACCGTCGCAATCGCGTCGCTGTACTGAACCATTTGCGTGTCGGGCGTCGCGGTCAAGTTGCGGGGCGCGTCGTTGACCGGGTTGACCGTCTGCGAGGCGGTGTCGGTGGCCAAGCTGAAGGCCGTCGTGCCGCCGTTGGGGGTGGTGCTGGCGAGGCTGCCATTGATGCTGCTGGTCCGATCCCAGGCGCGGAAGGTGAGGGCCGCGGCGATCGTGCCGTTGAAGTCGGCGTTCGGGACGAAGCGGATCCTCGTGGTCCCGTCCGCGGCGAGCAGGCGGGCGTTGATGTTGGAGACCGCGCCCAGCGCGAGCCAGGTGGTGCCGTCGGTCGTGTACTGCCAGCTGCCGCTGGTCGTGTCGGCGGCGGTGATCGCCAGGCCCTGGAGGGCGCCGGCATCGACGTCGCTGATGTAGCCGGAGCCACCGCTCGAGATCAGGCTGGTGATGAGGGTCCCGGCGCTGGTCGTGTCGTCCTCGTTGATGGCGCTCAGGCTGGGGCTGCCGGTCGCGTCGAGCACGGGCGCGTCGTTGACCGGGTTGACCGTCTGCGAGGCGGTGTCGGTGGCCAAGCTGAAGGCCGTCGTGCCGCCGTTGGGGGTGGTGCTGGCGAGGCTGCCATTGATGCTGCTGGTCCGATCCCAGGCGCGGAAGGTGAGGGCCGCGGCGATCGTGCCGTTGAAGTCGGCGTTCGGGACGAAGCGGATCCTCGTGGTCCGTCCGCGGCGAGCAGGCGGGCGTTGATGTCGGGACCGCGCCCAGCGCGAGCCAGGTGGTGCCGTCGGTCGTGTACTGCCAGCTGCCGCTGGTCGTGTCGGCGGCGGTGATCGCGAGGCCCTGGAGGGCGCCGGCATCGACGTCGCTGATGTAGCCGGAGCCACCGCTCGAGATGAGGCTGGTGATGAGGGTCCCGGCGCTGGTCGTGTCGTCCTCGTTGATGGCGTTGAGGCTGGGGCTGCCGGTCGCGTCGAGCACGGGCGCGTCGTTGACCGGGTTGACCGTCTGCGAGGCGGTGTCGGTGGCCAAGCTGAAGGCCGTCGTGCCGCCGTTGGGGGTGGTGCTGGCGAGGCTGCCATTGTGCCGCTGGTCCGATCCCAGGCGCGGAAGGTGAGGGCCGCGGCGATGGTGCCGTTGAAGTCGGCGTTCGGGACGAAGCGGATCCGCGTGGTCCCGTCCGCGGCGAGCAGGCGGGCGTTGATGTTGGAGACCGCGCCCAGCGCGAGCCAGGTGGTGCCGTCGGTCGTGTACTGCCAGCTGCCGCTGGTCGTGTCGGCGGCGGTGATCGCCAGGCCCTGGAGGGCGCCGGCATCGACGTCGCTGATGTAGCCGGAGCCACCGCTCGAGATCAGGCTGGTGATGAGGGTCCCGGCGCTGGTCGTGTCGTCCTCGTTGATGGCGCTCAGGCTGGGGCTGCCGGTCGCGTCGAGCACGGGCGCGTCGTTGACCGGGTTGACCGTCTGCGAGGCGGTGTCGGTGGCCAAGCTGAAGGCCGTCGTGCCGCCGTTGGGGGTGGTGCTGGCGAGGCTGCCATTGATGCTGCTGGTCCGATCCCAGGCGCGGAAGGTGAGGGCCGCGGCGATCGTGCCGTTGAAGTCGGCGTTCGGGACGAAGCGGATCCTCGTGGTCCCGTCCGCGGCGAGCAGGCGGGCGTTGATGTTGGAGACCGCGCCCAGCGCGAGCCAGGTGGTGCCGTCGGTCGTGTACTGCCAGCTGCCGCTGGTCGTGTCGGCGGCGGTGATCGCCAGGCCCTGGAGGGCGCCGGCATCGACGTCGCTGATGTAGCCGGAGCCACCGCTCGAGATCAGGCTGGTGATGAGGGTCCCGGCGCTGGTCGTGTCGTCCTCGTTGATGGCGCTCAGGCTGGGGCTGCCGGTCGCGTCGAGCACGGGCGCGTCGTTGACCGGGTTGACCGTCTGCGAGGCGGTGTCGGTGGCCAAGCTGAAGGCCGTCGTGCCGCCGTTGGGGGTGGTGCTGGCGAGGCTGCCATTGATGCTGCTGGTCCGATCCCAGGCGCGGAAGGTGAGGGCCGCGGCGATCGTGCCGTTGAAGTCGGCGTTCGGGACGAAGCGGATCCTCGTGGTCCCGTCCGCGGCGAGCAGGCGGGCGTTGATGTTGGAGACCGCGCCCAGCGCGAGCCAGGTGGTGCCGTCGGTCGTGTACTGCCAGCTGCCGCTGGTCGTGTCGGCGGCGGTGATCGCCAGGCCCTGGAGGGCGCCGGCATCGACGTCGCTGATGTAGCCGGAGCCACCGCTCGAGATCAGGCTGGTGATGAGGGTCCCGGCGCTGGTCGTGTCGTCCTCGTTGATGGCGCTCAGGCTGGGGCTGCCGGTCGCGTCGAGCACGGGCGCGTCGTTGACCGCGGTGACCGTGATCGTGAGGGTGGCCGTGTTGGTCGAGGTGAGGCTGCCGTCGGTGACCCTGTAGGTCACGGTGAAGGCGGCCGTGTTGCCACTGTTCTTGTTGAGGTCCGGGGTGAACCGGATCGTCCGATCGTCGGCCAGGAGGACGGCCGTGCCGTTGGTGGCGACGATCGAGCTCTCGACGACGGTGAGGTTGGCGTTGGCGTCGTCGACGTCGGTGTCGTTGGTCACGACGTCCTTGTCGACCGCGGTGTCCTCGTTGGTGGTGGCCGTGTCATTGACCGCGACCGGGGCGTCGTTGACCGCGGTGACCGTGATCGTGAGGGTGGCCGTGTTGGTCGAGGTGAGGCTGCCGTCGGTGACCCTGTAGGTCACGGTGAAGGCGGCCGTGTTGCCACTGTTCTTGTTGAGGTCCGGGGTGAACCGGATCGTCCGATCGTCGGCCAGGAGGACGGCCGTGCCGTTGGTGGCGACGATCGAGCTCTCGACGACGGTGAGGTTGGCGTTGGCGTCGTCGACGTCGGTGTCGTTGGTCACGACGTCCTTGTCGACCGCGGTGTCCTCGTTGGTGGTGGCCGTGTCATTGACCGCGACCGGGGCGTCGTTGACCGCGGTGACCGTGACGTGAGGGTGGCCGTGTTGGTCGAGGTGAGGCTGCCGTCGGTGACCCTGTAGGTCACGGTGAAGGCGGCCGTGTTGCCACTGTTCTTGTTAGGTCCGGGGTGAACCGGATCGTCCGATCGTCGGCCAGGAGGACGGCCGTGCCGTTGGCTGGCGACGATCGAGCTCTCGACGACGGTGAGGTTGGTGTTGGCGTTGTCGACGTCGGTGTCGTTGGTCACGACGTCGTTGACGACCGCGGTGTCCTCGTTGGTGGTGGCGGTGTCGTTGACCGCGACCGGGGCGTCGTTGACCGCGGTGACCGTGACGTGAGGGTGGCCGGTGGTCGAGGTCAGGCTGCCGTCGGTGACCCTGTAGGTGACGGTGAAGGCGGCCGTGTTGCCACTGTTCGTTGAGGTCCGGGGTGAACCGGATCGTCCCGTCGGCCAGGAGGACGGCCGTGCCGTTGGTGGCGACGATCGAGCTCTCGACGACGGTAGGTTGGCGTTGGCGTCGTCGACGTCGGTGTCGTTGTCGACGACGTCCTTGTCGACCGCGGTGTCCTCGTTGGTGGTGGCGGTGTCGTTGACCGCGACCGGGGCGTCGTTGACGCGCGGTGACCGTGATCGTGAGGGTGGCCGTGTGGTCGAGGTGAGTGCCGTCGGTGACCCTGTAGGCAGTGAAGCCGGCCGGTGCCAGTTCTTCTCGAGCTCCGGGGTGAACCGGTGTCCGATGCGTCGGCGTAGGGTACGGCCGTGCCGTTGGTGGCGACGATCGAGCTCTGCGACGACGGTGAGGCGTTGGCGTCGTCGACGTCGGTGTCGTTGGTCAGCGACGTGCCTTGTCGACCGCGGTGTCCTCGTTGGTGGTGGCCGTGTCGTTGACCGCGACCGGGGCGTCGTTGACCGCGGTGACCGTGATCGTGAGGGTGGCCGTGTTGGTCGAGGTCAGGCCGCCGTCGGTGCCCCTGTAGGTCACGGTGAAGTTGACGGCCGTGTTGCCCTGGTTGCTTGTTGAGGTCCGGGGTGAACCGGATCGTCCGATCGTCGGCCAGGAGGACGGCCGTGCCGTTGGTGGCGACGATGAGCTCGTCGACGACGGTCAGGTTGGCGTTGGCGTCGTCGACGTCGGTGTCGTTGGTCACGACGTCCTTGTCGACCGCGGTGTCCTCGTTGGTGGTGGCCGTGTCGTTGACCGCGACCGGGGCGTCGTTGACGCCGGTGACCGTGACCGTGAGGGTGGCCGTGTCGGAGGCGGCTGCCGTCGGTGGCGGTGTAGGTGAAGGCGTCCTGTAGCGATGCCCGTGTCGAGCCCTGCGCGGCGGCGTTGGGCCGTAGGTGTAGATGCGTCGGCCTTCGAGGACGAGCGTGCCGTTGGTGCCGACGATCGAGCTCCCGGGATCGATACCGTCAGGCGTGTCGTCGTCGACGTCGGTGTCGTTGGTGAGCACGTTGCCCGAGACGCGGTGTCCTCGTTGGTGGTGGCCGTGTCGTTGACCGCGACCGGGGCGTCGTTGACGCCGGTGACCGTGATCGTGAGGGTGGCCGTGTGTCGAGGTGAGGCTGCCGTCGGTGACCCGGTAGGTCAGGTGAAGGCGGCCGTGGCCCTGTTCTTGTTGAGGTCCGGGGTGAACCGGATCGTCCGATCGTCGGCCAGGAGGACGGCCGTGCCGTTGGTGGCGACGATCGAGCCGCGACGACGGTGAGGTGGCGTTGGCGTCGTCGACGTCGGTGTCGTTGGTCACGACGTCGCCTGTCGACCGCGGTGTCCTCGTTGGTGGTGGCGTGTCGTTGACCGCGACCGGGGCGTCGTTGACCCCGGTGACCGTGATCGTGAGGGTGGCCGTGTTGGTCGAGTGAGGCTGCCGTCGGTGACCTGTAGGTCACGGTGAAGGCGGCCGTGTTGCCACTGTTGATGTTGTGGTCCGGGGTGAACCGGACGTCCGTCGTCGGCCAGGAGCACGGCCGTGCCGTTGGTGGCGACGATCGAGTCTCGATCGACGGTCAGGTTGGCGTTGGCGTCGTCGACGTCGGTGTCGTTGGCCAGCACGTCCGTGTCGGACCGCGGTGTCCTCGTTGGTGGTGGCCTGTCGTTGTCCGCGACCGGGGCGTCGTTGACCGCGGTGACCGTGATCGTGAGGGTGGCCGTGTTGGTCGAGTGAGGTGCCGTCGGTGACCTGTGTAGGTGAAGGCGTCGTGTTGCCACTGCCCTTGTTGAGGTCCGGGGTGAACCGGATCGTCCGTCGTCGGCCGAGGACGGCTGTGCCGTTGGTGGCGACGATCGAGCTCTCGACGACGGTGAGTGGCGTCGGCGTCGTCGACGTCGGTGTCGTTGGCCAGACGTCGCCGTCGACCGGCGGTGTCCTCGTTGGTGGTGGCGCGTCGTCATTGACCGCCACCGGGGCGTCGTTGACCGGGGTGACCGTGATCGTGACGGTGGCCGTGTTGCTGTCGGCCGTGCCGTCGGTGACCTGTGTAGGTGAAGCTGTCGGGGCCGTTGTAGTTGGCGGCCGGGGTGTAGGTGAACGTGCCGTCGGCGTTGAGCGATCGCGGCTGCCGTGGGCCGGCGCGGTGACGCGCGGATCGTCACGTCGAGCGGTCGTTGCCGTCGACGTCGGTGTCGTTGGCCAGGACGCCGGATTGCATCGTGAGCGCCGTGTCCTCGTTGGTGGTAGGCTGTCGTTGGCCGCGACCGGGCGGTCGTTGACCGGGGTGACCGTGATCGTGACCGTGGCGGGTTGCTCGGGCGCTGCTCGGGCCGTCGTCGGCCTGGTAGGTGAAGCTGTCGGGGCCGTTGTAGTTGGCGGCCGGGGTGTAGGTGAAGGTGCCCGCATTGGGGCCGTTGACGTGAGGTCAGCGTGCCGTGGGCCGGCGCCTGACCGAGCGACTGACGGTCAGCGGTCGTCGCCGTCCGCGTCGGTGTCGTTGGCCAGGACGCCGATCGCCGTCGCAGCCGTGTCCTCGTTGGCGCTGGAGGTGTCGTTGGCCGCCACCGGGGCGTCGTTGACCGGGGTGACCGTGATGGTGACCGTGGCCGTGTTGCTGTGCGGCGTGGCCGTCGTCGGTGACCTGGTAGGTGAAGCTGTCGGGGCCGTTGTAGTTGGCGGCCGGCGTGTAGCTGAACGTGCCCGCATCGGGGCCGTTGCGATGACGTCAGCGTGCCGTGGGCCGGCCCGCTGACGAGCTGATCGACGGTCAGCGGGTCGCCGTCGGCGTCGGTGTCGTTGGCCAGGACGTCGCGATCGACGTCAGCGCCGTGTCCTCGTTCGTGTGTGGCTGTCGTTGACCGCCACCGGCGCGTCGTTGACCGGGGTGACCGTGATCGAGACGGTGGCCGTGTTGCCGCGGGCATTGCCGTCGGTCGCCGGTAGGTGAAGCTGTCGGGGCCGTTGTAGTTGGCCGCCGGGGTGTACAGGATCTTGCCCGCATCGGGGCCGCTGACGATGTACGTGGCGGTGCCGTGAGCCGGCGCGCTGATCGAGCTGATCTTGACGGTCGGGATCGTCCCGTCGACGTCCGAGTCGTTGGCCAGGACGTCGATCGTGGCAGCCGTGTCTTCGTCCGTGGTGGCCGTGTTATTCACCGCGACCGGGGCGTCGTTGACC